>NZ_JOMJ01000003.1:1127500-2531670 GCF_000711295.1 Desulfohalovibrio reitneri | reverse complement strand
CGAGTACACCTGGGTCTCGGCCTCGGAAGGCAAGAAATGGCAGACGGTGGTGCACAAGTTCACCGAGCCATCCACGAACTCGGCCCGCCCCGCCCTGAGCGAAGCGCAGGTGGCCCGGCGCAAGCCGTGGCGGCGGACGCCCGCTGACCCGGAGGAAGCATGTCCCTTCTGGATGAGATGAAAGGCCGCATCAAAGAGCGGCTGCCCGAGCTGGACGTGGTCATCGGCTGCAGCGGGATTCGATCCCCTGCACGCCACGCCGCTGTTCATGCGCGGCGAGGAGGACGTGGACCGGCTGTGCTGGATCCCTGTGCGTGCACAACCTGGCCACCTACCTCACCGGCCTGCGGGACAAGAAGGTGGGCGTGGTGGTCAAGGGCTGCGACAGCCGCTCGGTCATCGAGCTCTTGCAGGAAAAGCTTCTGGACGCGAAAAACATCACGGTATTCGGCTTTCCCTGCGAGGGGGTGGTCAGCCTGAAGAAGATCGCCCGCGAGGTCGACCTGGACCTGGTGGAGGACGCCCGGGTCGAGGGCGACACCGTAAAAGTGACCGTGGACGGCGGGGAGAAATCGTTCCCCCTGGCCGAGGTGGCCGCGGACAAGTCGGCCGCTGCCGCTACCACAACGCCCTGCTCTCGGACGAGTTCGTGGGCGAGCCGGTGACCGAGCCGGAGGCGGACGAGTACGCCGACGTGGCCGAGTTCGAGTCCAGGCCGCTGGAAGAGCGGGCCGGCACTGGCGTGAGGCCATGCAGCGCTGCATCCGCTGCTACGCCTGCCGCAACGCCTGCCCCCTGTGCGTCTGCCGCGACCACTGCGTGGCCACTGCCGCGACCCGCACTGGATCACCGAGCAGGACACGGTGGACGAGAAGTGGTTCTTCCAGGTCATCCACGCCATGCACCTGGCCGGGCGCTGCACGAGTGCGGCGAGTGCGAGCGGCCTGCCCGTGGGCATTCCCTCCTGCTGCTCAAGCGCAAGCTGAACAAGGAAGTCGAGGAGCTGTTCGACTACCGCGCTGGCACCAAGGTGGAGGCCACGCCGCCGCTGATGGCCTTCCAGGTGGAAGAGGAAAACATCAACGAGAGGGGGTGGTGATGGAAGCCAAGTTCATCCCCGGCGACAAGGTCCCGGCCTGGCTGGCGGAGCTGGCCAAAGAGCGCCGGACCGCCGTCCCCCGCCGCGAGGGCGAGGCCGTGGTCTTTCGGCCCTTCGCCCGGACCAGCCGGTTCCCTGGGCCGCCAAGCCACCACGCCGCCCAAGGGCTCGGTCTTTCCCCAGTGCGAGCCGCTGATGGTCTTTCGCTACGAGAAGGACCCGGCCAGCCCGGACACAAGCCAGGTGCGGGTCAAGGAGACCATCGACGAGACGCCGAGGCTGGTGTGGGCGGCCGCCCTTGCGACGCGCGCGGCTTCGCCACCTTCGACCGGGTGTACGACGCCGAGGACGTCAAGGACCTCAACTACCTGGCGCGGCGCGAGCACACCGCCTTCATCACCATGGCCTGCCCCAGGCCCTCCTCCACCTGCTTCTGCCACTGGTGGGCTCCGGCCGGCGGACACCGAGTGTTCCGACGTGCTCATGACCCCGGTGAGGCGGCTACGTGCTGGAGCCGGTGACCGAAACCGGCGGGGAGCTTCTGGCAGCGGCCTGCTGGAGGACGCCGGGAAGCGGCTGGACGAGGCGCACGTCGTGCACAAGCGGGCGGCCGAGGGCCTGGGCGAGGCCCCGGATCTTTCGGAGACGCCCGGCAAGCTGCTGGAGCTGTTCGACGACATGGGCTTCTGGGAGGAGGTCTCGGCCAAATGCATCAGCTGCGGGGCCTGCACCTACCTCTGCCCACCTGCTACTGCTTCAACATCACCGACGAGGCGTGCGGGGCGGAAGGGGCCAGGCTGCGCACCTGGGACAACTGCATGTCCTACCAGTTCACCATGGAGGCCAGCGGCCACAACCCCCGCCCCACCAAGGCCCACAGGCTGAAGAACCGCGTGGGGCACAAGTTCAGCTACTACCCCACCATCCACGGCGGGGCCATCGCCTGCTGCGGCTGCGGCCGCTGCATAAAGCACTGCCCCGTGTCCGTGGACATCCGCGAAATCGTTCTCAAAGCCACGGCCGCCGAGCCGGCCGAGCAGGAGTAGCCCGTGCTCAAGGAACGCGAAATGCAGCCGCTCAACCCCTACCTGCCGGACGTGGCCACCATCACCGAAATCATCGACGAGACCCCGGCCATCAAGACCTTCCGCGTGGTGCTGGGCGAGAAGCGCATGAAGGAGTTCTCCTTCAAGCCCGGCCAGGTGGGGCAGCTGTCCGTGTTCGGCACGGGCGAGTCCACCTTCGTCATCAACTCCCCGCCCTCCCGCATGGACTACCTGCAGTTCAGCGTCATGCGCGCCGGGGAGGTGACCTCCAAGCTGCACTCCATGTCACCGGGCGACCAGATCGGCGTGCGCGCCCCCCTGGGCAACTGGTTCCCCTACGAGGATCTCAAGGGCAAGAACATCGTCTTCGTAGGCGGCGGCATCGGCATGGCGCCGCTGCGCACCCTGCTGCTCTACATGCTGGACAACCGGGGCGACTACGGCGACATCTCTCTGCTCTACGGCGCGCGCACCCCGCAGGACATGGCCTTCCAGTACGAGTTGCCGGACTGGCTGGGCCGCGACGACCTGAAAACCCAGCTCACCGTGGACGTGGAGTCCGAGGGCTGGGAACACTCCGTGGGCCTGATCCCCAACGTGCTCCTGGAGATGGAGCCCTCGCCGGAGAACACCGTGGCCGTCACCTGCGGCCCCCCCATCATGATCAAATTCACCATCCAGGCCTTGCATAAACTCGGCTTTCAAGACAATCAGATCATAACAACCCTGGAAAAACGCATGAAATGCGGCGTGGGCATCTGCGGCCGGTGCAACATCGGCACCAAATACGTCTGCAAGGACGGACCCGTCTTCACCTACGAAGAACTCAAGCAGCTGCCCAACGAACTGTAGGCGGGACCGGGGGAGACGAAAAGACAGCAAACGGGAGAAACCATGGCTCACTTCTTCCACGCCAACGAGGTCGCCAAGGCGGCCGTTGAGATCGAACAGAAGGGACGGGAGTTCTACCTGCGGGTGGCGGACAAGGCCCAGAACGAGGAACTGCGCGACTTCTTCCGCTACCTGGCGGACGAGGAGAGCAAGCACGAGGAGATATTCGCCAACCTGCTGGAACGGCTCGGCAGCGTCGAGCTGCCCGCCTGGTCCACCAAGGAGGAGTACGCCGACTACCTGCGCTCGCTCATCGAATCCCATTCCCTGTTCAACGGCGGCCTGGCCGAGAAGTACATGAGCGACGCGGATGACGCGGACACCGCCATCCGGATGGCCATGGGCTTCGAGAAGGACACCATCCTGTTCTTCATGGAGATGCGGGACATGGTCCCGGCCAAGGAGCGCGGCGCGGTGGAGCGCTGCATAGACGAGGAGCGCCTGCACCTGCGCAGGCTCGACGAGATGCTGACACGCATGCGCCAAAGCTGACCGACCGCCTGGAGCCGTGGTGGAGACGATCCTGCGCATCGACTTGTCCGCCGAGGGCGGCCCCCGGGCCGTCCGGCACCCCTTGGGCAAGTACGCCGGCCTCGCCGGACGCGCCCTGACCACGGCCATCATCGCCAACGAAGTGCCGCCGGACTGCGAGGCCCTGGGCCCCGCGAACAAGCTGGTCATCGCGCCGGGCCTCATGTCCGGCACGGCCGCCAGCAACTGCGGCCGCCTCTCCGTGGGCTGCAAGAACCCCTGGACCGGATTGCTGGAGGAAGCCAACCCCGGCGGCCGGGCAGCCCAATATCTCGGACGGCTCGGCGTTGCGGCCGTGGTGCTTGAAGGCGCGCCGCCGGGTGGCGCCCTGTACGCCGTGACCATCGGCGAGGACGGCGTTGGGGTGGCCGGGGCCGATGACTTGCGCGGGGTGACCAACCACACCCTGTGCCGTTGGGTCGGGGAACGGCGGAGCGGCGCGGCCTGCCTCTGCATCGGCCCCGTGGGAGAGATGCGCCTGGCTGGGGCCACCATCGCCTCCACCGACCGCGAACTCCGCCCCGTTCACCACGTCAGCCGGGGCGGCGTGGGCGCGGTAATGGGCCGCAAGGGCGTCAAGTGCGTGGTCATCGACCCGGGCGAGGCGGAAACGCGCCCCCCCGCCGAGCCAGAGGCGTTCCGGGAGGCCAGCGCGCTCTTCCTGCAGGGGCTGGCGGTCTACGCCGCCACCGGGCGGGCGGATTCGCCCCACGCCGCCGGCCCGGGCGGGGCGGGCCATGCCTGCGCCCAGGAATGCGGCGCGGTCTCCTGCGCCACCTTTTCCGCCGGAAACGGCCGCCTGGCCGCCCGGCACGAGACCGCCTGGTCCCACAGCGCCGAATGCGGCATCAGCGACCCCGACGCCCTGGCCGAACTGGACCACCTGGAAGCGGACTTCGGCCTGGACCCGGTGGAAACGGGCCGCGCGCTGGGTCTGGCCATGCGAGCCGGGGTCATCGACTTCGGCGACGCCGAAGGGGCGGCGCGGCTGGTGCGCGAGGCGGGCGAGGGCACGCACCTGGGCCGCATCCTGGCTTCCGGCCCGTCCACCATGGCCGCCTGTTTCGGGCTGGAGCCGCCCAGCCCCCATCCGGCCTGGCCCCGCAGCGACCAAGCCCTCCGCGAGGACGCGGACGGGAGGGAGGCCGCCGAGCGCCTCCGGTCCTCGAACGACGGTTCCCACCTGCTTTCACCCAAGAGCCGGGAGCAAGTCTCCCGGAACCTGCGCATCGCCTCCGCGGCTATGGACTCCACCGGCTTCTGCCGCTTCGTGGTGCTGGCCATCCTGGAACAGGGGCGGACCTTCGAGGCCATGGTGGACACCATAAACGCCATGCACGGCCTGCGCCTCACCCCTGACGACCTGGTGGAGCTGGGCAGAAACATTCTGGAGACCGAGCACAACTTCAACCAGCGTGTCCGCTCGCCCGCGCCCGACGTCCGGCCCCGTGGCCCCCTGGCCGGGGCCTTCTGCCGGCCTTCGGGCGCCGAGCCGGAGCGCCGGGAGGAAACCGGCCATGCCTGATCGGCCAGCGGCTCACGCCAGCCCCGGAAACGACGCCCCGCACCGTTCCCCGAGCCGGAGGCCGTCTTGACCGGCCCCAGGCGGACCACAAGGGCCATGGTCATTGGCGCGGGCGTGGCCGGAGCAACCTGCGCCCTGACCCTGGCCGCGCGCGGCGTGGAGGTCTGCCTGCTGAGCGCGGGCAAGGACGTGGACGACGGCAACACGGCCCGCGCCCAGGGCGGCATCGTGCATCGCGGTCCGGACGACTCCCCGGCCAAGCTGGCGGATGACATCCTCACCGCCGGCTGGCGGCGCAACGACGCCGAAGCCGTGCGGCTGCTGGCCGAGGCCGGGCCCCGCGCGGTGGAGGAAATCCTGTTGGAGCGGCTGCGGATTCCCTTCGCCACCCGTCCGGACAACAGTCTGGACCTGACCCGGGAAGGCGGGCACAGCGTCAAGCGCATCCTGCACTGCGCCGACTACACGGGCCGGGCCATCATGGACGGGCTCAAAAAGGCCCTGGCGGACGACCCGCTCATCCAGACGCTGACCAGCCGCACCGCCATGGAGCTGCTGACCAGCACCCGCCACTCCCGCCTGCACGCCCACCCGGCGTGGCAGGGCAACCAGTGCCTGGGCGCTTACGTCCTGGACCGGACAACCGGGCGGGTGGAAACCATCCTGGCCGATCTCACCGTACTGGCCACCGGCGGCATCGGCGGCCTCTACCCCCACTCCACCAACGCCCCCTGCTCGGTGGGCTCCGGGCTGGCCCTGGCCCACGCCGCGGGCGCGCGGCTGCGCCATGCGGAGTTCGTGCAATTCCACCCCACGGCCATGTACCACCCCTCGGGCCAGCGCTTCCTCATCACCGAGGCCATGCGCGGCGAGGGGGCACACCTGCGCAACAGCCGGGGCGAGCGGTTCATGCTCCGCCACGACGAACGGGCCGAGCTGGCCCCGCGCGACATCGTCTCCCAGGCCATCGTCAAGGAGCTGCACCACAGCGGCGACACCTGCGCCTACCTGGACTGCCGCTCCATCGAGCACGACCTGTACCAGCGCTTTCCCACCATCGCGGCGCGGTGCGGCGAAATAGGCCTGGATATCCAGGCCGACCCCATCCCCGTGGTTCCGGCGGCGCACTACCACTGCGGCGGCGTGCAAAGCGACCGGCGCGGCCGCACCGACATGCCGCGCCTGTACGCCATCGGCGAGTGCAGTTGCACCGGCGTGCACGGGGCCAACCGGCTGGCCTCCACCTCCCTGCTGGAGGGACTGCTGTGGGGCAAAAGCGCCGGGGAGGACATCGTCCACCGCCTCCGCGAGGGCGACACGGCCCCAGCGCGGCTGCTGGAGTCCGTGCCCGACCGGCCCTCGTCCGGCGGCGGCGAGGCCGACCCCGATGGCATCCAGCGGGAATGGCGTTCCCTGCGCCGCGCCATGTGGGAGCATGTGGGCATCGTCCGCGACCGGCGGGACCTGGCCAGGGCGGAGTGGGAACTGCGCGGGCTGGCGGAGCGGCTGCGCAAAACTGTGGCGGACACCCGGCCGACCAAGCCGCTGGTGGACCTCGTGCACGCAGGCGAGGCGGCCCTTCTGCTGACCCGGGCCGCGCTGCGCAACACCCAGAGCATAGGCTGCCACGCCATCCGCCAGGACGTGCCCGCGGCGGTCAACCTGGAGGCGGCCCACGGCCGACACCATTACGGCTTGCGCCGGGAGCACCTGCGCGCGTTGCGGCAACACGGCTCCATTTCCTGAACCCCACGGGCACCGTGCCGCCAGCGCGGAATGAATCGCGTCATGGGACGCGCCAATTCCAATACCCGCCCCGGGATGCCCTCTTCGCCGTGATGAGCGGCGGCGGGCCAAGTCCGGCGGCGCGGGCAACCGGGTGTATTCCGTGCCGATCCCGTACCGGCCGCCGCTTGGGTGCACATCCATTCGCCGACGCTGCACATCTTGCACATTTATTGTGCAATAAACGGCACTCCCCCGGTCCCGCACCTGCTTGAAACGACGGCGGCCAAAGCTTGCCGGTCCCGTCCGGGCAGCTCTTTTCAGACTTTTTTAATCCAAAATGCTCGCCTTGGCCTGCCGCTTGCTTTATAAAGCCTGAATTGGCTGGGGTCATGCCGTTTGCCGCGGAATCGGGCCAACCTTCCCATCGATCAGCCGCTCATGATATCCAATGGTGGAAACTCCGGCTGCTTCCTCTGGAGCCGCACCGGAACGACAAGGGGGATCACATGGCGCACACGACCTTCAAGGGCTCCCTGATCATCATCCTCACGGCTGCGGTGACAGCGCTGCACTTCGCCGGGGGGGACATGGAACTGCACGTGGTGCACAGGGAGTTGTACTTCGTCCCGATCCTCCTGGCCGCCTACTGGTACGGCCTGAAGTGGGGGCTGATAACCGCGGGCGCGGCCGGGGTCCTCTACCTGGCCGGGATGCTCTTCGCGCCCATGGACCACGCCGTCTTGGTCATGGTCTCCCAAATCGCGGTCTTTGTGCTGGTGGCCCTGGTGCTGGGCTGGCTCACGGACCATAACCGCCGCAGGCAGGAACGTCTCATCCAGGCCGAAAAACTGGGCGCCCTGGGCAGCGCCTCCTCCGTCATCGGCCACGAAATGCGCGACATCATGGGCGCGCTGAATTCCCTGTTCCAGCGCTCCGGCGGACTGGCCGACTCCGGCCTGAACGACGACTTCCAGAAGGAGATGTCCCGCATGGGAAGCCTGGTGGAAACCCTGGCGGGATACGTGCCGGAGCGCGAACTGAAACTCCGCACGGCCAACCTCAACGAGGTGGTCGAGGAGGCGGTGCGCCGCAACCAGGAACAGATCGACGCCAAGGAAGTCCGCCTGGACGTCCAGCGGGACGAGGTGGGCTGCCCCACCAAGGTGGACCCCGAGGCCGTGCGCTGGGTGGTCGCCAGGCTCGTCGAGAACGCCCTGGACTTCACACCGCGCGGCTCCACCGTGACCGTGACCTCAACCCGCTCCGGGGACGACTGCACCATCCGCGTGGCCGACCAGGGCCCCGGCATCAAGCCGGAGCACAGGGAGAAGATGTTCTCCCCCTTCTTCACCACCCGCCGGGGCGGCACCGGGCTGACCCTGCCCAGCTGCCGCAAGACGGTGCGCAACTTCGGCGGCGACCTCACCTTCGAGAGCGAGCCGGGGCAGGGCGCGACCTTCATCGTGCGCATCCCCAGGGGGGAAGGCTGATGCGACGTCCTCCCAACGCCCTCTCCATCGCGCCGCCACGCCGTCCCGAACGCTCCGCCGCCTTTTTCCTGGCCTGGATCACGGGATTCATGCTCTGCCTGTGGGCGCTGCTGGCGCCGCCCGCCAACGCGCAGGAGCCCGAGACCACCGCCGTGGTCGGCAACGCCACCATGGCCGCGGAGGAACTGGCCGACCTCAACGCCTACCTGGCCGAAGCCGCCGAAAAGAACCCCGAGCTGCGGGCCGCCTTCGAGCAGTGGAAGTCGGAGCTGGAAAACGTGCCCCAGGTGGGCAGCCTGCCCGACCCCACCTTCAAGTACGGCTACTACGTCCAGCCGGTGGAAACCCGCACCGGCCCCCAGCGCCACCGCTTCGGGCTGACCCAGTCCTTCCCCTGGTTCGGCACCCTCTCCACCCGGGAACGGCAGGCCGCCCTCAAGGCGGACGCGGCCTACGCCCGGCTGGAGTCCCAGCGGCTGGAGGTCTACCGCCGGGTCAAGGACGCGTACTACGAGTACGCCTACCTGGCCCAGGCCATCGCCATCACCGGCGAGAACATCGAGCTGTTGCGCTACCTGGAGGAGGTGGTCACCACACGCTACCAGGCCGGGCTGAGCAGCTACTCCGAGGTCATCCGCCTGCAGGTGGAGCTGGGCAAGCTGCGTGACCGCTTGAATTCCCTTCGGGACCTGCGCGGTCCGGTTGCAGCCCGGCTCAACGAGGCCATGAACCGCCCCAGCTCCCGGAACATCCCCCTGCCCGAGTCCATCCCGGTGATGATCACCTCCATGAGCGACGAGGAGCTGCTGGAGGGCATCACCGACAACAACCCCGCACTGGACGAGTACCGCGCCCTGGCCGAGGCCAGCGACGTGAAGCGGGAGCTGGCCGAGCTGGACTACCTGCCGGACTTCGCCATGGGCGTGGAGACCATCGTGCAGGATCGCGCCAGGCAGGGCGACCCGATCAACAACGGCGACAACCCCGTCATCGCCACCGCCCAGGTGAAAATCCCCCTGTGGCGGGCCAAGCGAGACGCGGCCGTGCGACAGGCCAAGCTGGACAAAAGCGCCTACCGCCGCAAGCTGGTGGGCAAGGGCAATTCCCTGGCCAGCTCCATGCAGGTGGCCCTGTATGACTACCGCGACGCCCAGCGCCGCATCGAGCTGTACCGCGACAGCCTTGTGCCCAAGGCCGAGCAGGGGCTGGGGGCGACCCTGGAGGCATTCCAGACCGGGGCCGACTCCGCCCTGGACCTCGTCGAGGCGGAGCGCACCCTGCTGGAGTTCGAACTGGCCCACCTGCGCGCCCTGGCCGACCAAGCCCAGGCCATGGCGGACATGGAGGCCATTCTGGGCCGCGACATCCCCTGCGAGGTGCACTGCGTGACCGTCAGCGCGCCCGAGCCCGAGGACATGCGGCGGCCCGGGGAACAGCCCGGCGCCGAGGCCGAATAACTTTCCCGTTCAACCCAACAACCAACCCGAGGGAGTTCCCGGCATGAAAAAGAAGCTGCTGACCATACTGGCCGTCATCTGCCTGGCCGCCGCCTTCACCGGAACAGCCATGGCCAAGGAGATGGTGCAGGAGAAGTGCCCCATCATGGGCTACCAGCCCAACGAAAAGCTCTACACCGACTACAAGGGCAAGCGCATCTACTTCTGCTGCCCCAGCTGCCCGGAACAGTTCAAGAAGGACCCCGAAAAGTACATGCAGAAGCTCAAGGAGCAGGGCGTCGAGCTACAGGACGCCCCCGACTCCGATTCCGAGTAGCCACACGCTGAACCGGGCCCCCGGCCGGGGGCCCGGCCGTTTTTCCATCAGCGGGAGAGAGGATTCCATGACGCGGAAAAGCAAACCCTTCGGCCGCCGGACGCTGCTCGTTGTCGTCGCCGCCCTGGCGCTGTTCGGCCTGGGGTACATGCTCGGCGGCTCAGGTGATTCGGACATGCCGCCCCAGAGCCGGGAAGCCGCCCAGGACGAGGCGCACGACCACGCCGCCGATACCACGGCCGCGACCGAGGACGGCGAGACCGTCTGGACCTGCTCAATGCATCCGCAGATCCAGCTTCCCGAGCCGGGGCAGTGCCCCATCTGCTTCATGGACCTCATTCCCCTGGAAGAAGAGCAGGACGGAGCCGAGAAGGTCAGCCTGCGCCAGATTTCCCTCTCCCCCACGGCCCGCAAGCTGGCCCAGGTGCAAACCACCGAGGTGCGCCGCCGCGAGGTGCCGGTGAGCACCCGCATGGTGGGCACCATCGAGTACGACGAGACGCGCCAGGGGGTCATCACCGCCTGGGTGGGCGGCCGCATCGACAAGCTGTACGTGGATTTCACCGGCAGCTTCGTGAAGAAGGGCCAGCGCATGGCCGAGATATACAGCCCCGAGTTGTACGCGGCCCAGGCCGAGCTTATCCAGGCCCACCGCTCCCTGCCCAAGTTGGAGGAGAGCAAGCTGGACATCGTGCGCGAGACGGCCGAGCGCACCCGCAAGGCCGCCCGCGAGAAGCTGCGCCTGCTGGGCCTGACCAAACGCCAGATCGACAACATCATCGAGCGCGGCGAGCCCTCCGACCACGTGGCCCTGCACGCCCCCCTGTCCGGCGTGGTGGTGGACAAGAAGGTGGACGAGGGCGAGTACGTGGACACCGGCACCCCCATCTACACCATCGCCGACATCTCCCGCGTGTGGGTCATGCTGGAGGTCTACGAGTCGGACCTGCCCTGGATCAAGATGGGCCGCGAGGTGAAGTTCTCCACCGAGGCCTACCCGGGCGAGGTGTTCAGCGGCGAGGTGGTCTACATCGACCCCTTCCTCAACCCCAAGACCCGCACCCTGAGCGTGCGCCTGGAGGCGGAGAACCCCGACTACATGCTCAAGCCGGGCATGTTCGTCCGCGCCGAGCAGCGCGGCCGCATCGAGGCCGCCACGGAGAAGGACAGCAAGAACCCGCTGGTCATCCCCGCCTCCGCCCCCCTCGTCACCGGCAAGCGGGCCGTGGTCTACGTGGCCGTGCCCGGCGAGGAGGGCGTCTACGAGGGCCGCGAGATCGTGCTCGGGCCCAAGGCGGGCGACTGGTATGTGGTTCGCCAGGGCCTCAGCGAGGGGGAGATGGTCGTCTCCCGGGGCAGCTTCAAGATCGACTCGGCCGTGCAGATCATGGCCAAGCCCAGCATGATGACCCCGTCCGCCGGTCCCAAGACCGATGGGGAAACCTTCCAGTCCCCGCCCGAGGTGCGCGACGAGCTGGCCTCCATGGCAGACGAGTTCCTGGCCCTCTCCCAGGCCGTCTCCTCCGGCGACCTAGCCGCCAGCCAAACGGCCTTCCAGGCCATGCACGAGGCCGTCTCGCGGGTGGAGCCGAGCCAGCTTGACGGCGACGCCGCCCTGCTGTGGCGCGAGCTGGACATGCTGCTGTCCAACGACACCCTCATCGGCTCCGAGGCCGAGGGAATGGGCGAGGCGCGGCGGATTTTCGGCGACGTGTCCGAACACTGGTCCCGGGCCGACACCGCCTTCGGGGTCTCCGACATGGTGGCCCGCCGCGACGCCAAGGCCGACGTTCCCGAGGACTTCAAGCGCGAGCTGGGCGCGGTATTCTCGGCCTACCTGCCCATGTCCGAGGCCCTGGCCAGGGACGACGGCGCCACCGCCCGGGCCGCCGCCCCGGCCGTGTCCGAGGCGCTGGGCCAAGTGGACATGGGCCGGCTGCACCCCTCGGCCCACGACATCTGGATGGCCGCCCTGGGCAAGATCCAGCGCGGCCTGACGGCCATGGACGAAGCTGAGACCATGGACGAAACCCGGTCCGCCTTCGGGACCATTTCCACTGGACTGGCCTCGGCCATGAAGGACCTGGGCGTGGCCGCCGAGGGCCCGGTGGTTGAGATGTACTGCTCCATGGCCTTCGAGGGCGAGGGCGGCGCTTGGCTGCAGGCGGACGAGGACGTGCGCAACCCCTACTTCGGCCCGGCCATGCTGGCCTGCGGCGAGGTCTCGGGACGGCTGGACCAGGCCGAGGCCGCCGAGGGCGAAACCGGCCAGGACGAGCCCGCGCCCGAGGCGGCCGCCCCCAAGGAGTTCCAGAAGCAGTTGGCCGGCGTCGTCCGGGCCTATGCCGACATCTCCGACGCCCTGGCCGCGGACGCACCGGACAAAGCCCGCGCCGAGGCCGAACGCATGGACGAGGCCCTGGCGGCCACGGACATGGGCCTGCTGGCCTCCGGGCCGCACGACGAGTGGATGGGGGCCCTGCGGGACATGCGCAAGGGGCTGGACGCCATTGGCGAGGCCGAGAACCTGGTGGAGATGCGGGTGGGCTTCGAGCCGGTCTCCGAGGGGCTGGCCCGGGCCGTGCGCCGCCTCGGCGTCTCCGGCCTGGAGACCGTGCACGTCATGTTCTGCCCCATGGCCTTCGAGAACAAGGGCGCCATCTGGCTGCAGCTCGATTCCGAACTGCGCAACCCCTACTTCGGGGAAGTCATGCTGCGCTGCGGCGAAATCCGGCAAATCATCCGGGGCGGATAGGCCATGGCGGAAGAGAATCTCAACACCCCCCGCGAGGGCGGGGACCAGCCGCGCGTCCCCTCCATCGACCATCCCCAGGGGTTCGTGGAACGGATCATCGCCTTCTGCCTGAAGCAGAAGCTGGTGGTCGCCCTGCTGGTCCTCATGACCATCGGCTGGGGTGTCATGGTCGCGCCCTTCGACTGGGACCTGGGCGGTCTGCCGCGCGACCCGGTGCCCGTGGACGCCATCCCGGACATCGGCGAGAACCAGCAGATCGTTTTCACCGAATGGCCTGGCCGCTCGCCCCAGGACGTGGAGGACCAGGTCACCTACCCCCTCACCGTGTCCCTGCTGGGCATCCCCGGGGTGAAGACCGTCCGCAGCTTCTCCATGTTCGGCTTCTCCTCGGTCTACGTCATCTTCGAGGAGGACATCGACTTCTACTGGTCGCGGTCGCGCGTGCTGGAAAAACTCTCCAGCCTGCCGCCCAACACCCTGCCCGAGGGGGTGCAGCCGGTGCTGGGGCCGGACGCCACCGCCCTGGGCCAGATTTACTGGTACACGCTGGAGGGGCGCGACCCCGAAGGCAACCCCACCGGGGGCTGGGACCTGGACGAGCTGCGCTCCATACAGGACTGGTACGTCCGCTATGGCCTGCTCTCCGCCGGCGGAGTCAGCGAGGTGGCCTCGGTGGGCGGTTTCGTGCGCGAGTACCAGATCGACGCCAACCCCGACGCCCTGCGCGTCTACGACGTGAGCCTGCAGGACCTCTTCAGGGCCGTGAAGATGTCCAACCTGGACGTGGGCGCGCGGACCATCGAGATCAACAACGCCGAGTACCTGGTGCGGGGCATCGGCTTCATCGAGAATCTGGAGGACATTGAGAACGCGGTGGTGGCCGTGCGCGACAACCTGCCCATCCGGGTGCGCGACGTGGCCGAGGTCTCCGTGGGACCGGCCCAGCGGCGCGGCCTGCTGGACAAGGAGGGCGCGGAGGTCGTTGGCGGCGTGGTGGTGGTCCGCTACGGCGAAAACCCCATGCAGGCCATCAAGAACGTCAAGGCCAAGATCGAGGAAATCTCTCCCGGCCTGCCCTCCAAGGTGTTGGATGACGGCACCAAGAGCAAGGTCGAGATCGTGCCCTTCTACGACCGGGCGGAGCTCATCGGCGAGACCCTGGGCACCCTGAACACCGCGCTCATTGAGGAAATCCTGGTGACCATCATCGTGGTGCTCATCGTCCTCATGCACCTCAAGAGCTCGCTCATCGTCTCCTCGCTGCTGCCCATGGCCGTGCTCATGTGCTTCATCGCCATGAAGCAGTTCGGCGTGGACGCCAACATCGTGGCCCTGTCCGGCATCGCCATCGCCATCGGCACCATGGTGGACATGGGCATCGTCATCACGGAAAACATCATCAGCCACCTGCATAAGGCCAAGGCCGACGAGCGGCGCACGGACGTCATCTTCCGGGCCACCAGCGAGGTGGGCGGCGCGGTCATGACCGCCGTGGCCACCACCATCGTCAGCTTCCTGCCGGTTTTCGCCATGACCGGGGCCGAGGGCAAGCTCTTCAAGCCCCTGGCCTACACCAAGACCTTCGCCCTCATGGCCTCCATCGTGGTGGCCGTGACCGTGCTGCCCGTCATGGCCCGGCTGCTGCTCACCCGGGTGCGGCGGAAGAAGCCGGGCATCAAGAGCCTGATCAAGCCCGGCCTGGTCATCCTGGCTGGCGCGGCGGCCATGGTCCTGACCACCTGGTGGCTGGGACTCATCCCGATCTGGTGGGGCTGCCGCATGATCGCCGCCGGGCGCGTCCCCCCCAGGCTGGACGCCGTCATCACCCGGCTGGAGAACTGGGTGGTCATCCTGGTGGTGAGCTGGTTCCTGGCCACCCGCTGGCTGCCACTGGGGCCGGAGTTGGGCGACCTGCGCAACTTCGTCTTCGTATTCGGCCTGATCGCCGGGCTGCTGGCCGTGTTCACGCTGTTCCAGCGCTACTACACCCGCATCCTGGCGGTCCTTCTGGACCACAAGGCCCTTTTCCTCACCCTGCCGACGCTGGTGGTTCTGCTGGGGCTCATGATCTGGCTGGGCGCACCCAGGCTGACCTCCTGGCTGCCGCAGTCCGTGCGATCCTCCGAAGCCATGGTCTCCCTGGCCGAGACCTTCCCCGGACTGGGCAAGGAATTCATGCCCCCGCTGGACGAGGGATCCTTTTTGTACATGCCCACCACCATGCCCCACGCCTCCATCGGCGAGGTGCGCGAAGTGCTGGCCCAACAGGACATGGCCATCACGGCCATCCCCGAGGTGGAGAGCGCCGTGGGCAAGCTGGGCCGGGCCGAAACCCCCCTGGACCCCGCCCCGGTGTCCATGATCGAGACCGTCATCAACTACCACTCGGAGTACCTCACCGACGAGTCCGGCGAGCGGCTGCGGTTCAAGTTCCTGCCCGGCAGCCAGGACCTCTTCCGCACCCCGGACGGGGAGCCGGTACGCGCCCCGGACGGCCTGCCCTACAAGGTGCGCGGCCGCTTCCCGCGCGACGAGGACGGCCACCTCATCCCCGACCCCGACGGCGCGCCCTTCCGCATCTGGCGGTCCAGGCTGGACCCGGACCTCAACCCCGGCCGCGAGCCCTGGCCGGGCGTCACCTCGCCGGACGACATCTGGGACCGCATCGTGGACGCGGCCCAGGTGCCGGGCGTGACCAGCGCGCCCAAGCTGCAGCCCATCGCGGCCCGCATCGTCATGCTCCAGTCGGGCATGCGCGCGCCCATGGGCATCAAGGTCAAGGGGCCGGACCTGCGCACCATCGAGCGGGTGGGCCTGGACCTGGAACGGCTGCTCAAGGAGGTGCCCTCGGTCAAAAAGGAAGCGGTCATCGCCGACCGCATCGTGGGCAAGCCCTACCTGGAAATCGTCATCGACCGCGAGGCCATCGCCCGCTACGGCATCATGCTCTCCCAGGTGCAGGAAGTCATCGAGGTGGCCGTGGGCGGCAAGAAGCTGACCACCACCGTGGAGGGCCGCGAGCGCTACCCCGTGCGGGTGCGCTACATGCGCGAGCTGCGCGACAGCCCCGACGCCCTGCGTGACATCCTGGTGGCCTCGCCGGCCACTGGGCAGCAGATCCCCCTGTCGCAGCTGGCGGACATCGAGTATGTGCGCGGCCCGCAGGCCATCAAGAGCGAGGACACCTTCCTGGTGGGCTACGTGCTCTTCGACAAGAAGGACGGCTTCGCCGAGGTGGACGTGGTGGAGCAGGCCCAGGCGTACCTGAAGCACAAGATCGATTCCGGCGAGCTGGTGCTCCCCGCGGGCGTCTCCTACGAGTTCGCGGGCAGCTACAAGAACCAGGTGCGGGCGCAGAAGAAGCTGGCCCTCATCCTGCCCTTGGCGCTGCTGGTCATCACCATCATCCTCTACCTGCAGTTCCAGTCCCTGCCCACCACGCTGATGGTATTCTCCGGCATCATGGTGGCCTGGTCGGGCGGCTTCGTCATGATATGGCTCTACGGCCAGGACTGGTTCATGCACTTCGAGGTCTTCGGCGTGCTCATGCGCGACCTCTTCCAGGTGCAGCCCATCAATCTCTCGGTGGCCATCTGGGTGGGCTTTCTGGCCCTCTTCGGCATCGCCACGGACGACGGCGTAATCATGGCCACCTACCTGGACGAGTCCAAGGGAGCCAGGCCCATGGACTCCGTGGCCAACATCCGCAAGGCCATCGTGGCCGGGGCGGCCCGGCGGATCCGCCCCGCGCTCATGACCTCGGCCACCACCATCCTGGCCCTGCTGCCCATCCTTACCTCCACCGGCCGGGGGGCGGACATCATGGTGCCCATGGCCATCCCCTCCTTCGGCGGCATGACCTTCGCCCTACTCACCGTCTTCGTGGTTCCGGTGCTGTACTGCTGGGTGGAGGAAGCGAAGTTCAAGGCCGCCAAGCGCGGGGAGGAGGGTGGCGGCGAAAGCTAGGCGGAAGCACCCGCTTCCGGTGTGAAGCGCCCTCCGAACGTGAAACGGGCCGTCCTTTCAGAAGGGCGGCCCGTTTCGCGTCTTGCCCGGCAGCCGGCTTCTCAGGACCCGCCCTTCTTCTCGGCGGCTCCTTTCCCCTCGCTGGACCGTACCTTTTCGCCGTGCCCCTTCTTCGCTTCTTTCAGAATCTCCTCGGGGTTGTCGGTGGGGAGCACGGGGATCTCGAACCGCCGGACCTCGGGGCGCATGGTTTCGATGAGCTGGGCGTGGAAGTGTTCCTCCTGCAACCCCTTGTAGAGGCTGTAGCACATGACCAGCAGCACCAGGGTGAACGGCAGGCCCGTGGCGATGGAGGCGCTCTGCAGGGCCACCAGGCCGCCGCCGAGAAGCAGCACCGCCGCGCACAACCCCTCCATGATGGCCCAGAACACCCGCTGCGGCACAGGGGAGTCCAGCTTGCCGCCCGAGGTGAGGTGGTCCACGACCAGGGAGCCCGAGTCCGAGGAAGTGACGAAGAAGACCGTGACCAGCACCACGCCGATGAAGGAGGAAACCCGGGCCAGGGGGAAGTTCTCCAGCATGGCGAAGAGGGCGGTGGACACGTCCGCCTCCACCGCCGCGGCGATGTCCGCCACGCCGGTGGATTCCAGCCACAGGGCCGAGCCGCCGAAAGTGGACATCCACAGGAAGGAGAGCAAACTGGGAATGATCATGACGCCCAGGATGAACTCGCGCACGGTGCGCCCCTTGGACACCCGGGCGATGAACATGCCCACGAAGGGCGACCAGGATATCCACCAGCCCCAGTAGAACAGGGTCCACGGGGTCTGCCAGGACGAGCCCATGGAGCCGTAGAAGGTCTCCACCCAGAAGCTCAGCCGGGGCAGGTTCTGGATGTAGAAGCCGATGTTCTGGGTGAAGGCCTGCAGCACGTACACCGTCGGCCCGGCCGCCAGCAGAAACAGCAGGAAAGCAGCGGCCAGATAGAGGTTGATGCTGCTGAGCAGCTTGACCCCCTTGTCCAGCCCGGCGATCACCGACAGGGTGGCGAATCCGGTGATGATGGCGATGAGCAGCACCGCGGAGTTGGTGGTGGAGGGCAGCCCGAACAGGAAATTGAGGCCGGAGGCCACCTGCGTGACGCCCAGCCCCAGCGAGGTGGCCAGCCCGAACAGGGTGGCCAGCACGGAAAGGATGTCGATGAGGTTGCCCCAGAAGCCGTAGATGCGGTCGCCCAGAAGGGGATGGAAAATGGAGCGGATGGTCAGCGGCAGCCCCCGGTTGTAGGCGAAAAAGGCCAGCGACAGCCCCACCAGGGCGTAGATGCCCCACGGGTGCAGGCCCCAGTGGAAGTAGGTCTGCCCCATGGCCACCTGGGCGGCCTGCGGGGTGTTGGGGGCCACGTCGAACATGGGCGAGGGATTGGAGTAATGGAAGATGGGCTCGGCCACGCTCCAGAAGAGCAGCCCGATGCCCATGCCCGCGCTGATGAGCATGGCGTACCAGCTGAAGGTGGAGAACTCCGGCAGGGCGTCCGGCCCCCCGATGCGGAGGCCGCCGAAGCGGCTGGCGGCCAGGATGAACATGATCAGCACGAATACGTTGGCCGAGAAGATGTAGAACCAGCCGAAGATGTTGCCGATGGAGTCGAGCAGGTTCTGAAAAAACGCCTCGGCCTGGGGGCCGAAATAGAGGGTGAGGCTGATGAAGGCCAGCAGCAGCACCCCCGCCACCACGGTCACCTGCGGATGCAGGTCGAACCCGTATCCCATCCAGTTGGACTCGCCCGGCTTGTGGCCGTGGGACTCGTCGTAGAACGAGGAGGTGGGCACGATCTGCAGGCCGCGGAACATGCGGCGTTCCTTGATGGCCTTTCTCTCCTGCCGCTCCCAGTGCTCCTGGGCGATCTGGATCGCCTTCTCCTCGTAACTGGGCTCCGGCTGCTCTTGGGGCTCCCCGTTTTCCGTCACGCCGCCTGGTTCGTTTTCCTGACTCATGCGTTCTCCGTGGTGTCGCCGCGAATCGTGCGTTCCGGGTTCAGGATCTTGCATCCAACTCGAGCACAGCCTCGATTATCTGTCCACGCCATGCTCCATTTCCTCACTTTTTCAAGCGACGCGGCCTCCGCCCGCGTGCATATCATAATTGGCATGGGCGGCGGATCCTGCTACCTGTGGAACTCAAGTCCAACCTGTTTTCAGCCCCATGAGGCGGTTATTTCGTGACCTCCGGTTCCGACAGCACGGAAGCAGAACTCAGGCGCGAGCTGGCCGAGGCCCGGCGACGGGTGGCCGAGCTGGAATCCAGGCTTGCCGGAGCGGAATCCCCGCAGCCTTCCGAATCGGACGACGCCGCCCGGGTCGCCCTGCGCTCCCGCATCCACTTCATCCACTTTCCCGTGCCCATCTTCACTTGGCTGAGGCGGGGTGACGACCTGGTGCTGGTGGACTGGAACCTGGCCGCTGACGAAGCCAGCGGACATGGCATGAAGAGCTACGAGGGCGTCACCGCCGGCGAGTTCTACGCCGCGCCGGAGCACCGCCATCTGGAAAAATCCCTCCGGGAGTGCCTGCTGGAAGGCGGCGTCATCCAGCGCGAGTTCCCCCACCGCACCCTGACCACCGGCGAGGACAAGTGGTTCCGGGGCACCTGGATACGGGCGGACGGGGACACGGTGCTGCTGCACCTGGAGGACATCACCCAGCGCAAGTTGGCCGAGGAGCGGCTGCTGGAGTCCAGGCTGCGCTACCAGGACCTCTTCGAGCACGCCACGCAGGGCGTGGTCCTGCACGAGCTGGTCCGCGACGAGGACGGCCGGGCGGTGGATTACCGCCTGACCGACGTCAACCCCGCCTTCAGCCGCATCACCGGCATCCCGAGGGAGACGGCGGTGGGCGGCCTGGCCGGGGACATCTTCGGCGCGGAGGAGGCGCCCTACCTGGACGAGTACGTCCACGTGGTGAAAACCGGGGAAGCCCGGAGCTTCGAAACCTACTTCCCCCCGCTGGACAAACACTTCCGCGTAACAGCCTTTTGCACCGGCCCCGAATCCTTCGCCACCACCTTCGAGGACATCAGCGAGGCCAAGCTGGCTCTGCGCGCCCTGCACCAGAGCGAGGAGCGCTTCCGCACGCTGCTGGAAAAGGCCCCGGTGGGCATCTTCCAGTCCACCCCGGACGGGGTCTACATCATGGCCAACACCTACCTGGCCAAGATGTACGGCTACGGGTCCCAGGAACGCCTGCTGCGAGAGATCGAGTCCATCCAGGACCAGATCTACGCCGACCCGGCCGACCGCGCGCGCCTCCTGGAAATGCTGCGGCGGCGGGACGAGGTGTTGGACTTCGAGTCCAGGCGGCGCAGACGCGACGGGGAGATCATCTGGACCTCCACCAACATCCGGGTGGCCCGCGACGCCTTGGGCAACGTCACCCACTACGACGGCTTCACCGTGGACATCACCGCCCGCAAGCGCATGGAGCGGGGCCTGCGGGAGAGCGAGGAGCGGTTCCGCCTGCTCTACACCGACGCCCCCGTGCCGTACCAGTCCCTGGACGAGATGGGGAACTTCCTGGAGGTCAACAAGGCCTTCTGCGAGACCCTGGGCTACACCCGGGAAGAGGTGCTGGGCCGCAACTTCGCCGACTTGCTCACCCCGGAATGGCGGGACCATTTCCGTGAAAACTTCCCTCGCTTCAAGGCAGTGGGAGAGATTCTCGGGGTGGAATTCGGGATGGTGCGCAAGGACGGCACGACCATCCTGGTCACGTTCAACGGGCGCATCGGCCGCAAGCCGGACGGCGGTTTTTTGCAGACCCACTGCGTGTTCCGCGACATCACCGGCGAGCGCCGCGCCCAGGAGGCCCTGCGGGAGAGCGAGGAGCGGTTCAAGAACGCCATGGAGGCCAGCAAGGACGGCGTCTGGGACTGGAACATCGAGACCGGCGAGGTCTACTACAGCCCGGGCTACGCCGCCATGCTGGGCTACACCCCGGACGAGGCGCCCCAGACCGCCGATTTCTGGCTGGACCACATCCACCCCGAGGACAAGGAAGCCGCCCTTGCCGCCAACAAGGACTGCATCGAGAACCGCGTGGAGAGCTTCGAGGCGGAATACCGCATGCTCACCAAGGACGGCAACTGGCGCTGGATCTACGGCCGGGGCAAGGCCGTGGAGCGGGACGGGACGGGACGGGCCACCCGCATGGTGGGGGCGCACACGGACATCACCCAGCGCAAGCTGGCCCAGGAGCGGGTGGAGCGGCAGCGGCGTGTGGACGCCTGTTTGGCGGAACTGGGGCAGGCCATGCTCACTCCGACCAGCATCGAGGACATTTCCAGGATGATTCTGGACGCTGGCAAGGCGCTCACCACCAGCCGTTTCGGGTACGTGGGCACGGTGGAGCGGGAGAGCGGCCACCTGGTCAGCCACACCATGACCAAGGACGTCTGGGAAGAGTGCCAGATCCCGGACAAGGACATCGTTTTCAAGAAATACTGCGGTTTGTGGGGCTGGGTATTGCGTGAAGGCAAGCCAATCCTCACCAACGCCCCCTCTGGCGACCCGCGCGGCGAGGGAACGCCCGAAGGCCACATCCCCATCGAATCCTTTCTGGCCGTGCCCGCCCACATCGGCGAGGAACTGGCCGGGCAGATCGCCCTGGCCAACGCCGAACGGCCTTACACGGACGAGGACGCGCAGGTCCTCGAGCGGCTGGCCAGCCTCTTTTCCCTGGCCATCCTGCGGCGCGAGCACGAGCGCGACCTGCTGGCCGCCAAGGAACAGGCCGAGACGGCCAACAAGGCCAAGTCGCAATTTCTGGCCAACATGAGCCACGAGATCCGCACCCCCCTCAACGGCCTCATCGGCATGCTCCACCTTCTGCGGAACACGGGGCTGGAAGGCGAGCAGGAGGAGTACGTCCGGGCCGCTGAGGAGTCCTCCCAGCGGCTGACCGGGCTTCTCTCGGACATTCTGGACCTCTCCCGGGTGGAGGCGGGCAAGATGATCATCCGCGAGGAGCCCCTGAACCTGCCCGATGTGGTGGAGCAGGTGGCCAGCCTCTTTCTGCCGGTGTCCAGGCAGTCCGGCGTGCCCCTGAGCGTGCGCATTGACCCCGGCCTGCCCTCCGTGGTCAGGGGCGACGCGGCCAGGCTGCAACAGGTGCTGACCAACTTGGTGGGCAACGCCCTCAAGTTCACCAGCCAGGGGGAAGTAACCCTGGAGGTCTCCCCCCTGCCCGCGCCCGGCCCGGACAAGGTCAGGGCGCTCTTCACCGTGACCGACACCGGCATCGGCATGCCCGATGACCTGCTTGACGAACTGTTCGAGCCCTTCACCCAAGGTGGGGAGGAATTCACCCGCACCCACCAGGGAGCCGGGCTGGGCCTGACCATCTGTAGACGGCTGGTGAATCTCATGGGCGGCAACATCTCCGTGGAGACCACGGAGGGCGAGGGGACCTCCGTGCACTTCAGCCTCCTGTTCGGACGCGCCGAGCACGGGGCCGCCGTTGCCGGGACCAAGGAAAAGGACGCGGCCGTTCCGCAAACACCTCTGCGCATCCTGCTGGCGGAGGACGACAGGATATCCAGCCTCATGGCCCAGAAGATGTTCACCAAGCTGGGACACGAGTCCACGGCAGTGGGGGACGGGCGCAGCGCCCTGGAGGAGCTGCGCCGGGGCGCCTACGACTTGGTTGTCATGGACATCCAGATGCCGGTCATGGACGGGATGGAGGCCACCCGGGCCATTCGACGAGGCGAGGCCGGAGAGGGGAACAGGAACGTCCCGGTCATCGCCATGACCGCCTACGCCATGGAGGGGGACAGGGAGCGGTTCCTGGAGGCTGGGGTGGACGGCTACCTGGCCAAGCCGGTACGCGCGGGCCCGCTGCGGGAGGCCCTTGCTGGAATAGCCCCCCGGGGGGAATGAGCCGGCAGCCTCAGCCCGGGGAACGCCCGGTGGCCTTGGCCAGTTCCAGCGCCTCCCCGCGCGGCAGGGGCATGGCGAAGAGGTAGCCCTGGGCCGCGCGGCAGTCGATGGACCGCAGGGTGTCCAGCTGACCCGTTGTCTCCACCCCCTCGGCGATGACCTCCAGCCCCAGCGTGGTGGACAGGGCCATGATGCTCTTGACGATCTCCAGCTTTTCCCGGCTGGTGTCGATGCTGTTGATGAAGAAGCGGTCGATTTTGACCGTGTCCACCGGCAGCCGCTGCAAATAGCTGAACGAAGAGTAGCCCGTTCCGAAGTCGTCGATGGCCAGCCGCAGCCCCATCTCCCGCAGTTGCAGCAGAATGCCCATGGCCACCTCGGCCCGCTCCATGATGGCCGTCTCGGTCATCTCCAGCCGCAACGAATCCGCGGGCAGGCCGTACACGTCCAGCGTATCCCGCATCCTGTCCACGAACTCCGGGTGCATGAGCTGCCTTGCGGAGATGTTCACGGCCACGTAGGGCTGTATCCCGCCGAGGTCCCGCAGTCTGCCGGCGAAAGCCGAGGCCTCCCCCAGGATGAAATGTCCCAGCTCCTCGATGAAGGTGGACTTCTCCGCCAGCGGGATGAACGACTCCGGCGAGACAACCCCGCGCTGGGGATGCCGCCACCGCAGCAGGGCCTCGAAGCCCGCCAGATTTCCATCCGCCAGGCTGTGTATGGGCTGGTAGAGCATGAAGAACTCATTGCGCCGGATGCCCAGCTGCATGTCGTTCTCCAGGGTGGCCCGGTAGACCGCCTGGTCCTGCAACTCCTGCTTGAAGTGCTTGATGGCGTCGCCGCCCTGGCGCTTAGCGTGGTACATGGCGATGTCCGCGTCGCGCAGTATCTCCGAGGATTCCCGATAATCCCCCCGGACCTCCACGATGCCGATGCTGCCGGTGGTGAACTGCATGGTGCCCTGGATGTTGAAGGGCTTGCGCAGGGCCTCCATGATGCGGGAGGCGATGCACTCCGACTCGTCCGAGCGCTCCACGTCCTCCAGCAGGATGGCGAACTCGTCCCCGCCCAGCCGGGCCACGGTGTCCATCTCCCGCACGCAGCCGGCCAGGCGCCCGGCCAGCTCCACCAGCAGCTGGTCTCCGGCCATGTGCCCCAGGGTGTCGTTGACGTTCTTGAAGCGGTCCAGGTCCAGCATGAGCAGGCAGAAGGCACGGTCGCGGCGGCGCTGCTGGCGGCTCAGGGCGCGCTCCATGCGCTCCATCAGCAGGCTGCGGTTGGGCAGGCCCGTCTGGGGGTCGTAGAAGGCCTGGTAGGCCAGCCGCTCCTCGTAGTTCTTGCGTTCGGTGACGTCCTGAAACGTCCCCAGCACGCCCATGACGCATCCCTCCTGGTTCACCAGCGGAACGCGGTTGGACTCGATGAACCGCTCTCTGCCGTCGGCCATGCGGATGGTTTCCAGCCTGCCCTGCACCGCCTCGCGCTCCCGCATGACCCTGGCGTCCTTCTCGCGGCAGATGTCCGCCCACTCCCCGGCCCACGGCAGGTCGTGGTCGGTGAGTCCGGACATAGCCTCCACGGACTCCTTGCCCGCGGCCCGCAGGAAGTTGCGGTTGCAGCCCAGGTAGCGGTTGTCCCGGTCCTTCCAGAATACGTACTGCGGGATGTTCTCCAGCACCATGTCCAGCATCTGCCGCGAGCGGATGAGATCCTGCTCCGCCTGCAGGCGGCGGGCCACCTCACGCTCCAGCTCCTCCTTGGAGGCGGTCAGGTCCGCCACCCGCTGTTCCAGGTCCTGATTGATGGAATGAATGAGGCGGTACAGCTCCACGCTTTCCAGCAGATGCGCGGTGTTGGCGCAGACGATGCTGACCATGCGCAGGGAGGTGTCCGGCACGTACTTGGTCTGCCCGTCCACCAGCCCGAGAAACAGGCCCCGGATGCGCGAGGGGGTGCTCAGGGAATGGAGAACGCACTCCCCCGCGTCCTCCAGGTCGATGGTCACGGGCCTGCTGCCGTGCAGGGCGCGGGAGATGAAATGGCTCTCCAGGAGGTGATCGAACACGCCCTCCACCTCGGCCTCGGCCCCATTGGGCCCCACGTGCGCCCGGCTCAGCCCGGAGTCCTCCTCCCGCACCAGATAGAAGGCCACGGCCTTGAAAGGCATGAGCGACTGCATGCTCTCCTCGGCCTTGTCCAGCACCGCGTCCAGGCTCTTGACCTGGCGCAGGCTGACCTTGAGCTGGCTGAGGCCCGCGATATGGTCCAGGGCGTCCAGGGCCTGCTGGTGCACCTTCTCCAGGTGCTCCACCCGCTCGCGGAGGTAGGACTCGGAGCCGATGACCCGTTCCCGCTCGCGGCTACTGGTCATGGAAGAACACCTTCATGATCTCGGCGAACTGGGTGTCCACCTGCGTGACCACGCGGTCCAGCACACTCTCCTGCAGCCCCAGGGACGCCCAGGCACCCTTGTCCAGTGGCGGCACGGCGCGAACCGGGGCCAGCCTCCTGTCCATGGCGTGGGCCACCACATCGGCCACGTGGATGACCGAGGCCTCCGCCCCCAGGCCGGAGTCCCGTGGCGTGTGGTGGTCCTCAACGGCGATGCGAAGGGGCTCGGGCAGATTCCACTGGCGCAGCATCTCCCCGCCCAGATCGGCGTGGGTGACACCCCAGCAACGCAGCTCCATTTGGGCGCAGGTGATGGAGGCGCCGGGAACGCGCCGCAGGACCTCCTCTGCCGCGCCCGGCTCCAGCTTGATGAGCGCCAGCCTGCCGATGTCGTGCAGCAGCCCGGCCACGAAAAAGGACTCCTCGTCCTCCCGCCCCAGTTCGGCCGCCAGGGCGCTGGCCGCCAAGCCGCAGCCCACGCTGTGCTGCCAGAAAACATACGGGTCGAAGCCCTCGCAGGAGACATCCTTGTAGGCCTCCACGGCCGAGATGCCGATGACCAGTTGCACCAGCTTCTCCGTGCCCACCAGGGCCAGGGCGCGGCTGAGGGTGCTCACCCGCTCGGCGAAGCCGTAGTAGGGGCTGTTGACCACCCGCAGCAGCCTGGAGGAAAGGTTGGTGTCCTTGCTCACCAGCCCGGCCACGTGGGTGGCGGAAACCAGGGGGTCGTTGATGGCCTCCAGAATCTTGTGGAAAACCTCGGGCAGGGAAACCAGCTCCACGTTGCGCTCGGCCAGCTCCACCGGGTCCAGGGGCATGGGGGGCGGGGCGGAGCGGTCCCCCCCGGGCGTCTTGAAGGCGGGGATGGAGGCGTTGGCGCGGCAGGCGCGCCTGGCGTACAGGCGGGCCAGGTTGCGGACCGGGGGCAAACCGAGGTTGTTGAAGCGGAAATGCGCTTTGGCGTAGGGCTTGATGGCCTCGATCTCCTCCGGGGTGAGGCTGCGGGCGGACTCGTCCTCCTCCTCGCCGTGGCCCTCGATGTCCGCCGCGGCGATGCCCCATATCTTCAGGGTGCGGATATGCTTCTCCGTCAGCTCCGCGCCTTGCGGCAGCAGGGCCCGCCCCTGGCGGGAACGCAGTTCCGAGGCCAGCCGCATGCCGGGCTTGAGCCTGTCCAGGCCGATTACGCCCACACGTCTCCCTTGAGTTGACCGCCTGGCGTATCGCGCCGGGGCCGCAGGTTCGCTCGACGCCGGACCGCCGCCGGTCCGGGCGGACGCTCGGCGTCCGCCGCTCAACACAGTCCATTGCCGCGCAGCCAGGCGGAGAGCTCCTCCGTGTCCCCGGCCAGCGGCTCGCTCGCTTCCACCCCCAGGTGGCACCCGGCTTTCCAGGCCACGCTGCCCCGCAGGGAGGCGAACAGGCCCGCGGGCTGCCCCGGGGCGGGCTCCAGAACGCACTCCTCCCCCACCTCCGCCCCGGTGGGACGGGCCAGGGGGGAGAACTCCAGCATTACCCCGCGCGGGCTGAGGTTGCGGACCAGGCAGGGCAGCCCGTCGTGGTCCGCGTGGCGAAACACCAGAAACAGCGGGGCATAGACTTCCAGCCGGGCGTGGTACCTGCGCTCCCCGGCCGCCGCTTCGGCTCCCCGCGCCATTGTCATTTCGGTTCCTCCCCGCGCCGCAGTTTGGCCGCCAGGGCGCGCGTCTCCTTGTAGCCCCCATGGATGTCGAGGATTCTATTCAGGCACTCCAGCGCCCGATCCTTCCGCCGCGCCTTCATATAAATGTGGGCGACGCTGTAGAGGATGGAGGCGTCGTCGCCGTGGAAGTCCGGGTTGATCCGCAGCGCCTTTTCCAGCCGCTCCAGCGCCTTGGCGTACTCTCCGCCGTCGTAATAGGCGAGGCAGATGTTGTACTGGATGTTCTCGTCGTCCGGAGCGATCTCCTCCGCCTCCAGGTAGGCCTCAACCGATTCCTCCCACATGCCCTTCTGGCGCAGGGCGATGCCGATGCGGTTGAAGGTGGCCATCTGGTAGCTTCGGCTGGAGCCCTTGGACAGCCGCAGGCTGTTGCGGAAGTACTTCAGGGCCAAGTCGGGCCGTTCATCCAGCAGCATGGCGCCGATGGACATGCTCATCTCGCAGGCCACCGAGGAAGCGCCCTCCATGCCCGCGAAGGAGACCGCCTTGTCGAAGTAGCGCTGCGCCTTCTCCTCCTCGCCGTGACGCAGGTGGATGCCGCCGATCTCCACCTTGCGGTCCAGGTTGAGTGGCGAGAGGTGGTCCAGCTTGACCAGATAGGTCAGCATTTCCCGCTCGTTGTTGTCCTCCAGGTGGAACTGCACGATGCGCTTCAGCGGCTCCAGGAACAGCTTGGCGTTGTCCGAGGCCGTCTTGTAGGCGCGCAGGGCCTCCTCGCGCTTGCGCATGCCCTTCAGCGCGTCGCCCATGATAAGCAGGCCCGCCGGACTGCCCGGCTTGCGGGCCAAAACCGCCCGGGCCACGTTGATGGCCGCCTCGAACTCCTCCTTCCCGATGAGCCGCTTGCCTTCGGCGATGAGCTCCTCCAGCTCGCTCTGGGGATTGAGCACGAAGGCCGCCTTCTGGATGATGGCGTTGGGTCCCGCCGGCTTGAGCACCAGGCCGTCGGCCCCCTTCTCGTGGAAGAGGAAAAGCTGGCTCTGGTTCACCTCCGCGGCCAGTACGGCCACCTTGGCGCCCGTCACGCCGCTTTGCACCTCGCGCATGAACTCCAGGGGCGATTCCTCGTCCAGCCGTGTCTCCAGAAAAATGAAGGGGGTTCCGCCCTCCCGGCGCAGTTGCTCCACCCGCTCCCTGGCCTGGCCGATGGTGGGGCAGCAGCATACGTCGGCGTGGCGCAGGCCCAGTTCGTTGACCAGGGCGATCTTGCAGTTGCGGTAGAACAGCCTGTCGTCGCTGACCACAAGGAAGAGCCCGCCGTCCTCCACGAACTCCTCGATGGGACGGGCGTGCTTGTGCACGATCTCGTCGTCCGTGCGGATGACGTAGAGGCTTTTGGTCTCCGCCCGGCCGGAGTCCTTGTACTGGAAGGAATCGTTTTCACCGGCGGCGATGAAGAACATATCACCGCGGCTCTTCCGCTTCCTTCCGCTGCTTGTTCCCGCTTCCATGGACACCCCCACGCCTTTCCCGCCGGATACCGCTCCGCCTTCGTCGGCCATGAATGCCGTTTTGGCGCGGCAATTCGGATACCATCCGCTCCGCCGGCGAATCCCACGTGAACATCACATGCCAGGGGGAGGCAAGTCTGCCAATAGGGGTTTATATGTACTTTCGCGTTGGCCTGCCGCCCTCTCGGTACGATCCCCCGCGGCGGTCCTCCCACCAGGGCTGACCCAGCCCCGCCTAGAGAGGGTGAACCCCGGACCCCGGGGAAGTGTTTTGACTCGATCAAGCTGAAGGAGGAATCGGGCCGAATGCCCGCGCCCCCTACTCCAGGTGGCCGATCTTGGGGGCGTTGTAGCCGCCCCAGGTCTGCTGGGACAGGCCCACCACCATGAAGGCGGTGGGGTCCAGCCGACCCACGATGTGCTTTACGTCGTACACCTTGGAGCGCAGCACCGTGCAGTAGATGAGGGTCCGCTCGGTGCCGCTGTAGCCTCCCCGCACGTCCCAGGTGGTCACGCCGCGCTTCATCTTTTGCACCAGGGCGGACTGGATGGGCCGGGGGTGCTCGGTGACGATCATGATGGTCCGCACCTGGCTGGTGCCCTCCAGCACGAAATCCGAGGCCATGCCGATAAGCAGCAGGGTCAGGAAGGCCAGCAGGGCCGTTTCCCAGCTAAAGACCAGTCCCGCCAGCAGGATGATGAGGCCGTCCGTGAAGAGGTAGGACTGGGAGAGCGGAAAGCCCGTGACGTTGTAGATGATGCGGGCCGGGATGGACGTGCCGCCGATGGTGCCGCCGTAGCGGTAGATGATGCCGGTGCCGATGCCGTAGAGCAGCCCGGCGTAGATCGAGGACAGCAGCTTGTCCTTGGTGAGGGGAAACGTCTCGAAGATGACGGGCGCCTGCATGGAGATGAAGTCTGTGGCCAGGGAGAAAACCACCACGGCCAGGGCCGAGGACCAGACGAACCGCCATTTGCCCAGAAAGAAGTAGCCCACGGCGAAGAGCGGTACGTTGGACAGCAGAAAGAACAGCCCCGGGGGGAAGCCGCTGTAGTGGTTGACGATGATGCCCAGGCCGGACATGCCGCCCGCGGCCAGATTGAAGGGAAGCTGGAAGAGCACGTAGCCAAGCGCGGCCAGCGCCGCGCCGAAGGCGATGCAGACCTGCTGGGCGATGGTCCGCGTCACCCGCCGCCATCTGGGCAGACTCAATTGCTTGCGCACGCTTCCGTACAGCCGCATGTTCCCTCCTTTCCCTCTCTGTTCGCGCCACAACCTCCCCTCGCCGGAAGGCCGAAAAAAACCGCCCCCACGGCTGGAGGCGGCCAGCGCCTAGCACAAATACTGATTGAAAACCCCTTGCGGGGAAAATGCAAGGGGAGTGGAACGCGCGCCGGCCGCGCGTGTTTCCTGGGCGCTGCATTCCCTCAGCGGCTGAAGATATGCACTCGGTCCGCCTCGAACCCCACGAGCACCTCTCTGCCGGGTTCAAGGGACTGATCCATGAGGCGGTGCTGATCCACCTGGGCGGCGAAGACGTGTCCGTTTCGCCGCAGCAGGGCGGTGAAGGCGAAGCCTTCCGCGGACAGGCTGGCCACCGTGGCCCTGAATACATGCCAGCCATCCCCCCTCCGCCCCGGTTCCACGAGCATGTCCTCCGGCCGCAAGCCCGCGTATGCCGGTCCCGGCTCGTGGGCCGGTCCAACCCTGACCTCCAGCCCTGCGAACCGGCAGAGGCCGTCGCTGCACTCGGCCTCGAAAACGTTCCGCATGCCGACGAAGTCAGCCACGAAGGGAGTTGCGGGGCGGCGGAATATCTCCCGCACCGTACCCCGCTGCTCCAGCCTGCCGCCGCGCAGGACCCCGGCGCGCGAGGCCAGGGTGAGGGCGTCCGTAAAGTCGTGCGTGACCATCAGGAAGGTCACGCCGGACTCCCTGTGCAGTCCCCGCAGCGTCTGCCGCAACCCGTCGCGGAACTGCGGGTCGAGGGAGGACAGGGGCTCGTCGAGCAGCACCACCTTCGGCTTGCAGGCAAGGGCCCGGGCGAGGGACACGCGCTGCTTCTCGCCCCCGCTGAGGTTGACCGGCGAGCGGTGCGCCTGTCGCTCCATCCCCAGCCGCTCCAAAAGCTCCATGGCCAGGTCCCGCCCTTCCCGGCCATGGATGCCGTGATAGCGCTGGCCGTACCGGACGTTCCGCAGCACGCTGAGGTGCGGGAAGAGGGCGTGGTCCTGGTAGACTAGGCTCACCCCCCTTCTTTCCGGCGGCAACCGGGCCACGTCGCGCCCGGCCACGCGTATCACCCCGCCGCTTGGCCGGAGCAGCCCGGCGATAGTCTCCAGAATGAGCGTCTTGCCCGAGCCGGTGGGCCCCATGACGGCGAAGAACCCGCCCCGGGGCACCTCGAAGGAGACGTCGCGCAGGCTGAAGCCCGGCAGGTCGAGACACAGGCCGTCCACCCGTATCATGTCCGCCTCCCGCGCGGCAGGGAGACCATGCGCAGCAGCAGGAAGAAGGCCAGGCTGATGCAGATGAGCAGCACGGCGATGGGCTGGGAGTACTTCAGCCCGTAGGCGGTGAAGCGCTCGTACATCAGCACCGGCGCTATCATGGGATGGTAGGCCACGATGACCACCGCGCCGAACTCGCTGATGGCCCTGGCCATGCACATGATGACGCCCACGAGCATATGCCGCCAGGTAAGCGGCAGCGTTACCCGGAAGAAGGTCTCGGCGGGCCCGGCCCCAAGAGAACGGGAAACCTTTTCCAGCCTCTCGGGCACCGCCTCCATGCCGGCCTTGACCGTGTTGATGTAGAACGGCAGTCCCACAAAGGCGAGCACGGCCACGATGCCCGTGACAGTGCCCATGAGGCGGATGCCGACGGCCTGCAGCACCTCCCCGGCCCATTGGCCCCGCCCCGCCACTGTAAGCAGGGCGATGCCCACCACGGGATGCGGGATCATGATGGGCAGGTCCACTAGGCTCTCCACCAGCCGCTTGCCCCGAAACTCTCTTCTGGCCAGCAGGAAGGCCAGCGGTGTGCCCAGCAGAACGGAAAAGGCCGCCGCCAGGCCCGCCGCGCCGATGGAAAGGCCGATGGAGCCCAGCACCTGGGAGTCGCGCAGGGTTTCCACAAAGACGGGCCACTCCGGCGAGGCCACGGTCTGGGCCAGCGGGCCGGCGATGAAGAGCACCACCAGCGCCACGGAACCGACCATCCAGCCGCCGAAGGCCAGTTTGCGCACGGAAGGGAGGAGCCCCGGCGCCTTGACGCCGACGGCCCCTCCCGTTTGGTCCGCCATGGAGCCGCCCTACTCGCTGACTTCGACCAGGGGCCGCAGCTGGCCGGGCATGGCCGCCTTCATATCACCTGTGGGCACACGCACGGGCACGAACGGCGGCTGCCCCATCTTCTCCAGAATGGCCAGCCCGCCGTCGGGATCGAAGAGGTAGCTCAAAAAGAGCTCGGCCGCTTCCGGATTGGGCGCGTCGTCGATCATGGTCAAGCCGTAGGTGATGGACTTGCCGGTGCGGGTCACGGTCTCACCGGGTTTTTTGCCCGCGACCTCGACCTTGGCCAGCTTGTAGAAGGGGTCCATCTTGTAATTGCCCAGATTGATGTGGTCGTCCAGCTCCACGAATCGCAGGTCGTGCTGCACGGCCACGGAGCGGTATTCCCAGGCGTAGTCCATGTTGCCGGACTGCAGCAGGGAGATCAGCTCGACAGATTTGGGGCGGATGTTCTTTTCCGGCCGGTTGGCCAGCAGGTCCCGGTACAGGCCGGGCTTGTCGTAGAACTTCTCGGCCAGTTGCAGGACCATCAGGCTGCGGTAGCCGCACGGGTCCAGGTCGGGGTCGGAGTGCCCCCAGCTCACATCGTCGCGCTGCAGGATCTCGTACCAGTTTTCGCCATTGATCTCATCGGCGTAGCGCGAGTCCGCCGTGTAGCACAGGACCATGCGGTTGGACGCGAAACGGGCGTTCCACGTCGCGAAGTCGGGGATGAGGTTCTTGTCGATGACGACGTAGTCGGCCGAGGCCATGATGTCCGCTGGTTTGCCCACCTCGGAGATCATGCGGGCCATCTTCGTGGAGCCGCCTCCCTCGCGCTGCACGTCGATACCCGGATGTTCGGCCTCGAACGCCTTTTCCATCTCTTCGAAGGGCACGCTGAGGCTGCCCGCGTGGAAGATCTTCAGTTCGCCCGAAGGCTCGGCCCCGGCCGCTCCCGCACCGGCCAGCACCATGCCGCACAGGCAGAATGCGATTGCCATCATAACGTGGATACGATGAACCATGTTCGTCTCCTTCTTATGCTGGACAGGATATATGCCACGCCATGCATACCCCGCGACGGCCAAGAGTTCAAGACGGTTCCGTACAATCGCCTCGGAAAAACGTATTCCGGCCGGGACACGCCAACCTGGAGCGAATCGAAATACGGGTTGTGCAGCGGGGACGGTGGGTGACTCCGAGTGTGGGAAAGCTGCCGGGGTGGACCTGGTACAGGCCAGCCCCTGGATGCTCCGGGCAAGCAGAGCCGAACCTGCTTCGACTGGCATTTCGAATGCGGCACGAGCATCAACCGCAAGCCTTCCCTGTTTACTATCCAGGCCATCTCCAAGCCCTGCCCCGTTTTGTCCAGAAACTCCTTGTCCGTGACTTCATCGCCGGTTCGCCGTACCGCCCTGGCCGCGCTCCGGGCGATTTCCTCACGGTTGTCGTACAACCCCTTGCCCGCGTCTTCAGCCGCCTCGACCGTGGCGGAGCCCGCTTTGTTCAGGGCCTGCCCGGTGGTGGATGCGATTTCATTCGAACGGTCTGCGAGTTCCGACCCCGCTTTGCCCAGAGCCTGGGGAACTTTCCGGCTCGCCTTTTCGGTCCCCGTGGAGACCGCGTCGCCCAGCTTGCCCCGGATTTCCCCGGCATCGGCGTCCTTGCTGTACATCGGATCGCTCTTGTTCCATTCCCAGAAGTCCTCGGTCAATTGCCCCAGGGCTCGCGGCGCGGTCTCCCCCACTTGCTCCAGGACGCGGCCGACGCCTTTTCGCGTCTCCTCCCCCATGAGCCAGTCCGCCGCATCCTTCGCCCTTTCGCGCAACCATGACGGTCCATCTCCCGCCTCGGCCGCGGGGCGTACCGCTGACGTGGTGGATGAGCCCTCCTCGCTCAAAGGACGAACGGATGGAGATTCGGTTTCGCTACCGTTGTGCCTGGTGGATGGATAACGCTGGTCGGCGAACTCCCGCTCCGGCCTCCGGGGCGGGGCCTCGGCATCCGGATCGAACAACGAGCCCACCCAGCGCAGTGGATTTTGCGAGCCCTGGGGACGCTCGGGGAAGAGATCCCCCCGGAGCGGCCCGTCCATCTTCACCGTCAAGTCCGATTCAAGCTCGGGCTTCTCCCAGTCCCACGGCCCGTCGTGCGGATACTTGAAGCGCCAGCCCAGGTACTCCTCCGTGGTCATGGGGCCGTCCACCGGCAGCCTCCCCGGTGACTCCTCGCGCGGGAAGCCCCCGTTGCCGTCCATTTCCGGGGCGAACAGCCCGGCCGTGTTCCTCCAGTCGTTTGCGCTCGGCATGCGTGCTCCACCTGTTGCAGGTTCCCTTCAACCGGTCAAGCCGACTCCGGTTCGGCTTTCCCGGTACGCCAGGTTCGAAATTCGACGAACTTTTCGAACCTCTATCCAACCTCATCAGGTGCATAATTATAGCCTGGCGTTACCGTAACCGGCAACCCAAAACTTCTCCTAAATCCAACAAAACGGGTATTGCACGACGAACACCCCGGCCGGAGCGGGCCGACCGGGGTGTTCGAGCGGATGGTGGACCGGCTGGACCGGCCTGGGGGAATCAGGTGGCGGGGAAGCTGTCCAGATTGGGCTTGATGGACTGGCCCAGCCAGGCGATGACCCGGCCCAGGTTGCCCATATTGGCCATGCCCTCCTCGTCTCCGGCCACGTCCTCCTTGGCCCAGCCGTAGCCCATGTTCCAGTAGGTGGAGCCGGGCACGATCATCTGCGACATGAGGAACATGTGGTTGATGGAGTCATAGGCGTGGGTGGCCCCGCCGCGCCGCACGGCCACCACGGCCGCGCCGATCTTTCCGCGCAGGGCGCGGCCGTTGGCCAGGCTGACCAGTCCGCTGCGGTCCAGCAGGGCCTTCATCTCCGCGGACACGTCCGTGAAGTAGGTGGGCGTGCCCAGGATGATGGCGTCCGCCTCCAACATCTTGGCCAGGTAGTCGTTGAGGGCGTCGTTCTTCACCGCGCAGCGGTGGTCCTTGTTCTCGAAGCACTTGTAGCAGGCGATGCAGCCGCGCACGTCCTTTCCGCCGACCTGCATAAGCTCCGTGTCCCAGCCCGCCTCTTTAATAGGCGCCAGGGCGGCCCGCAGCAGGGTCTCGGTGTTGCCGCCCTCACGGGGGCTGCCGTTGATGGCCAATGCGTACATGGTTGTCTCCTTGTCGTTCTTGACGGTTGCTTGAGACGGAGCGTACACACACAAGCGCGCAACGCAAGTACCGTCTTGAATGTATGGTACTTACATTTTGTATACTAATGGAGGGACGCCGTGCCCGAGCCGTGCAAGATCAAGGAACTGGCGGGCAAGAAATACCGCTGCTACTTCGAGCTGACCCTGCAGGTCATCGGCGGCAAGTGGAAGCCGGTCATCCTCTACCACCTCTCCCTGGAGGGGGTGCTGCGCTTCGGGGAGCTGCGCCGGGGCATCCCGGACGTGACCGAGCGCATGCTGACCCGGCAGCTGCGCGAACTGGAGGCGGACGGCCTGGTGCACCGCCGCGTCTACCGCGAGGTGCCGCCCCGCGTGGAATACTCCCTGACCGACCTGGGGTGCAGCCTCATCCCCATCCTGCGCGACATGCGCCAGTGGGGCGTGGCGTACGAGAAGGTCCTCGGCGGCGAGGGGCTGTTCGACGGCGAGGAGTACGAGTCCCCGGAGCCGCCGGAGGTGGCCGCCGGGCACGACGCCCGGGCGGAGGAACCGGAAGGCGCGGCCTGAGTCGCCTCACGCCCCGGGATCAATGCCGTACAGCCTGGCGGAATTGGCGCCCAGAATGGCCCGCTTGACCTCTCCGTCCGCCGGGCCCAGCGGCTGGAAGCCGTGCTCCCGCTGCATGTCCTCGGGGATTTCCAGGCGGCGGAAGGCCTCTATCTGCCACTGTGGCGAGCCGAACCAGACCGAGTCCGTGCCCCAGCAGACGCGGTCCGCGCCCAGGCCCCGGATGAGGGTGCCCAGCATGCCCGCGCACAGGCGGGGGTGGGCCACGCAGGTGTCGGCGAAGGCCGCGCCTATCTCCCCGTAGACGTTGTTTACGCCGTACTTCTCGGGAATCTCCGCCAGATCCGTCACCCAGTCGATGCGGCCGGTGCGGGCGAACGCTTCGGCGTCCGTCGCCGTGGGGATGACCTTCTCGATGGCCGAGTGGTAGATGACGAAGTCCAGCTCCGGCCAGTCCCTGGCCGCCCGGCCCACGTCGTCCACCGTGGCGTGGGCCACCTTGTCCTCGTCCATCCATCCGGCGTACCCCGTGGGCAAAAGCCCCTTATGGATGCACACCGTGGTCACGCCCGCCCGCTTCATGCGCTCGTAGACCGGGTACATGAGCTTTTCGTCGTCCAGCCGCCATTGGTATTGGGAGCCGCCGCCGGGGTCGCCCAAGGTGTAGCCCTTCCAGGCGTCGGGCTTCATTTCCAGCGTCTTTTCGAACTCCTCCAGCCACCCGGGCTGGCCCGGGATGATGAGGCCGTGGGCCAACAGGGAGCGCCTGCCCCTGCGGCGGTTGACCTTCTCCCGCGTAGCCAGGGCGCGCTCGTTGGTCAAAAACCACCCCCGGCGGTCGTCGGCCGGGGCGTTGCTGAGCACGGCCATGGAGGTCTGGCTCTGCTCGAACACCTCGCGGTAGAAGTTCTCGAAAAGCAGATCCTGGTGCGTGTGCTCCTCCATCCCTCCGCCGTTCCAGCGGTCGGCCACCCGGCGCAGGGAGAGAAGCCCGTCCGGCGAGGGAAAGTCCTCGTGCAGGTAGTGCACCTGCACGTCGAAGATGAACTGTTCCTCCAGCCGGGCGGAGGCCTCGGCGGCCGCGCCCTTCTCCGCCGCCTCGGCCGTGTCCACGGCGAAAAAAGTCCCCAGAACGGAGTTCATGGCCAGAAAGGTGGCGGCCATGCCCATCTGCGTCTTGAGGAATTGCCGCCTGGTCATGCCCATGCGGCCGCCGATTTCCTCCGCCAGCCGTCCCACTTCCAAGGCAACCTCCGGCGTGCCCCAGCCCGAAGGCGAGGTGTAGTCGCGCAGCTCCTCAGGTCTCTTGGGCGCGCAGCCCGTCCGCTTTTTCCTGGCCATGGTCCGCTCCCTGGTCCTGGTTTATTCCACCCTGCATAGTACAGGTACGCGAGGAAGAGGCAAGAACAGAGCGGCCCGGCCCGAGGCCACGAAAAAATGGCGCGGCCCGCCATGCGGACCGCGCCCTGTTCTTATCTTTGGTTTGCCCGGCTCAGCCGTGCTTGTCCGACTCCTCGTCCACGTGGGCCAGGTAGTCCTCCTCGCGCTTGACCAGGAACTCGCTGGCCTTTTGGATGATGACGAAGAAGACCGGCACGAAGAACACGGCCAGGAATGTGGCCGCCAGCATGCCGCCGATGACCCCGGTGCCGATGGAGTGGCGCGCGGCCGACCCCGCCCCGGTGGAGATGGCCAGCGGCACCACGCCCAGGATGAAGGCCATGGAGGTCATGACGATGGGCCGGAAGCGCAGCTTGGCCGCCTGCAGGGCGGACTCCCGGATGCCCATGCCCCGCCGGTGGCTGGCCACGCAGAACTCCACGATGAGGATGGCGTTCTTGGCCGACAGCCCCACCAGCGTGAGCAGGCCGATCTGGAAGTAGATGTCCTGGGCCAGCCCGCGCATCCAGACCGCGGCCAGCGCGCCAAGCACGGCGATGGGCAGGGCCCCGAGCACGGCGATGGGCAGGCTCCACTTCTCGTACTGGGCGGCCAGCACCAGAAAGACCACCACGATGCCGAAGGCCAGCACCAGCGGGGCCTGGTTGCCCGCCTTGACCTCCTGGTAGGAGGAGCCGCTCCACTCGAAGCCGTAGCCCCTGGGCAGCTGCTCCGAGGCCAGCTGGCGCACGGCCTCCATGGCCTCGCCGCTGCTGACGCCCGGTGTTGGCGAGCCGGTTATCTGCACCGAGGGGAAGCCGTTGAAGTGGGATACGGCGTTGGGCCCGGCCCGGTACTCCACCTCGGTCACGCCGGAGAGCGGCACCATGCCGCCCTGGTCGTTGCGCACGTGGATGGAGCCGATGTCCGAGGGGCTGTCGCGGAACTCCGACTCGGCCTGCAGCTGCACGCGCCAGATGCGGCCGAACTTGTTGAAGTCGTTGACGTAGAGGGAGCTGAGGTAGGCCTGCATGGCCTCGAACACGTCGGCCACCCGCACGCCCATCATCTTGGTCTTGTCCCGGTCCAGGTCCACGTACAGCTGCGGCTGGGTGACGCGCAGGGTGCCGCGCACCTTCTCCAGCCGCTGGTCCGCGTTGGCCGCGCCCACGAACTCGTTGCCCACCTGGATCAGCTCCTCCACACTGCCGCCGCCGCGCGCCTGCAGTTCCATCTGGAACCCGGAGCGCGCGCCCAGGCCGTGGATGGGCGGCGGGTTGAAGGCCAGCACCTTGCCCTGGCCGTTGTTCGCGAAGTGCATGATGGTCTGCCGAGCCACCGCCTGTGCGCCCAGGCCCGGCTTTTGCCGCTCCTCGAACGGCTTGAGCTTGACGAACATGGTGGCGGCGCTGGTGCTGGTGATGCCGCCGCTGAGGAAGTCCATACCGCCCAGCAGAATGGTGTTCTGCACCGCCGGATGGTCCAGGAGGTACGCCTCCACCTCGCGGGTCAGCTCGTCCGTGCGGTCCAGGGAGGCCCCGTCCGGCAACATGACGAAGCTGAGGATGTACCCCTTGTCCTCCGCCGGCAAAAAGCCGCCGGGAACCCGCTGCTGCAGCCCGTAGGCCGCCCAGCAGAGGATGCCGAAGACAGCCAGGGTGATGGGCACGTAGCGGATGGCCTTGCGCACCCCGGCGGTGTAGCCGGAGGTCATGGACTCGAAGAAGCGGTTGAACCAGCGGAAAACGACGAAAGGCTCGCCCCGGGAGGGACGCAGGATGAGGCGGCACAGCGCCGGGCTGAGGGTGAGCGCCACCAGCCCGGAGATGGCCACGGACACGGCGATGGTCACGGCGAACTGCTGGTAGAGCTGGCCGGTGAGCCCGCCCAGGAAGGCCACGGGCACGAATACCGCGGACAGCACCAGCACGATGGCCACCAGCGCCCCCGTGACCTGGTTCATGGCCTTGATGGTGGCGTCGCGCGGGGACAACCCCTCCTCGTGCATGATGCGCTCCACGTTCTCCACCACCACGATGGCGTCGTCCACCACGATGCCGATGGCCAGCACCAGACCGAACATGGTCAACGTGTTGATGGAGAAGCCCAGGGCCAGCATGCCGCCGAAAGTGCCCACAATGGCCACCGGCACGGCTAGCAGCGGAATGAGCGTGGCCCGCCAGGACTGCAGGAAGAGGAAGACCACCGCCAGCACCAGCACCACCGCTTCCAGCAGGGTGTGCACAACCTCCTCCATGGAGGCGTCGATGAAGGTGGTTGTGTCGTGGGGGAAGCGGTAGGAGACGCCTGGCGGGAAGCTCTCGGCCGCGCTGTCCATGGCCTCGCGCACACCCTCGATGGTCTCCAGGGCGTTGGCCCCCACCTGCAGGTAGACGGGCATGAGGGTGGTGGGGTTGCCCTCCACCCGGCCGAACATGTCGTAGCTCTGCGCGCCCATCTCCACCCGGGCCACGTCCTTCAGCCGCAGGGTGGAGCCGTCCGGGTTGGCCCGCAGGATGATGTCCTCGTACTCCGAGACCTTCTGCAGCCGCCCCCTGGTCAGCACGGGCACGGTCAATTCCGTCTCGCCGTCCGAGGGGCGTTGGCCGATGGTTCCCGCGGGGAAAACGGCGTTCTGCTCGCGAATGGCCGCGGCCACCTCGGAAACGGTCAGCCCGCGGGTGGCCAGCTGGTCCGGGTCCACCCAGATCCGCATGGAGTAGTCCTTGGTGCCAAAGACGGTCACGTCGCCCACGCCGGGCACGCGCTTGAGCCGGTCCACCAAGTTGATGGTGGCGTAGTTGCTCAAAAACACGTCGTCGTAGCGGCCGTCGGACTCCAGGGAGATGACGCCCAGCATGCTGGTGGAGGACTTGGTGACGGTGACGCCCTGGCGCACCACCTCCGAGGGCAGGCGCGGCTCGGCGATGGAGAGGCGGTTCTGCACCTCCACCGCGGCCATGTCCTGGTCCGTGCCGATCTCGAAGGTGGCCACGATCTTCACCGCGCCGTTGTTGGAGCACATGGAGCTGAAGTAGAGCAGGTTCTTCACCCCGCTCAACTCCTGCTCGATGGGCGAGGCCACGGACTTGGCCGCCGTCTTGGCGTCCGCGCCGGGGTACTTGGCGTTGATCTGGATGGTGGGCGGGGTGATCTGGGGATACTCCGCGATGGGCAGCACGAAGATGGAGACCGTCCCCGCCAGCATGATGAGGATGGACAGCACGCAGGCCAGCACCGGCCTGTCGATGAAAAAGCGGGAAAACATGGCTACATTTCCCCGGCGGTGCGCACCGCTTCGCCCTCGGCCAGATTACCGGGGGCCACCTCGGCGACATCGACGTCCGCGCCCGGCTTGAGCTGCATGAGCTTGTTGACGATGACCCGTTCGCCCGGCTTCAGCCCGGACTCCACGATCCATCCGTCCTCGTGCCACTCACCCAGCTTCACAGGCCGGATTTGCGCCTTGCCGTCCCCGTCCGCCACGTAGACCATGGCCCCGGTGGGGTTCTGGATGACCGCCTTCTTGGGCGCGAGCAACGCGTCCAGCCGTTTCACGCCCACCTGGCGCACATGCACGAACTGCCCGGGCATGAGATCGCCGTCCGGGTTGGGGATGGTGCCGCGCATGACAGCCGTGCCCGTCTCCGGGTCGATCTCCGGGTCGGCGTAGCTGATGCGCCCCTCGTGCGGGTACTGGCTGCCGTCTGCCAGGGTCACGCGCAGCCGCATGTTCTCCAGGGAGGGGCGGGAAACCTTGCCCTTTTCCGCCAGCCGCCGCGCCCGCAGGATGTCCTGCTCGCTGACGGTGTAGCGCACGTAGATGGGGTCCACCTTTTCCACCACGGCCAGCAGGCCGTTGGAGGCGTCGCCCACGTAGCTGCCCACGTCCTTTTGGGCCATGCCGATGAGGCCGGTGATGGGCGACTCCACGGTGGTGTAGCCCAAGTCCAGCTCGGCCTGGGTGATGCGCGCCTTCTCCATGCGGATGGTGGCCCGGGCCACGCTCTTTTCGGTCTGCCATTCCTCCAGTTCATCCTGGGTGGCGGCGTTGCTGGAAACCAGCCGGCTGTAGCGGCGCACCTTCTGGGTGGCGCGCTCGAACTGCGCCTGGGCGCTGGCCAGCCGCGACCGCGCCAGTTCAAGCTCCGCCTGGAAGGAGCGGGGATCGATGCGGAACAGCAGCTGGCCCTTCTCCACCCGGCTGCCCTCCTCGAAATGCTTGCTCTGCAGAAAGCCGCGCACCCGTGCGCGGATCTGCACGGTCTGGGAGGCCTCTGCCTGCCCCAGGTAGACCGGTTGCAGGGGCACGTCGCGCGGGGTGAGCGTGACCGCCTTGACCGGCACGGGCCCGCCCGCGCCACGGCTTTGCACCGCCTCGGGCTTGGGGTCGGCCTGGCGCATGTACATGATGCCGCCGGCCACCACGCCCAGCAGAACCATAATGACCACGGCGCGCTGGATGAGGCTGGCCAGGAAACGCCGCTTGCCGTTGGCCGCGCCGCCTGTCTCTTTTAAATTCGGGTCCATTTCCCTGTTCCCCCCGGATTTCGGGTCGTTTGTTCGTTCCCGCGGCCGCCTGCGAACGAAGCCACACCGCGACACCACGGACGGTGGCGCGGCAACGGCGGACGGCGGCCGGGCCGCTGGTCAGCCGGTCCGCGCTTCCGGCCGCAGCAGCCCGTGCAGCAGAATGTCGGCGATGTTGGCGGCCTGGCGCTCGAGGCCGGTGGTGCGACCGGCGAAATAGTTGGTGAAGATGGTGCCGTAGAGCAGGTCGCCCACCATATCCAGGGTCTGGTCGATGGGCACGCGGCGGAACAGGCCGGAGAGGATGGTGCGCTCCAGGCGGGCGCGCTTCTCCACGCGGTGCGCTTCCCGGTACTCCAGATAGGTTGGCTTCTTGCGGTCCCGGAACTCAGCCCGCTCCAAAATGAGCAGTTCGATGTACTCCGGGTGGGCGTCGAAAAACGCCAGAAACGCCTCGATGGACTGCTTGAAATGCTCCACCGGGTCGGCGTCCTCCACCGCGTCCAGGGTCTCCAGCAGGCTATTCATGACGTGGTCCACAACCTTCTGGAAGAGGTCGCGCTTGCTGCTGAAGTAGTTGTAGACCGTGCCCTTGGCGCAGCCCGCGTCCCTGGCGATGGCCGCGATGTCCGTCTTGGCGTACCCGTCGCGGGCGAAATGCAGGGCGGCCTGGCGCAACAAATCCCCGCGCCGCCTCCGCTTCATCTCCGGGTCGGGCGGACGGCCCGGCCGGCTGCGTCTGCTGTTCTTGGCTTTCATGACTTCCCTAATTATGTGACTGATGGGTCAGTCATTATATTCACCAAAGACGCCTGTCAACTCCCGGCGCATGCTAAAGAGCAAGCATGGAGACCGAGGTGAGCAAACCAGCGGCGTGAAACCCCGCGGAACGCGGTGAAGCCGCAAGGCGCCCGGCGGGAGAGGCGATCCGCCGGGAGGCCGGGGCGGCTCGTCAAGAGAGCTTTCGATCTGGCCCGGCCTGTCCGCCGACCATTGACATATCCGCATATCCGGATACAATGCCCGAATGAACGAACTGGCCCAACGCCTCAAGGCCCTGGCCGACCCCACCCGGCTGCGCGTCATGCGCCTGCTGCAGCACGGGGAGTTGTGTGTCTGCGACCTCATGGCCGCCCTGGACCTGCCGCAGTCCACCATCTCCCGGCACATGGCCGTGCTGCGCCACGGCGGCTGGGTGGACTCCCGGCGCGGCGGCAAATGGGTCTACTACTCCCTGTCCCAGCCGGGAAATCCCGCCCTGGCCGGAGTGCTGGACGCCCTTCTGGCCGGGCTGCCCGGCCAGGCCGGGGCGGACGAGGACCACGCCCGCCTGCTCGGCCACCTGGCCGCCAAGGCCCCCGATGCCTGCGACTAGTCCTTCATTTCAGGAGACCGCCATGAGCGACCCCGCCATCAAGAAACTCTCCTTCCTGGACCGCTTCCTGACCCTGTGGATATTCCTGGCCATGCTCGTGGGCGTGGGGCTGGGCTATCTCCATCCCGGAGTCAAGGAGACCATCAACGCCTTCAGCGTGGGCACCACCAACATCCCCATCGCCATCGGCCTCATCCTGATGATGTACCCGCCCCTGGCCAAGGTGAAGTACGAGCGGCTGGGGGAGGTGTTCCGCAACACGCGGGTGCTGGGGCTGTCGCTTATCCAGAACTGGCTCATCGGCCCGGTGCTCATGTTCGGCCTGGCCCTGGCCTTCCTTTCCGGCCACAACGAGTACATGGTGGGCCTCATCCTCATCGGCCTGGCCCGCTGCATCGCCATGGTCATCGTCTGGAACGACCTGGCCCGGGGCGACTGCGAGTACTGCGCCGGGCTGGTGGCCTTCAATTCCATCTTCCAGGTGCTTTTCTTCTCGGTCTACGCCTGGGTCTTTATCACCGTGCTGCCCGACTGGTTCGGCTTGGAGGGCATGGTGGTGGACATCTCCATGGGCCAGATCGCCCGCACCGTGTTCATCTACCTGGGCGTCCCCTTCCTGGCGGGCATGCTGACCCGCTTCATCGGGCTGCGCCTCAAGGGGGAGCGCTGGTACGACGACCAGTTCATCCCCCGCATCAGCCCCCTGACCCTGGTCTTTCTGCTCTTCACCATCCTGGTCATGTTCTCCCTCAAGGGGGACAAAGTGGTGGAGCTGCCCCTGGACGTGGTGCGGGTGGCCATTCCCCTGACCATCTACTTCCTGGCCATGTTCCTGGTTTCCTTCTACCTTTCCCACCGCGCCAAGGCCACGTACGAGCAGGCCACAACCCTCAGCTTCACCGCGGCCTCCAACAACTTCGAGCTGGCCATCGCCGTGGCCATCGCGGTCTTCGGGCTGGATTCGGGGCAGGCTTTCGCCGCGGTCATCGGGCCGCTGGTGGAGGTGCCGGTGCTCATCGCCCTGGTCAACGTGGCCCTGTTCTTCAAGCGACGCTACTTCCCCCATGCGGTGGAGACCCCGGCCGGGGTCTGCCACGTCAGCTGCCGGACGGCTCCGGACACGCCCGGGTCGTGAGCCCTACTCGGGCCAGTACTCGGTGAAAAGCGGGCTCTCCAGCTCGCGCCCGGCGAAGGGCTGCTCCGGGGCGTTCTGGCGCAGGGCGTCCAGCTGGGCGACCTGGTGCCAGGAGCCGCGCCTTCGGGCGTTGGCCACCCGGCCCAGCTCCAGGGTGATCAGGCTGGTGGTGGCGGCCTCCCCCGCCTCGAACACGGTGTCGCCCTCCGGGCCGACCACCAGGGAGCGGCCGCGCAGGTGCATGGAGCCGTAGTCCCCGGCCCCGCAGGTATAGACGTAGAAGGCTTGGTTCTCGATAGCCCGGGCCACCTTCACGTCGCGGTACTGCGGCGGGATGGAATCGGGGTCCATGGAAAGCTGGATCAGCACCTCGGACCCCATCAGGGTCAGGGTGCGGGCTATCTCGGGGAAGTCGGCGTCGAAGCAGATGAGCACCCCGATGCGCGCGCCGGAGCCGGGCAGCTCCACCATGAGGTACTCGTCGCCGGGGATGGTGCCCGCCTCCAGGGCCGTGTCCCAGGGCACCATCTTGTCGTAAACGCCCAAAAGCGAGCCGTCCGGGCCGAAGAAGGGGGCGGCGTTGCGGAAGCCCTCCTCGCCGGGGGCGACCATTTTCATGGAGCCGGGCAAAAGCGCCACCTGATGTTTGGCGGCCAGTTCCCCCAGCCGCCGCATGATCTCCCCGTCCACTGGCTCCGGCTTCTGCGGGGCGATGCCGTATTCCACCCCCACCACCAGGTCCGGCCTGCGGACCTCGTCCTCCAGCGCCTCCAAGCGCTCGGCCAGAAAATCCACGTTCTCCCCGGCATCCGGGCTGATGGGCATCTGCACGATGGCCAGATTGAGCAGGCGTTCGTTCATCGGGTCGTCTCCTTGGCTGTTTCGAGGCGATGAATTTAGTACAGATTCGCCATCTTGGCGACAGTTGTGCCCCTGGCCCGCCGCCGGGTACCCTCTCCACCGTGCCCTGCCCAGGCGGCACCGGGACGCACGGTGCACCATTCGTCCGCGCGCGGCGCGGCGAGTCAGACGCCATCGTAAAGGGGATGCAACCCCGGTCCATCGGGGCGGGGAGAAGGAGCTACTCGGCCACGGCCACCACCACGGTGGCGTTGTCCGTGCCGCCAGCCGCCAGGGCCTTGTCCACCAGGGCTCGGGCCAGGTCCTCCGGCTGGCCGCCTTGGGCCAGTTCCCGGGCCAGGCCTTCGTCACCCAGCGGGGCGGACAGGCCGTCCGAACACAACAGCAGAACGCCGCCGGAGTTCACGGCCTCGGAACCTGTCTCCGGCTCCATGGCCGGGCAGCCCACGCACTGCTCCAGCACGTTTCGCATGGGGTGGTGCTCCGCCTCGGCCTTGCTCAATTCCCCCGCAGCCACCAGTTCCCCGGCGTAGTTGTGGTCGCGGGTGAGTTGGCGCAGGTTGCCTTGGGAGAAGATATACAGGCGGCTGTCCCCGGCGTGGGCCCAGTGGACCGTGCCGCCCGCGACCCAGGCGGCGGTGAGGGTGGTGCCCATGCGGGTCAGGGAGGGATCGGCCTCGGCGCGGGCGTGGATGTCGCGATCGGCCCGGCGGATGGCCTCGGCCAGGGCAGCCGGGGCGTCGGGGCCGGGCGAAAAATCCTCCAGCGCGGCCACGGCCAGTTCGGCGGCCAGGCCGCCTCCGGCCTCGCCGCCCATGCCGTCGGCCACGGCCAGCAGCCAGCCATCCTCGACGGCCCTGGCCACGGCCCGGTCCTGGTTCTCGTCGCGGAGGCCCTTGCGGCTGTATGTCGCGGCTCGCATGTGTCCTCCGAACGGGGACATTCTGCGGCCGCCCCGGTCGGCGGGACCGGCCGGGGCGGCGGGATTCGGGTTTCGCCGGTCAGCTTCTGGAAATCGCCTCGGACGGGCAGGAGTCGATGGCCTCCTCCACGCAGTCGGCATCGGAGTCAGCGGCCAAAACCACGGCCTTCTCCCCGTCGTCGTCCATGGCGAAAACATCCGGGCACAGTTCAACGCACGATTCGCAGCCCACGCATTCCTCTTCGTCGATGACGATGGCCATGTAAAACCTCCATGCGAAAAAGGGTGAACCCGGTCCCGGGCCCACTCCCGGAACCCTGGTTTTCCCCTTAGCACCAATCGGGCCATATGCAAACGGCTCGGGCGATACGGGCAAACCGGGGGACGCGGGACGGCGCGGCCTTCCCCGGCCTCCTTGGGCCGGGCGCGTGGTGAGCCGCGCCAAGCTCCGACCGGCGCGATTTGAGCCCGGTCTTGCCCGTAAGCCGTCAGACCGTGTACGATGGAAGGCATGTCTTTTGCGCGGAGGGACCTGTTTTTCGCCTTCCTGCGTGAATTGCTGCGCTTTCACCGGGAGGCCCCGGCCGGAGGTTCCGAGCCGGTGCGCGACCACATGCGGGCCGTGGCGCGGGAATTGGAATCCGTCCTGCGTTCCGACCCGGCCCACCATCCCCCCGAGCCCCGCGCCAAGCCGGTCTGCCGCCACCTGCCCCGCCTTCTGGAATGCGATCACGGCGGCCCCACGGCGGACGCGCTGCGCGCCTTCGGGCGGCTGGCCCCGCTGTTGCGCTGGCGGTGGGGCTACGCGGACACCCCGGAGCACCTCAAGCCAGCCTTCGCCTACGCCGAGGTCCTGGGCCCGCACGGCCCGGTGGCGGCGGAACACATGGTGGCCGGAGTGGTGCTTCTGGCTCCGGACACCCTCTACCCGGACCACTTCCACCAGGGCATCACCGAGTCCTACATTTGCCTGGGCGGCGCGGTCTCCCGCAACGACGACGGCGCCTGCGCCCCCGGCTCCCTGCTTTTCATCCCCCCGGACATGGTCCACCGGCTGGCCACCGGCCCGGAGGCCCCCTGCCTGCTGGCCTACGCCTGGACCGGCCCTCCGCAGGATCTGGCCAGCCCGCGCATGGCCTTCGCGTGAGCCACGGCCTTGCCCCTCCCCCGGGCGCGTGCTAGGTATCCGCCTTTCCGACGCCCGGGTTCCCGCCCGCGACGCCGACAAGATACCCGTTCCAGGAGCTTTCCATGCGCGCCATTGTGCCATTTCTGGCCCTGTTGGCGGCTTTTCCGCCGTTGTCCACCGACATGATCCTGCCCGCCCTGCCCACCCTGGCGGCTGAATGGAACCAGCCCATGGCGGTCATCAACCTGGTGCTGGTGGTCTTCTTCGCCGCCTTCGCCCTGGGCCTTCTCTGCTACGGCCCCATTTCCGACCGGGTGGGGCGCAGGCCGCCCCTGTTCGCCGGGCTGGCCATCTACATCCTGGCCTCCCTGGGCTGCGCCTCGGCCCAGGGGGCGTACTGGCTGGTGGCCATGCGCGGGCTGCAGGCCTTCGGCGCGGCCGCCGGGGCCTCCATGTCCATGGCCATGGCCAAGGACCTCTTCACCGGCAGCGACCGCCAGCGCGCCTTGGCCCTCATCGCGGTCATCATCGCCATCGCCCCCATGCTGGCCCCGGTGCTGGGCGGCTGGACCCTGGCCTTCCTCACATGGCGCTGGACCTTCCTCTTCCAGGCGGCCGTGGGCCTCATCGCCCTCGGCGGGGTCTTCCGCCTGAGCGAACCCCTCACCGAGCGCTCCGAGGAGTCGGCTTGGCGGGTGCTGCACGCCTACGGGCGGCTCCTGCGCAACCCCGCCTACCTGGCCATGGCCGGGGTCATGACCGCCTCACTGCTGCCCATCTACACCTTCATCGCCGGGTCCTCGGAAATCTACATCACCGGCTTCGGCCTGTCGGAGCAGGTATTCGGCTACTTCTTCGGGCTCAACGCCCTGGCCTTCATGGCCGGATCCTTTTCCTGCATGCGGCTGACCAAGGCGGTGGACTCCACCAAGCTGATGACCCTGGGCTTCGCCGGCATCCTGCTGGGCGGCGGCCTGATTCTGGCCAACCTCGTCAGCGGTCCCTGGGGCTTCGCCCTGCCCATGGCCCTGATCACCTTCTGCCTGGGCATGAGCCGCCCGGCCAGTAACCACCTGGTGCTGGAGCAGGTGGACCGCGACGCGGGCTCCGCCTCCTCCCTGCTGGTTTTCAGCTATTTCATGCTGGGCGCTGTGGTCATGTGGCTCATCTCCTTGGACTGGGGGGACAAGGTACCTGTTCTGGGGGCCTTCGGCGCCGTCTGCGGCGCGGCCGCCCTGCTGGGCTGGCTGGCCCTGCGCCGCTCCGGGCTGGTGCGCCTGCACGGCTGACCTTTTTCACTGGACTGTTGTCCGCGCTCGAATGGGCGTGGTAGGCTGGCTGAAACCAGGAGGACCCATGTCCAGGATTCCCCGCCTGCTCGCCGCCGCCTTGCTGACCGCGCTTCTGCTCGCGCCCGGGCAATCGCACGCCGCCGCCGGGCTGGTGCCGGTAAAAAGCGGCCACTCCGTGAAAAAGACCGTGAAACGCCTGACCAGCGACCTCGAAAAGCGGGGCATGACCGTATTCGCGGTCATCGACCATGCCGACGGGGCAAAGCGTGCGGGCCTGGAGCTGCCGCCCACCACCGTGGTCCTCTTCGGCAACCCCGGTGCGGGAACCCCGCTGATGCAGTGCGCCCGCACCATGGCCATCGACCTGCCCCAGAAGATGCTGGTATTCAGCGGACCGTCGGAGTTCGGCCAGGGGCACGGCCAGACCTGGATCGTCTACAACGACCCCGATTACCTGGCCCGCCGCCACGGCATCACCGGCTGCGGCGAGAGCCTGCGCAAGATCGAAGAAGCCCTGGCGGGGTTCGCCCGCCGGGCCGCGGGAGAATGACATGCCGACGCTCAAGATCGATTACGACCGATGCAGCGGCGACGGGGCCTGCGTGCGGGTCTGTCCCGCCAAGCTCTACGTCATGGGGGATGACGGCTTCCCACGCACAGTGGAGGGGGCCGAATCCAGTTGCATCGCCTGCGGGCACTGCCTGGCGGCCTGCCCGGAAGGAGCCATCGGCGTTGGCCGCTGGACGGCCGCAGACTGCCCCCCAGCCACCCCGTTGGACCTGCCCGAGCCCAAGGCCGTGGACCGCCTGCTCCACTCCCGCCGCTCGGTGCGCGCCTACGCGCCCAAACCGCTGTCCAGGGAGGAGATCGCCGAACTGCTGCACGCCGCCAGGGCCGCGCCCACGGCGGTGAACCGCCGCGCCGTGCGCTGGATCGCCTTCACCGAACGCACCTCGGTGGCGGACGTGGCCCGGCTGTGCGCGGGCTGGCTGGGCAACGTCATGGAACAGGCCGAGGACGAGGGCCGCCGCGCCTTCGCCCGTTTCTTCCTGGAGCGCTGGCAAGAGGGCGAGGACCTCATCTGCCGGGGCGCGCCCAACCTGGTGCTGGCCCACGCGCCGTCCGACCAGGCGCACATGGCCCAGGATGCGGCCATCGCCCTGACCCACCTGGACCTGGCCGCCCAGGCCCGGGGCCTGGGCACCTGCTGGGCCGGGCTGGTGACAAGCGCGGCCTCGGAGTTTCCGGAGCTGGCCGCCTACCTGGAGCTGCCCGAGGGCCATGCGGTGTACGGCGGGCTCATGCTGGGCCGCCCCGCCCTGCGCTACCACCGCCTGCCACCCCGGCCGGACCTCCCGGTGCGCTGGCGATGAGCCGGGAACAGCCGCCCCGCAAACCGCCCGAGCGGGAGGCCACCGCCAGGCAGCGCATGGAGTCCGTGCTGCGCCACGGCATTTTTCCGGCCAAGGAAATTTCCGTCCTGGCCGGGGTTTCGGAGAAGCGGGTGGCCTCGGAGCTGGAACACCTGGCCAAGAGCCTCAGAGCGCGCGGGGAGCGTTTGGTGGTGGAGCCCGCGGCCTGCCGCGACTGCGGCCACGTCTTCGCCAAGCGCGAGCGGCTGTCCGCGCCCTCCCGCTGTCCGGTCTGCAAGTCGGGACGCGTCCGCCCGCCGGAATTCACCATCGGCTGACAGGCGGACATGGCCGAAAAAAAGCCCCCGGCCGTCGCGCGGAGGGGGCTTTGGCTCAAACAAGGGGAACGGGCTACTTTCGCTCCAGCACCATGCAGATGGCCAGGCGGTTGTCCTCGCCCGGCTCCACCGGGCACAACTCCATCTTGCCCTGGTACATGGAGCCGAAGAAAGTGGTGTCCTCGTCGGCCATGAGCAGGGAGCCGTCCATGCGCACCACGCCCACCAGATCCTCGCACTTTTTGGGGCTACACCACTCGCCGTGCAGGGCGCTCCCCTTCTGGGAGTCGATGCGCAGGGTCATCATGTCGCCGCCGATGACGATGTCGTCCCCTTTGACCATCCCGTGGTCGGAGCCGCCCTGGGCGGCACCCCAGCTTTTGCCGGAAGCGGTCCACGTTCCGGTGAGGTCTTCGGCCTGGGCCAGGGAAAAGGACAGCAGAAGGCAGGCGGACACGGCCAAGGGAAGGAAGAGGCGGCGGATCATGGAAACTCCCTGTGTTTTAAGGTATCTGGAACCGCCGATTTTACATCCGCCGCAGCCCCGGGGCAACCTCGGGGTACGTCCCCTGCCGTGCCATTGCTATCCGCCGAATCCCGCACGATTCCGTAAAATCACCGCTTCATCCCCCTGGACAACCCCCGGACGCTGCGCTACATAAGCGCTGTCCCGGGGTGGAAGTGCGTCCACAGGGGCGGGTTCGGCGCACGGGCGCCGGGTCCTGATACGAAGACTTGGGTTCGGAGACGGTGTTCCTGCTTTGCGCGTTGACCCGGCTCGACTCGGCTTCTTTACTAACAACGCATCGCTAGGAGCATCGACAATGGCCAAGAACATCTACGTGGGCAACCTGCCCTGGTCCACCACCGACGAAGAACTGAACGACATGTTCGCCGAGTACGGCAACGTCTCCTCCGCCAAGATCATCTATGACCGCGAGACCGGCCGCTCCCGTGGCTTCGGCTTCGTGGAAATGGACAACGGCGCCGAGGAGGCCATCTCCTCCCTCAACGGCAGCATGATTGGCGGCCGCAGCCTCAAGGTTAACGAGGCGCGCCCCCGCGAAGAGAAGCCCCGCCGCTGGTAGGACTGACTCGCATGTTCCCCCGCCCGGCCTCGGCCGGGCGGGTTTTTTCAATAGATCAAGGAGGATAGATGGCCAAAGAAGAAGGAATCAACGTCACCGGCACCGTGGAGGAGGCCCTGCCCAACGCCATGTTCCGGGTGGTGCTCGAGAACGGCCACGAAGTGCTGGCCCACATTTCCGGCAAAATGCGCAAGTTCCGCATCCGCGTCATGCCCGGCGACAAGGTCGTGGTCGAAATGAGCCCCTACGACCTCACCCGCGGCCGCATAACCTACCGCCCGCGCTAGTTCGCCGCGCCCGGGTCCCCCGGGTTACGGCGGCCCCCGCCCCTTTTCCCAGAGCCTCCGCCGCCCGCTCGACGCGGGACGCGCCACCGGTCCATTTGGCGTTTCTATTCCGACGTCCGCCTGAACACCGCCAGCGTCACATCGTCCTCCAGGGCCCTGTCCTCGGTGAATTCCTCCAGACTGGAAAGCACGGCCTGGACAATGTCTTGGGCCCGCTTGCCCGCGTGAGCCCGCACCTCCGCCTTGACCCGCTCGATGCCGAACATCTCACCGGCCGTGTCGCGCGCCTCCCAAAGCCCGTCCGAACACAGAATGACCACCGCCCCGGGCGGCAGTCCGCAGGTGTTGAACCCTTGAAAATCCTTGTCCGTGCAGCAACCTATGGGCGGGTCCGAGCCGGACAATTCATGGAAGGAGCCTTCACCCGGGTCGAATACCAGCCCGTAGGGGTGGCCGGCGCTGGCCCAGCGCATGCACCCCTCGGCCGTGTCCAGGGTCAGGAAGGACAGGGTGCAGAAGTGGCCGCCCCGGTAGGTGTCCGAGGTGAAAAGGCGGTTGACCTCGCCGAGCAGCCGGTGCGGTTCGCAGGAGAGGTGCGCGTTGGCCCGCACGTAGGCGCGCAGGGTGGTCATGAGCAGGGCAGAGGCCGTGCCGTGGCCGGAAATGTCGCCCAGGGCCAGGCAATAGGCGGTTTCCGGCCCGCAAGGCGGGGGAAAAAGGTCCAGGTAGTCCCCGCCGATGGCCTCGCACGGCCGGGAATGGGTGGCCACGTCCAGTCCCGGCGGTTCGGGCCGTTCCCCGGGCAGCAGCATGCGCTGCACCTCCGAGGCCCGGTCCATCTCCAGCCGCATGCGCTGGTGGCGCAGTTCCGACTCGTGCAGGAAGGAAAGGTGGATGGCCGAAGCGGCCTGCCCGCAGACGAACTCGAACACCTCCACGTCCTCGGCGTCGAAGGGGCGGCCGTCGCGGCGGTTGGTTATCTTGGCCACGCCCAGGATCCTGCCCCGGTGGATGAGCGGCACGGCCAGCATAGAGACCACATCCTTCCGCGCAACCTCGGGCGAGGCCAGCTCCCCCCGGCCGATGTCCTCCGGCGAGAGCAGCAGGGAGCGCCCCTCGGACCAGGCGCGGCCGGGCACTTTCTCCCCCCTGGCCAGCAGCTTGTCCCGGGGGATGGTGGAGCCCAGCGGCCCGCGCGACATGGCCAGGGAAAGCCGCTCGCGCTGGTCGTCCACAAGGTACAGCGAACAGTTCTCCGCGCCCAGAATGTCCATGACCGATTCCATGAGCCGCTCCAGAATCTCCCCCAGCGACAAGGAGCCGGAGATGTCCCCCATAGCCCGGATGCAGGCACGCAGCCGCTCCAGTTGACCACGGGGCGGTCCAGCCTCGGAAGGCGCGCCGTTCCCTTCCCCGCTCACACGCGGCCTCCGCGCGATTCGGGAATGATCAGTATATCCCGTAATATTGCAGTGTGTTGTCCGCTCGGCATGCCGGTTCCTCGGGGTCCTCTTTCCAGTCAGCCCTATTATGGGTAGTCCAGGGAGACTCACGGAGCAACCCCCATGATCGTTTCCGCCTCCCGCCGCACCGATCTGCCCGCCTTCCACGCCCGCTGGTTCCTCGACCGCCTGGGCAACGGCTTCGTGGACGTGGCCAACCCCTTCAACGCTGCCCAGGTGTCCCGGGTGGACCTGCGGCCGGAAGCGGTGGACGCCCTGGTCTTTTGGACCCGGCTGCCGTCCAGAACCATGCTGGACGCCCTGCCCTCCCTTGAACGCGAGTACCGATCGGTGTGGATGGTCACCATCACGGGTATGAACCGCGTCATGGAGCCCGGCCTCCCCGGCCTGGCCGAGCAGTCGGCGCGATTTCGCGAATTGGCCCGCCTCCTGGGCCCGGAACGCGTCATCTGGCGGTTCGACCCTGTTATCGCCGTCCAAGGGCACCTGGAGCGGCCGCTGGAGCTGTTCCGGCGGGTGGCCGGGGAACTGCGCGGACACACCTTCCGGGTGATCGTCAGCCTGTTGGACCCGGGGCGCTACAAGCGGGCGGTGAAGCGCACCCGCGCCGCCCTGGACGAACGCGGCGTGACCGCCCCCCTGCTGGACCTGGCCGCGCCCGAACACGCCGGGAAACTGGCGCGGCTGGCGGACGGGCTGGTGGGGCTCGCCCGGGAGCACCATTTGGAAATCCAGTCCTGCGCATCGCCCGTTGACCTCGCCCCCCACGGCATCCCGTCCGGGGCCTGCATCGACCCCGCCCTGCTGAACCGCCTCTTCGGACTCACTCTCCCCGAGACCCCCGACCCCGGCCAGCGCACCCACTGCAACTGCGCGCCGAGCAAGGACATCGGCTCCTACAACACCTGCTCCTTCGGCTGCCGCTATTGCTACGCCACCCGCTGAACTTGCCGGGGGCACCCCTTCGGTCTACAAGGGACAATGAGGCGAAACCCCAACCATCCGCCCCGGACCGGCGGCAAGGGAGGCGGCATGGCCGAGAAACGCGAAAAGGCCGGCTTCATCTGCGTCAAGGACACCCTGGACGGCGGGTATCCCGCGCTGGTACTGGGCATCAACGCCGCCAGGCAGGGCATGGAGAGCAAGATCTTCTACTCCTTCATGGGGCTGAACCTGGTCATGGAGGGCGGCGCGGAGCGCGCCAAGTACATCCCGCCCGGCCTCATGGGGGCCGTTCCCGGCATGTCAACCATCGCCACGGGGATGATGAAGAAGAAGATCGAGAAGGCCAACATCCCGTCCCTGGCCGACCTGCAGGAGATGGCCCAGATCGAGGGGGTGGAGCTCATCGCCTGCAAGATGACCGTGGACATGATGGAAATCGACGAGGACAAGCTGATCGAGGGCGCTGTGGTCTGGACCGCCGAGGACTTCCTGACCTACGCCCGCAAGTGCTCGGTTTGCCTGTTCACCTGAGACGAAGGGGTTCTTTGTGAACGACGAGGGGAAGCTGTGCGTCGTGTGGAGCACGGCGGACAGGGAGGTGGCCGAGCGGCTGGTGCTGCTCTACGTCACCAACGGATTGCGCAAACAATGGTGGAAACGGGTCCGGCTCATGATTTGGGGCCCGTCCCAGGAACTGCTGTGCGTGGACAGGCGGCTGCGCGATGGTCTGGCTGAGGCCCAAGAGGCGGGTGTGGAGTGCATGGCCTGCCGGAACTGCTCGGACCACTACGGCCTGACCGGGCAGTTGCGCGACCTCGGCGTGGAAGTGCTCTACACCGGCCAGCCGCTCTCGGAAATGCTGCAGAGCGACTGGAAGGTGCTCACCTTCTGAAGCCGTGGGATAAAGGCGGGGACCAGAAAAATGCCTCTGGCGGCCAGGGGGCTGACTCGGGCCAGCTCTGCTCTCTTCATCCCTAAGACCGAGCACGCTCGGCCCAAGGACTGAAGGTTCCTAGCCCTCGCCCTTCGGGCCAAGCGCTCCGCGCTTGCTCCAAATCGGCCTCCGGGCCGATTTAGTCCGCGCCCCCTGGACCCTGCGGCAAACTCAGCTTGCATGGGTATCGCGTGCTGGCGCGCGGTGGGCTCGTGCGCGGGAGCACCCCGGCGCATCGGCGATTGTGGGGCGCGTAAAGCTGGGAACACGTGAGCGCATGAGCGCGGCCGGGTATGTTCAGGTCCAGCGCATCAGGAAAGCTTTCTGAAGCCGTGGGCGAAGTCCGGGTTGTAGAGGCTGGAGCGGGTTTCCCCGCCGGTTTCGCCCGGCAACACGAGAAAGAGGGTCTGCCGCGTGAACGGGGCGGCCGCCTCGGGAAGGTTCTCCAACGTGGTCCGAGAGGTCGCCTGCCCGGGCCAGCCCACCTTGTGGGCCACCACCACGGCCGTTTCCGGCGGCAGTCCGGCTGCCAGCAGCTCGTCCCGGATGCCCTCCGCCATGGGCGCTGAGAGGTAGATCGCCAGGCAGGCCCCGGTTGCGGCCAGTTGGCGAAGCGACTCCGGCACCGGAGTTCGGCCCCCCGCCCGGGTGAAAACCACGCTCTGCACGCGGCCGGGCACGGTCAGGCTGGCCCGGGCCTCAGCCGCCGCGGCGAAGGCGGCTGTCACGCCGGGCACCACGCCGTACTCCACGCCCTCCCCGTCCAGCAGGCGCATTTGCTCGCGCACCGCGCCGTACAGCGAAGGGTCGCCCGTGTGCAGGCGAACGGCCGTGCCGCCCGCCCGCACGCACTCCATGAGCAGGGCGTGGGTCTGCTGCAGGTCCAGCGGCGCGGAATCCTCCACCCGCGCCCCCTCCTTGGCCTCCTCGGCCAGTTCGCGCGGCACCAGGGAACCGGCGTACAGCACCAGGTCCGCCGAGCGGATGAGCCGCAGCCCCTTGACCGTGACCAACTCCGGGTCGCCCGGCCCGGCGCCGACGAACCAGACGCGCGGCTGGCTCACTCGCTCTCCAGGGCGGCCTGGGCCAGGGCGTTGACTACGCAGGCCGCCAGGGCGGAACCGCCTTTGCGGCCGGAGATGGTGACGTACGGCGCGGGGCAGTGGGACTCCAGCCAGGCCTTGGACTCGGCCGCGTTGACGAAGCCCACCGGCATGCCCACCACAAGGCGCGGTTCGGCCTGCCCGGCAAGCATGTGCTCCATGAGACGGATGAGGGCGGTGGGCGCGTTGCCGATGACCACCACGTCCAGCATCCCCCGGCCCAGGGCCACGTCCACGGCCGCGGCCGCGCGGGTGACGCCCAGCACCGAGGCCAGGCGGTAGGTCTCCGGGTCCTCCATGAGGCAGACTGCGTTGCAGCCCAATGGCTCCAACCGCCGGGAGGGAATGCCGCACAGGGCCATGCGGGTATCCGTGAGCACCGTGGCCCCGGAGGCCAGGGCGTTGCGCCCCGCCTCGGCCGCGCCGGGTGAGAAGCGTATCAGGTCCAGCAGTTCGAAGTCGGCCGTGGTGTGGACCATGCGCCGGGCCACCAGCCATTCCAGCCCCTGGAAGGGGCGCGGCTCGGGGACTTCGGCCTCGATGCGGGCCATGGACTCGCGCTCGATGGCCTGGGGATCGGAGATGAGAGTGAACGGTGGCTTGCCCATCCCCTCTTTGTTACCGGGGTTGGAGAGGAGAGGCAAGCGGGTCGTCCCCTTGCCACTGGGGAAGCTTCACCGTGACCCGGGTTCCCTGCTCGTCGCCTGTGTCCAGTTCGATGCCCCCGTGGTGGGCGTCGGCGATGAGCCTGGCCCAGTAGGTGCCCAGTCCAGTGCCGTGGCTCTTGCCGTAGGTGGCGTACTTGTCGAAGAAACAGTCGCGCAACGATTCCGGCACTGGTGTCGGGTTGGCCACTGTGACCAGCGCCAGCCCCTCCTCATCCCCGGCCTCCACCCGCACTTCCCTTCCAGGTTCCGAGGCCTCCACGGCGTTGCGCAGCAGGTTCTCGAACAGGCAGAACAGCAGGGTGCGGTCGCCGGACACGCTGAGCCGGCAATCTTCCGGCAGCTTGACCTCCACCCCGAAGCAGGACTCCGCGGCGCACTCGGCCGCCTCCCCCACCAGGTCGGAAAGGTCCACGGCCTCGCTATTCAACCGAAACTCGCCGCGCTCCATCTTGCCCACGTCCCTGGACAGATCCAGAAGCCGCAGCATCTGGTCGCAGTTGCGCTCCAGGTGATCCAGCACCTCGCCCTTGTCCAGGCGCGCGTCATCCGAGCGCAGAAGCCGCAGGCCAGCCTGGAAGGAGACTACCGGGCTGCGCAGGTCGTGACGGACGAGTCGGTCCACGTCCTCCCGCTGCCGCTCCAGTTCGCGGCGCTTGGTGACGTCCTGCACGAATCCCTTGAGCCGGGTTATGCGGCCGTTCTCCCGTATGGCCCGCACCGCCCGCTGGGCGATGAAGGTGGAGCCGTCGCGCCGTTTGGCCACGGACTCGAATTCCAGAACGGAGTCCTCCTCCTCCAGAATCTCCAGCATCTCAAGGCGCTGGGCGGGGTCTAAGTAAAGATTCTCGGCGTTCTTCACTTCCTCCAGCAGCTGCCGGGGAGAGGAGTAGCCGAACAACTCCGCGAACTTCGGGTTCACCAGCCGGTACTCCCCTTCGGGCGTGGACTGGTAGATGCCCAGTGGGGCGTAATCGAAGATGGCGTGGAAGCGTTCTTCGGACTCGCGCAAATCCGCCAGTGCCTGCTCGAGCTCGGTGACGTCCTCAATGGTGCCGATGAGGAAGGGCCGCCCATCCTCGTCCCGGCTCAGGGACAGATTGAGGTGGGCCTGGAAGCGGCTGCCGTCGCGGCGGCGGTAGACGTGGCTGAAGCGCGCGTGCTTGGGATTTTGCCGGACAGCTTCAACGACCCCCTCGCGGAGCGCTGGGTCGTCGTAGATATCCTCGGCGATGTTGGTGACGTTGGCGAGCACGGCGTCAGGGGAGTCGTAGCCGAATATTTCGGCAAGGGCGCGGTTGACCCAGAGAAAGCGTCCATCCGTTGTGGAAAGGAACATCCCCACCGGAGCGAGATCGGTGAAGAGCTTGTAGTCCTCGCTATGGGCCCCGGGCCCTTCCCGGACGAGTCTGCGTGGCGGCATAGCAGCACCTCCGGTTGCACTGTTGCCTCCTCCTTATTTATGACGCTACCCATGCCCATAGAAAATAGCAATGCTTATTTCCCCCCTGGACCGTTCCACAAGGTAAGCTGTCCGCCCTCGGCTGGGGTGCCCCCGGAAGCGTCCTCCCCTGGCGACTCCCCGGCCAGCATGGCCCGGATACCCCGCAGCTCGGCTTCCACCTCGGCCAGCACCCCGGCCCGGTCGTCCTCCTCCAGCCGCTTGCGCGCGCCTTCAATGGTAAGTCCTTCATCGTACAGCAGATATTTGACCCGGCGCACGACGTGCAGGGAGTCGTCGTCGTAGACGCGCTGGCCGGTGGAACTGCGGCGGGGCTGGATTTGCGGAAACTCCGACTCCCAGAAGCGCAGGACGTACGGCTTCACACCAAGCAGCTCCGCCGCCTGGCCTATCTTGTAATTGCCGCCGTGACCGCCGGAATCGGACATGCCCGGCATCCTAGCCGTGCCCGGGACGGGAGTAAACAGGCTGTTACGGCATGGTTGATTTCCGCTCTCGCTCCAGACGGCGGCGACCCGGTTTTCCTTGCCGGGTTCACATGCCGCGGGTACCATCCATCATCGCACTCCATCCCTTCGGAGGGATGCCATGACCCCCACACGCGTCCTTTTCGTGGGCTCGCGGCACGGTTCGCGATCCCGCATGGCCGAGGCCATCCTCTCGGCGCTCGCGCCGGGCGAATTCGAGGCGCAAAGCGCGGGATTCGAAACCGCGCCGCTCGACCCGCTGTGCGCCCTGGTCCTCGAGGAAACCGGGCTGCCGCCGCCCACCGTGGAGTCGGCCACCGCCTTCTCCCTGTTCTCCTCCGGCCGCATCTTCGACCACATCATCACCCTCTGCGACGACACCACAGGCGAACGCTGCCCCATCTACCCCGGCCATGCCAACTACCTCCACTGGCCCACCCCGGACCCGGACGCGGTGCAGGGCAACGAGGACACGCGCCTCACCGCCCTGCGAGCCTGCCGAGACCAGCTTGCGGGCCGCATCCGAGGATGGCTGCGGGAACAAAACAGCCTGAAAGAATCGGTTGAAGCGTAGCCCCGCACCGCAAATCATCTCCCGTGCACCCACCTCCCGCCTCGTTCCGGTTCCGCCCCTTCTCCCTTTTCCTCATGCCGCCCCCCCTGATTCGCCCCTTCGCCGTGGCGCTCCCTCCCCGCCACTCCACCACCTCCCATCCCGCGAAACACATGCAAAGTTAGTTTGCCGCGGGTCCAGGGCCGCGCAGGCCCTGGTCGCCCGCAGGGCGAAATCCTTCTTCTTTCCCCTTCTCCAAAATAAAAGGCCCGGACGCTTCAAGCGCCCGGGCCTTTTCATCGGTATCTGTTGCCCGCCTATTCCTGCGCCTTGACGGGCAGGGCGTTCAGGACGGCCTTGATGACGGCGTCGTGGGCCTTGTCCACTTCGGCGTCCTTGAGGGTCTTCTTGGGGGAGCGGTAGGTGAGGCGGAAGGAGAGGTTGCGCTCGGCCGCGCCTTCGGGGCGGTAGGCGTTGACCATGCGCACGGACTCCATGAGGGGGTGGTTGGCCCCGCGCATGGCTTCCTCGATGCCCCCGGCCTGGACGCCGTCCGGCACGACCAGGGTGACGTCGCGCCAGGAGGCCGGGTAGACGGGCAGCTGCTGGAAGTGGCGGGTGTCGGAGCGGTCCAGTTCGCGCAGGGCGGTGGCGTCCAGTTCGGCCAGCCAGGCGTCGGTGCGGGCCTTGGCCTCGGCCGCGGGGTCGGCCCGCAGGCGGCCCAGCGCGCCCAGGGGGCGACCGGCCAGGGAGACCTGGACGGCGGGCTCCATGAAGGGGTGGTCCTCCTCCAGCGTGAAGCACAGGGACGGCAGATTGAGGTAGCGGGCCAGATCCTCGACGATGCCCTTGAGGTCGGCGTAGCCCACGGGCTCGTCGCCGTACGGGAAACCGCCGGGATGGGCGCGGCCGTGCAGCAGGACGGCCAGCCGGGGCTCCTCGCGCACGGTGGTCTCGGAGTCCGGGTCGGCGAAGAAGGCCTTGGCCAGCTCGAAGAGGCGGAGGTCGGCCTGGCCATGGGCCAGGTTGTGGCCCAGGTTGCGCACCAGCCCGGAGCAGACCGCGGTGCGCATGGCCCCCTGCTCCTCGGAGAGGGGGTTGGCCACGTCCACGCGGTTGTCCGAGGGCAGGCCCAGCAGGTCCAGCTCGCGGTGGGAGAGGAAGGCGTAGTTGATGCACTCGCGCAACCCCGCGCCGCGCGCCCAGCGCTTGAGGCGCAGCTCGAAGTCGTACTCGCTCTCGGGCTTGGCCGCATCCTCCAGGGACTTGCGCACGCGCGGCAGGGTGGTGGGAATGTTGTCCATGCCGTAGACGCGGGCGACCTCTTCCACCAGATCGATCTCGCGCTCCAGGTCCAGCCGGTGGGAGGGCGGCACCACGGACCACTCGGCGGATTCGTCGCCGGAGACCTCGCAGCCCAGGCCGCGCAGGGTGTCGCGGCAAAAACCGTGGTCGAATTCGATGCCCACCACCTCGGAGGCGCGGGCGGGGCGGAAGCCCAGGGTGGGGGCTTGCCAGGGCTTGGGCTCGGAGCGGGCCACGCCGGAGAGCACCCTGCCCCCGGCCGTGGCCTGGATGAGCTGGGCGGCCCGGTCGCAGGCCTTGCGCGCCCCGGCCTGGTCCACGCCGCGCTCGAAGCGGTGGGAGGCCTCGGAGGGAAGGGCTTGGCGGCGGGCTGTGCGGCGGATGCTGGCGGGCTTGAACACGGCGCACTCCAGCAGCACGTTGGCGGACCGGCCGTGCATCTCGGTGTCCGCGCCGCCCATGACCCCGGCCAGGGCCACCGGCCGCTCGTTGTCCCAAATGAGCAGGTCGTCCGGCTCCAGGCGGCGGATCTGGCCGTCCAGGGTGGTGAAATCGCGCGGCTCGCCGGAAGGGGCCACGCGCACCACGCCGCCGCGCAGCAGGTCCTCGTCAAAGGCGTGCAGGGGGTGGCCCATTTCCAGAAGCACGTAGTTGGTCACGTCCACCACGTTGTTCACCGGCCGCTGCCCCACGGCCAGCAGCCGCTTGCGCAGCCACAGCGGGGAGGGGCCCACGGAGACGCCGCGAATGACGCGGGCCATGTAGAGGGGGCACAGCTCGGGGTCGTCGATGTCGATGCGCCAATCCGCGTCCGCTGCTTCGGAAATCTCCTCGGGAAAGGACAGGGGCGGGGTGAGGGGCAGGCCGAAGGCCAGGGCCGCCTCGCGGGCCACGCCAAGGTGGGAGAGGCAGTCGGCGCGGTTGGGCGTGAGGTCGATGTCGAGGACGGTGTCGTCCAGGCCCAGGGCGTCCATGAAGCGCTGGCCGGGGGTGAAATCGCCCTCAAGGGCCAGGATGCCCTCGTGGCCCTCGCCCAGGGACAGCTCCCGCTCGGAGCAGATCATGCCGTGGGAGGCCTGGCCGCGGATCTTGGCCTTCTTGATCTTCAGGCCGTCGGGGAGGGTGGTGCCCACCTTGGCCACGGCCACGGTCTGGCCCTTGGCCACGTTGGGCGCGCCGCAGACGATGTCCAGGGTCTCGTCGCCCACGTCCACGCGGGTCACGGAGAGCTTGTCCGCGTCCGGGTGGGGGCCGCACTCGACGACATGGCCGATGACCACGCCCTCCAGCCCGGCGAAGGGGCGGGCGATCTCGTCCACTTCCAGGCCGAGCATGGTCAGCTGGTCCGCCAACCGCTCGGGCGTGCCATCAAAGGGCGTCATTTCCCGAAGCCACTGCAAACTCACGCGCATAGGAAGCTGCTCCCGCGAATCATCGGCCCCCCGGGGGAGGCCCGGAGCCCCCTAGGCGAACTGGCCCAGGAAGCGGAGGTCGTTTTCGAAGTACATGCGGATGTCGCCGATGCCGTACTTGAGCATGGCCACCCGCTCGATGCCCAGGCCGAAGGCCCAGCCGGTGTACCGCTCGGGGTCGTAGCCCACGTGGCGGAACACCTCGGGGTCCACCATGCCCGCGCCCAGAATCTCGATCCAGCCCGACTCCTTGCAGGTGCGGCAGGGGTCCTGCCCCACGCCGCCGTGCCCGCCGCAGATGGAGCAGGAGATGTCCACCTCCACGCTGGGCTCGGTGAAGGGGAAGAAGGAGGGACGGAAGCGGAGCTTGGTGTCCGGGCCGAATAACTGGCGGCAGAGCGAGGAGAGGACGCCGCGCAGGTCGGCCAGGGAGGACGCGGTGTCCACCAAAAGCCCCTCGATCTGGTGGAACATGGGGGTGTGGGTCAGGTCCGAGTCGCGCCGGAAAACGCGGCCCGGGGCGATGACCGCCACCGGCGGCTCCGTGGCCAGCATGGAGCGGATCTGCAGGGGCGAGGTGTGGGTGCGCAGCACCACCGAGTCGGTCACGTAGAGGGTGTCCTGCATGTCGCGCGCCGGGTGGTCGGGCGGCATGTTCAGGGCCTCGAAGTTGTGCCAGTCGGTCTCGATCTCCGGGCCGGAGACCACGTCGAAACCCAGCCGCTGGAGCACGGAGCACAGCTCCTCCATGACAAGGGTGACCGGATGGAGGGAGCCGGGGGCCGGGGCGCGGCCGGGCATGGTGGGGTCGAACCCGGCGGAGGCGGCCTTGGCCTTTTCCCGGGCGAGGCGCTGCTTGGCCTCGTCCAGCAGGGTGTTCAGCTCGGCCTTGGCCTGGTTGGCGGCCTGCCCCACGGCCGGACGCTCGGAGGCGTCCAGCCCCGGCATGGCGGCCATGCACTGCGCCAAGCGGCCCTTGCGCCCCAGATAGCGGACGCGGGCCTCTTCCACCTCGTCTTCGGAGGTCGCCTTGGACAGGGCGTCCCTCGCCTCGATGGCCAGGGACGCCAGTTCGTCGCGGATCGCCTGGGCGTCGGCCATGGACGCCCCGCTAGGTCAGGGAGGACTTGGCCACTTCAGCCAGTTTGGCGAAGCTTTCCTTTTCCCGCACGGCCATGTCGGCCAGCATCTTGCGGTCGATGCCCACGCCGGCGTTCTTCAGTCCGGCCATCAGGCGGGAATAGCTCAGGCCGTGCTCGCGGGCGGCGGCGTTGATGCGCACGATCCACAGCTTGCGGAACTCGCGCTTCTTGTTCTTGCGGTCGCGGTAGGCATAGGCCATGGACCGTTCAACGGTCTCGCGGGCGGTGCGGTACAGCTTGGAGCGGGCGCCGTAGTAGCCCTTGGCCTGCTTGAGATACTTCTTGTGCTTCTTGTGGGCTGTTACGCCCCTTTTGACACGCATCGTTCACTCCTTGTTGTTTGGGGTCCGCCGGGGGCCATGCGTCCGCCGCCCGTACGCAACCCGTCCGCCCGGAAACGGGCGGGGGAAAACCTCTCCCCTACAGGTAGGGGCACATGCGCTTGACGCGCTTCACGTCGTCGCCGTCCAGGACCACTTCGCCGTTCAGGCGGCGCTGCCGCTTGGAGCTCATCTTGGTCAGGATGTGGCGCATGTTGCGCTGCCGGCGCATGAACTTGCCGGAACCGGTCTTCTTGAACCGCTTGGCCGCGGCCCGGTTGGTCTTGATCTTGGGCATATCCTCGACTCCTTGATCTCAATCCCCGCCCGGATGGCGGGGTAAACGCCTATTCGTTGGCACCCTGCTGCTTTTTTTCCGGCTGCTTCTTGTCCGGAGCCAGCAGGATGAACATGGTGCGGCCCTCGCTGCGGGCCGACTGTTCCACCTTGGCCTCGTCGGCCAGGTCCTCGGCCACGCGTTCCAGGATCATGTTGCCGCGATCCTTGTGCACGATCTCGCGTCCGCGGAAGAAGATTGTGACCTTGACGCGGTCTCCGCCGTCGAGAAAGCGGCGGATATGCTTCATCTTGGTCTGGTAGTCGTGCTCGTCCGTCTTCGGCCGGAACTTGATCTCTTTGATCTGGACCTGGGACTGCTTCTTGCGGGCCGACTGCTGCTTCTTCTGCTGCTCGTACTTGTACTTGCCGTAATCCATGATCCGGCAGACCGGCGGGTCGGCGTTGGGCGCCACCTCCACCAGGTCCAGGCCCTTTTCCTGGGCCATGGCCATCGCCTGGTCGGTGGGAATCACCCCGACCTGCTCGCCGTCCTCGGCGATGACTCTGACCTGCGGAACCCTAATCTGCCGGTTCGTTCGGGCATGCTTCGAAGCTATAGCTCATTCCTCCGCGTTTGAACGGTTCGGCCGCGTCGTCGCGGATGAGGCCGACTGCCTCCTCCACGCTCTTGAGCCCAAGGTTTTCGCCGCCGCGCAACCGCACGTTGACGCCGCCCTCCTCCATCTCCTTGTCTCCGATGACAAGCATGAAGGGGACCTTTTCCAACTGGGCCTCGCGCACCTTGTAGCCCAGCTTTTCGTTGCGCAGGTCCGCTTCAACGCGAACACCGGCGGCACCGAGCCGCCGTTCGACCTGCGCCGCGTATTCCGCCTGGTCGTCGGTCACGGTCAGGATCTTGGCCTGGACCGGAGCCAGCCAGGTGGGGAACTTCCCGGAGCAATGCTCGATGAGCACCCCCAGGAACCGTTCCAGCGATCCCAGGATGACCCGGTGCAGCATGACCGGGCGGTGCCGTTCCCCGTCCTCCCCCACATACGTGAGATCGAACCGTTCGGGCAACGTGAAATCGCATTGGCAGGTGGCGCACTGCCACCGGCGATCTAAGGCATCCTTGATAAGTATGTCAATCTTGGGGCCGTAGAAAGCGCCGTCGCCCTCGTTGACCCCGTAGTCGTAGCCCCCGGCCTCCAGGGCGCTCTTCAGCGCGTCGGTGGCCCGGTCCCAGTCCTCCTGGGAGCCGATGGACTTCTCCGGGCGGGTGGACAGCTCCGCCTCGAACTCGAAGCCGAAGAGGCGCATGACGTCGGTGACGAAGGTGATGACGCCGAGAATCTCGTCCTGCAGCTGGTCCGGGCGGCAGAGGATGTGGGCGTCGTCCTGGGTGAACTGGCGCACCCGGGTCAGCCCGTGCAGCACGCCGGACTTCTCGTGGCGGTGCACCTGGCCCAGCTCGAAGAGGCGCACGGGCAGGTCGCGGTAGGAGCGGATCCTGGAGCGGTACACGAGCATGTGCGAGAGGCAGTTCATGGGCTTGATGCCGTATTCCTGCTCCTCGATCTCGGTGAAGTACATGTTCTCGCGGTAGTTGTCGTAGTGCCCGCTCTTCTCCCACAGGTCGCGCTTGAGGATGAGGGGGCCCTGCACGATCTTGTAGCCGCGCTTGAGGTGCTCCTTGCGCTCGAAGTCCTCCAGGATGGTGCGCACCAGCGCGCCCTTGGGATGCCACAGGACCATGCCCGCCCCGATCTCGTCGTGGAAGGAGAACAGGTCCAGCTGGCGGCCCAGCTTGCGGTGGTCGCGCTTGGCGGCCTCTTCAAGGCGCTGCAGGTGCTTCTTGAGATCCTTGGGGTTGGCGTAGGCCGTGCCGTAGATGCGCGAGAGCATGCGGTTGTTCTCGTCCCCGCGCCAGTAGGCCCCGCCGGTGGAAAGCAGCTTGAAGGCCTTGATGCGGCCGGAGGAGGGAACGTGGGGACCCCGGCAGAGGTCGGTGAAGCCGCCCTGGGAGTAGACGGAGAAGCTCTCCTCCCCCAGGTCGCGCATGATCTCCAGCTTGTAGTCCTCGCCCTGCTCGCGGAAGAGGCGCTCGGCCTCCTCGCGGGGCATCACCCTGCACTCGAAGGGCTCGTCGCGGCCCGCCAGGCGGACCATCTCGGCCTCGATGGCTTCCAGGTCCTCGGGGGTGAAGGGGCGGTGGTAGTCGAAATCGTAGTAAAAGCCGGACTCGATGGCCGGGCCGATGGTCACCTTGGCCTCGGGGAAGAGGTTCTTGACCGCCTCGGCCATGAGGTGGGCGGCGGAGTGGCGGATGACCTCGAGCCCGTCCGGCTCGCTCTCCAGCACGGGGGCCACGCCGCCGTCGGAAAGGGCGCACTCCGGCACGGAAGCGGTCAGGTCGTGCACCCGCCCGCAGGCCCGGGCGGCCACCACCTGCTTCATCCGCTTCTTGGAAAGAGCCTGGCCCAGGACCTCGGCGAAGGTCGCCCCGGACTCGGCTTCCACTTCGACGCCGTCGACATCCAAACGCATGCTGTACCTTCCGGTGCCCCAAACAGGAAAGGGAGGCGAGGAGCCTCCCTTTCACGAAAATGTGGTAGGCGCGAGGAGATTTGAACTCCTGACCCCTTGCGCGTCAAGCAAGTGCTCTCCCCCTGAGCTACGCGCCTCCAGTGCTCGCAAAGGACGAACTATGTATCGGCGCGGCGGGGACTTGTCAACCCTCGATTCGCACTTTTTCCAGCAGCCCCGTCCGGCTCAGAAGGAGAAGGACTCGTCCGCCCTGAACCGCCCTCCCCGGCCGCCGTCCTGGATGTACTCCAGAAAGGCCCTGGCCTCGCGCAGGTCCGGGTTCAGCTTCAGCGCCCTGCGCAAACACTCCAGGCTCTTTTCCACGTCGCCCTGGAGGTGGTGGCAGCGGGCCATGTTGAAGTAGGCGTGGTCGTCGTGGGGGTTGAGCTTGAGCACCCGCTCGTACTGGCGCAGCGCCTCGGCCGGGTCGGCGTTGCGGCGGGCCTCTATGCCCGCCCTGCCCAGCCGGGCGGCCTGCTCCGCGATCCAGGCCGAGCCGCCGGGGCGGGCCGTGCGCAACAGCTCCAGCACCGTGCGCGGGGAGCTTTTGGCCGCCCCCTTGATGTTCACCCGCAGGGACTTGAAGAGGGACAGCTCCTTGCGGGTCAGCCCGGCGGGCAGCACCTCGCCGCCGGTCTCCTCCAGCTTGGCGCGGAGGCTGTTGGCCACAGGAGCCACGTTTTCCATGTAGGCGTCCGGCTCCGGGGTGAACTGTTCGTCGAAGTCCTCCTCGTCGCGAAACTCGCGCATGCCCGTGGGCAGTCCGTCCCCGCCCAGCGGCATGACCTGATAGGAGCTGCCGAGCCGCATCACGAACCACGACAGCCTTTCCTTGCGCCTGGTGGACGTGGTGCCCGCCCCCAGCCTGCGGGTTGATTCGGAGGAATAGATTCCCAGGATTTCCGCGTCCATCCGCTCGCCGTCCTCGTTGCCTGAATATGGCCGACCCCGCATTCCCTCTACCCCCGGGGGGCGGGCGATGGAAATGGGGAAAAACCCTACTTGCTGCGAAAAGCGCGGGTCAGTCCTGTCCCACGGCCTCCAGGAAGGCGAGAAACTCCCTGGAATGGCGCAACTCCGGATTGAGGCTGAGGGAGCGGCGCAAAGCCTGGCGGCAGGTGTCCATCTCGCCCATGTCGTACAGGGCGCGGGCCATGTTGAAATAGAGATGGTCGTCGTGCGGGTTGAGGCGCAGGGCCTCGCGGTAGTTCTTCACCGCGGCCACGGGGTCCGAGGACTTGCGGGCGGCCACGGCCATGCCGCTGAGCCGCATGGCCTGCTCGCTGCTCCAGGCGTGCCTCTCGCGCTCCGCCCGGCGCAGCAGCTCCCGGGCCACGGACATGCGCGAGGAGGAGCCGCCCTTGATGGATATCTGCAGCGCCTTGAACAGGCTGCGCTCCTCGCGGGTCATGCCCGGGAGGTCGGACTCCTCGTCCGTCTCGCCCAGCTTGTCCAGCACGCCGGGAAAATGGGGCCGGATGGACTCCAGGTAGACGTCTGGCTCGGGCCGGTAGGCCTCGAAGTCCTTCCCCGGCACCATCTTGCGGATGCCCGAGGGCATGCGGTTGTCCGCCAGGGCGCTGGTCTGGAAGGACTCGCCCACCCGGACCACGAACCACAGCAGACGCTCGTCCATGACCCTGGACGTGGTGCCGTCCCCCTGACGGCGCTCGCGCGACGTGGAGAATACTCCCTTGATTTCAGCGTCCATGCCTCACCCCCCTTGCTGCATCGGACGTTGCGGTGAAAAACGTTAGTTGACGTCGAGGAATCCGGCAAGCCTGTCGAGAAACTCGTTCAGAGCCTCGGTCTCCATCTCGTCCAGATCCTCGAACTCCAGTCCCAGTTTGACCTTCTCGCTGCCCACGTTCTCCATGCGGCGGACCTTGACCCCGGCCATGACCTCCCCGTGCTCGCCCAGGGAGAAGTTCAGAACCGCCGGGTCGCCGGACTGGAACTTGCGCAGGCTGGCGTCGTTTTCCAGGCGGCAGACCACGGAGGCCCCGTGCAGGCTGAGGTCGGTGAGCAGCCCGTCGTGCTCGCCGAAGCGGCCCTGCAGCAGGCAGGGCAGGCTGCACCGCACCCGCGTGGAGCGGCGGAACCCCTGGCAGGCGATGGTCTCCGGGTAGGAGATGAAAAAGAGCGGGCAGGGGGAGTGGACGTACTTGATGACGTGCGAATTGAAAAGGCAGACGTCGCCCTTCTGCTGGTAGCGGACGACCACCCCGTTGTCCCGCAGCAGCTTCTCCCGCACGCTCTGGATGTGCGGGATGCGGAGCAGGATGTACTGGTTGTCGATCTGCCCCACGTACTCCGCGCGGAAGTCCTGGTTCAGGGCAAGCAACCGCAGGCTGACCACGGCGTTGCTTTCTATGCCGAAATTGATTCCGGGTATGCGCCGGACGGATTTTTCCTCTGCTGCCATGGTGCCCCTTTCACCGCCGCTCCCCCCGGCGGGAGGACGAAGCTAGACCAGCTGGAATTCGCTGTGAATGGGGTGAAACCCTACCCCGTTCACGTAACATCTCGCAATGGTGAGCTATTTTCGTTTTGCGGGCTCGACCGGCCCCGGTCATGTCAGACAACGTCGGCGAAATCCAGCAGCTCGTCCAGAAAGCCCCCCACCGCCTCGGACTCCACCTCGCCCAGCTCCTCGAACTCCACGCCCAGGCGGATCTTGTCCGTGCCCAGATCGTCCTTCCGCCGGATGCGCACCCCGGCGGAAACGCTGCCGCGCCCGCCCAGGTCCAGCAGCAGGGTGGCGGCGTCGCCCGGCGCGGCGCGGCGCAGTTTGGCGTCGGTCTCCAGGCGGCAGACCACGGCCGCCCCGCTGCGGCTGAGGTCGGTGAGCAGCCCCCGGTACTCGCCGAACTCCCCGCGCAGCTTGCAGGGCAGGTTGCTGGCCACGCGCGTCTCCCCGCGCAGCCCCTGACAGGCGATGTTCACCGGAAACTCCGCCAGCAGAAGCGGCACCGGGCTGGGGAAATACTTCACCGCCTGGGAGGAGAAAACGCAGACCTCGCCCTGCTGGTGGTAGCGCAGCTCCAGGCCGTTGTCCCGCAGCAGCTTTTCCCGCATGCCCTGCAGCCTGGGGATGCGCAGCAGAATGTACTGGTTGTCCGCCTGGCCCACGTACTCGGCGTGCAGGTCCTCGCCCGTGGCCAAAAGCCGAAGCCAGACCGCGCTGCGGCCGTCCATGTCGAACAAGAACCCCGGGACCCTGCGCGCCTTTCCTCTGGTTCCCTTCTCCTGCATGGCTCCCCCTCTCACGTCGCCATATGCGGACGCGGAATGTTTCATTCCATGTTCGCATAGTGTTCCTTCGCCGCCGAGCTGTAAAGCAGAAATGGCGGCGAAAGGGACGCGGGAGGATCAGACGTAGAGGAAGTACCAGGTGAGCAGGCCAAGGAAGGCGGCCCAGCCTAGCAGGGCGAAGAGTTTCAGGGCGCAGGAGGCCCCCGGCTGCGGCGGCGGCCCGGCCAGAAAGACGGTGTTCACCGCGGGCGGGCCCTCGATGTCGTCGCGGTCCATGTCCAGGGAGAGGCGCACCTCCCCCTCCTTGTCCGCGATGGAGGCCAGGGTCTCGTACTCCAGCTCGATGGACAGGCCGCCCCCCCGCCCCAGAAGCCGCCGCACCACGCCCTGCTCCACGGTGATGGACAGGTCGCGCACGTGCCTGGGCACCTCGGCCACGGGCGCGGCATCCCCGGATTCCCCATGGGAATTCGCCTTGGCGCGCGCCTGCTTGCCGCTCTTCTTGCGCTTCTTGGCGCTCATCGCTCGCTCCTTGCGGCCAGGCCGCGCAGCTCCACGGCCAGCCATTCCAGTACCAGGGCGGGCCGGGCCATGGCGTCCAGGGCCTGCTTGGCCTGGTCCAGGGTCAGGTCCAGGGAGCGCAGGGCCGCCGGGTCCATCCCGGCCAGCAGCCGCGCCCCATCGCCCTCCGCCCGGCCGGACAGGGCCTGCGCCAGGTCGCGGGAAAGGACAACGGTGACCCGCTCCACCAGCCCCCGCTCCATCTTGCCCTTGCCGGTCAGGGGGAACAGCCCCCTGCCGCTGGAGGCGAAGCCGTAGACCGCCCGCGCCCAGCCCTCTGGGTCCTCGCCCTCCTCCCCTTCGGGGGTGGACAGCGCCTCCCCTCCCGGCTCGGGCCAGGGCAGGGTCAGGACCATGGAGCGGGAGACCAGGGTGGGCAGCACGCGCTCGCGCTGGGGGCTGGTGAGGACGAAATGGTTGCCCGCGCGGGGCTCCTCGATGGACTTGAGCAGGGTGTTGGCCTGCTCGGCGCGCATGCCGTGCGCCTCGAACAGGATGATGACCCGGGCCCGGCCGTCGCGCGGCGGCTCGCCCATTATCCGGCGGGCCTCGCGCAGCTCCTCCACAGAGCCCTTCCAGGGGCCGCCGCGCCAGTCGAAGCGCAGCACGTCCCGGCTGGCCCCCTCCTCGATGCGGCGGCAGGCGGCGCAGACCCCGCAGGGCCGCTCCTCCGGCGCGCCTTCGCAGTTCAGCAGCATGGCCCAGCGGGTGGCCATGCCCTCGCGGTCCGCCTCGCTCCCCCCTTCCAGCAGCAGGGAGCCGGGCGGGGCTTCGGCCAGGCGGCGCAGACGGGTCAGGACGGGATCGAAACGGCCGGACATGGGGCGGGTGTAGCGCATCCTTCAAACGCGCGCCACCCCCGGCGGGCAGTCCCGATCGGCCGCGTCAGGCGGAGCGTTTCACCCGGCGGCCGGACTCGCGGAAGCGGCCGTCCGCCCGCACGCTGTCCGCGTTGCCGCTCTTGCCGGCGAACCAGCCGATGCGGTCCGCGGGCCAGACGTCGAAATCCGGCACGTAGGGCTTGATGTCCAGCACCGGGGTGCGGTCCAGCATGTCCACCCGGCCCAGCCGCACCGTGTTGCCGCGCACCTGAAGCACCTCCAGCACGCTCAGGCCGATGGGCGCGGGGCGGCTGGGGGAGCGGGTGGCGAAGATGCCGTGCTCCGCGTCGTCCAGAAAGGGCTTCACCGTCAACTCGTACCCCTCGACCTTGTGCAGCAGGTAGATGAGGTGGACGTGGGAGAAGCCGTCCAGGTCGCGCAGCCCCTCGGCCAACTCGGGCCGCAGGTGCAGAGTGCCCTCGAACTCACCGGCTCCTGGCGGCTGGATGGGCATGCCCTCGATGTCCCGGTGCGGGGTGCGCATGATTCCGATGGGATTGAGCGACAGGCTCACGAGAAGCTCCCGTGGCTGATCTCCGGCCCGCGCAGAATGCGGCCCAAAAGCAACAGCGAGGCGGCCAGGAAGAGGCAGGCCGCGCCCTGGGCCGGATGGGCGGGGGCCAGGGGCAGCCCGGCCCCGGCCAGGGCCAGCGGAGCCAGCCGGAAGGCGAACTCCCTCGGCGGCAGGCGGCGGGAGGCCCGGCGGCCGGGCAACAGCCCCAGCAGGCATTCCAGCAGAAAATGCAGGGCCAGGGCGGCGATGAGCAGAATGGCGATGTGCATGGCGTGTCCTCCGTGCCTCTTCTTGAGCAAGGCGAGTGCCAAACACCATCCAATTGAAATCGCTGCGTTTCAACGCATTTCGGCCCTTTCGTTTTTGTAACTCCCCGCCCGATTGTCTACAAAAACGAAGACCCGGTGGATTTCCCCTCCCGGCCAGCCCGCGCCACGGATTGCGCCGCGCCCGCGCCTGTCGTATACCCCCGGCTCATGAACGAGGCCGATTCCCCGGCGCGACTCACTCCACGCGACTGCATCCTGCTGGAGGCGGAGATCGCCGAACAGCTTTCCCGCTTCCTCCGCTTCGGCGGACACTCCCTGTATTTCCCGGACACGCGCCAGCCCGGCGGGTTCGATCCCGAGTCCGGCGAGCCGCTGCACCTGCCCGACGAAAAGCGGCTGCTGCTGCCGCTCATCCACCACGGCCGCTGCCTGGCGGTCTTCGTGGCCAAGGACGTGCGCCTGCAGGCGCCCCGCACCCAGACGGAGGCGCTGCCCCAGGCCGCCTCCCTCATCCTGGACAACCTGGCCCTGGCCAAGGCCGCCCGGCGCGACCCGGCCACCGGCCTGCTGGCCGGGCACACCCTGGAGGCGGACCTCACCCGCGAGATCGAACAGGCCCAGTCCTGCCTGCTGCCCTCCTCCCAGGCCTGCCTGGACCCTGGACTGTCCAGCGTCTCCGGGCGGCTGGCCGTGCTCTCCTTCCGCCTGGAGGGGCTGGATGCCGCCGAGGAGCGGCACGGCGCGGACGCGGCCGAGGCCCTGTTGCGCGAGGCCGCCGACACCCTGCGCCGGGCCTGCCCAGAGCAGGTGGCCTGCGCCCAGGTGGGGGACAACCGGCTGGCAGCCCTGTGGCCCGGCGGATCGCGCAAGGAGGGGCTGAAGCTGGCCCGCTACTGCCGCCGCGCCCTGGTCAAGGCCCAGGTGCAGCCCAAGGGCGCCGCGCCCACCGACCCGCCCCTGACCCTGACCGCATCCGGCGGAGTGGCCGTCTTTCCCGCGGACCTCTCCGGACCGCAGATCACCCTCTCCCCGCGCGACATGGCCCGCACCCTGCTTTCCAAGGCCGCCCTGGCGGCGGACGCCGCGGCCGAGGACGCGGCCACGGCGGGCGAGGCCGACCCCGACGGCGTGACAGCCTTCGACGGCGTGCTTTCCGAAGGCGGACGGGTGCTGGAGTGCCTGCCCCTGTCCCGCTTCTCCTGCTCCCTGGGCAGGCGGGTGGACGCCCAGGAGGGCATGCGTTTCGCCGTCTCCCCGGCCAAGGCCCTGGCCGAGGCCGACTACAGGCCCGCCACGGGCCAGGGACGCTACCAGGGCCGCTACCCGGCCATGCCCAAGGGCGAGGCCGTGCTGGTGGAAGTGCAGGAGGAGATCGCCATCGCCGAGGTGCTGCACCTGGCCGACCCCGCCTGGACCATCGAGCCGGGCGACCGGCTGGTGCTGCTGGACGAGGCCGAGACCCCCATGGACCATGAGGAAAAAGCCGCCCCGCGCCGCGACATGGTCACCGGCCTCTACTCCTACCGCGACTTCCTCTCCCGCTTCGCCCGCGAGCGCGGCGGGCTGGACCGTTTCGGCCTGGTGCTGGCCCGGCTGCTCAACGGCTCCCGCCGGGCCGACGCCGGGGCGCGCAAGCTGGCCGAGCTGGCCCGCGAGACCCTGGGCCGCGACATCACCGGCGGCCGCTACTCCCTGGGCTCCCTCTGCCTGCTGGTGCCGGACGCCGATCCCGGCGACCTGCGCCAAGGCTGCCTGGAGCTGGCCGAGCGCGCCCGCGACGCCCTGGGGGCCTCCGTGGCCATCGGCGCGGCCGCCTATCCCTTTCTGGACGCCTCGCGGGCGGACCTGCTGGAGAACTGCCGCAAGGCCCTGGACCACGCCCAGCTCCTGGACGAGCCCAAGGTGGCCCTGTTCGACTCCGTCTCCCTGAACATCTCCGCCGACCGCCTCTTCACCCACGGCGACCACTACGGGGCCATGGAGGAGTACAAGCGCGCCCTGCTGGCGGACGAGAACAACAACCTGGCCCGCAACTCCCTGGCCGTGTGCCTGGCCCGCCTGGGACGCCTGGACCAGGCCCGCGCCCTCTTCCACCAGGTCTGCGAACTGGACCCGGACGACCTCTCCGCCCGCTACAACCTGGGCTGCGCCTGCCTGCGCCTGGGCGAACACCGCGAGGCGGCCGAGGCCTTCGCCGACTGCCTGCGCATCGACCCCGGCCACGTCTACTCCCTCATCCGGCTGGGCCAGCTGGCCGAACAGGCGGGCGAACCGGAACAGGCCGAGGACCTCTACCAGAAAGCCGCCGCCCGGCCCGGCGGGCTGCCCACGGCCCACCGCTTCCTGGCCCGGGCCGCCCTGGCCCGCGACGGCCGCGAGGAAGCCCGCCACCACCTGCACCAGGCCGTGACCCACAACCCCCACGACGCCGGAGCCATCGCCATGCTGGCCCGGCTCTACCTGGACGAGGGCGAGGACCCGGCCATCGCCACCACCCTGGCCCGGCAGGCGGCCGAGATAAAGCCCAAGGCCCGCTACCTCTCCCTGTGGGCCGAAGCCCTCGAACGCCAGGGCAAGTCCGCCGAGGCCCAGTCCGTCCGCGCCCGGGCCGAATCCGCCCGCGCTTGACATCCCCCACGCCAGGGGGCATCCCGACCCACCGGAGGTGCCGACAGTGAAAGACGACAAGGGACGCTTCTACTACCCCTTCCCGGAAAACAAGTCCGTGCGCATGTACGTCAAGAAAGACGAGGACACCATCTGGTTCCGCATGGACGACGCCAACGACCCCAGCCTCTGGGAACAACACGGCTGGGTGCCCTGGGGCGCGCTGCAAAAAGCCATTTCCATGCACAAGGAAGAAGGCAAAAACAAAGCCTTCGACCCCACCAAAGCCTACGACATCAACGTCGCCCGCAAGATTCTGGAAGAGAAATAGGCGGAACGGGTTTTTCTTTTTGAAGAGGCGGCCGCCTCTTCAAAAAGACCCTCTGCATGGGTTTGGGGGAATGAAAGGCGGTCGGTGGGGGTGATTGTTCAGGGCAGTGGGGAGGAAGGAGAAAACCCCTTTGTCGCCAGAAAAAAGGTTTTCTCCTTCCTCCCCACACCCCACCATCCTCTTTCCCCAAATTCGCTTACCGCTCGCTTCGCTCGGGGGCGTGGTACCGGCGCGTTGCAGCCGGGGGATTCCCGCTCAATTTCGCGTTCAATGCATGTGACCCCTTGCGGACGGTGCGGGATTATACCGAACGGCCCCCCAGAATTGAGGGTTCGCCGGGGTACTCCCTTCCCGCGATCCGCCGCGCGCTATCCCGCGAATACACATGCAAAGTTACTTTGCCGCAGGGTCCAGGGGGCGCGCAGCCCCCTGGTCGCCCGCCAGGGCGAAATCTTTCTCCCACGCAAAAAGGGGCGGCCTTAGCCGCCCCTTTTTGCGTGGTCGGTTGTTCTTCGCTCATCCGCGATTGCGGTTGCGGTAGCGGTTGAGACCGAGGAGTCCCAGGCCGCCGATCAGCAGGGCGAGGGTGCCGGGTTCGGGGATGGCGTTCTGGCCGTTGCTGGGATCCTGGCCGGAGAAGGAGCCGCCGGCGATGAACACGGCGGAGTCGAGGGTCGTGTCGCCGGCGTCGGCGATTTGCAGGGAGAGGGTGTGCGTTCCGGCGGAGAGGCCGAGTTGCTGGGCGGTGAGGACGGTGGTGAAGCCGTCGTACTCGATGGCGAAGGGAGTCGAGCCGCCGAAGTCGCCGAAGTCATTGTCATTGTAATAGGCCGAGTTGGCGCCGTTGTTGACGTTGTTGATGGACACGGGGTTGGACGTGCCGGGGATGAGGGCGATGTTGGTGCCGTCGAGGAAGAAGGCGAATACGTCGTTGAAGGAGGAGTTGACGTACTCGTTGTATTCTTCCGAGGCGAAGACGTACTGGAAGAAAATGTCGCCTGTGGTGGTGGTGAAGTCTATGTTGAGGATGTTGGCGTCGTTGGTGGACTGCGGAATGAGGGCGTCCAGGGCAGCCGACCCGGCGCTGCCGATGTTGGTGGCCGTGCCGTCGGAGTCGTTGGGCGTGGCCGCTCCGGCGGCGGAGCCGGAGGTGAGGATGATGCCGGTGTCGATGCCGATGCCCGCGCCCAGGCCGCCCGAGAAGAAGCCCTGCTGGGTGGACGTGCCGACGAGGCTGACGCTGTTGACGGTGATGCCGCTGCCCACCAGCGCTCCTGCCAGGGCGTTGGCGTCGGCGCTTGGTGTGACGGTGAAGCCGAAGGCTTGGGCCGGGAGCAAGGCGAGAACCAGAGCCAAAGCGAGAAAATGAGTCTTCATGGCTTTATCCCCTTCTAGATTGTCCTGCCCGCCTGGCTTGCCTCCAGATTCACGGCGGGCCCCATATCACCCCAATCCCGAAGCCCTTTCCACAAGCCATAGCAAAATCCATTCCCTATTTTTTACCTTTTTATGCCGAGCAATTATGAGCACCTCGTGAACACATGCCACGGAACATGTCAGGTCCGGCTACACACATGTGTAAAATTTGTTGACAGCGGCGCGTCACCCAGCAGGGCCACAGACAGACCAGGTAGCGCGACGCAGCCCACGCGCTCCGTCTCGCCCGCTGCGCCAATCAGCGGAGCGCGGCGTACCGGCCAAACGCACTCCCGATCGCAACAGCGCCGGGGCGCTCCCCGGCCGCGATTCCACCTCGCGCCTTCGCGCTAGTACACATGCAGATTATCTTGCCGCAGGGCCCAGGGGACGCGAGACGAAATCGGCCCGGAGGCCGATAACCAGAAAAACATGGCCGCCTAACCTACTTTTTCATTCGATTGAAAAATATTTGCTTCAGTCTCTCACTCAGGAATGAGGCACAAAGGATACGCAAGGGACGCGTTGGACGTTTGCAACATTCTACTATGAAAAAAGGAATAGACTAGCAGCAGTGCATCTTTCCGGCAAAAGGTTAAGTATGCCGGTGAACCGGGTGTGAACATTTTCCCATGGGAAGCATTTTTCCCTTTGGCAATAGCTAATTTGTTCATATTGTAGGTAATGGTGGTTCTGAATGTACTGCCCCCGGTTTAGCAAGCCTTTTTTAAGAGAGTCCGCGAGTTGATCAGTTCCTGCTCGGTTGTCACCGGGGTTTTATACCCCAGCGCCGAGTGCAGGTAGCCTTGGTTGTATTCTTCGATCCAGGAGCCCAAGGCTTGGCAAAAGGCCGTCGGGCTACGCCATTCATTAATCCAGACCAGCTCTTCCTTCATGGTGCGCATGAAGCGCTCGGTGTCGGCATTGCCTTTTGGGTTGTTGTAGCTGGTGAAGGCGAGTTTGATGTCCATGACGCGGCAAGCCTTCATGAAGCTCGCCGAGGTCGGCTGGCAGCCGTTGTCGGCCATGAGATGAAGACCGCCGTCGCGCACGCCTTCGGGGAACTGCCTGCCGACAGCCGCGTTGAGCGCCGAGAGCCAATGCCACGCCTTGGCCTGGTCGCCGGCGTAATGGCCGACGACCTTCTTGGTGCGCCAATCAAGCACAATGACCACGTACAGCCAGCCGTAGCCGTCAATCTTGATTTTGGTCATGTCGATACCCCACCACTCGTTGGGTCGCGTGGGCCGGGGCTTGACGCCGGTCGGCCTGCGTTTGGCCTTGAGTCGCAGGTTGGGCTTCACCGTGAGGTCATGCTCGCTCATGAGCCGGTAGACGCGATTTTTGCCGACGACTACGCCGTCCACGAAGCGCAGAAACGCCCAGACCCGACGGTATCCCCAGAACGGATGGTCGGCCTTGATGCCGCGAATGCGGGCCAGGAGGTCGGCGTTGCGCTCGGCGACCTTTGCATATGGTCCACGCTTCATCCGAACGGCCCGCTTTTTTTTAGCTCAATGGTCAACTCACCGATCAGGCTTTTGAGCTTCATGTTCTCGCGCTCAAGCTTGGCCGTACGCTGTGCGCCGTGCTCGGTCTCGAACGCTTTGTGCGCCTGGGCAAGGAATTGATCGCGCCACTTGTAGTACTGGTTCTGCGAGATGGCGTACTCGGCGCACACTTCGCCCACGGGTCGTCCTCGAAGGCCTTCGAGGACGACCCGAGTCTTCTGCTCCGGGGTCCACTTCCGTCGCTTCATGGCAAACCTCCTGCCTGTTGAGAAGCCACGGACTTCCACTTAAATCAAGGCTGTTTCAAACTGGGGGCAGGATATGAACATTTGAGCCTGTCCACCTTGCAAACGCCGCTCATTGGTCCGAAGAATCGAGGGCACCTCTGAGGGAGCTTTCCAAGTCGTCTATAGTCTAAGGAAGATCCGAGGAATGGACGGGGGATTACACCACTCGACAAAACACTACGCCGACGAATGGAAAAACACAGAGCCCTTGGCGACCAAAAACCAGCGAACGAAGTGAAAGCGGAAGGTCTCGCAGCTATGTGGGGGGCCCGCCTGGAACCTTCCACTTCGGTCGCCGTAACCGCGATAGTTTGAAAAAATGCGACAAGTCGTCTCCCTGTGATTCCATAGCAGTCTTCGATTTAACTTTTTGGCACGAAGCCGCACAGAGCGGCCGCCAAGACCGGGACGAGGCTCTCACCGCGGTTGTTGAACCGCAACTCCCACTCCTTGAGGTATAAGGGGAAGGTGGTCGGGTTAACCCCGCGCACAGAGCGCAGGCGCGCCTTGACGTCACGCCAAAAATCCGTTGCATCCACCGGGATGCGCGTGTCCCCGTGGCGTATGAAGTTCGTAGTCCATAGGTCCGGACCGCAGGCCGTCAGGGCGGTGTATTTCTGGTAGGGTGAGGTATATACCAGTTGCCCCAAATGCGATGTCTTCAAACAGAAATTGAGCTTGAAATGGAGTATGTTCTCCACGGTTAAGTCCGACATGAGGTCGCAGATGACGTACCCTCCCAGATCCAGCACGCCGAAGACTGGGGAGTTGCGCATGGTTGGCCGGCCCTTTCTCCGCCCCGAGCCTGGGCGAATGCCCAGGCGATAGTAACTATTTGCATCCAGAGCCTGCGCCAAGATGGCCCTGCGTGTGATGTCCCTTGCCTTGAGCACGGTGACGTAGGACACTTTGAGTTGCCTGGCCATCTCCTTGCTGGGCACGTTCAGCTCATACAGTTTCAGAAACCAAAGCCACTGCCGAAAGGTGAAGTTGCATCCTTTGATGAAACGTCTGCTAAAGTCGTGGAAAGTATACATGCAGCGAGAGCACCGCCTGCGGTCACCCACGCGGTAAAGCTTGCGCTCACGGCATCGCGGACAAAACCGTTGATGGTTTTTCCAGCAAAATCCCAAAAAGAATCTGCGCGCGCGATTCTCGCTGGATATCAATTGGTTGAAGCTGCTTACGTCCATACGCCTTTGTTTAGTTATGTCAAAACAGACATAAGAACAAAATAGAAAATTTTCCCTTTCCGCTTGGTCTCGCGGTCAACGGCTGCCGGACCTCCCAGGCCTCCGGGAGCTTGGGAGTGCGGCCGGAAAACTATTTGGAATCGAAAATGGTTACGAAGCGAGGGCGTAACGATTCATTCGACGCACAGAAATCTCGTGGGCCGCTGTTCCTGCTCAGCCTTAAGGGACGCGGAAGGAACCTGATCGCAATAGCTCCGCACACGCCATGGGAAAATCCGCGCGGCGTGGTCCAAAGCATCCCGCTCCACCGCGTCGAACCACTCCCTAAACATGTCGCGCAGCCTGCGTCCTTCCTCGGTCAGCCTACACCCCTTCCGCTTGCAGCTGCGCGTCTCCACCAACTGCGTGCCAAGAACCTTTTCCGTGGCCTTCAGTTTGCCCCAGGCTGCGCGGTAGGACATGCCCAGGTCGCTCGCGGCTTTCTTGAGGGAACCATGCCGTTCGATTCGGTCCAACAGAAGTACACGCCCGGTACCAAATACGACCTCCTGACCGTCCTGCAGCCAAAGTTTCAGCCGCACGGTGGGATAATGAGACTTCATGGCCTCCTCCAGGTCATTTAGCGAAGCCGCACTTGGGATAAGTGCAGTTCTTGCAGTTGTGGCAGAGGCCGCCGTGGCCCAGAGCGGCCAGATCGCTGCGGGTTATCTCCAGATCGGCCAGGACGCGCGGCAGCAGAACGTCGAAGCCCGTGGTGCGGAAATACAGAGCGCAGGCGGGTACGCCAATGATGCGGCTCTCCTCCACCTTGGCCACCAGGCTCATTGCGCCCGGCAACACCGGCAGTCCGTAGAGCATGTCCCTTGCACCGGCATCCTCCAGCCCCTTTCGTGTCACGTCTTCGGGATCCACAGACAGCCCCGCGGTGGTCACGATCAACTCCGCTCCCCGTTCCAGCATTGAGCGCACCGCGCCCGCGATGCAATTCCTGTCATCCGGGGCAATCTCGGTTGCCACCACCCTGCAGCCCATGGCTTCAACCTTGGCTCGCACGATGGGCGCGAACCTGTCGTTGACCAGCCCCTGAAAGACCTCGGTTCCCGTGACCAGCACTCCCACGCCGCGTGGTCGCAACGCGGCCACCCGCACAGCCGGACCGTCCAGACTCTCCACGGCTCGCTCCAACTGCTCGCGCTCCAGGTAGAGGGGAATGGCCCGGGCGGCCGCAACCTCCTGCCCGGCGTTCACCAAAGAGCCGGTCTGCCTGCTGGCGCATATGACCCCTGGGGTTCGGTTGAACCGTTCCAGTCCGACGACATCCACCAGCAACAGTCCATCCATCCCGGCTCGGAGCACAGCCTTGCCCTCGCGGACTTCTGGGGCTATGTCCACACCGTCTCCCGCCAACGTTCCGGCCATGGCACGGGCGGCCTCGTCCTCGTGAATCCAGTCCGGGTCCAGTCTCTGCCCTTCCTCCACATACACGCTGTATCGACCTAGCCGCTGCAGTTGGCAGACGTCCTCCACCTCCACTCGCTGCTTGCGCTTGAAAACAGCCCCTTTACTCCGCCCCGGCTCGATGCCGGTCATATCGTGGAGCAGGGTCTTGCCGATGGCTTCGCCGGCTTCCATGACGCGAAGCTTGGGGCCTTCGGGAAAACGCTCCTCCCGCGCGGCCAAAAAATCGTCGTATGGCGACTCCCCTTGGCAGGCGCGGCAGACCGCTCCGTCGCGACAGGGATAGGGCTGGCCGCAGTTGCGGCAGGTGCCTATGTGCCCCTTCCCCCGGGGCCGCATGACATCCGGCTTGACCGTGATGCGACGGAAGTCGCAGATGGTGTGCCCGGCCAAGCGCATCTCTTCGCGCAGCCTGGCGCTGTCCTGCTCCTTTTTGGGCTTGAGTTTGTATAACCACTCACCGATGGCCGGGTACGGACCAATTCTGGATGGGTCCACCGCGGCCCGCACGCCCTCTCCCGTGGCCTTGTCGTACAAGCAGAGAGCGTACAGGCCGAGGTTGAATACTTTCAGCCAGCCGTTGCCGATGGTGCAGGGGGTGAGCATCTGGATGGCGTCCGGCATGCACCAGGCGGTCTCTGAGATCGCGTCGTAGAGAATGCTCTCCGGCAGCCTACGCCGCACCTCGGCAACCATGAAGCCGCCCAGGATGAGTCCCGGGGCGGCGTAGCCGTGGAACTGTTCTGCCATGTGGATGTATTCCTCGAAGGCATGGGGACCGATGCGGGGTAGCGACGCGTGGTCATTTGTGATGGAATCCATGGGCGCTCCGTTTGATTCGTTCACGCCCGGGCCTTCCGTGATGGCGGCACCCCGGGCATTTCAGTCGTGTTGCCTGAACTTACCCAAAGGCGAATTCCGTGGACAATCACACTGCGGAGAACTGTTAAACGCTTTGGCAAAAAAATGCCGCCCCGGGCTACTGCCCGAGGCGGGGTAAGGGAGTGGAGGTGCCGGAAATGCAGGTCAGGAGGCGGAGTCGCAGAGTCGACCGCCGGGTTCGGCGTGCTGTTGCGGCCAAAGAACCCGTTCTCTGTGGGAGTAGACGTTCATGCGGCCGTCCCGAACCCTGCCAGCCAGGGTGATGCCCTTCTCCGCGGCAAGGTCCACGGCCAACCCTGTGGCCACGGAAAGGCCGCACAGGAAGGTCAGCCCAGCGGCCGCGGCCTTGCAAACAAGCTCGCAGCTTAGGCGGGAACTCATGGTGGCCACCAGCGCCCGGTCCAGTAGACCGTCGCGCAGCGCCGAGCCAATGACTTTGTCAAGGGCGTTGTGTCGTCCGATATCCTCGGCCATGGACAGGATGCGACCGCCCTTGTCAAAGAGCGCAGCGCAATGGGTCGCCCCAGTGCGACGAAAGACGGCCTGCATTGATTCCATCTTCCGCATCAGCCGAAATATCTCCCCGGCATCAAGACAGGCGCCACTTGGTAGCGAAACCGGTCGACCGTCACCAGCTTCCGGGGCCAGTTCCACCTCGGCAACCGTTCTCCCTTTGCCAGGGTAGTGGAAGCGCATGGAGCGCACGTCCCTGGGACGACGTATGCGTCCCTCTGTGAACAGATGACCGAGCACCAACTCCTCGTCCTCGCCCGGCGTACTCATGGTGCGCACTGACTCGGCATCATCAACCACGACCGCCAGGCAGTGCTCCTCGGCCAGGGTGTCCTCCACCGGCTCAACGGCGTTGCGGTAATGGCGCAACACGGTCCGTATGCACGTGGTCATGCCCCTTCCGCCTCCCTGGCGGGGAAGGTGTTCCAAGGGGCCGGGGCCAGGGGCCTATACCCTTTGCCCGAGGCGATGATATCAAGATGCATAAGAGCCAGGGGGGCGACGGACAGGTCAGGGTCCTCGGCATACTCCCGCAGGTCGATACACAGGAAGTAGGCACCGCACTTGGTGCAGGCCTCGATTCGTTCCTGCCGCGCCTTGACCGCGTGGTGCATCTCTCTTGTTCCCGGGTCGGCGTTTTCGCAGGCCGGACACGCGTCGCGGCGGTATCGCCAGTCGTGGCCGCACAGCGAACAGTGCAGGTACTTTTGTCCACCGCCGCCAACCAGGGAGTCCAGCTCCACCGTTTCCGGCCTGCCCAGGCAAGCCACTGAGGGGAAGGAACCGCAGACCGGACAGACGCCTTGCCGCCAAGAGGCCTCATGCAATTTCTCCTGAAGCTGGTCCGTCAGCGACGCCAATGGGGCCGCCAGGATTTCGGCCAGCGTGAACTCCAACATGGCCGGGGATACACCGAAGACTTCCGCCTCGCGCTCCAGGGAGGCGCGGTCGCCGTCCAGAAGCATGCGGCCGCAGGCCTTCAGGTCCAGGCCTTTCCCGGATGCGGCCTCGGCGATGCGGTCAAGCTCCTGGCTGTCCGGCATGGCACGCTGCAACAGCGGCAGCAGGGCCGAGGCCGAACGCTCGATCCATCTGGCGAGGAAAGCCAGATCCACCCCGGCCAAAAGCGGTGCGCCCGTATCGCCCCCTACCAGCCGGGAACAGTCGATGCCGGAGAGATCCAGGGAATCCCGAGCAAACTCTTCCCGTAACTTGGCGCGTTCGCGCAGAGGGGACTCGAAGGCACGCAGGATGGGCTCCATTTGCGGGCGTTGTGAAGCGTATCGTTCGATGGTTTGGCTGACGGTCTCGGGGCCGGAAATGACGGGGGTCTCGGTCATGGGGCGGCTGCCTCCCGTGGCTGGTGCGTTCGCGGCCCTGGGGGGCGCCGGGCCTGTTGCCCGGCGCTCCCTGGGCCAAGTGCGGACTTTTCCTTTCCTCAAGAACCTAGCCGCGCGAGGGGATCACCCTGCGTAGCGGTTCGGTCAGTCCGGCCAGGAATCGCTTGCGGTTCAAACCGCGCGGGGAGGCGCTGGCCACGCTGTTCTTCCAATAGTTCTCGGGCTTGTCCGTCAGCAGGAATATCACGTTCACATCCCTGGCGTCCGCCAGCATGGCTTCGGGATACTTCCTTCTGGCGATCTTCAGGCGTTCGTCCGCCAGGTCCAGCATCTTGTCGCGCTCACCGAAGTTCATGGCTCCGGTTGGACAAACCTTGACGCAAGCGGGCAGCATGCCGGCGCGTACCCGGTCGATGCACATGGTGCACTTGCTGAGCATGCCCGAGGCGATGTCGCGGCGGGGAATGTCGTAGGGGCAGGCGTCGCGCACCACCTCGTAAGCTTCGCGCGAGAGCATGGACGTTTTGCCGGTGAAGAGCACCGCGCCCGTCTTATCGTCCTTGATGATCGCCCCTTCCATGTACATGTCGGCCGCGTCCTTGCACGGGGGCATGACGCAATGGCGGCACTGGTCGGGGAAGAAATTCCACCGCACCACGCCGTCGCCGTCCATGTGCTCGATGAAGCGGACCAACTTGTAATTGTTGGGGTTGAGGTCCTTGGGATTCTGGTGGCTGCCCCAGCCGTACTGGTAGGTCGTATTCGGCTCGAGCTCGTGCCACTCCTTGCAGGCCAACTGGCACCCGCGGCAAGCGGTGCAGCGGGACGTGTCAATCAGGAACACCTTCGGCATGGGATCCTCCTTGCTTCACCCGCGAAGAGACCTATCCCCCCGCGGGTGGCGGGTCATCAGGTGGCAAGCTCGGTCAGCTTGTCCGCCTTGCGAATATTCACGCAACAGGCCTTGAACTCCGGAATGGTGGTGTTGGGATCAGCCACCGATGGCGTGAGCCTGTTGGTGGAGTCGCCGACTCCGGGGGTTTTCCAGCCGAAGCAGTAGGGCATCCCGATCTCATGGATGACCCGGCCGTGCACCTGCAGTGGACGCATGCGCACCGTAACCATGGCAATGGCTTCGACCTCGGCGCGCGCACTCTGCACGATGACGCCCTCGCCGTTCTTGATGCCTTTCTCCTTGGCCAGCTCGGGGCTGATTTCCACATAGAGCTGGGGTTCGGTCTCCAGCAGGTTGGGCACGTTGCGGGTCTCGCCACCACCGCACCAGTGCTCGCACACGTTGTAAGTGGTGAGTACGATGGGGTAATTGGGGTCACCCGCCTTGGCCAGCTTGTCCATGTCGCTGTTCACGGACTTGAACACCGGGCTGCTGAGTTGCTTGGAGAACGGATTGGAGTCCACCGGGGTCTCCACTGGCTCGTAGTGCTCGGGGAAGGGGCCGTCGGCCCGTCCCGGCCCGTATTGCTGCCCAAAGCCGTGCACAGTCATGATGAAGGGGTACCTGCCCTTGCCGGAGGCCATGGGCGGCCAACCGCCGTCGGGTACGTCGCCCGCCCAGGAGTCGCCGGTCCAGGAGATTGTGGGCTGTTCCTTGTTCAGCGGGTTGCCCTGCAGATCCACCGAGGCGCGGTTGTAGAGGATGCGCCGGTTAACAGGCCAGCACCAGCTCCAGTTGGGGAACAGGCCGATCTTCTTTTGCATGGCGGTCTGGGAGGGGTCGCGCCGCTTGGACTTGTTGCCTTCCTCCTCGGTGTAGCTGCCGGTGTAGAGCCAGTTCAGGCTCATGGTGGATCCGTCGTCCTTGAGGGCGGTGAAGGAAGGCACCAACTGCCCCTTCCTGTACACCTTGCCGCCCACATTGGTGTCCTTGGTGAAGACGCCATTGATTTTACGGGTAACGGCTTCGGGGTCGTAGGTGCGCGGCCAGTCGAGCTCGGTCACGGCCTGGTGCAGGGCGCCGCCCTCCAGCTTGTACATCTCCCTGAGCTTGTTCATGATGCCCACGAACATCTCGCCGAAGGTTCTAGCCTGCCCCGGAGGATCAATGGCCTTGTAGTGCCACAGAAGCCAGCGGCCGGAGTTGGTCACAGTGCCTTCCTTCTCCACCCGGTGGGCGGAAGGAAGCAGGAACACCTCGGTCTTGACGTCCTTGGGGTCCACGCCTGGTCGGTTCCAGTTGTCCGTAGTTTCGGAATGGTGCAGTTCCGAAGTCACCAGCCAGTCAAGTTTATCCAGCGCGGCCCGAATCTTGTTGGAATTGGGCACGCTCTGCATTGGGTTGAGGCCGATGATGAAGCCGCCTTCTATCTCGCCATTGTACATACGGTCGAACAGCGGCAGGTAAGAGTAGTCACCGCCCTTCTCGATCTTTGGCAACCAGTCGTAGCCGTAGCCGTTGTCCGGGGTGGCGGCATCGCCGTACCAGGCCTTGAGCAGGCTCACGAAGTACTTGGGCTTGTGCTGCCACCAGTTGGCGCTTGTGGGGTCGTTGCTGACCGGCGTGTTGGCCTTGAGGTAATCGTCCAGAGTCCGCCACTCGTCATGCGGCATGGCCATGTAGCCAGGCACGATGTGGTAGAGCAGAGTGTGGTCCGTGGACCCCTGCACGTTGGGCTCGCCGCGCAGGGCGTTGATGCCGCCTCCGGCGATGCCGATGTTGCCCAGCAGGAGCTGGATGATGGCCGCGCAACGGATGTTCTGGACGCCCACGGTATGCTGGGTCCATCCCAGGGCGTACATGATGGTGCCCGCCTTGGAGCCGTTCCCCGTTTTGGCGTAGGCCTCGTATACCCGCATGAGGTTGTCCTTGGAGACACCGGTGACGGACGAGACTGTGTCCAGGTCGTAGCGGGAGTAGTGCTTCTTCATGAGCTGGAACACGCAGCGGGGGTGTCCAAGGCTCTTGTCTCGCTTTGGCACGCCATCGGAGTCCATCTCGAAGGCCCACTTTGACTTGTCGTAGGAGCGCGTTTTCGGGTCAAACCCGCTGAACAAGCCGTCCTCGAAGGCGTAGTCCTCGCCCACAATGAGGGAAGCGTTTGTGTACTCCTTGACGTAGAAGTCGTAGTATTTTTGCTCGTTGAGCAGGTAGTTTACCATCCCCCCGAGAAAGGCGACGTCCGTGCCGGAACGCAAGGGCACGTGGAAGTCGGAGCGCGCCGAAGTACGCGAGAACTTGGGGTCGACATGCATGACCGTGGCGTTCTTGTTGTACTTGGCGTCGAGCACCCACTTGAAGGAAATGGGGTGGTGTTCGGCAGCATTGCTGCCCATGATCAGGATCGCATCGGCATTCTTGATGTCGATCCAGTGGTTTGTCATCGCGCCGCGTCCGAACGACTCTCCCAGAGCCGCAACAGTGGCGCTGTGTCAGATACGTGCCTGGTGGTCCATGTGGACGACACCCAGGCTTCTCATGGCTTGGTGCGCCAGGGCGCATTCCTCGTTGTCGGCATGGGACGTGCCGAGCAGGAACATGGCGTCCAGGCGGTTTACGGTGTTGCCTTTCTCATTCTTGAAGACCAGTCGGCTGTCGCGAGTTTTTTTCACCCGCTTGGCGATCTCGGTCAGGGTCCACTCCCAGGACTTTTCTTCCCATTTGTCCGAGTGGGGGGCGCGATAGAGAGGCATGGTCAGACGGTGCTTGTTGCGGGTCATGGTCAGCATGGCCGCGCCTTTGGAGCACAGCGCCCCTTGGTTGATGGGATAGTCCGGGTCGCCTTCGGTGCTCACGAGCTTGCCATTCTTGACGTAGGCCACGATGTGGCAACTCACCGAGCAGAAGGGGCATACGGTGATCACTTCTTTGGCGCCCTCGATCTTCAGCCCGGCAGCGTATGCCTCAACCGGCCTGATATCGAAGCCGAGGTGGGCCAAGCTCAGGCCTGCCACGCCTGTGCCCACCAGCTTGAGGAAATCCCTTCGATTGCAATCCATACCTGCCTCCTCCGTTCACTGGTTTGTGCGCCACCAGCTCGATTGGCTGGATCGGCGTTCTCCCAGAGCGTTCGGAACCACGTTCCTCGGCTTGCTTCAGCACATGATTCCTTCATGGCAGGAGGGACAAGGCCGGTCAATTAAAACAGAGCAATTTCAATATGTTAAAAATAGCATGTTCGGTTTTTCAGATCGTTTTCGGCGACATGCCAATGATTTGCCCCCTAAAAGTACATAAACCCAAGTTCGCTACCCAACTCGAAGAGGTGGCCTCGGGAAACTGGACCACTTGCGAGGGTGGGCATACAAGAGTCAAAGTGGACTTAGGCATGCTTAAGAAGAAAGGCGCTCAGCGACACGTCATTATGTGTTCTTCATGTGTCCCATACGATCAATTTTCTGTGTCATATGAGTTTTGCCTGAAAGTTTTGTTACATTAAATAAACAGGTTAGGCGGCCATGTTTTTCTGATTTCCGCCCCTCAAGGCCGCTTGTGATAGAATCAGAATCCCTGCGGGAAAATTGACGAGAAAGCGGTGTGCTTTCACGTTGGTCGTTGCGTCCCGGGCTCAGCCCTGGTTGTTTTCCTGGCCGTTATTGACAAGCTCACCAGCGGCTGCGGCCGCTCCGGCCTTTGTCGCCTCGTCCGTGGGAGGCTGTCCAGGGGCGGGCTCCGGCAAATGAACAATGACCTTGCGCGGGGCAAATTGAATGCCGTTGGCTGCGAAAGCCTCTTGGATACGACGGTAGACCTCCCGCCGCAGGACAAACTGCTCACCAGGAACGGTCTTAAACTTGACTCGGGTTACCAGGGCCGAGTCATCGATCTCCCGCACGCCTTGGGATTTGACAGGAGCAAGCAGCTTGTCCCCGTGTTCTTCATCCTTCATCAACTTCTTTCCCACCTTCTTGACGATCTTGCGCACCTTTTCGATGTCCGTCTCAAAGGGAACCCGGATGTCCAGCTTCATGATGACCCAGTCCCGGGAATAGTTGCTCACCGAACTCAGTTCGCCGTAAGGGATGGTGTGCACCATGCCTCTGGGGTGGCGCAGTTGCAGGGAGCGGATAGTGAGATGCTCCACAGTGCCTGTTAGGCTGCCGGTCTCCACATAGTCGCCAATGCGAAATGCGTCGTCCAACAGAAAGAATAGGCCGGAAAAAACGTCCCTCACCAGGGTCTGTGCGCCGAATCCAATGGCCAGGCCGAAGATGCCCGCGCCTGCCAGAAGGGGGCCGAGGTTCACGCCCATGGCCGAAAGCACGGTGAAGCATGAGACCAGCACCACGGCAATAAGGATGACCTTGCGCAACAGAGTCAGCAAGGTGCCCTTACGAGATCCGCCAGCCCCAGCTTCGGCCTCGTCCAGGTCCATATCCTGGCTCTCTTCCTCCAAGCGGACGTCGATGGCCGCCCTCGCCCACTCCCACAGCCCGTAGCCCACAGCCAAGGTAGCCAAGATGGTCAAACCAGTGCGAACCAGCACTTGGCCGCGGCCGATGTCTACGCCCCATATCTCCATGAGGACCAGAACCAGGATGACCAGCAGGCCCATCCGCATCACGCGCCGCGCGAAGAAGAGATACGGGCCAGGCCCGCGGGGTTCGGGCGCTTCTCGGTAATCATCATCGTCGAAACCTTCCACCACCTCCACATCGGGCGGTTCAGGTGGCGACTCGTTCGTGGGCAGGGCCTCGCCCTGCACGTCCACCTCTGGACGGTTTGGGTTCGGCCCGGCCTGCCTGCGGGCCAAGAAGGTGCGCAGCAGGTTACAGGCCAATCTGTCGATGGCATAGATTCCCGGCAGGCAGAGCAGACTCAGTCCCATTGCCAGGGCCATGTCATGCCCGCCCAGAAGCAGCTCGCCCTCCCAGGCCAATCCTATAAGCAGGACGAAGGCGATAAACAGGACGTGCCACCAGCGGCCAATCCAGCGCCGGACACGCATCTCCGACTCGGGGACTTCCGGATCTGGCCGACTTATGAGTTCAGCCACATCGCGCCGCGTAGACAGGCTGAGCAGGACGAGGACGAGGACTTGCGCCATTCCCGCCAGGGCATAGAGCAGCAGGAAAGTCTGCTCGCGCATGGGGCCGATCTGGCGCAGGTAGAGTATGGTTTCGGAGAGAAGGATGCCTGTGGCCAAGGAGAGGGTCAGCCAGGACATTAGTCGCTTCGCAGCGGAGTCGCCCAAAGGGATAAGGCGTACGGTCGGGGCACGGGCCGCCAGAAGCAAATCTGCGGTTAAAACCAGCAGACGGACCAACCCCACTGCCCGGAGCCAGACCCCTGCCAAGGCAGGCTCCCCGGCGGGGGGGCCGACGAAGAAAACCAACAGGAGCAGGCCCAGGGCGTAGAACAGGCCGACGTCCATAAGGCCGAAGAAACCCCGGAAGATCAGCCGCGACAGTTTGACGAGCGCAGTGTGGGCGGGCTTGGTCTCCAACTTCCTTCTGGGCCGTCGGTAGAGGCGCCGGAATAGCCGCTCCAGAAGATAGGCGGCAAGCAGAATGGCCGCGGAGAGGGCCACATGGGCCATTCCTCCCCCCGTTTCGTCCATGGCCTTCCAGACCCCCGCCAGGTCCCCGGGCGCGGTGTCCAGCCCGGAGAGGAGGAAGTTCAACCGTTCGGCCACTTGGGCCGCTTCCTGGTGCAGGAAGATGGCTCCTTGGCCGGGTGAGTCCAGGGTGATTTCATCCCCAATCGGCTCGTCGGCCAAGGCGTACGAACCGAGTAACAGGATCCAAACGGCCAAAAGTGTCGGGATTAGTCGAGCCATGGAAAGAGTCCTTGTCATCGTTGCGAGAGTGGAGACGCTTATTTCACGGCCCCTAGCGGCGACAATGTCACGGCGGAATGGACGACACCGGGAGATGTTGCCGGAATCACCCCGCCTGGAACTGCTCGTCTGCGTCCGAGGCGGAGAGGGAGGTGCCTTCCGGCCTCAGATCATTGGCCAGAAAACTGTAGACTACGGGCACGACGACGAGGATGACCATAGAGCCGAAAAGCATCCCTGAGAAGAGGACAAGGCCGATGTCGAAACGTGAGTGCGCTCCTGCACCATCCGCCAGAAGAAGGGGAACGACCCCGGCGGTCATGGCCGCAGTGGTCATGAGGAAGGGGCGCAGGCGCACCATACCCCCTTTGAAAGCAGCCTCGATCTTGCTTTTGCCTTCGCTGCGCTGCGCCTCGTTGGCCATGACAACCAACAGGATGGAGTGCTTGGCGATGAGTCCGGTGAGGGTGAGAAGACCCACCTGGGTATATATGTTGATAGTAGCAAATCCCATGTAGAGAGGAATAAGTGCGCCGCAGAGGGCCCCGGGGACGCTGAGAAGGATGATCAAGGGTTCTCGAAAGCTGTTGAATTGTGCGGTCAGAGCCAGATAGATGGCTATGATGGCCACCAGAAAGGCTACTAACAGCCGGTTTCCCTGCTGCATGTACTGGCGGGACTGGCCTGTGTAGTCGATCTGGAAATCCTTGGGCAGGACCTGCTTGGCCACGTTTTGCAGATGGTCAAGGGCTTGGCCCAGGGTCACTCCAGGCGCTAGCGAGCCGGAGATGGTGGCGGAGTTGAGTTGGTCAAACTGTGTCAGAGCGTCAGGCGAGGTGTGGCGGGAGGCCTCGGCGAAGTTGGACAGAGGGGTCATGGCCCCAAAGGCGGTCTTGACTTGGCTCTCCAGGATGCGGTCGCTTTCCTGGTTAAGCCGCCGCGCACGCGGGATGACTTGGTAGGCCAAACCCCTGTCCGTGAAGCGGTTGACGTAGTCGTTGTTGTAGAAGATCCCGAATGCCTCGCCGATGTTGGCCATGGTCACCCCCAACTCCGCTGCCTTGAGCCGGTCGATGCGGATGTCCGTGACCGGGGTGTCATACTGCAGAGAGCCCTTGAGGTAGGTGAAGAGCCCGCTTCGCATGGCCTTCTGGACCATCTTCTCCTGGTAGGTATGGAGCAGGGGAAAGTCTTTGGAGGTAGCCAGGACAAACTGCACCGGCAGGCCGTAGCCGCCGGGCAACGGGGGCATGCCAAAGGTGTAGCTCTGCAGTCCGGCGATGTCCCGAATGGCCGGGGCCACGGAACGCATGATCTCCTTTTGGCTTCGCTGGCGCTCGTCCCAGGGAACCAGACTGTATATGCCGAACACCGCCTCCCGGTTGGGATACCCGTTGCAAACGAAATACTTGGACAGTTCCGGAATGCTGGCCGCAATTTTGTCCAGCCGGGAGGAAAACAGGTGCAGATAGTCCACGTTGGCGTAGGCTGGCCCTTTGCCTTGGACCACGAACAGGGACTGGTCCTCGCTGGGAGACAGTTCTTTGGGCGTACCCGAATAGAGGAAGCCGCAACAGACCAGAAGCGTCGCGCCGATGAGCAGCGCCCCTGCCCGGTAGGTCAGGAAATCGCGCAGTACCTTGCCGTAGACCCATTGAATACCGGCAATGACCGCGTCCAGCCACCGGGCCAGGAGGTTTTTCCTCTCCACGGAGCGCAGGACCCTGGAGGCCAGCACAGGGGTGATAAAGAGGGCTACCACGGCAGAGGCGGCCACGGCCCCCACCAAAGTAAGGGCGAACTCGCTAAACAACGAGCCGGTAAGGCCGCCCATGTAGGCCAGCGGAGAGAAAACAGCAGCCAGGGTCACGGTCATGCCGATGATGGCCAGGGAAACTTCCCTTGTGCCGATGATGGAGGCACGCAGGGGGGACTTGCCGTTTTCTATGTGTCGGGTGGCGTTCTCTGTGATGAGGATGGCATCGTCCACCACCAGTCCGATGGCCAGAACTATGGCCAACATTGTCAGGATGTTCAAGGAAAAGCCCATAACCAGCATCAGGGTGAAGACGCCCACGATTGAGAGTGGGACGGCTGCCATGGGCGCAAGGGAGGAGCGGAAGGATGCCAGGAAAAGTACAACCACCAGCAGCACGATGCCAATGGTTTTGCCCAGGGTGCCGATGACTTCCTTGATCGAGGCCTGGATGAAAAGAGTGGCGTCGTATGCCTTGGTGGCCTCGACTCCAGGGGGAAGCAACGGGCGGATGTCCTGTTCCAGGGCCTTTTCCAGGCGCTTGGCCATGCGCAGGGGGTTGGCCCCGGGCGCATTTGTCACGGTGAGGAAAACGCCCGGTGAACCATTGATGGCCATGCGCACATCGTCGTTCCTCGGTCCTAACTTGACCTCGGCTAGCTCCCCGAGCCGGATCAGTCCATCCCCCTCCTTCTTGACCACCAATTGGCGAAAGGCTTTTGGGTTACTCAGCCCCGTCTCCAGGCGAATGTTGGAAAGGACGTAGTCGGCCCTGAAAAACATCCATGCCACTGAAAAAAATTAACAAAGTGTAGCATTCAATGTATCATTCTCGACCAGGAACTGTAGTGATTCTGCAAGAAACCGGTCGCGCCGTCACCGGTTCGGGAGTGATGATGAAGGCCAAGCCAGCCAAAAGCGATCAGGGCAATTTCCTCTACGAGGACCTCATCGATCAGCTCAATCCCAAGGACCCGCTGCTCAAGCTTGCAGCGAACATCCCCTGGGAAAGGTTCGAGCAGGAGTTTTCTAGCCTCTATAGTGAGTATGGTCGTCCAGCAAAGCCCATAAGACTCATGGTCGGGCTCATGATCCTCAAGCAGCTTGAAAATCTGAGCGACGAGCGTGTCATTGAGGCTTGGGTCCGGAACCCCTACTATCAGGCCTTCTGCGGTGAGACGCATTTCCGGTGGAGGCTTCCTTGTGACCCCACGGACTTGGTTTATTTCCGCAAACGCATCGGCGAGGGTGGGGCGCGTTTGATCTTCGAGGTCTCGGTGGGTCTGCACGGCGACGACGCCATGGAGCGGGAGATCGCCGTGGACACCACGGTCCAGGAGAAGAACATCACCTTCCCCACTGACGTGAAGCTTCTGACCAAGGTCATCAAGCGATGCAGGGCCATCGCCGAGTTCGAAGGAATCAGCTTGCGCCGCAGTTTCCGCCGTGAATTGCCAGGCCTCCTGCGCCAGCGATTCAAGAGTCGCAAGATCATCAAACGCATTCGGACCATGGCTGGCGTCCTGATCCGCGAACTTGAGCGCAAACTGCCCAAGGATTCGTTGGCCAGGCACAGGGAAGCTATGCAGCTCTTCCGCCGGGTCCATGACCAGAAACGTACCGACAAGAACAAGACCTACAGCCTGCACGAACCGGACGTGCTTTGCATCGGCAAGGGCAAAGAGCACAAAAAGTACGAGTTCGGACGCAAGGCCTCCATCGCCTGGACCAAGACCACCGGTGTGATCGTAGGAGCCATGTCCTTCAAGGAGAACGTTTTCGACGGTCACACCCTGCCGGATGTTCTGGAGCAAGTTTCGCAAATCACGGAATCCTGCCCCGAGGCGGCCATCTGTGACCGGGGTTACAGGGGGCGCAAAAAAGTCGGTGACACGAGCATTCTGATTCCGGGCCGGCCGAAGAAAAGCGACACGCCCTACCAGAGACGAAAGGCCAGGCAACGTTTTCGCAGACGCGCTGGCATCGAGCCGGTGATCGGACATCTCAAACACGACTTCCGCATGGCCAAAAACTTCCTGAAAGGGGCCCTCGGTGATGCGATCAACCTGCTGATGGCCGCAGCCGCGTTCAACTTCAAGAAGTGGATGCGGGGACTGAAGCACTTTTTGTCTCTTTTCGCCCCTTGGCTCTGCTTCGGAACCTGGAGTCGGGGCAGACTAAAGTACGCCTGATTCAATCTGAAAGGCCTTTTTCAGGACCGACGACGTAGGTTCCCTGGGAACGGCCGGGTGAGGCGATACAGTCGTTCTCGCGCAGAGCCCGGCTCACCTCCTGGGGAGAGACGCCAAGAGCGGCCATCTTGTCCGGGTCAAGGTCCACCCGCATGGCGTACGAGCCAGGTCCTTGAACGCCAACGTTCGCCGTCCCCCGCAGGGCAGAGACTCGCGGCAGGACCTCACGCTGCAGGAAGTCGGTGATGGCCTCAGTGGGCACGGTGTCGCTGCTGAAGCCGAGATAAAACAGTGGGAAGGCGCCGGTGGTCTTCTTGCTTACCTGCGGGGCGAAGACATCGGGCGGCAACAGGTACTTGACCCTGTCCACTTTGCTCATGACTTCGGTCAGGGCCGTGTCGGCATCCGCGCCCAGCTTGAGCACGGCTGTGACAGTGCTTTTGCCCTGTACACTCTTGCTTTTGACGTAGGCTAGGTGGTTCACTCCTCCCACGGCCTTTGAAATGGTCCGGGTGACGTATCCCTGGACCACCTCGGAACTGGCACCGGGGTACTCGGTGGTGACCGCGATCTGCTTGCTGTCGATCTTGGGGTAGAGGCGCACCGGGAGCTTGAATACGCAAAAAGCCCCGATCAAGAACAGACTCAGGGCCAGGACAACGGCCAGGACAGGCCGTTCAATAAAGAAGTCGGTGAACTTCGGGGGCGGCGAGGTCCGCGCCATGCCACCCTCACTTCCCGGCCTTAGCTGGATTCACTGAATTGTCGATCTTAACGTTACTGCCGTTGTAAAGCTTGTTTTGTCCGGATGTGACCAACAAGTCCCCTTCGGAGATGCTGCCGCCGATCACTGTGCGGCCCTTTCGGGTTGGCCCGGCCTTCACCAGCACCTCCTTGGCGGTGTAGATCGTGTCGGGTTTGCTTTCCTTTCCTTTCTTGTCGGTGTTGGTTTTCTTGGGTTTGAGCAGGTAAACGGTGTTTCCGGACATGCGGTAAGTCACTGAAGTGGTCGGGGCTGTGAACACTTCGCGCCTATCTGGCATTACCAGAGAGACGCTACAGAACATGCCCGGCAGAAGCTTGCCCTGCTTGTTGTCGAAGGTTGCTCGGGCATGGATGCGGCGGGTTTTTTTGGAGAGGAACGGATTGATGGAAGTGAGCTCACCGTGGAACGTTTCACCAGGCCAGGCATCCACCTTGGCCTTGACTATCTGTCCCGTGGAAACTTTGGACAAGTCCTGCTGGCGGATAGCGAAATCGATGTAGATTGGGGACAACTTGGTCAAGCGGAGCAGTGGCTGCCCCGCGTCAACAAAATCTCCCATCTCAATGTTGCAGATGCCCACTGTGCCAGAGAAGGGGGCCTTGACCGAGTTGCGCTCGATGCGGGCCGTCTGGGCGTGAACCTGAGAGCGGGCATCCTCAAAGGCGGTCCTGTACTTGTCCAGAGTGGCTTTTGCCACCACGCCGCGCTGGTAGAGATCCTTATAGCGTTGGTAGTCCTTCCGCGCTTCACGCTCGTTGGCCTTAAGCTTGCCCATGGAGGTGGTCTCAACCCGGTGGCTGACGTCAACCAGGGGCTGCCCCGCCTCGACTCGCTCCCCGGATTCGAAGCGGATGGCCGTGACCTTGCCTGAGGCCTCCGGGCTCAGCTCCGAACTGCTCAGAGAGAAAACCTCCCCAACGGCGTGGATGTGCTCCACCCATGCTTGTTTCTTCACCTTGGCGGCCGTGACCACGGTGGGAGGTGGGGTGTAGTCGGCCATGGCTTTGTCCTCGGCCCGCTCAATGTAGCCATGATACCAGAATACGCCCCCGAAGAGGCCCCCAAGCAGAATGGAGATGATGAAGAGGCGTTTGAACATTAGAGTCCTGCTTCAGGAGGGAAATAACTCTGAGGTTGGTCTGCACGGAAGTAGGAACATGTTGTTCACCATGTATTATTGTTCATAGCCTCGGGCTTTTGCAGACTGTAGTTGTATAGAAACATATCTCCCATGTAGGCTGAGGTTACCCTATAGCCGGCCGTGCTGTCGTGTCAACGAGACCACCTCTCGGGTCTTCGCCACCAAGACCAAGACCTGGCGCAGCATTCCGATCCGACCTGAGTTTCTGGAAAAGCTCCGTGGAAAGAAGGCCAAAAGGCAAAGACCAACTTCCTCGTGGAATACCATGGACGGTCGATCAAAAGCTTCCACAAAGCATTCAGAAACGCCTGCCGCCGCTCCGGAATCAGAGACGACATCATCAGCTATGATGTCCGCCACCTCTTCTGCTCCAAGCATGCTGCCACAGAGGGCGTCTCCCAACGCTGTATCCCGCCTCATGGGGCAGCCAGCCCGAAGATGACCTTGGACCGATACGGCCATGTCATGCCGGGTGACGAGGGCAGAGCTAATGAGTTGCTGTCAGTGATTGAGTAGGAGCGCGAGAGAGATAAGGAAATTTGGGATGTTAGAAATGGCGTCCCCTTCCTCTTTTTGAGATCAGTGAAGAAAGGACAGCTCTGGTGGCGACCACAGATGCATATTGTCCACAAGAATCCTGCATCACCTCATCCACTGTCATTTCCGTGGAGAAAGATGATTCTCGATGGGGCAATGTTCACCCCCGGTTCACCGGCAGGGTCACCGCAAAAGAAAAGGCCTAATCATCTTGAAGGAACGGTGACTGGGTCAAGGAGTGGGTGGCGATGGCCGATCCCCTTGCCAAGATTCTCCAGGAGTACAGGGAGAAACGTCATCCGAACCTGGAGTACGTGTTCTACCTCAAGCCCGAGGAAGGACGTCGCTGGAAAAGCTACCCACAGTTCCTGAATCGGCTCTGCAAAAAGGCCGGGGTGAAGAGTTTCACCTTCCATGGGATTCGCCATCTGGCGGGAAGTGTATGCATCGACAGCCTTGCGACGCTGCTGGATGTCAAAGACTTCATGCGCCACAGCAGCGTGGCTGTGACCCAGGGGCACATCTCAAGGGTCAGGGCGAGTTCGGGGACTCCAGGGCTTTTGGAGGAGGCTTTGAAACGGACACACGTTGGGGACACGAAATTTGGCAAGCTCCCGGGAGGAAGTTCGCAAGTAGCCGAAATAAATAGACTCTAAGAAGAGCTGGAGAAAGGAAACACATCCGCCCCGGAGGCCGATTTGGAGCAAGTGCGGAGCGCTTGACCCGAAGGGCACGGGCCAGGAACCTTCAGCCCTAAGGCCGAGCTTGCTCGCCCTTAGGGCTGAAGAGAGCAGAGTTGGCCCGTGTCTGCCCCCTGGTCGCCCGCAGGGCGAAAATCTTCCCTCTTCACGCCTCCCTTGCGGCGGGCTTAAGCCCGCCGCAAGGGAGGCCGGGAAGCTAGTCCGTCTGCCCGCTCTCTTCAGGCGAGACGGTGACGAGGTAGGATTCTTCGGATTCCAGGTACTTGCTTGCCAAGTCCTGAAGCTGGGCTGGGGTGATTTCCCTGGCCTTGGCGATGAGTTCCTCGGGGTGGTCCAGGCCCAGGCCGCGCAGGGTGAGTCCGGCCGCTGCCGAGGCGCGGGAGCGCAGGGTCTGGTGGTTGCGGTAGTACTCGCCCTGCATGAGGTTGGCCGCACGCTCCAGTTCCGCCTTGTCCAGCGGCTTGGACTTGATGTCCTCGGCGATGCGGTCGAAGGAGTCCAGGGCCTGCTGCTTCTTGTCCGGGTCGGTGCCGATGTAGAAGGCCAGGAAGCCGGTCTCCGGAGCCTGCCAGAGGAAGGCGGTGACGGAGTAGCCCAGGCCCTGCTTGTCGCGCAGCTGGGTGAAGAGCAGGCCGGACTGCCCGGCCAGGATGTCGCGCATGAGGGACAGCCCGGCGGTGTCCTCGTCCTTTTCGCCGGGCACGGGATAGACGCGCACCAGGTGGGTCTGGTTGCGGCCCGGCATGGTCAGGGTGAGTTCCTTGTCCTCGCCCCACACCGGCGGCTGGAATTCGGCCAGCTCCGCGCCCGGCTCATGTTCCAGGTCGGCGGCCAGGGTGCGGGCCAGGTCCAGGATTTCATCGCGGTCGAAGGTGCCGCAGGCGGTGAACACGAAGGGCCGGGCCTGCTGGGTTTGCCAGAAGGAGGCCACCTGTTCCGTGGTGTACCCGGAGACCTGTTCCGGCTCGCCCAGGTGCAGCCAGCCGTAGCCGGGGCTTTGGTAGAGGAAGGGGAAGAGGCGGCGGAAGGCCAGCCCCAGGGGCTGGTCCTGCTTGCGCTTGATGGAGGCGATCTGCTCGCGCTTGGCGCGGTCCATCTCCTCCGGGGCGAAGCGCGGGGACAGCACGGTCTGGCGGAAGACGGGCAGCACCTCGTCGCTGAAGCGCGAGGGGAAGCGCGCGGCCAGGCCGAAGGTGTCCCGGCGCGAGCGGGCGGAGACGCTGGCGGCGCGGTTGGCCAGATAGTCCTGGTACGCGGTGGCGCTCATGTCGCCCGCGCCCCGGCCGAGCATGGAGGCGGTCAGGGCGGCCAGGCCCTGCTCGTCCTTGTCCAGCAGGCGGTCGCCGCCCGCGAAGAGCATGTCCACGGCGGCGTAGGGCAGGGTCTCGTCGGGCAGCAGCACCACGGTGTCGCCGGACTCCAGGGTGACGACCTCCGGCTCGCCCCTGGCTCCGCCGGTCTCGCCGTGCTCGGGCATGGCCTTGGCCGTGGTTCTGGCCCCGGTTTCGGCCCGCCAGGCCTCGCCGATGGTCCCGCGCAGGGCCTCGGCGTCCGGCCCCTTGCCTTCCGGGGTCAGGGCGGCCAGTGCCAGCCGGTCCGGGTCGAGGTAGGTCTCGGCCAGTCCCTGCAGGTCGCTCTCGTCCACGGTGCGCAGGGAGTAGAGGTAGTTCTCCTCGGCCTCCACTCCGCCCTCGAAGAACTGGAAGTAGCCGAGCTTGGAGGCCAGCCCGGAGAAGGTCTCCTTGGTGCGGTAGAGGGAGTCCTCCAGATTGAGGCGGGCCCGTTCCAGCTCTTCCTTGCTGAAGTCGGCGGCGTCGAAGGTGGACAGATCACCGGCCAGGGAGCGCACGAAGGGGTCCACGTCGTCCGGGTCGCAGACGGCCTGGATGACCAGCACCCCGGCGCGCTCCAGGGTCAGGGCGCTGGCGGAGATGGAGTCCACCATCTGTTTTTCGTACTTGTATTCGCGGTACAGGCGGGAGGTCCTGTCGCCGCCCAGCAGGTGGGCCAGCACCTCCAGCCCGGCCACCTCCTGCGAGCGCTGCCCGGGAATGGGGAAGGCCAGGGAGACGTAGGCCTTGTTCCAGTCGCCCTCCTCCACCCGCACGGCGGGCCCGGACGGCGAGCCGCCGTCGGCCCCGGAGAGCTTCTTGATCGGAATCTCCCGCGGGGGATGGACCTCGCGGTCGTTTCGCAGGTCGCCGAAGAGGCGGTCGGCCTCGGCCAGCACCTCGGCCTCGTCCACGTCGCCCACCACCACCAGCAGCATGGACTGCGGCTGGTAGAGACGCACCACGTAGTCCAGGATGTCCTGGCGGGTGATGGCCGGGACGGTCTCGCGGAAGCCGATGATGGGACGCTCGTACGGGGTGTCTGCGAATACCAGCTTCTGCAGCATCTTGAACTGGCGCTGGGAGGGGTTGTCCTCGCCGCGCTCCAGCTCGGACAGGACCACCTGCTGCTCGCTCTTGAGCTCCTCCGGGTCCACGCTCAGGCCGAAGGCCATGTCGTTGACCACGTCCAGGCCCAGTTTCCACTCCGTGCTGGGCACGTCCACGTAGTAGACGGTGTAGTCGAAGGAGGTCCCGGCGTTGAGGTTGCCCCCCACGGACTCGACCTTGCGGGCGATGGCCCCGGACGGCCCCTCGCCCTCCCCCTTGAAGACCATGTGCTCCAGGAGGTGCGAGATGCCCGCCTGTTCCGGGTCCTCGTAGGCGGACCCGGCGTGGACGTAGAGCCGCATGGAGGCCAGGGGGAAGCGGTCGTCCTGGAGGGTGAGCACGGTCAGGCCGTTCTCCAGCACCGTGACCTTGGGCCCCTCGCCCTGGCGCGGGACCGGGGGTTGCTTTTCGCGCTCCTCTGCGGAAGCGGTGGTTGCCGTCTTGTTCGCGCCGGCCTCAGCCTCGTAGCCTTCGATGGTGCCCATGTACTCACAACCTACCGCGGCCAGCAGCATGATGGCCGCCAGGGTGATCGCCCGGAGGGCGGATTGGGGATGCATGCGGGGGGTCCTCCGCTCTCGGATGTCGTGACCGGTGGAAAAAAGAGAGCGGGGGCCCTCCCCCGCTCCCGTGTTGTCGACACGGACGGCGCTGCGCCCGCCGGCCCGCGCGGGCCGTCAGGTGGTGCAGGAGTCGCCGCCTTCGCAATAGACGCGAACGAACTGCCCGATCTGGTGGGAAAGGTAAACGCACTCCACCCCTTCCAGGCACTTCTCCGCGTCAGCCTTCTCAATGTGCGTGACCAGCTCGTGTTCGTCCTTCTTCAACTCCAGCATCCAGGCGTCCTTCTGGTCGTCGAAGCTGAGGGAGGCCTGGAGGCCGTACTTGTCGATCTCGGGGTACATTTCCTTGATCTTGGCCATGACTTGCTGCTGATCCACGCTCATTGCGACTGCTCCTCGGGGAAAAGTTCAACTGCTCGAATAGTGGATTTTCCGATTCGTCCTTTTACCACCCGGCAGGAACCGGCGCAACCGGATCAGCCGGTTTTTTCGGTCCCCTCGAAGCGCTGGGCCGTCTTTTTCAGCCGGAAATCCGTGGCCTCCACGTCCGGCTGCACCGCCCGCACCAGGGTCAGCGGGCTGACATAGCCGTTCGACCAGTCCAGCACCAGGCGCAGGCCGTCCGTCCCAGTGAACTCGCCCTCCGCCGCGTAGGCCCGGGCGTCGTCCTCCTTGTCCCCGCGTTTGGAGCGCCGCACGAAAGGGAAGGACCCCGAGGCCAGGAAGGCCTCCCAGGCCCGCCGCCAGCCTTCGGGGTCCGGGCCTGTGTAACGCAGGGAGTATTCCTCGCGCGGGGCCTGGGCCTGCTTGCGGCCCATGGACAGCGGTTCGGCCAGCAGCACGCGGATGCCCTCCACCGCCTGTTCGTTCAGGCGGCGGGCCAGCTCGGCCGGGTCGTACTCCTCGCGGGTGAAGAGGTCCACGTACTCGGCCCGGCTCTCCACGCCCACGGGCAGGGCGCGGTGCTGGGAAATCTGCGGCATGGGATGGAAGCCCTTGGAGAAGGTGGGCTTGATGCCCGCCCGGCGCATGGCCCGCTCCCAGAATGCGCCCATCTCCAGGGTGGAGAGGTAGGCCGCTGGTCCTTCCTTGGTGTACCACAAACGGTAGTGGGCGGCCTTGCGGGTCAGGTCCTCGGACAACACGGGCGGGGCCTCGCGAGAGGACGCGGGCGGACCCGCCCCGGGGTCCGGGTCCTCGGGCACCTGGTCGCGCTCGGGCAGCACCACGCGGGGACGCAGGCCGTCGCCGCCGGAGCGCGCGGCCGCCATGTCGCAGGCTCCGCAGCCCTGGCAGTCATTGTAACGGCAGTCCGGGGTGGTGCTCTCGGACAGGGCGCGCCTGCGCTCCAGCAGCAGAAATTCCCGGCTCACCCCGACGTTCAGGTGGTCCCAGGGCAGGGGCTTCCCCGGGTCGCGGGCGGCCAGGTAGGCGCGGGGGTCGATGCCCAGGTCGTCGAACAACTCCAGCCACGGCCCCATGCGGAAGTGGTCCGTCCAGGAGGCGAAGAGCAGCCCGCGCCGGGCGGCCTCCTCCACCACCACGGCCAGTTCGCGGCCGCCCCGGGAGAAGACCCCCTCCAGGAAGTTCATCTCCGGCTCGTGCCAGCGCAGTTTGAGCCGCTTGTCCCTGCCGAACAGCTCCCGCAGCATCTCAACCTTGCGGGTGGTCTCCTCGGGCGCGTCCTGCCGCTCCCACTGGAAGGGGGTGTGCGGCTTGGGCACGAAGGGCGAGACCGAGGCCGTGACCTGCAGCCGCTTGCGCCCCTTCGGCGCGATGTCCGCCACCTCGCGGCACAGCTCGTAGATGGCTCGCACGTCCTCGTCCGTCTCCGTGGGCAGGCCGATCATGAAATACAGCTTCACCTGGCTCCAGCCGCGCGAGAACAGCGCCCGCACGTGGCGCATGAGGTCCTCGCGTCCGATGCCCTTGTTGATGACGTCGCGCAGCCGCTGGCTGCCCGCCTCCGGGGCCACGGTGGCGCCGGTGCGGCGGATGGAGGCCATGCGCTCCCAGATGGCCGAGGACACGGTGCCCGCCCGCAGGGAGGGCAGGGAGAAGGATACCTGCTCGGCGGCGCAGCGGTCGAAGCTGCGGGTGAAGAGGTCCTCCAGGGCGGAGTAGTCGCCCGTGGACAGGGAGAGGAAGGAGACTTCCTCGTAGCCCTGTTCATGCAGGCCCCGGTCCAGTGCCCGCAGCACGGTTTCCTGGGAACGCTCGCGCACCGGGCGGTAGGTCATGCCCGCGTGGCAGAAGCGGCAGCCACGGGTGCAGCCACGGGCAATCTCCACGGAGAGGCGGTCGTGCACCGCCTTGGCGTGGGGCAGCACCAGGTCCGTGGGGCACTCCAGGCGGTCCAGGTCCTCCACCACGGCGCGGGCGGGCCTGTCCGGGCCGGGCCCCTCGTGCGCCACGACCCCGACCCGCTCCGGGAAAAAGGCGGGCACGTAGATGCCGGGCAGCTCCGCCAGGGCGGCCAGGGTCTCCGCCTTGCTCCGCGAGCGGGAGGCGGCCAGCTCGTCCAGCAGGGCGTCCAGCACGGCTTCGCCGTCGCCCAGCACGAAGGCGTCGATGAAGGGGGCCACCGGCTCCGCGGCCAGGGCGCAGCCGCCACCGGCCAGCACCAGCGGGTCGCCCTCCCCGCGCTCGGCCGAGCGGACGGGAATGCCGCCCAGCTCCAGCATGGCCAGCACGTTGGCGTAGCACAGCTCGTGGGTCAGGTGGAACGCCACGGCGTCCAGGGAGGACAGCGGGGTGTCCGTCTCCAGGGTGGCCAGGGGGACGCCGCGCTCCCGCAGGATGTCCATGGTCGCCAGGCAGGGGGAGAAGACCCGCTCCGCCAGGGCGCCGTCGTGGCGGTTGGCCCGGTCCAGCAGGATGCGCTGGCCAAGATAGGACATGCCCACCTCGTAGAGGTCGGGGAAGGCGAAGGCCAAGTGGACGCGGGCCGATGCGGGGTCGCCGCGCGGGGCGCCCCATTCGGTGCCCAGATAGCGGCTGGGCTTGGGAAGGATGGGCAGAAGCTCTTTCATGGGGGTAAAAAAAGGCGGCCCCGCGGGGCCGCCCTGGTATTCGGATGAGTTCGCGGGAGGTGGGCTACTTCTTCAGCAGGTCGGAGATGGAGCCGCCTCCACCGCCGCCGCCCATGCCGCCGCCCATGCCCTGGAGGTTGTCCAGGTCGCCGGCGCCGGCCAGGGTGAGGTTGGAGGCCGCCTCGGTGTACTTGCTTTTCACTTCCTCGGGGAAGTTGCGGTAGAAATAGATGACGTGCTCGCCCTTGATCTCGCCGCCGATCTCGGTCTCGAAGGGATAGCCGAAGGGCAGCATCATCATTTGCACGCCCTGCTGAGAGGGTACGGTCTGCAACGCGGCGACCTCGATCAGCTTCTGTCCTTCCTCGTCCCACTTGCCCACAACGGTGTCGCCGTTGATGAGCTTGGCGAGTTTGATTTCATGCGCCATGAAAATAGCTCCTTGCTTGATTTCGTGAACGGGGAGGGTAGGTCCCGCCAGGGGGCCTGTCAAGAAACCCCGCCGGTTTCCGCCCGGTCTTGGCCGCGCGGCAGCAGCCGCAGAAGCGCCAGCGCCGCCAGCATCACTCCGCCCAACCCGGCGAAGCCGATGCCGAAGCCCACGGTGTCGCCCAGCCCCCCCAGGGCGGCCGGGACCATGGACGCGCCCACCAGCGCGCCCGCCGGAGTGACCAGGGAGACGGCCACGTTGCGTTCCTCCCAGGAGAAGGCGCGGGATATGGCCGCGAACCCCGCGGGGAAGAAGCAGGCCGAAACCAGGGGCTGGGCGATGACCGCCCCGGCCAGGGCCGGGCCTTCCAGCAGTCCCAGGCAGGCGGTGAGTCCTCCGCACAGGAGGAGATAGAGCCGGATGGTCTGCACCGCGCCCAGACGGTCCACCAGCCAGCCGCCAGCGAATACCATGACCAGCCCGGACACCCGCGACACGGCCAGCAGCTGGTTGGCCGTCTCCCGGGCGTAGCCGTGCTCTTCCGTCAGGTAGAGGGGCAGCATGGTGAAGGGGCCCACCGTGGCCCCTACGGCCAGGCCGAACAGCACGGCCATGACCCAGAACAGCGGTTTGGACATGATGGAGCGCAGCAGTCTTGGCCCCGGAGCCTGGCCCTTCTGCCCCCTCCCCGGACCGAAGGCCGCCAGCAGCGCGCCCGCGCCCAGCAGGGCCCAGGCCAGAAGCCGCAAAGCCAGCCGCCAGTCCCCGTGGGACAGGCAGAGTTCGGCCCACAGCGGGGCCAGGACGAAGGAGAAATTGGGAGCAAGTTCGTGCACCGAAAGCGCCTTGCCCCAGTCCCGTTCGCGGGTCAGACCGGTGATGACCGCCACCCCGGAGGGCAGGTACAGTCCCGCCCCCAGCCCTAGAAACCACATGCCCGCCAGCAGCCCGGCGTAGTCCGAAGAGAGGGAGGCGCCCAGGGCTCCCGAGCCGCAGAGCAAAAGCGCGCCCGCTGCGGCCATGCGGTGGGAAAAGGCCTTGGCCAGGAAGCCGGAGGACACGAGCCCCAGCATGACGCCCAGGCCCATGGTGGAGATGACCATGCCAGCCTGGGAGTTGCTCAGCCCCAGATCCGCCCGCACCGGCACCATGAGCGGCCCGATGACGTTGCGGGCCATGAACAGCAGAAAGAACGCCCCGGTGAGGCAGGCCAGGGTGGGCAGCGCCCGGCCGAAGGAAAGCCCCTCGCTCCCGGGCCCGGAAGCTGGACCGCTCACCGGTCCAGCTTCTCCCGGCCGCGCTCCACGGCCCGCTCCACCTCGCGGCGCAGGCCGCGGAGGTATTCCCCGGCATCGCCGCCGCTCTCGGCCAGGTCTTCCATTTCCCTGGCCGCCGATTCCACGGCCACCGCCCCCACGGCCGAGGCCGCGCCCTTGAGGGCGTGGGCCGCCTCGCGGACGGCCTCGGGCCGCCCCTGGCGCACCGCCTCGTCGAGCTTCTCGACCTTGGCCGGGGCATCGCCGATGAATACCTCCAGCAGCTCGTCAAGAAAAGCCTGGTCGCCGCCCAGACGCGCCAGCGCGTCCCTGGTCTCAAACACCGCCTCGCCGGATGCCTGATCCGCCGAGCCGCCTCCGGGGGACTCCCGGAGGCGGCCATCCCCCCCGCGCGAACGCTCCCGCAGCACCGAGACCATGGTCCGCCGCAGGACCTCGAAATCAACCGGCTTGGGCACGTAGGCGTCCATGCCCGCCTCCAGAAAACGCTCCCTGTCGCCCGCGTGGCCGTGGGCGGTCAGGGCGATGACCGGCACTTCCGGGTCGGAACGCTCCGGCCGGGCCGAACGGATGGCCCGGGTGGCCTCCAGCCCGTCCATGGCGGGCAGACCGACGTCCATGAGCACCAAGTCAACCGGTTCGGAAGCCAGCGCGTCAAGCCCCTCCTCCGCTGTGGCGGCCATGCGGACCGAGTTGTTCCGACGCTCCAGCAGGGTGCGCAGCATGCGCTGGTTGACCGGGTTGTCCTCCACCACCAGCACGCGCAGGCCCGAGGGCCAGCTTCCGTCGTCGTTGCCTCCCCGCTTGCCATCCACCTGGGCGAAGCTGGCGGAGAAGTGGAAGGCGCTGCCCCCGCTTGGTTCGTCCTCCACCCAGATTGTCCCATCCAGCATGTCCACCAGCTTGCGCGCCAGGGCCAGCCCCAGGCCGGTTCCTCCGTGGCGGCGGGTGGCCGAGCCGTCGCCCTGCACAAAACTCTCGAACACGCGCTCGCGGATATTTTCCGGCACCCCTGGCCCGGTGTCCCGCACTGTGAAACGCAACCGCTCCACGCCGTTCGCTGCCGCCTCCGCCCGCGCCTCCACCACGACGGCGCCAGAGTCCGTGAACTTGACCGCGTTGTCCAGCAACGCGGCCAGAACCCGCCGCAGCCTGCCCGGGTCTCCGCGCACTGCCGGGGGAAGGTTGCCGGGGACCTCCAGCCGCAGTTCCAGCCCCTTTCGCCGCGCCCCGGGCCGGTATTCCTCCGTCACCCCGCGCAGCACCCCGGCCGGGGAGAACTCCTCATCCTCCATGCGCAGCCCACCGAACTCCAGCCGGGCCAGGTCCAGGATGTCGTTGAGAAGGCTCAGCAGGGACCTGGCCGAATCGTGGACGGAACGCAGGTGCCCCGCCATCTCCTCGTCCGGCCCGCTTTCCAGCATGAGCTGGGAGAGGCCGATGATGGCGTTCATGGGAGTGCGCAGCTCGTGGCTCATGGTGGCCAGAAACTCGGATTTGGCCGTGTCAGCGGCCCGCGCCTCGTCGCGGGTGCGGCGCAGTTCCTCCTCCATGCCCCGCCGCTCGGTGATGTCGTGCACCACGGCCACCAGCACGGTCTCGCCGTTGAGGGGCAGGGTCAGGGCGGCCTTCCTCACCGACAGGTGGCGGCGCTCACCGTCCGGCAGGACAAGGGAGTTGTCGTATTCCACCGAACCGCCCGAGGCCAGTATCGCGTCCTCCTTCTCCCAAATGTACTCGGCCGTCTCCGGGGTGAAGAAGTCCGTGTCCGTGCGCCCCACCAACTCATCCGGGCTCTTGTGCATCAGCTCGGCGAAGGCGTTGTTGACCATCACCCAACGGTGATCGCGGTTCTTGACGAATACCGGGGCGGGCACGGCCTCCAACACCCGGTGGAGGAAGTCGTGGGCCTGCTTCTCCTGCTCCTCGGCCAGCTTGCGCTGTGTGACGTCCGCCAAGGCCATAAGCACCCGGGAGAGGTCCGCCCGGTTGGGCTCCGGCACGAAAATGCGCGCCTGGCAGCACATGTTCCGGCCATCCAGACCCTTGCAGGGCAACTCCACCTGCATCGCCCCGCCCTTGCCCGTGCGCCGCACCTCGGCCAGCCAGTCCAGCACCCTGGCGCGCACCGCCCTGGAATCCGGCAGGATGGCCTCGATGTTGCGCAGCAGGGAGCTCTTGTCCCCGGCCCGGAAAAGCTTCAGGGAGTGGGTGTTGACCGCCACCACCCGCATGCCCGCCAGGCTGCGGTCCAGGTCGTCCGGGTTGTCCAGCAGATGAGTGCGCAGGTCCTCCACGCCCCGGGCGGCCAACTCGTCCAGCACGGCCCGCGCTCCGGAGAAGTCCGCCTCCCACAGGGAGACGGGGCTCTCCTCGAACAGGTCGCGGTAACGGCGGCGCGTGTGGCGCAGGCTGTCTTCGGCCGCCCTGCGGCCGGAGGCCTCGGCTTCGCGGCCGGTGCGCACCTCGGCCAGTTCCCGGCCGCGCTCCAGAACCTTCTCCTCCAGGTGGTCCAGATACTCGCGGCGCTGTCGGAGCTCGGCCGAACGGACCAAGGCCTTGTCCAGGGTCAGAGGCAACAGCTCGTCGAACTCCAGGGTCTTTTCCAGCCAGTCCCAGGCCCCGCGTCGCAGGGCCTCCACCGCATCGCTCCGGCGGCCCTGTCCGGTGATGATGATGACCGGCATCTCCGGGGCGTCGCGGGTGAAGGTGGACAGCACGTCCAGCCCGCTCAGGTCCGGCAGGCGCAGGTCCACCAGGACGGCGTCCGGTCTGGCCCGCATGAACAGGTCCATGGCCTCGGACGCGCTGGCCGCCCCCCATACGCCGTAGTCCGGCGCCAGGCACTCGGCCACGGTCTCGCGGGTGTCCGGGTCGTCATCCACCACAAGTATGTTCGGCTTGCTCTCGGCCATCCGCCTCCCCCTGGAGACTTCCGCGGGCGCGGAAGTCGCATGGTCCCCCACATACAAGGATACGGACGGGCTGTCCAATCAATGCGCGCGGATAAGGCGGTTCAGGGCCTCGGCCAGGATCTCGGGCCGCACGGGCTTGGGCAGGTGCTCGTCCATGCCCGCCTGCAGCATGCGCTCACGGTCCCCGTCCATGGCGTAGGCGGTCAGGGCGATGACCGGGATGTCCGGGGGGAGGGCCCCGGCCCGGCCGTCCCGGATGAGGCGGCAACACTGCAGCCCGTCCCTGCCGGGCATGTTCACGTCCAGCAGCACGGCCTCCGGCGGCGGATCGGTGTCCGCCAGGCGGAGCAGGTCGTCCCCGTCGTGAGCCAGTCGCACCTCGTGCCCCGCCCCGCTGAGGATGTCCTCCAGGTAGATACGGATGAGCTCGTTGTCCTCGGCCACCAGCAGGGTCATGGGGGGCAGGTCGGCCAGGGAGAGGGGCTCGGTCCTCCCCGCGGCCGGGGTGGCCGGGGCCGAGCGGCGCGGCGGCAGCATCGGAATGGTGAAGGAAAAGGTACTGCCCGCGCCAGGACGGGATTCCACCCACAGCGAACCACCCATATGCTCCACCAGCTGGCGGGAGATGGCCAGCCCCAGCCCCGTGCCGGAGTGGCGGGCCGCCTCCTCCAGCCGCGAGAAATTCTGGAAGAGGCGGGGCATCTTCTCCCGGGGAATGCCGGGCCCGGTGTCGCGCACCGCCACCCGCAGCCGCTCCTCCTCCCCGATGCGGCGGCCCACGGTCATGGACACGGTGCCCTCCTCGGTGAACTTGACGGCGTTTGAGAGCAGATTGCGCAGCACCTGCCCCAGCCTGGCCGGATCACCCCTGGCCTCGTCCGGCACCTCGCCGTCCACCTCCAGGTCCATGCGCAGCCCCTTGCGCCGGGCCATGGCCTGGAAGGGCGCGGCCGTCTCGTACAGCAGCTCCCGCAGGTCGAAGTCCTCGTCGCGCAGCTCCATGCGCCCGGCCTCGATGCGGGAGAGGTCCAGCACGTCGTCCACCAGTTCCAGCAGCACGTTGCCCGCGCTCTCGATCATGCCCAGGTACTCGTCCACCTTGGCCTTGTCCCCGGCGCGCCTGGCCATTTCCGACATGGCCAGAATGCCGGAAATAGGCGTGCGGATCTCGTGGCTCATGCGGGCCAGAAAATCGCTCTTGACCCGGTTGGCCTCCTCGGCCTCGGCCCGGGCGCGAACCAGTTCATTCTCCATGCGCTTGCGGCGGGTGATGTCCAGGAACATGAGCTGGATGATGCCCTGCCCGATGGCCGTGGCCGAGACGTCCACCACGATCCAGGAGCCCGTGCCCGTGGCCAGCCTGCGTTCGATGCGCACCGTCTCCCCGGCCAGCACGGCTTGGTGGCGCACCGGCACGGCCGCCAGGTCGTCGGGGTGGATGAGGTCGCGGTAGGGACGACCCAGCAGGTGGACGGGCCGGCAGTCCAGAAGCTCCATGGCGCGGGGGTTGGCCTCGCGGACGACCATCTCGTGGTCCAGCAGCAGGATGCCCTCGGCCCCGCCCTCGTAGATCATGCGGTACTTGCGCTCGGACTCGGTCAGGGCGTCCAGGGCCAGCTTGCGCTCGGTGATGTCGCGGGAGAGGGTGACAACGCCGGTGACGGCTCCGGTGCGGTCCACCTGGGGGGAGTAGTGCACGGCCCGGAAAGTGCGGCCCAGGGCGGGATGGTGGAACCAGTCCTCGAAAACCACCTCCTCGCCGTCGATGGCGCGGTCCAGGCGGGGCTTGATGGTCTTTTCGAAGACCTCCTCGCCCAGGAGTTCGGGAATGGTGCGGCCCACGATCTGCTCGCGCAGCAGCCCGTAGGCCTGGCAACAAACTTCGTTGGCCGCGTAGAAGACGTAATCCGGGCCGACCAGCACCATGAGGTCCGAACTGCGCCGCCGCAGCCCGCGCCCGCCCTGTACGCCCGCTCCGCCGCCGGTGGCGTTTTCCGGCTCGCCAACCATCCGCGTGTTCCTCGTCACAGCCCCTCCGGCGCGGCCGCCCGGCATGAGTTTGAACGCCTGTTCACGGCAAGCTATCCGCAGGCGAAAGGGCTGTCAAAAGCGTATTTTTCCGATGGAGAAGGTGGGAAAAGCGTCTTCCTCAAAAATACCAGCGCCACGACCGTCCCGCCTCGAAGAGGTCGCGCAGGGTCTCGATGCCGCCGTCCTTGAGCTTGCGCACCAGAAAGAGGAAGAGGTAGGCGCACTGCATGGCGTCGGCCAGGGCGTCGTGCTCCGGGAAGCGCGGCAGTCCGTAGGACTCGGCCAAGTCGGCCAGGGCGTAGGAGACGCGGCCGTCGAAGCGGTCGTAGTAGTCCGCCTTGAAGGCCTCCTCGCGGTGGATCATGGCCATGCGCAGGGTGTCCAGGCAGGGATTGGCCGGGCTCGCCCCGAACAGCTTCCGGCAGGCGCGGCGCAGGAAATTCATGTCCAGCCCCACGTGGTGGCCCACCACAAACCGCCCGTCCAGGAACTCCAGAAAGTCCGGCAGCACCTCCTCCAGCCTGGGCATGGACTCCACTTGCTGCGGGGTGATGCGGTGGACCAGGGTGGAGGCCTTCTTCAACCCGCCCTCGGGGCGCACCGTGGCCCGGAAGGTATCGTCCGCCTTGATGGACAGGCCGTCCAGATGGACCCCGCCCAGGGAGACGATCTCGTCGCGACCGGGGTCCAGGCCGGTCATCTCCAGGTCGATGACCGCGAAGCGGCAGTCCGTCAGTCTGGCCTCCATGTCCACCTCGCGGAAGGCGTCGTGGTTGGCGGCCATGAGGGGATGCGAGGGCGGACGGCGAAAAAGCCCGGCCATCCTGCGCGCCAGGCGGGCGGGGAGCGGCGATGCCAGGGACACGGCCCTACCCCCGCGCCGCCAGGTGGAAGTCGTCGCGCACCAGCTGCTGCAAGCCGCTTATCACGGAAAAGGCCTCCTTGAGGGTCCTGCGCTCCAGGTCGGTGAGGCCGGCCGGGTCCACGAAGTTGTCCGGCTCGCCGCCCCGCTCCATGCGCCGCATCTGGTGGATGAGCCGCACTTGGGAGATGAACTCGTAGGCCTCGCGCGCCTCGGAGTGCAGCCCGGCGGACATGGCCCCGGCCGCCCGCGCGCCGTCCAGCCGGGCCAGGGTGTTGGTCTCGGCCAGTCCCAGCCGCAGGGCGTACAGCCGGGCGAAGTCCACGAAGGGGGCCACCCCGCGCGTCTTGATGTCCAAGCGGTTCTTGTGCTCGCCGCTCTTCTCCACCAACAGCCCCCGGAAGAAGGACAGCGGCGGCCGGGCACGCAGAAAGTCGCGGGCCATGAAGCCCAGAAAGACCTGGTTTTCCCTGGCCAGGGCCATGACCCGCTCGCGCAGGCTCTCGCCCAGTTCGGCGTAGCCGAAGCCGGGGCGGAAGTCGAAGAAGATGGTGGCCTTGAGCACCTGTTCCGGCTCCGGGCGGCGCACCAGCCCCTCGAAGAAGGCCCACCAGGAGGCCTCGCCGCGGTTCAGGGCGGGGTTGGAGGCCATGACGTCGAAGGGACAGCGCGGGTACCCCAGGTCCACCAGCTTTTCCACCGCCGCCCGCCCCAACCGCAGGAAGTAGTCGCGGGCCCGCTCCGCCTGGCCGGGCTCCTCGGGCGGGCGATATAGCAGGGCGTTGTCCTGGTCCGTGCGGAAGGTCTGCTCCCTTCGGCCCTCGCTGCCCAGGTACAGCCAGCAGAAGGGCGAGGGCGGCGGGCCCAGCTCCTCCTGGAGCATGGTCAGCACGCGGTCCAGCAGGGCGTCCGAGAGCACCGAGACCATGCGCCCCACCGAGGACGCCTTGGCCCCTTCCTCCACCAGGGGCCGCACCACCAGCGGCACCTTGGCCGCCAGGTCCACCAGCCCCGCGAAGGTGCGCTCCCCCTCGATCTCCCGGTACAGCGCGAAGGGCGAGCGTCCCTGCAGGACCATGATGTCGTGGGAGGTGACCACCCCGATGACCCGGCCGTCCCGCTCCACGGGCAGATGGTGGATCTGGTGGCGCATCATGGCCAAAAGCGCCTCGAAGCAGTCCCGCCCCGCCTCGATGGTGCGCACCGGGCTGTTCATGATCTCGCGCACCGGCCAGTTGTAGTTCAGCCCCTGGGCCACCACCTTGTAGCGCAGATCCTTGTCCGTGATGATGCCCAGAAGCGGCGCGTCCTCGCTCTCGCGCACCAGCAGCGACCCCACGCCCTCCTCCGCCATGATCCCCCCGGCGGAGCGGATGTCCGCCCCGGGGGGAGTCCAGACCGGGGCGCGACGCACCACGTCCCCCACGGTGGAGGCGAACAGCGGCAGGGAGGCCTCCTGGCGCGGGGCCAGGCGGTCGCGCCGCAACTCGGCGAAGGCCTTGGTGAGGTAGGACTCGGTGAAGGACTTGAGAAAATGGGTGGAGAGCGCGGGCTCCGCCTCCACCAGTTCCAGAAAGAGCGCGGCGGGCAGGCGGAAGACGAAGGTGTCCTCCACGCACTCCACGTTCATGCTGGCGCGCGTGGAGCGCACCACGGCCAGCGCGCCCACGATGCCCCCCTCGCCCCGGAAGTCGGTCAGGACCTCCCCCTCCTCCGGGGTGTCCAGGAAGAGCTTCATGCCGCCGGACTGGATGACCAGCACGTCGGTCACTTCGGTCTCGCCCCGGGTCATGACCCGGGTGCCCTTGGGCAGAAAGTCGATGCTGGCCGCCCGGGCCAGACGATCCAGGGACCGCATGGTCAGCTCGGAAAAGGGCAGCACCCTGGAGAGGAAATCGGCTGCGGTGTTGACCGGATCGGCCATGTACCCTCCACGGCTGTGTCGGCGACGGTGAAAGGGGCGGCGGGTCTTACCCGCCGCCCCATGGTAGCCGCTGTCTCGGTTAGTGGTCCACCGCGCCGCTCGCGCCGCGGGGGTAGCGGACCGATTCCACCAGTTCGCGGATTTCCTTGGGCGGCGCGGGCGTGGCCGCGGAGACCGCCAGCGTGACCACGAAGTTGATGGCCATGCCCACCGCGCCGATGCCTTCCGGACTGATGCCGTAGAACCATGGATCGACGCCGAGGAACTTGGTCTGGACGATGTAGAGCATGGTGAAGCCGATGCCCGTTATCATGCCGGAGATGGCTCCCGCGCGGTTGACCCGCTTGGAGAAGATGCCCAGCACCAGGACGGGGAAGAAGCTGGACGCCGCCAAGCCGAAGGCCAGCGCGACCACCTGGGCCACGAAGCCGGGCGGGTTGATGCCGAAATACCCGGCCACGACCACCGCCGCCGCGATCATGATGCGGCCGATGGTCAATCGCTGCCGCTCCGTGGCGTTGCGGTTGATGACCCGGTAGTAGAGGTCATGTGATATTGACGACGCGATGACAAGCAGCAGCCCCGATGCCGTGGACAAGGCCGCGGCCAAACCTCCCGCCCCGACCAGGGCCACGACCCAGGCGGGCAGATTGGCTATCTGCGGGTTGGCCAGGACCATGATGTCGCGGTCGACGTACAGCTCGTTTGGCCCCTCCGCCGGGGGATTGGCGTAGATGGGCTGACCGTGCATGCCCGTCTGGTCGGACAGCTCCGGCTTGCCCTGGAAGGCGTCGCCCGCCCGGTACTGGATGATGCCGTCCTCGTTCTTGTCCAGCCAGGCCACAAGCCCCGTCTGCTGCCAGTCCTTGAACCACTTGGGCGCGGCCGCGTAGGGGGTGTTGTTTAACGTGTCGATCATGTTGTAGCGCGCGAAGACCGCCACCGAGGGGGCCGTGGTGTACAGGATGGCGATGAAAAGCAGGGCGTAGAAGGCGGACATGCGCGCCGCCCGCACCGTGGGCACGGTATAGAAGCGGACGATGACGTGCGGCAGCCCGGCCGTGCCCACCATGAGCGCCAGGGTGATGGCCAGCACGTCGATCATGGACTTCTGCCCCGGGCCGAAGGCCCCGGTATACTCCGCGAAGCCGAGGTCCTGGTTGATTTCGTTGAGGGTTTCCAGCAGAAACCGCCCGGCGTTCTGGCCCTCGGCGATGGTGCCGCCGAAGCCCAGCTGCGGGATGGGGTTGCCGGTGATCTTCTGCGAGATGGCGCAGGCCGGGATGAGGAAGGCCAGGATCATGACCACGTACTGGGCCACCTGGGTCCAGGTGATGCCCTTCATGCCGCCCAGGCCCGCGTAGAAGAAGACGATGACCATGCCGATGATCACGCCGGTGTTGACGTCCACTTCCAGGAAGCGGGAAAAGACGATGCCCACGCCGCGCATCTGCCCGGCCACGTAAGTCAGCGAGGCGAAGATGGCGCAGACCAGCGCCACGATGCGCGCCGTGGACGAGTAGTAGCGGTCGCCCACGAAGTCCGGCACGGTGAACTTGCCGAACTTGCGCAGATACGGCGCCAGCAGAAGCGCCAGCAGCACGTAGCCGCCTGTCCAGCCCATGAGGTAGACGCTGCCGGTGTAGCCGGAGAAGGAGACGATGCCCGCCATGGAGATGAACGAGGCCGCGCTCATCCAGTCCGCGCCGGTGGCCATGCCGTTGGCCAGGGCGGGCACGCCGCCCCCGGCCACGTAGAAGCCCTTGGTGTCCTTCACCCGGCTCATCCAGGCGATGAAGAGGTAGATGCCGAAGGTGATGCCGACGAGTATGTACGTCCAGAGCAGTATCTTGTCCATGTCGTCCTCCCGCTACTCGTGGACGTCGAATTCGCGGTCCAGCTTGCGCATCCTGAGCACGTAGACCAGGATGAGGATCACGAAGGTGAAGATGGAGCCCTGCTGGGCGAACCAAAAGCCCAAGGGAAACCCGCCGATGCGCACGGCGTTGAGTTGTTCCACCAGCAGGATGCCGAAGACGTAGGAGACCAGCGCCCAGATGGACAGAAGCACCACCATCAGGCGCACATTTCTCCGCCAGTATTCCTCCAGGTTTCCTTTCATGGTTCGTCCTCCCGCTGCTTGTGGTTGGCCCGTTCGGCCCGCGCCGTCCGGGGCGAATCCTGCCTCCATTCCCTTGTATGCGCGCCTTGGGAACAGCGCACCGTTTTTTCGGTGAACGGTACACCCGATGGACCCGTTTTCCGGCCCGCCGCCCACCCGCGCGGCCTGACCGTTCATCCCCCGCCGCCCTCCCTTCGGCCCCGCGCCCCCGGCCCTCCGCTGTTTCCTTTTGCCCGGCCATCTGGTAGCTACCTGCCCAAAACCCCCGGACGGCTCCCCAATGAACGTGCTCGACATCGTCTTTCTGGCCGTTTTGGCCTTCTTCCTGGTGCACGGCTTCTTCCGCGGCATCATCCGCGAAACGGCCTCCATCGCCGGGCTGGTGCTCGGCTTCTGGGCGGCCAACACCTACTTCGAGAAGGTCGTGCCCTGGCTGGAGCCCTACCTGGCCGACCCGGGCGAGGTGCGCACCGCTGCCTATCTGGCGGTCTTCGCCGGGGTGATGCTGGCCGTGTGGGTGGTGCTGCAGATTCTGGCCGGGGCGCTGAAGCTGAAGATGCTGGCCGCGGCCGACCATCTGCTCGGCGGGCTCATGGGCTTCGCCAAGGGCGCGGTCATCTGCGCCGTGGCCGTGCTGGTCATGGCGGCCTTCGTGCCGGATTCCGGCTACCTGGCCGACTCCAGCCTGGTTCCCTATCTAGCCAAGGTGGCCGATTTCCTTGAAGGCTTCCTGCCTGAAGAGATGCGGCAGGGCGTGCGCGACGGGCTGCAGGGCCTGGGTGAAGTGGAACTGCCCCTGCCCGACAAGCCGGACTAGCCGCCGTGTGCCCCGCGCTCATCCCCCTGCGCGAGACCCTGGCGGCCGCCGCACGCTTCGGCGCGGACGCTGCCGGGGTGGCGGACACCGCCCGCCTGGCCTCCCCACCCGTCTCGCCGCCCGACCTGCTATCCCATTACACCCGGGCCGTCGTCCTGGGCATCCGCCTGGACTACCTCTCCCCGGCCGAGCCCGAGGCCCGTTTCCGGGCGGACTGCGCCCGGCTGGACGAGGCCGCCCTGGCCATGGCCTGCTGGGTCCAGGCGCGCGGCGGGATGGCCCTGCCCGTGCCCGCCTCCCTGCGGCCGGAGCACCAGGGATGCGGCCTCATCTCCCACAAGGAGGCCGCTGCCGCCGCCGGACTGGGCTGGATTTCCCCCACCGGGCTGCTGGCCACCCACGCCTTCGGCCCCGCCTGCGGCTGGTCACGGTGCTGGCCGCGCTGGACCTGGAAGCCGGGAGCCCTGTGGAGGACAGCTGCGGCGACTGCCGCGCCTGCGCCCGGGCCTGCCCGGCCGGGGTCTTCGACAAGCCCGGTGCGGTCTCGGCCAGGCTGCGGCGCAAGCCTGGCGGTTTCGCCCGCTGCCGCAACCGCCCCCGGCCCGACCTGCCCAACGCCTCGGACCCTCTGCTGGCCCCCTTGGCCTGCGGGGCCTGCCTGGCCGCCTGCTCCATGGGCCGCGCCGCCAGGGTCTGAGCAAACCCCACGCACGCACCCATGAACGACACCGACGCTTTCGCTTCCCTGCTGGACGTCATCCAGACCCTCATCGGCCCGGACGGCTGCCCCTGGGACCGCGACCAGACCCCGCAGAGCCTCTGCGACTATGTCATTGAGGAATCCTTCGAACTGGTGGAGGCCGTGCGCTCCGGCGACATGGACGAGGCCTGCGAGGAAGTTGGCGACGTATTCTTCCTGATGGCCTTCATGTCGCTGCTCGCCCGGCGCGACGGCCACTTCGGCCCAAACGACGCCCTCTCCGGCATCGCCGCCAAGATGGTCCGCCGCCATCCCCACGTCTTCGCCGACACCAGCGTGCGCGATCAGGACGAGCTGCTCAAGAATTGGGAGGCCATCAAACGCGACGAGAAGTCGGACGGGAAAGGCCGCCCCAAAGGGGTCTTCGACTCCCTGCCCAAGGGGCTGCCGCCGCTTCTGCGCGCCTACCGCATCCACTCCAAGGCGGCCCGCAACAATTTCACCTGGGAGTCGGACGAGGACCTGGCCGAGCAGCTTTCCGCCGAGCGGCGGGAGCTGGACGAGGCCGTGGCCTCGGGGGACCGGGACCGCATCGAGGAGGAGTACGGCGACCTGCTTTTCACCCTGGTGGAGCACGGCCGCCGCCTGGGCGTGAAGGCCAACGCCGCCCTGGACCGGGCCAACCGCAAGTTCCTGGGCCGCTTCGAGGCCATGGAGGAGATGTGCCGGGAAAAGGGGCTGGAGCTGCCCGAACAGAGCATGGAGACCCTGGACGCCCTGTGGCGGGAGGCCAAGAAGTCCGACCACGGCGGGAGTTGACACCCGGGCCGGGTTTTCGGGATACACTTGGCATCACCTGAAACCAGCAGTCAGCCCATAAGGAGACTCCCATGCCAGAATTCGCCAATCCCTTCGCCGGCAACGTCCCGGACCGCAAGGTCAGCCACACCGAGCTGGTGCGGGCCATCCGCTATTCCATCGCGGCCGAGTACGAGGCCATCCAGCTGTACATGCAGCTGGCCGAGTCCACGGACAACGAGCTGGCCAAGACCGTGCTGGTGGACATCGCCAACGAGGAGCGCGAGCACGCCGGGGAGTTCCTGCGGCTGCTCAAGGAGTTGGATCCCACCGAGGAGAAATACTACCAGAACGGCTACGAAGAAGTGGAAGAGATGATCGAGGAGGCCAAGAAGAAGTAGCCTCAGCCCTTCTTCCGACCCGTTCGCCCCGTCTTGGCCGCGTGCCCGGGCGGGGCTTTTTTCAGCCCAGGGCCACGAACCAGGCCCAGACAGGCAAGGCCACGGCGCAGACCGTCAGCCAGCCGTCCACCGCCGGGCCGGGTCGGCCCAGGCGGGTGAGCAGCCAGCCCAGCCCCGCGCCCAGGGCCAGCCCAGCGGCGAAGCCGAATACGTGCGCGCCCAGGTCGGTGCGCTCGCCGCCAACGCCCAGCAGGCCCAAAAGCCCCAGCCCCGCGGCCACCGAGGCCATGGGTGAGCGGTGGCCGCCCCAGAAGCCCAGCGCACCCAAAAGCCCGGCCGCGCCGAAGACCGCCGTGGAGAAGCCGATGGACAGGTGTCCCGGCCCGCGCATCCAGGCGTTGAGCAGATTGCCCAGCATGCCGGACAGCACCAGGGCCAGCATGCCCGGGCCGGTTCCGGCGCGGCGGCAGAGCAGGGCCGCGAAGACCGCGCCCACCACCACGTTGCCCAACAGGTGGGCCGCGTCGCCGTGCAGGGTCAGGGCGGTCAGGGCGCGGAACGCCTCCCCTGTCAGCATGGCCCCGGAGTCCGCCTGTCCTGCGGCGTACAATTCGTGAGGGTAGACGCCCCATCTGGGCCATGGGCGGGTGGCCAGGACGTGGAACGGAACCAGCAGGCAGACCAGCAGCGCGGGCACCACGGGCGCGGCCCCGGTGTCAGGCAGGGGCTGGGGCCGCCCGCCGCCCATGTTCTCGCTGTGGTAGGCGGCAAGCTCCGCCCGGGCGCGCTCCGCCTCCTCCTCCGGCGCCAGGAGCCGCCAGCCGGAAAACTCCCGCCGCAGGTCGAACTCCACATCCCTCGCCTCCAGCACCAGGGCCAGCTCCCTGGCCCGGTGGCGGGACAGCCCCCAGTGCAGGGTGGCGTACCGCTCATCGCCGGGAGGGGTCGGCCGGGGCCGTTCCCTTCGCCGCTCTCCGGACTCGGGACGCCGCCTGGGCCGTGGCGGAACGCGCCAGCCCGGACTCACCACGCCACCCTTTGCAAGCCGGATGTTTTGGGGTAAGAGTGCCCCCTTCGGGAGCGCACCATGAAGAGCATTCTGACCATCCTGGCGGTCCTCGCCTACATCGCCCTCATCGCCAGCGACTTCTACTGGCAGCCCGAGCTGTTGCTCATTCCGGCCACCCTGGTCCTGTCCGCCCTGCTCATGCTGGGCGTGCCCACGCTGGTCCGCCGGAAGGCCTCCAGCGGCCCGCTGCCTTTGCCTGCCACCTTCATCACCGCCACGGCCCTGCTGGCCGTCCTCTTCTTCGCCCTCCGCGCCACGCTGCCGGAGAACCTGCACGCCTACGGCTTCATTTCCCTGGTGGGCCTCAACGGCGTATTCTACCTGGTGGCCCTGCTCATCCTGCGCAAGGAAAAGCAGGGCTAACCCGGCTCACTCCGCCCGGTCCCGGCCAACCAGCCCCAGGTCCGGCAATCCCCCCGTCCACGCGGAAAAGGCTTCGGCCGCGCGCTCGGCGTAGGCCTCCTTGCGCTTGCGCTTGGGCATCTTGCGCCCCAGCGCGGGCATGAGGCCGAAATTGACGTTGGAGGGCTGGAAGTCCTTGGCCTCGGTGCGCAGGTGTCCCATGAGCGCGCCCAGGGCGGTCTCCGCCGGGGGCCGGGGAATCTCCAGCCCGCGCGCCTCCGAGGCCGCCAGCATGCCCGCCCACAGTCCGCAGGCGGCCGACTCCAGATAGCCTTCCACCCCGGTGATCTGCCCGGCCAGCCGCACTTCCGGCCTGGCCAGAAGCCGCAGCCGCCCGTCCAGCACGCGGGGGGCGTTCACGAAGGTGTTGCGGTGGATGGAGCCGAGGCGCAGAAACTCCGCCTCGCGCAGGGCGGGGATCAGGGAAAAGACGCGCTTCTGCTCCGGGTAGGTCAGCTTGGTCTGGAAGCCCACCAGGTTGAAGGCGGTGCGCTCCAGGTTCTCCGCCCGCAGCTGCACCACGGCGTAGGGCCGCTCCCCGGTGCGGGGGTCGGTCAGCCCCACCGGCTTCAGCGGGCCGAAGGCCAGGGTCATCTCCCCCCGGTCGGCCATCTCCTCCACCGGCAGACAGGCCTCGAAATGGCGCTCGAACTCTTTGCTGGGCACCCGTCCGGCGGTGCGCAGCTCCTCCACCAGGGCGTGGTACTCCGCCTCGTTCAATGGACAGTTGAGGTAGTCGTCGTCCTCGGGCCGCCAGCGCGAGCCCCAGAAGGCGTGTTCCATGTCGATGGAGTCGAAGGAGACGATGGGCGCGATGGCGTCGAAAAAGGCCAGATGGCCCACGCCGATGACGCGGGCGAGGTCGGCCGCCAGGGGATCGGAGGCCAGCGGCCCGGCGGCCACCACGATGCCCGCCCCGCCTTGCAGCTCCGGGTCGTCCAGGGATGTGACCTCGCGGCGGACCACCTCCACCAGGGGATGATTCTCCAGCCGGTCGGTTATCTCCCCGGCGAAGCGGGCGCGGTCCACTGCCAGGGCTTTGCCCGCGGGCACGGCCGTGGCCCTGGCGGTCTCCATGACCAGGGAGCCGAGTCCCTCCATCTCCCGCTTGAGCAGGCCCACGGCGGTGGCCTCCTCGTCGGAGCGGAAGGAGTTGGAGCAGACCAGTTCGGCCAGCCGCCCGGTCTCGTGGGCCGGGGTGGTTGTCTGGGGGCGCATCTCGTAGAGGCGCGCGGGCAGCCCGGCGCGGGCCAGGGCCCAGGCGCATTCGCACCCGGCCAGGCCGCCGCCGACGATATGAAGTGGGGAAGATGTCTTGACGTCGCTCACGGTGGGGAGGGACCATACCCCAGTCCCGCCCGCCAGTAAACGAGGAGAAGCCATGACCGACGCCCAGCGAAGCCTGCTGGAAAAGGCCCGCCAAGCCGCCCGCAACGCCTACGCCCCCTACTCCGGCTTCCGGGTGGGCGCGGCCGTGCTGGCGGGAGGAACCGTCTACACCGGGGTCAACGTGGAGAACGCCTGCTACGGCCTGGGGCTGTGCGCCGAACGCAGCGCCCTGGCCGCGGCCGTGACCGCCGGAGAGCATCAGGTGACTGGCGTGGCCGTGGCCTGCCCGGACGCCGTGGGCGAGGACCCGTCCGCCACCACGCCCTGCGGGGCCTGCCGCCAGTGGCTGGCCGAGTTGGCCCCGGGGGCCTGGGTGGTTACGGAAAGCGGGGTCTACACCCCGGAAGACCTGCTTCCCCACGCCTTCGGGCTGAACGGGTAGATCAGGCCAGTGTGGAGAACACGCCCTGGATGAGCATGGGCTGCGCCGCCGGGGATTCGCTCACGGCGAAGGCCTCGCGCAGCAGCGGCAGGGCGCGGTCCAGGCTGGCCTCGTCGCGGTAGTGGACCTGGCAGAGCGTCTCGCCCGCCTCCACCTCGTCGCCAACCTTGCGCTCCAGCACCACGCCCACGGCCGGGTCCACGTCGTCCTCCTTGCGGCTCCTGCCCGCGCCCAGCCGCACACAGGCCCGGCCCACAGCCAGGGCGTCGGCCCGCTCCAGCCAGCCCGAGGACTCCGCCTCCAGGTGATGGATGTACGGCGCGGCGGGCAGCGGGCCGCCCGGGTCCAGGGCCGCCTCCACGCCACCCTGGACGCGCAGGGTCTTGCGGAAAACGTCCAGGGCCGCGCCGGACTCCAGGGCGCGTTCGCACTTGGCGCGGGCCTCGTCCAGATCCCAGGCCGCGCCGGTGAGCAGGACGAGGTGGGCGGACAGTTCCAGGGAGAGGGAGCGCAGGTCCTCGGAAGCGGCGTGGCGCGCCCCGCGCAGCAGGGAGGCGGCCTCGGCCACCTCCACCCCGTTGCCGCAGGCCGCGCCCAGGGGCTGGTCCATGCTGGAGATGAGGGCGGTCACCGGAAGGCCCAGCCGCCGCCCCAGCCCCACCAGACGCGAGGCCAGCTCCTCGGCCTCGTCCAGGGTTCGCATGAAGGCACCGGACCCGCATTTGACGTCCATGACCAGCCCGGTCAGCCCTTCGGCCAGCTTCTTGGAAAGGATGGAGGAGGTGATGAGCCCGGCCTCGGCCACGGTGGCGGTGGCGTCGCGCAGGGCGTACAGCTTGCGGTCCGCCGGGGCGATCTCCTTGGTCTGGCCGGTGATGCACAGCCCGGTTTCCTCCATCACTCGTCGCATCTCCTGAAGGGAGAGGTCGGCGCGGTAGCCGGGCACGGCCTCCAGCTTGTCCAGGGTACCGCCGGTGTGGCCCAAACCGCGCCCGGCCACCATGGGCACCCGCACGCCCAGGGCGGCGCAGATGGGGCCCACCAGAAAGGAAGTCTTGTCCCCCACCCCGCCGGTGGAGTGCTTGTCGCCCACGCGCCAGCCGTCCGGCCAGGAGAGCGTCTCCCCGGAGGCGAGCATGGCCCGGGTCAAGGCGAAGGTGTCGTCGAAATCAAGTCCGTGGATGCGGGCGGCCATGAGCCAGGCCGCCATCTGGTAGTCGGGGACGTCACCCCGGACGTAACCGCCAATGAGATCGTCAAGGGGCCCGCCGCCCAGGCGTTCGCCCCGGGCGGCCCGGTCCAGGATTTCCAGCACGTCGGGCATGGCTTCCCCCGGCCCGGCCGGTCTAGAAACCGGGCACCTCTTCGGCCTGTTTGGCGGTGGCGTTGCCGTCGTCCCTCCAGGGGTCGATCTCCTTGGCCTCGCGGGACTGGAAGTAGAGGCTGCGCAAGGCCACGTAGGGGTCCAGGGAGGACTCCTTGAACTTGCCGTAGTCGCCCAGCCGCAGGGAGGTCTGGTTGACCCGGTCGTGGGCGTGCAGCACGTACGGCCAGTAGTAGGGGCGCACGTAGTTCACCGGGTCCAGGAAGCCGTCGCCCACGTCGCCCACGGTATTGCGGATGGTGGAGGGGCCGAGCACGGGCCAGACCACATAAGGGCCGGTTTCCGCGCCCCAGACGCGGAAGGTCTTGCCCAGGTCCTGCTCCGGGGGGTTGAGGAAAGCCTTGTCGCGGGTGACCTCCACCAGGCCCAGGAAGCCGAACACGGTGTTGGAGAGGAATTTCAGCGTCTCGCGTCCGGCGTTCTCCAGCTTGCCCTGCAGCAGGTTGTTGACCAGCCGGATTGGGTAGCGGACGTTGTCGTAGGCGTTGCTGATGCCGTGGCGGAACAGCTCCGGGATGACCACGGCGTAGACCGTGGAGGTGGGTTCCAGCAGGTACATGTAGAAAAAGTCGTTGAACTCGAACATGGCCCTGTTGAACCCCTCCCAGGGGTCCTCGCGGGTCGTGGCGGGCGCTTCCCCCTCCTCCGGCGTCCACTCCGAGGCCAGCTCGTCCTCGCTGAACAGCTCCTCGTCGGCCTGGGCCAGCAGGAGCAGTTCGCGCACCTCCGCCCGCCGGGCCAGCTCCGCCTCGGAGGCGGGCCGGTAGGCGCGGGCCACCATGACCGGCTCGTCGGCCCGATCGGCCGGGACGCCCCGGTAGCCCTCGTCCTGCCAATAGGGCTGGGCGGCCAGGGCGGTTCCGGCCAGCAGCACGACCAGCGCGGCGGCCAGCAGGGGGAAGCGCGCGGCGCGGATCATTGGGCCTCCGCCTTGTCCTTGGCTATCTTCCGGCGCAGGTCGGCCAGCATTTCGTCAGGGCTCTTGTCCACCAGGATGTCGTTGAACTGGGAGCGGTAGTTCTGCACCAGGCTGACGCCCTCGACCTTGATGTCGTAGACCTTCCAGTCGCCCTTGCGGTTGATGAGGCGATAGAAGACCGGGACGTCCTTGGAGGCGGTGCGGATGGTGGTGCGCACCTCGGTCTGGTCGTCGTCCAGGGGAATCTCCCGGCCGTAGACCACGGTCTCGTCGGAATAGCCGGTGATGTTGTCCAGGTAGGTCTTGGCCAGCAGGTCGCGGTAGAGGTGGACGAACTCCTTCTTCTGCTCCATGTCCAGGCGGTTCCAGTGCCTGGCCAGGGTGCGGCGGGAAAGCTCCACGTAATCGAAATACTCGTCCGCCACGTCCTTGATGCGGCTGCGCTGCTCGCTGTCGGAGTAGTCGGGGTTGGTCAGGATGGACAGGGTCTTGTCCATGGCCTTTTGGACCACGTCCATGGGTTCGCCCGCGCTGACGGGGGCGGCGAGGCAAAGGGACGCCAGCAGGGCGAACAGAGGCAAAAGAGTTGGGCGACGGGTGATGCGTTTCATGCGGTACTGGCCCGGGTTGGGGTTCATTCTTCCACGCTGCCGAAGGCGTACTTGCTGATAAGGCCCTCGATGTCCACGGCGGACTCGGTCTCGGTGAGGGTCCCTCCGGGCTCCACGAAATCCGGGGAGCCGCCGGGGGAAATATTGAGGTACTTGTCCCCGATGAGGCCCTGGGTCTTGACAGAGACGATTGAATCCTGACTGAGCTTGACCTCGTTGTCCACACTCATGACCACCTCGGCCAAGTAGTAGTCCTGGTTGAGGCTGATGTCTCTGACCTGTCCGATTTGCACCCCGGCAAGCTCCACGGAGCTGCCCTCCTTGAGCCCGGCCACCGAGGTGAACCGCGCCTGTACGGTGTAGGTGTCTCCGCCCATGAGCTGCATCTGCCCCAGCCTGACCGTGAGGTACCCCACACAGAGCAGGCAGATGAGCACGAAGACCCCCACGGCGGTTTCCACGCTCGATTTGTTCATGTCGCATCCTCCTTTGCGCAATCCTCCCCCGCGACCTCGCGCAGGTCGCCGGCCGCGCGCTCAACCAGCTTCCCCACCGGCTCGTCCCCGGCGCGGGCGGCGGCCCCGGCCAGAACCCGGAAAGACGCGCACTCGGCCAGGGCGTGACGGCCGCTGAAAATCTCCTCCGCGGCGAGCTCGTCCGGCATCGCTTCAATAACACCGTCCGCCGTGTCCCCGGGCAGCAGGCAGACAAGTTCGTCCGCCCCCCAGCGCCCGGCCAGGAACCGGTCCCCCGCCCGGCGGCGCACGGCATCGAGAATCCTGTCAAGCAGGCGGTGGGCTGCCAGTTCACCTGCGGTGCGCCGCAGTTCGGCCATACCCTCCACCCGCGCGTAAAGCAGAGAGCAGTCCAGCCCCCACTCGTCAGCCTTCTCCTTGAAGCGGTCGGCCAGCCTGGGCTTGTCCTCCATGCCCAAAAGCTCGTTCTCCAGGCTCTCGAGCGAGCCCATGAATTCGGCCGCCACCTCGTTGCCGCTGCGCTCCAGCTCCAGGGGCGAGCCCTCGAAGAGGATGCGGCCCTGGTCCAGGATGGCGATGCGGTTGGAGACGTAGAAGACGTCGGGCACGTCGTGGCTGACCATGATGGCGGTGAAGCCGAACTGCCGCTGGTAGCGGGCCACCATGGCCAGCACGGCGTTCTTGCGCAGGGGGTCCAGCCCGGTGGTGGGCTCGTCGAAAAGCACGATCTCCGGGTTCTTGATGAGGGCCCGGGCCAGAGCCACGCGCTTCTGCATGCCCCCGGAGAGCTGGGAGGGATATTTCCCCCCCACTTCGCCCAGCTCCAGGGTGGCGATCATGTCCCCGACCTTCTTTTCGATCTCCCCCTTGGCCATCTTCGTCTTTTCGCGCAGGGGCAGGGCGATGTTCTCGAAGACGGTCATGGAGTCGAACAGGGCGTTGTTCTGGAACATGTAGCTGACGCGGCTCTTGAAGTCGTGCCGCTCGGCCGAGTCCATGGAGCGGATGTCGCGGCCCTTGAAAAGGATCTCGCCGCCGTCCGGCTCCAGAAGCCCCACGATGTGCTTGATCATGACGCTTTTGCCAACGCCGGACTTGCCGATGATGGAGGTGACCTCGCCCTGGTACATGCGCAGGTCCACCCTATCGAGGACGGGATTGCTCCCAAAGCTCTTGGTGAGTCCCTTGAACTGGATGAGTGGCTCGGCCATGGCTACATGAAGAAGGTCGTGACCACGTAGTCCGTGACCAGCACCAGAATGCAGGACAGGACCACCGCGGTGGTTGTGGACAGGGAGACGCCGACGGCGCCGAAGCCTCGTGACCGCAGGTGGGTCGTGTACCCCTGGTAGCAGCACATGGTGGCCACCACCAGGGCGAAAATGAGTGATTTGATGAAGCCGCCGGTGACGTCCATCATCCCCACGCTGGACTCGATGCGGTGGAAGTAGATGCCGGAGTTGACCCCCAGCATGGCCACGCCCGTGAGCCAGCCGCCGATGATGCCCACCACGTCGAACAAGGCGGTGAGCAGGGGGAAGGCGATGATGGACCCGGCCACCTTGGGGCTGACCAAAAAGCGGATGGGGTCGATGTCCATGGTGTCCAGGGCGTCGATCTGCTCGGAGATGCGCATGATGCCTATCTCCGCGGACATGGCCGAACCAGCCCTGCCGATGACCATGATGGCCGTGAGCACCGGCCCCAGCTCGCGGATGAGGGACAGGGCCACGGCCGCGCCGAGCAGCCCTTCCGTGCCGAACTTGATGAGGGTGTAGTAGCCCTGCAGGCCCAGGACCATGCCGGTGAACAGGGCGATGAGCAGGATGACCGTGAGCGAGCGAACGCCAACGAAGTAGACCTGCTCAATGATCTTGAAGAATTGGAACGGGGGCTTGAACACGTAGGCAAGGGACTTGCCCGCGAACAGCGCGTACCGCCCCATTTCCCGCAGAACGGAGATGCTTCTCCCGCCGAGCCACGCCAGCGGCGCGGCGGCTCCGGAACCGTATTCAGCCATCCTTCCTGTTCCCGCCGGTCGATGAAAAAAGAATCCGAAGGGCGGAAAACGCCGCCTTCCCCCCTCTGGAGCCCCACTCCGCACAACCCCAACTTTCGGAGTATTGTGGTCTATACTCCCCTCCCGGGGAGGCCGTCAAATCGTGATTTCCCACCCCGTTTGGAGGGCATGCCCTTGTCCCGGCCTGCCGCCTGCCCTATACTGAATCTTTGCCAAACCGGAACGGTGCGCGAGGCCGCGCTGAAATGCAACCGGGGGGATGAACGGCCGCCTCCCCGGTTGGTTACGGAAACGATTCAAACGCCCACAGGGCCGCGCTTCATACACGGGAGACGCCATGCACGACAGCCGCGCCGTCCAGCAGAGCCTGGCCGCCATCCGCGGAAAAGGCCCCCTGGTCCACAACATCACCAATTTCGTGGTCATGAACTCCACGGCCAACGCCCTGCTCTCCCTGGGCGCCTCGCCCATCATGGCCCATGCCGTGGAGGAGGTGGAGGAGCTGGCCGCCATCTCCCAGGCGCTGGTCATCAACATCGGCACCCTCTCCCCCCGCTGGGTGGAGTCCATGCGCAGGGCGGGCTACGCCGCCCGCGAGCGCGGCGTGCCCATCGTCCTGGACCCCGTGGGCGCCGGAGCCTCGGTGCTGCGCACCGAGTCCTGCCTGGCGCTACTTCGCGAGGTGGGACCGGGCATCGTGCGGGGCAACGGCGCGGAGATCGCCGCCCTGGCCAGCGAAGCCGTGGGCTTCACGGGCGAGGCCCAGGGTCGCGGCGTGGACAGCCTCTCCGGCCCTGAGGCCGCGGTGGAGGCGGCCACCGCCCTGGCCGAGCACTTCGCCTGCGTGGTGGTGGTCTCCGGGGCCTTCGATCTCATCACCGACGGCACCCGCCAGATCCGTGTGCTCAATGGCGACCCCCTCATGCCCCGGGTGACGGGCATGGGCTGCTCGGCCACGGCCGTCATCGGCGCCTTCGCCGCGGTGGGCTCCTCCAACCTGGAGGCCGCGGCCAACGGCATGGCCGTCATGGGCGTGGCCGGGGAGATGGCCGCCCAGAGCGCCCGGGGCCCCGGCACCTTCCAGGCCGCCTTCCTGGACGCCCTCTACCTGATGACCCCGGAGGAGCTGGATTCCCGGCTGCGACTGGAGGAAGGCTGAGGGCTGACCAGCCCGGCGTTTCGTGCTATCAGGCCGGTACGTTTTTCCATCGGCAGGCCGTTCAGCTAAGGAGGAGTCCATGGCCCGCGCGCTCATCGTTTTCGGCAGCGAAACCGGAAATACCCGAAAAGCTTCGCAGATTATCGCCGAGGCCATCGAAGCCAAGGGACACGAAGTCAGGATGGAGGACGTGCAACGCGTCGACACGTCCATCCTGGACGAACCCTACGACCTGTACCTGCTCGGGGTCTCCACCTGGGGGGCTATCGACGAGGAAGTCACCGAGGACTTCAAGGACTTCCACGAAGAACTGGCCTCCAAGGACCTCTCCGGCAAGCCCATGGGGGTGTTCGGCTGCGGCGATTCCGGCTACGACCAATTCTGCAAGGCCGTGGACTTCGTGGCCGACCGGGTCGAGAAACAGGGTGCCAAACTGGTGCTGGACAAACTCAAAATCGACCTGGACCCGGCCAACTCGCGGGAGCAGGTGGAGGCCTGGGCGGCCCAGGCGGCCGCGGCCATGTAGGTAGAAATCTTTCACTCTTTGCTTCTTGCTGCTGTTTACTCTTAGCTTGCTGCTAACGAAACGTTGATTGAAGGAGAACAGTTGTGGGGCTCTACTACGAGTTTTTTGCAGGAGGAGGTATGGCTAGAGCCGGCTTAGGCCCTGGGTGGTCATGCCTTTTCGCGAACGACATAGACCCCAAGAAAGCATCTACCTATGCCCAAAACTGGGGAGCGGAAAATCTTAAGGTCGAAGATGTCAGCAACCTGAAATCATCCGATCTTCCAGGAACGGCAGACCTCGCATGGGCATCTTTTCCATGCCAAGACTTGTCGCTTGCAGGATCAGGCGCAGGGTTGAGCGGGAAAAGATCTGGAACCTTTTGGCCTTTTTGGAATTTGATAACTGATCTATCTAAAGAAGGCAGGGCACCTCCGATCATTGTTTTGGAGAACGTTCGAGGTGCTCTCACTTCGCATGATGGCAAGGATTTTACAGCAATTGGCTCAAAAATTTCCCATACAGGCTATAGGTTTGGAGCTCTTGTAATAGATGCAGTTCATTTTGTCCCGCAATCCAGACCCCGATTGTTTATTGTAGCAATAGACGAGAATTACCCCATTCCAAATCAACTAACGGAACACCGGCCACAGGAAATCACCTTTTACAAAACTTTACGAAAAGCGTTCACCAGACTGCCGAGTGATGTTGCCGGTAAATGGGTATGGTGGAAGCTCCCTCTACCGTCGGGGCGGAACACTTTATTGTCCGACATAATTGAAGATGAGCCTAAGGCGGTTGAATGGAACTCTTTTGAATATACTCAAAAAATATTGTCCTTAATGTCGCCTATTAATCTTGAGAAAGTCGAGAAAGCCAAACGAGCGCGTAGCCGCAGGATCGGCACCATTTACAAGCGAACTCGACCGGATGGCAAGGGAGGCAAAATTCAAAGGGCAGAAATTCGTTTTGATGACATTGCCGGGTGCCTCCGGACACCAGCAGGGGGCTCCAGCCGACAGACTATCATGGTTGTTGAGGATGGCATGATACGTACGCGTCTACTATCTCCACGGGAGGCAGCGCGACTTATGGGACTTCCAGACGACTACCAATTGCCATGCAAATACAACGACGCATATCACTTAGCTGGTGACGGAGTCGTTGTCCCTGTAGTGCGCCACCTCTCTGAACAGATTTTAGAATCTCTTCTTGCCGTCGTAATGTCTAACCAAGAAGAAGCGGCCTAATCATATGAATAAGAAGCTTGTGGCGTCTCTAAACACATTTGCCAAGGAAAGAAATTTTAAGGGCAAAGGTCCTTTGTGTGTTGCCCTTGTCATCACTCAACACGCCCGAGACAAAGGATTACCATTAAACCCTGATGATTTGCTAACCGTAGGAAAGGGGCAAGTCCTCGGCCTGGGAAAAGGTGCAGTACAAAATATACTCAACAAGCATGGAATCAATAGAGTACTTGCAGCAGAAGGAGGGCGCACAAGCAGGGGGAGCATAAATAACATGCGCACTTATGTATCTTTCCTAAATGACTTATGTGAACAAGGATCGGTTGACTTGGATGTCATTGAAAGGTTTTGGATAGATCGTGTGCTTGATTTTTTTGCTGGTAAACCTTTTGTGGTTAAGCTCGACACCTCTCGCAGCTTGCGTCATGTGGTAAGAGACATTCTCCAGCAAGCGATTGATAGGCAAAAAAGCTCCCCGGGAATGTATTATTCTGGAGCCGTTCTTCAACATTTGGTAGGGGCAAAACTCGAATGTGCAATTGGCACAAAAAAAATTGAGCATAATAGCTTTTCTACAGCTGATGCCCCCGGAAATCGTGCAGGTGATTTTTTAATCGAAGATGTTGCCATTCATGTGACCACATCGCCTAGTGAATCCGTCATTGAGCGATGCAAAGAGAACTTAGATGCTGGTTATAAACCTATACTCGTCACTCTTCAAAAAGGAATCTCAGTGGCCGATGGCTTAGCCGAAAACATGAATCTTTCTGACCGTATCGACATTTTCGAGATAGAACAGTTTATAGCTCTTAACATATATGAGTTTGGTCAATTCGCCGAACAAGGTCGCAAGACAGCTGTAAATGACATAGTCACTAGCTACAATAGGATAATTTGCGAGGTAGAAACTGACCCTAGTTTAAAGATAAGTGTCAAATAATGATCATTTCAAAAAACGAACGCAGCAGGATAATGAAGTCTATTAAAGGACAAAACACAAATACAGAACTCATAGTCAGACGTCTTATTCATTCCCTTGGTTATCGTTATCGCCTTCATCGTAATGACCTTCCTGGAAAGCCAGATATCGTTTTTCCATCTAGAAAAAAAATTATCTTCGTGCATGGATGCTTTTGGCATCAGCATGACTGTCCACGAGGAGCAAGATCACCAAAGACTCACCAAGATTATTGGCTACCTAAACTTGAAAAGAACAAACAAAGAGACGTCTCAAATCAACATAGATTGCAAAAACTTGGATGGAAAACGATGGTTATTTGGGAATGTGAGCTGAAAGACATTAGTAAACTTGAAGAAAAAGTCACATCTTTTCTTGGTTAAAGCTTGCCTTCTATCAGCAATTTTTTGTTATATCTTGAACATTTCGGCTATTCTTCATTTTACTACTATCTTCACCCGATGAGGGAATTTCTCGCTCCTCAGATTAGGTTCTTCCGGAATTGTCGTGGGTAGCAGCCTGAGGTAGTCCTCTGTTCTAGAGGAGACATTGCTCATGAGGGACATCGATTTCTATGCTCAGATTCTTGGCATTGACCACCCCTGGCATGTGGATGACGTGAAGCTCCAGACTGGGGCTGGGCGAGTGGATGTGTGGATCGATCATGAGCCTGGCGCTCTTTGGTCTTGCCCAGAGTGCGGGCGAGAGTTGGCTTGCCGGGATCATGCCGAAGAACGGACATGGAGACATCTAGATACCTGCCAGTTCAAGACATTTCTTCATGCACGTATTCCACGAGTTAACTGTCCTGATCACGGCGTACGCCAAGCACAGGTCCCCTGGGCCGCTCCCCATTCTCGTTTCACCCTGCTCATGGAGCGCATGGCCATTGACGTGATTACGGCCTGTTCGACCATCGAAGGTGCACGCAGGCTGTTGCGTATTTCCTGGGACGAGACCTGGGGGATCATGGAACGAGCCGTCAAAAGAGGCTTGAGCCGCAAGGAACAGCGCAATATCCACTACCTCGGGGTGGACGAGAAGGCTTTCCGCAAGGGACACAAGTACATGACCGTCGTCTGCGATCTGATGAGGGGCACAGTTGAGCATGTTGCTGAAGATCGCCGAACGGCGAGCCTCGAGGCGTATTATCAAAGCCTGAGTAGCGAGCAGCTGGAAGCAGTGCGGGCCGTGAGCATGGACATGTGGCAGCCGTATTTTTCGGCCACTATGAAGTGGATCCCTGAGGCAAGCCGGAAAATCGTCTTTGACCGTTTCCACGTCATGCAACACGTGGGGAAAGCGGTGGACACTGTCCGGCGTCAGGAACACAAGGCCCTGATGGCCGAAGGGGAGTCAATCCTCAAGGGCACCAGATACCTGTGGCTTTACGGCGAAAGCCGTCTGCCGGATAAGCACAGACCTCGGTTCGATGACCTCAAGCAGGCCAACCTGAAGACGGCCAAAGCCTGGGCCATGAAGGAAAGCCTGCAGGATCTGTGGGGCTACATGAGCCCTGGCTGGGCAAAGAGGTTCCTGGAGAAATGGTGCGGTTGGGCCACGCGATCCCGGATCACGCCGATGAAGAAGGTGGCCCAGACCTTGAGAGCTCACATGGACAACGTGGTGACCTTTTGCCGGCATCGAATCACCAACGCCGTGGCCGAGGGACTGAACAGCAAGATCATGGCAATCAAACGCCGAGCTTGCGGCTACAGGAACAAAGAGCACTTCAAGACGGCGATCTACTTCTTCTGTGGTGGATTGGACCTCTATCCGGCCTGCAAAACCGGAGCCACCCACTGAAATCCCGGAAGGACCAGGATTCGAGCATGGGCAAGGCCGTGGACTTCGTGGCCGACCGGGTCGAGAAACAGGGCGCCAAACTGGTGCTGGACAAACTCAAGATCGACCTGGACCCGGAGAACTCACGGGAGCAGGTGGAAGCCTGGGCGGCCCAGGCGGCCGAGGCCATGTAGCCCGCTTCGCCCCTTTCCGCCAACGAAAAAGGCCCCTTCCTTGGAAGGGGCCTTTTCTTTCGGTTTTTGGCCGTTGCGACTACTTCTTGAAGCGCTTGCGCAGGCGGCTGAAGCCCAGGGGGATGGCGCCCGCGGCCAGCAGGGCCATGGAAGTGGGCTCGGGAATGGGGTTGGGGTCAATCACTTCCTGCTGCAGCTTCTGGGTGATGGCATCACCGAAGTCCTCGAAACTTTCCGCACTGATGACAAACCCGTCGGAGGTGATGAGGTTGTTGGTGTACCAGTCTGAGATACTCGATGAGCCGATGGCCAGCCCGTTGACGGTGATGCCCAGAGACTCGGCGAAGTCCCGCTCGAGTTGCGTGCTGGTGCTGCTTCCGGTCCCGTCGCCGGAGATGTCGATGATCCTCCGGGTGCCCTCGTAGTTGTTGTTCTGGATGAGATCCACGCCGTAGTCGATGGCGATGTCCGGGTCGGTGAACGTGCCGCCGCCCCGCGCGATGTTGTCGATGGCCGTGGCGAAGGACATCGCCTCGGAGACGTTGCTGATCATGGTCCAGCCAACCTGCGGGGTGATCACGTCGCTCCACTCGAAGTAGGTAGCGACGAAGGGCTCGAACGAACCGAACGATCCCAGATTGTTGAAGGCGTTGACGTAGCCTTGCTTCTGCAGCTCGTACTCCGTGCTGTCCACGCTGCCGGACACATCGACGCCGAGAGCCAACTCCAAGCCGATGGGAATGGAATGGCTCACGCCCGGCAGACTCAGGCAAAGAGCCAGGGCTAAAGTTGTGATGCAGAGAAACTGTTTCATGGCGGTGCTCCAGGGGTTATATTGTCCCATGAACTCCACTAGCGGCTGCCTTTTATCTGTTCAATATCCACGCCAAACAGAAAGACTAGATATTTCTGGATAATGAAGTGACTGGCGCTTCGCTTGTCCGATGCGGTTGTAAACAATACCGACAGCCGACTGTACCGGACACCGACAAGCAATGCGCCTCAACAATTATATGCCATCCCGGCCCCACCTCCTCCCTTTCTGCGCTGCGCCGCACGAAAAGGCCCCTTCCGAGGAAGGGGCCTTTTCGTTGGCGCTTCGTCGCCGGGGCTACTTCTTGAACCGCTTGCGCAGGCGGCTGAAGCCCAGGGGAATGGCACCCGCGGCCAGCAGGGCCATTGAGGTCGGCTCGGGCACGGGATTGGGGCCGACCTGCTCCAGGGAGCCGATGGTCATGTCGTCGAAGGCGAAGACGTCCACTCCGGCCTCGGTGTTGCCGAAGGTGACGCTGGTGAACGGGTTGTCCGTGTCGATGAGCCCCCAGAAGAGGACCGAACCGCCGGGGCCGCTGATGGTGTTGGGCACGGTGTAGGTGTTGGACACGCCGTTTTCCACGGTGGCGGTGAGCTGGCCGTCGAAGTCGCCGATGTCGATGCCCCAGAAGCCGAAGGCGGCTATGGGGGTGTCGAACGAGATGCTGAACTCCGAGCTGCTGTTCCAGAAATTGTCTCCGGAAACCGCGTAGCGGCCGAAGCCGTTGGTACCGCTGGCCACGGTCTCGATGTCGCCGTTGCCCAGCATGGTGGCGGTGCCGGCGCCGGGGAAGGTGATGTCCACCGGCGGACCGGTGCCGGAGGCGTAACTCTCGAAATCCTCCGTGCCCACGCCGGTGAGATTGGCCAGGAAGCTGGATTCGGCCGAGGCGGCGTTGGGGTAGGAGGTCAGGCGCGTGTTCTCTCCGAGGCCGGTGTCCTCGCCGAAGTATGTCTGGGAAAAGGCGAACGCGCCGGAGGCGAGAAAGAGGGTCAGAGCCAGTGTCAGCAGGGGGATGGGCAGAATTTTCAGCATGGACAACTCCCGGTCCTGGTTACAATTTCCATGAACAATGACCGGAACCCTTCAATATCCAAGCCAATTTTTTACAACATCATTTCAGGTGCTTACATGGAGATGCCGCGTCCATCCACCCCATCTGTAAACGACTTCGACATCCGGCTGTACCGGACACCGACACTCTGTCCGCCTTCGGGAGAATCCGGAGATCGTGGGGAAATGCAGGACGGCCGCAAGGCTTCCCCGGCCGCCACTCCACCGCTCTTGCGCATCCCCGGGCCGTGAAGGTCTTTTCTTGCATTTTTTCCCCCATTGCCCGAGACAATGGAGGGAACGCCACCAACAAGGCAACCCCGCTTGCCGCACACCCCGGAGGACACCATGGACGCCCTGGAAGCCATCCGCACGCGCCGCTCCATCCGCTCCTTTACGGACGACCCCGTGAGCCCCGAGCAGGTACGGGCCATGCTGGAGGCGGCCATGCTCGCGCCGAGCGCGGGCAACGCCCAGCCCTGGCGGTTCACGGTCATCGACGACCCCCAGCTGCTGGCCAAGGTTCCGGCCATCAACCCCTACGCCAAGATGGCCGCCAAGGCCCCGGTGGCCATCCTGGTCTCAGGCGACACCGCGGCCGAGAAATTCCCCGGCTACTGGCCGCAGGACTGCGCCGCGGCCGTGGAAAACATGCTGCTGGCGGCCCACGCGCTGGGACTGGGCGCGGTCTGGACCGGCATTCACCCGGTGGAGGAACGGGTAACGGCCTTCCAGGACCTTTGCTCCCTGCCCGCCACCCACGTTCCCATGGCCCTGGTGGTAGCCGGGGTCCCGGAAAATCCGGGCAAACCCGCCGACCGCTACGACGAGGGCAAGGTCCGGCGCAACACCTGGGCCTGAGCCCGGCAAACGGAGAATCCCCATGCACAGGCGACTCGGGGCGGTCAACGCCCTCTATCCATCACTGACAACCATCGTGGGCGCGGACGTGGACGGCAAGCCCAACTTCCTGGCCGTCGCCCACGTGGGCATCCTCAACCACGGCACGCCGCAGTATCTCTCCTTCGGCGTGTTCAACAAGCACCACACCAATCAGGGCATCCGCGAGCACAGGCAGTTCTCCGCCTGCATCCCCGGCCGCAACCTCATGGAGCAAACCGACTACGTGGGGCTTGTGTCCGGCAGGAAAACGGACAAGTCCGGGGTCTTCGACGTCTTCCGGGGCGACCTGGAGCACGCTCCCCTCATCCGCGAATGCCCGGTCTGCATGGAGCTGAAGCTCCACGACATCCACGAGTTCCCCACCCACGACATCTTCATCGGCGAAATCCACGCCACCCACGCCAGCGAGGACGTCATCACCGCGGAGGACAAGCTGGACGTGCGGCGGGTGGATCCGTTGCTCTTCGACATGGCCAGCGTCCACTACTACGCCCTGGGCGACCCCCTTGGCCCCTGCTGGAACGTGGGCAAAAAGCTCAAGCGCGGCGAATAAAAAACGGCGGCCGGGAGAACCCGGCCGCCGTTTTTCAACCCATTGAAGGGAAACGGTTACTGCGTGGCCGTGGACGAGGGCGCGCCCTTGGTCATGACCAGCTTGGAGACGTAGTTGGCCACCTCCTCGCTCTTGCGCCACTCCTTGTACATACGCTCCCACTCGTCGAAATCCACCGGCTCGTCGTCCAGCAGCGCCTCGTGGGTCTGGTTCCACAGGCCGAACAGGTACGATTCCAGCTTGAAGGTGTTGCTGTTCATCACCTGCTCCACCATGCCCTCCTTGTACTTCCGGCCGTCCAGGCGGGAAGCGATGAAGGAACACAGGTTCTCCTGCGACTTCTGCTGGTCGATCTCCTCGTTGTTGACCATGTCCACCAACTCGGCGAACTCCTGCCTGCGCGACCTGATGTCCTCCACCTTTTCATCGGGAACCTCGATGAAAAGCTTCTCGTCGCGCTCCTTGACGTAATAAAAACGGACCCAGTGCTCGAAACGCATGATTTCCAGCACATCCTCCGTGGCCTGCCGGGCCTTGGACACCAACTTCTGCTTATCGCTCATACATATCTCCTTAAACCCGCTCGCCGGGCACCGGAATATGCGACCCCCATCCCGCCCCGTCAAGTCGTGGAGGAAAAGAGGGGTGGAGGAAGGGAATGGAAGATGGCTGGCGGGGGAGTGGGTTCAGGGCAGCGGGAGAAGGAGGAAACCCCTTTTAAAAAAGCGGTTTCCTCCTTCTCCCGCACCCTCATCCTCCTTCCGCCAAACCTTTTACCGCTCGCTTCGCTCGGGGGCGTGGTGCTGGCGGGGGTTGGCAGGGAATAGCAGCCCAATTCCGCGTTGAACGCATCTGGAGCCAAACGGCCGGGCGAGGTTTTACTGGCTTGGCAATCACCACAATCGCGGGGTCGCCGGAGTGCTCCCGCGTATGCCCCTGACGCGCTCAATCCCTCGAATACACATGCAAAGTTACTTTGCCGCAGGGTCCAGGGGGCGCGCAGCCCCCTGGTCGCCCGCAGGGCGAAATCTTCCCTCTTCCCTCTTTCCCCTTCACCCGTCGTTTTGCCCATTCTCGTTCACGGCCGTGGCGTTGTCGCTGGTGGTTGTCCGGGCGGTGACGGGGTGGGCGATGTAGCAGGTCTGGACCACGTAGGCTTCCAGGAAGGGGTCGGCTTCGTCCACGTATTGGCGGTAGCCGTCCACGTATTCCTTAGCGGCCACGTTCACGGCGCTGCGTCCAGGCTGTGGTGCGCCGCGCCGGTGGGCGTCTTCGGAGGCCCGGGCTCGCTGGGATTCGCTTTGGGCGCTTTCCGCAAGGAAGAATACAGGCGAGAGGGGAACGGGCGAGAGAAAGGAGAGGGCACCGCCGACCACGTCGAGCCCCTGGCTTTGCCGCCGCAGTTCGCGCCGGCGGCGGAGTTCGCCCGTGGAGAGCTTTCGGAAGGAGAGGACGAAGCGGTAGCCCTGGTAGCGGTGGAAGTCGCCGTCGAGGTCGTGAAATTTGAGGTGTTGTTTGAAGAGGTCGTCCACGTGCTGAACGAGGACGTTGGGTGGAAGGTCCACGGTGCCGGAGCCGTTTTGTTCGGCGCGGTCCAGGCAGTCCAGCAGGGAGGCGGCGTCCTCGTGGCAGACCACGTCCACGCGGCCGGACGGCAGGCGGGTGGCCTGGGAGCCGGTGGCCCCGTCGGGCAGGGAGTCGTCCGGCGGTTTGTGGCGGGCACTGGCGGTGCGGCTGGAATAGCCTTCCAGGCGTTGTTTCTGGGCCTGGGCCGGTGCGGGAGCCACGGCAAAAACGGCCAGGCAGGCCAGGAGCGTAAGGACGATGGTGCAAGCGGGGCGCGGCATGCGTCTCCAAAGCGCCACCCTGCATGGCGGCGCACTTTGGACCTAAATCAGCCCCGGGGATTTGGCAAGCGATGCCGGGGGGATCAGGGCAGCAGCGGGTCGAGCTTGTCCGCCAGTGCGTCGCGCCGCCAGCCGGAGAGTTCGTTCGGCCAGGGGTCGGGCAGGCCGCGCAGGGCGTTCTGGGCGAGGTCGGTGAGGGCGCGCTTGGTGGCCAGCAGTTCGGGCGGCAGGCGGAGCTTTTCCGCCTGCTCCGCGGCCACTGGCCGCAGCTTGTCCACCAGGGCCCCGACCTTGCGGGGGTTGGGCGGCTTGCGCACTGGTTCGGGCAGTTCTTTTTCCGGCGTCTTTTCCGCCCGCTTGAGGATAGACAGCAGGGCGCGTCCGTGGCGGCGCACGTCCGAGGGCCGTATGCCCTCCACCTCGGCGAGTTCCTTGCGGGAGGCGGGCTTGTCTATGGCCAGCCGCCGCAACACCTTGTCCTGCATGACGAAGCCGCGCGGCAGGTCGCGTGTCATGGCCCGGTTTTCGCGCCAGGCGAAGAGGTCGCGCAGCAGGCCCAGGTCGCGCTGTGTGAACTGCCACAGCCCGCCCAGGCGGAGGTAATATTCCTCGGGCTCGGGATCCGAGCAAGCGTTTTCCCGCAGTTTCTCGAACTCCTGCCTGGCCCAGCCCAGCATGCCCTTCTTGCGCAGCATGCGGACCAGCTCGCTGCGCAGGGGCAGCAGGCAGGCCACGTCCATGGCCGCGTAGCAGACCTGCTCGTCGCTTAGGGGGCGGCGCAACCAGTCGGAGCGGGTGGCCCCCTTGCCCATCTCCACGCCCAGCACCTCCTTGGCCAGGGCCTGGTAGCCCACCTGATAGCCATACTCCAGGAAGGAGGCGGCCACCTGGGTGTCAACTACCGGGGCCAGGGGCTCGGTGGAAAGGTAGCTCAGGACTTCCAGGTCCTCGGAGCAGGAATGGAAGATTTTCAGCACGGAGCGGTCGGTGAGCACGCGGGCGAAGGGGGAGAGGTCGGAGAGCGCCAGGGGGTCGATGAGGTAGACGTGCTTCTTGTCCGCCACCTGGATGAGCCCCAGCATGGGGAAGAAGGTGCGCACGCGCACGAACTCGGTGTCCACGCCGATGGCTCCGGCCTTACGGAATCCTTCGCAGATCTCCCGCAGGGCGGAGTCCTCGCGGACGTGGAATACGGGCAGGTCCTCTTCCGTGGGCACGGAGGAGGACGAAGGGGCAAGGGCACGGACGGATTGGCCGACGCGGCGGCAGAAGTCGAAAGCGTTCACGCGGGGGGATTGTAGACGAAAGCGCGCCGCGAGGCCAGCGATTTGACCCGCGCCGCGCGAAACCGTATAAAATGGAGTGAATCCCCAACCCATCCGGAGAAACCATGCGTACCGTTTTCCTGCTTCTTCTCCTGGCCCTGACTGCCGCGCCGGTCCAGGCTGCGGACCTGCCCATGCACTGGACCTTCGACGGCGCCCCCGGCGAGGAGTGGAGCGCCCACGACACCATCAAGGTGGACGGCGACCCCGCCCTGGGCGTTTTCAACAGCCGCCATGTCCGGGCGGACGACGAGGCTGTGCTTGAAGTCGCCGGGCTGCCTTCCCGCGACCTGGTCCTTCGTTTCGACCTCATCCTCATCGGCAGCTGGGACTCTTTCGGCGAGTTGGCCGACACCTTCAGCGTTCAGGCAAACGGCGACCCCCTGCTGCTGCTTTCGGCCTTCCCCTGCCAGATCGAGGGGGACGACGAGGCCAAGCCCATCGGTAACGACGGACTGGTGCGCACCCCGCTCAGCAGGCGCGACCTGGGCTACTGGATTCTTCGGCAGGAGCTGGACATCCCCGCCGATCTGGTGCGCGACGGCGGGCTGACCGTGCGTTTCCAGGGCGAAACCTCGGCCAGACGGGTGGAGTCCTGGGCCCTGGACAACGTGCGGCTGGAACCCCGCTGATACCGGGGGCTTGCCCCCCGGGCCGCCATGCGCTACATGGTGGTCGTTCACGGCAACCTCAAGGAGTGCGTTATGTCCTACTTCTGGTTCTTCCTGGGCCTTCTCAGCGTCATCATGGTGCTGCGCCACATCTCCAATACCTACGGCAGCGACTAGCCAGCCGGACCCGACCGTTTTTCAGGCAGCCGCGTCCCCGTGCGGGGGCGCGGCCGCTTTTGTTGTTCCCGCCTCCCACCGTCTCCGCGCCAGCTTGGGCCTTTCGCTGTGCCGAACACGCCCGGCCCAGGCGGCCGCCCTTTCGCTCATGCCCCGCCGCTTCACTTTTGCCCTTCCCGCCAAAAAGCCAAACATTGACAAAATGGTAATGGACAGCTCGTCCATGTAGCCACTTTTGTCAGACGGGCCGCGGAATGCATCGCTCATCTTGCGCCGCATATCCGGCGCAAGGCCCTGCCAGGAAGCAACTTTCCTCATTTCGCATCGCATTGGCACGCGCCCTGCTACTCAATAAACAGGTCCGGCAGACCCACACACCTCCATTCACATCCCACCCTTTGCGGGGGCCCGTCCGGGCCCCCGCATCCTTTTTCAGCCCCGCGTCCCGCGACCCGCCTCGTTTACATCAGCGCCCGAAGCGGCTACTCCTGGAATCGGAGCAAGCACCTTGTCAGCCCTGGTATTCTTCTTCATCAGCCTGGCCGTATTCATCCTCCTGGCCGGAATCTCCTACGCGCAGATCAAGCGCGTCTACGGCCGCCGTCTGCGCGAATTGGAAAACCGCTTCCGCTCCCTGGAAAAGAGCTACGAGGAAACCCACCAGAGCCTGGAGACGGAACGCGCCCGTTCGACGGAATTGGAAGTCCGGGTGGCCGAACTGGAAGCCCTGCTTCGCGAACGCGACGGGCTGGTCCGCACCCTGGCCCCGCACAAGCGCCGCATGGAACCGCTGGACGTGCTGCGCGCCAAGCACCTGGTCATGGACTCGGACATCCAGTCCGCCAAGGACCAGCTCATGGCCACCGGCGAACTCAAGAGCCTTGAAGAGGTACTGAAGGGCCGCAAGGTCATCTCCCAAGAACAACTCGATGAGGCAGTGGAGACCGCCGGAAAGATCAACTCCATCCTGGCGGGAGGCATCTGATGGCGCGACCGGAAGGCATGCGGGTCCGCTTTGTCGGCGTTGGCGAGGCCGTGGACGAGAACTACGGCAACACCTCCATCCTGCTGGAGTCCGCCAAGGGCGACATCCTGCTGGACTGCGGCTTCACCGCCGGGCACGACTTCTTCCGCCACGCCCCGGACCCGGACAACCTGGACGGCGTCTGGATAAGCCACTTCCACGGCGACCACTTCATGGGGCTGCCCGCCCTGTGCCTGCGCCTGCGCGTGGCCGGGCGCACCCGCCCCCTGACAATCGCCGGAGGCCCCGGCGCGGCGGACAAGGTCCACCGCGCCCTGGAGCTGGCCTACGAGTCCCTGCTCAAGCGGCCGCCCTTCGCCATAGAAGTCAAGGAGGCCGCGCCCGGCGACGTGCTGGAGCTCGGCCCCTACACCCTGCGCACCACCCTGGGCGGCCACCCCGAACCCTGCCTGGCCGTGCTGGCCGAACTGGACGGCCGCTCCGCGTTCTACTCCGGCGACGGCCACCCCACGCCCGAAACCGTTGAACTGGCCGCGGGCTGCGATCTGGCCATTCAAGAGGCCTACGGCCTGGATGAATCCACCGAGGGCCACGGCAGCCTGGACATGGCCCTGGACTTCGCCTCCCGCGCCTCGGCCGCCCGGCTGGCCGTGGTGCACATGCGCCGCGAGGACCGCGCGCTCCGCGCCGACGAGGCCCGCGCCCGGCTGGCCGCCGCCTCCGTGCCCGCCATGCTTCCCGAACCCGGCGACGTAATCGACCTGCCATGACCCGCGACCGCGCCCTGTTCTGGCGGCCGCCCCAGCTGCCGGAATCCGACCTGCTGGCGGCGGACTTCTACCGCCACCGCTTCGCCCCCCACATCCACCGGGAGTACGCCATCGGCGTCTGCCTGCGCGGGGCGGAACGGTTCCGGCTGGGAGCGCGGGAATTCGTCCTGCCGCCGGGCCGCGTCTGCGCGGTCAACCCCGGCGAGGTGCACACCGGCGAGGCCGCCGACGGCCAGGGCTGGAGCTACCGCATGTTCTACCCCTCGCCCGGGCTGCTGGCCGCCGCCCTGGGCCTGCCGCCCGACGCCGAGCCGCCCCGCTTCCCACGCCCCGTGCTGGACGATCCCGAGTGCGCCGCCCTGCTGCTGCGCGCCCACGTGGCCCTGCAACAGGGCCTGCCCGGCGGGCGCGACCTGGCCGTGCTGGCCCTGGGCAGTCTGGCCCGCAACCACGCCCTGCCCGCCTCCGCCGTCATCCACCGGCCGCCCGACTCCCGCGCGGCCGACCGCGCCCGGCGCATCCTGGAGGACGACCCCGCCCGCCACCTGCCCCTGGACCAGCTGGCCCGCCGGGTGGACCGCAGCCCGGAACACCTGGTCCGCAGCTTCAAACAGCGCTATGGCCTGCCGCCCCACGCCTGGCAGATCCAGCGCCGCGTGGCCCTGGCCGCCGACCTGCTCCGCCAAGGCACTCCCCCGGCCCAGGCCGCCCACGAAGCGGGCTTCACCGACCAGAGCCACCTCGGCCGCCACTTCAAGCGGGTCTACGGCGTGCCCCCCGCCCGCTTCGCCAAGGGCGTCAAAATCGTACAAGACTTCCCCGCGCATCCGGCCTAGTGCCGGAAGATGACCAACCCGTTCGAGACAGTCACCTTCACCCGCGCCGGGTTCCTGCGCGGCTTCCGCCAGACGTTCGCGCCCGCCCTGGGCGTGGGGGCCTACGGCCTGCTCTTCGGCGCGCTGGCCATGCAGGCCGGGCTGACCATCGCCCAGGCCCTGGTCATGAGCGCCACCGTCTTCGCCGGGGCCTCCCAGCTGGTGGCCGTGGAAGCCTGGTCCGCGCCGCCGGAAATCCTGGCCATCACCCTGGCCACCTTCGTCATCAACCTCCGCCACGTGCTCATGGGCGCGGCCCTGGCGCCCTGGTTCAGCCGCGTCTCCCCCGGCCGCGCCTACCTCTCCGTCTACTTCATGGCCGACGAAAACTGGGCCATGACCATGAAAGCGCGCGGCCAGGGCGAAACCGACGCCGCCCACCTCATCGGCGGCGGGGCCATGGTCTGGGTCGTCTGGTTCGCCACCACCTGGATAGGCGCGGCCGCCCTGGAAGCCATGGGCGACCCCCGCGCCATCGGCCTCGACTTCGCCTTCACCGCCGTATTCCTGGCCCTGCTCTGCGGCATGTGGCGCGGACGAACGGACCTCCTGCCCTGGCTGGCAGCGGCCGCCGCCGCCCTGCTCACCGAACGCCTCGCCCCGGGTAAATGGTACATCCTGGCCGGAGGACTGGCCGCCGGACTGGTCGGCGCGCTCGCCAAGGGAGACGAGTCGTGAGCGATACCGCCGCCGTCTACCTCACCATCGCCGGCATGGTCCTGGCCACCTACCTCACCCGCGTCCTGGGCCTTTTCCTGGCCACCCGGCTCCCCCTCTCGGGACGCGCCGGAGCCTTCCTCCAAGCCCTGCCCGGCGGCATCCTCATCGGCATCGTCGCCCCAGCCGCCCTCACCCAAGGCACCGCCGAAGCCGTCGCCTCCCTCATCACCATCATCACCGCCCGCGCCGCCGGCTCCCTCCCCCTGGCCATGCTCGCCGGAGTCGCGGCCGTCTGGGCGCTACGGCACGTTGTGTAGATTGTGGCAAAATCGGGCCGCCCCCGCGGGGCGGGTGTTTTTGCGAGGTGGAGGGGAATGGAAGGTGGCTGGCGGGGGTTGCGATTCAGGGCAGTGGGAGAAGGAGAAAACCCCTTTTAAAAAAGCGGTTTCCTCTTTCTCCCACGCCCTCATTCTCCTTCCGCAAAAATTTTACCGCTCGCTTCGCTCGAGGGCGTGGTGCGGGCATGTGGCGGCCGGAGGGACATCAGCCCAATTCCGCGTTGAACGCATCTGAAGCCAAACTGCCAGGGCGGCTTTTTACGGCTTTGAAATCACTACAATCGCAGGTTCGCCGGAGCGCTCCCACGCATACCCATGGCGCGCTCAATCCCGCGAATACAAATGCAAAATTATTTTGCCGCAGGGTCCAGGGGGCGCGCAGCCCCTTGGTCGCCCGAAGGGCGAAATCTTTCCTTTCTTGCGGCGGGTTGAACCCGCCGCAAGAAAGGACGAAGGTTTGATTACTTGTTTTTCTGCTAATCCGGCGCACGGCCGGGTTGATTAAACGCCTCAGGTGCCGCCGTAGCCGATGGTGGCTTTGCCGTCTTCGACGATGACGGGGACTTCGCGCCGTCCGTCGCTGTGTTCGAGCATTTCCTCCATGGCTTTGGGGTCTTCCTTGACGTCGCGGTACTCGGCGTCCGGGTGGGCCGACCTGGCCCGGGTGGTGTGGGGTCAGGCGGACTTGCCGTAGATGACGATTTTGGACATGAAGTTCCTCCCTTGTCTTCCAGTGCAGCGTGTAAACTATCATAGACCACATGGATGCGCCGTCGCAAACCAATTGGGCACCGGGGCGGCTGTTCTTGCAACCCCTTGCCTCTTTGCGTAGTGATTTCAATAATAGGGAACGGCGTTCATGAAAGCGGAAGTCAAGGAGATTAAGGAACATGTGGCCAGGGCCAAGGCGCACGTCACCAAGCATGACGTGGTGCGCACCCTGGACGCGCTCATCGACGCGCTCACCGGGCTGTCCAAGGCCAAGCAGATGTACGGCCGGGAAAAGTTCGAGGTGGAGATCCTCATCGACGAGGTGCTGCGGACTCTGAGCGCCCAGTCCCACATGAAGAACCTCTTTCCCAAGGGGCTGACCTTCAAGCGCGGGCAGGAGAAAAATCTCCTGGCCACCCTCACCAAGCTGCGCGACCGCATCAACTCGGCCATCGAAAAGGCCGAGCAGGAGAAGATGCGGGCCTACAAGCTGTCCATCGACGAGGCGGTGCTGGGCGCGCAGAAGCTGCTGGACGAGGGCAGCCAGGACGAGGCCAGGCGCGCCTTCCGCAAGGCCGCGGACAAGTTCGCCGACGAGCCCGGCCTGCTGCAGGACGTGGGCTCACGGCTGCTGCGCGGCAGGCTGGTGCAGGAATCCGTGGAGTACCTCAACGCGGCAATCGAACAGGACCCCCGCGACCCCAGGCCCTACACCCACTTGGTCAACGCCCTGGAACACCTGGGCGAACTGGAACGGGCCGAGGACGTCACCAAGAACGCCCTGCGCAACTTCGGGCCCAACGACCGCACCTACACCATCCTGGCCCGCATCCACATGAAAAAGAAAGAATGGGACGAGGCCTACGACATGGCCCAGGCCGCCATGGACATCAACCCCTTCGCCTCCGAAGCCGAAAAAATCGCTAAACAAGTCAAACCCCGCATCTTCGGACGCGACAAAAACGGCCAGTCCAAAGAAAAAAAGACCTACACCTTCGACTTGTAGGGATGGAATCATACCGAGAAAGGGCCGTTCAGCGCATTGCGCTGAACGGCCCTTTCTCGGTATGTGGGGGGAAAGGAAAGAAATCAAGATTTCGCCCATCGGGCGACCTAGGGGCTGCGCACCCCCTGGCCCCTGAGGCAAAACAACTTTGCATTTGTATTCGCGGGATGAAGTGCGTCAGAAAGGATGGAGGGGAGAAGCCCTCGACGTCTCGACTGTGGTGATTCGCCTCCCCGATAAAAAATGAACCATGACTGTTTGGCATCAGACGCTCTGCACGCTGGTTTCTTTCCTCACCAGCCCAGAATGATGCCTTATTTTATCGCGCCGCCTCTGTTTCCATCAACGTATTCACTCCCATCCAGTTCCAATTGGCTGCTTGTGCCGGAGGTGTTTACTCTGGAAACAAGCCAGAACGCCAACGCCAAAGCGAGTATCACTACGCCGAGTGCGTACACGAAGGGTGGTTCAACGGTCTTGAAGTCGAGTACGATGACCTTCCGAGCCGCGGCCATGAGTGCCGTCGCCAGCACCAGCCTCAAATGTATGACGTGGGACTGTAGATAGACAACAATGTTCGCGAAAATTTCGATGGCGATGAGAACGGCCATGAAGGCCCCGAACGTTGCCAATATGTCGCTTATGTTGAGGAGAAAATACGGAGGCACCCTGAGGCGCTGGTAGATGACCCAGCCAACGTCGAGCAAGCCCCACACGATGACCAGCGTCATGATGACGGCGAGTACACGCACCGCCCCACGCAAGATCTTTTGAAGAAAGCAGACCAGCGGATCGCCCGACCCCAGGATGTGGCATTCCTCAAGGTAATCGCGAGCTTTGCCGGATTCCGAGGCTTTTTGGTTATTTGAGGGGTCAAGCATACCATCGTGGGTATAAAGATTCACATGCCGTGTCAAGAAAGGAGGGCGAGGGGTTCATCCCGCTTCCCTGAACACTCACCCCCGCCGGCCGCCTTCCATTCCCCCTGCTGCCTTTCCCCCTACTCCGCCTCTTCCTCGAACCATTCGGCTGTTTGTTGCATCGCTTCTTCCGGGGTTTGGAGCGGGGTCCAGTCCAGGGTGGTTTGGAGGCGGGAGGGGTCGAGCTGGAGGTCGTTCAGCAGGCGGTCGGCCAGGGCGGACTTGCCCAGGGCGCGGGCGGCGAAGCGGAGGATAGCGGGGGGGATGGGGAGGAGGCGGCAGGGGCGGCCCATGTGGCGGGCCAGAATGCGGACGAGGTCGGCGGTGGAGAGATCGCGGCCGTCGGAGACGAGGAAGGTTCGGCCGGGTGCGGCCGGGTGGACGAGGCAGGTCAGGGCGGCGTCCGCGAGGTTGTCGACGGAAACCAGGGAACGCTTGTTGCGGGCCGCACCCAGGGGGAGCGGCAGGCCGGAGCGGGCCAGCTTGAGCAGGCGGAGGAAGTTGGCCCGCACGCCGGGCCCGTAGACCAAGGGCGGGCGGAGGACGACCGGTGCCAGGCCGGGGATGTCCGCCAGGGCGCGCTCCGCCTCCAGCTTGCTGATGGCGTAGGGATCCTCGGGCGCGGGGGCGTCGGTCTCGCGGAAGGGGCGGCCGTGGGTGGCCTCGCCGTGGACCTTGACGGTGGAGAGGAAAAGGAAGCGCGACACGCCGCACTCGGCAGTCCGCCGGGCGAGGGCGAGGGTGGCGTCGCGGTTGAGGCGGCGGTTGGCCGCCAGGGGATCTTCCGAGGAATCGCGCATGCGGTGGACGCGGGCGGCCAGATGGGCCACGGCGTCCATGCCCTGAAAATGCTCGGAACCGGGCGGCGCGGCGGCCAGATCGGGGACCACCACGCGTTCCGCCGCATCCGGCAGGCTGACGTCCCCGGCACGGACCACAGCCCGCACCGCATGCCCCTCGTCCAGCAGGCGGCGCACCAGGGCGCGCCCCACGAAGCCGGTGGCTCCCGTGACCAGAACCCTCACGGCACCTCCCGCAGCAGTTCGGCGTAGAGGTCCAGATGGGCCTGACGGATGATGGGCGCGGCGAAATGTTCCTCGGCCAGGCGGCGGGACTCGCGGCCCATGGCGGCGCGGCGCTCGGTGTCGGCCAGCAGATCGGCCAGGACGTCGGCCAGGGCGGCCGGGTCGCGCGGCGGGACCAGCAGGCCGTTGACCCCGTGGCGGACGACCTCGCGGCAGCCGGTGACGTCCGTGGCCACGATGGGCCGTCCCGCGGCGGCCGCCTCGATGAGGGAGAGGGGCAGCCCCTCGCGGTAGGAGGGCAGGCAGGCGATTTGGCAGCCAGCCAGCAGAGCCGGGATGTCCGCCCGGCGGCCCAGCCAGACCGCCTTGCCCTGGTCGTTCCAGGCGCGCAGGTCGGCCTCGGGGATGGTGGCGGGGTTGGCCGGGTCCGGCTCGCCCGCCAGGACGATCTCGGCTTCCAGGCCGCGCGCCCGCACCATATCCCCGGCCTCCACCAGTTCGGCGACGCCCTTGTCGCGCAGCATGCGGGAATGGCAGAGCACGCGCGGGTCGCCGGGTTCCGGGGCGGGAGCGAAGCGGTCCGTGTCCACGCCGGAGCCGGGAATGAGCCGGGTTTGTTCCGGCCGGACCATGCTCCGCCGCACAAGCTCCTCCCGGTCCTCCTCGTTTTGCAGGATGACCCGCGCCCCGGTGCGCCCGCGCACGCCGAAAAGGTAGCCCGCCCGCATGACCGCCCGCATGAGGGCGGCCTTGGCCCCGGTGGAGATGAAGGCGAAGCCCATTCCCGCCACGGCGCAGACCACCCGCCGCACCCCGGCCATGCGGGCGGCGGCCGCGCCGTAGAGCACCGGCTTCAGCGCCACCAGATGCACCACGTCGGGCCGAAGGCGGCGGAACAGGGAGGCGAGCTGGCGCAGGGTGGCCAGGTCGCGCGCCGGATTCATGCCGCCCCGGTCCAGGCGCAAGGGGTGGAAATCCAGTCCGGCGGCGCGGATGTCCCCGGCGCGGCCGGTGTCGCGGGCGGCCACGGCCACCGTGTGGCCCGCCTCCTTGGCGGCCAGGGCGATGTGCAGCCGGTGGGAGAGGAAGTACCAGTCCTCACTGACCACGAAGAGCAGGCTAGCCATGCCCTCCCCCGTCCACCTCGCGGGCGAAGAGGAAGGCGGCCGTGCGCGGGGCGATGTCGCCGGAGCCATTCTGGCCGTGGGCGGAAACGAGCCGGGACTTGAGTTCGGCCACCTCGGCCGGGGTGTCCACATCCGGCCAGCCGGGCAGGATTGCCCAGGCCACCCCGGCCCGGTCCAGGGCATCGGAGGTGGCCTGGAAGGTCTCGGGCGTGCTCCAGGGGATGCCGTCCAGCACGGAGCGGTCGAAGGCGTCGGCCCGGAAGCCGATGAGGAACCAACCGCCGTCCGCGGCCGGGGCCAGCACGGCGTCTGTGCGCTCCAATGTCTGGAAGGCGTGGGAGACGATCTCCGAGGGCAGGTCCGGCAGGTCCGCGCCCAGCAGCACGGCCCGCTCCGAGCCCTGCTCGAAGGCGTCGGCCAGGGCGGTGGCCATGCGGCGTCCCAGGTCCTCCCCGCGCTGGGGGAAGTAGGACGGCCCCTCGCCCAGCCATTTTCTAGCCCGGGAGAGATCCCTTTCCGGCTCCACGCTCACCAGAATGGGCGCGTCAAGGGTTCGCAGCATGGCCAGGGTGTCCTCGGCCATGGCCTTGGCCAGCCCCGCGGCCCCGTCCTCCCCCAGCAGGGGCACCAGGCGGGTTTTCACGGCTCCGGGGCGGGGCGTTTTCAAAAAGAGGATGACGCGGCGGTCGCCGTCGGGCGGGTAGGGTTCGTCCATCAGTACCAGCGGACAAGTTTTTGGGGCGGAACGCCCATGAAATACAAGCTCACAAGGGTCCAGTTGCGCAGGGTTCCGTAGGCTACGCCCTGCTTCTCCCACCGCCGCGGGGATGTCAACACCCGCTGGGGGGCCAGCTCCATCCGCGTGCCGCGCCGTTTCAGGCGGCGGCAGAACTCCACGTCCTCCATCAGGGGGATGTCGGCGAAGCCGTCCATGTCCTCGAACAGGCGGCGGCGCAAAAAGAGGCACTGGTCGCCGTAGGGCATGCGGGTGGCGCGGCTGCGGCGGTTGGCCATCCAGGCGATGAGCCGCAGGGCCGGGCGGGGGGAATCGATGGCCAGGTCGAAGGCCCCGGCCCCGTTGCCCTCCAGCACCCGCTCCATGACCTCGAAGGCCCCGCGCGGCAGGACGGTGTCGGCGTGAAGGAAGGCCAGCACCTCGCCGGACGCGGCCCGTGCCCCGGCGTTCATCTGCCGCGCCCGCCCCTTTCGGGCCAGCACACACACCACCTCGGGGTCGTCCACCGCCTCCAGGGTGGAGCCGTCCGGGTCGCCGTCCGCCACCACCACCTCCACGTCATGCCCCAGCGCCGTTTCACGCAGATGGCGCACGGCTCCGGCGATGGTCTCTGCCTCGCCGAGAACGGGGATGACGACGGAGAATCGTGGGGGCATGTTGTTCACCGGTGCCTTTCGGGGATGAATGGCGTATTGTGTATCCGTTACGCGGTCATGGCAAGCGCGGCCGCGACAAAAACCAGCGAGGAAGTATGCGACGCGACAAACTGGAAATCCGTGACCGTGAGATCATTGAGGAACTGCTGCGCGAGGGCGAATACCTGGTCTTGTCTCTCAACGACCCCGGCGCCGCCCCCTACGCCGTGCCCCTGAACTACGCCTACGAGGACGGCCGCATCTACCTGCACTCCGGGCTCAAGGGGCGCAAGGCGGAGCTTTTGCGGGCCGACCCGCGCGTGCGCTTCGTGGTTGTGCCCCGGGCCAGGATCGCCACCGGCCCCACCCCCTGCAAGCACACCGCCCACTTCCACAGCTTGTGCGGCTGCGGCACGGCCCGGCTGCTGGAGGGCGACTCCGAGAAGCGGCGCGGCCTGAGCGTGCTCAGCCGCCGCTTCGCCCCGGACCAGGAACCCGGATTTCCGGACAAGATCGTGGGCAAGACCATGGTTATAGAGATCGAGGTCACGGAGATCACCGGAAAGCGCAACCCGCCTCCTGACGAGAAGGAGTAGACGCGGACGTGCTTCAGGCCCTGCTCTTCTTCCTCAAGGGGGCGGCCGTGGGCGCTGCCATCGCCCTGCCCGCCGGGCCGGTGGGCATGTTCTGCATCCAGCGCTCCATGTCCTCCGGCGCGGTCGTGGGGCTGACCTGCGGCCTGGGCGCGGCCCTGGCCGACGCCTTCTACGGCGCGGTGGCCGCCTTCGGCCTGCGCTTCGTCTCCGCCTTCCTCACCGGGCACGAGCCCTACCTCAAGGCGGCCGGGGGGCTTCTGCTGCTCTTTTTGGCCTGGCGCATGTTCCGCGAGACGGCGGGAACTCCGCGCCTGGAGGTCAGGGGCGGCCGCATGGCCGGGGACATGGCCTCCACCTTCCTCATCACCATGACCAACCCTATGACCATCCTGGCCTTCGCGGTGATATTCGCCGGGCTGGGGCTGGCGGACAACGCGGACTACAGGCTGGCCGCCGCCCTGGTGCTGGGGGTCTTCGCCGGGTCCTGCGCCTGGTGGTTCTCCATCGCCTTCGGCGGGGCCTTTTTGCGGCGGCGGCTGACCCGCCACCTGCCCCGCATCCGCAAGGCGGCCGCCCTGGTCATCGGCGGCTTCGGCCTGGCCGCCCTTGTTTCGCTGGCCGCGGGTGGTATCTAGAGGACAAAGGAGGCGCGCATGTACATTTGCTGTTTTGGCGATTCCCTCACCCTCGGCGTGGGCGACCAGGAGTTTCTGGGCTGGCCAGGGCGGGTTGCCCGCCGCCTGGTCCGCGAGGACATGGACGCGACCTTGTACAACCTGGGCGTGCGCCGCGACTTCACTTGCCGCGTCCGGGATCGCTGGGAACAGGAGACGGACCGCCGCCTGAGCGATTTGCCCGAAGGCGAATCCACCCTGCTGCTCTTCTCCTTCGGCGCGGTGGACGCCCTGCGGGGGGCGGACCCGGACGAGACCCTGCGGGCCGCCGGGGACGTGCTGGGCCTGGCGCGGAAGAAGCACCCCGCCCTGTTCATCAGCCCCCCGCCTGTGCGGGACAAGGCGGCCAACGAGCGCGTGGCCGGTCTTTCCGGAGCGCTGGCGGGGGTCTGCGCGGACCTGGACCTGCCCTGCCTGGACGTGTATACCCCCCTCGCTTCAAGCTTTGAGTACATCAACAGCCTGCGGGCCTCGGACGGCGTCCACCCCACCGGCGACGGCCACGGCCTCATCGCCGACCTCGTCTGGGACTGGAGCGCCTTCAGGGAGCGTCTCGCGGGCTGACCCGGAGACGCGCATGCAACGATCCTTCGCCTCGGACAACACCGCCCCGGTCCATCCCCGCGTCATGCGGGCCCTGGAGGAAGCCAACCAGGGCCGGGCCGCGCCCTACGGCAACGACTCCCTCAGCCAGCGGGCGGCCGAGGCCATGCAAGAGGCCTTCGGGCCCGACGCCCATCCCTTCCTGGTCTTTCTGGGCACCGGGGCCAACGTGCTCTGCCTGGAGTCCCTCATCCGGCCGCACCAATCGGTGCTTTGCGCCACCACGGCCCACATCAACCGCGACGAGTGCGGCGCGCCGCAGCGCTACACCGGCAGCAAGCTGGTCACGGTGGAGGGCAGCGACGGCAAGATCACCCCGGACGAGCTGGCCCCCCACCTGCACTCCCTGGGCTTCGAGCACCACGCCCAGCCCGGCGCGGTCTCCATCACCCAATGCACCGAGCTGGGCACCCTGTACTCGCCCAAGGAAATCCGCGTCCTGGCGGACTTCGCCCACCAGCACGGCATGAAGCTGCACATGGACGGCGCGCGGTTGGCCAACGCCTGCGCCGCCCTGGGCTGTTCCCTCAAGGAGCTGACCGCGGACTGCGGTGTGGACGCCCTGTCCTTCGGCGGCACCAAGAACGGGCTAATGTTCGGCGAGGCCGTGGTGCTCTTCGGCGACGAGGCGGCGCGGGACTTCGTCTACCGCCGCAAGCAGGCCATGCAACTCTACTCCAAGATGCGCTACACCGCTGCCCAGTTCCTGGCCCTGCTCGAGGACGACCTGTGGCTGGAGAACGCCGTCCACGCCAACGCCATGGCCGTGCGGCTGGCCGAGGCGGTGCGGGACGCGCCCGGTGTGGAGATCACCCGGCCGGTGGAGACCAACCACGTCTTCGCCCGCCTGCCCCTGGAGGCCACCCGGAAGCTGCAGGAGGACTGGACCTTCTACCTCTGGGACCCCGAGGACGGCATCGTGCGCTGGATGACCTCCTTCGACACCACCGAGGAAGAAGTGGACAACTTCGCCGAGGCCATCCGCCAGGCGGTGGCGGCGGCCTAAGCTCCCTCGATGCGCTGGCGGTGCTTGCGGTACAGCGCCCGGAACTGGTGGTAAGTCAGGCCCAGCAGTTCGGCCGCCCGGCGCTGGTTGTGGCGCGCCCGGGCCAGCGCCTCGCGCACCAGGGCGACTTGCAGGTCGGCCACCCGCTCCGGCAAGGGCGTTTCAAGGGAAACGGCTTGCGCCTCGACATGCGCCTTCCTTCGCTCCCCGGCTGATTTTCCTGGCCGCTCCGCCTCCCCCGGCCGCTCCTGACGGTAGGGCGAGGCGAAGGGATCCAGGTCCAGGGCGGGAATTTCCCCCTCCCCGGCGTGGGCGAAAACCGCCCGCTCCACCGCGTTCTTCAGTTCCCGCACGTTGCCCGGCCAGGGGTGGTCGGCCATCTGCTCCAGGCAGCGTGGTGAGAAGGCGGGCGGCGCATCCAGCCCAAGCTCCACCGCCATGGAGGCGGCGAAGTGCCCGGCCAGAAGCCCCGCGTCGCCCTCCCGCGCCCGCAGGGGCGGCAGGGTCAGCACGCAGAAGGCCAGACGGTCCAGCAGGTCGAGCTTGAAGCGGCCCTCCTCGGCCAGCCCGGGCAGGTCGGCGTTGGTTGCCCCCACGAGGCGCACGTCCACCCGCGCCTCGGAGCCGCCCACCCGCTCGAACACCCCGTACTCCACCGCCCGCAGCACCTTTTCCTGGGCGGCAAGGGAGAGCGCGCCGATCTCGTCCAGAAAGAGGCTGCCGCCGTGGGCCTGCTCGAACCGGCCCGGACGGCGGCGGCTGCCCGCGCCGGTGTAGGCTCCGGGGTCCGCGCCGAAGAGTTCCGCTTCCAAAAGGCTTTCGGCCAGGGCGGCGCAGTTCACCGTGCGCAGCGGGCCGCCCCAGCGGTGGGAGAGGTAGTGCAGCCGGGCCGCAGCCAGCTCTTTGCCGGTGCCGCGCTCGCCGATGAGCAACACCGGCCGCTCCACCGGGGCCACGCGGGCCAGCTCGTCCAGAAAGGAGAGGAAGGCGTCGGACTCGCCCAGCAGTTCCACCCCGGCGGCCGGGCTGGCGTATTCGGCTTCATTGACCATGATGCGGTCATTCAAACCATGTTTCGGCTTTCCTAGCAACACTCCTTTCCAGCCTCACCGCGCCGCATCCAATCATTCCGGCTTGTTACATTCGCCGCACCGTTTGGCACGGTCCATGCCTTGAAAAAGGCACACAAGGAGGAACGCAATGGGTATTTTTTCCCGCTTCAAGGACATCGTGTCCGCCAACATCTCCCACATGCTGGACCGCGCCGAGGATCCGGAGAAGATGATCCGCCTCATGATCCGCGAGATGGAGGAGACGCTGGTGGAGATAAAGGCCAACACCGCCAAGGCCATGGCCGACCGCGCCACCCTGGCCCGACGGGTGGAGGAGCTTTCCGGCCGCGCCGCCACCTGGGCGGAGCGCGCCAGGCTGGCCGTGGCCAAGGGCCGCGACGACCTGGCCCGCGAGGCCCTGGCCGAGAAGAAGCGGCTGAACCAGCGCCTGGAGGCCGTGCGCGAGGAACTGGACGAGGCCGACGCCCTGGTGGCCCAGGCGCAGGAGGACATCGCCCAGCTGGAGGACAAGCTGCGCACCGCCCGCGAGAAGCGCCGCAGCCTGGGCCAGCGCCACAAGCGGGCCACGGACCGCTCCCGCTGCCGCCGCGAGATGCGCAAGGCCGACTCCTCCCGCGCCGCCGAACGGTTCGAGCGCTACCAGCAGAACATCGAGCGCATGGAGGCGGACGCGGAAATGGCCGCGCCCCCCGCCGGGACCGACCTGGAGGACGCTTTCCGCGAGTTGGAGGACAGCGACGTGGAAGAGGAGTTGACCCGCCTCAAGGACGAGGTTTCCCAACAGGGCTGACCTGGGCTAGGCTCGGGCAAACCCAGGAGAACGCATGCTTCCGGAAATCTTCGTCGAGGAATTCTTCACCACCCTGCGCCTGCTCATCGTCTTCGCCTTTGTCTACGGCCTGGTCCGCCTGGCCAAGGGGCGGCGGAAAAAGCACTCCGGCCCGGACGACGCCGAGACCATGCAGGACCTTTATCACGGCATGGAGCGCATGGAGGAGCGGATAGAGAACCTGGAAACCCTGATGCTGGAGCGGGACTCCCGCTCCGGAAGAACGGAGGAAAACAAGTGAACCAGGAACAGAGCAACGGACTCTACCGCTCCCGCCACGGCCGCTTCCTGGGCGTGCTCAAGGGGCTGGCCGAGTACTTCGGCGTTTCGGCCTTCTGGATGCGGGTCATCTTCGTGGTCATCGCCCTGGCCAGCGGCGTGTGGCCTGCGGTGGGAGCCTACCTTATCGCCGCCCTGCTGCTCAAGCCCGCCCCGGCCGTGCAGCCCCGCGACGAGGGGGAACGGGATTTTTACGACACCTACGCCGCCTCCCCCCGGGCGGCCATGCAGCGCCTCAAGCGCAAGTTCGACTCCCTGGACCGCCGCCTGCGCCGCCTGGAGGACGTTGCCACCTCCCGCGAGTACGACTTCGACCGCCGCCTGAACGGCTCCGGCAGACATTGACCTCCCGGCCCAGAGAGGCAATGAAGGGAGGGAGCCCGCTTCAACCCGGCGCGCCCCCGAGCGCGCCGGGCCGAAACCAGGCCGTCACGGGCGTGGTGTAGAGGGGGGGCCGAGACACCTTCAGGGAGGGGGAAGCACATGGCGCAGACGACCAATATCCTGCTGGAATCCGGCACCAACGAACTGGAGATCGTGGTCTTCTTCATCAATGAACGGACCCCGGACGGCCGCGAGTACTGCGGCTACTACGGCGTCAACGTGGCCAAGGTGCTGGAGATCATCCGGCTGCCCCAGGTCACGGAAATGCCCGGGCAGACCAACGCCTCGGTGCGCGGCTCCTTCAACCTGCGCGGCCGCGTCATCCCCCTGGTGGACCTGGCCCGCTGGCTGGGCAAGACCTGCGACAACACGGAGGACGACAAGGTCATCGTCACCGAGTTCAACTCCATCGTGAACGCCTTCCGCGTTAGCGGCGTGACCCGCATCCACCGCCTTTCCTGGGACGCCATCGAAGCGCCCAACATCCACGTGCAGCGCTTCTCCCAGGAGTCCATCACCGGCGTGGTGCGCCTGGACGAGCGGGTAGTATTCATCCTGGACATGGAGATGATCGTGGGCGAGCTCAACCCCTCCCTGGCCCTGCAGAGCATCGACGAGGAGGAGGACCACGGGGACTCGCGACTCAAGACCCTCATCGCCGACGACTCCGCCACAATCCGCCACATGATGGGCTCGTCGCTGGAAAAGGGCGGCTTCGAAGTCACCCGCACCATCAACGGGCAGAAAGCCTGGGAACAACTTGAGGCCTGGCACCAGGAGGCCGAGGCCGCGAGCCGCCCCATGACCGACTACGTGCAGGTCATCGTCTCGGACATCGAGATGCCCGGCATGGACGGCCACTCCCTGACCCGCCGCATCAAGGAGGACCCGCGCTTCAAGAATCTGCCGGTCATCCTCTTCTCCTCGCTCATCACGGACAAGCTGCGCCACAAAGGCGAGGCCGTGGGTGCGGACGACCAGATTTCCAAGCCGGAGATGCGGGAACTGGCCGCGCGCGCCAGGGTCCTGGCGGACAAGGCCATGGCCAGCGAGCCGACGGCCCAGCCGACCGGCTGAAGGCCCGGCGCGAAAACCGTCCCGGAGGAATCCCAGGGCCGCCCGGGCGGGCTACTCCTTCTTCTTTTCCTCGTTTTCCCGCCACTCGTCCTCGGTTTCCATTTCTTCGATGATTTTCTCCCTGGTCACGGAGGGGTTGTCCCGCTCCTCGCGGTTGAGGCGCACCCCCTCGGGCACGGGTTCCTGTTCCCCGGTCACGGAACGGATGGACTCCCCCTCCTCCTTGCGCAGGGCCTCGTTGACCTCCTTGCGGCGCTCCCTCTCGCGGCGTTCCTCTTCCGTGTACTCGCCTCCGGGCTTGGTGTGCTCGGGCATGGCTGGCTCCCTTTCGCTCGTCTTCCCGGTTTTCAAGTCATCTCCGGCCATGCGCGCGGCCGGGAGGCGAATCCAGAGGAAGGAAGGGGGGCTTTTCGGTGAAGGAGTTGACCCCCCTCGGGCGGGCGGGCTACACCTCGGAAACGAGGAATGCCATGAGTTACATTTCCCTCGCTCCAGGCAACCGGCTCGTTCCGCGCGACCCGCAAGTCACGGCGGCGGAGAACTTCCGCGCCCTGCTGCGGGCGAAACCCGAGGCGCGCACCCTGCCCTCGGACAGCCGCTCCGTGACGGTCAAGGGCAGCCTGACCGACGTCCGCGCCTGAGCCGCTCTTTTTTCCAGGCCCCGCCCGAGCGCGCGGGCCGCCATCCCCAAATCACGCAAGGAGCACGCATGCCCATAACCCCGCAGGAATGCATTCAGCGCGACTGGCAGCGCGTGGCCGAGACCTTCACCCTGGGCTGGGTGGGTCCGCTGTCCACGGTCATGGCCAACTATCCGCCCATCGCCCAGGGCGCCAGCGACATCACGCACCTCTTGCCCGAGGACCTGCCCGCCCTCATTTTCGAAGCGCGGGAGAAGGACGGGCTGTTCGTCATGGCCCTGCCCTTCACCCAGAAGGGCGAGGAGGAGGAAGGCCCCGGCTGCCGCCTCATCGCCTCCGAAGAGATGGAGGACGACACCGCCACCCTGCTGACCACCTTCGCCCAGGCCATCTGGTGCGCCATGCGCGACAAGACCCTGCCCACCCCGCTTGAGGACGAAAGCTTCGAAATGCGCCTCATGGACCTCACCGGGCCGGAGCTGTTCCCCTTCGAGGTGCCGCCCGAGGCCCAGGGGACCACGCAATGAACCGCGAGGGCGCGTCGCACGCGCTGTTCATCCCCGGTGTGCTGCTGGCCGTGGCCGTCGCCCTGTGCGGCTGGTGGGTCTCCGAGTCGGTGGTGGACTTCAAGCGGCTCAACCGCCACGTCACCGTCAAGGGACTGGCCGAGCGGGAGGTCCGAGCGGACCTGGCCATGTGGCCCATCAGCTTCACCGTGGCCGCGGACGAGCTGGCCGAACTGCACGCCGAGCTGCGCGCCTCCCGCGAGGCGATCAAAGGGTACCTGACGGAACAGGGCTTCGACGGTGAGGCTGTCTCCCACGCCGCGCCCGAGATCACGGACACCTCCACCCGGGGCTACCCCCCGGGCAACGAGCCCCCCCACCGCTACCGGGCCAAACAGGTGGTGCTGGTGCGCTCCGGGGACATCACGCGGGTCAAGCAGGCCATGTCCCAGTCCGGCGATCTGGTGGCCAAGGGGGTGGTGCTGGCCCAGGACTACCAGCACCGGCCGCGCTTCGAGTTCACCAGCCTCAACGACATCAAGCCGGACATGATCCGCACGGCCACGGAAAACGCCCGCGAAGCCGCCCGCCAGTTCGCCGAGGACTCCGGCAGCAAGGTCGGCGCCATCCGCAACGCCCGCCAGGGCATCTTCACCATCCGCGACCGCGACCCCTACACCCCGGAAATCAAGGTCGTCCGGGTGGTTTCGACTATCGACTACTATTTGGAAGAGTAGGGCGCGGGCCGCCAAGGACGCTCCCTGGCTTCGTTGCTTCGGGGTGCGCCGGGCGCGGCCGCCAGCAGCGCGGCCACCAGGACCAGCGCGGCGGCGCACAGGCTGCGGTTGCGCATGAATCTTCCCCCTCGGCGTTTCTCTTGCGGGCTGTTTTCGTTTTTCTTTTTTCCGTGTAGCATGCGGCAAGTCAAGGATGAACAAAAGCCGCGCCAGCGCGGGCCATACCAGCAGAGGACGCCATGGCCGACGATTCCACCCCGGTTCCCTCCGGCGCAAGCCCGGCCGGTCCCTCCATGTCCGGTTTCACCACCAGGCGGATGTGGCGGGCGGTCACGGAGCGCGGCGAGTTCAGCGGCTCCCTTGCCTCCGGCATCCAGCGCGACATGGCCGCGTACTTCCGGCTCACCCGGAAATTCGGCCCCGGCGTCACAGAACTGCCCACACGGATCGAAGTGCGGCCGGTCATCGAAAAGGAATCCGGCCGGTTGCTCAACGACCCGGTCTAGACCGGTAGCGTCCCGTCCCCATCATGGACCTCGACGCCCTCTTCACCCCCTCCTCCGTGGCCGTGGTCGGCGCGTCCGCCACACCGGGCAAGATCGGCCACACCATCGTGGCCAACCTGCGCGAGGCGGGGTTCACCGGCGAGGTGTTCCCGGTCAACCCCAAGGGTGGGGAGATTGAGGGGCTGACGGCCTACGCCTCGGTGGGCGAGCTGCCCCGCGCCCCGGACCTGGGCGTGGTGGTTGTGCCGCGCCGCCTGGCCATCGACGCCCTGCGTGAGTTGGGCGAGAGCGGTTGCAAGGCGGCCATCGTCATTACCGCCGGGTTCAAGGAGGTTGGCAAGCGCGGCTACCACCTGGAGGAAGAGCTGATCCAGGTGGCCAGCGAGCACTCCATGGCCATGCTCGGCCCCAACTGCCTGGGGCTCATCAACACGGAAAACGGCCTCAACGCCTCCTTCGCCGCGGCCCGGCCGCCCAAGGGCAACATCGCCTTCTTCTCCCAGTCCGGCGCGCTGTGCGTGGCCATCCTGGACTGGGCCAGGGGCGAGAACATCGGCTTTTCCAAGTTCGTCTCCCTGGGCAACAAGGCGGTCATCTCCGAGACGGACATGCTGGACCACCTGGCCGACGACCCGGCCACGGACGTCATCCTTGGCTACGTGGAGAACATCGGCGACGGCATGCGCTTTCTGGAGACGGCGCAAATGGTGGCCCGGAAGAAACCGATCATCATGATCAAGTCCGGCACCACCACGGCCGGGGCCAAGGCGGCCTCCTCCCACACCGGGGCCATGGCGGGCTCGGACCAGGCGTACGAGACAGCCTTCCGCAAGGCGGGCATCATCCGGGTGCGGTCGGTGGAGCACCTGTTCAACCTGGCCCAGGCCTTCGCCAGCCAGCCCCTGCCCAAGGGGGCGAACCTGACCATCGTCACCAACTCCGGAGGCCCCGGCATCCTGGCCGCGGACGCCGCGGAAAAGGCCGGGCTGAACCTGCCCCGCCCCTCATCCGCCACCCTGGAGAAACTCGGGGAGTTCCTGCCCACCTACGCCTCCCTCTACAACCCCATCGACATCATCGGCGACGCGGACGCAGACCGCTACGAGCGGACCCTTGAGGCCGTGGCCGGGGACGAGTCGGTGCACTCCCTGCTGGTGGTGCTCACGCCCACGGCCTCGGTGGAGATTGAGGAAACGGCCCAAGCCGTGATCGACGTGGCGCGCGAATCCAGCAAGCCGGTGTTCGCCTGCTTCATGGGCAAGGACCGCGTGGCCAAGGGACAGAGAATGCTGGTGGAGGCCGGGGTGCCCTGCTACGCCTTTCCGGAGCCCGCCGTGGAGTCGGTGCGAGCCATGTTTTCCCATTTCCAGCGTATCCAGAAGCCGGAGCCGGTGGGGGTGTGCATCAACCGCGAGACGGAGGACGTGCGGCGGGTCATCGCCGACGCCAGGCGGTGGGGCGTGCACGAGATCGTGGAATTCCAGGCCCAGGACATCCTCAAGGCCTACAACCTGCCCCTGCCCCGCACCATCCTGGCCCGCTCGTCCGACGAGGCGGGCCAGGCCGCGGAGGAGATCGGCCTGCCCGTGGTGGTCAAGATCGCCTCGGCCCAGATCTCCCACAAGTCGGACGTGCAGGGGGTGAAGGCGGGGCTGAAGACGTCGGACGAGGTGCGCGCCGCCTTCCGCGAGATAACCAACCGCGCCCAGCGGCTGCGGCCGGAGGCGTACATCAACGGCTGCCTGGTGCAGGCCATGGCCCCGGAGGACTGCAAGGAGGTTATCGTGGGCTTCACCCGCGACGACCAGTTCGGCCCCTTGCTGCTCTTTGGGCTAGGCGGTATCTATGTGGAAATTCTCAAGGACGTGGCCTTCCGCCTGGCCCCCCTGGGCAAGGACGACGCCCGCGACATCATCCGCGAGGTGAAGGCCTACATGCTGCTGAAAGGGTTCCGGGGCGAACCGCCGGTGAATTTCGAGGCCCTGGAGCACATCATCCTCATCATGTCCCAACTGGCCATGGATTTTCCGGAGATCGTGGAAGCGGAGTTCAACCCCGTGCTGGTCAACGACCGCCAGGCCCTGGTGGCCGACGTGCGGCTCAGCCTCGGTTCGCGGGGATAGACGAAAGAAACAAGACGGGGTATCGCCCCGGTAAGAGCCAAAGCGGAGGACTACATGCCCGGCCTCTACATCGGAGCGACTTCCGGATACTCGGGAAAGAACATGATCGCCCTGGGCATCGGCCTGTGGATGCAGCGCCAGGGACTGAAGATCGGCTACCTCAAGCCCGTTGGCGCCCTGCCCATCGAAAAAGACGGCAAGATGGGGGACGAGGACGCCTTCTTCATGCAGCAGACCCTGGGCCTGGAGCAGGACCCGGAGACGGTCACGCCCGTGCTGGTCACGCAGGACTTCAAGGTCAAGGCCTTCACCGGCGAGTGTGAAGACCTCATGGCCAAAATCCACTCCTCCTACGACACCCTCTCCCAGGGCAAGGACCTCACCCTGGTGGCCGGGTCCGGCTCCATGTACTCGGGCAAGTACTGCAACGTGGACGGCGTCAGCGTGGTCAACGAGCTGAACCTGCCCACCATCGTCATCGACCGCTTCGACAAGGAATTCAAGTACGACTACCTTGCCATCATGCGGGAGACCCTGGGCGACAAGCTGCTGGGCGTCATCCTCAACGACGTGCCTCAGTCCTTCATGGACGAGCTCAACAACCTGCTCATGCCCTTCTTCAAGCGCAGCGGCATCGACGTGCTGGGCGTCATCCCCCGCGATCCCCTGCTGGGAGCCATCAAGGTCTCCGACTTGGCGGACCGGCTGGGCGGCAAGGTCATCTCCGCCCACGGCAAGTCCGACCGCGTGGTGGAAAACTTCCTCATCGGCACCATGCAGGTGGAAAACTTCCTCACCCACTTCAAAAAGCACCGCAACTCAGCGATCATCGTGGGCGGCGACCGCTCCGACGTGCAGCTGGTGGCCCTGGAAGGCGACTGCCCCTGCCTCATCCTGACAGGCAACCTCTACCCCAACGACATCATCCTCACCCGCTCCGAAGTACTGGAAATCCCCATCATCATCGTGCGGGAAGACACCTTCTCCGTGGCTAAGAAAATGGAAGCCCTGCTCTCCCGCCACAAGTTCCGCGACCAGGTGAAAATCAAGCAAGGCACCGACGTGGTCGGCCAGCACGTCAACCTGCCGCTGATTAAAGAACGTCTGGGATTGTAAGAGTCCATCGGCGAAGAATAAAACGCGGGGTCGGCGCGGCTCAAGCCGCGCCGACCCCGCGTCTTTTTTTGGGTTCAGGGGAATGGGAGGTGGCTGGTCGGGTATCCTGCCCCCGGTTTGAAACAGCCTTGATCTAAGTGGTCGGCCCTGAAAAACATCTATGACACTGAAAAGAATTAACAAAGTGTAGCATTCAATGTATCATTCTCGACCAGGAACTGTAGTGATTCTGCAAGAAACCGGTCGCGCCGTCACCGGTTCGGGAGTGATGATGAAGGCCAAGCCAGCCAAAAGCGATCAGGGCAATTTCCTCTACGAGGACCTCATCGATCAGCTCAATCCCAAGGACCCGCTGCTCAAGCTTGCAGCGAACATCCCCTGGGAAAGGTTCGAGCAGGAGTTTTCTAGCCTCTATAGTGAGTATGGTCGTCCAGCAAAGCCCATCAGACTCATGGTCGGGCTCATGATCCTCAAGCAGCTTGAAAATCTGAGCGACGAGCGTGTCATTGAGGCTTGGGTCCGGAACCCCTACTATCAGGCCTTCTGCGGTGAGACGCATTTCCGGTGGAGGCTTCCTTGTGACCCCACGGACTTGGTTTATTTCCGCAAACGCATCGGCGAGGGTGGGGCGCGTTTGATCTTCGAGGTCTCGGTGGGTCTGCACGGCGACGACGCCATGGAGCGGGAGATCGCCGTGGACACCACGGTCCAGGAGAAGAACATCACCTTCCCCACTGACGTGAAGCTTCTGACCAAGGTCATCAAGCGATGCAGGGCCATCGCCGAGTTCGAAGGAATCAGCTTGCGCCGCAGTTTCCGCCGTGAATTGCCAGGCCTCCTGCGCCAGCGATTCAAGAGTCGCAAGATCATCAAACGCATTCGGACCATGGCTGGCGTCCTGATCCGCGAACTTGAGCGCAAACTGCCCAGGGATTCGTTGGCCAGGCACAGGGAAGCTATGCAGCTCTTCCGCCGGGTCCATGACCAGAAACGTACCGACAAGAACAAGATCTACAGCCTGCACGAACCGGACGTGCTTTGCATCGGCAAGGGCAAAGAGCACAAAAAGTACGAGTTCGGACGCAAGGCCTCCATCGCCTGGACCAAGACCACCGGTGTGATCGTAGGAGCCATGTCCTTCAAGGAGAACGTTTTCGACGGTCACACCCTGCCGGATGTTCTGGAGCAAGTTTCGCAAATCACGGAATCCTGCCCCGAGGCGGCCATCTGTGACCGGGGTTACAGGGGGCGCAAAAAAGTCGGTGACACGAGCATTCTGATTCCGGGCCGGCCGAAGAAAAGCGACACGCCCTACCAGAGACGAAAGGCCAGGCAACGTTTTCGCAGACGCGCTGGCATCGAGCCGGTGATCGGACATCTCAAACACGACTTCCGCATGGCCAAAAACTTCCTGAAAGGGGCCCTCGGTGATGCGATCAACCTGCTGATGGCCGCAGCCGCGTTCAACTTCAAGAAGTGGATGCGGGGACTGAAGCACTTTTTGTCTCTTTTCGCCCCTTGGCTCTGCTTCGGAACCTGGAGTCGGGGCAGACTAAAGTACGCCTGATTCAATCTGAAAGGCCTTTTTCAGGACCGACTAAGTGGAAGTCCGTGGCTTCTCAACAGGCAGGAGGTTTGCCATGAAGCGACGGAAGTGGACCCCGGAGCAGAAGACTCGGGTCGTCCTCGAAGGCCTTCGAGGACGACCCGTGGGCGAAGTGTGCGCCGAGTACGCCATCTCGCAGAACCAGTACTACAAGTGGCGCGATCAATTCCTCGCCCAGGCGCACAAAGCGTTTGAGCCCGAGCACGGCGCACAGCGTACGGCCAAGCTTGAGCGCGAGAACATGAAGCTCAAAAGCCTGATCGGCGAGCTGACCATTGAGCTAAAAAAAGCGGGCCGTTCGGATGAAGCGTGGACCATATGCAAAGGTCGCCGAGCGCAACGCCGGCCTCCTGGCCCGCATTCGCGGCATCAAGGCCGACCATCCGTTCCGGGGATACCGTCGGGTCTGGGCGTTTCTGCGCTTCGTGGACGGCGTAGTCGTCGGCAAAAACCGCGTCTACCGGCTCATGAGCGAGCATGACCTCACGGTGAAGCCCAACCTGCGACTCAAGGCAAAACGCAGGCCGACCGGCGTCAAGCCCCGGCCCTCGCGACCCAACGAGTGGTGGGGTATCGACATGACCAAAATCAAGATTGACGGCTACGGCTGGCTGTACGTGGTCATTGTGCTTGACTGGCGCACCAAGAAGGTCGTCGGCCACTACGCCGGCGATCAAGCCAAGGCATGGCATTGGCTCTCGGCGCTCAACGCTGCTGTCGGCAGGCAGTTCCCCGAAGGCGTGCGCGGCGGCGGTCTTCATCTCATGGCCGACAACGGCTGCCAACCGACCTCGACGAGCTTTATGAAGGCTTGCCGCGTCATGGACATCAAACTCGCCTTCACCAGCTACAACAACCCCAAAGGCAACGCCGACACCGAGCGCTTCATGCGCACCATGAAGGAAGAGTTGGTCTGGATCAATGAATGGCGTAGCCCCACGGCCTTTTACCAAGCCTTGGGCTCCTGGATCGAAGAATACAACCAAGGCTACCTGCACTCGGCGCTGGGGTATAAAACCCCGGTGACAACCGAGCAGGAACTGATCAACTCGCGGACTCTCTTAAAAAAGGCTTGCTAAACCGGGGGCAGTACACGGGTTTGGAGTTCAGGGCAGTGGGAGAGGGAGGAAAAACCCTTTAAAAATGGTTTTTCCTCCCTCTCCCACACCCTCACCCTCCTTTTCCGAAAATTTTTATCGCTCGCTTCGCTCGGGGGCGTGGGACAGGCGGGTGGCAGCCGGGGGGACGAGGCCAATTCCCCGCGTTCAACGCATCTGAAGCCAAGCGGCCGGGGCCAAGTTGTCCCGGTTTTAGGAGCCCCACAATCGCCGATTCGCCGGAGTGCTCAATCCCGCGAATACAAATGCAAAATTATTTTGCCGCGGGTCCAGGGCCGCGCAGGCCCTGGTCGCCCGAAGGGCGAAATCTTCCCTCTTCCCTCCAATTCTTCGCTTCCCGCTTTGCCGTCTCCCGTCCTCGTGCTACATGGATGGCAAAGGAGTTTGCCATGTGGAAGCGTATTCTTGCCCTGCTCGCTGTGTTGATGCTGACGTTTTCGATGTTTTCCTTGACGGCCTGCGAGAATGAGGGGCCGATGGAGGAGGCCGGTGAGCAGATTGACGAGGCCGCCGAGGAGGCCGCCGACCAGGCGGAGGAGATGGCGGACGAACTGGAAGAGTCCACTGATCAATAACCCCAGTTAAGGAGGAACGCCGTGTCGAGCGTCGCCGCCATACTCATTCTCATTCTGGACATCTGGGCCATCATCAACGTGCTGGGGTCCCGCTCCACCACCGGAGTGCATAAACTGCTATGGGTCCTGCTGATTCTGCTCCTGCCGCTCATCGGCTTCATCATCTGGCTGCTGGCGGGACCGCGTAGAGCCAGGGCATGAACCCGCTGCCGGGACTGGACTGGAGCGTGGTTCTGGCCCACTTGGTGCGGTTGTTCGTGGCCTACGTGCTGGCCTTGCCGGTGGGCTGGAACCGCGAGCGAAGCAAATACGGCATGGGGTTGCGGACCTTCCCCCTGGTGGCCGTGGCTTCGTGCGGCTTCATGCTCATCGGCATCGACGTGCTGGACAGTACGGAAGCTGAATCACGGGTAGTGCAGGGCATCATCACCGGCATCGGCTTCATCGGCGGCGGGGCCATCCTCAAAAACAAGGGCGAGGGGGTCTCGGGCACGTCCACGGCAGCCGGCATATGGGGCACCGGCGCCATGGGACTGGCTGTGGCCTACGGCCGCCTGGAGATCGCCGTGGTGCTGGCGGCGTTGAACTTCGTCACGCTGTGGTTCCTCGGCTACGTTGAGGAAAGGCTGCACAAGGCTGACTGACGACTCGCCCTCCGCGGGGCCGTCCGGGGAAGGGCAGGCATGGAACACTTCACCCGTTCAGGCAGAGGCTACAGCGCACGGCGGGTTACTCCGCCCGCTCCTCCTCCTGCTCGGCGTAGACCTCCTCGGCGGCTTCCGTGGCGAATTGCGAGGCCTGTGCGGGCATGGCCACGTACGGCCCCTGCTCCTCGGCCGGGGTTCCGGAGTGGTAGACGATGCGCCACAGGGTGTAGAGGCCGATGGCCACGTGCACCAGGGCCAGCCACCAGAAGAAGCCTCCCGGCCCCAAAACATCCATGAGCCAGCCCACCACCGGCGGGCCGAGGATGGAGCCCGCGCCCAGCACCAGCACCAAGCCGGAGCTGGCCGCCACCATCTCCGAGGAATACAGGGAGTCGTTGGTGTAGGCCAGGCACAGCGAGTGAACCGCCAGCGCCAGCCCGCCGAACAGGCCGACCAGCGCCAGCAGCCAGCCCTCGGACCAGCCCGCGGCCCACTGCGCCGCCACGGCCACCCCGGCCGCGGCGAAGGCCACCCCCATGATGACCACCCTCCGGTCGAAGATGTCCGAAAGCATGCCCACCGGGTACTGGAACACAGCCCCGCCCGCGATGAGCACGCCCATGAAGAGCGCCACCTCGGCCACGGAAAGCCCGGCCTGATGGGCGTACACCGCGCCCATGCCGAAAACCGTGCCGTTGGTTATCCCGGCCACGAACGTCCCCACCGTGCCCAGCGGCGAGACCTGAAAAAGCCGCCGCAGGCCCACCGGGTCAACCGCGCCGGATTCGGGCACCGGCGCGGCCGTCAGCAGCATGGGCACCACGGCCAGGGAAATGAGCACCGAAGCCAGTATGAACAGCTCCGCGCCGCCGGGATCCGCCGCGTTGAGCAGGAACTGTCCGCCGCCCATGCCCAGGAAGGTCACCACCATGTAGATGGCCAAAAGCTGCCCCCGGCTGCCGTTCCCCGCCCGGTCGTTCAGCCAGCTCTCGGCCACCACGTACACCCCGGCCAGGCACAGGCCGGTGAGAAACCGCATGACGCCCCAGACCAGCGGCGTGACGAACACCGCGTGCACCAGGATGGACACCGAAGCCACCGAGGCCAGAGCCGCGAACACCCGCACGTGGCCCACGCTCCGCACCGCGCTCGGCGTCCAGCGCGACCCAAGCAGGAACCCGGCGAAGAACCCGGACATGACCAGACCGGTCAAACCGCCGCCGAACCCCTCCTGCGTGGCCCGCACACCCAGCAGACTGCCCTGCAAGCCGTTGCCCAGCATCAACAGGCAAATGCCGAACAACAACACCCACACGCTCCGGGCCGCCACCAGGGCCTGCCGCTTGGAACTCACACCACTCGCCGATTCAGCCATACTCGCTCTCCACTACAAAACATCACCCGGCGACACCCGAACAGCCGCCGAGCCGCCCCACATAAACCCCAGTGAACTGTCTGTCCATGAGGGGAAGGAAGAAGGTGGAGGCGACGGTGGAGGGGAATGGAGGGTGGCTGGCCGGGGCGGACGTTCAGGGCAGTGGGGGAAGAGTGAACTTGATTCTGGCGACAAAAAAAACCCTCTTCCCCAACACCCCAAACTCCTTCAAAAAATTGCTTACCGCTCGCTTCGCTCGGGGCGAGTTACCGGCATGGTGCAGCCGGGGGACTTCAGCCCAATTCCGCGTCCCACGCATCTGTGACCAAGGGCAGGGCGACGTTCTACCGGCTTTGAAAACCCTGCAATGGCGGGTTCGCCGGGGTGCTCCCTTCCCGCGAACAACCACCCCCCTGTCCCGCGACCACACATGCAAACTGAGTTTGCCTCGGGTCCAGGGCCGAGCAGGTCCTGGTCGCCGAAGGCGAAATCTTCCTCTTCCCTCTTCCTTCTTCAATACAGATAGCAGGCCACCCGGTGTCCGGGCCGGGGTTCGGACCAGGGGGGGAACTCCTTGTCGCAGGGTTCGGAGGCGTGGGGGCAGCGGGTGTGGAAGGGGCAGCCGGGCGGGGGTCCAGGGGGCTGGGGGGTTCGCCCTGGAGGGATTCGCGCTGGCGGGGCGCGTCGGGGTCGGGTTTGGGCATGGCGGCCATGAGGACGCGGGTGTAGGGGTGCAGGGGGGAGTTGAAGAGGTCGGCGCGGGGGGCGATTTCCACCAGCCTTCCCAGGTACATGACGGCCACCCGCTGGCAGACGGCCCCGACCACGGAGAGGTCGTGGGAGATGAAGAGGTAGGCCAGTCCGAAGCGTTCCCGCATGTCGCCCAACAGGCGCAGGACCTGGGCCTGGATGGAGACGTCCAGGGCGGAGACGGGTTCGTCGCAGACCACCAGGGCGGGTTCCAGGGCCAGGGCGCGGGCGATGGCCACGCGCTGGCGCTGTCCGCCGGAGAACTGGTGGGGGAAGCGGGAGGCGTGTTCCGGCCGGACGCCCACCAGGCGCAGCAGCTCCAGGGCCTTTTCCTTGCGCTGGGCGCGGCTGCCCAGTCCGTGGATGTCCAGGGGCTCGCGCACGATGGAGCCGATGGGGTGGCGCGGGTTGAGGGAGGAGTACGGATCCTGGAAGATCATCTGCACCTGGCGGTGGAAGGACTTGGGCGGCTTGGCCGGGAGGACGGAGCCCTGGAAGCGGAGCTGGCCGGAGGTGGGCGGCTCCAGGCCCACGGCCAGGCGGCCCAGGGTGGACTTGCCGCAGCCGGACTCGCCCACCAGACCCAGGGATTCGCCGGGCAGGATGTCCAGGCTGACGTGGCGCACGGCGCGGACCAGCCCGCCGCCCTTGCCCAGCCAGCCCTTGCCCGTCTGGTAGTGCTTGCTGGCGTCCTGTATGGAAAGAAGGGGATCGGCCATGGATCTACTCGTGCAGCCAGCAGCGCACCAGACGGCCGGAGCGCTGGAACAGCGGGGGGTCCTGGGGGCACTTGCCGAAGGCGCGGGGGCAACGGGGGCGGAAACGGCAGCCCCCGGGCAGATCCAGCAGGGAGGGCACCATGCCCTCGATGGGGTTGAGGTGGACTCCGCCCTCCTCCACGCGGGGCAGGGATTCCAGCAGGCCGCGCGTGTAGGGGTGCAGGGGGTCGCGGAAAAGGGAGCGCACGTCCGCCTGCTCAACGACTTGTCCGGCGTACATGACAACGGCCCGGTCCGCGGCCTCGGCCACCACGCCCAGGTCGTGGGTGATGAGCATGACCCCGGCCCCTTCCTCCTCGCGCAGGCGCTGGAGAAGGCGCAGGATTTCCGCCTGGATGGTCACGTCCAGGGCGGTGGTGGGCTCGTCCGCCAGCAGGACTTCCGGCCCGCAGGACAGGGCCATGGCGATGACCACCCGCTGGCGCATGCCGCCGGAAAGCTCGTGGGGGTAGGAGCGGGCGCGACGGGCGGGGTTGGGGATGCCCACCATGGCCAGCAGTTCCACGGCCTTTTCCGCGGCCTGTCTCTTGGAGAGGTTCTTGTGCAGGCGCAGGGGCTCGGCGATCTGCTCCCCCACCCGGAATACGGGGTTGAGGGAGGTCATGGGCTCCTGGAAGATCATGGCGATGCGGTTGCCGCGCACGTCGCGCATTTGCCGCGCGGAGAGGGAGCGCAGCTCGGTCTGCCCGAGCTTCACCGAGCCGCCCACCACCCGGCCGGAGGGGCCGGGCACCAGGTCCAGCACGGACAGCGCCACCATGGTCTTGCCGCAGCCGGACTCGCCCACCACGGCCAGGGTCTCGCCGGGGTGGATGTCCAGGCTCACGCCGTCCACGGCCCGCGCCTCGCCCCGGGGGGTGAAGAAGGAGGCACGCAGGTCGGTGACGGAAAGGACGGGAGCGGCCATGGACTGGTTGTAGAGGCTTTGGCCGCACCGGGCAAGGCGGAGGGAAGCGAAAAAAGCCGGATCGAGGCGGGCTTGGGGGTCCTCTACTCACATGGGGATGGCTCCCCTGGCGACTGTGTCGCGTTTGCTGCCTGTTGGCCCCGGCTCCGAAACCTCGATCCGGCTTCTTTCCTAGGGTTCTGATAAGACCACCAAGTGCGGCGTCAAGGTGCGGCAGGCCCCGGTTTTTTCAGCGCAGATGGCCCACGTCCCGCCAGTCCATGCCCAGCAGGCCGCAGGCGGCGCGGTCCACTTCGCGGGCGTCGGTTCCGGCCAGCACCGCGTTGGCTGGCGGGGACAGGGGCGGGCCGCCCAGGTGGGAGGAACGCAGCCCCACCGAGGCGTCCATTATGGAAAGGTCGGGCGGGCGGTGGGCGTAGAGGTCGGCCACCGAGCCCTGCATGCGGCTGTGGAAGCAGGACTTCTTCCAGCCGCCCGCGGCGTAGTGGGACGGCGGACAGACGCCCATCATGTTCTTCACCGCGCCGGTTATCCCGGCCAGGGTGTGCGCCTTGAGCACGGGCAAGGAGACGACGAAGGAGCGGAAGAGGATTTCCGGCAGGTGCATTCGCGGAAAGACCGCGCACTCCGGCCGCTCGGTCTCGGTCAACTCGGCGTGGTTGAGGTCCAGAAGCTCCACGCCCTCGTCCCGGGCAAGCTGGTCGAAGCCCAGGGCGGTGAAGATTTCCGGGGTCTCGCTGGTGGCGTCGCCGCAGCCCTCGCCGATGACGATGGCGGCGTCCGAGCGGGCGCGCATGGCGCGGATGACCGCCCGCACGAACTCCGCCCTGCTGGTCACCGGAAAGGGGGAGGCGTTGATGAGGTTGGGCTTGAGCAGAACCACCTCGGCCCCGGCCAGCCCGGGCACCGGGTCCAGCCCGGCCAGGGCCGCCTCCACGGCAGCCCCGTCGTCGCCGTCGTGTGGAATGTGGATGACGTAGGACATGGCCGCACCCTACGCGTGCCGAGGGGGTCTTGTCCCGCCCTTGCCTTCCCCTCGAGCGGCAGGTAGACAATCAACCCCATGACCAATCTCGATTTCAGCCAGGCGGAAAAGCGCGCCCTGGCCATACTCCAGCGCGACCTGCCGGATTCGGCCACCCCCTTCAGGGATGTGGCCGAGCGGGTGGGGCTGTCCGAGGACGAGGTGCTCGCCCTGGTGCGCCGCCTCAAGGAGGACGGGGTCATCCGGCGTTTTGGCGCCACCCTGCGCCACCAGAAGGCGGGCTACGGCCACAACGCCATGGTGGCCTGGAAGGTGCCGGAAGAACGGGCCGAGGAAGTGGGCAAGACCCTGGCCGCGCGGCCGGAGATATCCCACTGCTACCGCCGCCGCACCGCCGAGGACTGGCCCTATACCCACTATACCATGCTGCACGGCAGAAACCCCGGCGAGTGCCGCGACCTGGCCGCGCGCCTGGCCGCCGAGCTGGGCCTGCCGGATTACGACATTCTGGAAAGCGAACGGGAGCTGAAGAAGACCTCCATGGTCTACTTCGCCCCGGACGACATGGAGGACGCCAATGACCCGATCTGAACAGCTTTTCGCCCGCGCCCAGGAACTCATCCCCGGCGGGGTCAACTCGCCGGTTCGCGCCTGCCGTTCGGTGGGCGCGGAGCCCCTCTTCATCACCGAGGCCAAGGGCGCCACCCTGACCTCGGCCGAGGGCGAGGACTTCGTCGATTTCGTGCTCTCCTGGGGGCCCATGCTGCTGGGCCATCAGCACCCGGCCGTGCAGGAGGCCATTCTCAAGGCCGTGGAGAAGGGGGCCAGCTTCGGCGCGCCCTGCGAGGACGAGATCAACCTGGCCGAGGAGATCGTGGACGCCCTGCCCGGCGTGGAGATGGTGCGCATGGTCAACTCCGGCACCGAGGCCACCATGAGCGCGCTGCGGGTGGCCCGCGCCTTCACCGGCCGCTCCAAAGTGCTGAAGTTCGTCGGCTGCTACCACGGCCACTGCGACTCCTTCCTGGCCAGCGCGGGTTCCGGCGTGGCCACCCTGTCCATCCCCGGCACCCCCGGCGTGCCCGAGGAGATGGTGGCCCAGACCCTGCTGGCGCCGTACAACGACCTGGAAGCGGTCAAGAAGCAGTTCGAGGCCGCGGGCGACGACATCGCGGCCGTGTTCGTGGAGCCGGTAGCCGGGAACATGGGCCTGGTGCCCCCGGGCGAAGGGTTCCTCAAGGGGCTGCGCCAGCTGTGCGACGAGTACGGCGCGCTACTGGTCTTCGACGAGGTCATCACCGGCTTCCGCGTGGCCTACGTGGGCGCGCAGGGCCGCTACTCCGTGACCCCGGACCTGACCTGCATGGGCAAGATCATCGGCGGCGGCATGCCGGTGGGCGCCTACGGCGGCCGGGGCGACGTCATGCAGCGCATCGCGCCCTGCGGCGACGTCTACCAGGCGGGCACCCTGGCCGGTAATCCCGTGGCCATGGCCGCGGGCGTGGCCACCCTGCGCACGCTCAAGGAGCAGGACTACGGCCTGCTGGAATTCCGCACCAAGCAGTTCGCCGAGGCACTGGCCGACATCCTGCGCGGCAAGGGGCTGCCGGTGCGGCTCAACCAGGTGGCCAGCCTCTTCACCCTCTTCTTCACGGAAAACGAGGTCACGGACTTCGACTCCGCCGCCACCGCGGACTCCGACCTCTACGCCCGCTTCTGGGGCGGCATGCGGCGCAAGGGCATCTACCTCGCGCCCAGCGGCTTCGAGTGCGCCTTCACCTCCTTCGCCCACACCGAGGAGGACTTCGAGAAGGCCCTGGACGCCGCCAAGGAGCTTCGCTTCTAGGTGAAAACGGCGGTCTACGCCCTGACCCGGCGGGGGGCGGAGATGGGGCGGCGGCTGGCCGCCGCCCTGTCCGCCGACCTCCACCTGCCCCGGCGGCTGGCCGGGGCGGGGGAGCCGGGGTTCGACTCCCTGCCGGAACTGGTGGCACGGACCTTCCGCGCCTACGACGCCCACATCTTCGTGGCCGCCTGCGGGGTGGCCGTGCGGACCATCGCCCCCCACCTGCGCGACAAGTACTCCGACCCGGCCGTGGTGGCGGTGGACGCCGCCGGGACATTCGCCGTGTCCCTGGTCTCCGGCCACCTGGGCGGGGCCAACGATCTGGCCCGGCGGGCGGCGGAGCTGCTCGGAGCCCAGCCGGTCGTCACCACGGCCACCGACGCCGCCGGAGCACCGGCCGCCGAGATGCTGGCCGTCCGCGCCGGACTGGCCGTGGACGGGCGCGAGGCGGTGGTGCGGACCAATCTGGCCCTGGCCGAGGGCGAGCCGGTGGGGCTGTACGACCCCGAGGGCTGGCTGCCCCTGGAGCCCGGGGAGGAATCCTTTTTCCAGCGCGGCGGCGCGGAGGACGTGGCCGCCATGGAGGCCGGAGTGTGGGTGGAGGCCCGGCTGCGCGGCCTTCCCCCCGGCCACCTGGCCCTGCGCCCGCCGGCCCTGGCGCTGGGCGCGGGCTGCCGCCGGGGCGCGGCCGCGGGTGACATTCTGGAGTTGATCCAGACTGTCCTGTCCGACCTGAACCTTTCCCCCCTGGCCGTGGCCGGACTGGCCTCGGTGGAATTGAAGCGCGACGAGCCTGGATTGCTGGAGGCGGCGGCCAGGCTGGGCCTGGAGCCGGTCTTTTACCCCGCGCCCGCCCTGGCGGCAGTAGACGCGCCCACCCCGTCGGCGCGGGTGGAGGCGGCCACCGGCACGCCCAGCGTGTGCGAGGCGGCCGCCCTGCTGCTGGCGGACGAGCTGGCCGCCGCGCGTTCCCTCAACCAAAACAAGGAGTTGGCGTGTCCCAAGCGCAGCAACACGACGGCCACCGTGGCCGTGGCCCGGCTGTGGGCGAAACGCCCGGCAGGCTGAGCGTGGCCGGGCTGGGGCCCGGCGGCGCGCGCCACCTAACCCCCGAGGTGCGCGACCGGCTGGAGGAGGCCCGGGCCGTGGCCGGGTACACCACCTACCTGGGCCTCATCGACCCCGCCCTGCTGGAAGGCAAGAAAATCATTTCCTCTGGCATGACCCGCGAGGTGAAGCGCTGCGCCGAGGCCATCGAGGCGGCCGCATCCGGACTGGACACGGTGCTGGTTTCCTCTGGCGACCCCGGGGTCTACGGCATGGCCGGGCTGGTGCTGGAGATGCTTGAGGAACGAGGCCTGCTGGAATCCCTGGACTGGGAGGTGCTGCCCGGACTGCCCGCCCTCTCGGCCGCCTCCGCACTGCTGGGCGCGCCGCTCATGCACGATTTCGCCGTCATCAGCCTTTCCGACCTGCTGACCCCCTGGGAGACCATCGAAAAACGGCTGGAGGCCGCGGCGTCCGCCGACTTCGTCCTGGTGCTGTACAACCCGCGCTCCAAAAAACGCCCCCACCTGCTGCGACGCGCCCTGGACATCGCCGGGCGCCATCTCCCCCCCGAAACCCCCGTGGGGCACGTGCGCGCGGCCAGCCGGGAAAAAGAGTCCGTATGGCGGGGAACGCTGGCTACCGTGGACCCCGCCAGGGTTGATATGCTTTCCCTTTTGGTGCTAGGTAACTCCTCTACCAGACTTCTGGGCCGGAAAGGCTCCGACCCGGAAGCCATGGTCACTCCGCGAGGGTACCGCGAGAAGTACGACCTGGCAGGCTCCGAAGGCGACCGCGACAGGCGGGAACCGGCGGACGACGCGCCTTGACAGGGGTTCCGCGGGTACTCTATTGGGGTTTCGTGAAGTAGGGAATATTGTTCGCACCATTGGTAAGGAGGTATGGATGAGGAAACTGCTGTTCGTCTGCTTGACGTGCGCCGCCGTGCTGGGGCTGTTCGCCCTGCCGGCCGTGTACGCCGTGGACGCCCCCGAAGACATGATGGTGACCGTGCCCGAAGGCGCCGAGAAAACCCAGGCCCCTGTGGGCTTCTCCCACAAGCGCCCCGGCCACGCCGAGTACGATTGCCAGACCTGCCACCACACCTGGGACGGCCAGGGCGAGATCAAGTCCTGTTCCGCCGAGGGCTGCCACACCGACATGAAGGCCCGCAAGGGCGGCGGCTCCTTCTACGCGGCCTTCCACGACCGCAAGAACGAAGCCTCCTGCGTCGGCTGCCACTCGAAAGAAGGCAAGGGTCCCAAAATCTGCACCGAGTGCCACCCCAGGGACTAACAACGATTCAAGACGCGGGGCCGCCGGGCGGCCCCCCTTCTTTCACCCATCCTCTCCCAGGGAGTGCCCATGCTTCCCCCTGACGAATCCGGCGACGACATCATCGAACTGACCGACCTCATCGAGGCGGGGGACGCCGAGTCCAAACAGGACTCGGGCGGCGACGAGGAGCTGGACGACCTCCTCGGCGGGGACGCTTCCGGGGAGGGAGAGGACGCCTCCCTCGACGACCTCATGGACGAACCCTCCGAAACCGACGCCTCCGGGGAGGAGTCCGCCGGGGACGAGGACATCGACCTTTCCGACCTCGACGGCCTGGACACGACCGAGGATTCCGGCGGCGAGGACGACGTGGACATGGAGGGCCTGGACGACCTGCTGGACGGCATGGGCGGCGACCAGTCCCATGCCGGAGAGGACGACATCGAAGCCATGCTCGGCGGCCAGGGCGACGAAGGCGACGTGGGCGGCGGGGACGATCTCGACGACCTGCTCGCCGGACTGGACGACGAGGACGAGGAATCATCCTCCGGCCAGAAAGAAGCCGCAGCCGGACCCGCCGGGCAGGACGACATCGACGCCCTGCTGGAAAGCGGAGCCGGTGGGGAGGAGGAACCCGCCCCGGAACAGCCCGCCGGGGAAGAACCCGCCCCGCCAGCAGGGGAAGGCGAAGACCTCGACGATTTCGACGCCCTGCTGGAGAGCATGGGCGAGGAGGAGCCGGCCGGGGAAGCGCCCGCCGCGCCTGAGCCCGGGCCGGAGCCTGAACCTGAGCCGGAGCCTGAACCACAGGTCGAGGCCAAGCCCGGGCCAGCCGGGCAGGACGACATCGACGCCCTCCTGGCCCAGGGTGCCGAGGAGGAGACGCCCGCGCCGCCTCCGGCCGAGGAGGCCGCTCCCGCGGCGGGAGCCGGGGAAGATTTCGAGGAATCCGCGCCCGAACCCGCCGGCGAAGAACCCGCCGCCGCGGAGCCTCGCCTCGAGGAGGCTGCCGGAGAAGAGCCCGGGGCCGAGTTCGACGAGGACCTGGCCGCCATCCTGGGCGACCTGGAGGCGGACGAGGAGGCGGAGGCCGCCGGTGAATCTCCCGAAGAAGCGCCCGCCGCCGACCTGCTGGCCGAGGAGGCCGCCGCGGGCGAAGAGGCCTGGGAAGAGGCCGCGCCCAAGGCTGCCGCTGAACCCGAGTCCGCAGCCGAGCCGGAAATCGAGCCGGACGTGGCCGCCATGCTGGCTGACGAGGCCGACGCGGGCGAAAAGGCCTGGGAAGCTGCCGAAAGTGATGGGGAAGCCGCCGGGGAGGCGGCTGGCGAGGAAATGGATTTCGACGACCTGGAAGTGGACGCCATGCTGGAGGGCCTGCGGGACGAGCCCGAGTCCGACGGCGAGGAAGCGCCCACCGCCGCAAGCGCAGAGCCGACCGCTGGGGTTTCCCCCGAGGTGGCCGCCGCCCTGCCCCCGGACCTGGCCGATCGGCTGGCTTCCCTGGAGCGCATCGAGGCCAAGCTCAGCGCCATCGAGGCCAAGCTGTCCTCCCCGGACCTGGACGGCCACCTCACGGCCGGCTCCCCGGCCATGGGCGAGCTGGAGGAGGCCCTGGGCGAAAGGCTGGAGCAGAGCCTGGAGGAGAAATTCGAGGGGCTGGCCGAACGCTTCCGCGAGACCATGAAGGAAGAGCTGCGGCGGGAGATCCGCGACGACATCACCGCCGAGCTGGACCACACCATCCCCAAGGCTGCGGCCCGCGTCATCCGGGAGGAGATCGCGGCCATGGCCAGGGAGCTGGACGAGGACGAATACTAGCCAGCGGACGGACCGCCAAACCGCCCGGCGCACCCGGCGCCGCCGGGCTCCGCGCCCCCTCGACTTTCCCGGCGCGCCGTGCTAGCGGCCGGACAAAAGAAGGGCGTGGTTCACGGCTATGTCCTTCTTCCCGCCCCCGCTTTGACCGACGGTCGGCCAAGGCCATTTCCCCAGGGCGGGTTTCTTGAACCCATCCGGGCCCTACGGGGCCCGATCACCAGCAGGCGCGGACATGGACAAGGAACGGCAGCTGGCCCTACAGACGGCCAAGGAAATCGTGGTCAAGTTCATCGAGGTGGGCCGTATCTCCCCGACCAACTTTTCCGACTACTTCCCGCCCATCTACGACGAGGTCCTGCGCACCCTGCAGGGCGGCAAGAACGGGGATCCAAGCGAGTCGTGAGCCGCCCCCCCGCCGAACACGGCGCGCGGGTGGCGGCCATGTTCGGCCGCATCGCCCGCGTCTACGACCCGCTCAACCGCACCCTCTCCCTGGGACAGGACGTCTGGTGGCGCAAGCGGCTGGTGGCCGCGTTGCGTCCGGAGCCCGGCCGCCCCGTGCTGGATCTGGCCTGCGGCACCCTGGACGTGGGGCTGGAATGCCGCCGCCGCTATCCGGACACCCCGGTGCTGGCCATGGACTTTTCCGAACCCATGCTGCGCCGGGGCCGCGACAAGGCCCTGGCCCGGGGCGAGATAGGCTCGGTGCTGCCCGCCCTGGCCGACGGCCGCGCCCTGCCCCTGCCTGACGAGTCCGTTGCCGCCGCCTCCATAGCCTTCGGCATCCGCAACATCCGCCCTCGCTCGGACGCCTTCGCCGAGCTGCACCGCGTACTGCGCCCCGGGGGCAGGCTGGGCGTGCTGGAGTTCGGCACCGGGCGGGCGCGCATCTGGAAGGGGGCCTACAATTTCTACCTGAACCGCGTGCTGCCCGGCGTGGGGCGGCTGGTCTCCGGCGACTCCGGGGCCTACCGCTACCTGGCGGACACCATCCGCGAGTTCCCCCCGGCGCGGGAGCTGGCCGGGGAAATGCGCCAAGCCGGGTTCGACCGGGTGGCCTGGCTGCCGCTGCTTTCCGGCATCGTCTACCTCCACGTGGCCGAAAAGGCCCCCACGGACGACGTCAGGCGCGGACCAGCCAGATGACGACCAGTCCGGCCACGATGGAAGTCAGGCCGAGCAGGCGTCGGCTCCCGGGGCGCATGGCCGCCAGGCGCAGCAGCACCTCGGGCATGCGCTCGGACCACAGGAAATAGGGCAGCCCCTCGAAAACCAGGGCCAGCCCCAAGGCGGTGAGAATCAGGGACCAGTCGATGGACATGGGCCCTCCCTACCCTCCCCGGACAAGGCTGTCCACGGCTTGAAGCACGGATTGAACTGGGGTACTGCCAAGTCCCGACACAGCAGGAGCAAGACATGATCACTTTCGAGGAACTGCGGGAACACCGCTCCCCCGTGGCCGTCGTCGGTCTGGGCTACGTGGGCCTGCCGCTGGCCGTGGCCTTGTGCAAGCACTTCAAGGTGCTGGGCTTCGACGTTTCGGCCGAGCGGGTGCGCCAACTGCGCGCCGGCGACGACCGCACCGCCGAGGTGGATTCCGAGTCCCTGGCCGGGGCGGACATCGACTACACCACCGACCCTGCGCGGTTGCGCGAGGCGGGCATGGTTGTGGTGGCCGTGCCCACGCCCATCGACTCCAACCGCCGCCCGGACCTCCACCCCGTGCGCTCCGCCTCCAAGGCGGTGGGCGGCAACCTCCGCCAGGGCGCGGTGGTGGTCTTCGAGTCCACGGTCTATCCCGGCCTCACTGAGGAGATCTGCGGTCCCATCATCGAGGAGGCCTCCGGGCTGCGCGCGGGCGAGGATTTCTTCCTGGGCTACTCACCGGAGCGCATCAATCCCGGCGACAAGATCCACACCCTGTCCACCATCGTGAAGGTGGTGGCCGGGCAGACGGATGAGACCGCCGACCTGCTGGAGCGCTTCTACGGCACGGTGGTGGAGGCGGGCATCCACCGCGCGTCCTCCATCCGGGTGGCCGAGGCGGCCAAGGTCATCGAGAACACCCAGCGCGACATCAACATCGCCCTGATGAACGAGCTGTCGCTGATCTTCGAGCGGTTGGGCATCGACACCACCGAGGTGCTCCGGGCCGCTGGCACCAAATGGAACTTCCTGCCCTTCTCGCCGGGCCTTGTGGGCGGCCACTGCATCGGCGTGGACCCCTACTACCTGACCCACAAGGCGGAGGAGACCGGCTACCACCCGCAGATGATCCTGGCGGGCCGCCGCATCAACGACTCCATGGGCAAACACGTGGCCGAGGCCTGCGTGAAGCTGCTCATCAAGAACGGGGCCATCGTCAACACCGCGCGGGTGGGCGTGCTGGGGCTGACCTTCAAGGAGAACGTGCCGGACCTGCGCAACACACGGGTCACGGACATCGTGGCGGAGCTGGAGGACTTCGGCTGCCGGGTGCTGGTGCACGACCCCCAGGCCGACCCGGTCGAGGCCCGCCACGAGTGCGGCCTGGAGCTGACGCCGCTGGAGGGCATGACCGGGCTGGACGCCCTGGTGCTGGCCGTGCCCCACCGCGAGTACCTGGCCCTGGGCACTGACGAGCTGTCCCGCTTCTACGCCGACGGCAAGGCCAGGGTGCTGCTGGACATCAAGGCCGCCCTGGACCCCGACGTCCTGCGCGCCGAAGGCTTCACCATCTGGCGGCTGTAGGACGCCCATCCGGGGACGGAGGGAGACATGCCGCTGATTCTGGCCTGCGCCACCGAGCGTGAACTGGATGCCGCCCTGGGCGGCAAAGCCCACCTGCCCGAGCGCCCCGGTGAACTGTCGGAACTGCCGGACGAGTGGCCGTGGAACGTGCTGCCCATGGCCGCGTTGATAACCGGAGTCGGCCCCTCGGCCGCGGCCTTCTCCCTGGGGCGGGCCATCGGGGAAATGGAACCGGAATCCGTGTTCGGCGTGCTCAACATGGGGCTGGGCGGCACATTTCGCCCCGAGGAGCTGCCCCTGGGCTCGTTGGCCGTGGCCACCGCCGAGTGCTTCCCCGAGTTCGGGCTGCACGGCGTGGGCGGCCTGGCCCCGGAGGGGCTGGGCTTCGGCCAGGGCCGCTGCGGGGAGGAGGAGATCTTTCAACGCCTGCCCCTGGACCCGCAACGGGCCGCCGGCGACATCGGGCTTTTCCTCCAGCCGCACTGGCCCCGCGCGGCCTTCGCCACCGTGGCCGGAGTGAGCGGCTGCCCGGAGCGGGCCGAGCTGGTGCGGCGGCGCACCGGCGCGTCCGTGGAGTCCATGGAGGGCTTCGCCCTGGCCCTGGGCTGCGCGGGACTGGGCATCCCCTTCCTGGAGGTGCGGGCCGTCTCCAACACCGTGGGGTCACGAGAGGACTGGGATCTTGAACCCGCCTTCGACGCCCTGCACACGGCCCTGGTGAGCTTGCTGTCCTGATATATCACGGCGCGCTTCTTGCCCCTGCGCCCCAGCGCGGGTAGTGTGCCGCAACCGGAAACAAAACCGCGACATGACCATGACCGCCCATTCCGAATATCTGAGCCGGGAGCTGGCCCGCATCGAGGACTTGCTGCACGCCGAAACGGACAAGCTGCAGCCGCTGGTGCAGCCCCTGACGCGCCATGTGCTCGCCGCCGGAGGCAAGCGCCTGCGCCCACTGCTGACCATCCTCTACGCCCGGGCCCTGGGGCACGGCGGGGACGACGTCTACCCCCTGGCCTGCTCCCTGGAGTTCCTGCACTCCGCCACCCTGCTGCACGACGACATCCTGGACGGCTCCTCGCTGCGGCGCGGCAAGCCCACCGCCCACGTCATCTTCAGCCGGGGCGAGACCATCCTGGCCGGGGACGTGCTGCTGGCCCTGGCCAACCGCATGGTGGCCGACTACGGCCGCCCCCGCCTGGTTTCCGTGCTCTCCGACGCGGTCATGCGCACGGTGGTGGGCGAGATCGAGGAGATCATGTCCGGCGGCGAGGGCGACCTGAGCCTGGACCGCTACATGGAGATCATCACCGGCAAGACCGCCTATCTCATCCAGGCCGCTGGCCAGGCCGGGGCCATCCTGGCCGGGGCGGACGAGGAGCAGGTAACCGCCGCCGGGGAGTTTGGCCTGAACATGGGCATCGCCTTCCAGCTTGTGGACGATGCACTGGACTACGCCTCACCGCCCGAGGTAAGCGGCAAGCCGCGCGGGGCGGACCTGCGCGAAGGCAAGCTGACCATGCCGCTGCTGCTTCTGGCCGAGACCAGGCCGGACAAGGAACGGCGCGCCCTGCTGGAGCGCGTCGCCGAGCGCGCCCTGGGCGAGGAGGAGATCGAGGCCGTGGTGGGCGACGTCCTGGAGGGGGGCTACGACGCCAAGACGCGCGACTTCGCCGCAGGCTACGCGGAAAAGGCCAGGGACGCCCTGGGCCTTCTCCCCGAGTGCACCGAGCGGGCCATTCTGGAGCAATCTTTGGATCTGGTCTTAACCCGGGAGAAGTAGCCTCCGATATGGGGGCAAGGGGGAGTTCCCGCGCCATGCAAACCGAACTCTTCACGTCCCTGAACGACTGCCTGCAAAAGGCCTTTCCGCCGGTGACTACCCGGCTCATCCAAGAGGCGGTCAAGGACAAGCCGGACTTCGCCGCCCTGGCCGAGGTCATCCGCATGGACCCGGTGCTGGCCGCCGCGGTCCTCGGCCTGGTCAACTCCCCCTTCTACTCCCTCTCCCAGCGCTGCACCGACCTGCAGCGCGCCGCCGTGGTGCTGGGCAGCAAGGAAATCCTCAAGCTGGCCCTGTCCGTGTCCTTCCACAAGAACCTCTCGGACGTGGCCCGGACCCGGGACAAGGACTCCTACGCCACCTGGCGGGTTATCGTCTGGTCGGCCATCGCCGCCGAGCTGCTGGCCGAGCGGCTGGCCCCGGGGCAGGCGGACCAGGCCTACCTCTGCGCCCTGTTCAAGGACCTCTCCCTGCTGCTCATGGACTGCGCCGCCCCGGACCTCTTCCCCGGTTCAGGGGGCAACGTCCTGGTCTGTCTGCGGCCCAACCAGCTGGACGAGGAGCGGGAACTGCTGGGCGTTGAGCACCCCGAGCTGACTAACCAGATTCTGTCCAAGCTGGGCATGGCCCCGGAGAGCTGCCCGGCCATCCCCCACCACCACGACTACGAAAACCTCGACCGCCACGACCCCATGACCCAGGCGGTCATCCTGGCCACCTGCTGGTCCGAGGCGGAACTCTCCTCGGCCGCCGACCCCTTTCCCGTACTGCGGGTGGACCAGCTGCTCAAGGCCCACGTGGGCCTGGACGAGGCCGAAATGGCCGAGTTGCGCGGCCGCTGTGTGGAACGGTTCAGGGAGATGCTCAAGACCCTGGGCATCAAGGAGAGCGCCCCGGACAAGCGCTTCTACCAGCACTCCCTGCAGGAGATGCAGCGGGCCTACTTCCTGGGCATGGACATCCTCACCGCCTCCGGCGGCCTGGGCAGGGTGGCCGGCACCATCCGCCTGCACATCGGCCCCAGGGAAATGGAACTGGCCCTGCGCGACCCCGACGGCGGCTGCTGGCGGCTCTTCAGCTACGCCGACGGCGACCGCCGGGCCCTGCAAACGGGCCGGGCGGAGGGCCGCCGCGACCTGCCCTGGTCCATCCGGGGCCGCGGCCGCGCCCTGACCGCCTCCGGCGAGGCCATCGGCGAGCTGCGCCTGCCCCGTTCCGCCGCCCTCAGCCACAACGACAACGCTTCCCTGGAGCTGTATCTGCGCTTCGCCTCCCAGTTCTTCGAGCAGTACTCCCGGCAGCAGGCGGTTCTGGAAAGCCGGGCCGGCGTCTACGAGAGCCTGCCGGTGGGCGTGGCCCGCATGGACCGCTCCGGCCGCCTGCTGGACCACAACGAGCGGCTGGCCGAGTACCTGGGGCCCCGCACCGAACACGGCGGCCTGCCCGAATCCCTGACCGAAGTACCCGGCATCTTCCAGGACCCGGAATGGCGGGCCTTTCTGCAGAACGACCGCCCCCGCATCTCCAGCTTCTTCTGCGAGTCCAGCAGAGACGCGGAACAGCCGCCCTGCCTCTACCTCTCCGCCCACAAGCGCGACGAGGACATCCTTTTCATGCTGGAGGACGTGACCGAGGTCTCCGAGCTGGAGATGCAGGCCATGAAGCAGCTGGGGTTCATGGAAACCCTGGTCTCCTCCATGCGCGACCTGGTCTTCACCCTGGACGACGAGGGAACGGTCACCTTCGCCTCACCCTCGGTGAGCCCGGAGCTGACCGGCAAGAACCTGTTCAGCATCTCCAAGCCCACCGGGCCCTACTCCGGCAAGTGGGACCCCACCTTCCTGCACGAGCCGCACACCAACACGGTGGAGGCCGTGGTCATGGTCTCCCGCGACCGCTGCCTGCGGCTGGAGCTGGTCTTCTCCCCCCTTTCCGGCGACCTCTCCGACGGCAAGAGCCACCTGGTCGTGGGCCGCGACATGACGGCCATCCGCCGCCTTGAGGAAAAACTCAAGAAGCAGGCCATGTACGACGGCCTCACCGGCCTGCTGAACCACACCCAGTTCCAGAGCGTGCTGGACCGCGAGGTGCAGCGCTCCCGCCGCACCGGCCGCGCCCTGGGCCTGATCTTCCTGGACCTGGACGACTTCAAGAAGATCAACGACACCGAGGGGCACCAGGCGGGCGACAGGGTGTTGAAGAAAGTGGGCGAGGTGCTGCTGCAGAACGTCCGCCGCGGCATGGACTTCCCCTCACGCTACGGCGGGGACGAGTTCGCCGTGGTCTACACCGAGATCACCCCCCGCCAGACCGCCATGCTGGCCCAGCGGCTGGAGGACGCCGTTCGCCGCGCCTTCGACGGCAAGTTGGGGCTCTCCGCAGGAGTGGCCCTCCTCAAGGAGGGGGAGGACTCCACCTCCCTGGTCAAGCGGGCGGACGAGGCGGCCTACACCTCCAAGTCCAAGGGCGGCCGGACCATCACCATGGCCGATTGAGCCGCGCCGCGAGGCTCCCCCTTCCGTCCGGGGCTTTCAAACCCCCCGCGCTTCTGGTACCCATCACCTCACCCGGCCCGAGCCGGGAACAGCCGCCAATTCCCAGGAGACGCCCATGCCCTTCCGCGTGCACGTCGGAGTGAAGCCCCATTTGCCTGACACAGTAGGCCGCAAGACGGCCGAAGCCGTGCGCCACGACCTGCATATCAGCCTGGATGCCGTGCGGGTGCACGCGGTCTACACCGTGGACGGCCTGCCCCCGGAACGCGCCGGGGACGTCCTGGCCCTGGCCGCCCTGCACGACCCCGTGCTGCACCAGGCTTCCACCGCCCCCCTGGACGAGCCCTTCGACTGGCTGGTGGAGGTCTCCTTCCGCCCCGGTGTCACGGACAACGAGGGCCGCACCGCCGCTTCCGTGCTGCGCGGCCTGTTCGGGGAGGAGGCCTCGGAAGTGGGGGTGTACACCTCCAGGCAGTACCTGCTGCGCGGGGCCATCGGCCGCGAGGAGGCCGGGCGCATCGGCACGGACTTGCTGGCCAACGAGCTGATCCACAAGGTCGAGGTGCGCTCCGCGGACGAGGGCGCGCCCGTGGACGTGGAGGTGCCCAAGGTAACGGCCGAAGCTGTGGAGGAAGTGGCCAGCGTGAACTTGGCCGCCATGAGCGACGAGGGGCTCATGGCCTTCTCCCGCGACAATGTGCTGGCCCTCACCCTGGAGGAGATGCGCCTCATCCGCGACCACTACGCCGCCCCGGCCACCCGGGAGAAGCGTGCCGCCCTGGGCCTGCCGGCCGAGCCCACCGACGCCGAGCTGGAGTGTCTGGCCCAGACCTGGTCCGAGCACTGCAAGCACAAGATTTTCAACGCCCGCATCGACTACCGCGACGAGGAGACGGGCGAGCGGACCCTGGTGGATTCGCTGTTCAAGACCCACATCGCCGGATCCACCGAGGCCATCCGCCAGGCCAAGGGCGAGGACGACCTCTGCCTGTCCGTGTTCAAGGACAACGCCGGGGTGTTCAAGCTCACCGACGAATGGGCCGCCTGCATCAAGGTGGAGACGCACAACTCCCCTTCGGCCCTGGACCCCTACGGCGGCGCGCTGACAGGCATCGTGGGCGTCAACCGCGACCCCATGGGCACTGGGCTGGGGGCCAACCTGCTGTGCAACACCGACGTCTTCTGCTTCGCCTCGCCCTTCTACGACCAGGAGCTGCCGCCCAGGCTGCTGCACCCGCGCCGGGTGATGGAGGGCGTGCGCGAGGGCGTGGAACACGGCGGCAACAAGTCCGGCATCCCCACGGTCAACGGCTCCATCGTCTTCGACGAGCGCTACCTGGGCAAGCCGCTGGTCTACTGCGGCACCGTGGGCATGATGCCCACCGAGATCGGCGGCCGCCCCGCCTACGAGAAATACCACAAGCCGGGCGACGCCGTGGTCATGGCTGGCGGGCGCATCGGCAAGGACGGCATCCACGGCGCCACCTTCTCCTCCGAGGAACTGCACGAGGGCTCCCCGGCCACGGCCGTGCAGATCGGCGACCCCATCACCCAGCGCAAGATGTACGACTTTCTCATGCGCGCCCGGGACCTGGGCCTGTACTCGGCCATCACGGACAACGGCGCGGGGGGGCTGTCCTCCTCCGTGGGCGAGATGGCCGAGGACACCGGCGGCGCGCGCATCGACCTGGCCCGCGCCCCGCTGAAGTACGCCGGGCTGCGCCCCTGGGAGATCCTGCTCTCCGAGGCGCAGGAGCGCATGACCCTGGCCGTGCCGCCGGAGAACCTGGACCGCTTTCTGGAGCTGGCCGGGGAGATGGACGTGGAGTGCTCCGTGCTGGGCGAGTTCACCGACTCCGGCCGCTTCGACGTCTTTTACAACGACACCCCGGTGGCCGCCCTGAACATGGAGTTTCTGCACCACGGCCTGCCCCAGATGGAGCTTTCCGCGGTCTGGAAACGCCCCCAGCGCGGCCCGGCGGAGCTGCCCGGGGACCTGGACCTCGGAGAGACCCTCAAGACCATGCTCTCGCGGCTCAACGTCTGCTCCAAGGAATCCGTGGTGCGGCAGTACGACCACGAAGTGCAAGGCGGCAGCGTCATCAAGCCCATGGTGGGCGTCGAGCGCGACGGCCCGGGCGACTCCGGGGTCATCCGCCCCCTGCTGGACTCCGAGGTGGGTCTGGCCGTGTCCCACGGCATCTGCCCCAAGTACTCCGACTTCGACACCTACGACATGATGGCCTGCGCCATCGACGAGGCGGTGCGCAACGCCGTGGCCGCCGGGGCCGACCCGGACCGGTTGGTGGGCGTGGACAACTTCTGCTGGTGCGACCCGGTGAAGAGCGAAAAGACCCCGGACGGCGAGTACAAGCTGGCCCAGCTGGTGCGGGCCTGCCGCTCCCTGGACGAGGTCTGCCGGGGCTTCGGGGTGCCCTGCATCTCCGGCAAGGACTCCATGAAGAACGACTACACCGGCGGCGGCCGCAAGATTTCCATCCCGCCAACGGTGCTCTTCTCGGTCTGCGGCATCCTGCCGGACGTCAACCGAGGCCTCTCCTCCGACTTCAAGAAACCCGGCGAGGCGATCTACCTGCTGGGCGAGACCTTTGACGAGCTGGGCGGCGGCGAACTGGCCCAGGAGCTTGGCATCACCGGCGGCACCGCCCCCAAGGTGGACGCGGCCCCCGCCCTGGCCCGCTACCGCGCCGTGCACAAGGCGGCCATGGCCGGGCTGGTCACGGCCTGCCACGACTGCTCCGACGGCGGCCTGGCCTGCTGCCTGGCGGAGATGGCTCTGGGCGGCCGCCTGGGCGCCGGGGTGGACCTGGACGACGCCCCGCGCCAGCCCGAGGACATGAGTCCGGCGGTCCTGCTCTTCAGCGAGTCCGCCTCGCGGCTGGTGGTCACGGTGCCCGCCGACCTCGCCAGCGAGTTCGAGTCCCTCTTCCAGGGTCAGGCCATGGCCAGGCTGGGAGTGGTGATCAACGAACCCAACCTCTCGATACGCCTAAAGAATATCGAACTTCTGTCCGAGAAAGCGGAGGACCTCGCGCACGCGTTCAAAAAGACCCTGCTGGAATAGGCCAGCGCGGACGCGAGTGTCCGGAAAAATCGGACGACCTGTTGCCCCATGCCTCGCTCAACCCCCGCCACGCCTACGTTTCCGGAAACTTTACCTTTTGGTGAAAGCGGGGTAGAAGCGTCGCAGTTTTCTCACAGGGAAAACGCAACCAGGAACGTCTGCACAGGGGGTCTTCCGTGATGCGACAGCTTCTCTTTCCCGGGGCCGCTTTTATCGCGGCGGTCCTCCTTGTCTTCATAGCCGGCCCGGCCCTGGGCCAGGAACAGGCCGAGTTCGTCGGCAGCCAGGCTTGCCAGGGCTGCCACCCCGACGAGTACGAGAACTTCACCACGCACTCCAAGAAGGCCACTTCGGCCGAAAGCGTGCAGATGATGGCTTCGGACCTCACCCCGGCCGAGTTGGAAAGCTGCTACGGCTGCCACACCACCGGGTATGGCCAGCCGGGCGGGTTCGTCAGCTACGAGGAAACGCCCGGAATGGGCGACGCGGGCTGCGAGGTCTGCCACGGCCCCGGCTCCCTGCACGTGGAATACGGCGGCGACCCCTCGGTCATCAAGGGCTCCCTGGCCCTGGAGGACTGCACGGGCTGCCACAACGAGGAACGGGTCGAATCCTTCGATTTCAAACCCCTGCTGTACGGCGGGGCGCACTAGGACCGGCGTATGGGATTCATCTCGCGTTCTCTCGGCGCCAAGGTCCTGCTGCTGACCTCGGCCCTGACCATCCTGGCCTTCACCGGCCTCTTCCTGGCCAACTCCCACTGGCAGCGCCAGGGGATGATGCACACCATCGAGGAGTCCTCCAAGCGCGGGGCCGAGCTGGTGCAAATGTCCATCGCCGAACCCATGCGCGTGGGCGACAACGAAGGCACCATCGAGCAGTTCCAGAAGCTGGCGGACAATTTCCCCAACACCCGCGTCCACCTGACCAACTTCAAGGGCAACATCACCTACTCCACCCATGCGGACGCCTTGCGCAGCGACATGGCCGAGGTGGAGCCCGAATCCGTGGTCTCCATGACCGAGGAGAGCCTGGCCACGGAGATGGAGAAGGGACACATCATGGACGTGCGGGGCCAGCCGGTATTCACCGAGGTGGTCTCCATTCCCAACGAGGAATCCTGCCACCACTGCCACGGTTCCTCCAAGGACATCCTCGGCTCGCTGGTCATGATCAAGGACGTCAGCAATGAGGTGGGTATCCTCAAGTCCACCCAGTTCAAGGGGGCCATCATTTCCGTGGTCGGCCTCGTCCTGCTGCTGAGCGCGCTGCTCCTTTTCATGAAGAAATCCATCGTCAACCGCATCCGCACCATCGCCCACCACACCGAGGAGGTGAACCGGGGCAAACTCGACGTCTCCTTCGACGTGGGCGGCAAGGACGAGATGGCCGACCTCTCCCACTACCTGACCAACATGATCTCGCGCATCAAGAACCAGCTGGAGTACAACCGCGGGATCCTCAACGGCATCATCGTCCCCCTGTACGTCACCGACGCCAACGAGACGCTCGAGTTCGCCAACGCCCCGCTGCTCAGCATCCTGGGCAAGAGCGAGGAGGAAGTCATCGGCGGGCACCCCTCCCAGCTGTTCTACAAGGACAAGAAGGAGGAGAGCGCCTCGGCGCGGGTGCTCAAGACCGGCACCTCCCAGTCCGGCAACCTGCGCTACACCCGCTCCGACGGGGTGGAGTTCCCACTGCACTACGAGGTCTCCCCCCTGCGGGATGCCTCGGGACAGATCGTGGGCGCCATCGGCGTGCTCATCGACCTGACCCAGGAGGAGCGCGACAAGGCCGACCTGGAGGCCCAGCGCCAGAACCTGCTGGAGGTGGCCGAGCAGGTCACCACAGTGGCCCACGAGTTGACCGATGCCTCCCAGCAGCTCTCCGGACAGATGGAGGAGCTGACACAGGGCGTGGACAACACCGCCGACCGCACCTCCCAAGTGGCCACGGCCATGGAGGAGATGAACGCCACCGTGCTGGAGGTGGCCCAGAACGCCTCATCCACCTCCGAGTCCGCGGACCAGGCCAACAAGGTGGCCCAGAAGGGCGGCGAGGAAATCCGTCAGACCGTGGAGACCACCCGGGGCGTGGCCCAGACCACCAACGCCCTGGCCGAGACCCTCAACGGCCTGTCCTCCAAGGCCGAGGACATAGGCCGGGTGCTCTCGGTGATCAACGACATCGCCGACCAGACCAACCTGCTGGCGCTCAACGCGGCCATCGAGGCCGCCCGCGCGGGCGAGGCCGGGCGCGGCTTCGCCGTGGTGGCCGACGAGGTGCGCAAGCTGGCCGAAAAGACCATGTCCGCCACCAAGGAGGTGGACGAGGTCATCTCCGAAATCCAGTCCGGCACCCGCGAGGCTGTGGACGAGATGGAGAACACCCGGCAACGGGTGGACAAGGCCTCCGACCTTGTGGAAAACTCCGGAAAGATGCTGGAGGAGATCGTCAGCCAGTCCAACTCCATGGCTGACATGGTGCGCAACATCGCCACCGCCTCCGAACAGCAGTCCTCCACGTCCGAGGAGATCAACACCAACGTGAACATGATCAACGAAACCTCGCAGGACATCTCCAAACGCATCCAGACCGCCAACCAGCGTATTCAGGACGTGGCCAGGATGGCGGAGGAGTTGAGTTCACTGGTGCAACGCTTCAAGGAGTAGCCCATGCCGCCCACCCCGCCGCTCGGCCACGGCCAGGAGCGCCGCGCGCACCCGCGCATCATCCTCAAGGCCTACGGCTTCCAGAGGGAGTGCGCCCTGCGGGGGGTCGGCGACGCCGATATCCCTGCCCTGTTGGTGGACCTCAGCCCCGGCGGGGCGCGGCTGCGGCTCAAGCGCCACGACGCGGGCCACCTCTTCACCGTGGGAACGTCCATCACCCTGCACTCCCCGCTGCGCGTGCAAAACGAGGAATTCCGCCTGGACGGCCTGGGCTGCACGGTGCGCTGGACCAACGCCCCGGAATTCGGCGTGCAGTTCGCCTCCGAACTGCCGGTGGGGGTCGGCGACCTGCAGCGCATGCTGACCGCGTAAGGCGTACTCCCTTTCCGTCCATTCCCTCATTGAAAATTCTCGCCGAGACGCTATAGTGCCTCATGGCGTCTCGTGCGTCCGCCCGTAGGCGGCGGCCGGGACGCCGAACGCGAACCGGATCGGCGGCCCGCGCCGGACGTTCCCCGGCACGGGCGAAAATCAGGAGGAAATGACAGTGGCTGAACGCTATCAAGTCTACAAATGCGATGTCTGCGGCAACATCGTCGCGGTCATGCACGGCGGTCCCGGCGACCTGGTCTGCTGCGACCAGCCCATGAAGCTCATGGAGGAAGGCACCGTGGACGCTGCCAAGGAGAAGCACGTGCCGGTCATCGAAAAGACCGCCAACGGCTTCAAGGTCAAGGTCGGCGAGGTGGCCCACCCCATGGAGGAGAAGCACTACATCGAGTGGATCGAGCTCATCGCCGACGGCAAGAGCTACCACCAGTTCCTCTCCCCGGGCGACGCCCCCGAGGCCGAGTTCTGCATCCAGGCGGCCACGGTCACGGCCCGCGAGTACTGCAACATCCACGGCCACTGGAAGGCCGAAGCCTAAGGAGAAACGACCATGCAGAAGTACGTCTGCACCATCTGCGGCTACGTCTACGACCCCGCCGAGGGCGACCCCGACAACGACATCCCCGCGGGCACCAAGTTTGAGGACCTGCCCGAGGACTGGGTCTGCCCGGTCTGCGGCGCGGGCAAGGAAGACTTCGAGCCCGAAGGCTAGATGCCGTCCGGCGGCCGGGTCCGGCCCGGCCGCCCGTTTTCTCCAGCCAATTCCAAGCGAGGTTTGTTCATGCGTCCTGTCGAAATCAAACCAGGCGTGTTTTGGGTCGGCGCGGTGGACTGGGAATCCTACGATTTCCACGGCTACGCCATCTCCCCCAGGGGCACCACCTACAACGCCTACTGCCTCAAGGGCGACAAGATCACCGTCTTCGACACGGTGAAGGAGTCCCACAAGGACGAATATTTCTGCAACGTGGCCAACGTGGCCGGCGGCCTGGAGAACGTGGACTACATGGTGGTCAACCACCTGGAGCCGGACCACTCCGGCTGCCTGGTGGAAGCCGTGGAGCGCATGAAGCCGGAGAAGATCTACGTCTCCAAGATGGGCGTGAAGTCCCTGGCGCGCATCCACCACAAGGGCAAGGAGGACTGGCCCATCGAGGTCTGCGAGTCCGGCACCGAGGTGGACCTGGGCGGCCACACCATGCAGTTCCTGGAAACGCGCATGCTGCACTGGCCGGACAACATGGCCACCTACCTGCCCGGCTCCAAGCTGCTCATCTCCTCGGACGCCTTCGGCCAGAACTGGGCCACCTCCGAGCGCTTCGTGGACGAGGTGGACCGCCCCACCCTGGAGCACCTCCTCGGCGAGTACTTCGCCAACATCGTCCAGCCCTACTCCCCCATCGTCATCAAGACCCTGGACAAGCTGGCGGAGCTGAACCTGGACGTGGACATGATCGCCCCGGACCACGGGCTGATCTACCGCACCAAGGAGGACTGCGCCTGGGTCATGGACCGCTACCGCGAGTACGCCACGGCCAAGCCGACCAAGCGCGCCCTCATCATCTACGACACCATGTGGTACGCCACCGAGCAGATGGCCCACTCCATCGCCGACGGCCTCAAGGAGGAGGGCGTGGACGTGCGCGTCATGCACCTCAAGCAGCACCACCACTCCACCGTCATGACCGAGCTGCTGCGCTCGGGCGCCGTCTGCATGGGCTCGCCCACGCACAACAACGGCATCCTGCCCAGCGTGGCCGGGATGATGCAGTACATGAAGGGGCTTAAGCCCCAGAACAAGGTGGCCGGCGTGTTCGGCTCCTTCGGCTGGTCCGGCGAGTCGGTCAAGGTGCTGCGCGAATGGGCCGAGTCCATGAACATGGACGTGGTGGACGACCCCGTGAAGGTCCAGTACCAACCCACCCACGACGACGCCAAAACCTGCTTCGAATACGGCAAAAAGATCGCCCAGTCCCTCAAGGAAAAGATCGCGGGCTTCGAGGGGTAGGAGGGCGAAGACAACCAACGCGAGCTAAGAAAGGCCGCATCCACCGGGGGTGCGGCCTTCTTTCTTGGTCCTTCCGGGATTTCAGTGGGTGGCTCCGGTTTTGCAGGCCGGATAGAGGTCCAATCCACCACAGAAGAAGTAGATCGCCGTCTTGAAGTGCTCTTTGTTCCTGTAGCCGCAAGCTCGGCGTTTGATTGCCATGATCTTGCTGTTCAGTCCCTCGGCCACGGCGTTGGTGATTCGATGCCGGCAAAAGGTCACCACGTTGTCCATGTGAGCTCTCAAGGTCTGGGCCACCTTCTTCATCGGCGTGATCCGGGATCGCGTGGCCCAACCGCACCATTTCTCCAGGAACCTCTTTGCCCAGCCAGGGCTCATGTAGCCCCACAGATCCTGCAGGCTTTCCTTCATGGCCCAGGCTTTGGCCGTCTTCAGGTTGGCCTGCTTGAGGTCATCGAACCGAGGTCTGTGCTTATCCGGCAGACGGCTTTCGCCGTAAAGCCACAGGTATCTGGTGCCCTTGAGGATTGACTCCCCTTCGGCCATCAGGGCCTTGTGTTCCTGACGCCGGACAGTGTCCACCGCTTTCCCCACGTGTTGCATGACGTGGAAACGGTCAAAGACGATTTTCCGGCTTGCCTCAGGGATCCACTTCATAGTGGCCGAAAAATACGGCTGCCACATGTCCATGCTCACGGCCCGCACTGCTTCCAGCTGCTCGCTACTCAGGCTTTGATAATACGCCTCGAGGCTCGCCGTTCGGCGATCTTCAGCAACATGCTCAACTGTGCCCCTCATCAGATCGCAGACGACGGTCATGTACTTGTGTCCCTTGCGGAAAGCCTTCTCGTCCACCCCGAGGTAGTGGATATTGCGCTGTTCCTTGCGGCTCAAGCCTCTTTTGACGGCTCGTTCCATGATCCCCCAGGTCTCGTCCCAGGAAATACGCAACAGCCTGCGTGCACCTTCGATGGTCGAACAGGCCGTAATCACGTCAATGGCCATGCGCTCCATGAGCAGGGTGAAACGAGAATGGGGAGCGGCCCAGGGGACCTGTGCTTGGCGTACGCCGTGATCAGGACAGTTAACTCGTGGAATACGTGCATGAAGAAATGTCTTGAACTGGCAGGTATCTAGATGTCTCCATGTCCGTTCTTCGGCATGATCCCGGCAAGCCAACTCTCGCCCGCACTCTGGGCAAGACCAAAGAGCGCCAGGCTCATGATCGATCCACACATCCACTCGCCCAGCCCCAGTCTGGAGCTTCACGTCATCCACATGCCAGGGGTGGTCAATGCCAAGAATCTGAGCATAGAAATCGATGTCCCTCATGAGCAATGTCTCCTCTAGAACAGAGGACTACCTCAGGCTGCTACCCACGACAATTCCGGAAGAACCTCTTTCTTAAAACGTACGAAAGATCGAAATCACCTATATGCCCACAGGTTTATCCAACTTTGTAAATTTGATCTTGGTCTTTATATATTGTTATAGGGCCATCCTCTGAAACCTTTATAGTAGTGCCGTAAACCGATCCAGCAATGGCTGCACTTGTTCGTCCACCGCCACCTGATTCAGAGTTAGACAGTCCAGTGTTTACAATCGCATTGAAATCCATTATTTTACTAAACCTATTATCCAAAATAGTCATTCCATCCGTTGACAGTATCCTCATCATCTCACCAGTTTCACACAAACGTTTTAGATCATTGCCGACAACACACCCCCTCATAGCGCTACGCATTCCTGTCTCACTTGATGTGTGTCGAACAACAAGGTCTTTTAAATCAGCGTTATTATCATCCACAATCAGAATAACTGTCCCCTTTTTTATCTTTGACATAGAATACAGAACCTTCCAAGGTTCAATAGTGCTGTATCCTGGTGATACAACAGAATTGATCAAATCACAGTCGATAAAGTACCAACGCCCTTTCCTAAACAATAATCGAAAACTATCGTCAACAAATAATTCCAAATCTGCACTCCCAGTAACCCCAATATAAAACAAAATCTCCCCATCATCATCAACATAATCCTCAATGCAAGAGCTCGTAATATTTCTAAAATTATCGTATTCGCTAGAAAGAACGTTCAAAAAACCATAAACATTTAAGCTAGTATCACACATATAGAATGAATCAACGCCATTAACATACCTCCAAAAAGCGCTGTCTCCAATTAACTCTTGATTTATGGAAACGCTACTTGATGCAGGTACAAGTTCATATTTTGTATTCCCTATTTTGTATTCTTTTTGTTCAATGTCCCTTGAAGGTGTCACTAAGCAACCGATTTTTACCTGTTCTCCTTCGTATTTTTCATAGCTCAGCAACTTGAAGTATTGAATTAGGCGGTGGATATTTAAAAAGTTTCTCCTGGAATCAGAAACAAACCGAGATACACCTATGTCAAAAACAGACGAGGTGATTGCAGTTTGCATATACTGGTGGGCAACACCTCTCGTTTTCCATTGCTTATCCAGCCTATCGTAGCTATCTATTACTATTCTAATAAACTTCTTCTCATTTGTAGTGAAATCCACTTTTCTGGAAAATCGAATTACTACATCCCATCTTTCCAGTTCATAAACACCATTACTTCTTTTCAATGCTCCAGAATGACGAGTCAGAAATGTAGAAGTACATCCGAGGGCTGTCCCAAGACGATTCAAGACAAACCGAGCAGAAAATGGAATTGACACTTGCACCTCACCCTTTACTTTAACCACTTAAAGTGGCCTAGCTATATGGATTTACAATGATAGTCAATACTATACTTTACTTCCAATGAAGCTCATCCGGTTTGACCGCTTTTTGAATGTTGCCTTACTTTAAGCTGGTTTGTTCCCTCTTCCCTACCCACCCCCCACATATTTCCCCGCCCCGGTTGCCATTTTTTCGGCGGGCGGGTATTTCGGTGGACAAAGTCCGCTATAACGTCATTCAGGGGGCGCCAAATGGAAGAAGCGTTGCTTTTGTCACGGCTGCAGTTCGCCGCAGCCACCATGTTCCACTTTCTGTTCGTGCCGGTCACCCTGGGGCTTTCCCTGCTGGTGGCCATTTACGAGACCAAGTACGTGCGCACCGGGGACGAGACCTGGCTGCGCATGACCAAGTTCTGGGGAAAGATATTCCTCATCCTCTTCGCCGTGGGCGTGGTCACCGGCATCACCCTGGAGTTCCAGTTCGGCACCAACTGGTCCCGCTACTCCGCCTACGTGGGCGACATCTTCGGCTCGCTGCTGGCCATTGAGGCCACGGCCGCCTTCTTCCTGGAATCCACCTTCATCGGCGTCTGGGTCTTCGGCTGGAAGAAACTCTCCAAGAAGGCCCACATGATGGTCATGTGGCTGGTCTTCCTGGGCTCCAACCTCTCGGCCATCTGGATCATCCTGGCCAACGGCTTCATGCAGAACCCCGTTGGCTACGTGATGCGCAACGGCCGCGCCGAGCTGGCGGACTTCGGCGCCGTGCTGACCAACTCCTTCGCCTGGCAGCAGTTCTTCCACACCATCGCCGGGGCCTACATGCTTTCTGCCATGTTCGTCATGGGCATCTCCGCCTACCACTTGCTGCGCAAGCAGCACATCGACTTCTTCACCCGCTCCTTCAAGATGGCCCTGCCCCTGGGCCTCATCGCCGCCCTCTTCCTGGCCGGACAGGGCCACATCCACGGCAACGAGGTGGCCCACAAGCAGCCAGCCAAGCTGGCGGCCATGGAGTCCCACTGGGAGACCTCCAAGCCCGCGGCCATGCACCTGCTGGTCATTCCGGACGAGGAGAACGAGCGGAACCTGGTGGAAGCCATCAGAATCCCCTCCCTGCTCTCCCTGCTGGCCTTCAACGACCCCTCGGCCGAAGTGAAAGGCCTGCTGGACTACCCCAAGGAGGACCGGCCGCCCGTGGCCATCACCTTCTACTCCTTCCGCATCATGGTCGGCCTGGGCGGGCTGTTCATCCTGCTGATGGGCGCGGCCTGGCTGTACCGCAACCGCCTCACGGAAAAACCGTGGCTGCTGCGATCGCTCATATGGGCCATACCGCTGCCCTTCATCGCCATCCAGGCGGGCTGGGTGGTGGCCGAGGTGGGACGCCAGCCGTGGATCGTGTACGGCATGATGCGCACCGCCGACGCCCACTCGCCAGCCGTGGTCCCGGGCCAGATCTGGTTCTCCATGATCGTCATGTGCGCCCTGTACGCGGTGCTGGGGCTGGCGGGCTTCGGCCTGACCGCCCACTACGCCCGCAAAGGCCCCGAAAACCACAAGTCCTAAAGGGGGATGTGAAAGATGCTGCCTGAAATCTGGTTCTTCCTCTGGGGACTGCTCTGGGCCGTCTACTTCATGCTCGACGGCTTCGACCTGGGCGCGGGCACGCTCATGCCCTTCCTGGCCAAGAACGACGAGGAAAAACGCTACGTCATCAACGCCGCCGGCCCCTTCTGGGACGGCAACGAGGTCTGGCTCATCGCCGCGGGCGGCGTGACCTTCGCCGCCTTCCCGCAGGTGTACGCCACCATGTTCTCCGGCCTCTACACCGCGCTCATGCTGCTGCTCTTCGGCCTCATCATCCGGGCCGTCTCCTTCGAGTTCCGTTCCAAGCTCACCGGCAAAGGCTGGCGCAAACTCTGGGACACCTGCCAGTTCGTCGGCTCCGTGGTCCCGGCCGTGCTGCTGGGCGTGGCCTTCGCCAACATCTTCCAGGGCCTGCCCATCGACAGCCAGGGCATCGTGCGCGGCGGCATCCTGGACCTCATCAACCCCTACGGCCTGGCCGGAGGCATCCTCTTCCTGGTGCTCTTCCTGGTGCACGGCGCCATCTGGCTGGCCATCCGCACCTCCGGGCCGCTGCACGAACGCGCCGCCCACACGGCCGTCTACCTCTGGCCAGTGCAGGTCTTCGCCATCCTCGGCTTCCTGGCCATGTCCGCGGCCACCACGGACCTCTTCGCCAACTACCTGCAAACCCCGGCCCTGTTCCTGGTGCTGCTGGTTCCCGTGCTGGGCCTCATCGCCGCCCGCGTCTACATGGGCACGGAACAATGGTGGAAAGCCTGGGCGTGCTCGGCCGCCGTCATCGTGGGCTGCGCCTTCTTCGGCATCATCGGCCTCTTCCCGCGCCTGCTGCCCTCCACCATCAACCCCGCCTACTCCCTGACCACGGCCAACGCCTCCTCATCGGACCTCACCCTGTCCATCATGCTCGGCGTCACCCTGGTATTCATACCCATCGTCATCTTCTACCAGGCCTGGACCTACAAAAACTTCGCCCACCGCATGGACGAAGACGACTTGGCCTACGAAGAAGCCTACTAGGCGGAAAAGACAAAGAGAGTGTGAAATACGCCCGTGCCCGGCGAAACGCCGGGCACGGGCGTTCTCTTTTGCGGGCGTGGGGGAATGGAAGATGGCTGGTTGGGGTCATGATTCAGGGCATTGGGAGAAGGAGGAAACCCCTTTTAAAAAAGCGGTTTCCTCCTTCTCCCAAACCCTCATCCTCCTTCCGCCAAACTTCTTGTCTCTCGCTTCGCTCGGGGGCGGGGTACTGGCAAATGGCTGCCGGGGGACCACCGCCCAATTTCGGGTCCAGCGCATCTGTTGCCAAACGGCCAGGGCGAGGTTTTGCCGGGTATAAACGCGCCACACTCGTCAATTCGCCGAAGCGCTCCACCCCCGCGAACCACCGCACCCCAACCCGCGAATACACATGCAAAGTTGCTTTGCCGCAGGGTTCAGGGGGCGCGCAGCCCCCTGGTCGCCCGCCAGGGCGAAATCTTCACTTCTTCCCCTACTTCCCCTTCTTCCCGCCATTCACCGTATTTACACGACCGCTTGCCTGATGGGTCGTTGCCGCTGTTCGCCGGGGCGTGGTAGAGGTGGGCCATGTTGCTCGGCATTGATGTGGGCGGGACCCACACCGACGCGGTGGCTGTCGGGTTCGACGGTGTTTTGGCCACGGCCAAGGCGGTCACCGATCACGAGAATCTGTTGTCTTCCGTATTCGCCGTGCTGGAGAAGCTGGGCGAGCGGGTGGATTTGCGCGAGGCCGAGCGGCTGAACCTGTCCACCACCCTGACCACCAACGCCATCGTGGAGGGGACCATCGAGGACGTGGGGGTGCTGGTCTGCGGCGGTCCGGGCATCGACCCGGGAAATTACCGCATGTGCCGCGACTACCATGTGCTGTCCGGGGCCACGGACCACCGGGGCACCTCGCTCAAGGACCTGGACCCGGGCGAGCTGCGCCAAGCGGCCGAGTCCTGCCGGGAGAACGGCGTGCTGACCTACGCCTGCGTGTCCAAGTTCTCGCCGCGCAACCCGAAGTTCGAGCGCCGCATGGCCGAGGCGGTGGAGGGCCAGGCGGACATGGTGACCATGGGGCACGAGATGGGCGGACGGCTGAATTTTCCCCGCCGCATTGCCACGGCCTATTTCAACGCGGCTTCCTGGCGGCGGTTCAACGAGTTCGCCTTCGCCGTGACGCGCGGCCTGGAGGACAAGGGCGTGCGCTGCATGGTCAACATCCTCAAGGCGGACGGCGGCACCATGCCCCTGGCCACGGCGCGCAAGCGGCCGGTGGAGTCCATTTTGAGCGGCCCGGCGGCCAGCGTCATGGGGCTGGTGTCCATGTGCGACATCGCCCTGGACTCCATCATCCTCGACATCGGCGGCACCACCACGGACATCGCGGTTTTCGCCCAGGGCGCGCCGCTCATGGAGAACGACGGTATCGACATCGGCTCCTACCCCACCCTGGTGCGGGCGCTCATGACCCGCTCCATTGGCGTGGGCGGCGACTCGGCCATTTCCGTGCTGGGCGAGGAGGTGCGCGTGGGGCCAAGGCGCGTGGGGCCGTGCATGTGCGCCGGGGGCCGGCAGCCCGCGCTCATGGACGCCTTCAACTATCTTGCCCGCAAGACCGGGGACGACACGCACGGCGACGTGGAGGCTTCGGTGCGCGGCATCGAGGAGTTCGCCTCGGAACGCTCCATCCCCGCCGAAACCCTGGCCCAAAAGGCCGTGGACGCGGCGGTGGCGCGCATCGAACAGGCCGCGCGGGAGATGGTGGCCGAGATCAACGACCGGCCTGTGTACACCATCCACGAGCTCATCGACGGCGCGCGCATCGTGCCCAAGAAGGTGTACGTGGTGGGCGGCCCGGCCAAGGCCTTCCGCATGCCGCTGTTCCGGGCATTCGAGCTGTCCGTTGAGGTGCCCAGGCACTTCGCCGTGGCCAACGCCGTGGGCTCCGCCCTCACCCGCACCACGGACGAGGTGGAGGTTTTCGCCGACACCGAGAAGCTGCGCATGTACGTGCCATCCCTGGGCGTGAGCAAGGCGGTGGAGCCGCGCTACGGCCTGGAGGACGCCAAGCGCGACGCCCGCCGCGCCCTGCTGAAGCACCTGCGCGAGCAGGGCATTCCCGTGCGCGAGGAGAATTTGCAGATCACCCACGCCTCGTCCTTCGCCATGGTGGACGGCATGCGGCGGGTGGGCGACACCATCCGCGTGGCCGCCCAGATCAAGCCGGGCATTCTGCACCGCTACAAGAACCTGCGGGGGAAACTGTGCTGAAAACGCCGCGCAGCCTGGGGGTCATCCTCTTTCCGGCCTTCGACTGGGCCATCTCCCCCACTCACCCGGAACGGCAGGAGCGCCTGCTCTACACCCAGGACCAGCTGCACGAGGAAGGACTCTTCGACGTTGAGGGAGTGGCCGAGTACAAGCCCCACGTGGCCACGCGCGAGGACGTGGAGCGCACCCATTTCTGCTTCCCGGAGGTGGAGGACGTCTGCACGCGCTCACATCTGGCGGCCGCTGGCGGCACCATGCGCGCCGCCGACCTGGTCCTCTCCGGCGAGCGCGACCGCGCCTTCGCCCTGGTGCGGCCCCCAGGCCACCACGCCATGAAATCCGTGCACGGCACGCGCGGCTTCTGCACCATCAACACCGAGGCCGTGATGATCGAGCACCTGCGCGAACACCACGGCGTGAAGCGCATCGCGGTGGTGGACACCGACTGCCACCACGGCGACGGCACCCAGGACATCTACTGGCACGACCCGGACGTGCTCTTCATCTCCATGCACCAGGACGGCCGCACCCTCTATCCCGGCTCCGGCTTCCCGCACGAGTGCGGCGGCCCCAAAGCGCGAGGCCGGACGGTCAACATCCCCTTGCCGCCCTACACATCGGACGAGGGCTTCCTGCACGTGCTGGAGCACATCGTCATGCCCATCCTGGAGGACTTCCAGCCGGAAATCGTCATTAATTCCGCCGGACAGGACAACCACTTCTCCGACCCCATCACCACCATGAACTTCTCCGCCCAGGGCTACGCCCGCCTCAACTCCATACTCAACCCGCACATCGCGGTGCTGGAAGGCGGCTACTCCATCCAGGGCGCCCTGCCCTACGTCAACCTGGGCATCTGCCTGGCCATGGCGGGCATGGACTACGACGGCGTGCGCGAACCCGACTACCCCGAAGGCGGCCTCACGCAGGACCCGCAAATCACCGAATACCTCAAGCAGCTTTCCGACCAGCTGCCGCAGGTCTACTTCAACCCGCCCGAGGACGAGACCCACACCCGCGTTGGCGACTACTGGGCACGGGTCAAGGAAGTATTCTACGACACCGACGGCATCCGCGAACAACAACGCGAGATGATCTACGACTGCGGCAACTGCCGGGGCCTGCTCCGCCTGGAAACCAAATCCAACCGCATCCAGCAGTCCCTGGGCTTGGAAATCCCCCTGCACGCCTGCGACGCCTGCCGCGACGAAGGCTACCGCGTCTTCGAGGACGCCCAGCTCAAAGGCGGCTACCGCTACATCCAGTTCGTCAACCGACGAGACAACGAACTGGAACGAGTGGGTTTTTGAAAGGAGGGGGGCGGGGCAAGGCGAAGAAGTAGCAGGAAGAACAAGGCGTAAATCGGAAAACGGGCCGGTGCGAGGCGATGCCTCGCACCGGCCCTTTCCGTTTGTGGGGTGCGAGGGGAAGAGGTGTTGGGGAATGGGAGGTGGTTGGTTGGCGAGGGATTTCAGCACAATGAAGCGTTCATTGCATCTGGAGCCAAACGGCCGGGGCGAGGTTGTACCGAGTAAGCGAGCGCATCAGTCGCAGATTCGCGGGCTACTCCTTCTCTTTCCCTGACAAGCACCAACACGCGTCGCACCTGCAAACTTAGAACTTATCCGTAAATAATTCCTGTCTTTCTCAGAGCGATGATGGCGGCCGCCAGATGGGTTAATGCCAAATGAGTTGAATGCAGCTTTTCAAACCTGACCAGAAGCTTCCTGAAGCGATTAAGCCAAGACAGGCTCACTTCTACAACCCACCTTCGTGGCTTGAATTCAGGGTTGCGTTCCTTCTCTGCGATCTCTTCACCACGCGGCCGAACATGGGGGAGATACCCTGCGTTCTCAATTACTTGCCGTGCGTTGTCGCCGGTGTAGCCTGCATCGGCACAGAGATTATCTGCCACCTCTGGCTCGAAAGGCCCGCCCACGACTTTGCCTTTCAACACATTCTCCAACCGGGATACATCATGTCGATTTGCGCCTGTTCCGACGATCGACAACGGGACGCCACGCTCGTCCACAAGAATGTGGCGTTTGGAACCTTTTTTTTCCCCGGTCTGTCGGATTCCTGCCACCCGCCTCACAGGCCAAAGGTGCTTTAAGCGCACCCCCGTCAACGGCTTGCCATTCCCAAGCAATCCCCATCATTTCATCATATTCAGCGAGACCTGCTTGCCAAAGCGACAGAAAAAAGCCTTGCTTTTCCCACTTTCTGAAATAGGCATGGATAGAGCTTGGGCTCCCAAACACTTCTTTGGGTAAGGCCTTCCATTGAATCCCAGTGCGCAAAACATATACGATGGCCTCAAAGACTCTCCGAGGCGGGAGAGGCTTTCTACCGCCCCCTGGTTTTCGCTTGTATTTCCTCGTGGTATCATGTTGAGATACAGGAATGTGCGGCTCGACAATAGCCCAGAATTCATCAGAAACTTCCCAAGATTGAACTCGCTTTCCCATGCGTCCTCCTCTTTTGAGGAGAATGCTCGAACTGTTCAGTTTAGTCTAGTTATTTACGGATAAGTTCTTAAGTTTGCCGCGGACGACCAGAGCCGCGCAGGCCCTGGTCGCCCGCAGGACAAAATCTTCCTTCTTGGATTAAAGCCGCGAGAAAACCTAACGTCATGTCAATGCCTTGAACATCCTTCATCGAGGTCGCTTGGCGTCTGCTGGCCGACATCGCGTCGTTTGTCCTGCCCATGACCATCATGCAGATGGACTTCCCCCTGAGCACCCTCGTTGGCCTGGCCGCGCTCGTCGCGGCATTCATGTACGTATTCAGATGGTGGTACGCCGCCCTCATCGGCTTCATCGAGATAGGGACGAAAGGGGAGAACGCGCCGCCTCCCACGGCTGAACCGGCGGCGGAGTAGCGCACGGTTTCGCCAAAGCCGCGTTCACTGGTTGCGGCGTGCGGCTCACAGGCTATTGTGTGGTTCCCATTACCTTTTTTAGCGAGGAGGACCTTATGAGGATTCTGGCTGTAACCCTGACGATGGCCGTGCTGGCCCTGGCCTGCGGAACAGCCGCCGCTGCCGACCTGACAGGCGAGTGGACGGCAGTGGACAGCTGGGGAGCCGGAACGGGGCATGGAAACCATGGCGTCTTCAAGGGCGACACCTGGCGAGCCGAGGACGAGTGGACTCTGAGAATCTCCGAGCAGAGCGAGGACGGCCGGGCCTTCCACGGGGAGTTCTGCAGCACCAAGAAATGCGAGGACCTGGTGGGCGCGGTGCGCTCAGACGGGACCATCCTCATGGTGGACGAGGACGGCTACCTGGAGGGACGCCTTCTCGGGAAGAGCATGGAGCTGTGTTACATGGAGGCGGACGCCGGGTTCCGCGTGGTCCATTGCCGGATCATGGAACGCCAGTAGCCCTTCTCCATACCCAAGCGAAAAGCGGGGCCGGGCGGAGACGTCCGGCCTTTTTTTTCGCCCCCCTAGTCCGTTTCCGCGATGAGGGTCCAGCCCTGTACGGATTTCTCGCGCAGCGGGGCGACGGCCTTGTAGTCCATGCTGGCGAAACAGGCGTCCAGCTTATCGCGCGTGGGGAATTCGATGGCCACGGAACGCACCGGCTCGACGTCGCCGGAGAGGCGCGTGACCCTGTCGCTGCTGAACACGTAGCGGCCGCCGTGGTTCTCTATGATCTCGCGGGCCTTGGCCTGGTACTCGGCGTAGGTGTCCTGGTCCGTGATCTCCAGGGTGTGGATCAAAAGATAGGCTGGCATGGGGCCTCCATTCTTGGTTCCGGTTCCGGCGGGAACCCGTTCTACTTGTTTCCGCCCCGGCCCAGGCAGCGCGTCAGGTCGCCCAGGTCGGCCCCGGCGGGATCCTGGAAAAGGCGCAGATGGAAGTGGGGCAGAGCCGCCAGGAGATGATCGAAAATGTCCGCCTGGATGCGCTCGTATTCGGCCCAGACTGTGGTGTTGGTGAATACGTAGACTTCCAGGGGGATGCCCTTGGAGGTTGGCTGGAGCTGGCGCACCAGGAAGGTCAGGTCGCTGCGGATGTCCGGCTTGTCGTGCAGGAAGGCGTCCACGTAGGCGCGGAAGCAGCCCAGGTTGGTCATGCGGCGGCCGTTGACGGGATGGGACAGGTCCACCCCGCGCCAAGCGTTCCATTCCACGATCTCCCGACGCCGCTTCTGGATATAGGGCTTGAGCAGGGCGATGCCCTCGAGCTTGGCGATCTCCTCCACGGTCAGAAAACGCACCGAGGACTGGTCGATGAGCAGGGAGCGCATGATGCGGCGACCGCCCGTCTCCTGCATGCCGCGCCAATTCTGCACCGCTCCCTCCAGCACCTTGTGGGTGGGCAGGGAGGCCAGGGTCTTGTCGAAGTTGCGGACCTTGATGATGTTGAGGGCGATTTCCTCCACTTCGCCGTTGATACCGTACTCCTCCATTGTCACCCAGTCGCCCACGCGCATGATGTCGTTGGAGGCGATCTGCATGCCGGCCACGAAGGAGAGGATGGTGTCCTTGAAGACCAGCATGAGCACGGCGGTAAGCGCGCCAATGCCCGAGAGCAGGCCCCAGGGCGAGCGGTCCAGGAGCAGGGCCAGGGCGGAGAGGCCGCCCATGATGTAGATGAAGATCTTGAAGAGCTGGACGTACCCCTTGATGGGACGGCGGCGGGAGACCGGGTACTTCTGGTAGATGGCCAGGGCCGCGTCCAGGAAGCGGTCGATGAGCACCACCGTGACGAAGGTGGTGTAGACCGAGATGATGATCCGCGACCACTCCCCCTTGTACTGGGGGAGCAGCACGTCGGTGAAGGCGTCGAATACGGCCACCGGGGCGAACAGGGCCAGGGCGGAGAAGAAGCCCTTGTCCGCCAGGACGTCGTCCCAGTCTGTGCGGGTGCGGCGCACCACCCCGTGAATGACCCTGGCGATGAGGCGCTTGACCAGGGGGTAGGAGACGGCCATGGCCGCCAGCATGATGAGCGTGCGCACCCCGGCCCGCCAGATCATGAGGTCCTTCAGCGGCTCCAGCCAGGCCAGGAATTCGGCCCACGCCTGTTCCATTGCTCAGCCCCAGTAGATGTCGGCCAGGGCCCCGGCGAAGACGGCCAGGGCGATGACGCCGTTGACGGTGAAGAAGGCCAGGTTGACCCGGCTCATGTCGCGTTCCGAGATGAGCAGGTGCTCCAGGGCCAGGAACAGGGCCACCACGGCCATGACCCCGGCGAAGAGCCAGCCCGCCCCGGCGGTCCAGCCCGCCAGGAGGAAGAACAGCCCGGTCTGCACGTGGCAGAAGGTGGACAGGGCCAGGGCGGTGCCCAGGCCGAAACGGGCGGGCAGGGAATTGAGGCCCCGCTCGCGGTCGAAGCCGATGTCCTGGGCGGCGTAGAGGATGTCGAACCCGGCCACCCAGAAGGTGACGCCCAGGGCCAGGACGACCGGGGCCGGGGCGAAGGCGGGCTGCACGGCCAGCCAGCCGCCCAGCGGGGCCAGGCCCAGAGTGGCGCCGAGCACGAAGTGGCAGAGCCAGGTGAAACGCTTGGTCAGGGAGTACCCTCCAGCGATGACCAGGGCGATGGGCGAGAGCGTGAACACCAGTGGGTTGATGGACCAGCAGGCGGCCACGAACACGGCGGCGCAGGTGACGGTCAGCACCCACGCGCCGTGGAGGGACATCTCGCCTGTGACCAGGGGGCGGTCGCGGGTGCGGGGGTTGTCACGGTCGAAGGGCAGGTCAGCGATGCGGTTGAAGGCCATGGCGAAGGAGCGCACGGCCACCATGGCCAGCGTGACCAGCAGGAAAGCGCGCCAGCCGGGCCACCCATCGGCGGACCAGAACAGGCCGGTGTAGGCGAAGGGAAGGGCGAAGACCGAGTGCTCGATCTTGACCATGCGGGCGAATGTGCGGACGGGGCCGAGCATATGGGCTCTTTCGGTGTGTTGTCGCGTCTAAAAGCGGTTGATGAGAAAGACTCCGCCCACCAGCATGAATACCCCGAGGATGCGCAGCCCGGAGGCCTCGCGCAGGGGGAAGCCGATGAGGCCGTAGTGGTCCAGGATGAGGGAGGCGACCATCTGCCCGGAGACGAGCAGGGCCATCATGGTGGCCGCGCCCAGCTTGGGGGCGGCGTAGACCGTGACCGTGACCAGGAACGCGCCCAGGAAGCCGCCCAGCCAGCACCAGGCCGGGGCGCGGCCGATGGCGGTGCCGAGCGCGAAGGGCAGCCTTCCTGCCAGGACCACTCCGGCCAGGGCGGCGGTGCCGATGAAGAAAGAGACCAGGGCGGCCGACTCCGGGCTGCCCAGGTAGGTGCGCAGGGTGGAGTTGAGGCCCGCCTGCACCGTGGCCGCCACTCCGGCCAGCACGGCGCAGAGCATGAGGGCGGCGGTCTCTATCACTGGACGGACTCCACCTTGACCACGCCCAGCCGCTTTTTGCCCTTGCCCAGGAGGAAGGCCTCCCCGGCCAGCAGGTCGGCGGAGGTGGGAGCGTAGTCGCTGTCCTGGCATTTGGCGGTGTTCACGCGCACAGCGCCCTGGGCGATGCCCTTCCGCGCTTGGCCCTTGGAGGGGTAGAACTCCAGGTCCACCAGCATCTGCGGCAGGTCGGGCAACTCGGCCAGCGAGGGATAGGTAACGGTGGGGGCGGAATCGCGCACAGCGCCGTACAGCGCCTCAACGTCCTTCTCCCCTTCCCCGCCGAAACGGGCGGCGTGCGCGCGTTCGATTTCGGCCAGCACCTCGGGGCCGTGGACCAGCCGGGTCATTTCCGCGGCCAGCCGCTTCTGCCCCTCGCGCGCCTCGGGTTTTTCGGCGGTGAGCCGGGCCAGCTGGTCGATATCTTCCTTGGGCAGGAAGGTGAAGAGCTTGAGGAAGCGCACCACGTCGCGGTCGTCCACCAGCATCCAGTAGTTGTGGAACTCTGCCGGCGGGGTCATTTCGGGGTCGAGGTAGACCGCGCCCTTCTCGGACTTGCCGAACTTTTTGCCCTCGGCCGTGGTGATGAGGGGGAAGGTCAGGGCGAAGGCCTCGCGGTGCATCTTGCGGCGGATGAACTCGGTGCCCGCGGTGATGTTGCCCCACTGGTCGGAGCCGCCGATCTGCAGCAGGCAGTCATGCTCCTTGGCCAAGTGGTAGAAGTCGTAGGCCTGCAGGAGCATGTAGGAGAACTCGGTGTAGGAGATGCCCACTTCCTCGCGGCCCAAGCGGGATTTGACCGAGTCCTTGGCCATCATCCAGTTGACGGTGAAGTGCTTGCCCACGTCGCGCAGCCACTCGATGGCGGAGAGGTTCCTGGCCCAGTCGTAGTTGTTGACCATCCAGACCTCGCCGCCGAAAACGCGCTCCACCTGGATCTTGATGTTGGCCAGCCTGGCCTCGATCTCCTCCGGGCTTTGCAGGGAGCGCTCGGCCTCCTTGCCGGAGGGGTCGCCGATGAGACCGGTGGCCCCGCCCGCGAGGTAGATGGGCCGGTGCCCGGCCTCGCGGAAGCGCAGCAGGGAGATGAGGGGCACCATGTTGCCGATGTGCAGGCTCTTGGCGGTGGGGTCGAAGCCGCAATAGACCGGGCGGCCGGGCGTGGCGAGATACTCCCGCACCTTGTCCTCGTCCGAAACCTGGTTGACCAGCCCCCGCCACAACAGATCATCGTACAGATTCACGCCGAACTCCTGAAATGAACTTTCCCCGCGAAAGCGGGACGAACAGACTACCCGCGAGAGCCGCCCCGGGCAAGCGGCCCACAACGACAAAGCCCGCCCTCTCCAGGACGGGCGGCATTCACAGAAAGGGACCACCCAGCCAGAGCCGCCCCGCCTCTCATCCAAGACCCCGGGCCCGTCTCTCTCCCAAGGGCGCGCAAGCCCCCATCTTCCAAGGACGCTCAAGCCTCCCCATCTTCCAAGGACGCTCAAGCCTCCCCATCTTCCAAGGGCGCTCAAGCCCCCTCTTCAGGGCGCTCAAGCCCTTCTTCCCAGGGCCGCGCAAGGCCCCCAGCAATGTTTGCGCCCCGCGCAAACGAGCCATCTTCCGCGATGTTCGCGCCGCAGGCGCGGACGAGCCCGCGCGCGCAAGCGCGGCAACAACCCAACCAGTGGGCCGTCGAGGTCGTTCCCTGGCGAGGCGCGAGGGGTGCGCGAGGGCGGGACAGTACACCAGTACGGCCCGCCCTCGCGCATCCCCGAGCAACGAAGCCAGGGGGCGACCTCGACGGCCCCACCTACCTCGCGTATTCCACGGCGCGTTTTTCGCGGATTACGGTGACCTTGATTTGGCCTGGATAGGTCAGGTTTTCCTCGATCTGGTGCGCGATGTCGCGGGAGAGGATGTAGGCCTTCTCGTCCGGGATGCGCTCGGAATCCACCATGACGCGGATCTCGCGGCCGGCCTGAATGGCGTAGGCCTTGGAGACGCCGTCGAAGTCCGTGGCGATGCCCTCAAGCTCCTCAAGACGCTTGACGTAGTTCTGCAGCAACTCCTTGCGGGCGCCGGGACGGGCGCCGGAGAGGGCGTCCGCGGCCTGCACCAACACGGCCATGATGGTGTCCGGAGTGGCGTCCTCGTGGTGGGCGGCGATGGCGTTGACGATGTCCTCGGGCTCGCCGTGCTTCTTGGCCAGGTCCGCTCCGATGAGGGCGTGGGGGCCTTCAACCTCGTGGTCCACGGCCTTGCCGATGTCGTGCAGCAGCCCGGCGCGCTTGGCCCGCTTCTCGTCCAGGTTCAGCTCCGCAGCCATGATGCCGCACAGGAAGGCGACTTCCAGGGAGTGCTGCAGCACGTTCTGGGAGAAGGACGTGCGGTACTGAAGCTGGCCGAGAAGGCGGATGATATCGGAATCGATGCCGTGCACGCCCACGTCGAAGGTGGCCTGCTCACCGATCTCGCGGAGCTTGACGTCCATCTCCTGCTCCACCTTGGCCACGATGTCCTCGATGCGGGCGGGGTGGATGCGGCCGTCGGTGATGAGGCGTTCCAGGGCCTGCTTGGCGATCTCGCGCCGCAGGGGGGAATAGGCGGAAAGAATGACTGTTTCGGGGGTGTCGTCGATGATGAGGTCCACGCCGGTGGCCGCTTCCAGGGCGCGGATATTGCGTCCCTCGCGGCCGATGATGCGGCCCTTCATGTCCTCGCTGGGCAGGGAGACCGCGGTGACGGTCTGCTCGGCCACAAAATCGCCGGCGTAACGGGAGATGGCCAGGGCCAGGATTTCCTTGGCCTTTTTGTCGGCGACCTCCTTGGCCTCGGTCTCGATGGCCCGGATCATTTTGGCGGATTCGTGGCGGGTGCGGGACTCGATGTCCTCGAGAAGCCGCTTGCGCGCCTCCTCGGCGGTGAGGCCGGAGATTTCCTCCAGCTTGCGATGCTCCTCTTCCTCCTTGGCGGCCAGGGACTCCTCGCGGTCGGTGAGTTCGCGCTCCTGCTTGGTGAGACGTTTCTCCAGGTCGATGACGCTGGTCTCCTTCTGGGCGACCTTCTCGAGCTTGCTCTCCAGCCGCTCCTCCTTGTCGGCCAGCTTGGCCTCCTTGGACTTGAGGGAGGATTCGCGCTCCTTGTACTCTTTCTCCATTTCCTTTTTCTGGTTGTAGACCTCGTCCTGGGCTTGCAGGAGATATTCCTTCTTGGCGGCCTGGGCCTCCTTGCGGGCCTCGTCCAGGATGCGGTCGGCGAGGTCCTTGGCCTCTGCCAGCCGCTTGGACTGGATGACCTTGTGCAGGACATAGCCCGCGGCCGCGCCGCCGATAAGTCCGATGACCAGCAACACGACGGATGAAAAGCTCATGACGTCTCCCTATTTGTACAGGCTATGCCCCGCCTGGTTAGGGGCGCGACGAAACGCCGCGCGCTGGGGCAGGCGCTCGGGGAGGGAGGCAGGTCAGCCGGAAAGGCCGCTGGTATGCGTGCGGGCCTCGGCCCGCGACGGTGGGAGCGGGGGAGCCGCTCCTACAGGGAGGGGACGGTGGAAATGGAACCCCGGAAGTGGCCGTGTTGCCGGTATTCTGAACCTAATGTTCAGTGGGGGCGCGGCTGTCCGGCCGTCAGGCTTCCCGGTTCTCGCCGGGCTTGCGCACGGGCCGGATGGAAGCTGCACCACGTTTTTCTACTCGTTGGCTCAGCAATAGCATGCGGCAATCACGAACCATCCAGGGGAAATTTCTCTCCATTCCGTCCTACTGTATCTTCAAAAGCGAGCCCAGTTTGTTTTCGATCTCCCGCAGTTCGCTTTTGGCCTGCAGGTAGTCGTCGGCCAAACTCAAGGCCAACACCGTCAGCAGCATTTCCTTGCTGATGTTCTTGCCGTCCTGATTGAACTGACTGAATTGCTCTTCCACGAGGTTTTTGGCCGCGTGGACGCGGTCGGCGTCGGCGTCCGTTCTGAACGTGATGTCCAGGCCGAGGACGTTCAACGTGTACTGCGCCATGTCCAACCGCTAGCCGAGTTCCCCCTGAACCCGCTTCAAGAGGCCGTCGATTCGTTCGAGAACGGCGTCTCTGTTCTGCCTGACCTCCTCCAGCTCCTGCCGAAGGAGCCGGTTGTCTTCTTCAAGCTCCTTGTTTTTCCTCAGCAGCTCGTTCATGCGCTGCTCAAGCTGCTCAAGCAAATCCATACGATTGACCTTAAGTCTCGAAGCCCGTAAACGCAAGCGTCATTTGCGTTTGCGGACCTCGGCCTGCTTTGCCCGCGTAACGGCCAGATGGCCGGGCGAGACGTTCTTGGTGATGGTGGAGCCCGCCCCCACCAGGGCGTCCGCGCCAATCTCCACCGGAGCCACCAGGGCGGTGTTGGAGCCGATGAAGGCGCCGTCGCGGATGACAGTGCGGTGCTTGTTCCGGCCATCATAGTTGCAGGTGATGGTGCCCGCGCCGATGTTGACCCCGGCGCCTATCTCGGCGTCCCCGAGATAGGTGAGGTGGGAGGCCTTGGAGCCCTTGCCCAGGACGGCCTTCTTCATCTCCACGAAATTGCCCACCTTGGCCTTCTCCTCCAGCACGCTGCCGGTGCGCAACCGGGCGTAGGGGCCGACCACGCAGCCCGGCCCCACCTCGGCCTGCTCCAGGTGCGAAAAGGAACGGACAAGGCTGCCCTCGGCAAGCCAGGACTCGATGACGTGGCAGAACGGCTCCACGCGGCAACTGCGGGCCAGCACGGCCTGGCCGGTGATCTCGCAGGGGCCGGTGATATCCGCGCCCGGAGCGATGGTGGCCTCCGGGCCGATGCGGCAGGCGGCGGGGTTGCGGATGAGGGCGCCAGAGGCGGCGTGCCCGGCCACGATGGATTCGCGCAGGCGTTCCTCGGCCAAGACAAGCTCGGCCGGGGTGTTGACGCCCATCAGGCCCTCGTCAGAGCCGCACTCCACGGCCTCCACGCCCTCCTGGTCGGCCATGGCCAGTTCCACCAGGTCGGTGATGTAGTACTCGCGGGCCTTGTTGGAGTTCCCCAGCCAGTCCAACAGTGGGGCGACGCGTTCCATGTCCAGGCAGTAGATACCGGCGTTGACCTCGCGGGGTTCCGGGCCGTGCTTGGACTGATCGAAGTCTCGTTTTTCCACGATGCCCAGCACCGCGCCGGACTCGTCGCGCAGCACGCGGCCGTATGCGTTCTCCCCCTCAGGGGAAATGGTCAGGAAGGTCACGGCCGCGCCGGAGGATGCGGCACGTTCGGTCAGCTTCTCCACAGAGGCGGTGTCCAGCAGCGGCGTATCGCCGTTGACCACGACCACATAGCGCAGTCCCAGGGCCTTGAGGCGGGGCCAGGCCACTTGCAGGGCATGGCCGGTGCCCAGTTGCTCCGCTTGGTGGATAAAGCGGTCCTTGTGTTCAGGAAAGGCCGCGGCGACAAGGTCCGCTCCGTGGCCGACCACGGTGTGTACCCGGTCCTCGAAAACGGGGGCCAGGGCGCGATGCACGTACCACAGCATCGGTCGCCCCAGGAGTTCGGCCAGCACTTTGGGCCGGTCCCCCGAATGCATGCGCGTTCCCTTGCCCGCGGCCAGGACAAGCGCGCAGGAGTTTTCCAGCATGTCTCCTCCGTGGAGAAAGGCGTTCTCGCCGCAGGGATACCAGGGCGGCTGTGAAAAGAAAAGCGGACCCAGCCTTCTTCGCGAAGAAGGCTGGGTCCGCTGGATTGCACGGGGTGGTACGGGGCCTAGATGCTGCAGGTACCGGCGGATTCGGCCGAGCTGCGGCAGCGCATGCGGGCCATGGCCCGTTGCAGTTGCGCGCGGGCGCGGGCGAAGTCGACCTCTTCCTTCTGGATGCGGAGGCGTTCCTCGGCCCGCTCGCGGGAGCGCTTGGCGCGCTCCACATCGATCTCGGCGGCCAATTCCGCGATCTCTGCCAGGATAGTCACCTTATTGCTCGAGACTTCGGCGAAGCCGCCAGCCACGAACACATAGTGGTACCGGCCCTGTTCCTTGAAGTAGAGGTTGCCGATGCCCAGGGCGGAGAGGAAGGGCACATGGTTGGCCATGATGCCGAATTCCCCTTCGATGCCCGGGGCCCCCACATAGTCGACCGGCTGGCTCATGACCTTCCGGTCGGGGGTGACGATCTCAAGCTGGATTTGCTCAGCCATGGCTCTTCCTTAGGATTTGGCCTTCTCGACGGCCTCATCAATGCCGCCGCACATGTAGAAGGCCGACTCGGGGAGGTCGTCGTGCTTGCCTTCCAGGATCTCCTTGAAGCCGCGGATGGTGTCCTCAAGCTTGACGTACTTGCCGGGCATGCCGGTGAACTGCTCGGCCACGTGGAAGGGCTGGGAGAGGAAGCGCTGGATGCGGCGGGCACGGCCCACGATCAGCTTGTCCTCGTCCGACAGCTCGTCCATGCCGAGAATGGCGATGATGTCCTGGAGGTCCTTGTACTTCTGCAGGATCTGCTGGACCTCGCGGGCCACGCCGTAGTGCTCCTCGCCCAGGACGTTGGGGTCGAGGATACGGGAGGTGGAGTCGAGCGGGTCAACCGCGGGGTAGATGCCGAGCTCCGCGATCTGGCGCGACAGCACCAGGGTGCCGTCCAGGTGCGAGAAGGTGGTGGCCGGCGAGGGGTCGGTGAGGTCGTCCGCGGGGACGTAGACGGCCTGCACCGAGGTGATGGAGCCCTTGGTGGTGGAGGTGATGCGCTCCTGCAGGCCGCCGAGGTCGGTGCCCAGGGTCGGCTGGTAGCCCACCGCGGAGGGCATGCGTCCCAGCAGCGCGGACACCTCGGTGCCCGCCTGGGTGAAGCGGAAGATGTTGTCGATGAACAGCAGCACGTCCTCGCCTTCCTCATCGCGGAAGTACTCGGCGCCGGCCAGGGCGGTCAGGGCCACGCGGGCACGGGCTCCCGGGGGCTCGTTCATCTGGCCGTAGACGAGCATGGACTTGTCGATGACGCCCGCCTCGATCATCTCGTGGTAGAGGTCGTTGCCCTCACGGGTGCGCTCGCCAACACCGGCGAACACGGACTTGCCGCCGTGCTGCTTGGCGATGTTGTTGATCATCTCCATGAGGATAACCGTCTTGCCCACGCCGGCGCCGCCGAACAAGCCCATCTTGCCGCCCTTGGGGAACGGGATGAGCAGGTCGATGACCTTGACGCCGGTTTCCAGCAGCTCCACGCCGGTGGACTGGTCGGTGAAATCGGGGGCGGGACGGTGGATGGGCAGATACTTGTCCGCCTTGACCGGGCCCTTTTCGTCAGTGGGGCGGCCGACCACGTTGAGGATGCGGCCCAGGGCGCCCTCGCCCACGGGGCAGGTGATGCCCTCGCCGCGGTCCTTGCCTTCCAGGCCGCGGACCAGACCCTCGGTGGAGTCCATGGCGATGCAGCGCACCACGTTGTCACCGAGGTGCTGGGCGACCTCGACGACCAGGTCGCGCGCGGCCTCGCTGTTGGGGTTCACGATGTCGATGGCGTTGAGGATGTTGGGCAGTTGGCCCTCCTCGAACTCCAGGTCCACGACAGGCCCGATGACCTGCACGATTTTTCCGACGTTACCGCTCATTGTCTTTCACCCCTTGCTTATCCTTTCAGCGCCTCGGCGCCACCGACGATGTCCATGAGTTCCGTGGTAATGACCGCCTGACGCGCCTTGTTGTACTGCAGCGTCAGCGTGTCGACCATCTCGTCACAGTTCTTGGTCGCGTTATCCATGGCCGCCATGCGGGCCGCGTGCTCGCTGGTCGAAGTGTCCAGCAGGCCGCGGTAGATGACCACCTTGACGTAGCGGGGCAGAAGCTCCGCCAAAAGCCCTTCAACCGAGGGCTCGTAGATGTATTCGCTCATGCCGCCTGCGCCGGGCTGCTCGGCCTCGGTTTCGGCGGCTGTTTCGGCCGCGCCCGCCAGGGGCAGGAGCGGCAGGGAGGTGGCAACCTGCTTGGCCATGGAGACGAACTCGGAGAAGACCATGTGGACTTCATCAAGCTCGCCCCGCAGGTAGGCGCCGATGACTTCCATGCCGATCTGGTTGGCCAGGGTGAAGTCGAAGTCGTTCATGGCCCCGGTGTGATCGGACATGATGTCGTAGCCGCGCTTTCTGAAGAAGTCGCGACCCTTCTTGCCCACGCAGATCATCTTGACCTGCTTGCCCTCGGCGATCTTGTTGTCCGCAAGCTTGCGGGCCATCTGGGCCAGGTTGGTGTTGAAGCTGCCGCAGAGGCCACGTTCGGAAGTGGCCACCACGATGCCAACGGTATTGACCTCCTCCCTCGTCTCCAGAAGAGGGTGGATGGAGGGGTCGGTGCCGGCGGCCAGCTCGGTCAGCATCTCGTAGAACTTCTCGGCGTAGGGCCGGAAGCGCTCGATCTTGGACTGAGCACCACGCAGTTTCGCCGAGGCCACCATGTTCATGGCCCTGGTGATCTGCTTGGTCTTTTTGACCGCGTTGATCTGGTTCTTGACGTCTCGAAGCGAAGCCATTGGCTGACCCCTTTAGGCGCTGAAGCCCTTCTTGAACTCCTCCACGGCGGCCTTCAGGCGGCCTTCCAGGTCGTCGTCCAGCTTCTCCTTCTCCTTGATGTCCTTGAGGATGTCGGACTTGGCGTTGCGCATGAACTCGAGGAATTCGGTCTCGAACTTGTTCACCGCCTCGACCGGGATGTCGTCCATGTAGCCGCGACCGGCGGCGAAGATGGAGGCGACCTGCTCCTCGACGGGGAAGGGCTGGTACTGCGGCTGCTTCAGCAGCTCGACCATGCGCTCGCCGCGGGCGAGCTTCTGCTGGGTGGCCTTGTCCAGGTCGGAGCCGAACTGGGCGAAGGCGGCCAGCTCGCGGTACTGGGCGAGGTCAAGACGGAGCGTGCCCGCGACCTGCTTCATGGCCTTGATCTGAGCCGCGCCGCCCACTCGGGAGACCGAGAGGCCGACGTTAATGGCCGGCCGGACGCCCGCGTAGAAGAGGTTGGGCTCCAGGTAGACTTGGCCGTCGGTGATGGAGATGACGTTGGTCGGGATGTAAGCCGACACGTCGCCCGCCTGGGTTTCGATGATGGGCAGCGAGGTCAGGGAGCCGGCGCCCAGTTCGTCGTTGAGCTTGCAGGAGCGCTCCAGCAGGCGGGAGTGGAGGTAGAAAACGTCGCCGGGAAAGGCCTCGCGTCCCGGGGGGCGGCGCAGCAGCAGCGACATCTGGCGGTAGGCGACGGCCTGCTTGGAAAGGTCGTCGTAGATGATCAGGGCGTGCTGCCCGCGGTCGCGGAAGTACTCGGCCATGGCCGTGCCGGCGTAGGCGGCGATAAACTGCTGGGAGGCGGGCTCCGAAGCGGTGGCCGAGATGATGGTGGTGTACTCCAGAGCGCCGTGCTGGCGCAGGACGTCGGCCACCAGGGCGACAGAGGCTTTCTTCTGGCCGATGGCCACGTAGAAGCACTTCACGTCGGTGTTCTTCTGGGCCAGGATGGCGTCGATGCCGATGGCCGTCTTGCCGACCTGGCGGTCGCCGATGACCAGCTCGCGCTGGCCGCGGCCGATGGGGGTCATGGCGTCGATGGCCTTGAGGCCCGTGTACATGGGCTCGTGGACCGACTTGCGGGCGACGATGCCGGGAGCGACAACCTCGACCTCCTTGGTCTCGGCGGCCTCGATGGGGCCCTGGCCGTCGATGGGCTCGCCGATGGGGTTGACCACGCGGCCCAACACGCCCTCGCCGACGGGGACGGAGAAGATGTCACCGGTGCGCTTGACCGGGTCGCCTTCCTTGATGTCGGTGTCGTCACCCAACATGGCCACGCCGACGTTGTCCTCCTCGAGGTTGAGAACCATACCCTTCACGCCGCCGGGGAACTCGAGGAGCTCCATGGCCATGGCGTTCCGGACGCCGTAGACGCGGGCGATACCGTCACCGATGCTCAGAACGGTCCCGGTCTCGCTCATCTCGACCTGGGACTCGTAATTCTCGATCTGGGACTCGATGATCTGAGAGATTTCTTCCGCTTTGATCTGCATGGCCCTACTCACCCCTTGTCATGTTTTCTTTCAGCATGGAGAGCTGCGCGCGCAAACTCGCATCCAAAACCTTGTCGCCGACCTTGAGCACAACGCCGCCCAGGATGTCGGGATCAACCTCGTAACCCAAAACCAGCGTGGCCTTGGTCTGTTCCTCGAGCCGCTTCTTGAGCGACTCGCGCGTATCCTCGGGAATGTCCACGGCCGTCACCAGGCTGCCGCGCAGGACACCCTGGCGCTCGTCGAGGAGCTCGGAGAAGACCCGCTCGATCCCGGGCAGGTAGCCAAGGCGGTCCTTGTCGCCGAGGAGCAGGACAAAGTTGCGGACCGTGCCCTTGACCCCCAGCTTGTCCAGGACCTTGGCGGCCACGGCCGACTTTTCCTGGGCGCTGAACAGGGGGTTGCGGAAGGTCCGGATCAGATCGGGTGCGGCGGCGAAGGTTTCCGCCACCGAGGCCAGGTCCTTGCCGATGGCCTCAAGCTCCTTGTCGCCCTTGCGGGCGCCCAACGAGAAGAGGGCCTTGGCGTACCGTCGGGCAACGATGTTCTCGGTCAATTGAGCACCACCTTCTTGAGATAGTCATCGACCAGCTTGCGATGGTCTTCTTCGGTCAGCTTTTCCTTGAGCATCGACTCGGCGGCCTCGACGACCATGTCGGCCACCTCGGCGCGCAGGTCCTGCAGGACCATGCGGCGCTCGGCGGCCACGCTGGCCTCGGCGGAGGTGCGAATCTGCTCGGCCTTGCGCTCGGCCTCCTCGATGATGGCCTGCTTCAGCGCTTCGCCCTGGCGGCGGGACTCGGAAAGAATATCTTCCTTCTCCTGCTCGATGCTGGCGATGCTCTGCTCGACGTCCCGCAGCTTGCCTTCGGCGTCCTTGCGGCGGGTCTCCAGGTCGTCCAGCTCACTCTTGATCTTGTCGCGGCGGCCCAGGAAGAGGTCGCGGATGGCCTTGCCGCCGAACTTCCAAATGATGCCGACGACGATGACCAGGTTCAGGACCCGGAAGCCGAAGTTGGCCCAGGGCAGGCCGTGGTCTCCCCCTCCGCCGCCCTCGGCGGCGAAGGCCACGCCGGCGCCCAGCAGGACGATGGCCAGCGAAATTGCGATTGTGCGCGTGCGGTTCAAGATGGTCCCTCCTCGATGGTTCAGCCGAGAATTTTCGCCGTGGCCGCTTCCGCCAGCTTGCGAACATCCGCCTTCAGCGTCTCCTTGGCCTTGTCGGCCTCGGCGCTGATCTCCTGCCGGGAGGCCTGGACCTTTGCGGAGGCGTCCTTCTGGGCGGCGCCCACAAGTTCCTGCTCCTTGCCCAGCCCTTCTTCCTTGAGCCGGTCCCGCTCCTGGGCGCCCGCTGTGCGCGCCTCGGCGAGAGCGGCCTCGTAGTTCTTCAGCTTCTCCGTGGCCTGGCCGCTGAACTTCTCCACGGTGTCCATCTGCTGTTCCATGTGCTCGTTGCGTTTCCGGATGATGCCCCGGATCGGCCTAAAGAGGATGAGGTCCAGAACGAACCACATGATGAGAAAGTTCACGAGCTGGATAAAGATGGTAATGTCGAGATCGATCATGCTCGCCCCCGCGGAGGTTGTGAATTTTTGACCAAAGCCAGTGCGGCTTTAAACAATTTGCGACCGGGCGTCAACGGCTTTTTGCCGCTAAAACGGCTCCCAGGACTTCCGGAAGCCTTGCGCGGCGCGGTTTGTGCCAAAATTCACGCCGCTGTTTCCCGTCTGCCGGGGACTCCCGGCCGACGGGTTCAGGACTCGATGGAGGTCTGCTCGGAGGGGAGGGCCTCGGCGCTGTCCGAGGTCATGGTGATGCGGCCGTCTATGACCGCGCCCTCTTCCATGACCAGCACCGGAGTGATGAGGGTGCCGTGGAGGTTGGCGGTACGGTGCAGCACCACCCGCTCGCGGGCTCGCACCTCGCCGTTCATGCGGCCGGAGAGAACCAGCTGCCCCACGTCGATGGTGCCCTCCACGTCCGCCTCCTGGCCGACCACGAGCGTCCCCTCGCTGGTCACTTCGCCCTGGAAGGCGCCGTCGATGCGCACCGAGCCCTGGAAGTTGAGCTTGCCCTGATAGGAAGTCCCCGCCCCGAGAAAGGCGTTGATCTCGTCTTTGGCCATCTTCCCGCGTCTCCTCATTGCTTTCTCAACTCTGCTTGAAGACGTAACGCCGCATGGAAACGTTCAGGACGAGTCCGATGAGGCAGAAGTTAACGAAGAGGGCGCTGCCTCCGTAACTGAGGAACGGCAACGGTATCCCGACCACCGGCATGAGGCCCAGGACCATACCCATGTTGATCAGGATTTGCCAGAAGAAATAAAAGAACACCCCGGCCACCAGGAAGGCCCCGAAGCGGTCCTTGGCGTCGCGCGCCACCATGTAGATCCGGTACAGGAAGAGGCAGAACAGGCCCAGCAGGACCATGGTGCCGATGAAGCCCCATTCCTCCCCGAACACGGCCACGGCGAAGTCGGTGTGCTTCTCCGGCAGAAAGCGAAGCTGGCTCTGGGTGCCCGCCAGGAACCCCTTGCCCGTGAGTTGGCCGGAGCCGATGGCGATCTGCGACTGGATGATGTGGTAGCCCGCGCCCAGGGGATCTTCCGAGGGGTTGAGGAAGGTCAGGATGCGCCGCTTCTGGTAGTCGTGCAGTAAGAACCAGCCCAGGGGAACGATGGCCGGCAGCACCACCACCGCGGTCTTGACAATGCGCGGCAGAAGCCCGCGAAAGAGGATGATGCCGCCCAAAAGCAGGAGGATGTTCAGCCCCGAACCCAGGTCCGGCTCCAGGATGATGAGGGCCGCTGGCAGCATGCCGAAGCAGAGGATGCGGAACAACCCCCGCCAGTCCAGCGGCCCGGCCTCGCGCGCCAGCAGGCGAGCCCCCAAGACCAGAATGGCGATCTTGGCCATCTCCGAGGGCTGGAAGCTGATGAAGCCCAGGGATATCCACCGCTGGGAGCCGCCCGCCACCTTGCCCATGAAGAGCACGTACAGAAGCAGCGCCACGGTGAGCCAATACAGCGGCCAGGAGAGCACCTTCAGATGGCGGTAGTCGAGGATGACGAAGGCCAGCATGCCGCCCAGTCCCACCAGCCCCCAGACAAGCTGCTTCTGGTAGTAGGGGGAGACGGACAGCCCGGCCTCCAGCCGGAAGCCCGAGGCGGAATAGAGGTTCAGCACCCCCAGGCCGAAGAGCACGGCGGTCAGGCCCAGCAGCGTCCAGTTGACGTGCAGAAGCAGCCTGCGGTCGATGGGAGTCATCAGCCCTGGCCTCCCGCTTCCTCATCCGGATCTTCCCGATCCACCCGCAGCACCTCCGGGGGGTCGGGGGTCACGTAGGGCCAGGTGGGCCCCATGGCCGCGCCCTCGTCATACAGAAAACGGTACATGGCCTTGGCCACGGGCAGGGAGGACTCGCTGCCGTGGCCGCCGTGCTCCACCATGACCACGATGACCACGGCCCGACCGTCCTTGATTCCCCAGGTGGCCACCCAGGAGTGGTCACGGAAGCGGTACTTGATCTCCTCGGTCTCCGCCCCCCGGTCCTCCTCCTTGAGCCGCACCACCTGGGCTGTGCCGGTCTTGCCGCCGATGACCGCGCCATCCATCTCCAGCCTGCGGCAGGTGCCGCGCGGCGACTCCACCGTGTCCCGCATGATGTCGAGGATGGCCAGGCGCTGTCTCCTGTCCAGCGGAACGGAGCCGCTCTTTTCCGGCTCGCCCCCGGCCAGCAGCCTGGGGCGGAGCAGGTCGCCGCCGTTGATGAGCCCGCCCAGGAAGCGGGCCACCTGCAGCGGCGTGACCAGGGTGTAGCCCTGGCCGATGGCCATGTTCAGGTTCTCGCCGCCCTGCCAGCGCTGGCCGAACCGTTTTCGCTTCCACTCCCGCGAGGGAATGAGTCCGCTGCGCTCATGCGGCAGGGAGATGCCAGTCCTTTCGCCGAAGCCGCAGGCCTTGGCGAATTCCTCGATGCGGTCCACGCCCAGCCTGTGGCCCCATTCGTAGAAATAGACGTCGCAGGACTGCACCAGGGCCTGCTCCAGGTCCATGTGGCCGTGGCCCCGCTTCTTCCAGCAGCGGAACACCCGCCGCCCCAGGCGGTAGTGGCCCGGGCAGTAGACGGTCTCCCCCGGGTCCATCTTTTCCGCCCACATGGCCGCCCCGGCCATGATCAGCTTAAAGACCGAACCCGGCGGGTAGGCGGACTGGATGACCCGGTTCTGCATGGGATGGCGGGGGTCGTCGCGCAGCTCGGCCCACTGTTTGGTGGAAAGGCCGGTGGCGAAATCGTTGTTGTTGTAGGAGGGGTTGGTGACCAGGGCCAGAACCTGCCCGGAGAACGGTTCCAGGGCCACCACGGATCCGGTGTGGTTGCCGGAACGCAGCAGGTCGGTGGCCTTGCGCTGCAGGTCCAGGTCGATGGACAGGGTCAGGTTCCTGCCCGCCCGGGGCGGCTTGACCACCAGATCGTTGAGCCCGCGGCCGGAGGCGTCCACCTCCATCTGCCGCAGCCCCTTGGTGCCGCGCAACCGGTCCTCCAGCACGTATTCCAGGCCCTGCTTGCCCACGGTGTCGCCCAGGTCCAGCTCCGGCCGCTCCTCGAGTTCCTTTTCATCCGCCTCGGCCACGTAGCCCAGCACGTGGGCCAGCAGCTCGCCCTGGGGATAGTGGCGCTTGGGCCGGACCACGATCTCCAGGCCCGGCCAGCGCAGGGCCAGGGCCTCCACGCGGGCCAGGGTGTCGAAAGCCAGGTCCGGGGCCAGCACCATGGTCTCGAAGGGCTTCACGCGGCGGCGGAGGCGGTCGTACTTCTCCCGCAATTCGGCCCGGGGGACGCCGGTCAGCCTGGAGACCTGCCCCAGGGTGGCCTCAAGATCCTCCACGTCCTCGCGCACCAGTCCCAGGGCGTAGGCTGGTTCGTTGACCGCTGTCAGACGGCCGTCGCGGTCGCGGATGAGGCCGCGCGGGGCGTACATGGGCTCCTGCCGCAGGCGGTTGTCCATGGCCTTTTCCGCGTAGTACGCGCCCTTGTGCACCTGCAGGTACCACAAGCGCAGGGCGAAGACGCAGAACAGGCCCACGATGAGGACCTGCAGCAGCACCAGCCCCTGGCGGGGCGCGCTGTTGGCGTCAGATTGGAACCGTGCGAGCACTCCGTTTTTCCCCGTACTTGGCGAACAGCCTGGACAGGACCAGCCATTCCACCGGCGTGAGCACCGCCTGCATGAACCCCAGGCGCAGCAGGCGTTCCACCGGCGCCACCGCGTCCTGGAGGGTGGCCATGGTCAGGTTCAGACCGGCCATGACCAGGGCGTAGCCCACGCCCAGCAGACAGACGAAAAGAAGATTCTTGGCCTCGAACAGCCACCGCCCGACGGCGTACATGATGCCCAGCGAAGCGTAGAGCAGGATGACCGTGCCGAAGGCCAGGCTGCCCATGCCCTCCTGCACCAGCACCCAGGCCAGGGCCAGCCACAGGGTCCTGCCCGGACGCTGTTCCTGCAGGCTGACGATGAGCCCGGCGGCCAGGAAGTCAAGGCCCGGGGCGAAGTGCTGCGCCCAGACCCCGGCCACGGTGAAAGCCAGCCAGAAGAGCCAGGAGCGCACGTCAGCCCCCGTCCGCGGCCGGGAGGAGGGCTTCGCCCCCCGCGGTAGCGTTGCCGGGAGCCGTGGCGTTGGCGGATCCCACGCCGGCCACCTCCGGCGGCAGCCGCAGCAGCAGCAGCACCTCCTCCAGGTCGCGCAGGTCCACCACCGGCTCGGCCGAAACGTCCTGGAAGAGGGAGATGTCCGAACGCCGGATGCCCGTCACCCGGGCCACCGGCAACCCCTTGGGGTAGATGTCCGCCAGGCCGGAGGTGACGAGCACCTCCCCCTCGGCCAGGGGCTCGTTGAGGGGCACGTAGCGCACCCGCAGCGGCTCGCCCGGCCCCTGCCCCACCAGGATGCCGGTGGTGCGGGACTTTCGCCCGGCCACGGCCACCCGCGAGTTGGGGTCGGAAAGCAGCAGCAGGGTGGAGAAGTGCGGCGCGGTGCGCAGCACCCGCCCCACAACGCCGGTTGGCGTGATGGCCGGCTGGTCCAGGTCGGCCCGTTCGGCCGAGCCCCGGTCCACCAGCATGGTCTCCAGGCTGCCCACCGGGCCCAGCTTGTGCGCGATGACCCGCGCTCCCAGGCTCTCCCAGCGCGGCGGCGGCCGAAAGCGCAAAAGCCGCTCCAGCCGTTCCACCCGCTCCTTGGACTCCCGCAGGCGCACGTTTTCCAGCACCAGCTCGTCCACCCTGTCCTTGAGGCGCTCGTTCTCCCCCTCCACGCCCACCAGGTGCACGTAGCGGTCCCACAGGGCCAGCGACTCGCGGTGGACCCATTTGCCCGGGGCGAGGACCACGCCGGTGAACTCCAGGCCGGTGTTGCCGGCCAACTCGTCCAGAACGCCGCTCTTGAGGTTCCAGGTGTAGAGCGTGAGGTAGGCGAGAAGCAGAACCAGAAAGAGGAAGATCAGGCGCTTGATTCCGAAGCCGCCCTTCATGCGCGACCGCCCCGGGAGCCTTGGCGGGTATGGGAGGTGGCGGGCACGAGCATCTCCATCAGCGGCCTAGTCGATGGTGACTTCCTTGTAGATGTCGATGTTGTCCAGCGCCTTGCCCGAACCCAGCACCACCGCCGAGAGGGGGTCGTCCACCACCACGATGGGCAGGTGCGTCTCCTCGCGCAGGAGCTGGTCCAGTCCCTTGAGCAGCGCACCGCCGCCGGTGATGACGATGCCCTGGTCCACGATGTCCGCGGCCAGTTCCGGCGGGGTCTGCTCCAGGGCGATGCGGCAGCCCTGGACGATGGACTCCACCTGCTCGGAGATGGCCTTGCGCACCTCCTCGGAGGTGATGGCGATGTTCTGCGGGATGCCCGAGACCAGGTCGCGGCCTTTGACCTCCATCTCCTCCACTTCATCGGAGGGGTAGGCGGAGCCAATCTGGATCTTGATCTGCTCGGCGGTGGATTCGCCGATGAGCATGTTGTACTTGCGCTTGACGTACTGCATGATGGCCTCGTCCATCTTGTCGCCGCCCACGCGGACGGACTTGGAATAGACGATGCCGGAGAGGGAGATGACGGCCACCTCGGTGGTGCCGCCGCCGATGTCCACCACCATGTTGGAAGTGGGCTCGGTGATTGGCAGGTCCGCGCCGATGGCCGCGGCCATGGGTTCCTCGATGAGGTAGACCTCGCGGGCGCCCGCGCTCTGGGCGCTCTCCTTTACGGCCCGCTTCTCCACCTGGGTGATGCCCGTGGGCACGCAGATGATGATGCGGGGGCGCACCAGCCGCCGGGAGTTGTGCACCTTGGAAATGAAATGGCGCAGCATGGCCTCGGTGACCTCGAAGTCGGCGATCACGCCGTCCTTCATGGGTCGGATGGCCACGATGTTGCCCGGCGTGCGGCCGAGCATCCGCTTGGCGTCCGTGCCCACGGCCAGGACCTTGTTGCCGCCGCGGGCGTCTTTTTTCACGGCCACCACGCTGGGCTCGCGCAGCATGATGCCGCGGCCCTTGACGTAGACCAGGGTGTTGGCGGTGCCCAGGTCAATGGCCAAATCATTGGAAAAGTAGCCTAAGGCTTTGTCGACGATCTTCGGCATGGGGGGATAGCCGCTCCTTGGGGAAAGTCGCGCTTGGAACGCGGTTCGGCTGGTGGTAGCAAATACCGGTACCACCCGCAACAGAAATGGACATGCAAATCCCCCGCCAGGGCGGGCAATCATGAACAGATACCATACCCTCTCCGTCCACTTCCGCAACAAATTCGGGCACCGCGTGCAAAAAATCCCCCTGGACGCCGCCTCTTCCTGTCCAAATCGCGACGGGACGATTTCCACAGGAGGCTGCGTTTTCTGCAATCCCAGCGGCTCCGGCACCGGCCGGGGCGACGAATCCCTGACGCACCAGTGGAACGCCTGGCGGGAACGGTACGAGCGGAAATTCGGCCCCGGCAAGGCCGGGTACCTAGCCTATTTCCAAAGTTTTTCCAACACCTACGGCCCGCCGGAACGATTGGCCGCCATGCTGGACGAGGCGGCCACGCTGCCCGGCTGCATGGGCGTGGCCGTGGGCACCAGGCCGGACTGCCTGGACCCGGAAAAAATCGACCTGCTGGCCGAGGCGCCGTTTGCCGAAAAATGGCTGGAGCTTGGCCTGCAGTCGGCCAACGATTCGACGCTTGAGCGCATCAACCGGGGCCACGGCGCGGCCTCTTTCGCGGAAGCCGCGCGGGCGGCGGCCGAGGCCGGACTGGGGGTATGCGCCCACATGGTCGCCGGGCTGCCGGGCGAAGGAGAGGCTGAGTTTCTGGAGACCATCAGTTTCCTGGCCTCCCTGCCCGTGGCCGGGGTGAAGCTGCACTCCTGCTACGTGGCCCGGGGGACGCCCCTGGCCGAATGGTGGCGGGAGGGCCGCTACACCCCGCTCGAGCGGGACGAGTACGCGGCCATGGCCGCCCGCGCCCTGACCCTGCTGCCGCCGGAGGTGGTGGTGCAGCGGCTTACCGGCGACCCGGCCCCGGACGAATTGCTGGCTCCGGATTGGGCGGCGGACAAGGGCAAGACCATGCGAGCCATCCAGGAGCTTCTGCGCGAGCGGAGTCTGTGGCAGGGAAAGAAGAACGGCGCGCCCGGCGGACCGCCCCCCTGGTTCCAACCCGAGGCGCGCTGAGCGGAGGAGTGATGTACGAATACCTCGTGGCCCCGCCCCTGGCCCTGACCTTGGTCTGGGAGGACGGGCGGCTGGCCTCCATCAGCCTTGAATGGTCCGGCGGCCGCCCCCGCCGCGCGCCGAGCACCGAGGCGGGCGGACGGCTTCTGGACGCCCTGCGTGACTATGTGGACGGGCGGGCCTGCAGGTGGCCCGACCTGCCCCTTGCCTGGGAACGGCTGACGCCCTTCCAGGAAAAGATTCTGCGCGCCCTGGCCGCCACCGAGGCGGGCCGCACCCTGACCTACGGGGAGTTGGCCGCCCGGTGCGGCAGCCCCGGAGCCGCCCGGGCCGTGGGCCGGGTCATGGCCACCAATCCCTGGCCCCTGGTAGTCCCCTGTCACAGGGTGGTGGGCTCCAGCGGGCTGACCGGCTTCGGCCCCGGACTGGCCATGAAGCAATGGCTGCTGGGCCTGGAGCGGGATTTGGCCTCTCGCTAGGCCGCTTTGCCTTCCACCATTCCGCACGAAAAAACCCCGCGCACCTGGGTACGCGGGGTTTACAAGCAGGTGTAACGTCCGGCTCTATCTGGCGGTGAGGCGCAGGCCCCCGCCCTCCGAAAGCTCCAGTGACAGCTCGCCGAGAATGCGGCGCAACAGCCCGGCGGACTCCTCGGGCGGCCCCTTCAGCACGGGGACGCCGGGGCCCACCTGGGCCTGGGAGCGAACCCAGGCCGCGGCGTCGCGCAGGCCGCCAAGCTGGTCGACCAGCCCCAGCTCCTTGGCTTGGCGGCCGGTGTAGGCCTGCCCCCGGGCCAGCTTCTCAACCTCCCCCCGCTCCATGCCCCTGGCCTCGGACACGTCGCCCACGAACTGGTCGTGGATGTCCATGACCATGCGAGTCAGCATCTCGCGCTGGCGGTCGGTCAACGATTCGTAGGGAGACCCGGCGGTTTTGTAGGGGCCGGAGGCGATGACGCGCATGGACACGCCCAGCTTGTCCAGCAGTCCCTTGATGTCCGGCAACTCCGCCTTGACCCCAATGGAACCTGTCAGGCTGCCCGGATTGGCGAAAACGCGCGACCCGCCGCAGGCCACGTAGTAGCCGCCCGAGGCGGCCACCGAGGCCATGGACACGGCCGTGGGCTTCTCCTTGGACAGGCGGCGCACGGCCCGGAATATCTCCTGGGAGGGAGCCACCACGCCGCCGGGCGAGTTGACGCGCACCACCACGCCCTTGACCGTGTCGTCGCGGGCCAGGCGGGCGATCCAGTCCACCACGTCCTCGGAGGAGGTGATCATGCCCTCCACGCGGACCAGGCCTATCTTCTCCGAGGCCATGCGCTCCATGCCGCCGAAGAGCCACAAACGCACAAGGGCCGTGGCCCCCGTAAGGAGGACCACGGCCACAAGAATAAGCGCCACCCCAAACAGGAAGGGGTGGCGCTGACTGAAGCTAGGCTTGCTCGTCGTCATCCGTCTGGGTGGACCCCTCGGACTCCGGAGCTTCCGGCACTTCCTCGGGCTCGGGTTCGGACGGTTGCTCAACGGTCTCGGGCTCGCCCGCCTGGCTGAGCTGCTGCTGCATCACGTCGCCCAGGGTGAAGCCGCCTTCGGAGGGGCCGCGGCCACCGCCGCCACCACCGCCGCCGCGGAACTCGCGGGGACGCTTGCGCTCCTCCTCGTCCTTGAGCTGCTTGATGGACAGCCCCAGGCGGCGCTCGTCGGCGGAGACGTGGATGACCTTGGCGGTGATGGTCACGCCCTCCTTGAACATCTCGGAGGGGTCCTTGATCTTCTTACTGGAGATCTCGGAGACGTGGACCAGACCCTCGATGCCTTCCTCGACTTCGACGAAGAGGCCGAAGTCGGTGATGTTGGTCACAGTGCCCTCGACGGTGGCGCCCACGGGGTAGTTGTCGGGCACCTTGTTCCAGGGGTCCTCGTGCAGCTGCTTGATGCCCAGGGTGAACTTCTCGTTCTCCTTGTCCACGGTGAGCACCTTGGCCTGCACGGTGTCGCCCACCTGGTACATCTCGGAGGGGTGGCGGATCTTCTTGGTCCAGGAGATGTCGGACACGTGGATGAGGCCGTCGATGCCGTCCTCGATGCCGATGAAGAGGCCGAACTCGGTGATGTTCTTGACCGCGCCCTCGAGGATGGTGCCCTCGGGGTACTTCTCGGCCACCACGTCCCAGGGGTTGGGCTTGACCTGTTTCATGCCCAGGGAGATGCGCTTCTTGTCCTGGTCAACGCCGAGGATGACCACCTCGACCTCTTCCCCGGCGGAAACCATCTGCGAGGGATGGCGCAGCTTGCGGGTCCAGCTCATCTCGGAGATGTGCACCAGGCCCTCGACGCCGGGCTCCAGTTCCACGAAGGCGCCGTAGTCCACCAGGTTGGTGACTTTGCCGGTGAAGCGGGCCCCCTCGGGGTACTTTTCGGCGATGTTCTCCCAGGGGTCGGGCACGAGCTGTTTCATGCCCAGGGAGACCTTGTTGGAATCGCGGTCGAAGGAGAGGATCTTCAGCTCCAGCTCGTCGCCGAGGGAGACCATCTCCTTGGGATGCTTGATGCGCTTCCAGGACATGTCCGTGATGTGCAGCAGGCCGTCGAGGCCGCCGAGATCCACGAACACGCCGTATTCGGTGATATTCTTGACCTTGCCTTCGACCACCTGGCCCTCGTCGATGGTCTCCAGGAGCTGCTTTCGCATCTCCTCGCGCTGCTCTTCCAGCAGCACGCGGCGGGAGACGATGACGTTGGAGCGGCGGCGGTTGATCTTGAGCACCCGGAACTCGAACTCCTGGCCGACCAGGGCGTCCATGTCCGGCACGGGGCGCAGGTCCACGTGGGAGCCGGGCAGGAAGGCCTCGATGCCGTCCAGATCCACGGTGTATCCGCCTTTGACGCGCCGCACGATCTTGCCGGTGATGATCTCTTCGCGCTCCTGGACTTCCTCCAGCTTGTCGAAGAGCTTCATGCGTTTGGCGCGCTCGCGGGAGAGGGTGATGGTGCCCTCGGACTCGTTCTTGTTGAGGACGAAGACATCGACCTGGTCGCCCACCTCGACGGTGACGTTGCCCTCGCCGTCGGTGAACTCCGATACGGACAGTTGTCCTTCGGACTTGAAGTTGACGTCTACCAGCACGTGGTCTTTGCCCACGCGCACGATTTCACCCCGGACGATACTGCCCTCTTCGAGTTCGCCGAAGTCGGCGTTGAGGTAGTCCTCCAGGGCAGATTCAAAATTAACTTCTTCAAGTTCCATGTCAGCCGATGCCTTTGTGTCGTTTTGCTGTTGCGAAACAGTCATTTGGGTTTCCTCCAATCGACTCCTCAGCCGAAAATTTTTCTGGCCCTAGCACAGGGCAGGGGGGTTGGCAACCGTTGAACCCCCGTGAGACGTGGTTTTTTCCGCTTTTCCTCACTCCGCCAGGGCGACAAGATCGTAGGTTTTTGCCTCATCGATCCGCGCCCGAACCATAGCGCCCGGGCGCACGCCCGGCCCGCTTATCCAGGTTACGCCGTCCGCCTCCGGGGCCTGGAACCAGCAGCGTCCCACGTGCAGCCCGGGCCACTCCGGAGAGGGCTCGTCCACCACCACGTCCTGGGCGGTACCCACAAGCTCCCCGAGTATCTCCTCCGAAATCCCCGCCTGCAGGGACATCAGTTCCTCCCGCCGTGCCTCGGCCGTCTCCCTGTCCACCCGTCCGGACAGCTCCGCCGCCGGCGTGCCGTCCTCGGGCTCGAAGACGAAGACCCCCATATGATGGAAGCGCGTCTCGGCCACGAAATCGCGCAGCGTCCGGAAAGCGTCCTCCGTCTCGCCGGGATAGCCGGTGATGAGACTGGTGCGCAGCGCCGCGTCCGGAAAACGGGCGCGGATGCGCTCCACCACCCTGCGGGGGTCGCGCGCGAAGGGCCGCCCCATGGCCGATAGAACGTCGGCATGGGCGTGCTGCAACGGAACGTCGAAGTACGGTGCGAGGGGCGGTCCTACTTGGGACAGCCTGGAGAGGAACCCGTCGGTCAGACCGGCGGGGTAGAGATACATGAGGCGTAATCGGTCGAGTCCCTGAAGCCCGGCCAGGGATTCCACAAGGTCGGCCAGGCGCGCTTCCGAGCATAGGTCTCTTCCGTAGGATGTCAAGTCCTGCGCCACCAGGACCAGTTCGGCCGCACCCTGTTCCAGCATGGAGCGGGCCTCGGCCAGCAACTCCTCGGGCGGCCTGGAGCGAAGCGGGCCGCGGATGTCCGGTATGGTGCAGAAGGCGCAGCGCTGCGGGCAGCCCTCGGCGATCTTGAGGTAGGCGTAGCCCGGTCCGGTGGAGAGAAGCCGCCCAGCCGCGCCGGACCCGGCCCGGCCCAGCGCCTCGAGGACCATTTCCGGCCAGCGGTGGCGCTCGGAGAGGTCCAGCCACAAATCCACCTCGGGCAGCTCGGCGGCCAGGTCCCCGGCGCCGTAGCGGGCCACCAGGCAGCCCGCCGCGGCCACCAGCGCGCCGCCCCCGCCCTCGCGGGCGGCCTCGGCCGCCTCGATGATGGTCTGGGCCGACTCCTCCACCGCCGGGGCGATGAAACCGCAGGTGTTGATGAAAATCAGTTCGGCCCCGGCCGGGTCGTCCACCGGGGCGAAACGCCCCGGCCCCAGCCCGCCGAGGAAGGCTTCCGTGTCCACCCTGGTCTTGGGGCAGCCCAGGGAGACTGTGTAGATTTTGATTCGCTCCATGAAGGCCTCCGCCTACCCCATCCGGCGCGGTCTGAAAAGAGCCTCCCCTTGCATTTCGGTTATCGCGCGGCTACATCCAATATATATGTGCGCCCAACCGCTCACCGTCCTGGGGCCGGAAAAGGCTTACCGGGCCGCCCTGGCCGGGTCCGGCCCCGAGTTCGAGCAGGCGCTTCGCTTTCTGCACAACGGCGCCGGCGAGGACGTCCCTTTGCGCCTGGTGGCCGTGGCCTGCCCCGGCGGCAGCCTGCCCGAACACGTTTCCCCCTCCGGCCTGGACGTCTACCCGGACGCCCTGTCCATGCTGGCCGGCCAGCCCGGGCTGGACGTCATTCTGGACTTCGAGTCCGACCCTGCCGATCGCGCCCTGCGCCAGCAGGCCCCGGACGAGGTTCTGGTTTTCGGCCCTTCGGAGAGCCTCTTCCTGCTCACCCTGCTGGACCCGGAAACGGTCTGCCGCACCTGCCGCACCGACCTCACCCGCACCAAGCACCTGCTGAACACGGTCATCGACGAGCTGCGCGAGGACGTGCTGCTTCTGGACACCGAGGGACGCATTGTGGACTGCAACCGCAACGTCTGGGAACGGCGGGGACGCAAGCGCGAGGACTACGTGGGCTATTACTTCTGGGAGGCGCTGGAGGAGGAGGAGAACCTCTGCCGCGCGCCGGAGTACGACTGCCCCTTCGGCAAGACCGTGCACACGGGCAAGAAGTCGGAGTCGCTCTACACCATGGTGGACGACGACGGAAAGCTGCACTACTACCGCGTCTACACCTACCCGGTGCGCAACGACCTGGGCCAGCTGACCCACGTGGCCGAGATGCGCCGCGACATCACCCGCCGCACCCACATGGAGCAGCGGCTGCAGCAGTCGGAGCGGCTGGCCAGCATCGGCGAGCTGTCCACCTACATCGCCCACGAGATCCGCAACCCGCTCTTCACCATCGCCGGGTTCGCCAACTCCCTGCAGCGCAACGGCAACCTGGACGAACAGGCGGCCGAGAAGGTCTCCATCATCCTCAAGGAGTCCCAGCGCCTGGACGCCATCCTCAAGTCGCTGCTCAACTTCACCCGTCCCACAGAAGGCGAGACCGGCCGCATGGACGTCAACCAGCTGGTGCGCGACACCCTGGAGATCATGTCCATGAACGCGAGGCAACTGAAGATCCACACCGAGTTCCTGCCCCAGGAGGACCTGCCCCTGGCCAAGGGCGACCCGGAGATGGTCAAGCAGAGCCTCATCAACCTGGTCAAGAACGCCAAGGAAGCCATGCCCGAGGGCGGCGAGCTGACCCTGCGCACATACCTGCGCCGCGGCTACGTGGCCGTGGAGGTGACGGACACCGGGGTGGGCATTCCGGCGGAAAACCTGCCCAAGGTATTCAACCCCTTCTTCTCCACCAAGGACAAGGGCGCGGGGCTGGGCCTGGCCATGACCAAGAAGATCCTCGACGACTTGGGCGGCGACGTGCAGATAGAGAGCGTGGAGGGGGAGGGGACCACGGTGCGGCTGCTGCTGCCTCCGCTTCTGGGCGACGACGACGAGCCAGCCGGGGCGCTGGAGGGGAAGGACGAGGACGAGGAGTAGCCTCTACCCCTCGCGGCCCATCTTCATCTCGAACTGCATCTTGCGCGGCAGGACCTCCTGGTCCAGCCACAGGCGCACCCCCCTGCCGTCCCAGGCGTCGTCGTCCTCGATGGGCGGCAGTCCCTCCTGATTGAAGGTCTTGGCGATCTCCTCCGGTTTTTGGCCCTGGCGATAGAGTGTGTACAGGCGCAGCAGCACCCGCTCGCGATAGGCCTGTTTCTCGTCCAGGGAAAGACCCTCGGACTTCTTCTTGGCGGCCAGTTCCTCGGCGGTCATATCCGCCAGCCTGGGGCCGGACGACTCCACTTGCCCGCCCTCCCCGGCCTCCTCGGACGCTGGCTGGGGAGGAGGCGGCGATGCGCCCGCCTTGGAGGCGCGCTTCTCGGCCCGCTGTTCGGCCGGGGTCTGTTCGCCCTCGGCCAACAGCCGGGCCGGCCCCACCTCCAGCTCGTCCTCCACCATCTTGCGGATGGACTCCTCGTCGAAGGAACCCGCGATCTTGGTCTTGTCCTGCTTGGCCGCCAGCACCAGGGCGGCGGAGACGATGCAGGAGGTGGGGGTGTCCGGATGCTTGACTTTGAGCCGCAGCAGCGCCTTGTACCCCTCGGCCGTGAGGTTGAGGGTCACGGACTTGGCATCGGCGGCGCCGCCCTCCTGGATGGTCTCCTTCTCCGGTCCGACTTCCTCTGGGTCCACCACCTGGCCCCGGCGCAACAGCTTGGGCATGTCCGGCTCCTGAAAACGGCTTGGTCGCGGCCATCCCGCCGCGTGTGGCGGCGCTTCAGGCCCTCCTTCCACAAGCCCACTATTCCAGAAGATGTTGCGAGCGGCAATCTTTCCCGCTACCCTTCGCGGATTGCCACGCAAAGGAGCTTTCGTTGTCCCGAATCGTTCTGGCCACCCGCAATAAAGGCAAGATTTCCGAACTCCGCGACCTGCTCTCCGGCTCGCGCATCGAGGTGCTCAGCCTGGACGACTTCCCCGGCGCCCCCGAGGTGGCGGAGGACGGGGAGACCTTCGAGGAGAATGCCCTGAAGAAGGCCCGCGAGATGAGCGCCTACACCGGCCTGGCCGCCGTGGCCGACGACTCCGGCCTGGAGGTGGACGCCCTGGGCGGCGCGCCCGGCGTGCATTCCGCCCGCTACGCCGGGGAGCAGGGCGACGACGAGGCCAACAACGCCAAGCTCCTGCGGGAGTTGTCCGGCGTGCCCGAGCAGGAGCGCGCGGCCCGCTTCGTCTGCGTCATGGCCGCGGCCGCGCCCAACGGGGCCGAGGCCCTGGCCCGGGGCGAGTGGGAGGGGCGCATCGCCTTCCAGCCCCAGGGCGAGGGCGGCTTCGGCTACGACCCCCTGTTCATCGACCCGGAGCTGGGCAAGGCCTCGGCCGAGCTGGCGCCCGGTGAAAAGAACGCCCGTTCCCACCGGGGCCGGGCTTTGAACTTGCTGCTGGAAACCTGGGCGGACTTCTGGAAACGCGCCGGTCAACAAGACTGAAACAAGGACTGAGCATATGTGCGGCATCATCGGATACACCGGGCACCGCCCGGCCGTGCCCGTCTGCATCGAGGGGCTGCGGCGCCTGGAATACCGGGGCTACGACTCGGCCGGCGTGACCTTCGCCCAGCAGGGGCGGCTGGAGGTCATCAAGGAGTCGGGCAAGCTGGCCGAGCTGGAAAGGGCGCTGGAGAAGGCGGGCAACGTCTACAACGCCACCACCGCCCTGGCCCACACCCGCTGGGCCACCCACGGCGTACCCAACCAGGCCAACGCCCACCCCCACCTGGACGGCGGGGAGCGCGTGGCCCTGGTGCACAACGGCATCATCGAGAATTTCCAGTCCCTGCGGCAGGAGCTGGCCGACAAGGGCTACACCTTCCGCTCGGACACGGACTCCGAGGTGCTGGTGCAGCTGCTCTCCGAGGGGCTGCACCACCACGGCTCCATGAAGGAGGCCCTGTCCTGGACCCTGGGCCGGGCCGAGGGGGCCTTCGCCATCGTGGTCCTCTCCCTGGACCGCCCCGGACGGCTGTGGGGGGCGCGCCAGCACAGCCCCCTGGTAATGGGGCTTGGCGTGGGCGAGAACTTCCTGGCCTCGGACATCCCCGCTTTCCTGCCCTACACCCGAGAGGTGGTCTTTCTGGAGGAAGGGGAGCTGGTGGAGATCGACGCCTCCTCCTGGCGCGTCTACGACCTGGAGACCCTTAAGGTCCGCGACAAGGAGCCGCAGACCATCACCTGGGACGTGCAGGCGGCCCAGAAGGGCGGCTACAAGCATTTCATGCTCAAGGAGATCTTCGAGCAGCCGCGGGTCATCCGCGACTGCCTCACCGGCCGCCTGGACGCGGCCGCGGGCGAGGTGCGGCTGGAGGAGCTGGACGACCTGCCCGATCCGGAGCGCATCACCGTGGTGGCCTGCGGCACCTCCTACTACGCCGGACTGTGGGGCAAGCACATCATCGAAAAGCTGGCCCGCGTGCCCGTGGACGTGACCATCGCCTCGGAGTTCCGCTACTCCGACCCCATCGTGGGACCGGGGGACATGGTGCTGGCCATCTCCCAGTCCGGCGAGACCGCGGACACCCTGGCGGGCATGCGGCTGGCGCGGGAACGCGGGGCCAAGGTGCTGGGGCTGTGCAACGTGGTCGGCTCCTCGGTGGCGCGGGAGTCGGACGCGGTCATCTACACCCAGGCCGGGCCGGAAATCTCCGTGGCCTCCACCAAGGCCATGTGCTCGCAGCTGACGCTTTTGCTGTGCATCGCCCTGCGGCTGGCGCGCCGCCTGGGGCGGTTCTCGGACGAGGACATGGAGACCGCGGCCAAGGCCCTGGACGAGCTGCCCGGCACCCTGGACGACGCCCTGCCGGAGATGCGCGAGACCGCCCAGAAGTATTCCCGCCTCTATTCCGAGGCGGCCAACTTCCTCTACCTGGGCCGGGGCTGGGCCTACCCCATGGCCCTGGAAGGCGCGCTGAAGCTCAAGGAAATCAGCTACATCCACGCCGAGGGCTACGCCGCCGGGGAGATGAAGCACGGCCCCATCGCCCTCATCGACCCCAAGTTCCCAACCTTCGCCCTGGCCATGGCGGACGAGCTGTTCCCCAAGGTCAAGTCCAACCTCATCGAGGTGCAGGCGCGCGGCGGCAAGATCATCGCCCTGACCAACCCCGGCCTGGACCTGGAGGTGGACCACCCCTGGCCCCTGCCCCACGTCTGGGGCCCGCTGAACGTCTTCATGGCCCTGCCCGCCCTGCAGCTCTTTGCCTACGAACTGGCCGACTACCTGGGCAAAGACGTGGACCAGCCCCGCAACCTGGCCAAGTCCGTTACCGTGGAATAAGACGGAGTTACTCAAGCAACCACGAGAAAGGGCCTCCCCGGAATTCCGGGGAGGCCCTTTTTTCGTGGCGCTTTCAGCGGTTTTCAGCTCTTGGCGGGCACATCCACTTCCTTGTCCATGACGAAGATGCGGTCCTCCTCGAAGTCCGCCGGGGCGCCCATGGTGCGCATGCCTTCGCCGGGAGCGGCCCAGCAGTCGCGATAGTATTTCAGCGCCTCCTCCTTGAAGGCCTCCTCGTCGAACAGGGCCACGGACACTTCGGACAAGGCCACTTTCAGCGGGGCCTTCTGGAACTCGGTGCCCACCTTCTGCATGACGTCCACCGAATCCTCCACCTTGCCCTTCTCCGTTTCCGCCTCGTAGAAGACGGTGGAGACCATCTCCTCGGTGTCTCGCTGGTATTTCAAGGGATAGAGGGTGCAGCGGGTAAAGCGGACGGTAGCCATTGCGCCTCCTTGGTGCGTGAATGCGTCGATTTTCTCGCTTGCCTGCACCATTCCTTCTGCCCCTGGCCCGCGTCCGGGCACAGGGGAGAAAGGGAGAAGAAATCGGGGAGCGGACACCACGGACGAGGCGATTGACTCCCCATGACGACGGGAATACAGTTTCCACAACGCCTTGCGGCCTTGACCCGGGCCGCGCGAGGCCTTACCGGGTTGGTGTTTCGCCCCGAACCGCCGACCCCTGGACTGACATGCTCGGCACACGAACCTTTTTTCCGCACCGCGCCGCGGCCGCCATGGCCGTCCTGCTGCTGGCCCTGTGCCTGGCCGCCCCGGCCCAGGCCGGGCTGGCACAGGACTTCGGCCGCGCCTATCGAGACTTCCACGCCCTGCGCAAGGACGACTCCCGGGGCAAGTACCGCTCCAACTGGAACAAGATCGAGCGGCAGTTCACCTCGGTGTACAAGGCCTCGCCGCGCGGGCCCTACGCGCCCAAGGCGCTGTACTACATCGCCCGCGTCTACGAGGAGCTGGGCCAACGCAGCGGGCTGGACGCGGACAACATCAAGGCCACGGAATACTACCAGCGTGTCGTTTCCCACTTCCCGGACCACTCCTGGTCCGACGACTGCCTGCTGCGCCGCGCCAAGATAAACCTCAACAGGCTGGACCGCCCGGACCGCGCCTACGCCGACCTCCTGCTCATCGACCACCGCTACGAGAAGGGGGACATGCACGACAAGGCCGCGGCCATGCTGCGCGAGCTGGACCTCAAGGCCGCGGAGTCCTCCCCGGCCAAGAAGACGGCCGTGTCCTCCGGGGCCACGCCCAAGACCGCCACCAAGCCCGCGGACAAAAAGCCGGGCACATCCTATCTGGAGCAGGTGCGCTTCCGCTCCTCGGACGACTACACCCGCGTGGTCCTGGACCTCGATTCCGAGGCCAAGTTCAAGTACCAGATGCTCAAGCCCTCGGAGGAGGTCAACCGGCCCCACCGGCTCTACATCGACCTTCTTGGCTCCCGGCTGGGCCAGGACGTCTCCCACGAAATCTCCGTGGCCGACGGCATCCTGCGCCGCATCCGCTCCGGCCAGTACACCCACGAGACGGCCCGCGTGGTGCTCGATTTCAACGATTTCGAGGACTACAAGATTTTCCACCTCTACAACCCGTATCGGGTGGTGGTGGACGTCTACGCCCCGGACAAGACTTCCAGGCTGGCCCAGTCCCTGCCCCGGAACAAGAAGGGCAAGGAAGGCTACTCCGCGCCCAAGGGCAGCGAGAAGCACATGGGCGAACTGGTGGAGCAGCTGGGGCTGACCATCGACACCATCATGATCGACCCCGGCCACGGCGGAAAGGACCCCGGGGCCATCGCCCACGGCCTCAAGGAAAAGGACATCACCCTGAAGATGGCCAAGATCCTGGGGCGCAAGCTGAAGAAGGAGGGCTTCAAGGTCCTCTACACCCGCAGCACGGACAAGTTCATCCCCCTGGAGGAGCGAACCGCCATGGCCAACGTGCAGAAGGCGGACCTCTTCATCTCCCTGCACTGCAACGCCATCGACAACCGCTCCGTGCACGGCCTTGAGGTCTACTCCCTGAACCTTGCCCGCACCAAGTCCGCCGTGCGCGTGGCCGCGCGGGAGAACGCCGTCTCCACCAAGCGCATCTCCGATTTGCAGGTTATCCTCACCGACCTCATGCTCAACTCCAAGACCCGGGAATCCAAGGACTTGGCTTCGGACGTGCAATCCTCCATCGTCAGCAACGTTGGCCGGGAGTACCCCATCAAGAACCGCGACACCCGCGAGGCGCCCTTCTACGTGCTCATGGGCGCCAAGATGCCGGCCATCCTGGTGGAGGCGGGCTTCATGACCAACAGGACCGAGGCCCGCCGCCTGAACAACACCCACTACCTGGGCTATCTCACCGAGGGCATCGTCAAGGGCGTCAAGGCGTACAAGAAGCAGATTTCCCGCTACGCCAGCCTCTAAGCCCGCACGGGTTGCCCTCCTGCGCCAAAAAGGGCACACCCCGCCTGTCGCCAGACAGCCAAACCGCCCCCGCGCCGGGCAACAGGTCCGTCCGTCCATGCCACGCAGCCAAATACGCCTCTTCGCCCATCCCCGGCCGCTCCGTCATGGAAGCGACGCCGGCGGCGTGCTACGGGCCGCCTGATGCTGCAGGAGTTCATCGCCTACCTGGCCACTCTGGCCGACCTGCCGGTGGTGCAGGCCCTGTTGGCCGGGGCCGCCTCCCTGGTGCTGGAGGACCCGGTCACGCTGGCCTGCGGGCTGCTGGTGGCCGGGGGGTCCATGTCCCCGTGGGCCGCGGCCCTGGGGCTGACCGTGGGGCTGGCCGTGGGCGACCTGGGGCTGTACATGCTGGGCCGCTACCCCGGCCGCATGCTCTCCAAGCGCATCCTGGAAAGGCCCCGCTTTGAGAAGTCGCGGCAATGGCTCTCCCGCAACCTGATCACGGCCGTTCTCACCGCCCGCTGCATCCCCGGCATGCGTTTCCCCACCTACGTGGCCGCCGGGCTGGCCCGCGCGCCGGTGTGGAAATTCGCCCTGGTGGCCGTGGGCGCCTCCGCCCTGTGGACCCTGACCATCCTCTACCTCACCGTGCGCCTGGGAGCGGCCGTGGGCGAGTACCTGGGGCCGTGGCGCTGGGTGGCCGGAGTGGGGCTGGTGGTGCTGGCGGCCGGGGTGCAGATTTGCATCTCCCGCCGCAGGAGGGACCTTGGCGGCGAATAAGCCCGGACGCACCGCCTCCCTCTTCGAGTTCTGGCCGCCGTGGCTGTTCTACGCACCGGTGGCTGCCTGGTGCTGCCTGCTGGCCCTGCGCCACCGGGGAGCCACCCTGCCCGCCCTGGCCGACCCCCTGGTGACGCCCCTGGGCGGGCTGGTGGGCGAGAGCAAGGCGGCCATCCTGGACATGGTGCGCGGCGAGGCCAGAAAGCTGCTGCTGCCCTACGCCCTGGTGGACCTGCCCGACGCCTCACCGACCCGGCGGCTGGACCGCTGCCTGGCGGCCATGGACTTGGCCGGGCTCGACTTCCCGGTGGTGGCCAAGCCGGACGTGGGCGAACGCGGGGCAGGTGTGCGGCCCGTGGCCAGCGAGACCGAACTGGCGGACTACCTCGGGGACTTTCCCGGGGAGCCGGGCCGGGGGCTGCTGCTGCAGCGCCTCTCCAGCCACCCCGGGGAGGCCGGGGTTTTCTGGGCCCGTCCCCCGGGCGCTGAGCGCGGCTACCTTCTCTCCATCACCGGCAAGGAGTTTCCCTGCGTCACCGGGGACGGCCGGGACACCCTGGAAACCCTCATCCGCGCCCACCCGCGCTTCAAGGCCGCCGGGCCCATCTACCTGGAACGCTTCGCCGGCCGCCTTGACGACGTGCCGGGCGAGGGAGAGCGCGTCCCCCTGGTCTTCGCGGGGAACCACTGCCGGGGCGCGGTCTTTCGCGACGCGGCCGACCTGGCCACCCCGGAGCTTCTGCTCGCGGTGGAAGGGATCTGCTCCTCCATGGAGGAGTTCCACTTCGGGCGGGTGGATGTGCGCGCCCCTGACCGGGAATCCCTGGCGCGGGGAGAAAACCTGGAAGTGGTGGAGATCAACGCTTTGGGCAGCGAGGCCACCCACGTCTGGGACCCGGACATGAGCCTGCCGCGCGCTTGGCGCGACCTGTGCCGCCAGTGGTCCCTGGCCTGGGAGATTGGCGCTGCCAACCGCGACCGGGGGTTCCGGGCGCCTCCCCTGCTGCCGTCCCTCCGGGGAATCTTCTCCGCCCTGCGCGGCCGTCCGACCTGCCCGCCCACCCGCTAGCCGCGGGCCAGGGGCAGATCGAAGATAAAGGCCGCCCCCTCGCCCTCCACGCCTTCCGCGCGCAGGTCGCCGCCGTGCCGTTGCACGATGCGGCGGCAGATGGCCAGCCCCATGCCCGTGCCTTCTTTCTCGCTGCCATGCAGCCGCATGAAGGGCAGCAGAATGCGCTCCGCCCGATCCTGGGGGAAGCCCAGGCCGGTGTCCGAAACAGTGAACACGGCCCGGCCGTCGGACTCCCCGGCGCTTACTTTCACCCGCATGGGAGCGTCCTCCCGCCGGTATTTCAAGGCGTTGCCCACCAAGTTCTGGAAGAGCCGCCGCAGCTGGTCCGGGTCCGCCTCCACCAGGGGCAAGGGGGAGACGGCGATCTCGGCTCCGGCCTCCTCCACTGTCAGCGAGAGGTCCTCCAGGGCCTCGGCCAGAATCCCGGCGGAGTCGACCGCCTGATGCACCCGCCGCCGGGTGGACACCCGCGACAACTCCAAAAGGGAGGAGAGCATGCCCTGCATGCGGTCCACGGCCGAGTGCATGATCTCCACGGCTTGCCGCCCCTCACCGCTCAAGCCGGTCTCGTCCAGCAGAATGTCGCCGAACCCGGCGATCTTGCGCAGGGGCTCGGCCAGGTCGTGCGAGGCCACGTAGGCGAACTCGTCCAGTTCGCGGTTGGAGCGCACAAGCTCCTGGTTGCGGCGCTCCAGCTCCCGCTCCAGCCGCACCTGGGCGGTGATGTCGCGCACGGTGGCTATGAGATAAGTCTGCCCGTCCACCTCCATGGAGCCGCCCCGCACGTCGGCCTGAAAAACACCTCCGTCCTTGCGCCCGCCCACGCCCTTGTCGCGGAACACCTCGCCCCGCAGCACGGTCTCGCGAAATTCCTCGAAAAGGTTGCCGCTGTCCGGGTGGATGAAGTCCGAGGGCTCCATGGCCAGCAGTTCCTCGCAGGTGTAGCCGTGCATGGCGCAGCCCGCCTCGTTGACGTCCACCAGGCCGCCCCGGTTGTCGTAGACGAATATCCCGTCCTGCATGTTCTCGAACAGGGCGGTCAGGTAGGTGGAGACTTCCCGGGACCGCTTGCGCTCCTCGGCCAGACCGCGCCGCAGCGACTGCTGCCGCAGGGCCAAGGCCAGCAGCTCCGCGGCCAGCTCCAGGGTGCGGACCTCCTCGCGCGCAAATGACGCTGGCTCGGCGGAGTCCAGGCTGAGCAGGCCCAGCTTGTCCGCAGAATGGTAGAGGGGGGCGTCCACCATGGCCCGTATGCCGCCTTTCCTGGTGGCATGCCGCAGCGGGGCCACCATGGGCTCGTTCTCCACGTCGCCGATAAGCACCACGGCGTTGTTGCGCAGGGCGTCCAGGTAGTCGGGCGCGGCCGACAGGTCGGTATCCTGCCCGGCCAGGTCGGGCATGCCTTGCGGGCCGCTGGAATACAGCGGCCGCAGCTTGCCCGCCTCGTCCACCACCGAGTAGGCCGCCCTGTAGGCGGGAAAGGCACCGGCGAGACGGTCCACGGTCAGTTCCACGGCCTTTTCCGACTCCAGGCCCACCACGATGCTCGTGGCGATGTCCAGGAGCACGTTGGCCGAGCAGGTGGAGCAGCCGGTCAGGGGATGGCGGGAAACCAGATCGCGCATACCCGACCGCTACGCACTCCCGCACGCACCGGGCAATGATATTTCCCGCCCCTCCCCTTTCCGCCCTTGGGGCGGGTGCGCGGGCGGATTGAATCTGGTAGGCTGTCGGGAAAACCCACGGAGGGCGCATGGATCTGCGACTGCAAGGCAAGCTGGCGGTGGTCACCGGCTCCACCAAGGGCATCGGCCTGGCCACGGCCAGGCTTCTGGACCAGGAGGGCGCGCGGGTGGTCATCAACGGCCGCTCCCGCGAGAGCGTGGACCAGGCGCTGACATCCTTCGGCAAGCACGCCAGTGGCGTGCCCGCGGACCTGTCCACGGCCGAGGGGTGCGCGGATTTCGTCAGCCACGTCAAGGCGCTGGGGCGGCCGGACATCCTGGTCAACAACATGGGCATCTTCGAGCCCAAGGACTTCTTCGACATCCCGGACGAGGACTGGGAACGCTTCTTCCGGACCAACGTCATGAGCGGAGTGCGGCTGGCCCGCGCCTTCATGCCCGCCATGCTGGAGCGCGGCTGGGGGCGGATCGTCTTTCTCTCCTCGGAGAGCGCGGTGAACATTCCCGAGGAGATGATCCACTACGGCATGACCAAGACCGCGTATCTGTCCATCGCGCGCGGCCTGGCCCAACTGGCCACGGGAACGGACGTCACCGTCAACTCGGTGCTGCCCGGCCCCACTTGGTCCGAGGGCGTGGGCGGCTTCGTTACCGAGCTGGCCGAGGGAGAGGACATGGACGTGGAGGAGTTCAAGGAGGAGGTCTTTTTCGAGGAGGCCCGGCCCACCTCCATCCTCCAGCGCTTCACCCGGCCCGAGGAGATCGCCTCCATGATCGTCTACCTCTGCTCGCCGCTGGCCTCGGCCACCACGGGCGGAGCCATCCGCGCGGACGGCGGCACGGTGCGGTCCATTCTGCCATGAGCGGCGACAACGAATCCCGGCCGCGCGAGGGCCGCTCCGCCTTGCGCGAGTTCCTGCGCGACCCGGGCATGCGCCGCATGTGGCTGATGATGGCGGGGTTGTTCCTGGCCTCTTGCGGCCTGTTCGCCGCCCTGGAGGCGCTGGGGGCCTTCTAGCCTCCCGCCGCCCGGGCCAGCCGCCTGGCCCGCCGCACCGAGTGCAGCCCCAGCCAGGAGTGGAAGGCCAGGGTGGCGAAGAGCAGCCCCCCGCCGATCATGGTGGCCGGGGGCACGGTCTCGCCCACCACCCACCAGACCAGCAGCGGTCCCAGCACCATTTCCAGCAGCATGATGAGGTTGACCTCGGGCGAGGGAATGTAGCGCGGGGCCAGAAAGAGCATGCCGAAGGAGACGGCCAGCACCCCGAAGCAGAGCAGGACGAGCAGGGGCAGCTTGTCCACGGGCACCACCACGCCGCCGCCCTGGGCCATGGAGAACAGGGCCACCAACGCGCCGGAGATGACCATGCAGGGCAGCATGTTCACCTCCGCCCGCTTGCGCACCAGCACGAAGGCCCCGGCCATGCAGGCCGCCTGGGCCAGTGCCACCAGGTCCCCGGCCAGGTGCGAGCCTTCACCGCCCACGTCGCCGCCCACGATGATTCCGATGGCGGCCATGCCCAGCAGGCAGGCCCCCCAGGTGCGGGCGGCCAGCCGCTCGCCCAGCAGAAAGCGGCTCATGAGCGCGCCGAACAGCGGCGCGGTGGAAATGAGGGCCAGCACGTTGGCCACGCTGGTCAGGTAGAGGGCGTTGACGAAAAGGATGGAGGCCGCGCCCTGGGCCACCGAGGCCAACAACCCCCAGCGCCCCACGGCCCGGAACACGGCGAAGGTGGACGCGCCGTACACCGCGGCCACGCCCAGGCCGATGCCGCCGCACTGACCCAAACCCCGCCAGACCTGCAAATCCCACTGCGGCATGTCCAAAAGCCGCACCAACAGCGTGTCCGGGCTGAGCACCAATATGCCGGCGAAGGCCAGCAGCATTCCCTTGCCCTGATCGGTCATGTCGCCTCCTTGCGCGAAGAGGAGGGACCTTCCCCCATCCCGGCGCGTCTGGCAACCCCCCGGGACATACCGCACCGTCAGTCCGGGCCGGCCAGCCGCCGGGCCGCCCGAGCCTGCCGCAGCCCCAGCCAGGAGTGCACCGCCAGCACGGCGAAGAGGACGGAACCGCCCGCCAGAGTGGCCGGGGGCACGGACTCATCCACCGCCCACCAGACCAGCAGCGGCCCCAGCACCATCTCCAGAAGCATGATGAGGTTGACCTCGGGCGAGGGAATGTAGCGCGGGGCCAGGAAAAGCAGGGTGTAGGCCGCGGGCAGCACCCCGAGACAGAGCAGCAGGAACAGGGGGAGCTTGTCCGGGGGCGCGGCCACCCAGCCGCCCTGGGCCAGGGAGAACCCGGCGATGAGCAGTCCGGAGAGGATGAAGCAGGGCAGCATGTTCACGGCCGCCCGCTTGCGCACCAGGGTGAAGGCGCAGGCCAGGCAGAGGGCCTGGGCCAGGGCCAGCAGGTCCCCGGCCAGGTGGGAGCCCTCCCCGCCGGCGTCGCCGCCCACGATGACCGCGATGGCGGCCATGCCCAGCGCGCAGGCCCACCAGGTGCGCCTGGGCAGCCGCTCCCCCAGGGCGAAGCGGCTGAGCAGGGCGCTGAAAAGCGGGGCCGAGGAGATGAGGGCCAGCACGTTGGCCACGGTGGTCAGGTAGATGGCCGCCACGAAAAGGATGGAGGCCGCGGCCTGGGCCAGGGCCATGACCAGCCCCCAGCGGCCCATGGCGCGCATTGCCCCGAGCAGCCCGGAGCCGTACAGCGCGGCCATGCCCGCGCCCATGCCCACGGTCTGCCCCAGCCCGCGCCACAGCTGCAGATCCCACTGCGGCGCGTCCAGCAGGCGCACCAGCAGGCTGTCCGGGCTGAGGACGAGGATGCCGGTGAAGGCCAGCAACACCCCCTTGCCCTGATCGGTCATGCCGCCTCCCTGAGAGAGATGGAAAGGGGTCAGCTTTCCCCATCCGCCCAGTCCTGGCAAGCCCGTCCGGAATTCCCCTCCCCAAGAGCGGTCCGGTGCGTTAGACTGGCCGCCATGCCGGACAACGTCCTCTTCGCCTTCGCCCTGACCCTGTTCGCCGGGCTGTCCACCGGAGTGGGCTCCGCCCTGGCCTTTTTCAACCGCCGCCACAACGAGAAGTTCCTGGCCTCGGCCCTGGGCTTCTCCGCCGGAGTCATGCTCTACGTCTCCTTCATGGAGATCATGCCCAAGGCAACCGAGGCGTTGGCGCGGGACATGCCCGGCGGCTCGGCCTCCTGGCTGTCCGCCGCGGCCTTTTTCGGCGGCGTGCTTCTGGCCGGGGTCATCGACCGGCTGGTGCCCTCCTACGAGAATCCCCACGAAATCCATCGCGTGGAGGAGATGGACGACCCTTCGGAGCGGGCCCGCTTCCAAAAGCTCTACAAGACCGGCTTGTTCACCGCCCTGGCCATCGCCATCCACAATTTTCCCGAGGGGCTGGCCACCTTCATCGCCGCCCTGGACGACCCCTCCCTGGGCGTGCCCATCGCCGTGGCCATCGCCATCCACAACATTCCCGAGGGCATCGCCGTGTCCGTGCCCATCTACTACGCCACCTCCAGCCGCCGCCGCGCCTTCTTCCTGTCCTTCGCCTCCGGCCTCTCCGAACCCCTGGGGGCGCTCGTTGGCTTCCTCCTGCTCATGCCTTTCCTGAACGGCATCATGTTCGGCCTGCTCTTCGCCTCGGTGGCCGGCATCATGGTCTTCATCTCCCTGGACGAACTGCTGCCCGCCGCCCGCGAGTACGGCGAGCACCACCTCTCCATCTACGGCCTGGTGGCGGGCATGGCCGTCATGGCCGCCTCCCTGCTGCTTTTTCAGTGAACAGCCGGTCAGCCCAAGACGACCCTCGCACCCCTCGTAAAAAGGTGGGGTTTTCATGTATTTTCCCGGCAGGCCCGTTGACATTGGGCCAGGACCTGGTGAATCATATGAACAACTGTTCAACTTTGCTAGCGCGAAGAGCGGCCCGGCCCGGCCCATGGGGGGACGGCACACGGGCCTCGCAACCGAGGGGGTTGGCATGCGCGTCACGGAAATCCTTCACCAGCGGATCGTCACCAGAGAGGGACTGGCCAAGCGGGTAGCCCAGTCCATAGGCAAGCCCTACCCCACCCTGCTGCGGGAGCTGAACCCCTTCGACAGGGGGGCCAAGCTCGGCGTGGACGATCTGGCGGCCGTCATCAAGGCCACGGGCGACGAATCCGCCCTGCGCCACATCGCCGAGGAACTCGGCTACCGCCTGGAAAAATCCTGACCCCCTCCGCCCGCCCCGGAACCACGGCATCCTCCCCTCGCCCAAGCCGGGGCGGGCATGGAATACCCCCGCTTCAGCCCTGACGAGCGGCGGTGAGGCCGCACACCGTATTTGCATTTCCAGGCCGCCGGGAGTACCTTCCGGCCGATTCACCACACCGTGGTCCGGACACCCATGCACAGGCAGCTTCGCAACCCCAATTTCTACGCCATGCTTCTGGCGGACGCGGTTCTCTTTTCCGCGGCCCTGAGCCTGGCCTATCTCATCCGCTTCGAGTTCTCCCTAAGCCCCTACTACGCCGACCAACTCTACACCTTCCTGCCCTTCGTGACAGGCGCCAAGCTGGCGGTCTACTTCGCCTTCGGCCTGTACCGGGGCATGTGGCGCTACACCAGCTTCTACGAGCTGTGGCGGCTGGTGAAGGCCGCGGTGCTGGCCACCGTGCTGCTGGCCACGGCCGCCCTCTTCATCCTGGGCTTCGAGGGCTACTCCCGCTCGGTGCTGCTGCTGGACTCCATGCTGGCCATCGTCTTCACCGGCGGCCTGCGCATCGCCATTCGCCGCGCCTTCGAGCACGGCTCCTTCACCGCCGCCCTGCGCTCCGCCCTCTCCTCGCGGGTCAGCGAAGCGGGCAGGCGCGTCCTCATCGCGGGCGCGGGGGACGCCGGGGAACAGCTCCTGCGGCAGGTCTCGCGCGACCCGGAACTTGGCCTCACCGTGGCCGGGTTCGTGGACGACGACCCGGATAAGATGGGCCGCAGCCTGCACGGCGTGCCCGTGCTGGGCGAAATCGGGGACCTCCCCCTGCTGGCGGAAAAGGAGGAGGCTGACGAGATCATCATCGCCCTGCCCCAGGCCACCGGCGAGCAGATGCGCCGCGTGGTGGCCGCCTGCGAGGAGACCGGCCTGCCCTTCCGCACCCTGCCCGGCTACTCCGAGCTGCTGGGCGGCGAGGTCACACTGCGCTCCCTGCGCGAGGTGAACATGGAGGACCTCCTCGGCCGCGAGCCCGTGGCCCTGGAGACCGACCGCATCGCCTCCTGCCTGACCGGCAAGGTGGTGCTGGTCACCGGCTGCGGCGGCTCCATCGGCTCCGAGCTGTGCCGCCAGATCGCCCCTTACCGCCCGGCGCGAATGATCCTCCTGGATTCCGGGGAATACAACCTCTACACCGTGCAAATGGAGTTGCACCACGAGCTGGGCTTTGAGGACTACGTGCCCGTGCTCGGCAAGGTGCAGGACCAGGGGCTGCTGGACCGCGTATTCGCCACCCACGCCCCGCAGGTGGTTTTCCACGCCGCAGCCTACAAGCACGTGCCGCTTATGGAGATCAATCCCTGGGAGGCGGTGCACAACAACATCCAGGCCTCCCGCCGCCTCATGGAGACGGCCGTGCGCTTCCAGGCGGAGCGGTTCGTGCTGGTCTCCACCGACAAGGCGGTGCGCCCCACCAACGTCATGGGCGCGTCCAAACGGGTCACCGAACTCCTGTTGCAGAGCCTCACCGGCGGCCGAACCCGCTTCATGTCCGTGCGATTCGGCAACGTCATCGGCTCCTCCGGCTCGGTCATCCCCCTGTTCATGGACCAGATACGCCGGGGCGGCCCCGTCACCGTGACCCACCCCGACGTGACGCGCTACTTCATGACCATCTCCGAGGCGGCCCAGCTCATCCTGCAGGCGGCCACCATGGGCGAGGAAGGGGAAATCTTTCTGCTGAAGATGGGCCAGCCGGTGAAGATCGCGGACATGGCCCGCGACCTCATCCGCCTGGCCGGCAAGGTCCCGGACAGGGACGTGGAAATCCGCTACACCGGCCTGCGCCCGGGGGAAAAGCTCTTCGAGGAGCTCATCACCGCGGGCGAGGACGTGACGCCCACAGGGCACGAAAAGATTCTACGGCTGCGGGCCGACGACTCCTGGTACGGCCTGGGCTCCCGCGAGGACATGCGGACCTGGCTGGTCCAGCGGCTCGAGGAGCTGTACGGGCTGGCCGAGGCCTTCGACCACTGCGGCATCAAGGCCAAGCTGGCCGAGGTGGTGCGGGAGTACGAGATGCGCGAGGAGTCCTGCGTGCTGGAAACATCGCCGGACGCGGCCGCGGAGGAAGCATGAAGGTGACTGTATTCGGGGGGGCCGGGTTCCTGGGCTCCCACGTCTGCGACAAGCTGGACGACGCCGGGTACGAGGTGACGGTCTTCGACCGCGCCCCCTCCCCTTGGCTGCGACCCGCAATGACCATGATCACCGGCGACATCCTGGACGAGGAGGCCGTGGCCCGGGCCGTGGAAGGCGCGCACGCGGTATTCAACTTCGCCGGCATCGCGGACATCGACGAGGCTAACCAGCGACCCACCGACACCGCGCGCTACAACATCCTGGGCAACACCATCATCCTCGACGCCTGCCACCAGGCCGGGGTCAAGCGGTTCGTCTTCGCCTCCTCGGTCTACGTCTACTCCTCCTCCGGCGGCTTCTACCGCTGCTCCAAGCAGGCCAGCGAGCTGTTCATCGAAACCTTCCACGAGAACCACGGCCTCGACTTCACCGTGCTGCGCTACGGCTCCCTCTACGGCCCCCGGGCCGACGACCGCAACGCCATCCACCGCTTCGTGCGGCAGGCCATGGTAGAGGGCAAAATCAGCTACTACGGCAGCCCCGGGGCCCTGCGCGAGTATATCCACGTGGAGGACGCGGCCGACGCCAGCGTGGAGATCCTGAAACCGGAGTACGCCAACTCCCACATCATCCTCACCGGACATCAGGCCATGAAGGTGGGCGACGTGCTGAAGATGATCGCCGAGATGCTGCCCCACCACGTGGAGTTCGAGTTCGAGACACATGAATCGGCCGCCCACTACGAGATCACGCCCTATTCCTTCAACCCGCGCATGGGCAAGAAATACTCCCCGCCCCTGCACATGGACCTCGGTCAGGGCGTGCTGCGGGTCATCGAGGAAGTCCACCGCCAGAGCCACCCGGAGCTGGACGACCGCGACGGCATCCTGGTCAGCCGCGACGATTGAGCGCTTGCCCGGGACCGGGCCGGAGCGTATCTTTCCCCATTCCCGATACGTCTGACAGGATAGGACAGTTTCGTTTCGAGCACGCGTATGGCCAAGTTCTCCATCCCGGAATACAAGGTCAAGATCGACCAGCTACAGCCCGGCGTCTACATCCGCCTGGAGGGGCACTGGTTCGAGCACCCCTTCCTCTTCACCCGCTTCAAGATAAAGAGCGAGGAGCAGATCAGGGTTTTGCGCGACTCCGGCGTGGAGGAGGTGACTTGCGTCCCGGCCAAGAGCGACCGACTGCCCATCTCCCGCTCCAAGTCCGCCGAGCGGGCCGAGGCCGGAGAGCCCGAACCCGCCAAAAAGCAGGCCAAGGACCCGGCCACCGAGCGCTTCTGGAAGCTCAAGAAGGAGCGCATCGAGAAGCTCAAGACCAAACGCGACGAGATAAAGGCCTGCGAGGAAAAGTACCGCAAGTCCGCCAAGGCCGTGCCCGGCATGATGGACGGCGTGCTCACCGGCAGCGCCGAAAGCGTGGAGCAGGCCGGGGACATGATCGCGGACATGGTGGACGTGCTGCTCAACGACCGCGACGCCGTGGTCCACCTCATGGGCAGCGAGGAGGACGAGAGCCTCTACTACCACTCCCTCAACGTCTCGGTGCTGGCGCTGATGCTGGGCAAGGACATCGGCCTCGGCCAGGAGGATATGTCCGCCCTGGGCCTTGGCTGCCTCTTTCACGATGTGGGCAAAAACCGCATCGACAAGAAGATCCTCAAGAAAAAAGGCCCGCTGACCAAACCGGAGCAGGAGCTCCTTCACCTCCACCCCCGCTACGGCGTGGAGATCGCCCTCAAGACCGGCGCTTTCCCGGAAGGCGCGCTGCGCGCCATCTTCCAGCACCACGAGGCCGCGGACGGCTCCGGCTACCCCAAGGGCTTCACCAAGAAGAAAACCCACCGCCTGGCGCGGGTGGCCTCCATCGCCAACGTCTACGACAACCTGGTCAACGACCCGCTCCGCGAAAAGGCCATGACCCCATACCAGGCCATGTCCTTCATGTTCGCCAAGCTCAAGAACAAGCTGGACATGGACATCTTCTCCAGCTTCATCCGCTGCCTGGGCATCTACCCGCCCGGCACCATCTGCCAGCTCTCCAACGAGGCCATCGGGCTGGTCATCTCCGTGAACCAGCGCAACCCCCTCAAGCCCTCGCTGCTGCTCTTCGACCCCGAAGTCCCGCGCGAGGAGGCGGTCATCTTCGACATGGAGGACGACCCCGAACTCGGGGTGCTCAAGTCCATCCACCCCCAGGACCTGCCCAAGGAAATCTTCGACTACCTCAACCCGAGCACCGAGGTGGCCTACTTCACCAACAACGCGGGCGAGAAACCCTCCTCCTGATTCAGGCACGCTCCCTGCACGCCCTCAGGTACAGAAAATAACCGGCAGGAATTGCCCCCGAGGCCATTCCGCCCTATACCGGAGGCACCATGCGCACCAGTATCGCCCTCCTCATCGCCCTGTCCCTGACCCTAACGCTGGCGGCCGAAACCCGCGCCCAAAAACAGGACCTGCGGGTCCGCATCACCGGCTCCGGCGTGGCCCGCTCCGACTTCGACCAGACCGACGGCCGCGTGCAGGAAACCCGCGCCGCGCTTGAGGCCCGCTACTCCCTGCTCAAGATCGGCTACGAGGGCCGCTTCTTCGACTGGAACGAGACCGAGAGCATCGCCTTCAGCCGCGGGGAAACGCCCTGGCAGACCCTGCACCGCCTGACCGCCGGAATCACCTACGGCGGCCGCCTCACCCGCGACTGGAACTGGTTCGCCGGAGCCACCGGCCACTCCTCCTTCGAGGAGCAGCTCGACGACTCCTACGGCGGCGCCTTCCGCCTGGGCGGCACCTACCAAGCCTCCGACAACGTCTCCATCGACGTGGGCGCGGGCCTCTTCGCCAACGCCGTGGAAATCAAGGGGCTCCCCCTGCTCAGCGTCAACTACGACGGCCTGGACCAGTCCGGCACCGGCTGGACGGCCCGCCTGGGCACCGGCGGCACCTTCCTCTCCTACCGCCCCATGCGGAACCTGGGCATCGTCGGCCAACTCGACCTGGAAAACGACACCTACCGCATGGCCGACGACAGCGACGTTCGGCCGGAAGGATACGTCAAAATCAGGCACTTCGTGGGCTCCCTCTTCCTGGAAATCGAACCCACCGACAACCTCTCCTTCACCGGCGGCCCCCAATACCACTTCGGCCGCGAATACACCTTCTACAACCAGGACGGCGACGAACAGAATACCTTCGATGTAGACCCGGCTTTCGGCGGTCTCATCGAAGCCAAGTACAAGTTCTAGCAGGCTGCCCATAAGGCATTGTTTGGCGGGCGTGGAGCGGGGCAGACCCCGCCCCACGCCCGTTTTTATGTGTGGAGGCGGGGAATGGATGGTGGCAGGCGGTGGTGTTTGTTCAGGGCAGTGGGGGAAGAGGAAACTTTTTTTCTGGCGACAAAAAGTTTCCTCTTCCCCCACACCCCCAACTCCTTCAAAAAATTCGCTTGTCACTCGCTTCGCTCGGGGGCGTGGTACTGACACGGTGCAGCCGGGCGACCGCCGCCCAATTCCGCGCGCAACGAATCTGAATCCATACTGCCCAAGCGAGGATGTACCGGCATCCCACCACCCCGCAATCGCCAATTCGCCGGAGTACTCCCCGTTCGCAACCCCACCATGCGCCATCCCGCGAACACACATGCAAAGTTACTTTGCCTCGGGTCCAGGGCCGAGCAGGCCCTGGTCGCCCGCCAGGGCGAAATCTTCCCTTCTTCCTCTTCCTCTTCTTCCTACTCTTCCCCACTCCCGTTCCTGCCCATGCGGCGGAGGGTCCAGGACACGGAGTCTTTGAGGGTGTCCCCAAGGGCCCTGTCGAAGGCCTGGATGACGGATTTCATGGTGTTGTGTTCGGCCTTGGTGCGGCTTTCGAAGGTTTTGGCGGCGATGATGCGTTGTTCGGGCTGGTGGATGAGTTTGAGGTTGAGGCGGACGTTGGCGGTGGGGGGGCCGGAGGAGAAGCGGTCGGCCTGGAACTCCCGGATTTCGGTGAGGAGCTGGTAGTCGGGTCGCAGAGTGATGGCCTCGCGCCCCACAGAGGTGATTTTGCCGGTGTTTTCGAAGGATTCCAACATGAGGGTCTGGACCATGTAGGGCAGGTTGGAGATCCAGCGGGCGCCCTTGAAGTATTTGATTTCCTCGGGGATGGGGCGCAGTGCGATGCGGTCGGACTGCAGGGCGCGCCCGGCGGTGGGCAGGGAGATGACGAGCTGGCCTTCCACTTGGGGCAGATCGTGGGGGAAGGTGTTCTTGGGGGTGAGCACGTAGAGGCTGGGGGCTGGGCCGGAGCCGGGCAGGCCGCCGCATCCCGTGGCCAGGAGGACCAGGAGGAGCAGGGCGGCGAGGGCTGCGTGGGGGCGGCGGATCATTGCAACTCCTCCTCGGGCACGGATTCCCCGAAGATGATGGCTTGCGGGTTGGACTCGAAGCGCTGGGCCACGCGGTCGAGGGTGGACATGAGGCGGCGGGCCTCGTCCAGGAATTGCCTGAAGGAGAGCAGTCCCTCGTTGGTGAAGGCGGTTATGCCCGGCCCGGCGCTCCGCGTGAGTTGATCGATGCTGGCGGCCATGTTGTGGAGTTGCTCGGTGGTTCTGGCGAGGTCCTGGTCGATGTAGGTATTGGCCGCATTGAAGGCGCGGTCGGCGCGGTCGAGGGTGGCGTCGGCGTGCCCGGCCAGTTGTTCCAGGCGGGAGGCTGCTCCGGTGAGGTCTTCCATGAGCCTGGTGGCGTCGGCCAGGGCGCGGTCTATGCGCTGGCTGTTGTCGGCCAGTGTGGCGGCGAAGATTTCGGCGTCCGCCAGGATGTTGCCCATACGTTGGCGGTTCTCCTCGTTGACCAGCTTGCTCAGCCTGTCCATGAGTTTGACGCCCTGTTCCAGAAGCTGGGGCGCGCGGGCGAATACTTCCTGGATGTCCGATGACTTGGAGGTGATGACGGCCACGTCCTCCCCCTTGTCCGGTGTCAGGGCCGGGGCGTCGGCGGAGCCGCCCTCGATCTGGATGTAGGTTTCGCCGGTGATGCCCTTGGGCTCCAGGGTGGCCACGGCGTCGCGCCGGATGGGCGTGTTGGCGGCCACCTGGATGCGGACCCGAACCCGGGAGGGATTGTCCGGGTCCACGACGATGTTGTCCACGCCGCCGACCTTGATGCCGTTGAACTGCACCTGGGAGGCGGGGGTGAGTCCGGCCACGGTGTCCTGGAAGTAGATGTCGTAGTGGGTAAACTGCTGTTCCACGTGCAGCCTGGCTTTCCAGAGCACGAACCCGAAGGCCGCCAGGACGACCGCCAGGGTGAAAATGCCTACGGCGATGAAGCGTGCCTTGATTTCCATTGGTTATCCTTTCGAGGCTGTCCTGGCGGCGCGTCCGCGCGGCCCATGGAAGTAGTCCCGTATCCAGGGGTCGTCCGAGGCCGCCACCTCGTCAACGGTTCCGATAGCACGGATGCGTCCTCCCGCCAAAACCGCAACCCGGTGGCAAACGGTGTAGAGGGAGTCGAGGTCGTGGGTGACGAGAAAGACGGTGGGGCCCAGGGACTGGTGGAGGTCGCGCAGCAGTTGGTCGAAACGGCCCGCGCCGATGGGGTCCAGGCCGGAGGTGGGCTCGTCCAGGAAGAGCAGCTGCGGGTCCAGGGCCAAGGCGCGGGCCAGCCCGGCACGCTTGCGCATGCCGCCGGAGAGTTCCGAAGGCATCTTCAGGGCGGCCTCGGGCGTCAGGCCCGCCTGGCTGAGCTTCAGCCCGGCCAGCTGGTCCATGAGGTCGCGGGGCAGGTCGAGGTATTCCCGCATGGGCGCCTGGACGTTCTGGCGCACGTTGAGGGAGGAAAAGAGGGCCCCGTCCTGGAAGAGCACCCCCCAGCGGCGTTGCAGGACGCGCATTTCCCGTTCCGAGGCGGTGGTGATCTCGGTGCCCAGCACCTTCACGCTGCCGCCCTGGGGGCGACGCAGGCCCGTGATGGTGCGCAGCAGCACGGACTTGCCCGTGCCGGAACCGCCCACCACGCCGAGAATCTCTCCCCGGCGCACGTCCAGGTCCAGGTTCTCGTGCACGGCCTGGTCGCCGAAGCGGTTGAGCAGCCCGCGCACTTGGATGACCACGTCTTCGCCAGCCATGGTCACACCCGCACCAGGGAGAAGAAGGCGGCGAAGGCCGCGTCGATGACGATGACCCAGAAGATGGCCTGCACCACGCTGCTGGTGGTCTTTCTGCCCACGCTCTCGGCGCTGGGCTTGGACTCCAGCCCCTCGAAGCAGCCGATGAGGGCGATGGCCATGGCGAAGAAGGGGGCCTTGATGACGCCCACCCAGAAGTGCCACAGCCAGCCGCTTGCCTGGAAGCGTGTCAAGAAGGAAACGGGCGAGACGTCCAGCACGGCCCAGGACATGAGTCCTCCGCCCAGCACCCCGGCCATGTCCGCCAGAAAGGTGAGCAGCGGCAGAGTGATAAGCAGGGCAAGCACGCGGGGGACCACCAGGGCCTCCAGCGGGTCGATGCCCATGGCCCGCATGGCGGCCACCTCCTCGTTGGCGGTCATGGCGCCTATCTGGGCGGTGAAGGCGGAGCCGGAGCGCCCGGCCACCACGATGGCCGTGAGCATGGCCCCCATCTCCCGCAGCACGGCCACCTCAATGAGGTTGACCACGTAGATCTGCGCCCCGAAGCGGCGGAGCTGCTGCGCGCCGATAAAGGCCAGCACCACGCCGATGAGGAAAGCCAGCAGGGTGACGATGGGCACGGCGTTGATGCCCGCCCGCTCCATGTGCACCACCGTGGAGGTCAGGCGCAGCCGGGCGGGCTTGAGAACGGTGCGGGCCAGGCAGGCCAGGGTCAGCCCCATGAAGCCCAACTGGCGAAAGACGTGGCGCACCATGGAACAGACCACCAGCCCGATGGTGTTCAGAAGAACCAGGATGTAGCTTCGCTGGACGGGTTCCGGCGGGCAGGGGGCGTCGTTGTCCCCGGCCAGGCGCAGCAGGGCGGCGTGCTTGTCTGCCGCGCCCTGGACGGTCACGTCCGCCCCGGCCTCCCGCCAGCGCTTGGCGGCGCGGTGGACGAGCCAGGCCCCGGCCATATCCAGGTCGTCGATGGCGGAAAGGTCCAGCACGGCTTCGCCGGAAGGGGCCTTCAGGCCGCGCAACTCCTTTTCCGCCGCGCGCGCACGCTCGGCGGTCCAGTTTCCGCTCAGGCGGGCGGCTGTCTTGCCTTCCTCCCGCTGCACATCGATCCGGGCCATCGACTCTCCCCAACTTGCTGAAACCCCACCATCTCTACCCCGCTTGAAGTGGCGGGGCAAGTCAGCGACGGCGCAGCTCGGCCACCGCCTCCACGTGGGCGGCGTGGGGAAAGAGGTCGAAGGCGCGCACGCGGGAGAGGCCGTACACAGGTCCCAGCCGGGCCACGTCGCGGGCCAGGGTGGCCGGGTTGCAGGAGACCATGACCACCTTCTCCGGCAGCTTCTCCCAGATGGCGCGGGCCACGCCCTGCGCCAGCCCAGCGCGCGGGGGATCGGCCACCACCACGCGGGGGGAGCCGGTCTTGGCGGAGGCGGCCAGCTCGGCCGCGTCCCCGGCCAGGAAGCGGCAGCCGGTCAGGCCGTTGGCCTTCATGGCCGCCACGGCGTCCTCCACGGCCGCGCCCACGTTCTCCACCCCGGTCACGCGCGCCCCGCGCCCGGCCATGACCAGGGAGATGGCCCCGGCCCCGCAGTACAGTTCCAACACCTCGTCGCCCGGGTCGGTCACGGCCCAGTCCGCCACCGTGGCGAAGAGGCCCTCCGCGGCCAGGGTGTTGGTCTGGAAGAAGGAGCGCGGCTCCAGCTCGAAGCGCAGGCCGCACAACTCCTCGGAGAGACGGTCCGCGCCCCACAGGGTGCGCACGTTGGAGGGCCGGGCCACGGTGCCCTTGCCCTTGCGCGTGCCGTGGACGATGGAGACCAGCTCGGGACAGGCGGGGAAAAGGTCGTCGGCCATGTCGGACACGGCCTTGTTCTTGCCCGGATTGGTCAGCACCACGGCCATGGCCTGCCCGGCCAGATTGCGCCGCACCACCAGGTGCCGCCAGAACCCCTTGCCGGTGGAAGGGTCCACCGAGGGCAGCCCGGAGTCGCGGGCGAAGCGGCGGGCAGCCTCCAGCAGCGGGCCGACCTCGCCCTCCATCACGGGACACTCGGCCACATCGAAAATTTCGCCCGGGCGACCGCGCTTGTGCAGGCCCAGTCGCAGGCTTTCCCCCTGGCCGGAGAAGGCGAACTCCATCTTGTTGCGAAAGCCCGTGGCGCGCGGCGAGGGCCGGGCGGGCTCGATCTCCAGGGTTTCGGGGTCGCAGGCTCCGGGCGTGCGCAGGAGGGATTCGCGCACCCACTCCGCCTTCCAGCGCAACTGTTCCCCGCAGGGCAGGTCCTGCAGGAGGCAGCCGCCGCACTCGCCGAAATGGCGGCAGAAAGGCTCTGCCTCGTCTCCGCGCGGAACGGCCACCTCCAGGGCCTCGGCCTCGGCCCGGCCCTTGTGTCGCTTGACCACCCGCGCCCGCACCGTTTGGCCCGGCAGGCCCCGATCCAGCATCACGGCCAGCCCGCCCTCGCGGGCCAGCGGCCTGCCGCCCGGCACCAGTTTCTCCACCCGCAGGAGAAGCTCCTCCCCGGGTTGCGGTCCGTTCTCCACCCGGCTACCACCTCCGTATGATCGACAAGGTCAACGCCATCGACACTGTGCTGACCCGGCTGGACAAGCTGGAGCCCGGCCAGGCCCTGGATCTGCGCACCTACAAGCGCAACCGCTCCGTGGTCATCCTCAAACGCGACGCGGAGCGGTTGACCGTGGTGCAGGACGGGTACGAGAAGAACACCTTTGAAATAACCCGCCCCAAGCTGAAAAAGACGCTCAAAACCCTGCTGAAGAAGGAGTTCCCCCGCTCCACCAAGGTGCGCCTCTACACCCTGGACGAGTACACGCCGGGGCAAGAGCGGGTCAAACTGAAAGAGTTGTAGTCAGCCGTTCGCGCCGGCTTCCAGCCACTCCCCGTACAGCGCTGCCAGCCCCTCCTCGCCCCGGGCGGCGAAGTGGTCCCGGTTGGCCCGGGCGCGCCCGGCCAGGATTTCGGGGGCGGCAAGTTTGGCGCGGGCGCGGGCCAGAAGGTCGCGCCAGCGCTGGGCCTCGCCGCCGAACCCCGCCTCCACGGCGGTGGCCGCGGCCCGCTCCAATGCCTCCAGGGCGGGCAGCAGCCCGGCCTGGAGCGCGGCAGCCCTGTGCCGTTCGGCCGGGTCGGCGGCGGCCTCCAGCCAGGCGGCGTAGCCCGGCCGCCACAGGGGGTTCTCCTGCACCGCCCGGCGAGGGTCGCCCACCGCCGCCAGCCGTTCCGCGTCCTCTCCCCGCATGGCCATGTACGGCTCCTGCCAGGGGGTGAGGGCCAGGGTGAAACCCTCGCGTTCGGCCAGCTTGTGCAGGTCCGTGGCGAAGGCCCCCCGGCAGCGCTGGTTGAGCAGCCGGGCGTTGTGCTCCGTGTGCTCGTACCTCCCCGGCGTGAGCGAGGTGTGGTGGTGGACCACGGCCTTGGGCTCCAGCAGGCAGCGCAGTCCCCTCCCGCGCAGCCGGGCGCAGAGGTCCAGGTCCTCGCTGCCGTTGCGAAAGCCCTCGAAGAAGCCGCCCAGTTCCCGGAACACGCCCAGCCCCACCAGCATGGCCGCCCCGCTCACCGCCTGCAGCCGCCTGGGCCGGGTCACGGCCGGGTGGTCAGCCGGGAAAAGGTGAAAGGGGTGGACGGGGTGCAGGTCCGGGTCGAAGCCGATGCCCGCGTGCTGCACGCGCCCCGCTTCGGGCCGTTGCGAGGGCCCGCCTTCCGGCTCCGTTTCCGGGTAGAGCAGCAGCGGGGAGACCGCTCCCGCCCGGGCGTCTTTCCTGGCCGTGGTCAGCAGGGGCCGCACCCAGCCCGGCGTGAGGGTGGTGTCGTTGTTCAGGAAGAGGACGTGCTCCGCCTCGGTAGCCCGCGCCCCGGCGTTGCAGGCCGGGCCGAAGCCCAGGTTCTCCCCCAGGGGCAGGTGGGTGAACCGCTCCCCGAACAGGGCGCGGCCCAGGTCCGGGGCCTCGGCCGGGGTGGCGTCGGTGGAGCCGTTGTCCGCCAGGACGACCTGAAAGAAGTCCCCGGGCGTGTTCTCGCGCAGGGACTGAAGGCAGGCCCGCGTCACGGGCCAGAGGTTGTGCACCGGGATGACCACCGCCAGGGGACGCATGGCCATGGGGTAGCCTCGGCGGGCCGCCATGGCAAGCTTGCCGTGGGGATGGAAAGCACGTAATCACCTGCCCATGGACCAGAGAGGACACGGCGGCGACCTGTGCGGGCTGGCCCGCGAGGCCGGCTGCCGCCCAGAGGACATCACCGACTTCTCCGCCTCCATCAACCCCCTGGGGCCGCCGCCCTGGCTGCGCCACGCCGTGGCCGGAGCCCTGGGCGGGGTGTGCTCCTACCCCGACCCCGAGGCCACCGGGCTGCGCCAAGCCGCCGCCCGGCGCTACGGCTGCCGCGCCGGGGAGCTGGTGGCGGGCAACGGCACCTCGGACCTGCTCTTCGCCCTGCCGCGCGTGCTCAAGCCCGGCCGGGCGATCATCCCGGTGCCCTCCTACCGCGACTACGAGGCGGCCTGCCTGCGCGCCGGGCTGCTGGTGGAGCGCGTCCACCTCTCCCCGGAGCACCACTTCCACCTCTATTTCGCCCTGCTGGAGGACGCCCTGGAGCGCGGCCCGGCCGTGGTCATCCTGGGCAACCCCAACAACCCCACCGGCCGCTCCATCCCCTCCACGGACGTGGTCCGGCTGGCCCGCAACCACCCGGACTCGGTCTTCGTGGTGGACGAGGCCTTCGCCGACTTCGTGCCCGGCCTGGCCCGGCTGGCGGGCGAGCGGCCGGACAACGTGGTGGTGCTGCTCTCCCTGACCAAGTTCTACGCCCTGCCCGGCATGCGGCTGGGGCTGGCCGCGGCCTCGGAACAAATCGCCGCCGACCTGGCCGAGGAGCTGCCCCCCTGGCAGGCGGGCACCCTGGCCCAGGCCGTGGGCGCGCGCGCCCTGGCGGACGACGACTACTTCCAGCGCACCCGCCGGACCATGCTGGAGCAGTGCGGCCACCTCTACCAGCTGCTCACCTCCATCAAAGGCCTGACCGTCATCCCTTCGGAAGCCAACTTCCTGCTCTGCCGCCTGGACGGCGGGCGGTTCAGCGACGCGGGCAAGCTGGCGGGCGAGCTGCTGCGCACCCACAGGCTGGCCATCCGGCCGTGCGCCAACTTCCCCGGCCTGGACCAGCGCTACTTCCGGGTGGCCGTGCGCGGGGCGGAGGACAACGAGCGGCTGGCCCGCGCCCTGGACGAGCTTGCGGGCGGCGGCAAGCCCCGACCGGCCCCGCGCCGCACCCCGGCGCTGATGGTGCAGGCCACCTGCTCCAACGCGGGCAAGAGCTTGCTGGTCTCCGCCCTGTGCCGCATCCTGCGCCGCCGTGGGCTGGCCCCATGCCCCTTCAAGGCGCAGAACATGTCGCTGAACTCCTTCGTCACCCCGGACGGCGGCGAGATGGGCCGGGCCCAGGCCCTGCAAGCCCAGGCCGCCGGGCTGGAGGTGGACGCGCGCATGAACCCGGTGCTTCTCAAGCCCTCCTCGGAGACCGGCTCGCAGGTCATGGTGCTGGGCAAGCCGTGGGAGAGCCTGCGGGCGGCGGAGTACTACCGAGCCAAGTCCGAACTGTGGCCCGTTGTCACCCGCGCCTACGACGAGCTGGCCACCGGGGCCGGGGTCATGGTGCTGGAGGGGGCGGGCTCCCCGGCCGAAGTGAACCTCAAGCCGCACGACATCGTGAACATGGCCATGGCCCGCCACGCCCGGGCCAGCGTGCTGCTGGCCTCGGACATCGACCGGGGCGGGGCCTTCGCCTCGCTCATGGGCACCATGGACTGCCTGGAGGAGGACGAGCGGGCCCTGGTGGCCGGATTCGTGCTGAACAAGTTCCGGGGCGACCCGGCCCTGCTGGACGGGGCCTTCGCCGTGCTGCGCGAGCACACCGGCCGGGAGGTGCTGGGGGTGGTGCCCTGGCTGTCCGGCCTGGGCCTGCCCGAGGAGGACTCGGTCTCCTTCAAGGCGGGCGGAACTTTGGCGGAAAAGCCCGGAGCCGACCTGGACGTGGCAATCATCGACCTGCCCCACGTCTCCAATTTCACCGACCTCGACGCCCTGGCCGCGGAGCCGGACGCGGCCCTGCGGCTGGTGCGCTCCCCGGACGACCTGGGCGCGCCCGACCTGCTCGTCCTGCCCGGCTCCAAGAACACCATCGAGGATTTGCGCTGGCTGCGGGAGAGCGGGCTGGCCCGGGCCGTGGCCGGACTGCGCGGCCGCGCCGTGCTGGCGGGTATCTGCGGCGGCCTGCAAATGCTGGGGCAGAGCGTGGACGACCCCCTGGGCCTGGAGTCCAGCGGGTTGGAGGAGGGGCTGGGGGTGCTGCCCCTGGCCACCACCCTGGCCCGCGACAAGACCCTCACCCGCCGCGAGGCCACCCACGCGGCCACGGGCAGGCGGGTCAAGGGCTACGAGATCCACCACGGCGAGACCGCCCTGCGCGGCGAAGCGGAGGAGCTGTTCGCCGACTCCCCCGGCTTGGGCTGGGCCCTGCCCGACGGCTCGGCCTGGGGCACCTACCTGCACGGCGTGTTCGACGCCGACCCCTTCCGCCACGCCGTGCTGGACGACCTGCGCGCCCGCAAGGGGCTGCCGCCCCTGGCCTCGCCCCGCGCCGCCTACGAGATCGAGTCCGCCCTGGACCGGCTGGCGGACGAGGTGGAGCGCGTCCTGGACATGGACCGCATCCTGGAGCGGCTGGGATTGTAAGGAGCGGGATCATCCACTCGTTCACTGGACCGACACGTTTTTCCGCCACCCTGGCCCCATGACACGGTTGCTGGAACTCGACGGTCTTGGCTTCGCCCATCCTGGCAGGCCCCCGCTTTTCTCCGGCCTCGACCTCGTCCTGGAACGGGGCGACTTCACGCTCATCAAGGGACCGTCCGGCTCGGGCAAATCCACCTTCCTGCGCCTGCTCTGCCGGCTGGAGGACCCCGCGGAAGGGACCATCCGCTTCCAGGGCGCGCCCATCCAGGGTATGGAACCAGCCAGGCTGCGCAGGGAGATGGCCTTCATTCAGCAGACGCCGACGGTGGTGGAGGGAAGCGTGCGGGACAATCTGCTGCTGCCCTTTTCCTTCGCGGCCAACTCCCGGGCCGAGCGGCCCTCCGACCGGGTGCTCAACGAATGGCTGGCCCGCTTCCGCCTGGAGGGGGTCGGCCTCGGCGACCGGGCCGCCACCCTGTCCGTGGGGCAGAAGCAGCGCGTATGCATCATCCGCGCCCTGCTGCTCGGCCCGGCGGCCGTGCTCATGGACGAACCCACCTCCGCCCTGGACCCCGAGTCCACGGCCATCGTGCATGACGAGGCGGAGTGGCTGGCCCGCGAACGCGGCGTGACCGTGCTGCTGGCCAGCCACGGCGACTACCTTCCCTCCCTGGAAACCCACCGCGTCCTGCACATCGAGGGCGGCCGGGCGGAGGTCTCGTGAGCGGCCCGCTGTACGGCATCGGTCCCTGGCAGCTGGCCCTGGGCCTGGTCTTCGTGCTGGCCGCTGGGCTGGCCTCCCTGGCGCACCAGCTGCGGCTGGGGCGCGAGCTGGCGGTGGGCACGGTCCGCACCTTCGCCCAGCTTTTCCTCATGGGCTATGTCCTGCGCCTCGTATTCGACGCGGACATGCTCATCCTCTCCCTGGGCGTCTTTCTGGTCATGGTGGCCACGGCCACGCACATCGTCTCCGGCCGGGCGCGCCAGCCCAAGGTGGGGGTGCGGCTGCCGGTCTTCGCCACCATGCTCACCAGCTACTTCCTGGTGGCCCTTCTGGTCACTTCTGTCATCGTGGGGGCCAAGCCGTGGTGGCGACCGGAATACTTCATCCCCCTCTCGGGCATGGTGGTGGGCAACTCCATGACCGCCCTCTCCCTGGCCCTGGAACGGCTCTTCGCCGACCTGCGCGCCAAGCGGGCCGAGGTGGAGATGCGGCTCTGCCTTGGCGCGGACTATCGCGAGGCCAGCCAGCCCATCGTGCGCGACGCCCTGCGGGCGGGCATGATCCCCTCCATCAACTCCATGATGGGCGTGGGGCTGGTATTCATCCCCGGCATGATGACCGGCCAGATCCTGGCCGGGGCCGACCCCCTGGCGGCCATCCGCTACCAGATCGTGGTCATGCTCATGCTGGTGGGCTCCACCGCCCTGGGCTCGCTGCTGGTGGTGCTGTGGGCCAGGCGGCGATGCTTCGGGGAGGCGCAACGGCCCCTGGTCTGATTCTTTTCCCGGGAAAGGGGCTTTGACAAAGCCGGTCAAAAGAGAAACACTAGGTTCAACGCCAAATCCATGAAAGGAGAACCATGGGCAGCGTAGCACCATTCGATCCGGAACTGCTGTACGTGGAATGCGCCTCCTGCGGGGAACCCGTCATCTGGGAACCCGGCAAGTCAACCGAAATCCTGCACTGGTCGGGCATGAGCATCCTGGAGATCGACGCCACCTGCATGATCGTCTCCCAGGGATGCCCGCATTGCACGCCTGAAGAGGAATTCTTCGACACGCAGATCGTCCGTCTCAGCAACGAAGCCTTCGCCTAGCCGCGAGGGCTTCTTTCCCGACCGGGAGGCCCGGCCTGCCCGGCGCCAACTCCGGAAGCCTTCTTCCGCCGCCTCCGACTCCCCTTCGCTCCGCCACGCGGAGTGCGATAGAAAAAAGGCCCGGCGCGTACGCGCCGGGCCTTTTGCTTCCATTGCCGGGCGGGCTATTTAGAAAAGACGACCACGATGCCCTTGGCCGTCCGCACCGTTTCGCTCTTGGTTCCGGCGCTCTTGTCGATGTCGAAGACCACACGCAGATGCTCTGCGTGGCGGCCGATGCGCACGCTCCGCAGTCCCATCTCGCCCACCTTCACCTCGGATGGCCCCCTGGGCCGCCATTTGCCGGGCACGTCCACGACCATGCGGTAGGGCTGTTCCAGGAAAAAGGTGGAGAAGTCCGTGGCGCCTCCGGCCAGCCCGATGAGCACGGCCACCTTGCCCTCACGGGACTGGACCCGCACGGTGGCCTCTTTCGGGCCCGGCTCGGATTCGGGCTTGGCCGCCTGTTCTTCCGGTCCGGGCTGGGGCTCGGCGGCCTGCTCCCCTGGGGCCGCGGCCTCGGCGGGCCGCTCCGGCTCCTCCGCGCCGGACGGGGTCTCCGCCTCGTCCGTCGGAGCGGCAGGTTTCGCTCTCGGGGCTTCCCCGACCTTTTTGGCGGACGGCTCCGGCTCGGGCGCGGGCTTGGCCTGGGGCCCGGGCGCGGCCTCCGGGGCCGGAGCGGTCTCAGCCTTGCCCGGAACCCGCGGTGCTTCAGGGCCGGGCACGCCCGGCGTTTCCGGCTCGGCCGGGGCCTGGGGCGCGGTGGCGTTGGGAGCGGGCTCGAAGGGCGGTTCGCCCGGCTCGCGCACCTTGCGCAGGATGGTGTACTCCGACGGGTCCACCTGGGCGTGCAGGGAATGCATCACGTCGCCCGGCGCGACGACCCGCTTGGCGGGCCGGGGCACGGGTGTGGCCTCCTGGCCGTTGGAGGCCACGGAAGGGTCGATGGCCGAGTTGGCCAACAGGCTGGCGGCCAGAAGGATGAGCGCGCCGGCGGCAACGTTGAGGCAGGTGGTGACGAGTCGCGATGATGCCATGGGCGTTCCTGGATTCCTGAAGGTCCGCGCGCTGCTGGGTCCGGCCGATCAGCAGTCCATACCGGGAGCCGGGGGCGGTTGGCAAGCCTGGCGGATATCGGGCGGGCGGAACGCGGCACGGGCGGTCAGAGCGCGAACTCCTCGGTGTGGATGCGCCCGGCGGAGAAGCCCACCCGGCAAAGCTGCCGGCGGGCGTCGGCCATGAGGCTGGGCGGCCCGCAGACGAACACCTCCGCCCGCCGGTCCACCCCCTTGAGAATGGCCGCGTACTTGGCCTCGTCCAGCCGCCCGGAATAGCCGGAGTACTCCGGCTGGCGGGTGAGCACGTAATGGATGGTCAGGCCGGACAGTCGCTCCCGCAATTCCTGCATCCCGCGCGGCAGGATGATGTCCTCCTCGGTGCGGTTGGACCAGATGAGGGTCACGGGCCGCTGGTCGCCCCGGTCGGCCAGATGGCGCAGCATGGACAGGATGGGGGTGACGCCCACGCCGCCCGCTACCAGGACCAGTTCCCCGTCCTCCTCCCCGTGGCGCAGATAGGAGAAGCGGCCGTACGGCCCCTTGACCAGGGCGCGGTCGCCGGGGCGCAGCCTCCCGATGGCGCTGGTGAAGTCGCCGGAGCAGCGGATGCACATGCGCAGTTCCTCTCCCCGCGTGGGGGTGGAGGCTAGGGTCCAGGGGTGCTCCTCGCGGGGCAGGTTCTCCGAGAGGAAGGTCACCAGCCCGAACTGCCCCGGGGCGTAGGGGGCGGCCGCCCCCCGCGCGGGGCGCAGCACCACCTCGAAGGCGTCGCGGGCGGCCTTTTCCACGGCGGCCACCTGGTACTCCCGCCCGCGCCGGGCCAGGGCGGAGCCCAGGTAGATGAGCAGCCCGCCCGCCAGCACCGCTTGGGGCCAGCCCAGGTGGAGGTGGCCATGCACAAAGGCGGCGTGCGTTCCGGCCAGCACGGCCAGGGCCACCACACCGATCTTGTGCAGGCCCCACCAGCGCTGGAAGGGCAGGCCCAGGAACTTCCGCTTCAGGGCCACGGCCACGGCCGTCCACAGGCTCAAAAGGGTCAGCGCGCCCAGCAGCAGCGGCCACTGGGCGGCCAGATCGATGGCCCCCACCTCGCGCTCCTTGGGGGCGAAGAGCAGCAGCGGGTGCAGGGAGAGCATGCAGGCGGCGGCCAGGGCAACCCAGCGGTGGGCCAGAAAGGTGCCGTTGAGGGAAAAGGCGCGGTCCAGCAGAGGCAGCTTGGCTCCTATGGCGTACTGGACGAAGAACAGCCCCACGCCCGCCAGGGCCAGCCCCTTGCCCACGGCCTCGAACCACTTCGGGGAGAAGGCCGGGGCGGGGTGCTCCAGAAACTCGGCCACGGGCGGGGCCAGAACCACGGCCAGGGGAAAGAGCAGCGCCAATGCGGCCCACAGGGCGCGGCGCGGCCCGGACAGCAGGGGGCGGGAAACGTCTTGGCTCATGTCTCGCACCTCGTCCGTCCGCGTGTTTCCTCGTGCGGTCGCACCAGCCGCACGATGGCCCAGGCCAGGGGCAGCTTGCCCCAGAGGATGACGATGTCCGGCAGGGTGGAGCGCAGCAGGAAGGCGTCCAGGTTCCAAGGGCCTGGCCAGGCCACCAGCCAGTGCCAGGCCATGCCCACGCTGCCGAAGATCACCGTGGCCACGGCCGCCAGCCACGCCCAGGCCGCCGTGGACGGGCGGGCGAACATAAACGGCAGGACGAACGTGTTGAGGGCGGCCACGGCCGTTGGGGCCCAGTTATAGATGTTCTCCAGGGGCGGGTGCAGGCGGATGTGCAGCAAAAGCCCGCCCAGGGAAATCCAGAAGTAGGCCAGAATCAGTCCTCGGGCCGTCTTGGGCATGTCTCGCTCCGGTTCAGCGGTTTAGCCGCCAGTCGTACTCCTGGTAGCGCACGGCGCAGTCATCGGCGTGGTCGCGCAGGAAGTCCGCCTCCTCCCCGTCGGCCACGTACGGGGCCATGAAGCGCAGGACATCGGCCTCGTTTTCCCCGAAGTCCCGCCTGTACCACAAAAAGACGCGCGACAGCGAGGCCTCGCCCCGCCCGGGGTCCACCACCACGCCGCCGCCCCCGGCGAAGGCGCGGGCGGCCGCGTCGAGCTGCTTGTCCAGGCTATCCGGCTCGTAGGCCTCCACCGGCGGGCAGGAGCGGGAGGCGCAGACCAGGGCGAAGTGGATTCGCGGGTCCACCTCGCCCACGCACTGTTCCAGGCGGGGGTCGGCGTCGGAAAAGACCGCGCGCGGACCGCGCGGCGGGCGGCGGTTGGCCCGCAGCACGCCGTGCTCGATGTGGTCCGGGGAAAACTCCATGCCGCCCACCTGATAGCGCACCCGGCGGAAGAAGTTGCGCGCTTCGCGCACCGTGTCGCGCACCCCCAGGGCCACAACCCCGTGGATGACCAGCACGTTGTAGAGATTTATCCAGAAGGCGCGCCGCTCGTCCCGGCTTCGCAGATCGGCCGGGTCCAGGCCGCGCAGCCGCCGCGAAAGGTCCTGCAATCGCTGATAAGGCTGGCTGCCGGGCATGCGCTCGTAGGCCACACGCATGCCCTCGGCCTCGAAGAAGGCCCCGCGCAGCAGGTTCATGGTCCGCCGCAACTCCCTGGCCAGCTCCAGAGGGTCGCACCGCTCCCCCGGCGGGCTGTCCGCCCTGTTGAGCACGGCCTTTGGGGCCAACAGCCAGGAGACGATGTCCTCGCCAGCTTCCGCACGCTCCTCCGGCTCCCGCTCCGGTGCGGCCGTCTTGCGCCGGGTTTCGGCCAGGCGCAGGCGGCGGGTGGAGTCCACGAAGCCCAGGTGGGTAAAGGCCTGGGGGAAGTTGCCCAGTTGCTCGCGGAAGGTCAGGCAGTACTCCTCGGAGAACAGCCCCAGGGGATTGGCCGCCTGGGCCACCTGGTTCAGCACATGGCGCGCCTTCTCCAAATCGCCCAGCTCCACCAGGCAGTCAGCCAGCCAGCAGGAGCAGAGCAGGAAGGCCCCCTCCTCGCCCTCCAGCCCGTCCCCGGCGCGGTAGCGGTAGACGAAGCCGTCTGAGGCCAACTCCCGCCGCACCGCTTCGATGTTCGAGCGCACCCGCTCGTCGGAGAAGGGCAGGAAGCCCACCAGCGGAATGAGCAGGCTGGCCGCGTCCAGGGCGCCGGTGCCGTAGTGCATGCGGAAAGCGCCCTTGTCCGGGTCGTATCCCTTGTCCAGCACCTCGAACTTGATGTCCCACAGGGCGCGCTCCCAGGCGGCCCGGTCGTGGGGGAAGCCGTAGCGCTCGGCGATGGCCAGCCCCCGGTCCAGGGCCACCCAGCACATGACCTTGGAGTGGACGAAGTGACGCGGCCCGCCACGCACCTCCCACAGGCCGTAGTCCGGTCGTTTCCAGGCGGATGTCACGTGGTCGCAGAGGGAGCGCAGGAAGGGCCACAGGTCCTCGTCGATCTTGCCCACGTAATCGGACAGCAGCATGGCCGCGTCCAGCAGCTCGCCGTAGATGTCCAGTTGCAACTGCCCGGCCGCCTCGTTGCCCACCCGCACCGGGCGCGACCCCTTGTAGCCGTCCAGGTGGTCCAGCTCCCGCTCCGGCAGGTCCGCCTCGCCCCGCAGGCCGTACATGATCTGCATGGACTCCGCGCCGCCGCCGCCCTGCCGCCGGATGCGCTTCTCGATCCAGCGCAGGAAGGCCTCGGTTTCAACCACGTGGCCCAGGTTGAACAGGGTGCGCAGGGTGAAGGAGGTGTCCCGCACCCAGGTGTAGCGGTAGTCCCAGTTGCGCCCCCCGCCAATGACCTCGGGCAGGGAGGTGGTGGCTGCGGCCGCGATGGAGCCGTCCGGGTGGCGGAAGAGCATTTTCAGGGCCAGGGCGGAACGACGGACCATGGGGGCGAAACTGCCGAAGTCCACCTCCCGCCCGGTTTCGCCGGTCTCCAGCCAGCCGCTCCAGAAGCGCGCGGTTTCCTCCAGGGCGGCCTCGCCGTCCTCCGGGCGGCGGGAAACGCGCTCCTCCCCCCAGCCCAGGGCAAGCCAAACCTCCTCGCCGGAGGCCAGCCGCCAGCGGCCCTCGGCCTCGTCCGGCCCCACCCCGACCATCTCGCGCCGGGTGTACAGCCCGCAGGCCAGCCCGGAAGACTGCCCCCGCGCCAACACGCCCCGCTCCACCTCCTCGATGCGCACGTCGTCCCGGGCGTAGTCGAAGCGGGGGGCGAAGCGGCAGAGCACCTCCATCTCCCCGCGCAGCACCTCGAACTTCCGCCACAGGACGGGGCCGGGAGCGCGCCCCCCGCCGTCGGGGTGGTCCGGCCCGCCCTCCCGCAGGGGCATGAAATCGGTGAGCACGGCCCGGCCCGTGCGGCAGCGGAAGTGCGTCTCCAAAACGTTGGTGTCCTCCAGGTAGCGGGCCTGGGCGTCGAAGGGGCCTTCGGGGCGAACAGCGAAGCAGCCGCCCGAGTCGGCGTCCAGCAGGGCGGCGAACACGGAAGGGGAATCCAGGTCCGGCAGGCAGAGCCAGTCCACGGAGCCCGAGGCGATGAGGGCCACGGTGCGCAGGTCGCCCACCGCGCCGTAATGGCTGATTGGTTTGTACATGCCGGCCCGCTCCCGTTTGCCTAGCTTTTTCCCGGGCTTTCCCTGTACCATATTCCGCCGGGATTGAAAGGACTCGCCTGGATATGCGGGTTTTCCCCTCCCCTTCGCCCGCCGGATTGCTACCCATTTTTTCTCCCTGGCGTTGCTCCGGCGGTCCTGCTTCGGTATAAGGGAATGGCTTGCCCCTGCAGCCCGAAAACGGCCAACCCCACCCGGGAGGAGCCATGCGCAAAAAGTCCACACGCTCCGGCGGCCTCTCCCGCCGCCGCTTCATACAGACCATGAGCGCCTCGGCCGCCTGCCTGGCCGTGGCCGGACCGGCCGCCCGCGCCGGGGCCGAAACCGGGAGGAAAGCCAGAGAGGACAGCCTTGTGGACTGCGGCCTGGACATCAACGGCCGCCGCTACGAACTCCTGGTGGAGCCGCGCTGGACGCTTCTGCACGTGCTGCGCGAGGAACTGGGCCTGACCGGCTCCAAGGAGGGCTGCCACCGGGGCGAATGCGGGGCCTGCACCGTGCTCATGGACGACCTGCCCCGCTACGCCTGCCTGACCCTGGCCGTGGAGGCGCAGGGCCACCGCATCGAAACCATCGAGGGGCTGAAGAAGGGCGAGGACATGGGGCCGACCCAGGAGGCCTTCGCCCGCGAGGACGCCTTCCAGTGCGGCTACTGCACGCCTGGTCAAGTGGTGGCGGCCGAGGGCCTGCTGCGGGAAAACTCCGAGCCCGACCTCGAGGCCGTGCGGCTGGGCATGAGCGGCAACCTCTGCCGCTGCGGCGCGTACGCTAACATTCAAAACGCCGTACACACCGCGGTCCGCCTGAAGAAAGGAGGCTAGGCCATGGCCAAAAACCTCTATTTCGATCCCGTTGCCTCCCACCCCCAGCCCGGCGAGTCGGGCAAGCCCCCGGCCTGGCTGGAATCCACCAGCGTCGTGGGGGAGCGCACCGTGCGCGTGGACGCCTACGAGCGCGTCACGGGCACGGCGGTCTACCCTTCCGACGTGCGGCTGCCGGACATGCTCTACGGCGCCATCCTGGGCTGCCCCCACCCCCACGCCAAGCTCACCCGGCTGGACACGGCCGAGGCGGCCAGGACACCCGGCGTGCGCGACCTCATCAGCCACAAGACGTCCGGGGCCAACCCCAAATGGCCCTGGACCGACCAGGGCGAGGCGGACGACGCGCCCGAAAGCGTCACCGAGGCCCGCCTCTTCGACACCGAGCTGTTCTTCGAGGGCGAGGCGGTCTGCGCCGTGGCCGCGGACACCCCCCAGGCCTGCTGGGACGCCCTGCGCAAGGTGAAGGCGGAGTACGAGAAGCTGCCCTTCGTCTCCCACCCGGTCGAAGCCCTGACCAAGGGCGCGCCCAAGGCGCGGCCGGACAACCCGGACGGCAACCGCGCCTCCCCGCCCCAGACCTATTCCCGGGGCAACGTGGAGCGGGGCTTTTCCGAAGCCTCCGCCGTGGTGGAGCGCGACTACCTGACCCGCTGCCTGCTGCACACCCCGCTTGAGCCCCACGGAGCGGCTGCGGCCTGGGACGGCGACGAGTTGACCATATGGGAGTCCACCCAAGGGGTCTACGCCGTGCGCGAGAAGGTGGCCCAGGTGCTGGGCCTGCCCCTGTCCAAGGTACGGGTCCTCGGCCACTATGTCGGCGGCGGCTTCGGCTCCAAGCTGGAGACCAGCAAATATTCCATCATGGCCGCCCTGCTGGCCAAGCGCACCGGCCGCCCGGTGAAACTCTTCCTGCCGCGCGAGCAGACCTACCTGACCATGGGCAACCGGCCCGAGTCGGCCATGCGGCTGAAGATGGGCGCGGACGGGGAAGGCAGGCTGACCGCTATCTCCTTCGAGGGCACAGGCGCCTCCGGCGCCTTTCCCTCCGGCGGAACCAGCCTGCTGGACTGGCTGGCCAAGGACCTCTACGCCTGCGGCAACGTGGAGACCAGGCTCAACGACGTGCTCATCAACGCCCAGCCCGCCCGTCCCTTCCGCGCGCCGGGCTACCCGCAGTGTTCCTGGGCCGTGGAGCAGGCCGTGGACGAGCTGGCCCGCAAGCTGGACATGGACCCGGTGGAGTTGCGGCTGAAGAACATCCCGGACCGCTCCCAGGGCCGCGAAGGCCAGCCCCCCTACACCACCACCGGTTTGGCCGAGTGTTTGCGGCGCGGCGCGGAGGCCTTCGACTGGGCCGAAGCCAGAAAGCGCACCCGGGAACAGGACCGTTCCGGGCGGTACCTGCGGGGGGTGGGCGCGGGCGCCTGCAACTGGTTCCTGGGCAACGGATTCCCGCCCTCCACGGTCATTGTCAGCCTCAACGCCGACGGCACGGTGGTAGTCAACGCCGGGGCCTCGGACATCGGCACCGGCTCCAAGACGGTATTCGCCGTGGTGGCGGCCGAGGAGATGGGAGTGACCCCGGAATCCGTTCGGGTGGAGAACGCCGACACCGGCACCACCCACTACTCCCGCCCCTCCGGCGGCTCCAAGACCCTGCCCACGGACGGCTCGGCCACCCGGCTGGCCTGCGTGGACCTCAAGCGCAAACTGCTGGACTGGGCGGCCGAGGACCTGGACGCGCCCCGCTCCGGCCTGCTCTTCCGGGGGGCGAACATCCAGACCTATGACGAGACCAAGAAGATCGCCGTCACCGACCTCTCCCACCTCAAGAGCCACCAGACCGCCATCGGCATCGGCCACAAGAGCCCCGGGCCGGACGGCAAGGTGGTGGTGCCCTTCGGGGCGCAGTTCTGCGAGGTGGAGGTGGACCGGGAGACCGGCGAGGTGCGGCTCACGCGCTTTGTGGCCTCCCACGACTCCGGCCGGGTCATCGACCGGCTGACCTACGACAACCAGGTGGGCGGCGGCATCGTCATGGGCATCGGCCTGGGCATGCTGGAGGAGCGGGTGCTGGACGGCCCCACCGGCAAGCTCTGCACCCGCAACTGGCACGACTACAAACTGCCCACCATCATGGACGCCCCGCCGGAGATCCTCTCCGAGCCCATCGAGATGCCCGACCCCGAGGCCAACGCCATCGGCGGCAAGGGGCTGGGCGAACCCGTCACCGTGCCCACGGCCGCGGTCATCGCCAACGCGGTGTTCGACGCCTGCGGCGTGCGGCTGACCGAAAGCCCCGTCAACGCACCGGCCCTGGTGGCCGCCCTGGCCGGGCGGAAGGAGGCGGCATGAACCTCTCCCCCTTCACCTACCACCGCCCCGTCACGGTCAAGGAGGCGGTCAAGCTCCTGGCGGGCGCGGACAACGGCCGCGCCCACGGCGGCGGCACCGACCTTTTGGGCTGCATGCGCGACCACTGCTTCGCCGTGGACGAGGTGGTCAGCCTCTCCTCCCTGGACGACCTGCGCGGCATGGAAAAGACCGCCGAGGGCGGCCTGCGCATCGGCGCCCTGACCACCCTCTCGGAGATCGCCGTCCACCCCGGGGTGAACCGCGCCTACCCGGTGCTGGCCCAGGCCGCGCTGGCCGCGGCCAGCCCGCAGCTGCGCAACCAGGGGACCATCGGCGGCAACCTCTGCCAGGAACCGCGCTGCTGGTACTTCCGGGGCGACTTCCACTGCCTGCGCAAGGGCGGGGGCACCTGCTTCGCCTTCGAGGGCGAAAACCAGTACCACCGCATCCTGGGCAAGGGGCCGTGCGTCATCGTCCACCCCTCGGATCCGGCCCCGGCCCTGGCCGCCCTGGGGGCCGGCGTGACCACCGCCCGGCCGGGCGGCGGACGCACCCTGGCGGTGGACAAGCTGTTCGTACCCCCCGAGGAGGATCCCACACGCATGGTGCGGCTGGAACCGGGCGAGATCATCACCCACGTGACCATCCCCCCGCCCTCCAAGGGGCTGCGTTCCGCCTACCGCAAGGTGCGGGTGCGGGCGGCCTGGGACTTCGCCATCGCGGGCATGGCCACGGCGCTGGACGTATCCGGCGGCCGGGTTAACGGCGGCCGGGTGGTCTTCTCCGGCGTGGCGCCGGTGCCCTGGCGCTCGAGAGAGGTGGAGGAAATCATCATCGGCTCGCGGCTGACCCCGGAAGTGATCGACAAGGCGGCACAAGCGGCCGTGTCCAAAACCGCTCCCCTCTCTGGCAACGGCTACAAGGTGCCCTTGCTGGAGGCTGTGGTGCGGCAGGAACTGACCGCCATCGCGGAGGCGTGAATGGGTATCGAAGCATTGCGGCAAGCGGCGCGGGAACTGGAAGCGGGGCGCAACTGCGCCCTGGCCACGGTGGTCCGGACTCAGGGCTGCACCCCCCGGGGCCCCGGAGCCAGGCTGCTTTTGACCTCCTCCGGACAGGTCGTGGGGTCCGTGGGCGGCGGCGCGCTGGAGGCCTGGATCGTGGAGCAGGCCCGGGACTCCCTGGCCACCGGCAACGTTCACCTGGTGGAGTTCGCCACGGACGACGGCGACTGGGCCGAGTCCGAGGAGACGTGCGGCGGATGGGTGGAAGCCCTGGTGCAGCCCCTGCATCCGGACACCGAGACCAGCAGGGCCCTGGAGACGTTCCTGGCCGCGCGGCACGGGGGCGGTCCCAAGCCCTTGCTGTTCACCGGCCTGGACTGGACGGACCTGCGCAAGCGGCCGCGCTTCCACAGCTCCGGCTCGGCCGGCGAGGCTGCGGCCGGGACCTGCCTGCCGGAAGATTTCCTCATCTCCGAAGCCATGCGCCGGGCGGCCGAGGAAGCCGAGCGCCTGGACTCGCCGGTGCTGGTCACCTGCGGCGGGGACTGCCTGCTGGTGGAACCCTTGCCGGAAAGCCTGGACGTGGTGGTGCTCGGCGCCGGACGCCTGGGGCGGGAGACAGCCCTGCTGGCCCAACGCTGCGGCTTTCCCGTGGCCGTGGCCGACGACCGGCCCGATCGTCTGACCCGGCTGAAGAACGTGGACGCCTTCCGGGTGGCGGACATGAACAACGCCCTGCGGGAACTGGCCGGGCACCGCAACCCGCTCACCGGATCCACCCTGGTGGTCATCACTAGCCGCGACCCCCGCTTCGACGAAACCTTGCTGCGGGAAGCCCTGGCCAGCCCCGCCCCCTACATCGCCCTGCCCTGCACCGAGGGCCAGCGGGACGACCTTTTCCGCAAGCTGCTGGAGGAGGGATACAGCCAGGAGGACCTGGACCGTGTGGAATGCCCCGGCGGGCTGGACCTGGGCGGGCTGAGCCCGGAGGAATTGGCCGTGGGCATCGTGGCCCGGCTCATCCAGCTGCGGGCGAAAGAGCGGGCCAGGGAGACCGCCGACCCCGGCACGCGCGGCCCAGACCCGGCCGGGTGATTATTGCCGTTTCCCGGCTTGCCAACGCGGAGCGCCTGTGTAGACTCCCCCCATGGGGGAAGGAGCACGGCACGAGTCCCACCACCTGGAAGAGGCGCTGACGGCTGACGCCTCGCTGCGCCAGGCCCTTTTCGAGGGCCTGGACCTGCCCATGGCCCTGGTCTCCAGGGACCACCGGGTCGTCATGGCCAACCGCGCCATGGCCGACCTGCTGGGTTCAACACCGGAGGCGCTGCGCGGCGGCCCCTGTCTGCGGAGCAGGGGCGGCGATACCAGGCACGACCCGGGCGAGCGCACCCTGCGCACCGGCCAGCCCGACGAGCGGCTGCTGACGGTCCCCGGGCCGGACGGCTCGCACGTGGTCCTTCTGGTACGCACCTTCCCCATGCGGCCCGATTCCGGCATCGACGGCTACCTGGCCGTGGCCAGGGAAGTCTCCGAGGAACTGCGGCGGGAAAAGCAGCAGCGGCTGCTGGGGGCCATGATGGCCAACACCGAGCACCTAGCCGTGCTCAAGGACCCCAGGCGGCGCTACCTCACGGCCAATCCCGCCTTTGCGCGCATGCTGGGGCTGGACTCCGACGAGGTGCTGGGCAAGCGGGACGAGGATCTGCTGAACGGCGTGGCAACCGACAGCGACCTTTCCGTCTACGCCGAAAACGACCGCCGGGCGCTGGAACTTCCCGCGGGGGAATCCCTGACCGTGGAGGAGCACCTCTCCGGCGGAAAAACCCGGCGCGTATTCCTGTCCAAGAAATTCCCGGTCTACGACGAAGGGGCGCTGCTGGGCGTGGCCACGGTCAGCCAGGAGATCACCCAGCTCAAGCGGACGGAGGAGGAGTTGCGGCGGGTCAACCAGCAGTTGCGGGCCATGTTCGCCAACATCCCCGGCCACCTCAACGTGGTGGACGCGGACTACCGCATCATCAACGTCAGCCGGGGCCTCATGGAGGCCTTCGGCCTGCCGGACGACGCGGACATTCTGGGCCGCCACTGCTTTGAGATCCTGCAGAACCGCCGAACCGTCTGCGGCCACTGCTCCTTGCCCAAGGCCATGGAGGAAAAGCGGCTCGTCACCCGCTTCTCCACCCCGGAGGAGGACGAGCGCACCGGCCGCTCCTTCAAGATGTACTGCGCTCCCATCCTGGACGAAGACGACCGGGTCATCGGCGGCATGGAGTACGTGGCCGACGTTACCGACCTCCGCCAGCTCACCCGAGCCCTGGAGGAGGCCAAGGAGCGGGCCGAGGCCGCCTCGCGGGCCAAATCCGCTTTCCTGGCCACCATCAGCCACGAGATCCGCACACCCCTCAACGCTGTGCTGGGCATGCTGCAGATTCTGGATCAGGCCGATCTCGCTCCGGAACACGCCGAGTCCGTGCGCACCGCCCTTATGGCCGGACGCGGCCTGGCCGGGCTGCTCAACGACCTCCTGGATCTCTCCCGCGTAGAGGCGGGCCGCATGGAGATCGCGGCCGAGCCGCTGCGCCCTGGCGACGTGCTGCGCCAAACCGCCGAGGCACTGCAGCAGCAGGCCACGGACAAGGGGCTGGCCATCTCCGTCGAAGTGGAGGACGGCGCGCCGGAGTGGCTGGACGGTGACGAGCAGCGGCTGCGCCAAATCCTTTTCAATCTGGCGGGCAACGCCATCAAGTTCACCGAGCGCGGCCGGGTGGCCCTGCGGCTGCGGCCCGACGGGGAACGGCTGCTTTTCGAGGTGGAGGACACGGGCGTCGGCATTTCGCGCGGACAGATTCACCGCCTGTTCGAGTCCTTCACCCAGATCGACGACTCCACCACCCGCCGCCACCAGGGCACCGGCCTGGGGCTGGCCATCGTCAAGAACCTGGTGGAACTCATGGGCGGCGAGGTCTGGGTGGAAAGCGAGCCCGGAGAGGGCTCGGCATTCCGCTTCACTCTGCCCCTGCGCCCGACCCAGGACGGGAATCCCGGCGGTCCCGCCCCCCGGTCCGGCACGGCGGAAGAAGCCTCCGCTCCCGCCAAGCGGGTGCTGGTGGTGGAGGACAACGAGATCAACCGCATGGTGGCTCGCAGGCTGCTGGACAAGCTGGGCCACGAGTGCCGGGTGGCCGGGGACGGAGCCGGAGCCCTGGACATGCTGGCGGAACAGCCCTTCGACCTGGTCCTCATGGACATCCAGATGCCGGACATGGACGGCCTGGAGACGGTGCGCCGCCTGCGGGCGGGCAAGGCCGGGGAGGTCAACAGGCGCACCCCCGTGGCCGCCCTGACCGCGCACGCCGGGAGTGGCGACCGGGAGCGCGCGAGGGAAGCGGGCATCGACGGCTACCTGCCCAAGCCCCTGGACCTGAACGAGTTGGACAGCGAGGTGCGGCGGCTGACCGGGGACGAATGATCCGCCCCCGCCGCCAACGCGAAAAAGGCCCGGAACGCGGTGCGTTCCGGGCCTTTTTCATGGCCGTTTCCGGACCAGCCTAGAACCGTTCGAACTCGTCGTCGCCGTCCATGTCGTAGGCGTACCCGGCTCCCCCGCCATCCTGTCCGCCCCTGGCGGCCGGGGGGGAGGCCCGCTTGGCTCCGTTGCCTTTCGCGGCCGTCTCGTCCCCCCGGGGAAGGGCCTCACGTCTGGCGGGCGCGGCCTTCGGCCTGTCCCGGCCGTCGCCCATGCCCAGCTTGAAGAAGGAGATTGATGCGAGCAACTGCTCCGACTGGGAGGACAGCTCCTCCGAGGTGGAGGCCATCTCCTCGGCCGCGGAGGCGTTCTGCTGCACCACTTGGTCCAGCTGCTGGATGGCCTGGTTGATCTGCTCCGCGCCGGAGTTCTGCTCCTCGGACCCGGCGGCGATCTCCTGCACCAGGTCGGCGGTTTTGGAGATGTCCTCGACCACCTGGCTGATGAGCTTGCCCGCTTCCTCGGCGGTTTCCACCGAAGAGGACGAGACCTCGGTGATCTCCCCGGCGGCCTCGCCGCTGCGCTCCGCCAGCTTGCGCACCTCCGCGGCCACCACGGCGAAGCCCTTGCCCGCCTCGCCCGCGCGGGCCGCCTCGATGGCGGCGTTGAGCGCCAGCAGATTGGTCTGCCGGGCGATCTCCTCGATGATGGAGATTTTCTCGGCGATGTCGCGCATGGCCGAAACGGTGCGCTCCACCGCCTCGCCGCCGCGCTTGGCGTTGTCCGAGGCCTTGGTGGCCATGGACTCGGTTTGCCGGGCGTTGTCCGTGTTCTGGCCGATGTTGGCGGCCATCTGCTCCATGGAGGCGGAAATCTCCTCCACGCTGGCGGCCTGCTCGCTGGCCCCCTGGGAGATGCTCTGAGCCGTGGCGGACAACTCCTCGGAACCCGAGGCCACGTTCTCCGAGGCGGAGCGCACCTCGCCCACCACACCGGTCAGGGCATCGGACATGTCCTTCATGGAGGCGTACACGCCACGCACCTTGTCCTGGTCGAAGCGTGTGCTCAGGTCGCCACGTGAGATGCTCTCGGCGATGTTAGCCACCACCGAAGGGTCGCGGCCGAGTTGGGCGGAGACGCCGCGGATGATGAGCCAGGCCATGAGCGCGCCGAAGAGCAGGGCCGCTCCGGAGACGATACCGATGAGGCGTATGGTGAACCTGTTGGATTGCTGCACGCTGGAGCTAAGCTGGTTCTGGTCCTCGATGATGGACAGCTTGACGTCCTCGGTCAGTCCGGCCACCTCCGGCCCGATGCGGTCCAGGCTGTCCTCGATGAGGCGGTTTCGCTCGAAGATGGCCGGGACGAAGGCATCGAAAAACGTGGACGTGTAGCGATCCCGGCTTTCAATGGTCCCGGCCAGCAGCCCGCGTCGCTCCGCGTCCTGTATCGCGCGTTCCAGCGCCGCCATTTCCTCGTCCATCACCTCGAACTCGTCGCGCACCCGGTCCACGTCCGCTTGGTCGTTGCTCTCCAGGAACTTGACGACGTACAGCCTGGCCAGCAGCAGGTGCCGCAGGGTCAGCCCGGCGTGGTAGGCCGTCGCGGAGTCGCCGTCCCCCTCGGCCGTGCGCATGAGTTCCGCGAGGTTCCGCTCCATGGCCGCGCCCTCGGGGGCGAGGACGCCCTGGAGCAGTTCATCGCGGCGGTCCATGAGCTTGACCACCTCGCCGAAGCTCTTCTGATAGGTGTCCAGTTTCTGATCGGCCTTGGCGATCATGGACGCGCGCTCCGGGTCGCTTATGCGCCCCTTGGCCTCCTCGAGGAAGCCCTGGGTGGCCGTCATATACTCGTCGAACTCGCGGCGCTCGCTCTGCTCGCCGCTCAAAATGTAGTCCTTCACCTGCATGCGCAGCATAAGCATGTTGCCCTGCACGCGCCCGGCCAGCACCGAGTCCCGGGCCAGCTCCCGGTAATCGGTGAACCCGTCCGTGGCCGAGGTCAGCGCCCTGAAGGACACGATTCCCAGCACCACCAGCAGCACCAGCACGGCGCAGAATCCCAGGATGAGCTTCCTGGCCAACGACATATTCTTGAACATGAAGGCCCCCTTTCGAATGTCCGTGGATTGCGCGGCACACGCGGAGCGAGGCGCGAACGCGCCGTTTTCCGTACCGTGTCTCGCGGACGAAATCGTGATTACAGGCATACTGACAGACTCGCCATGATAACTGAACGGTTGTGCATGAAAATATAACGCCCGTCCCGGAGGCCGCGCCGGGCGGACGCGAAAAAAGGCCCGGGGACGACGTCCCCGGGCCTTGTCGCGTCGGTTGGTCCGGCCTGGAGGCCGGAAGCGGCTAGAAGCGCTCGAACTCGTCGTCCTCGCCGCTCTCGTCCATGTCGTAGGAGAAGCCCTTGGAGCCGGATTTGCCCTCGCCGCCCTGTCCGGCGCCGCCCTTGGCGCGGGTATTGCCGTTGCCCTGGGCGGCCGGCTTCTTCCCGGGCTTGTTTTCGCCACCCTGCGGCAACGCCTGGCGGGACGTCCCGGCCGTGGCGGCTTTGCGCTGCCGCCCTCCGGAACCGTGGCTGGTCTCCAGCTTGAAGAAGGAGATGGTGGAGAGCAACTGCTCCGACTGGGAAGACAACTCCTCCGAGGTGGAGGCCATTTCCTCGGCCGCGGAGGCGTTCTGCTGCACCACCTGGTCCAGCTGCTGGATGGCGTTGTTGATCTGCTCCGCCCCGGATTTCTGCTCCTCGGACCCGGCGGCGATCTCCTGCACCAGGTCGGCGGTCTTGGTGATGTCCTCCACCACCTGGTCGATGAGCTTGCCCGCTTCCTCGGCGGTCTCCACGGAGGAGGACGAGACCTCGGTGATCTCCCCGGCGGCCTCGCCGCTGCGCTCGGCCAGCTTGCGCACCTCCGCGGCCACCACGGCGAAGCCCTTGCCCGCCTCGCCCGCGCGGGCCGCCTCGATGGCGGCGTTGAGCGCCAGCAGGTTGGTTTGCCGGGCGATCTCCTCGATGATGGTGATCTTCTCGGCGATGTCGCGCATGGCGGACACGGTACGGCCCACAGCCTCGCCGCCGCGCTTGGCGTTGTCCGCGGCCTTGGTGGCCATGGTCTCGGTCTGGCGGGCGTTGTCCGTGTTCTGGCCGATGTTGGCGGCCATCTGCTCCATGGAGGCGGAAATCTCCTCCACGCTGGCGGCCTGCTCGCTGGCCCCCTGGGAGAGGTTCTGGGCCGTGGCGGACAGCTCCTCGGAACCGGAGGCCACGTTCTCCGAGGCCTCCCGCACCTCGCCCACCACCTCGGCCAGGCGCCCGCCCATGGTGCGCAGGGTCTCGGCCATGCGGCCTATCTCGTCCTTCTGGTAGACGTGCACGTTGGCGGTCAGGTCGCCCTCGGCGATCTCGTCGGCGAAGCCCATGCTCGCCATGAGGGGGCGGAGGATGCCGCGCGCGATGACCCAAGCCAGCAGCACGCCGATGACCAGGGCGCTTCCAGCCAGCCACTCCACGCCCATGCGCGTGGTGGAGGCCGCTTGCAGCATCTCCTTGTCGGTCATGACGTTCTCTTCGACCGTGGTCTCGGCGCGGTTCAGCAGCTCCTTGACCTGCTGCAGATTTGGCAGGGTCTTCTGGGCATAGATCGCCATGGCCTTCTCGTAGCCCTCGCGCCGCGCCTCGTACCACTCCCTCACCTCGTCCAGACCGGCCAGGGTCTCGTCCGCGGCCGTCTCGGTCTCACCTCGGAAGACCTGTTCCGCCTGGACGCGATCGTTCTGGTCGATCAGCTCCTGGATGGTGATGGCGCTCTGGTGCAAATGCTTGTGCGGGTCGTATATACCCTCAATGGCCTGCCCGAAACCGGGGTTCTCCCTGGCCATTGCCTTGGTCTCGTCGGAGTAGAGCCACTTGCCCAGGGAACACTTGGTCCAGTCGGTCTCCACGCCGAGTTGCGTGATGGAAGGGTCCAGCAGGGCGTCCTTGACCTTGTGGGTCCAGCGCAGGTGGTCGTTCTGCTTGTCCGCCAGGAAGGTGCCCAACCCGGTGTCCACCGGCGTATAGACCTCCTTGATCTCGCGGGCCGATTCGTGGAGGTGGATGTGGGGTTCTTCCACCTCGGCCATGACGGACCGGATTTCCGGCACCATCTCCTCGGCCTCCTGCCTGCCCTGGCCGTAGTACCACTTGCCGAAGCCGCACTCGCGCGGGTTCAGCTGCACGTCAAGCGTGTTCTGCTCGTCGTCGGTGACGAAGACGCTCACCGCCTCGGCCCACTCCAAGTGGTCCACCAGCCGCGAGGTGAACTCGCCCCGCAACTCGTTGCCGTGGATGACCTCCTCGGCGTTCTCGGTGATGTCACCCACGCCGAGGAAGGCCCAGCCTCCCACCAACAGCAGCAGCAACAGCACCGCACCGAATCCGACTCCGAACTTGCCCTTGAGGGAAATGTTCTTCCAGCTCATCTCGCCCGCCCTTTTGCACGATCGTTCAGGATATGTTTCGCAGGGTATATCCATACCATACGGGCATTCAAGGGCAAGGTCGGACCGCCAATAATCAAACGCCCCCGGGAAATCCTTGCGGTATGCGGAAATCCGCCCCGCCCCCTCAAGTCAGGGACAGCATCGTCCGATAGGATTCGAAAGGGAGTTGTATGGAGATTCAGGAAGTGGCCGCCAAGGCCACCAGCGCCATCCAGGCGCAGCTTTCCATGCGGGTCATTCAGGGCACCCTCGAACACGGGCAGCAGTCCCAGCAGGCGCAGCAGCCGGACAAGGGGCAGCGGCTGGACATCAAAGTCTGAGGACCTTCCCGCCCGCGAACGCTCCGGGAGAAGGTATAATCCCTTCCCTCCGAGTCCGTTTGCCGCTAGGCTTTCCCCATGCCCCGCAATTGCCTGATCATCCTTCTCGACGGCGCGGCCGACCGGGCCCACCCCGGCCTGGATGGCCGCACTCCGCTGCAGGCCGCGGCCACCCCCTTTCTGGACTCCCTGGCCCGCCAGGGCAGCGTGTGGCTGCATCACCCCACCGATCCCGGCCAGCCCCTGCCCGTGGAGTCCGCCCTCTACCCTCTGCTGGGCATGGGCGCGCACCACGCCCCCAGCCTGGGCGTGCTCTCGGCGCTGGGCTCGGGCATGGACCTGGCCCAGGGCGACGTGGTTTTCTCCGCCAGATTGGCTTCGGTTGAGCGCGAGGAGGACGGCGCGCTGGTGCTCATCGACGAGGATCCCTCCTCCACCGACGAGCCGGACGAGGCGGCCCACGCCTGCACGGGCGAGGCCTGCGCCGATCTGTTCAGGTCCCTGGAGCCCGCCACCCTGCGCGGCGTAGAATTCCAGCTCGTGCACACCGAGGGGCTGGACGGCGCCCTCATCCTGCGCGGCGCGGCGGACGAGCGCGTGACCGACGTGGACCCCCTGGCCGAGGGGCTGCCCCTGGCCAGGCCCATGGCCCTCGACGGGGCGCCCATGATCGCCGAGGAAACGGCCCGCGCCCTTGGAGAGTACCTGGCCCGGGCGCACAGCACCCTCTCCGGCCTGGAATTCAACCGCCTGCGGGAGGAGCGCGACGAGCCCCCTGTGAACGCCCTGCTCACCCGCGCGGGAGGCCGCCAGACCCCCTCGCTTTCCTTTCTGAATCGCTTCTGCATGGAGGGGGGACTGGTCTCCCCGCTGGCCGCCCTGGGCGGGGCCGCCCGGGACATGGGGCTGGCCTTCCGCCACGACCCGGACCGGGGCGAGGCGGGGGAGGACCTGGCCCGCCGCCTTGGCTGGGCCAGGGAGTTGTTCGAACAGGGCACGCGGGTGGTGGTTGTGCACAGCCGGGCTTGCTTCCGGGCCGCCCGGGCCAAATCGCCGGGCCGCAAGAAACGCGCCCTGGAAAGCCTGGACGCGGCCCTGGCGGAAAACCTGCCCTCCATGACCGTGGCCGGCAGGCGGCCGCTGGTGGGCATAGCGGCCGGGCCGGGCGCTCCCGCCTCGGGGCGGCTCATCCGCACCGGCGAACCCTATCCCGTGCTGCTGCACGGACCTGGCGTGCGCTGCTGCGCCGGGACCTCCTTCCAGGAGTCCGAGGCGCGGGCGCTGCTGCGTTCCACCGAATTCTTCGCCCTGCTTCTGGACCTGCTGGACCGCTCCCGCCTGGCCGGCTGGCGCGAGACCCCGGTCCCGGCCTGGGCCTGGCCCGCGCCCTACGAACCCTTCAGGGTGGACTGAGCCGCGCAGTCGCAGGCGGGCTCGGCCTCTTCCCCGCGCCGCGCCGCGTCCACGCAGTCCATGAAGTGCGGCACGCAGGGCATGGCCACCCGGTAGAGCACAGCGCTGCCGCGCTTGGTGGAGGCGACCACCCCCGCCTCGCGCAGCACCGAGAGGTGCTTGGACACGGTGGACATGTCCAGTTCCAGGGCGTCGCGCAGGTGGCCCACGCCGCATTCCCCCCGCAGGGAGAGCTGGTGCACGATGAACAGCCGGGCGGGGTGGCCCAGGGCTTTGAAGATGCGGGCGTGGGGATCGAAGGCTTGGCGGATGGTCTCTTGCATGGGGCTCCTCGGATGGGCAATGTACCTCCTACGAATGCCCGCTTCCCCCGTCAAGACCGCCCCGCGGTCCACTCCTTGAACGGCAGCAGTTCGTTGAGCTCGGCAACGTGGGTCCGCTCCAGGGAGTTGATCTCCGGCATGTGGCGGCGCAACAGGGCGTGCAGCCGGGGATCGCTGAAGCGGTGCAGGGAGTAGGCGCTGCGCGAGGCGAAACCGCGCCTGGCCTTGTGCGCCCCGCCCATGCCGGGGTCGAACTCCCGCAGTCCATGCTCTATGCAATACTCCATGGGGGTGTAGTAGCAGACCTCGAAGTGCAGCCCCGGGACTTCCTCGAAGCAGCCCCAATACCGGCCCCACAACCGCTCCCCCTGCTTGGCGAAAAGGGCCATGGCCAGGGGGCGCTCCCGCCCGCCCTCGGTGGCCCCGGCCACCACCAGATTCTCCGGCAGCTCCCGGAATATGCCCTGGAAAAAATCGCGGTTGAGGTAGTGGCAGCCCCAGGGGCCGAACTTGGCGTTGGTGCGCTCGTAGATGGCGTACAGCCACTCCACCCAGGCATCGGACACGTCCGCGCCCTCAACCATCTCCACCCGCACGCCCCGCTCCCGCAGGGCCCTGCGCTCCCGCGTCACGTTGCGGCGGCGGGAGCGGCGGAAGTAGGCCAGGAACTCGTCCAACGAGGCGTAGCCGGGGTTGCTCCAGACGAACCCCTGGTGCTCCCAGCGGACCATGCCCGCCCGCTCCGCCGCCTCGGCGAAGCGCGGGGAGGCGAAATTGACGTTGAGCCCGGACAGGCCGTGGCCGCGCACGAAGGCCTCGGCCTCGTCCAGCACGCGGGTGAACACGTCCTCGGTGTCGGCTTCCGGCGCGGTCAGGGGCTCGTACCCCGTGGCCGGGGTGAAGGGGCTCATGGCCGTGAGCTTGGGGTAGTAGGAAAGCCCGATGCGGGCGGCCACCTCCGCCCAGACCTGATCGAAGACGAACTCCCCGGAGGAGTTGGTGCGCACGTACATGGGGGCGGCCCCCACCAGCTCTCCGCCCCGGTGCAGCAGCAGATGCCTGGGCAGCCAGCCGGTCCCGGGAGTGACGCAGCCGGTTTCCTCCAGAAGCCGCAGCCAATCCCAGCGCATGAAGGGCGTGCCGGGCCGGAAGCGCTCCCAGTCCTCGCGGCGGACATCGCTCAGGGATTCCGCCCAGGCGGCGGTGAGGGGTTCGCGGGGCTGTGTCATATTTCCATAGTACGCCCAAAGGGTGCTGGAAGGGAACCCTTGGCTGGAAAAAGCGGGCAGTCAGGCGGAGGTTTTTTCGCAGTCGCGGCACACCCCGGACAGGGTCAGGCCCACCTCGTCCACGCTGGCGGCCGGGGGCGGCGGCTCCGGCGCGGGCGGCAGGCTCTCCGGCCCCAGGCAGAAGCATCGGCCGCAGCGGCGGCAATGGAAGTGGCCGTGGCGGCGCGGCCCCTGGTCCACGGGCTGGGTGAGCACCCCGGCGCAGAAATGGGCCGCCTCCGAGCCCTGGTGCTTGAGCACCAGCCCATGCCGGGTGAGCAGGTCCAGAATGCGGTAGAGCGTGACCTTGTTCATGCGCCCCTCCACCCGCGCCAGCAGTTCCGGCGCGCTCAAGGGCCCCTCCGCCCGGTGCAGCAGGTCCAGCACCAGGGAGCGGTTGGCGGTGGGCTCCAGCCCTGCCAGGCGCAGGCGGGACTCGGTCATACCCTCGCCTCCGGGGTCTTTCTTCCGCCCAGGGCCAAGTCGGCCAGGTAGCAAAGTCCGGCCAGGCCGATGACCGCCGCGCCGGAGGTCACATCCAACAGGTAGGCCGCAAGCACCCCCAGCACGCAGAAAGCCGCTCCCAGGACCGAGGCCAGGGCCATCATGGAGCCCAGGGAGCGGGTGCGCCGCTCGGCCAGGGCCGGGGGGATGGTCAGCAGGGCGATGACCAGGATGAGTCCCACCACCTGCACCACCATGACCACGGCCAGGGCGGTCATGGCCGGGAGCAGATAGTGCAGCAGGGTCACGGGCACCCCCTTGGTGCGGGCGAATTCGCGGTCGAAGGAGAAGGCCAGGAAGTCACGGTAGAAGCGCAGGCACAGCCCGGTGATCAGCAGGGTAAGCAGGGCGATGGCCAGCAGGTCGCCCCGCGAGACGGTGAGGATGGAGCCGAAGAGGTAGGACATGAGCCCCCCGGCGTGCTGCGGGGCGAAGTCCACGCAGACGATGCCGAAGGCCATGCCCAGCGCCCACATGGCCCCGATGACCGTGTCCGCCCGCTGGGGGTGGCGGCGGGTGGCCGCGGCCATGGCCGTGGACGAGGCCAGGGAGAAGCCCACGGCCGCGGGCAGCACCGGCAGCCCGGCCAGCATGGCCAGCCCCACCCCGCCGTAGGCGGCGTGGGCCACCCCCCCGGCCAGGAATACCAGCCGGTTGACCACCACCAGGCAGCCCACCAGCCCGCAGGCGATGGAGGCCAGCACCCCGGCGGCCAGGGCGTTTTGCATGAAGGGGAAGGACAAGGCCTGGAGCAGGTCGCTCACGCGTCCTCCCACTCCCGGACCCGCAGGTCCGGCAGGCTGGTCACGGCACGCATGTAGGTGTCCGCGGGACAGGTGTGCTCGTGGCTGCCGTAGAGCAGGGAGAGCATCTCCTGGGTCAGCTCCGGGGAGGGATTGTAGAGCAGGCGGCGGTTGACGCAGGCCACGGCCGTGACTCCGGAGGCCATGATGGACAGGTCGTGGGAGACCACCACCACGGTGGTGTCCCGGGCCAGCCCGGCCAGGAACTCGTAGAAGCAGAAACGGCCGTGGGGGTCGATGGAGGAGGTTGGCTCGTCCAGCAGCAGCAGGTCGGGCCGCGAGGCCAGGGCGCGGGCGATGAGCACCCGCTGGGCCTCGCCGCCGGAGAGGTCGGCGAAGAGCCGCTCCGCCCGGTCGGCCATCTCCACCCGCTTAAGCGCCTCCATGGCGCGCTCCCGGTCGCCCTTGCCGGGCCGGTGCAGGTGCAGCCCCATGAGCGCCACGTCCAGCGCCCTTACGGGGAAGGCCCGGTTGCCCTCGCCGTGCTGGGGCACGTAGCCCACACGGTCCAGGACCTTGCCCGGGGGCTTGCCGAAGAGGCGGATTTCCCCCTCGTCCGGCCGCAGCAGCCCCACCAGCAGCTTGAGCAGGGTGGTCTTGCCGCCGCCGTTGGGGCCCAGCACGGCCAGGTACTCGCCCTCCCCCAGGTGCAGGGAGACGTCCCGCAGCACGGGGCGGCCGTCGTAGGAGAAGCTCAGGTGGTCGACGTCGATGGACATGTCCGGAAACCCTGCCCTATTTGGCCGCCGAGCGGAAGGCGCGCGCCAGCCGCTTGAGGTTGTCCGGCCAGTCCGCCGCCAGGGGGTCGGCCTCCACCACCTCCGCGCCGATGCGGTCCGCGATGATCGAGGCTTCCCGGGTGGAGAACTGCGGCTCCACGAAGATGGCCTCCACACCCTTCTCCCGGGCCATTTCCGTCAACTCGGCCAAGCGGCGGGGACTGGGCTCCTTGCCCGCCTGCTGGATGGCCACCTCCCTCAGCCCGTAGGCCCGGGCGAAGTAGGCGAAGGCCGGGTGGTAGACCAGGAAGGCCGCCCCCCGGGGGACGTCCGCCAGGATGTTCCGCACCTCGCGGTCCGTGCGCGCGACCTCCTCCAGCAGCCGGGCGTGGCCCGCGCGGTACGCCTCCGCGCCCGCCGGGTCCGCCTCAACCAGCGCGGCCAACATGTTGTCCGCGATGACCCGCACCGGTTCGGGCGCCAGCCAGACGTGGGGGTCGTACGCTCCGTGGCCGTGGGCTTCGCGGCCGGGCTCCCCATGGCCGTGGGATTCATGAGCATGCGCATCATTGCCGTGCTCCGCGTGGCCATGTTCGCCATGGCCGTGTTCGCCGTGGCCGTGTTCGCCATGGCCGTGTTCGCCGTGGCCGTGTTCGCCGTGGCCGTGTTCCTCATGACCGTGGGCTTCATGGCCGTGCCCCTCGTGGCCGCTCTCCCCCATGGGAATTTTGTCGATGCCGCTGTCCGTATGCACCACCCGCATGGCCGGGCTGATGGAGCCGAAACGTTCCAGCCAGGCCCGCTCGAAGGGCGCGCCCACGGCGAAATAGACATCCGCTTCCGAAAGGGAGCCCACCTGGCGGGGCGACGGCTCGTAGGCGTGGGGCTCGGCGCCGGGTGGCACCATGACCGTGAGCGCCTCCAGCCGCTCTCCGCAGATGGCGCGGGCGAAATACTCCTGCGGCGGGATGGACACGGCCACGGACAGCCCTTCTGCGGCGGCCGGGGCGGGGAGCAGCAGAAACAGCGCAAGCAGCAATCCGGATAGTTTGTTCATGGGATTCTCCGCGACTGGATTGAAGGATTATGTGGCATTCTGGTTATGCAACCGAGTTGCACAGAGGTCAAGCTCTCCCCTTGCCACGTTCCGCCTCCCGACGTAGGAAACGGGCGTCATGGAGGAGCAAGCCGCCATCTTCGCCACCATCGCCACAGCCATCGTGCTGGAGGCCTCGCCCTTTCTGCTGCTGGGCTCCCTCTTCGCGGCCGTGTTCGAGTTGTACGCCGAGCCCGAGGCCCTGGCCCGCAGGCTGCCCTCCTCCCGGCCCGGACAGTTGCTGGCCGGGCTCTTCGGCGGTCTGCTGTTGCCTACCTGCGAGTGCGGCACCGTTCCCTTGACCCGGCGGCTGCTGGCCAAGGGAGTCAGCCCGCGCACCGCCCTGGCCTTCATGCTGGCCGCGCCCGTGGCCAACCCGGTGGTGCTGGCGGGCACCTACGTGGCCTTCCGGGGGGAGTGGTCCATGGTGCTGGGGAGGCTGGCCATGGTGCTGGTTCCGGCCGCCGCCCTGGCCTGGGCCGCGGGCGAGGTTCCGGTGCGGAAGCTGCTGCGAGCCCGTCTGGACGCTTCGCCCCATGGCGACGGCTGCGCCTGCGGATGTGGCCACGAGCACCACCACGGCCCCGCCCCGCGCGGCCTCCGCGCCATCCCCCGGCTGCTGGCCCTGGCCGGGCAGGAGTTTCTGCACATGGCCGGTTTCCTCATCCTGGGGGCGCTGGCCGCCGCCGCGGTGAAGACCTTCCTGCCCCAGGACCTGCTCTTCGGCCTGGCCTCCTCGCCGGTGCTGGCCATCGCGGCCATGATGCTGCTGGCCGTGCTGCTTTCGGTCTGCTCCGAGGCGGACGCCTTTGTGGCCGCGGGCTTCGCCTCCTTTCCCATGCAGGCCCAGGTGGCCTTCACAGCCATCGGCCCCATGGTGGACCTCAAGCTGCTGCCCCTCTACTTCGGGGTCTTCGCCCGGCCCCTGGCCGTGGCCCTGGTCGTGGTCCCGGCCGTTTCCGTCTTCTTCCTCTCCCTGGCCTGGGTTTGGCTGGGAGGCGGCCTGTGAGCCCCGCCCTTCGCCGCTGGCTGGCCGCGGCCGCCCTCGTGGGATTGGGCGGGTTGCTGGCCGTGCTGGCCGAGTCCGAGATCTACTGGCGCTTTCTCAACCCCAGGTTCCAGCTGCTGACCCTGATCACAGGCGGGACGCTTCTGGCCTGCGGGGCCTGCCTGCCCTTCGCCCGGGACCTGCGGCCCAACCTGTGGCAGACAGCCGTGCTGGTCGCCTTCCTGGCCCTGGCCGCGCTGGCCATGGAACCGGCTGGAACGAAGTCCTTCGCCCCCGGCCCGCCGCCGGGCTCCACCTTCTCCCTTGGCCAGCGGCCCGAGCCCCGGGGCCCCTCGCGGCTCACGCGCGGCGGCACGGAGTACGTGCGCCTCAGCCCGCCGGAGCTGCACATGCTGCTGGACGAGCGGCCGGAGTACGCCGGCTCCACCCCCTTCGCCATGCGCGGCCAAGTGCGGCGCTCCCCCGCCCTGGACGCACGCGGGGAGATCGCCCTAGTGCGCACGGTGGTGGTCTGCTGCTTCGCCGACGCCCTGGCCGTGGGGATGCCGGTGCGGGTGGACGACCCTGCGGACTATGAGGATGGCCAGTGGCTGCGCGTGCTGGGCCGGTTGCGCGAGGCTGCTGACCCGGCCGCGCGCGAGGAGGACACCCCGCCCGCCACGCCCGGGGTCATCATGACCATCCTACCCCATGACCGCGTCTTTATCCCGGACCACGCCGAGCCGGTGGAGCCACCCAAGATCCCTTACGCCTTCGAGGTGCGGAGCAAGGAACCCTTCGCCTTCTGAAGCCGCGACGAATCCCGCCGCGGCTTGTCCACGGACCGCGCGCCGTGCTAAGAACGCGGAAACAAGGGGAACCATGCAGAACGAACCATTTCCCTTCCGCCCCGGCCAATCCCTGCTGCGGCTCAAGGACATTCTCTTCATCCTCGGCCGCTACGGCTTCGGGGAGGTGCTGGAAAACCTGCCCCTGCCCAAGCGGGTGAAGCCCAAGTGCGTGGAATGCCCGGAATCCCCCCGGCTTGCCCTGTGGACCAAAATCCGCCGCGCTCTGGAGGAGCTGGGGCCCACCTTCATCAAGGTGGGGCAGATCCTTTCGGTGCGGCCGGACCTGGTGCCCATGGAGCTGTGCGACGAGCTGAAGCACCTGCAGGAGGACGTGCCCCCGGAGAAGTTCGAGGACATCGCCGCGCGAGTGGAGGGCAGCCTGGGCGGCGGCCTGGACACCCTATTCGCGGAGTTTTCCCGCGAGCCGCTGGCTGCGGCGTCCCTCTCGCAGGTGCACCGCGCCCGCACCCATGACGGCCGGGACGTGGCCGTGAAGGTGCTGCGTCCCAAGGCCCGTTCAACCGTGGCCGCGGACATGGACATCATGGAGTACCTGGCCGGGCTCATCCACTCCCGGATGGAATCGCTCAAACCCGCCCATCTGCCGGACATCGCCTCCGAAGTGCGCAAGGGGCTGCAGCGGGAAATGGACTTCCTCAGCGAAGCGCGCAACCAGATGCTCTTCACCTCCCGCTTCGGGCCGGAGCAGGGCGTCATGGCCCCTGAGGTGATCGAGGAGTTGACCACCCCGGACGTGCTGGTCATGGAGTACGTGGAGGCCGTGCGCCTGGACGAGTACCAGGGCCCGGACGAAAAACGCCGCCAGCTGGCCCAGATCGGGCTGGACTGCGTGGCGGCCCAGATGCTGGACCACGGCTTCTTCCACGCCGACCCGCACCTGGGCAACCTGGGCGTGAACCGCGACGGCCTGCTGGTCTTCTTCGACTGGGGCATGGTGGGACGCCTGACCCCTGACATGCGCTCCGCCCTGGTGGACTACCTCATCGCCATGGTCCAGGGCGACGCCGAGGCCATCGCCCGCACCGCCCTGGAGATGTCTGTGGAGGTGCCCACCGACCTGGATTTCCAGCGCTTCCTGCGCGACGTCATGTACTACCTGGACAAGGTGCGCACCCCCGTGGCCGGGCACGCCAACATGGGCCGCTTTCTGCTGGACCTGACCGCCGCCTGCCGGGAGTTCGGCGTCTACCTGCGCTCCGATTACATCCTCATGGCCCGCGCCCTGCTCTCCACCGAGGCGGCCGGACGGACCATCGACCCGGACTTCTCCGCCCTGGACGGCCTCAAGTCCCTGGCCATCCGCCACGTGGTCAAGCGCGCCTCCATGGTCTTTTCCGACCGCCCCCCGTGGCGGCGGGCGGAGCGGGAGATACGCCGGCTGGGGCGGCTGCCCGCCCGCGTGGAGGGGGTGCTGCAGCGGCTGGAGAAAGGGGAGCTGCGGCTGCACGTGCAGCAGGACTTCCTCAAGGACCAGATGGAGTACCTGCGCGGCATCGCCTTCGTCATCGCCTCCTCCCTGGTGGTGGCCTCCCTGGTCATCGGCTCGTCGCTCATCTACGTCTCGGACGTGGCCCCGCACCTATGGGGCGTCCCCATACTCGGCCTGACCGGCTTCGTGCTCTCCGGACTGTTCGGAGCCTGGCTGGTCTGGCGGCTGCTGTTCCGCAAACGCTAAGGAGATACCCATGGACGTTTTCAGAAAAGGATTCTTCACCGGCCTGGGCCTGGGCATGCTGGCCAAGGACGAAGTGGAAAAGAACTTCTCCGAGGTTTTCGGCGCGGCCCGCGACACCGCCAAGGAGGGCATGGACGAGGCCCGCCGCCAGGGCGAGGACATGGCCAACCAGATCGCCGAGCAGATTTCCAAAATGGAAATGCGTGGCGAGGGCGAGGTGCAGGACGTGCTTTCCAAGGCCGGGCTGGCCACCACCGCCGAGGTGCAGGAGCTGCGCACCCGCGTGGAGGCCCTGGAGAAGGCCCTCGAGGAAATCCAGGGCAAGGGCGGGCAATAGCCCATGCGCCGCGTGCTGGTCACAGGGGCCACAGGCTTCATCGGCTACCGGGTGGCCGAGCTGCTGGCGGAGGAGGGGCTGACGCCCAGGCTGATGGTGCGGCGCATGCCGCGCGGGACCATCGTCTCGCACCTGCGGGCCGAGCCGGTCATGGGCGATTTGCGCAGCCCGGACTCCCTGCGCCGGGCCGTGGAGGGCTGCGACACCGTGCTCCACCTGGGCGCGCGGGCCAGCTTCGAGCCCTACGACACCCTCAAGCCCTCCCTCATTGACGGCTCGCGCGAGCTGGCCCGGGTGGCGGCCGAAGCGGGCGTGGAATGCCTGGTCTTCGCCGGGTCGCTCCTTGTCTACGGCCAGGTGGAGCGGGGCGGCGTGCCCATCGACGCCTCCACCCCGCCCGCTCCGGCCAGCGACTACGGCAAGGCCAAGCTGCACGCCGAAATGGAGATGGCCAAGGTCTGCCGCAACGCGGGCATGGCCTTCGCGTCCCTGCGGCTGCCCCACGTCTACGGCGCGCGCGACGCCGTATTCTCGGCCATCCGCGAGGGCGGCTTCATCATGCCCGGGGATGGGGAGAACGCCTACGGCCACCTGCACGTGGAGGACGCGGCCAGGCAGTTGATCGAGACGGCCCGCAAGCGGCTGTCCGTCATCTCCCCCTGCGCCGACGACCGCTCCGCCACCTGGAACGAGTTCTTCGCCCAGGTGCGGCGCTACTACCCGCGCCTGCGCCTGCGCAAAGTGCCGCGCGGATTGGCCATGGCCGGGGCGGGCTGCCTGGCGGCCTGGTCCAGGCTGCGGGGCAGGCAGTCCCTGGAAACCCCGGACGGGGTGCGCTCCTTCACCCTGAGCCTGCCCGTGGCCGAGGGCCTCTTGTGGGAGGAGCTGGGACTTCAGCCCCGCTACCCCACCCTCTACCAGGGCGTGCCCGCAGTGCTGGACGACTGCGTGTCCTACCGCTGGATGCATCCCCTGGAGGATAACCAGGGCTGAACCGCTTCCCTGGATTCACAGGATCGGAAGCGGGGGATTCACTCTCCCACCTTGCCCGAAACGTAGACCCCGTAGCTGTAATAGGCGCCATACCGTTCGTAGAGGGCGATTTCGTCTTTTTCCGCCGCAACGATGCGCCGTGCCGCTTCACTTTGTCCATGCCGGTCAAGGAAGCCCTCGAAACGGCTCAGCAATGGGTGGTAATACGCCTCGGTCCAGCAATGCCTCGGGAGGACGAAGAACGCTCCGGGGCTGTAGCCATGCCGCTCAAGCGACTCGAGCTTCGCCGACGCGACATCAACCTCCGGGTATTCCCTTTCCCAATGGGCCTGGATTTCCGGGGGCCGTGCGGCGGTAAGCCAGGTTATTTCGGAAACGACGAGCTTCCCTCCCGGCTTCAGAAACCGCCGCCAAGCCGAAACCCCGGCTTCAAATCCCATATTGTAGATGGCCCCTTCGGACCAAATCACGTCGAATTCCCCCTCCGCGAAAGGGAGGGCATCCATGGAGCAATTCACTGTGGCGATTTTGTCCAACACCCCCTGCTCATGGGCCCTTGATCGCAATTCGTCGAGGAATTCCTGCAGAAAATCCACCGCGGTGATCTCCGCGTTGAGTTCCTTCGCGAGCAGGAGAGTCGAAGCCCCTGTGCCGCACCCGATGTCCACGATTCGCAACGGCCGGGAGCGATCGACACGAGCCAGATCCAAGGCCAGTTTCGTTTCCGCCTCTCCCCCGGGTCCTTGGCGAGCGGCACCCCGGTGAAGGTCGACAAGCAGTTCGAGTTCATCCATCTTGCCCGCCTCCAGATATGTCGCCGCGCTTCCATGCCGGAGCGTACGCCGCGGCGTGCGGTAGCCCCCTTCCCGGCCCCGGCAGGCGTCCGATCATCGGGAAGCCTGCCCGATCAGGGGCTGCCATCGACCGCCTAGGACAGCTTGTCAAGCAACTTTTTGGCCTTGGCGTGGTCGGGATCAAGCTTCAGGGCAGCGTTGAGCCGTTCCTTGGCCAGATGGTCGTGCCCGGCCATGGAGTAGATGTAGCCGATGTTGAAGCAGGCCGTGGCGCTGCGGTAGCCGAACTCCGGATTGAGCTTGACCGCCTTGTTCAACTCCTTGGAGGCGTTGTCGAACTCCTTGCCGTCCACGTAGGCCATGGCCATGTTGTAGTGCAGGTTCTCGTCCTCCGGGGCCACCTTCCTGGCCTTTTCGTACTCGGACAGGGCGTCCTTCCAGCGGCCCTGCCGCCGCAGGACGATGCCCAGGGTGTTGAAGGTCTCCAGGTCCGACTTGTCCAGCATGTCTCCCTTGGTCTCCAGGGACTGCCGCAGGTACTCCTCGGCCATCTCCGGGTCGGCGTCCATGCAGCTCTCGGCGATCTGCTTGAGCATGGTGCTGACCTTGGAGAAGGCCTGGCGGGTGGCCAGCTTCTTGGCCGAGTCGAACATGCCCCTGGCCTTATCCGTGTCCCCCCGTTTGAGACTGATGCCGCCGATGTCCACCTTGCGGTCCACGTTGAGGGGGGAGAGGCGGTCCAGCTCCTCCAAATATTTGAGCTGCATGTCCAGGTCCTCTTCCTCCTTGTAGAACTGGACCAGCTTCTTGATGGGCTCCAGGTACATGGAGGCGCCGCGCCTGGCGCCCTCGTAAGCGGCCAGGGCCTCCTGGCGCTTGCCCAGCCCCTTGAGGGCGTCGCCGCGCAGCATGAGCCCGGCCGGGCTGTCCTGTTTGAGGGAGAGCACCTTGTCCGCCACGGTCAGGGCCTTGTCGAAGTCGTGCTTGGCGTTGAAGCGTTTGCCCGCCTCAACCAGTTCGCCCAGCCGCGAGGGCGGCTTGATGGTGTTGGCCATCTTCTCGATCATGACGTTGGCCGAAACCGGCTTGGTGACGAAGTTGTTGACCCCCATCTCGTGCAGAAGCACCAGGCCGTCGCGTTCAATCTCGCCGGTGAGGACGATGATGGGCAGGTGGGGGTAGTCGTTGCGCAGGTAGCTGACGAACTCCACCGAGAGCACCCCTTCCAATTCCCGCTCGATGATGACCAGGGGCTTGTTCCCGGCGGCCAGCGCGGCCTTGACCTGCTTCTGGGCCCGCGCCTTCTCGGCGAATGCCTCCACGCAGCCCTGGGGCAGGGCCAGGGTCTTGTACATGGTGCCCCGAAACACCTTCAGGAAGGTTTGGTCGTTGCTGACCACGATGAAGGTTCCCCGGTCCTCCTCCACGAAGTCCCGTACTATCTCGTCGTATTGCTTGGGCTTCTGCCCACCGTTGCCCATTGCGCCCCCTCCTTGTAAGGATATCGAAAGGCGTACAGTCTTGTGCACCTTATCCACCCTGTCAATACGGACGTGGAACCCCATAGACACGAAAGAGGAGGCCGCGTGGCTGACAAACTCTCCAGACGGGAACTGCTCTTCGGCCTGGGCAAACGGTTCAAGGCCAGGCATTGGAAGGACGAGTGGGACCGCATGCGGGCGGACCAGAACGGCAACGACGGCCGCCCCGCCCGACCGCCCAGGCGCGACACCCGCGAGGGCCCGCCCACCTTGCTGGTGCAGGGCAAGCTGGAGGACGCCGAGGCCCTGCTCCTCTCCAGGCTGGAGGAGGACCCCGAGGACGTCGAGTCCCGCTGCTGGCTGGGGGTCTGCCTGTACCGCCGGGGACAGTACGTCCGCTCCCGCTGCGAGCTTTCCCGGGTCTGCCGCAAGGGAGGGCCGCCCGCGGCCTCCCTGCACCTGGGCCTGGCCCACGCCCGCCAGGGCGACATGGACAAGGCCGCCGAGATCTGGCGCAACTACTTCGAGCCGGACAACACCGCTGTGCAGCGCGAGGTGAACCTGCAGCTGGCCCTGCACGAGTCCGGCTCCTGCACCGGCGAGGAGTGCGCCCAGGCCGTGGAGCGCGCCCTGGGCTACCCGGAAGGGGAGGAGTGACGACCCGGGCTGTCAGCCCGCCCGGCCCGACCTGCCGCTGGCCAGGCCGGTGCGCAGCAGGTCGGCGAACTCCCCCGGCGGCAGGGGCGGAGCGTACAGGTAGCCCTGGCACTCGGCGCAGCCCAGCCCCAGCAGGAAATTGAGCTGGCGGGTGGTCTCCACCCCCTCGGCCACCACGGACAATTCCAGCGCCTTGCACATGGAGATGACCGCCGTGGTGATGGCGATGTCCCCGGGGTCGTCCGGCAGGTCTTTGACGAAGCTCTGGTCGATCTTCAACGCCCGGATGGGGAAGCGCTTGAGGTAGTACAGGGAGGAATAGCCGGTGCCGAAGTCGTCGATGACCACCCCCACCCCGATGTCCGCTATCCGCCGCAGTTCCTGCGCCGCGGCCTGGGGCTCCCGCATGACGGCCGTTTCGGTCAGCTCCAGCTCCAGTTTTTCCGCCGGGTAGCCGGTCCGCTCCAGCACCCCGGCCACCAGGTCGGGCAGGCCGCGCGAGCGGAACTGGTGCGCCGAGACGTTGACCGCCAGGGTGAAGTCCTCCCGCTCCCCGGCCCAGGGCAAGGCGGCGCGGCAGGCCTCTTCAAGCACCCAGGCGTCCAGTTGGGCGATGAAGCCGGACTGCTCCGCCAGGGGAATGAACTCCGCCGGGGAAACGGCCTCCCCCTTGCGCGTCCAGCGCAAAAGCGCCTCCGCCCCGGACACCGAAGGGCCGGCAAGCCGCACCTTGGGCTGAAATGCCAGGTGGAACTCCCCCCGCTCCAGGCCGCCGCGCAAATCGCTGTCCAGGCGCAGCCGCCGCAGGGCCTCGTCGTTCATGGCCGGGGTGAAGAGGCGGTAGGTGTTGCGGCCGTCGTTTTTCGCCCGGTACATGGCCGTGTCCGCGTTGGTCAGCAGCGTTTCGGGATCGTCGCCGTCCTCGGGATAGAGGGCGATACCGATGGAGGTGGTGATTCGAAAGGCCTGCCCGGCCAGCGGGAAGGGGTCGTCCATGGCCTCCTTGATACGCCTGGCAGCGGCCAGGGCGTCCTCGGCCCGCAACAGCTCCAGCGCCAGCACCACGAACTCGTCCCCGCCCAGGCGGGCCACGGTGTCGGCCTGGCGCACTGCGCCCAGCAGCCGCTCCCCCACCTCCTGCAGCAATTCGTCGCCCCGGGCGTGGCCCAGGGAATCGTTGATCTGTTTGAAGTTGTCCAGATCCATGAAAAGCAAGGCCAGCTTGCGGCCGTGCCGCTTCCCCATGGCCACGGCAGTGCGCACCCGGTCCTTGAGCAGGGCGCGGTTGGGCAGTCCGGTCAGGGGATCGTGGTAGGCCAGCCTTCGTATTTGCTCTTCGCGCCGCTTGCTCTCGGACACGTCGTGGAAAACGCCCACGTAATTGGCCACCCCGCCCTTGTCATCGGTGATGGCCGAGATGGACAGCCACTGGGGATAGGCCTCGCCCGACTTGCGGCGGTTCCATATCTCCCCCTCCCACAGCCCGTCGGTCAGCAGGGACCGCCACATGCCGCGGTAGAACGATTCGGGGTGGCGGTCGGACTTGAGCATGCGCGGGTTGCGGCCCAGCACCTCGTCCCGGTCGTAGCCGGTGATTCGCTCGAAGGCGGGGTTCACGCGCAGGACGATGCCCCTGGCGTCCGTGACCATGATGCCCTCGATGGAGCTTTCGAAAACCCTGGCGGCCAGCTTGAGGTCGCGCTCCGCCGCCTTGCGGCCGGTGACATCGCGCACGTTGGCCATGATGATCGGCCCCCCCGGCGGCTCCAGCCGGCTCAGATACACCTCCACGTCGAAGGTCTCCCCGCTGCGGAGGCGGCGGGCCTTCCACTCGAAGAAACGCGGGCGGCCGGCCATGACGTCGTCCCAGATGGCGGGCAGGTCATCCACCCGCGCCTCCGGAGCGGAAAAGTCCGAGATGTCGAAGCGAAGGGCCTCCGCACGGTCCACGCCGTACATGGCCAGCATCTTGTCGTTGACGTCGACGATGCGGCCCCGGGTGTCGTGCAGGAAGATGGCGTCGTAGACGTTGTCGAACACCGTGCGCAGGGACGCGCCGACCCCTTCCGGACATCGCCCGGGCCATCTCCCGTCCGCCTCGCGGACCACTGTCAGGAGGCCAAGCTCCTCCCCGTCCCCGCCATGCGCGGCGGCCGTCTCCAGCCGAGCCAGAGAGGTTTCGCCACGGGGCGTCTGGAAGGCGCGCACCCCGGACAGGGGCGGTCCGCCCTCCGCCTCCCCGGCCAGGGAGTCGTCGGAGCGCAGGAAATCCTCCAGGCGCGCGCCCTCGACCTCCCTGAACGGGCGGTCAAGAAAGGAAAGGTAGTCGCGGTTGGCGTCGCGGATGCGGCCGGAGGAGTCGGTCAGCAGGACGGTCAGCGGCAGGGCCCGCCAGAGGGGCCGCTTCAGGGAGCCGCCCGGGCGGCGGGGGTACGGTTCGTCGGCGGGCACCTCACGGCCCCCGGTGGATATGGATGGTCCCCTGGTCCATCTTCCGCTTGATCCAGACGCGCAGACGCTTCTTGATCACTTCCCGCCCCTGCGGGACAAGCAGGAAAAGCCCCACAAGGTCGGTGAAGAAGCCCGGCGTGAGCAGCACCACCCCGGCCACCAGGATGAGCGCGCCGTCCAGCAGCTCCTCGGCCGGGGCCAGGCCGCGCTCCATGGCCCGGCGGATGCGCCGCATGGCTTCCGCCCCCTGGGCCCGGGCCAGCGCGGCGCCCACGGCCGCGGTGATGATGACCAGCACCACGGTGTTCAGGCCGCCAATGCGCTCCCCCACTTTGACGAAGAGGAAAATCTCCACCAGCGGAACCAGGGTAAAGAGCAGAAAGAGGCGGACGCCGAGGCTCATGCCACGTCTCCCCCGCCCCGCATGAGGAAGCCGGCCTTGAGGGCGCAGGAGACCAGTTCGGCCACGGAGTGCAGGCCCAGCTTGCGCATGAGGTTGGCCCGGTGCTTTTCCACGGTCTTGATGCTGATGTGCAATTGCTCGGAAATCTCGCGATTTTTCAGTCCCTGGGCCACCAGGGAGAAGATTTCCCGCTCCCGCTTGGTGAGGTTGCTGAACTCCGTCGGTCCCGGCAGCCCGGCCGCGCTGCCGGGGCCGTCCGGATCCAGTTCCGGTTCGAAGTAGACGCCCTGGCTGAGCAGATCGCGGATGGCTCCGGCCAGCTTGTCCTTGTTGGAGTTCTTCAGCAGGTAGCCGTCCGCCCCGGCGGCCAGGGCCAGGCGCAGCAGGTTGCGGTCCTCGTGGGCCGTGAGGATGAGCACCTTGGGCGGCTCGTCGCTGTCCCCCTTGATGGTGCGGGTGGCGTCGATGCCGTTGACCTGGGGCATGCCGATGTCCATGAGCACGATGTCCAGGCGGGTGTCGCGGGCGATGCGGATGGCCTCGTCCCCGTCCCCGGCCTCGGCCACCACGTCCAGGTCGGGCTGCGAGGCCAGCAGCCGGCACAGCCCCTCCCGCACGATGGCGTGGTCGTCGACGATCAGGATGCGTGTCTGGTCCATACTCACTCGATTTCCATGACGGGCCCATCGGCGGAAATGGTCACGTCATCCCCGGCCTTGTCCCGCTTCCAGGACATCTCCACCTCGAATTTTTCCTTGTCCTTCTTGCGGGAAAGGGTCAACTCGAAGTCCACCACCTGTCCCGGCGTGAGGGTGACGGATTCCCCGCCGGAGGAGACGCGCAGACGGCCTCCCTTGAGCGAAGCCAGCAGATCCTCCAGATAAGCGATGGCCTGGGGCAGCCCCATGACGGACTCGATTTCCAGCTTCTGCTTGTCGCTCATTGTTCGCTCCTTGTGGCGTTCCGGGCGGGAAGGGTCAAGCGCAATTCGGTCTCTCCGTCCCGGATGAGAAGGGCGGAGCCCCCCCGGCGGACCACCTCGGCGGCTATCCGGGCCACGCCTTCTTCCTTTTTGTCATGCAATTTGATCTTTTTGAAGAGCCCCGCGTGGTCCAGCAGCGACAGGCGGACGCCGTCATGGCCGTGGCCATTGAGGGAAACCTCCAGCCCCGCGCCGGGTTCCGCCTTGCCCCGCATCCTTTCCAGGCCGTAGCACAGGAGGTCGAAGAACACGAAATCCAGAAACACGGCCAGCGAACGCGGCAGGGCGGGACAGTCAGCCCCCACCCCCACAGCCACTGTCTTAGGGGGATAGCCAGCGCGCTCCAGCAGCGGCCCGGCCGAGGCGGCCATGCTTTGCCGCAACTCCTCCGCCTCGACCTCCGGCCGGGGGAAGAGCCCGCCGCTCTGGCTGGATTCGCGGTAGTCGCGACAGGAGTCCGCCAGCCGTCTGCCGCCTTCCTCGGCAAAGGCAAGGGCGGCCCCCAGGTCCTCGGCGGCGTCCCGGGGCTCTTCCGCCTCATGGCCGGTTTCCGGCTCAGTCTCCGGCTGGGGCGCCGCGTGCTCCACCGCCTCCGGAGGCGGCGGGACCGAGGCGGCCTCGCCCGTGGCCGGCAGCGGCTCCCGCGAGGGGTGGCGGAAATAGGAGAATACGCACTGGCCGCCGCCCTCCAGGGAGGCGGGCACGCACTCCACCTCCATTTCCGCCTCGGCTTCGCCGGGCAGGCGCACGGCCGACCTGCGGGGCCGGCCCGTCTCCAGGGCCTCGCGCCGGGCCTCGGCCGCTCCGGGGCTGTCCGGGCGGAACTCGTCGGGCCAGCGGACGCCCTCCAGCCCCTCCCCGCCCCACATCCGCCTGAAGGCGGCGTTGGCGAAGACCAGCCCGCCTTGGGCGTCGGTCACGCAGAAGGGCTGGGGCAAGTGCTCCAAGGCCCTGATGGGTTGCCAGGGCACGCCCGAGGCGGCCCGGAAAAAGCGCTCCAGGGAGCGGTCCGAGGGGTGGGCGCGGCCGGGGCGGTAGGCGTAGCCTTCCCCGGCTGAGTCGGCTTCGGCCCCGCCCTCATCCGCGGAGGGCTTGAGCCAGGCCAGGGGGTCGGCGCCGAGGCGGTTTTCACGCGTGGGCATGTCGCTGGCTCCGCTGTATTTCCCGGCACAGGGCCATGTAGTCCATGGCGCCGTGGCTGTCCGGGCGGTAGGTGAAGATGTCCTGGCCGAAGCTGGGGGCCTCGGCCAGGGAGATGTTCTCGCGCACGGAACTCTCGAAGAGCTTGTCACCGAAGTAGTCGCGGATCTTGCGCACCACCTCGCGGCTGAGCTTTTTCTGCTTCTGGTAGCGGGTGGCCACGATGCCCGTGACCTCCAGGGAGGGATTGAGGCGTTTTTTGACCACCTCCACCGTCTCCAGCAGCTTGGACAGCGACTGCAGGGCCAAAAACTCCGTCTGCAGGGGGATGAACACCTCCCGCGCGGCGGTCATGGCGTTGATGGTCAGGATGCCCAGGTTGGGCGGGCAGTCCACCAGCACGTAGTCGTAGCGGGACATCTCGTGGAAGCCTTCCAGTGCCTCGCGCAGCAGGAACTCCCTGCCGGGCAGCGCTGAGAATTCCAGGTCCGCCCCGGAGAGGGACAGCGAGGAGGGCAGCACGTCCATGCCGTGCCGCTCCAAAAGGGTGGAGGCCACGTCGGCCTCTCCCTTGAGCACCTCGTAGATGGTCGCTTCCAACTCGTGGGCGGGGATGCCCAAAGAATAGGTCAGGTGGGCCTGGGGGTCGAGGTCCACCAGCAGCACGCGCTGGTCCAGCCTGGCCAGCCCGGCGCCGATGTTGATGGTGGTGGTGGTTTTGCCCACCCCGCCTTTCTGGTTCATCACGGCAATGGTGCGCATGCGTCGGCTCCTGGTCTCGCTTGGGGGCGGCGCAATCCCTTGGGGGCACGTCATCTACGCGACGGAGGTTACGTCCTGACGACGCACCACGCCATTTCCCATACATGCGCGAGATCAGGCCAAAAGGCAAGCGAGAGCCGGACGAGCCGTACTCAGAGGCGGGGTCGCACCCCGCGTCAGCGCTTCATCTGCGTCAGCGTGGTGGTCATCTGGTCCGAGGTGGTTATGACCTTGGAGTTGGCCTGGAAGCCGCGCTGCCCCAGGATCATGTGCGAAAACTCCGTGGCCATGTCCACATTGGAGGTCTCCAGGGTGGACTGATGGATGGTGCCCATGCCGTCCTGGTTGGCCCGGCCCTCGATGGCCTCCCCGGACTGGGCCGTCTCGCTGAACAGGTTGCCCCCCTCGCGCCGCAGCCCGTGGTCCGAGGTGAAGCCGTACAGGGCCACCTGATACAGTCCCTCGGTCTGGCCGTTGGAGAAATGGCCGCTGAGCACGCCGTCGCGGTCCACCGTGACGTACTCCAGGTAGCCCTCGGCGAAGCCGTCCTGGTTCTCGTTGAGGGTCACGGAGGAGGTGGCGTAGCTGGTCATGCGCTGGGCCTCCAGCTGCGGGCCGGTCATGCCCACCAGATTGCCCGCGTTGGAGCCCACCTCCGCGGCCGAGGCCTGGGCCGTGTTCCAGGAGGCCCCGGAGGACGTCACCCCGAAGTCGAAGGCGATATCCTGGGCTGCCGCCGACCCCTCCTGGGTGGCGAAGGTCATGTTCATCATGGGCGCGCCGTCCTCGTTGAAGGAGGCCGGGCTCCAGTTGGAGAGCACGGTGTGGTCGCCACCCTGCAGGGTGTAGGAACTGACGTCCACAAGGTCGCCCGCGGAGTTGAACTCCAGGGTGCCCATCATCATCAGCCCCTGGGCGCCCGAGGCCAGCCCCCGGCCGTCCTGGGCCGGGTCCACGCCAACCGCGTACTCCCAAATGTTGAGATTCCCGCCCGCGCCGCTGGAGGTCACGCCATTCTGGGCCGGGTCGAAGTAGAAATTCAGCTCGTGCTGGTTGCCCTGGTCATCGTACACGGACAGCGCTGTGCGGTACTCGAAGTTGTCCGGGCTCAGCGGCTGGGAGCTGGTGCCGTCCCAGCTTGTGCCCAGGGCGAAGAAGGGATGGTTCTCGTCCGCGGTCAGGTCCGGGGCGGTGGAATCGAGGTTGGCCACCATGTCCACCAGGGAGGTGGCGCGCGGGTCGGAGCGGAATACGGTCTCCCCCTCCTCCTGGTCCACGGGCAGCTGGATGTCCATGGTGGCGTTGCCCACCTCGCCGGTGCGGCGGTCCACCCCGTAGCCCTGCAACACGTTGCCATTGGGATCGCGCAGAAGGCCCTGGGAATCGAAGCGGAAGTTTCCGGCGCGGGTGTAGTAGAACTCCTCCTCGCCGGAGTCAGCCCTGCCGCCCTCGGCGTAACTGCGCGGCTGGGCCCGCACGCGGAAGTAGCCCTCCCCGCCGATGGCCAGGTCCGTGGCCGCCGAGCCATCCTGGAAATCGCCCTGGGTGAAGTCGGCCACCACCGCGGCCAGCCCCACGCCCTTGCCGATCTGCCCGGCGGAATGGACGGTTCCCCCGGATTCGAAACCGCCCGGCGCGTCCTGGCTCATGAGGGTCTCGAAGTGGGTCCGTCCGGCCCTGTAGCCCACGGTGTTCACGTTGGCCAGGTTGTTGCTCATGACCTGGAGCCACTGGTTGTGGGCGACCATGCCCGTGGCTCCCGTGTACATGCTGCTGAAACTCATGGCGTCGCTCCCGACTGCTCCCGCCGCCGCTCGACCCCGGACGGCGGAAAAAAGGTTCACTCCGCCGCACCATGTCGCAAGGGGCGTGCCCGCCGCGTCCGGCCCGGGTCCATCACGCGGCAACCAGCCGCAATCCCATGAGATGTTTTCAAAACGGCCGCCCCCGTTCCTGGGCCGCCGCATGACGGGGCATGAAAAAATTGCCCGCTTAGCCCGTGCTCTGCTACCTTGCCGCCTCACCAACCAAGGAGGAAACCGTGGATATACGTTTGCATGATACCGTTCCCGGCCCCGGCGACGTGGCCGCCGTGCTGGCCTTCGCCCGGGAGGGGCAGGCCGCCATGCTGCCGAGGGGATTCGAGTCCTGCGCCGGAGCCCCCGGCATGGGCAATTTCAAGGGCAAGGAGCTGCGTACCGGGATTTTCTACTGCGCCAACGGCTCGCCCGCCTGCATGGTGGTTGTGGTGGGGCTGGGCTCCCGCGAGCCTTCCGCCGCCCTCTTCCGCCGCGCCGTGGCCAAGGGTGTGAAGCTGTGCCGCGAGCAGAACGCGGGCAGCGTGTACATCGAGCCCGCCGGTTGGCCGGGAGCGCCCGACGACCCCGACAAGGCCCTGGAGGAGGCGGCCGTGGCCGCCGGACTGGGCCTGTATTCCTACGCCGGGCACAAGAGCGAGCAGGACGACGCCGAGCCCGAGCCGGAGCTGTGGCTGGGCGGTTCCGGCCCCGGCGCGGAGCGCGCCGCGGCCCGCGCTCGGGCCCAGGTGGCCGGCGTCTCCCTGGCCCGCGACCTGGCCAACGCCCCCTCCAACCGGGCCACACCGGCCATGTTGGCCGAGGCCGCCCGCGATCTGGCCTCGCGCCACGGCTTCGCCTGCACCGTCATGGAGGGCGGGGACCTGCGCGAGTTCGGCTGCCTGCGGGCCGTGGCCCAGGGCAGCGCGGAATCCGCCCGCTTCGTGGTGCTGGACAGCGGGCCGGAGGACGAGGAACATCCCCTGGTATACTGCGGCAAGGGCGTCACCTTCGACACCGGCGGCATTTCCCTGAAGCCCTCGGCCAAGATGGAGGAGATGAAGGGCGACATGGCCGGGGCCGCCGCCGTGCTGGGCTTCTTCGAGGCCTACGGCGAGCTGGGCGGCGGCCGCCGCGTGGTGGGCCTGCTGCCCCTGACCGACAACATGCCCGACGGCCGGGCCGTGAAGCCCGGCGACGTCATCGACTCCTTCAAGGGGCTGACCGTGGAGGTCATCAACACCGACGCCGAGGGGCGCCTCATCCTGGCAGACGCCCTGGCCTACGCCGAGCGCTGCGACCCGGCCCTGACCGTGGACGTGGCCACCCTCACCGGAGCCTGCGTGGTGGCCCTGGGCGAGCAGTGCGCGGGGCTCTTCTCCCCGGACGACGAGTTGCGCGGCAAGGTGGCGGCCCTGGGCGAGGCCGTGGGCGAACGCTGCTGGCCCATGCCCCTGTGGGACGAGTACGCCGAGGCACTCAAAAGCGAGGCGGCCGACGTGAAGAACGTGGGGCCGCGCGAGGGCGGGGCCATCCACGCGGCCAAGTTCCTGCAGCGCTTCGCCCCGGAAAAAGCGCCCTGGGTCCATCTGGACATCGCGCCCACCGGCTTCGTCTCCTCTGCCAACGAGCTGCGGCCCAAGGGCGGCACCGGCTTCGGGGTGCGCATTCTGCTGGGGCTGGCCACGGAAGAGTAGCCGCCCCCCTCCTTCCGAACGAGGCGCGGCCCTCCGCTCAGCCGGGGGGCCGCGTTTTATTTCGCGGCCCCGCCGTTCCCCGCGCGGGCCACACCCAGCCGCCTGAACAGGGCCAGGGCCTCGCCGTCCGGCCGCAGCCCCCGCTCCAAGGCATGACGGGCCAGGCTCCGCGACTGGGCGTGTCCGGGGTCGCCCTCCAGGGCCAGGCGCAAATGCTCGAACATCTCGCCGTACTCCCCCTTTTCCAACAGCGCCCGGGCCATGTTGAAGCGCAGGTTCTCGTCGTCCCGCCCCAGCTCCAGGGCGCGGCGGTAGTAGCGCAGGGTCCGGGCCAGCATCCCCCGCTTGCGCAGGGCCATGCCGAACTCGTTGAACAGGTGCTTGTGCCGGGGGGCGAAGGTCTCGTCCATGTCCACCAGCCGCTTGAATACGTAGTCCGCCTTGTCCGTCTCCCCCTGGGACAGGTAGACCAGCCCCAGGCCGAAGTTGGCCCGGATGTTCTCCTCGTCCACGGACAGTGCGCGGGAATACTCGATGCGCGCCTCCTGCGCCTCGCCCCGCGCCCGCCGCTCGTCTCCTTTGGTGACGCGCAAAGTCACCAGCTCGTACCAGACGTCCGGCTCCAGCCTGTACTCCCGGAACAGCCGCTCCCTGGGCACCAATGCGGATTCGCCAGTGGGCAGCCAGTCGCGGTCCAGCCGCTGCATGGCCACCTGCCCGCCCTCGCGCTCCTCCCCTTTCCAATAGACCCGGCAGCCGTCGGCCGCCGTGTCCCCGGCCATGGAAAAGATGCCCTTGATGCCGCCTTGTCCGCCCATGGCGCGGAGTATGGCCCAACCTCCCATGGCGGGCAAGAACTCCACGTATCCAGAAAACGTGGAGCGAAATCCCCCACCATTGATGGACCCGGCCGTCCCAAGGCCCCGCCACCCGGCGGTTCTCCCCTTGCCAAACGTTGGCACGGCCTCTGCATTGGCGAGACCACGGGGGAGAAGATCTGTTCAGGAGCACGCCATGCTGAATGAAACCATGCTATTCGCCAGTCGGGCCGCCGCCCTTGACCTGCCCGCCTCTTCGCTGGAAAGCGCCGTCGCCCTGGCCGCCATCGGCCTCTACTGCCTCTTTTGCGGCCGCTGCCTCCTGGCTCCCATGGTCCGCGTGCTGCGACGCCTTGCCCAAGCCAGGGCGGAGCGCAGGGCCGCCAGAATAGCCCAGGCCAGAATCGACGCCGCCTCCCGCGCCCAGGCCAGGGCCGAGGCCCGCAAGGCGCGGCAGTCCGCACGCGCCCCACGGGCGGATGGCGAAAAACGGCGCTTCGGGCCCTTCCCGGTCAACGAACAGAGCGTGGGTCCCTGGCTGGAACCGCTTTCCAACCGGGCCTGATTCCTTCTTTCGACTTCCGCCGCGCGCGGCCTCACCCAACCGGTATTCGGGCGACCCTCCCCCCGCCCGTCGGGCGCCCCGGAAGCTGAAGCTTCCGGGGCGTTTTCCTTCCAACCCGCGCCGAGGTGGAAACAAACCCTTTTCAGACAACCCGTCCAGGATTACCTTGAATGCGTGAGGGGGAGATCATGACTGACAATCCGTTGACCTGGCTCGCTCCAGGCGACATCTCTTGGCCGCTGGCCGGCCGCTCCACGCCGCTGCCCGACCTGCTCACAGCGCTGACGCAGACCGGCGGCGGCCTGGGCGAATCACTGGCCGTAACCGGGCGCATCGCCCCGGACGATCCCGAATCCTGGTGGGAGCAGTGGCGCGGCGAGGCCCACCGCAACCTGGCCCGGGCGGAATACGCCCTGGCCAGAAACAGCCGCACCAGCGCGTCGCAGGGATATCTGCGGGCCGTGGCGCAGGGCGCGGCCGCCGAACGCGGCCTGCGCCTGCTGCCCACCGACGACCGCCGCCGGGAGGCGGCCGCTTTCATCCGCGACGCCTTTCGCCGGGCCATGCCCTTGCTGGCCCCCCGCACCGGGGAGGTCCTCGTCCCTCTCAACGGCTCCCGCCTGCCCGGCTACCTTCTCCATCCCAAAAAACGCGGCAAGTCGCCCTTGGCCTGGATTACCCTGGGCGCGGGTTCGTTCGCCGAGGAAGGTTTCGGCCTGCTGGGCCAGGCTCTGCTGGACAGGGGCTTCGCCGTGCTCCTGCTGGACGGCCCAGGCCAGGGCCGCAGCCTTCGCGAAAACGGCCTGCCCCTGCGGCCGGACTGGGAAACCGTGGCCCGGGCCGTGGCCGCGCACGCCAGACACTTCCCCGGCATCCGGCGCGACCGCATCTGCGTCCTCGGCCGGGGACTGGGCGGCCACCTGGCCCTGCGGGCAGCCACCCGCGAGGAAATCAGCGCCGTGGTCTGCGACCCGCCCCTCCATGGTGTCCATTCCTGGCTGGCCGCCGGACTGCCGCCGGACGGCCGTCCCGCCCTGTGGTCGGGGCATCCCCCCGGCTCCGCCCCGGCCCGGCACGCCCTGGACTGGCTGGCCGAAACCCTGGGTGCGGACGATCCGGCCGCGCTGCCCGCCGCCCTGGACGCCTACACACTGGACGGGCAGCAGCGCGCCGCGGCCGACGCCCTGCTCGTGACACCCGAGGAAATGGCCGACCAAGCCCGGCGGACCGCCGACATCCTCGGCCCCAAGGCCCGGATCGTCCCCTTCACCCACGACGAAGGGGCCGGACCCGACCCCCTGGCCCTGGCTCCGCACCTCTTCCACGCCCGCGTAACAGATACTTTGGCCGACCTCGTCCGGTAGCCGGTCGTCCCGCATCCGAACCGCTCGGGCGCGGCAGGGACCCTTCCGGCGACCATCAGGACTGGAAAACAAATCCACTATCCGTGGGTTTGCCTCGGTTCATCCGAAAAATACCCATTCATTCCAAATACAAAATGTTTGGCCCAGCTTTTGCTCGGCATTCCCGGCAATCCAAACAAACCACCGGGAGAACACTATGGACTTCCTGAACCAGATCCCGCAAATCATCTCACTGATGGGACCAGAACATGGCCTGGCGAACATCCTTCTCTTCTCCGGAGGAGCCGCCCTGGCCACCGCCGCCGTATTCTCCTTCGTCAACCGCGTGGGAAAACTCCTCACACCCTCACCCAAACCCGACCTCACCGAACGCTGGGAACAACTCAAACGCGACGAACGGCAAACCGCGTAAGAGAAGAAAGAGGCAAGAAAGGAAGAGAGGAAGATTTCGCCTTCGGCGACCAAGGGGCTACGCGCCCCCTGGACCCTGCGGCAAACTACCTTTGCATGTATTTTCGCGGGATGCCGCGCCTCAGGGGAAATGCGCGGGAGCACCCCGGCGAACCGGCAACAGGAGAACAAATTTCCCTGATAGCCCCTTTCCTGGCCGTTTGGTTTCAGATGCGTTGAACGCGAAATTGGGCTGAAGCCCCCGCCAACCACTTCCACGCACCCCGCCCCGAGCGAAGCGAGCGATAAAAGGTTTGGCGGAAGGAGGATGAGGGTTTGGGAGAAGGAGGAAACCGCTTTTTTAAAAGGGGTTTCCTCCTTCTCCCAATGCCCTGAATTCTATTCCCCGCCAGCCACCATCCATTCCCCTGCCCCTTCACATAAAAAAAGCGGCGCATGGGCTAGCCCATGCGCCGCTTTTTCGTTCCCCAACCTCTCCCTATTCGGGGCAGCCCTGTTCGCACCATTGCAGGAACTCCTGGATTTGTTCCTTGATCTGGTCTCGGACGCGGCGGGTTTGTTCCAGGATGTCCTCGCGGGTTCCCTGGAAGGAGGCGGGGTCGGGGAAGGGCCAGTGGAGGCGGTGTTGCAGGCCCGGGAAGACGGGGCACTTCCCTTCGGTGGCTTCGTCGCACACGGTGATGACGTGGTCGAAGAACGCGCCGGATTTGTAGAGTTCGAAGGCGCTTTGCGGTGTTTTGACGGACAGGTCCACGCCTTCCCCGCGCATGGCCTCGACCACGCGCGGCAGCACGGCTTCGCCGGGTTCGAGGCCGGCGCTTTGGACTTGGAAGCGGTCGCCGCCGAGTTTGTCGAGGAAGGCCTCGGCCATCTGGCTGCGGGCAGTGTTGTGGGAGCAGATGAAGAGGACGCGGTTGGGTCTGGCCATGGTCATGCCTCCGGGGGGTCTTGATGGGCGGGTACTGTAGCCTGAAAATGTTGCGGTTGGGTTGCGGCCGCGGGAGGATGGGCTTTTGTTTCCGGGCGGGATGAGGCTATGTTCGCGGTTTGGAGGAACGCATGAGCATGCTTGAACGAATCGAGGACTTTCTCACGAGGCGCTGCGTGGACTGGAGCGAGCTGGCCCACGCCCCGGTGGAGGGGTGCGAGGACTCCGCCGCCTACCGTCGCCAGGCTGGCTGGCGGGGGGCGGATTCCAAATGCATCCTGTTCCACGCCAAGGGTGTGTTCCACCTGGTTGTCACAACGCGCCAGCGGCAGGTCAACGCACGGCGATTCAAGAAGCCCTTCGGCACCAAGAACATCCGTTTCGCCACGCCGGAGGAGGTGGAACGGGTGCTGGGCTGCCGGGTGGGATCGGTGCCGCCGCTGCCGCTGGGCGCGCCGGAGGTGCCGATCTACGCGGACGAGGCCATCCTGGCCGAGGAGTGGTTCCACTTCAATCCGGGCGATCCGGAGCGCAGCTTCCGCATCGGTTCCACCTCCCTGCCGCCGTTGTACAGCTGGCTGGAGAACCCCTGTTTGTGGTTCCGCGAGGAGGAGGACGGGCGGTTCACCTTCCTCCGATCCCTGTCTCCGCCTCTTCGATGACCCGCCCCTCGGTGAGGAAGGAGATGCCCTGGCTGGCGGCGGAGCCGATCATGACCGCTTCCACCACGGGTGCCTGGACAGGGGCGGCGGCCTGCCAGGAAATAAGGAAATTGGCCCCGGCTCCGCCGGACTCGTCCCCTTCCTCGATGACGAACTCGGCCGAGGCCAGCGGGGCCAGTTCGCGCGGTTCGTCCAGGAAGCGCCGGACGAGTTTGCCCCGGTCGTCGTAGTAGTCCACCGAGGTGATGGTCAGCCGTTTGGCAGGTGAGACGTTGCGGACGCTGCAGGTCACGGTGAGCAGGAAGGGGCGCGTCTTGATGCCGTGATAGATGTGGGAGTAGGCGGGCAGGTAGACGGTCTGCCCCACGGAGTTTCCATGGGCTGCGACGGCCGGGAGCAGCAGGGCGGCGGCCAGGACGAGGCGGACCAGATGCTTCATGTTTTTTTCTCCTCCGGCTTTCCGGCCGGGTGAACCATAACCTCTTTACACCAGGACGTTTTTTCATGCCAGTAATTCCGGGACATGCGCCGCATGGGGGAAAGTGGGTATTGCCTTGCCGCCCCTCCGTGGGCATAAGAACATAAAGCGTAAGGGCCATGCCGGGGGGGCCGCCCTGCCAGGAGATGGAAACATGAAACACGTTTTGGTCATCGACGACGACCGCTCCACCTGCGACCTCATCAAGCACTATCTGGAGTCGCAGGGATTCGAGGTGGAGACCGCGCCGGACGGCCGCGAGGGCATCCGCCGCTACCACGACCACCCCGCCGACTTGGTCATTGTGGATATTTTCATGCCCCACAAGGACGGCATCGAAACCATCATCGACCTCCGCTCCCAGTCCCCGGAGGCGCGCATCCTGGCCATCTCCGGCGGCGGCGACATGGGCGGCATGGAGTACCTGGACTACGCCCGCGTGCTGGGCGCCACCAATACCCTGGCCAAGCCCTTCGACCGCTCCAGCCTCATCCGCGCTGTGACCTCCACGGCCTCCCACGCCGCCTGACGGCTCTCGCCCGCCCGGTATTCACCTGGGCTTTCCCAGCGTCCGGCGCGGCCACTCCGCGCCCCCTTCCCTTTTCCGCCGTCTTGCCGCCCATGGCGGATGATGCCATGATTCGGGGTGTGCCATGGCATCGGGCCGTCGCATCGCGCCAATGCATCGCACAAAAGGAGCAGGCCAATGCCGGAAAACAGAAAAGCGGCCGTGCTGGCCGCCTTCGCCGGTGACTCCCTGGCCCTGGGAGCGCACTGGATATATGATGCCGACTCCATCAAGGAACGCTTCGGCCGGGTGGACGAGTTCATGGACCCGCCGGAGGACTCCCACCATAAAAACCGCACCAGGGGGCAGTTCACCCACTACGGCGACCAGATGCTCATTCTGCTGGAGTCCTGCTCCCGCATGGGCGGCTTCGAACCGGCGGACTTCTCGTCCCGTTGGCAGGACCTCATGCGGGACTACGACGGCTACATGGACCAGGCCAGCCGCAAGACCATGGCCAACCTGGGCGAGGGCGCACCCCCCTACGAGGCGGGCTCCGACTCCTCCGACCTGGCCGGGGCGGCCCGCATGGCCCCGCTGCTGTATTTCATCCAGGACGCCGACTCCCTGGCGGCGGCGGCCAAGGAGCAGTGCCGCCTGACCCACAACAACCCCCGCGTGCTGGCCGCGGCCCAGTGCCTGGCTCACGCCGTCTGCAAGACCCTTGAGGGCGCGCGGCCGCGCGAAGCGCTCATCGAGGCGGCGGCGCTCAAGCCGGAGGGCATCGACCTGACCCCGTTCGTGAACAAGGGACTGGAGAGCCTGGAGGAGAACACCGCCCAGGCGGTGCGCCGCCTTGGTTCGCACTGCCACCTCGAGGGCGCCTTTCCGGCCGTGGTCCACCTGGCGGTGAAGTACCAGGACCGGCCCGCCGAGGCGCTGGTGCAGAGCGTCATGGCCGGGGGCGACTCCGCCGCCCGCAACGCCGCGCTGGGGCTTTTGCTGGGCGCGCACCACGGCATGGGTTTTCTTCCCCAGTCCTGGCTCGACGGCATGGAGGCCTCGGCCCGCATCCACAGGTTGCTCGGCTGATGTCCGGGGAGGGGGAATCCGTGCCCGGCGCGCCCGAGCGCAAGCCGGTGGTGGTGGAGGCCTGGAACTGCTGCCTGAGCCTGTTCAAGGTCATGGTGCCGGTGGCCGCCGCGGTGAAGCTGGCCCAGGACCTGGAGCTGATCTCCCTGCTGGCCGCGCCGCTGGAGCCGTTCATGCGGCTGTGCGGCCTGCCCGCCGAACTGGGACTGGCCTGGGCGGCGGCCCTGCTCAACTCGGTCTACGCCGGGCTGGCCGTGCTGGCCGAGCTGGCCCCCCGCCTGGACATGAGCGCGGCCCAGGCCACCATCCTGGCCACCATGATGCTCATCGCCCACGGCCTGCCGGTGGAGGCGGCCATCTCCCGCGCCGCCGGGGTCTCGGCCTGGTTCCAGTGTCTGCTGCGCTTCTGCGCCGCCCTGCTGGCCGGGGTGGTCCTGCACTGGACATATGGAGGGCTGGACGCCCTGCAGGGTCCGGCCAACATCCTGCTGGCCCCGCCGGAGGGCGGCAACGGCTGGGGCACGTGGCTCATCAACCAGGCCCGGCTGCTGGGCTCCATCCTGGTGGCGGTCACCGTTCTCATCGCCCTGCTGCGCTGGCTGGAGCGCATCGGCGTCACCCGGCTCATGGACAGGCTGCTGGGGCCGGTGCTGCGGCTTCTGGGCATCGGGCCGAGGGCCTCGTCCATCGCCGTGGTGGGGCTGACCCTGGGGCTGTCCTACGGCGGCGGGCTGATCATCGCCGAGGCCAAGCGCGGCCTGCCCGCCCGCGACGTCTTCGCGGTGTTGAGCCTCATGGGGCTGGCCCACGCCCTCATCGAGGACACCCTGCTCATGCTGCTGGCGGGGGGGCACCTTTCCGGCATCCTGCTCACGCGCGGGCTGATTGCCTTGGTGCTGACCGCTGTCATCTCCAGGGTGGCGGCGCGCATGCCGGACGGCCTCTTCCACCGTCTGCTGGGTCGGCCCGCGTAAGGGAGGGGCGGTGCGGCTGCTCATAGCGGACAACGACGACTCCTTCACCCGCAACCTGGAGCACCTGCTGGCGGTGGAAACGGGCGTAGCCCCGGTGGTGGTCAACCACGCCCGGCTGGACTTCGAGCGCGCCCGCTCCTGCGACCTGCTGGTCATCTCCCCCGGGCCGGGCCACCCGGACGACTACCCGGCCTACTTCCCCCTCTTGCGCGATCCGGCCTGCCCGCCGGTGCTGGGCATCTGCCTGGGCATGCAGCTCATCAACCAGGCCCTGGGCGGACAGACCGACCGCCTCAAGGGGTGCGTGCATGGCAAGGCCGAGGCCATCCCCTTCCAGGGCGGGGAGGCCGTGGTGGCCCGCTACCACTCCCTGGCGGTGAGCGGGGTGGCCCCGGAGCTGGTGGTGGAATCGGAGAACGCCGAGGGCACGCCCATGATCCTGGCCCACCCCTCACGGCCCCTGCTGGGCTACCAGTTCCACCCGGAATCCTTCCTCACCCACGACCCCGGACGGTTCATCCGCCATGCCATCGCCCGCCTTCTGTAGCGCCAGCCCGCGCCAGGCCTTGGACCTGCTGGCCCGGCTCAAGCGCGATCACCAGGTGGACCTCTTTCTGACGCCGGACGAGGAGGGACGGGCCAGCTTCGCCGCCGGGGTGCGGCCCCTGCGCACCTTCGCGCCCACGGCCTCGGACGGCCCGGACCGGCTGGCCTCCTTCGCTTTCGCCGACTCCGCCCCAACCTTCGGCTTCCTGGGTTACGAGTACGGCCTGGACCGCATGGGGGTGGCCTCGGACAAGCCGCGCGACCAGCAGTCGGGGCTGCTCAAGAAGTACGCCCTGTGCCTGACCTACGGCGACGGGCGGCTGTGCCTGGCTCCCAACCCCGCCTCCACCGGCGGACGGGAGTTGGCCGACGCCGCCCTGCACATGGTGCGGCGGCCGCCCCCGCCCCCCCGGAGCCGCCCCGCTTCCAGGGTCCGGTGGAGGCCTCCCTGGACCGCGAGGCATACGAGAACGTTGTGCGCCGGGCCCTGCGGTACATCCTGGACGGCCACGCCTACCAGCTTACCCTTTCCATCCGCTACGGCGCCCGGGGCCGGGCCGACCCCCTGGACTTGGTGCGCCGCCTCTTCCTGCGCCATCCAGCGGCCCACTACGCCCTTTTCCACACAGATTCCAAGGCCGTCATTTCCGCCTCGCCGGAGCGATTCCTGCGGGTCAGGGACGGGGACATCCTCTCCCAGCCCATCAAGGGCACGGCCCGGGTTCCCCAGGGCGGCGACCCGCACCGCATGGCCGAGCGGCTCATGGCCTCGGACAAGGAGTCGGCCGAGCTGTCCATGATCGTGGACCTGGTGCGCAACGACGTCTCGGCCAACGCGGACTACGGCACGGTGAAGGTGCGTGGCCACAAGAACGTCTTTCTGGTGGACGACCTGCTGCAGATGCGCTCGGACGTCACCGCCCGGCTGCGCTCCGACCGCACCGCCCTGCACCTGCTGCACGACGCCTTCCCAGGCGGCTCGGTCACGGGCTGCCCCAAGCGGCGGGCCATGGAGATCATGGAGGAACTGGAGCCGCACACGCGCGGGGTATACTGCGGCACGCTGTTCATGGCCTTCGGCCCGCGCGACCTGGATTCCTCCATCGCCATCCGCACGGCCGTGCTGGACCAGGCCTCGGGCGACTTCACCTTCCACGCTGGCAGCGGCATCGTGGTGGACTCCGACCCCTCGCGGGAGTTCGAGGAAACCACGGCCAAGGCGGACAAGTTTTTGAATCTGGTGGAGCGCGGCGGCTTCGGGGAGGGCACGCCGTGACCGCGCATCTTCTGGACGGACGGCTGGAAGCGGGCGGAGTGCGCCTGGACCCGGGCAGTTCCGCCCTGCGGCACGGGGCGGGCTTTTTCGAGACCATCCGCCTCTCCGGCTGGTCCGTGCTGCACCTGAAGCGCCACCTTGAGCGGCTCACGGCCTCCCCCAAGGCCTACGGCCTGCCCGCTCCGGCCTGGCTGCCGGGCGAGGCCGACCTGCTTGCCCTGGCCGAGGAGCTGGGGCTGGCCGGGGGCGAGGCGCGGCTGAACGCGGCCCTGCTCTACGACGACCTGGACGCCCCGCCCCGCTGCCTGGCCACGGCCGCCGCCTACCATCCCCCCGGGCCGGAGGCGGAGCGGAGCCTGGCACTCTCCCCGTGGCGGCAGACCTCCCACCTGGGCGGGCACAAGTCCGCCTCTTACCTGCATTATCTGCTGGCCGGGCGAGCCGCCAGGCACGCCGGGGCGGACGACGCCCTGCTGCTGGACCACGGGGGGCGGCTGCTGGAAACGACCACTTCCGCCCTGGTGGTGGCGGACGGCACGGGACGGCTGCTGACCCCGGAGTCCGCCTTCGCCCTGCCCTCGGTCTCCCTGGCCCTGGCGCGCGGGGCGCTGGGCATTGGCTTGGCGGAGCTGACCCCGGACAGCCTGCGCTCGGCCGAGCGGGTCTACTGCTGCAACTCCCTCACCGGCATGCTGCCGGTGACGCGCATCGACCTCGGCGACGGGGAAATATTGATTTTCGGGGCGGACCATGCGGCCTGCCGCACGGCCAACGGGGTCATTCTGCGGCCGTGATGGAGCGGCCCATGTAGGTCTCGGCGAACTCCTCGGCCAGCTCCCGCGCCTGCCCCAGATCTTTCATGGACATGTCCATGACCCGCGTGCGGGCCAGGATGACGCCCAAAAGCCGCAGCGCCTCCTCGGTGTCCTCCCGGGAGCTCCGCCGCACCTGGGCGTCCATGAGGTCGCCCCGGATGCGTGTCTCGAACCCGGCCGCCTCCAGCACCAGCCGCAGAAACTCCAGCCGCAGCAGCCGCTGCTCGAAGGAGGCCCCGCCGCCCTTGAAGCGGAAGCCAGCGTAGTTGGCCTCCGGGTCGTCCGAGATGTAGGCGTCCACCATGGCGAAGTGGTAGCCGAAGCGGATCATGAGGTGGGCGTAAGGTCTGGAGACTATGGCGTAACTGGCCATGGTGGCGTCCACCAGCCCGGCGGTGGTGGCCATGCGCTCGTCGAAAACCGCCTCGTCCAGGTGGGCCATGGCCCCCTCCCAGGAGAACTCCGGGTGGGTCAGCCCGTCCCAGACGGCCCGCATGGGGCGGGAGGTGATGGCCTCCGGCGGCACCATGCCGGTGGCCCGCTCCCAGTCCACGCCGTCCTCCAGGTCCAGCACCCGGAACTCCAGGGGCAGGTCGGTGTCCATGCGCTTGGCCCCGCTCATGCCGCGCCCGCCCAGTCCCACCAGGTCGAACATCTCCCGCACGCCCATCTCGTGGCAGTAGCGCACCAGGTCATGAAAACTCTGGATGCCGCCGGGCTTGAAGGCAGCGGCCGTGGGGTCGGTCAGGCTCAGGGGAGAGACGAGGTCCATGAAGGATTGCATGCGCTGGCGCAGGGGGGTCTCCGGCAGGGTGCGGCGGCCCATGCGGGCCCGCAGTTCCTCCACCGCGCCGTGGTAGACCGCCCCGGTGTCAGCGTCCACCGTGACCACCTCGCCTTCGGGCAGGGTGCCGAAGGGGTCGGGCGCGCCCACGATGACCGGAACGCCGTATTCCCGCGCCACCGAGGCGAAGTGCCCGGCCCGCGACCCGGCCGGGGAGACCACCGCGGCCATCCGGCCCATGGAGGATACGAGCCTCGGAGAAAGGGTGCGGCAGACCACCACCGCGTCCACGGGGATGTCGCGGGCCTCGGTGTGGCCGCGCGGGAAATGCACCGTGCCCATGGCCACTCCGCCCGAGGCGCGCTCGCCGCCCCGCAGCAGCACCTGGGCGTCCACCTGCTCGCAGCCGGGCAGCCCTGTGGGGCACTCCTCGTCCACGGCCTCGGCCGCGAAGGGCCGGGCCTGCACCACCAGCGGGCCGCTCTCCTCGTCCCAGCACCACTCGATGTCCTGGGGGCCGCCCATGGCCCGCTCCACACGCAGGGCCACGCGGGCCAGCTCCACGGCCTCGTCCGAGGTGAGCGGCCCATCCTCCGGAGCCTTGAGCAGCTCCGGCGTCTCGTCACGGGAGAGGGCGTACTCCGCGCCGCGTTCCTCGCCGCCCACCAGATCGTCCGCCAGGCCGGGCACGGCGTAGATGAAGAGTTTTTCGCCGCCGGGGGGGCCGTCGGCGGTGTAGACGACCCCGGCCGCGCGGGGCCTGGCCATGCGCACCACCAGGGCGGCCATGGGCGCGTCCTGGTCCGGCAGGCCCGCGCGGATGCGGTAGGCCACGGCCCGGGAGCCGTACTTGGAGAGAAAGACCTCGCGCAGCGCGTCGGCCACCCCCTCGGAGGGTACGTTCAGCTTGCTGTCGTACAGCCCGGCGAAGGTCAGCCCGGCCTCGTCCTCGCCCACTGCGGATGAGCGCACCGCCCATAGCCAGCCCTCTCCGCCGGAGACCTCCTTCACCGCACCGGCCGCCTCGGCGGCCACTCCGCCGGGCATGGCGCCGTCCTCCAGCAGCTCCTGCATGTGGGCGGACAGCTCGTCCAACTGCTCGGGATTCTCCGGCTCAACGCGGGAGAGCAGCTCGTCCAGGCGGGGGCGCAGGTCGTTTTCCGCTAAAAAGGCGTGGAAGGCGGAGGCGCGCACGGCGAAGCCCTCGGGCGTGCGCACTCCCTCGATGCGGGCGGCGCGGCCCAGGTTGGCCGCTTTGCCGCCGCACTCGCCCGGCCGGTCCGCGGCCTCGTCCAGGGAAAGCACATACGGCGGTCCGGCTTCCGGGGAGGGCTCGGCGAGCCGCTGGGCCAGTGCCGCGTCCAACTCGTCCAGCCGCTCGCCCAACCCCCGGTGGGCCAGGGGGTTCATCTCCAGCAAGGAGTCGGCCAGTTCGCGGGCGGACCAGCGCAGAGCGGCCACCAGGGAGGCCACCCGCGCCCAGTCCACGGCCACCTGGCCGTGCAGAATCTCCTCCAGCTCGGTGATGCGTTCCAGGCAGCGCTTGTCGCGGTCCAGAAGCCGCTTGAAGGCCTCGTAGCGCCTGCGGAGCTTCTGCCCCGGGGCGAACAGGCTCTCCGCCCAGTGGCGAAAGAGGTGGCGAAGCTGCACGGCTTCCTCCCGTCGGCCGGATGTGGGGAACGAATCTGGAAGCCGCCTCTACTCGGACTCCTCCAGGGCGATGGCCACCTTCTCCTCCAGTTCGTCCTTGTCGATGGGCTTGACGCAGTATTCGAAAGCCCCGAGCTTCTGCGCCTCGCGGGCGGTTTCCAGAGTGGGGTAGCCGGTGAGCATGATGACCCGGGTGGAAGGGCTGACCTTCTTCATCTCCTCCAGCACCTCCACGCCGCTCATCTTCTTGAGCTTGATGTCCAGGATGGCGATGTCCACCGGGTTGTCGCGGACGTAGGAAAGGGCGTCCTCCTCCTCGGTGAAGGATTCCACCTCGTGCCCCCTGCGCGACAGGATGCGCTTTATCATGACCCCGGCGTCCAACACGTCGTCCAGCACGATGATCTTGGCCATGACTCCTCCTTGCGGGCCAACCTACCCGGAAACGCGGGCGAACGAAAGCCGTGCCCTGCCCATGGGCGGCATGGCGTTCGTCCGGGCGGATACTACCGCATGTTCTTGACCGCCTGGATCAGCCCGTTGGTGGAGCAGTCGTGGGCCGTGGGATCCGGCGTTCCCTCCAGTTCCGGCAGAATGGCCTTGGCCAGCTGCTTGCCCAGCTCCACCCCCCACTGGTCGAAGGAGTTGATGTTCCAGACGGCGCCCTGGACGAAGATCTTGTGCTCGTACAGGGCGATGAGGACGCCCAGCATGCGCGGGGTCAGCTCGCGGAAGAGGATGGCGTTGCTGGGCCGGTTGCCGGGGAAGGCCTTGTGCGGGGCCAGGCGGTCCACCTCGTCCGGATCCATGCCCTGCTCGGCCAGCTCGCAACGCGCCTCCTCCAGTTCCTTGCCGCGCATGAGCGCCTCGGGCTGGGCCAGGAAGTTGGCCAGCAGCATGTCGTGGTGGCGGCCCAGGGGGTTGAGGCTAACGGCCGGGGCCAGGAAGTCGCACGGCGCAAGCTTGGTGCCCTGGTGAATGAGCTGGTAGAAGGCGTGCTGGCCGTTGGTGCCCGGCTCGCCCCAGATGACCGGGCCGGTCTGGTAATCCACCTCCCGCCCGTCCAGCCGCACGCGCTTGCCGTTGGACTCCATGTCCCCCTGCTGGAAATAAGCGGCGAAGCGGTCAAGGTACTGGTCGTAGGGCAATATGGCGTGGGTCTCCGCCCCGAAGAAGTTGTTGTACCAGATGCCCAGCAGGGCCATGATGATCGGGATGTTGGACTCCGGTTGCGCGGTGCGGAAGTGGGCGTCGGCCTCGAAGCCGCCATCGAGCAACTCCTCGAAGCGGTCCATGCCCACGGCCAGGGCGATGGACAACCCGATGGCCGACCACAGGGAGTAGCGGCCGCCCACCCAGTCCCAGAACTCGAACATGTTGGCCGTGTCGATGCCGAAGTCGGCCACCAGGTCCTTGCTGGTGGACAGGGCCACGAAGTGCCGGGCCACGGCGTCCTCGTCCTGGGCCGCCTCCATAAGCCAGGTGCGGGCGGTGTGGGCGTTGGCCATGGTCTCCTGGGTGGTGAAGGACTTGGAGGCCACGATGAAGAGGGTGGTCTCCGGCGAGACCTGTTTCAGGGTCTCGGCCATGTGGGTGCCGTCCACGTTGGAGACGAAGTGGGAGCGCGGGCCGTCATGGTAATGGGCCAGGGCGCGGGTGGCCATGACCGGCCCGAGATCCGAGCCGCCGATGCCGATGTTGACCACGTCGGTGATGGGTTTGCCGGAGTAGCCCAGCCACTCCCCGGAGCGCACCTTCCCGCAGAAGGCGCGCATCTGCTCCAGCACCCGGTTGACCTCGGGCATCACGTCGCGGCCCTTGACGTAGACCGGGCTGTTCTCGCGGTTGCGCAGGGCGGTGTGCAGCACGGCCCGCCCCTCGGTGGCGTTGATCTCCTCTCCCGCGAACATGGCCTCGCGTTTGGCCTCCACGTCCTCCTGGCGGGCCAGGTCGAAGAGCAGCCGCATGGTCTCATCAGTGACGCGGTTTTTGGAGTAGTCGAAGAGCAGGTCGTCGCCCAGGCGCACTGAGAAGCGGTCGAATCGCTCCGGATCCTCCCGGAAGAGGTCGCGCATGTGCGTGTGGCGCACCTGCTGGAAATGGTCTTCCATGGCCTTCCAGGCTGGGGAATTGGTCAGTTTGGACATGGCGGCTCCTTGTTCAGCTTGGCTGCATGTGCTCCACGCCGTCCTCGCCCGCGGCCAGGACGTCGGTGGCCAGCCCCAGGAAGAGGCCGTGCTCCACCAGCCCGGCCATCTCTTTGAGGGCGCGGTGCAGGGCGCGGGGATCGTCGATGGGCCCGCAGGCCAGGTCCAAAAGCATGTTGCCCTGCTCGGTGAGCGCGGGGATGCCCCGCTCGTCGCGGCGCAGCCTGGACTCCAGGCCAAGATCGCGGCGGATGTGCCCCCGCACCGGGGCCAGGGCGAAGGGCAGGACCTCCACGGGGAGGTCGAAGGAGGAGCCCAGCCTCTCCACCAGCTTCTGCCGGTGGCAGACGATGACCAGCCTCTCGGACATCTGGGCCAGGACCTTCTCGCGCAGCAACGCGCCGCCGCCGCCCTTGACCAGGTTCAGGGCCGGGTCCACCTCGTCCGCGCCGTCGATGGTCAGGTCCAGCCCCCCCATCTGGGCCAGGGAGCGCACGGGCAACCCCAGGCCCCTGGCCTGGGACGCGGTCTCGGCCGAGGCCACGGCGCAGGTCAGGCCGGGCAACTCCCCGCGCTCGTATCGCCCGGCCAGCACCTCTACGGCGTGACAGGCGGTGGAGCCGTGCCCCAGGCCGACCCGCATGCCGGGCCGCACCAGGGTCGCGGCTTCCTCCGCGGCCAGTCGCTTGTGTCGTTCCACGGCGTCCGCGCCGCCGCAGGCGGGTTCTTCACTCATCTGGCCCATAATACCCGTTTTCCCTTGCGGCTCAACCAGCCAAGCGGGATTTTCCGCCACCATACCCCCCTGCCCTCGCCCGGGGCCCGCAAGCTCTGCCCTTGCAGCAGTCCGCGCAGGGCTTCGGAGTCGTCGATGTTCAGTCCGTGTTCCGGAGCGTATGGCGGCAGCAGCAGGGCGGTCTTGGGCTCGGGGCGGAAGCGGCCGCGCTTGTCCAGTCTGCCCAGGGGAAAGCCCTGCCAACGCAGGGCGCGCGGCAGGGCGAGGGCCTTTCTGTGCAGAAAAAGGACGCGCCCCTTGAAAAGACGCACCTCCCCGGGCGGCAGGTTCTCCCAGGCCGGGGCGGGGTGCAGGCCCTCGGCCAGCTCCGCCGGGTCCACCGGCTCGCCGGGAATATCGTCCGAGGGCGGGGTGGAAACGTACGGCGACTCGCCCCGCTTGGCCAGCAGGCAAAGGTAGAAGCCCTGCGCCCCGGAGCCCGTGGCGTCCACGGTCAGCCCGCCCGCCGCGTCGGCCTCCGCCCGGAAGCCTTCGGGCAGCCGCAGCGGCAGGATTTCCAGCTCGTGCTCCCCGGCCGCGCGGGCGGTCTGCTCGCCGTTCTCCTCCGGGTTGGTGGTGCAGGTGGAGTAGAGCAGCCTTCCCCCCGGGGCCAGCAGGGTGGCGGCGTGGTCCAGCAGGGCGCGCTGCAGGGACAGCAGGCCGGATGTACGCTCGCCGCTCCATTTCTCGCGGATGCCGGGGTGGCGGTCCTCGGTTCCCCAGCCGGAGCAGGGCGGGTCCAGCAGCAGGTGGCCCCAGCCGCCTTCAATCAGCGGAATGCGCTCGCCCGGCCAGGAGCAGGTGGCGGTGTTGGCCAGGTTCAGCCGCCGCAGGTTGGCCCGCAGGGTGCCCAGCCGCTGCGGGTTGGGCTCGTTGCCCAGGACGAAGCCCTCCCAGCCGACAAGCCGCGCCAAAAGCGAGGTCTTGGAGCCGGGCGCGGCGCACAGGTCGGCCACGGCCGCCCCCGGCGGCGGGTCCAGCAGCAGCGGCGGCAGCATGGAGGAACGGTCCTGGATGTAGACCAGCCCGGCGCGCGCGGCCGTGGACTCGCCCAGGGGCGCGGGTTCCTCCGTGAGCACCCGCGCCAGGGGGTGAACCGGATCGGGCCGGGAGACGAACCCCTCGGCCGCCAGCAGGTCCAGCACGGCCGGGGCCTGGTTCTCCGGGCACTCCAGGCGGAAGGAGCGGCCGCTCATCGCCCCTCTCCCGAAGCCTGAACAGACCTCTCCGCGCGGCCCGCCGAACGACCGGGGCCCTTTGCCAACCAGGGCTGAAGCGTGTATGGCTCTACCATTCCGCACCATCGCTCGACGCGGCCCAAAAGGCCGCAGATTTTCCGGAGGAACCGTCCCATGCGCATTTCCCGTTTCCGCTTGAGCCTGGCCCTGTGCCTGGTGCTTGCCCTGGCCACCGTCTCCCAGGCCGCCGACATCACCCTCAGCTACGCCAATTTCCCGCCCGCATCCACCTTCCCCTGCGTGCAGATGGAGCGCTGGGCCGACGAGGTCGAGAAGCGCACCGACGGCAAGGTCAAGGTGGAGACCTACCCCGGCTCCACCCTGCTGGGCGCCAAGAATATGTTCCGGGGCGTGCAGATGGGGCAGGCCGACATCGGCTGCATCTCCACCTCCTACCAGCCAGGCGTCTTTCCCTTTTCCTTCGCCTGCAACCAGCCGGTGGGCTTCACCTCGGCCACCGTGGCCTCCATGACCCTGTGGGACCTCTTCGTCAAGTACCAGCCCGAGGAATTCGACGGCGTGAAGGTGCTGACCATGTTCACCTCCGCCCCCTCCCACCTCATGTCCAAGGAGCCGGTGCGGACCCTGGACGGGTTCAAGGGGCTGCGCGTTCGCGCCTCCGGCACCCTGGCCCAGACCATGACCGCCCTGGACGCATCGCCCGTGGCCATGCCCATGCCCGAGGTGCCGGAGGCCGTGCAGAAGGGAGTGGTCACATCCCTGCTGACCTCTTTTGACGTCCTCAAGGACATGAACTTCGCCGAGACCACCCGCTACGAGACCATCCTCAACTTCCCTGTCTACCCCTTCGCCGTGATCATGAACAAGCGCGCCTGGGCCTCCCTGCCCGAGGACGTAAAACAGGTCATGGACGACATGCGCCGCGAGCAGGCCCTGTGGACCGGCAAGTACATGGACCGCCACGTGGCCAACGCCCTGGACTGGTCGCGCGAGAAGTACGGCATCGAGGTCATCGAACTGCCCGAGGCGGACTACGCCGAGGCGCACGAGCGCATCCGCCCCCTGGTTGACGAGTGGAAGGTCGAGGCCCGCGAGGCCGGCCTGCCCGCTGACAAAATCATGGACGACCTCAAGGCCTTCAAGGCCGAACACGAGAAGCAATACGGCGAATAGCCGCCGGGCGGGGGGAGGCCGCGCGCCTCCCCCCTTGCCTTGCCGCCGTCCCTCCGTTAGACCCCGGCCATGCTTGACGCCCTGAATCGCTTCCGCGCCCTGCTCTCGCGCGCATTGGCAGCCGTGGCCGCCGCCTCCCTGGCGGGCATGGTGGCCCTGGCCTGCGCCAACATGGCCCTGCGCTTCTTCGGGCACCCCATCGACGGCGCCTTCGAGCTGATGGGCTTCCTCGGCGGGCTGACCGCCGCCCTCTCCCTGGGCTACTCCCAACTACACAAGGGGCACATCGCCGTCTCCCTGCTCTCGGGCAAGCTGCCGCCCGCGCTCAAGCGCGTGCTGGACGCCCTGGGACACCTGGGCGGTGCCCTCTTCTTCCTCATCGGCGGCTGGGAGGTCTTTAAGCTGGCGGACTTTCTGGTGATGTCCGGCGAATTGTCCGAGACCCTGCGCATGCCCTACCACCCCTTCGTCTACGCTGCGGGCGTGGGCTGCCTGGTCATGGGGCTGGTGCTCATCGTCGATTTCCTCATGGCCCTGGCCGGACGCGACGAGGAGAAGCTGCCCGCATGAGCCTGGCCATGGTCGGACTGCTGGGCGTGGCCGCCCTGCTCTTCGTACTTTTCATCGTGCGCATGCCTGTGGGCTTCGCCATGGGGCTGGTTGGCTTCCTGGGCCTTTGCCACGTGCTCTCCACCCGGGCCGCCTTCGGCATGCTGGGCAACGAGATATGGTCCGTCTTTTCCTCCTACGGGCTGACGGTCATCCCCCTGTTCATCCTCATGGGGCAGGTCTGTTTCCAGAGCGGGGTCAACAAACGGCTCTACCGCACGGCCTACGCCTGGATGGGCCAGGTGCGCGGCGGCGTGGCCATGGCCACGGTGCTGGCCTGCGCCGGGTTCTCGGCCATCTCCGGCTCCAACTCGGCCACTGCCGCCACCATGTCCACCGTGGCCCTGCCGGAAATGCGCAAGTACGGCTACTCGCCCATCCTCTCCACCGGCTCGGTGGCCGCGGCCTCCACCCTGGGCGTGGTCATCCCGCCTTCGGTGGTGCTCATCATCATCGGGTTGCAGACCGGCTCCTCCATCGCCTCCCTCTTTCTGGGCGGTGTCATCCCCGGGCTCCTGCTCACGGCGTTGTTCCTCGTCACGGTCAACGTGCTCTGCCGCATCCATCCCTCCTGGGGACCGGCCGGGCCGCGCACCAGCCTGCGCGAGAAAGTCGCCGCCCTGCCCGGCTCCATCGAGATGCTGGTGCTCTTCGCCCTGGTCATGGGCGGGCTGTTCGGCGGCGTCTTTACACCCAGCGAAGCGGGTGCGGCCGGGGCCGGGCTGGCCATCCTCATCAACGCCGTACAGGGCAAGCTCTCCTGGGGCGGGTTCAAGGCCGCCCTCATGGATACCCTGCGCGTCTCGGCCATGATCCTGGTCATCATCATGGGCGCGGTGGTCTTCGGCCGCTTCCTGGCCGTCACCCGCCTGCCCTTCGAGATCGCCGGTGCGGTGACAGAGTTGGCCATCCCCGGCTGGACGATCATGCTGCTCGTCTGCGTCATCTACCTGCTGGGCGGGGCCATCATGGACGCCCTGGCGCTTCTGCTCATCACCCTGCCCATCTTCTTCCCCGTGGCCCAGGCCCTGGGGTACGACCCCATCTGGTTCGGGGTCTTCATCACCGTGGTCACCACCATCGGGGCCATCACCCCGCCGGTGGGGCTGACAGCCTTCATCGTGGCCTCCATGGCCGCGCCCACCACCATGGGCGATGTGTTCAAGGGAGTCTCCCACTTTCTCATCCCCTTCGCCGTGGCCGTCATCCTGCTCCTCCTCTTCCCCGGCCTGGTGACCTTCCTGCCGGGGCTGATGTGAGCGCGCGCACCGTCACCGTCTCCCGCGCCGAAGCCGGCTGCAAGCTGGTGGATTTCCTGCAGCGCCGCGTGGGCGAGGGCGTGCCGCGCGGCGCGGTGATGAAGTGGGTTCGCACCGGCCAGGTGCGGGTGGACGGCGGCCGGGCCAAGCCCTTCCGCAAGCTGCGCGAGGGCGAGAAGGTGCGCATCCCCCCGCACACCCCGGCCACGCGCGAGGAGAAGCCCCGCCCTCCCCTGGAGATCGTCTTCCAAAACGAGGACGTGCTGGCCGTGGCCAAGCCGCGCGGCCTGCCCACCCAGCGCGGCGCGGGCTGGAACGACTCCGTGGCCGACCGCATGCGGGCCATGTTCCCCGGGGCCGACTACCCCCCCGCCCCGGCCCACCGCCTGGACAAGGACACCACCGGCCTGCTGCTGGCCGGGCGCAGCCACGCCTCCCAGCGCTGGCTGCACCGGCTGTTCGAGGAACGCGGGGTGGGCAAGCGCTACCTGGCCTGGGTGGCCGGAAAGTGGCCCCATTCCGGCGAGACCGAGGTGGTGGACAAGCTGGAAAAGGGTGCGGAGACCGGGGAGATGGAGAAGATGCGCGTCACCGAGTCCGGCCGCGAGGCGCGGGCCGTGGTGCGTCCCCTCTTGGTGCGGGAGGACGCCACCCTGGTGGAGGTGGAGTTGCTCACCGGACGCACCCACCAGATCCGGGTGCAGCTGGCCTCGCGCGGGCACCCGCTGCTCGGCGACCGCAAGTACGGCGCGCCGCCCCACGCCACCCCGCTCATGCTGCACGCCTGGCGGCTGGAACTGCCGTGCTACTGCCTGTGGCTGGACCCGGACTGGGCCCCGCCCCACGCCTGGCCTACAGGCTGAACACCTTCCCCAGCCGCTCCGCGTGCTCCGCCAGATACCGCGCGGAGACGGCGTAGTCCTCCTCCGAGTGCGGCTCCAATGTCACGGTGGGCCGTGTGCCAATGGCCGCCATGCGCTCCAGCAGCTCGTCCCAGGGCACGGCCCCGGCGCCGATGCCCAGGTGGTCGTCGTCGCGGCCGAAGTTGTCGTGCAGGTGGACGTGGCCGATGTACGCCCCCAGAGTCTCCAGCCAGAAGCCCAGATCCTTCTTGGCCGCCCCGTGGGAGAAGGTGTGCCAGTGCCCAACGTCGAAGCAGATGCCCACCGTGCCGGGGGCGCGCTCGGCCACCTCCGCCACCAAATCGCGCAGCCGCACGGGGTCGCTGTCGAAAGTGTTCTCCAGGTACAGCGGAGGATGGTCCCCGCCCCAGGCGGCCAGCACCTCCAGCCAGCTCTCCACCCCGGCCTCGTGCTGCCGCCGCGCCGACCCCTCGAAGGGCAGGTGCCCCAGGGTAGGATGGCCGATCAGGTGCACCGGGTCGTGGATGCGGGCGATCTCCACCGCGCTGCCCAGACGGATGCGGGCGGCGCGCAGGGCCACCGGGTCCTCGCTGGCCGGGTGGAGGTCGTCGAAGGGCAGATGGATGGCGCGGGGCAGACCGGCGCTGGCAAAGGCGGAAGTCACGTGGCGGTGCCACGCCTCGCCCGGCTGGTCGATGGCCCAGGCGTCCAGCCCCAGTTCGGGCCGGATGGACTGGCTCAGGAAGAGTTTCAGATAGCGGGGCCGCTCATGGACGTAGCGCAGGGGCAGGTTGGCGAACGGCATGGTTCTTCCGGAATGGCCGGTCAGTGTGTCCGGGTGGCTTCGCCCAGCATGGCCAGGGCGGCGGCGGAAAGGCGCATGGAGCCCATGGGGCGGAAGGTGGAGGCCTGCCGCAACTCGAAGCGCCGCACCTCGTCGAAGCCCACCCGCAGGGTGGAGCCCCAGTCCAGGGGCAGGCCGTCCAGCATGGGGGTCAGCCGGATGCTCTCGCCATTGGACCAGGCCCCGGCCAGGCGGTAGGTGCCCGGCGCCAGGGGGAACGTCGAGCCGTCCCGCCAGGGCAGCAGCACGTGCTCGCCGTCGTGGCGCACCAGCATCAGCGCCTGGACCTCGCGCGGCCGCATCTCCAGAAAATATTCCTGCCGGGGCGCGCCTTCGGTTTCGCGGGCGATGCGCACCCGCACCCGCTCCCCCCCGGCCGGTTCCAGGTAGCGCTGGATGAAGGCCCGCTTCTCAAGCACGATCTCCTTGCCCGCGTCCTGGCCGTGGTTGGTTCCGGTGGAAGTGACGATGCCCTTGACGTTGAGCACCTCCTCGCGCGGGCTGCCCCACACCCCCTCCAGCACCACCCGGTCGCCCTCGATCACGTCCAGGCTCTGTCCCGGCGCCAGGAACCGCTGGCGGCCGTTGCGCCGCAGCACCAGCAGGCCGTCCTCCCCGTCGCGCGGCTCCTCGCCGGTCCAGTCCACCTTCACCTTGCCCACGCTGCGGCCGTCGGCCCGCACTTCCAGTCCGTCCAGGGGGCGCAGGGCGGTGAAGGGCGTGCGGGAGAGGTCCAGTTCGCCGCCGGGGGCGAACAGGGCGGGCTCGGCGCGAGGGGCCCCGGCGTAGGAAGATATCGCGTCCAGCCGCACCGTGTCGCCCAGGGAAAGGCGCAGCGGTTCGTCCGGCTCCAGCGGGCGGCCGTTGACCCGAAGGCCCGGCCTGCTCCCGGCGTGCTTGTCGAAGTGGCCGGGCGGGGCTTCCGGCAGTTCGATATGCACCCCGAAGGTTTCCAGAAAGAGCCGGGTGGCCTTGAGTTGCTCGCGCACTTTCCAGTCGAGCCGGTCGATGTTCTTGGAGACCTCGATGGCCAGGGCCGGGATGCCGTGAGCCGTGAGGGCGTGGCAGGTCAGGGACTTGCTCATGGACTGGCTGTATGGGGAGTCGTCGTCGAAGGTGCGGGTGTTGAACAGGGCGAAGCGGTAGTCCGCGGGGTCCACCTGCGGGTTGAGCCGCTTGAGCACCCCTTCGGCGTAGTCGGCCAGTGGTATGGACCGGTAGCTGGCCGTGTCGATGATGACGCTCTGGCCCCAGCGGCGGGGGTTACGCAGGTGGTTGACGTAGGTGGGGCTGTAAAAGCCGGAGCCCTCGTGCAGGTGGATGAAGGCGTCGGCCATGCCCAGGTAGTGGGAGATGACCCGGGCCAGCCGGTCCTCGTAGAAGCGGGAGCGGTCGCGGTCGAAGCGGCGGTTGAGGTCCACGTTGACCTGCCGCGTCCGGCGGCTGATGGAGGGGGCGTTGGCCCGGGGGACGATGATCAGCCGCCCCCGCTCCACCTCCGCCTCGGTGAGGCGCTGGGCGGCTAGGTACCCGGCCACCTCGTCGCCCTGGATGCCGCCCTGCACCATGACCGTGGGGCCGGGCTGGCGCCCGCGCAGCACGTGGACCTCCAGGGGGTACTGGGTGTCCTCGAAGAAGACGTGGCTGCTCCCCGGGGCGGCCGCCGGGAGCAGCAGGATGAGGACCAGCAGCAGGGCCGCGGCGGGAAGTCTAGGAGAGGACGCGGTACAGCGGATAGGTGTCACTGAAGATCGCCTTGCCCTCGGGTGTGCGGATGACCAGGCGCAGGCCGAATACGTCGCTTTGCTCCAGGCCTTCGGGCAGGGTCAGCGTGGCCCGTATCTGCTTGAACTTCTGGATGGAGAAGGACAGGTCCGAGGGGTCCTGCGCCTCCGCCCGCTCCAGCCGGCCGGTGTTCGTCACCAGGGCGAATTCCACCTCGCCGGAAAGCCACTTCTGGCTCTTGTCCGTCTGCATGTAGTTGAGGTCGAAGCGAACCCGCATGCCGCGGCCGGTGAACTTGGCCTGGATGTTCTCCACTCCGGCCTGGTGGGAGTCCACCTGGGAAAAGATCTCCGAGAGGTCCATGGGCGGGGTGTCGGGGACCTGATCCGACTCCACCGAACCCAAGAGGGCCTGCAGGTCGTCCGGGTCGTTGGACTGGAGGATCTTCTCCACGTTCTCCAGCCGCTCCATGCGCACCTCGGCCTCGATGAGCCGACGCTCCAGCATCTTGCGGGCGCGGGTCAGCTCCTGGTTCTCTTGCCAGAAATGGTAGCCCGCGAAGAGCCCGCCGCCCGCGACCAGGATGAGCAGGGCCAGAAACCAGACGAAACACTTGATCCAGAAGGGATGCATGCGGAAACGGCGCACGTGGCGGTCGTCGCGCATGAGGAGCACGGAATACTTGGAGCGGCTCATGAAATCCTCCGCCACTCTTCGGAAACGATGCGCCAGCCGTCACCCGAGGGCTCCAGCACCAACGTTTTGCGGCCAACATCGGAGTAGCCGCTCTCGGCCGAGTATCGCTGGGTAAAGCTGACTTGCAGGCCATCGGGATGCAGCCGGGCGGAAAAGCCCTCCACGTCCACCCGCTCGGGCAGCCCCTTGTCCCAGACCTCCCGCTTGTGGGCGGTAATCTCCTCCAGTCCCTCGCGGCCTTCCTGCTCCGCCCCCGGGGCGTAGTAGGAGGCGTACTCCTCCAGGTCGGCCCGCTCCCAGGCCTCGCGCCAGCCGGCCACCAACTCCATGGCCTCCTGGCGGGCGTGGAGCAGGTAGTCGCGGCGATAGTCGCCTTCCGGCCGGGCGTACTCGTTGCCCACGATGCGCCATTCCCCGTCCTCGTCCTTCTGCCAGTAGAGGCGCTTGACGATTTGCGAATCCATCTGCGGGGTGCGGTAGTACTGGCCGAACCACGTCACCCAGTAGTCGGGACCGGGAAGGGCGCGGATGTCATGCACCCGCACGGCTATCCAGTCCACCTGGTCGAAGATGCGCTGCTTGCGCTGGCGGAAGCGCTCGAAGGCGCGCTCCGCCTTGGAGTAGCGCCCGGGATGGTAGTAGGAGAAGAACTCGGGGCTCTTGGCGGCCCAGGCCTCGGCCCAGCCACGCACCCGCCTGGCCAGTTCCTCGGCGGTGCGGCTCATCTCGCCCGGCTCGGCGGAAAAGGCCACCTCGCGGGCGATGACCACCGGCACGCCGGGGGCCAGGTCGGGGCCGATGCCCGCCAAGTCGTCGTTGTTCAGTGCCACGCAGCCCTTGGTGTCGCGCGGGGTCAGAGCGCGCCCCCGGCCGTGCACCCAGATGCCCGAACCGGTCTTGCCCTTCAGCACGTCCACCGGATTGGGATAGTCCAGGGTGTAGGCGGTGTCGCCGTACAGTTCGAAATCCAGCCCGCCGGTGCGCTTGCGCTGCACGAAGTAGACCCCCTCCGGGGTCTTGAGGTCGCCCTCTCGGAGCTTGTCGCCCGGCTTCTGCCCGGTGGTGCAGGTCAGGCTCTTGCGCAGGTTCAGCGGGGAGTGGCGGCCGAAAGCCAGCACGGTCTGCCGCTGCTTGGCCACGGCCAGGAAGAATTCGGGCGATGTGGGCGAGTCCTGCAGAGTCAGGTCCCACGCCCGCGCGCCAGGCGCGCCGGCCAGGACGGCGGCGGCCAGCAGCGCCGCCGCTATGGCCGGGAAGGGGCGCATCAGCCGCCCGCCTCCACCAGTTCGGGCCGGGTGAAGAGGCTGCGCAGGTCCAGCCCGGCGTCGGCCAGGGCCTCGGTGCCGCCCTCGTGGCGGTCCAGCACGGCCACCACGCAGGCCACCTCGAAACCGGCCTCGCGGATGCGCTCCACCGCCTTGAGCACGCTGCCGCCGGATGTGACCACGTCCTCCAGCACGGCCACCCGCGCGCCCGGGGCCAGGTTGGCGGCCCCCTCCACGAAGCGGCCGGTGCCGTGGCCCTTGGCCTCCTTGCGCACGATGAAGCCGGGCAGGGGCGTGCCGCGCTCATAGGAGACCACGTTCACGGCCGTGACCAGGGGGTCCGCCCCCAGGGTCAGGCCGCCCACGCCGTCAACATCCAGGCCGTCGAGGGCGTCCAGCAGCAGGTTGCCCAGCAGCCAGGCGCCCTCGGGGTGGTAGGCGGTCTGCTTGCAGTCGAAATAGTAATCGGACTTGCGGCCGGAGGAGAGGGTTATCTCCCCGGCCACATAGGACTTCTCCATCAGGAGCTTGGCCAGGCGGGCCTTGTGGTCGTTCATGTCGCGGTCGTCTCGCAGGTGCCGAAAACCCGTTTCAGGATGAGGTCCTCGTGGCCGAGGTAATAGCCGGGATCAAACAATTCTTCAAGCTCGTCCGGGCCGAGGTGCTCGGTTATGGACGGCTCGGCCCGCACCTCGTCCGGGAAGGGCCTCGACTCCTCCCAGCAGCGCATGGCCACGGCCTGCACCTTCTCGTAGGCCTCCTGCCGCGGCAGCCCCTTGTCCACCAGGCCCAAAAGCACGCGCTGGGAGAAGAACAGCCCGTAGGAGCCCATGAGGTTGCGCTCCATGTTCTCCGGCTTGACCACCAGTCGCGAGAGCACCCCCCGCAGGCGGTGCAGCACGTAGTCGGCCAGGATGGTGGAGTCCGGCATGATGACCCGCTCCACCGAGGAGTGGGAGATGTCCCGCTCGTGCCACAGGGCCATGTTCTCCATGGAGGCCAGGGAGTTGGAGCGGATGAGCCGGGACAGCCCTGTCATGTTCTCGGCGGAGATGGGGTTCTTCTTGTGGGGCATGGCCGAGGAGCCCTTCTGCCCCTTGGCGAAGCCCTCCTCCACCTCCAGCACCTCGGTGCGCTGCAGGTGGCGCAGCTCCACGCACAAACGTTCCACACCGCCCGCCATGACCGCCAGGGCGGTGAAGAAGGCGGCGTGGCGGTCGCGCTGCACGATCTGGGTGGAAACGGGGTCCACCTTCAGGCCGAGGATGTTCAGGGCGCGCTCCTCCATCTCCGGGGAGAGGAAGGCGTAGGTGCCCACCGCGCCGGAAATCTTGCCCACCTTGACGCCCTTGACCGCCTCGGCCACCCGCTCGCGGTGGCGCATGAACTCGGCCGCGAAAGAGGTCATCTTCAGGGCGAAGGAGGTGGGTTCGGCGTGGATGCCGTGGGTGCGGCCCATGCAGAGCCTGCCCTTGTGGGCCAGGGCCATGGACTTGAGCTGCTCGACGAGGGAGTCGATGGCCTCCACCACCATGTCCCCGGCGCGGCCCAGAAGCAGGCCGTTGGCCGTGTCCACGATGTCCGAGGAGGTGCAGCCCAGGTGGATGTAGCGGGCGGACGGGCCGACCTTCTCCTCCACGGCGGTGAGGAAAGCTATGACGTCGTGGCGGGTGGTCTTCTCGATCTCCAGGATGCGGTCCAGGTCGAAGGCGGCCTTCTCGCGGATCTCGGCCATGGCGTCGTCGGGGATGCGGCCCAGGCTGCGCCAAGCCTCGCAAACGGCCAGTTCCACCTCCAGCCAGGCGGCGAACTTGTTCTCCAGGGTCCACAGCGCCCCCATCTCGGGGCGGGTGTAGCGCTCGATCATGCTTCCTTCCAGGTCGCGGTTGGCGTCGTCGAGGCAGGTTCTACCTTGTTTCCGGACGTAAAAAAAGGCGGCCGGAGCCGCCTTGCACAATCCGTCAGGCCGCTTTTACGCCTCGGTGGACGAGGAAGCGGACGACGACGAGGAGTCCGAAGAGGACGAGGCGGAGGAATCGGCGGTCGAGGAGGACTCCTTTTTGTCGGAGCCGTTGCCGTTTCCATTTCCGGTGTCATTGCCGTTGCCGTTGCCGCTGGACGACTTGCCCTGGCAGTAGTCGGTCACATACCAGCCCGAGCCCTTGAGCACGAAGGACGTGTTGGAAATGATGCGCGGGGACTCTGTCTGGCAGTCGGGGCAAGGCGCGACTTCGGCCTCCACGCTTTTCTGCCACTCCTCGAAGATATTCTCGCAGTCGGGGCACTGGTATTCATAGATGGGCATGGTGACGCAACTCCGTTGGCGGTTCCTCTTAAATATGCGAAGACGCGGCCGGTTCCGTGGCCGAATCGTTTGATAAGTCGGGAACCCGGTTCGTCAAGAGCCACCGCCGGCCCGGATGGACCGGCGGCGGAAAACGGGTCTGGCGGCCGGGCTGGGGCGGCTACTTGCCGCCCTTTTCCTTCTCGGCCCGGATGCGGGCCTTGACGCGCTCTTTGCGGCGCTTGCGGCGGCGGTCCAGTTCTTTCTTGCGCTCGTGCTTCTTGTGGCGGGCCATGTGTTCCTCCAGAATAAAAAGGGCTGCGCCGCCCAGGGGCGGCGGGAAAGACAAGCAGACATTATAAGAATGGTTCCGAGTCCAAGTCAAGCCCCGGCCAGATGGCGCAGCGCGTCCTCCTCGTCCGGTCCGCCCAGCAGGGCGTTCTCCAGCACCACAACCTTCGGCGCCTCCTCCCCGAAGAGGCTGGCCACGCGCATGGCCAGGTCCGCCCCCTGGCGGCCGTCCGGCAGCAGGGCCGGAGCGGCCACGGCGTGAAAATCCTCCCCACGCTGCTCCGCCGAGGCGATGAGGCGCAGGGCCTCCTTGAACCCGGCGGCTCGGGCCACCTCGGCTCCGGCGTCGGCAGCCGCGTCCGCCAGCGACTCGCGCCGCTCGAAGTCGCCGTCCACGATAAGGACGCGCTTGCCTTGCAGTTCGGCTCGGGACATGGTCCGAGGGTATCCGCCTCCGGGGTTGTTTACAAGCCGCCGTCCCCCCGGCTATCTCTGTGCGGCAAACCCAAGGAGCCATCATGCTGGACCGCGACGATGCCCTGCGCCTGATGCGCGAGCGCATAGCCGACGAGAACACCCGCCGTCACTGCCTGGCCTCCGAGGCCGTGCTGCGGGCACTGGCCGAACGGCTCGGCCACGACCCCGAACTATGGGGCCTGACCGGGCTGCTGCACGACCTGGACTACGCCGAAACCCATGACGCCCCCGAGCGCCACGGCCTGGCCGCTGCCGGGGCCCTGGAGGGCAAGCTGCCAGAGGAGGCCGTGGCGGCCATCAAGCTGCACAACTGCGAGCGCAACGCCTGCGGCGAACCTTCCAGCGAACTGGACTGGGCCCTGCGTTGCGGCGAGACCGTGACCGGCCTCATCACCGCCGCCGCATTGGTGCGGCCCAACGGCATGGAGGGCATGAAGGCCAAGAGCCTGAAGAAGAAGATGAAGGACAAGGCCTTCGCCCGCAGCGTCAGCCGCGGGAACATCCAGGAATGCGAGAAGCTGGGCCTGGACCTCTCCGAGTTCCTGACCCTGTCCGTGGCCGCCATGACCCCCCTGGCCGGGGAGCTGGGGATTACGGAGTAGGGACTACTCTTCCCTCCACCCCGGCAGGCGCAGGTGGAGGGTGGTGGCCTGGGCTGCCTCGTCCAGAATGACGCTGAGCTCGCCGCCCATGACGCGGGTCATGAGGCGGGCGGAGTAGGCGCCAAGCCCCGTTCCCCGGTGCTTGCCCCGGGTGGCGTATTTTTCGAAGAAGCGGCCGCGCATCTCCGCCGGGGGCAGGCCGGGGTTGGTCAGGTACAGGTCGGCCCAGCGGCCTTCGCTCCTGGTGGCCAGGCGGATCCTGCCGCCGGGGGGAGCGGCCTCGGCCGCGTTGCGCAGCAGGTTGCCCAGTGCGGTGCCAACCAGTTCCTCCTCCGCCCGCGCCTCCACGCTTCGCAGCCCGTCCGTGTCAAGGTCCAGCCCCTTGCGCTCCAGAAGCAGCAGGTTTTCAGCTGCCGTGCGCCTGGCCGCCTCGTCCAGGCGCACCCGCTCCGCCGTGGGCTCGTAGGTGCCCTGCTCCATACGGAAAAGGACCAGCGAACGGTTGACCAGCCGCAGCACCTTGCGGGCGCTGTCGCGCACCTGCCGGAATGCCTCGGCGATCTCCGGGTCGCCGGTCTCCTCGGCCATGTGCTCGGCCAGCCCCATGATGCCGCTCAACGGGCTCTTGAGGTCGTGGCGGGTGATGTTCTCCACGTCTTCCCGCAACCGGGCCAGCTCCCGCTCCGCGGTGATGTCGCGCACAAACCCCTCGTAGTAGAGGATGCGGCCGCGTTCGTCCCGCTTGGCCCGCGCATCGCGGCTGGTCCAGACCAGCTTGCCGTCCGGGCGGGGGACGCGGCACTCGAAGCCCTCCACCACCCCTTTTTCAGCCAGCTCCGCCCGCAGCCGCTCCCAGTCACTCCGATTCTCGAAAACCTGCCCGCCGATGTCCCGCACCGTGGTCAGCAGATCCTCGGGGCTTGCGTAGCCGTACATGTCCGCCAAGGCCTGGTTAGCGTCCAGGTAGCCGCTTTGCATGGAAGTGCGGTAGATGCCCACCGGCGCTTCCTCGAACAGTTCCCGCGCCTGCCGCTCGGCCTGCCGCAAGGCGCGCTCTGTGCCGCGCTGCTCGGTGACGTCGAAGACAATGGAGAAAAGCAGGGTGCGTTCGTTCTGGGTGATGGGGCCGGAGAACACCTCCACCTCGCGGTGCTCGCCGGAGCCGAGGGTGTGCACGAACTCGTGCCGCTGTCCGCCGCGATCCACGGTCCTCTTCATGGCCTCGTTGAGGCGATCCTCGGGCAGGGGGTTGATGCGGCTGATATGGTTGCCGGGCAGGCTTTGCAGGCCGTAGAAGGCGCGGGCCGAGGCGTTGGCCTCCACGATGAGGCCGGACTCCGGGTCCACCAGGAACATGACCGCCGGGTTGTGTTCGAACAGGCCCAGATACCGGTCGCGGCTGCGGAAGGCGCGGTTGCGGGAATCCTTGAGGTCGGCCATGCGGATGGACCGCACAGCCAGCAGGATGACCGCGCAGGCCGCGAGCAGCACCGCCAGCCCCACGGCGACGCCGGCAGAGACCGCCCCCGCCACCTGGGCAAGCGCATCCCGCCGGAAGCCCAATAAAAAGACCAGGGAGATGCCCCCCAGACAGAGCGCGCCCACCAACAGGGCCTTCCAGAGGCCGCGTGTGCTTGTCCGCATGTTCTCCCTTCGGCCCGCCCGTGCGGCCGCGCATGCTCGCGGCTTGAGCGGAATGCCTCCGCTCGAAGCAGGTATTCCTCGCTTTTCGGGAACCTACAACCTCCCAAGGCTTGCGGGCAAGCTATTTGCCGAAAGGACAGTGCGGAAAGCGGCAGACCTCGCATTCGGCGCACATGCCGCCCGCCCCAAGCCGGGCCAGGTCGCGCCGGGAGAGGCGCAGGCCGGCCAGAATCCGGGGCAGCAGCAGATCCAGGCTGGTCACGGCGAAGTACAGGGCGCAGGCGGGCACGCCGATGAGGTCGGTCTGCCCGATGCGGCCGGTGAGGGTCATGGCCCCGGGCAGCACCGGCATGCCGTGCAGCAGGTCCTCCGCCCCGGCGTCCAGCAGGGCCTGGCGGGTGACGTCGTCCGGGTCCACGGACAGCCCGGCTGTGGTGATGACCAAGTCGCAGCCCGCGTCCAGCAGCTCCCGCAAGCCGGAAGCGATGGCCTCGCGGTCGTCCGGGCGGATGAGGCTCTTGACCACCTCGCCGCCGAACTCCTCCAGCTTGCGGGTCAGGATTGGTTCGAAGCGGTCCTCGATAAGTCCCTGAAAGACCTCGGTGCCGGTGATGAGCAGCCCGGCCCGGGCTTTGCGCAGGGGAAGCACGCGCACCGGTTCGGCCCCGGCCAGGGTGGCCAGGGCGGCCTCGGTCTCGGACCGGGAAAGATGCAGGGGAATGGCCCGGGTGGCCGCCACGGCCTCGCCCTTCTCCACCAGGGCGGCGTGGGGGCGGGTGGCGGCCATGACGCGCGGGGCCAAGTTGAAGGCCTCCAGGGCCTCCTCGTCCACGGCCAGCAGGCCGTCATGCGACGCGTTCAGGGTGACCTTACCCTCCCGCGGGGGCCCAGCGGGCTCCACGGAACCGTCCGGGGCCAAAGCCCCGGCGAAGAGGCGAGCGGCCTCGTCCTCGTGCACCCAGTCCTTGTTCTCGTCCTCGTCCAGCAGGTAGACCCGCTGCCTGCCCATCTGCTGCAAGCGGCAGACGTCGCCGGGCATGACCGCCTGCCCCCGGGTGAAGGCGGGGCCTTTGGAGACGCCCGGCTCGATTTGGGTCATGTCGTGGGCCACGTGGCGGCCCACGGCTTCCTCCACCGGAACGGCGCGCAGGTTGGGTCCCTCCCTCGAGGCCCGATGCAGTTCAGACTCCACCGGGGCGCGGCCCTGGCAGCCCAGGCAAATGCGCCCGGTGCGCTCGGGGTAGGCTTCGCCGCACAAGGGGCAGGCGCGGATGGGCCCCTTGGAGGTCTTGCCCACGTGCTCCGGCTTGACCTGGGCGGGCTCGATGCGCAGCACCGACTCCCCGGCCAGCCGCATCTCCTCGCGCAGCCTGTCCACGTCCTGCTCCGGCTTGCTCTTGGCCTTGAAGAACCAGTCGCGGAACTCGGGCCAGTCCTGGAGCTTCTCCGGGTCCAGGGCCACGCGCACCCCTTCGCCGGTGTGCTTGTTGAACAGGGTCAAGGCGTAGCGGCCCAGGTCGATGACCCGCAGCCAGCCGTTGCCCGCGGTGCAGGGAGTGAGAATCTGCACGGCGTCCGGCAGGCAGCTGGAGGCCTCGGAAATGGCGTCGAAAAGGACGCCCTCGGGCAGGCGGCGGCGGGCGGCCTGCACCATGATGCCGCCGATGATCAGCCCTGGCGCGGGGTAGCCGTGGAAGCGCCTGGCCTCCTCAATGAACTCCGCGAAGGTGTGAGGGCCGATGTGGCTGATGGCCGTGTACGGCTCGGGGGTGGTCTGGGTCTGGCTCACGAGTCGCCTTCATGAAAGGTCTGAACGTTGAAGGGAAGCCTGCGCGCGGCGGCCTCGGCGGCGAAATCCTCGACCTCCTGATACCAGGCCTCCAGGGCTTCCAGCACCTCGCGGCCGAAGGAAGTCAGCACGAACCCGCCGTGGGGTCCCTGCTTCTCCACCAGGGGGCGGCCGATCTTCTCCTGGCAGCGCTTCATGCGCCCCCAGGCCGCCCGGTAGGACATGCCCAGGGCCTTGGCCGCCTTGTTCAGGGAGCCCTGTTCGGCCACCTGGCGCAAAAGCACCATGCGGCCCAGGCCCAGCACCTGGTCGCCGTCGTCCTCCAGCCACATGCGCATGCGCAGGGTGGCGGTGGGCTGTCCGCTGTCCTCAGGCATTATTGTCCATTGTCTTCAAGCATTATGTTAATTCTAACAAAACATATTCTAGTCATGTACTACCCCCCGGGCCGCTTGGCAAGCCTCCCCCTTTTCAAAACCGGCCACTCTGCTACAAGAGGGGGCTCCGGGCGACAGCCCGCCCCCCGAGGACTTCCCTCATGGACGTATCCGCCAAGGACATAGAACGCAGGCCCCTGAGCACCATCTGGCGGCTGGCCTGGCCCCAGACGCTGATGATGGTATTCCACTTCCTCATCGGCTTCATCGACGTTTTCGTGGCCGGACGCATCTCATCCAACGTCCAGGCCTCCATGGGCATGATCAGCCAACTGCTGTTCTTCTTCCTGGTGCTAGCCATGGCCGTGGCCAACGGCTCGGTGGCGGCCATCAGCCAGTCCCTGGGCGCGGGGCTGCACCGCCGCATCCTGCGCTTCATCGGACTCTCCCTGCAGCTGGGACTGGCGGGCAGCGCCATCATCCTCATGGCGGGCTGGCTGGCCAAGGACGCCGTCCTCTCGCTGCTGCAAGTGCCTGCCGAAATCTCCGGCATCATGAGCTACTTCTACGACGTTTTCCTGCTCATCCTGCCGGTCTATTACCTCTTCATCATCACCAACGCGGTATTCCGCGCCCGCCAGCAGGTCTTTCAGCCCCTGTACGCCATGATCCTTGTGACCACGGTCAACACCCTGGGCGACTTCGGCCTTGGGCTGGGCTGGTTCGGCCTGCCGGAACTGGGCTACAAGGGGCTGGCCTGGGCCACTTTCGCCTCCATCGCCTGCGGCACGGTCTTCAACGTCTTCCAGCTGCTGCGCTTCGACCTGCTGCGCGCCCGCTCCTTCCCCCCGCTGCGCTGGATACGCCCGGCCGTGGGCTACATCTTCAAGGTGGCCTGGCCCGGCGGGCTGATGATGGTCGTCTGGCACTCGGCCTACATGGTCCTCTACGCCCTGGTGGCCTCCCTGCCGGAAGGCAGCGTCACCGCCCTGGCGGGCATGTCCGCCGGGCTGCGGGTGGAGTCCTTCCTCTTTCTGCCCGGATTCGCCTTCAACATGACCGCCTCCATTCTGGTGGGCGAGTACCTGGGCAAGGGCGACCCAGGCGAAGCCAAGCGCATGGGCTACCGCATCTGGCTGCTGGCCCTGGGCTGCATCGGCCTGCTCACCCTGGGGCTGTGGCTGGTCATCGAGCCGGTGGCCGCCTTCATCGCCCCCGACCCCACGGTGGCCGCGGAAACGGTCAATTACCTGACCTACAACATGGCGGCCATCCCCTTCGTGCTCACCGTCATGACCCTGGCCGGAGCAATGAACGGAGCGGGGGCGACCCTCTACAACCTGCTCTCCTTCTCCATCGGCTCCTGGGTCATTCGCCTGCCCCTGGCCTGGTGGCTGGGCCACCACGCCCTGGCCGAATCCACCGGCATATGGATGGCCATGCTCACCTCGCAGGTTCTGCAGGCCTGCATGGTGCTCTACATTTATACTTACTGGCCATGGCAGCGCTTCGCCCTGGTCAAACGACGCAAAGGACAGCCCAATGGATTTCGAACCAGTTAGCCTGGACCTGCAGGACGAATACCGCCGCCGCTTCGAAGCCACACCCGCCCGGGCCTCGGACTACTCCTTCATCAACCTCTGGGGCTGGTGCGAGGTGTACGGCCTGACCTGGCGCTTCGACGACGAACTGGTCTGGATCCGGCAGGAACACCCCGAGCCCGCCCTGTGGGCCCCCGTGGGCCCCTGGGACAAGGTGGACTGGTCCGCCTACCCCCTCCCGGACGTGGCCCCCAAACTCATCCGCGTGCCAGAGGAACTCTGCGAAACCTGGCTGCGCGCCCGCGACGGCGTGACCATCAAGGACGCCCGCGACCACTGGGACTACGTCTACCGGGTGGACGACCTCCGCAACCTGCCCGGCAAGCGCTACAAAAAGAAACGCGACCTGCTCGAACAGTTCAAGGCGGACTACGACTGGGACTACCGCCCCCTGTCCCCGGAATGCGTGGAGGAAGTGCTGGACATGCAGCTGGAATGGTGCCGCTGGCGCGACCGCGAGTCAGACACCACCCTGCAGGGCGAAAACGAGGCCATCCGCCGCACGCTCACCGACTGGGACCGCCTCAAGGGCATCACCGGCGGCGCCCTGCGGGTGGACAACCGCATCGTGGCCTACACCGTGGCCGACGCCCTGGCCGGCGACCCGCTGGTGGTCCACTTCGAAAAAGGGCACACCCGCATCGAAGGCGTCTACCAAGCCATCAACCAGATGTTCCTGGAAGACCAGGGCAAGGACTACGCCTACGTCAACCGCGAACAAGACCTCGGCGACCCCGGCCTCCGCCGCGCCAAACTCTCCTACGATCCTAGCCATTTCGTGAAGAAATTCGAGGTCATCCCGGAATAGCGGGTGCGCGGGAATGAAAAGTGGCTGGCGGGGGTGAATGGGCAGGGCAGCGGGGGAAGAGGAAACTTTTTTCTGGCGACAAAAAAGTTTCCTCTTCCCCCACACCCCCAACTCCTTCAAAAAATTCGCTTGGTTCTCGCTTCGCTCGGGGGCGTGGTACGGCGGGTGGCAGCCGGGCGCCCACAACCCAATTCCGCGTTCCACGCATGTGGAGCCAACCGGACAGGGCTATGGCTGTACCGGGTACAGCGAGTCACCCAGATGTGCCTTCGCCGGGGTGCCCCCCCGTCCGCGAATCCACCACGCCCCATCCCGCGAACACACATGCAAAGTTACTTTGCCTCGGGTCCAGGGCCGAGTAGGCCCTGGTCGCCGAAGGCGAAATGCTTCCCTCTTCCCTTCTTCACCTTCTCACCCCGGATAGGCTTCTTTTTTCCATTCCAGGGTTTCTTCCCAGGTGGGCGAGCGCCAGCCCAGGGGTGTTTGGCGTGCGGGGGTGACAGGAATTTCGGTTTGCTGGCCGCCGGTTTCCAGGCGTGCGCGGACTTCCTCGCCCGCTTGGGCTGCTTTGGCGGCTTTGGGGGAGAAGGAGGCCAGCAGGGAGGCGGCGTCGTCTGCGTCGGAGGGCTCCAGGGGGGTGCCGGGCAGGGGGCGCAGGAGGGCCCAGGGGCTGGGGAAGCCGACCAGGGTGATGGTGGTGTCGCCGGGCCGGGCCAGTTGCAGGAGGCGTTCGTTGTCTGCCTTGTTGCGGCCGATGGTCAGCCACTTGTTTCCGGCCCAGTACTGGCGGCCGACGTTGGCCAGGTGCAGGTCGTCGGCGGTGGGGGCGGGGTGGCGGGCCAGCAGGGGGTGGTAGCGGCGGCAGTTTTCCTTTTCCGTGAGGCGGCAGCCGCCCGCGGGCGTGGGCACTTCGGTGATGCCGAGTTCCTCGGCCAGGGCGAGCTGGCCTTTGCGGCCGCGCCCGCCAAGATTGAGGAGCTGGTCGCGATCCACCAGCCCGGCTTGTTCCACCGGCGTGGGGTCGAGGTTTCTGGCGCAGAGGGGGCGCAGCAGCACGTCGCGGACCCCGGCCTCGCGGGAGATGGCGTTGAGGGCGTCGTGGCGCTGGGACATGGGCCGCTGGCCGATGACCTCGCCGGTGGCCAGGATTTTGGCGCTGTATCGGGGCATCAATTCCTTGGCGTGGCGCAGCATGAGGATCTTGCAGTCCACGCAGGGGTTGAGCCGTTTGCCCAGGCCGTAGCCGGGCCCGCGCAGGAGCATGTCCACGAAGGGCTGACCCACGTCCACGGGTTCGATGTCCAGGCCGTATACCTCCCGCCAGTGGGGCAAGTTGTCCGGGCAGCCGAAGAAGGGGCTTGTGAAGTGCAGGCCGAGGACGTTCAGCCCCTGGCGCTGCAGGAGCTTGGCCGCCAGCAGGGAGTCCAGCCCGCCGGAGAAGAGGGAGAGGGCATCGTATTTGGGCATGGCGAGGCAATGTAAGGCCGTTTTTCCCACCCCGCAAGGCTGGTTTGCCATTCCCGGCAATTGATCGGGGAAAAGAAAGCGCCCGCCTCCGCGTAGGGGGCGGGCGCTGGAACTCGCTGTCAGGAAGCGGTGCCTACCATTTGCGCTCGTACTTGTTGCGAAGCCAGATGGCCAACCCGTTCATGCTCAGCAGGATGAAGAGCAAAACGATGATTCCTGCGGCCGTGCGCGAGGAGAAGGCGCGCAGGGCGCTGGAGGACCAGGTGTAGATCTGGGCGGGCAGCACGGTGGTGGCCTCGGTGACGCCGTCGGGCGCTTCGGGGATGTAGGCCATCATGCCCACGATGAGCAGGGGGGCGGTCTCGCCCATGGCCTGGGCCAGGCCGATGATGGTGCCGGTGAGGATGCCGGGCAGGGAAAGGGGCAGCACGTGGTGCCAGATGACCTGCCACCTGGTGGCACCCAGGGCCAGCGCGCCTTCGCGGATGGAGTCCGGGATGGCCCGAATGGCCGCGCGGGTGGCGATGATGATGATGGGCAGGGTCATCAGGGAGAGGGTCAGGCCGCCCACCAGGGCGGAGGAGCGCGGCACCTCGAAGAAGTTGATGAAGATGGCCAGGCCCAGGAGGCCGAAAAGGATGGAGGGGATGGCCGCGAGGTTGTTGATGTTGACCTCGATGATCTGCGTGAGCCGGTTGTCCGGGGCGTATTCCTCCAAGTAGATGGCGCACATGACGCCGATGGGGAAGCTGAAGAGGAAGGTCAGCAGGATGACGTAGAAGGAGCCCACGGCCGCTGCCTTGATGCCGGAGAACTCCGGCAGCTTGGAGTCGCCGTTGGTGAAGAAGGCGAAGTTGAAAAACGCCTCCGCCCTGCCTTCACTCTCCAGGCGGTCGACCACTTCCTTCTCGGCGGGGGAGAGGCGGTTGGGCTTGCCCTTGATGTACTGGTCCACTTCGGCCGTGGCCAGCACCCACTCGGTGCGGGTGGTGCCCATGAGGTCCGGGTTGTCGTCCATGCGGCGGGGGATGAGGCGCAGGTAGCCCCGGCTGACCAGCTCCTCGTACTGCCGCTCCACGGCGTTGTAGGAAATCCGCTTGCTGGCCTCGTTGTAGGAGACCTCGACCTGGATCTTGGTCTGCCAGAAGGCGGGGTAGCCCTTGGTGACGATGTCTCCCAGGAAGAAAACCAGGAAGGCCCCGGCCAGGAAGATGGCCGCCATGGAGTAGAGGCGGAATCGCTTCTCCTTGCGGCGCCTGGCCTTGTTGATTTGGTCGATGTTCGACCAGTCCATTTCTTTGGCCACGAAAGGCTCCTCCTACTCGTACTTCTGCCGGAATTTGCGGATGATAACGAGGGATATGACGTTCAGCACCAGGGTCAGGACCAGGAGCACCAGGCCCAGGCCGAAGGCGGAAAGCGTCTCCGGGCTGTCGAAGGACTGGTCGCCGGTGAGTGCGGCCACGATGCGCACGGTGACGGTGGTCATGCCCTCCAGGGGGTTGGCCGTGAGGTTGGGGCGCAGCCCGGCGGCCATGACCACGATCATGGTCTCGCCCACGGCGCGGGACACGGCCAGCAGGAAGGCGGAGACCACGCCCGGCAGGGCAGCGGGCAGCACCACCTTCTTGATGGTCTCCGAGGTGGTGGCTCCCAGGGCGTAGGATCCCTCGCGCATGTGCTGGGGCACGGAACTGATGACATCGTCGGAGAGGGAGGAGACCAGGGGAATGATCATCACGCCCATGACCAAACCCGGGGCAAGGGCGTTGGTGTAATCGGCGTTGAGGCCCACTGCTTCGACGGCCCTGACGATGAGCGGGCTGACGGTGATGGCCGCGAAGTAGCCGTAGACCACGGTGGGGATGCCGGCCAGGATTTCCAGGGTGGGCTTGGCGAACTTGCGGGTGCGGGTGTCCGCGTATTCGGACATGAAGATGGCCGCAAACAGCCCGATGGGGATGGCCACCAGCATGGCGATGGCCGTGATCATAAAGGTGCCCGCGAAGATGGGCACCGAACCGAACTCCGGTTCGGCCACGTTCTCCCCGGCCCGGCCCGCGCCGCCCAGGAAGGCGGTGTCCGGGCTCCAGGTCGTGCCGGTGAGGAAATCCCACAGGGAAACGATGTTGAAGAAGCGGATGGCTTCGACGACGATGGAGATGACGATGCCGATGGTGGTCAGAATGGAGATGAGGCTGGAGACGATGAGGGTCCAGACGATGACCTTCTCCACCTTGTCGCGCGCGCGCAGATCCGGGGCGATGCGGCGCAGGGCGAAGAGCAGCCCGGCCGCGCCCAGCCCCAGCCCGGCGGCCAGGAGCATCGGCCCGGGGACCTCCCACAGATGCACCAACTCCCCGAAGGCGGCCAGCACGGCCACGATGAGCGGCGGCAGGACGACCCACAGGGCCCCGTACCAGCCGTAGGAGCCGGAAGTGGAATGGAACCTCTCACCCCTGGCCTGTCCGACCCTGACCCGGGAGCGGGACAGGAAGAAGGCCAGGACGCCCAGGGGGATCAATCCGAGTAGCAGGTATTGGAAGACGAAGGAGGTGCTCACGTTCCGCCTCGACTGAAAAAGACTTGAGGAAAGATGGCCAGCCCGGGGGATGTCCCCCCGGGCTGGCCTTACTGTTCTCTGCGTGGTGGCGTCAACTCTCTAGAAGAGGTCGCCGCTTTCGAGCTGGGATTTGGTCATGGGGGTGAAGCTGGTCACCTTCTCCTGCATCTTGGCGCGCACGCTGTCAGGCAGGGGGATCAGACCAATGCGCTGCAGCAGGCCGCCGGGGCCGATCATCTTCTCGGACATGAACATCTCCACGTACTCCTTGACGCCGGGAACCTGCCCGATGTGGGCGTTCTTCACGTAGAAGAACAGGGAGCGGGAAATGGGGTAGTCGCCGGAGGAGATGGCCTCGGGCTTGGGCTTCACTCCCTCGATGGAGGCGCCCTGGATGCGGTCCTGGTTCTCGGCCAGGAAGGAGTAGCCGAAGATGCCGAAGGCGTCGCGGTCCTTGGTCAGGCGCTGCACGATGAGGTTGTCGTTCTCGCCGGCGGGCACGTAGGGGCCGTCCTGGCGGATCTTGGTGTACTCGCCGCCGTACTCGGGCATTTCCTCGGAAGCGGCCTCCATGACCAGCTCCTCGAAGGCGTCACGGGTGCCGGAGGTCGTCGGGGGGCCGTAGATCATGATCTTGCGGTTGGGCAGGCTGGAATCGATTTCGTTCCAGTTGGTGTAGGGGTTCTTCACCAGCTTGCCGTCCTGGGGCACCTCGGCGGCAACGGCCAGGTGCAGCTGCTCCAGGGTCAGGTCGACGGGGTCGTTGGCCACGTTCTGGGCGATGGCGATGCCGTCGTAGCCGATGACGGCCTCGGTGATGCCTTCGACGCCGTTGGACTGGGCGCGCTCGAACTCCTTGATCTTCATGCGGCGGGAGGAGTTGGTGATGTCCGGGGTGGACACGCCCACGCCGGCGCCGAACAGCTTGTGGCCGCCGCCGGAGCCGGTGGACTCGATGACCGGGGTCTTGAAGTCGGTGGTGGCGCCGAACTCCTCGGAGACGTAGCTGGCGAAGGGATAGACGGTGGAAGAACCCACGATCCGGATCTGGTCGCGGGCGTGGGCGGTGCCGACCCCAAGGGCCAGCAGCGCGGCGAATACAACGGCGAGCCTCAACATGTTACGCATGTAACTCCTCCTTACGAACTTTGGGATGATTCCCGTTTGAGCAACCTCTTCGAACCTCAACTTGATATGATCCACGTGTTACACTTGCTTGGTTGCCATATGACATTTCGGAAACAAGCCGAATCCGCTCAAAACGCTTATTCGACAGCTTTTTTCCGTCGGCAGCCCGAGTGACAACACGATTCGTCACCAAACCGTAACAATGCACTAGGAGCGCATGCCCTCGATGACCTGTTTCAGGGTCCCGGCCAGCTTCTCCAGGTCGGTGATGGCCTCCCTGGAATGGCGCATGGCCTCGGCGGTTTCCCCGGCGATGAGATCCACCCGCTCGCTGGCGCGGTTCACCTCGCTGGACACACCGGCCTGCGACTCCACCACGTTCACGATGCCTTCCACGTGCTCGGCGGTCCGCTGGGCCATGCTCACGATCTCGCCGAGGGCCTCGCCGGAGCGGATGGTCAGCCGGTTGCCCTCGTCCAGGGCCTCGGCAGCCTCCTGGGTGGATGAAACGCTGGAGGAAGCCGAGGACTGGATGGCCCGGATGGCCTCGCCCACCTCCTTGGTGGCCCCCATGGTTTTCTCCGCCAGCTTGCGCACCTCGTCGGCCACAACGGCGAAGCCTCGCCCCGCCTCGCCCGCGCGAGCGGCCTCGATGGCCGCGTTGAGCGCCAGCAGGTTGGTCTGGTCTGCGATGTCGGTGATTACGCCGACGATGCGGCCGATGTCCTCGGCCTGTTTGGCCAGCTCGCCCATATCGGTTTGCAGCGCGCCCGCCTTCTCCGATACGCGCTCCATGACCCGCACGGCCTCGCGCACGACCTCCTCGCCCTCCTCCGCTTTCCCGCGGGTGCGGCCGGAGAGATCGGCGGAGGTGGAGGCGGAGACCGAGACCTCCTCCACCAGGGAATTCATGCGCTCCATGGCTCGGGCGGCCTCGGAGGCGCGGGCCTTCTGCTCCTCCGCGCCCCGGGCCGAGGAATCGATCTGGGCGGCCAGCTCGGTGGTGGCGGAGGAAAGCTGCTGGGATATGTCGCCCGCGTCGGCCGCAGCCTCGGCGATCTTCTCGTTCTGCGCCGTGACCCGCTCCTGCTGCTCACGCTCCCGGGTCAGGTCCACCCACATGGCCATGGCGCCCATGATGGCCTTGTCCAAATCATAGATGGGGGTGGCGGCGGCGCGCAGGTAGAGGGTGGAGCCGTCGGCCCGGCGGTACTCGGTCTCCTCGGTGATCTGCCGCTTCTCGTCCATGGCCCGCCGCGTGAGGTCGGCCAGGCGGCACGGCCCCCCGGCCAGTTCCGAGACGGGGTGGCCCCGGTACTCCTCCGGCTGGCCGCTGTGGCCCAGGATGTCCATGGCCTCGCGGTTGATGTGGGTGATGCGGTCGTCGAGGTCCACCACGGCGCAAGGCACGATGAGCCCGGCCAGCACGCCCTGGGAAAAGCCCAGCTTCTCCTTGAGCTCGCCGACCATGGAGTTCATGGCCCGCACGGTCTGCCCAATGGTATCGTTGACCCCGTACTCGAAAGTGGCGTTGAAGTTGCCCCGCGAAACCTCGCGGGACAGGTTGGCCAAGCCGTACATGGGCCGCATGAGGGTGCGGCTGGTCAGCCAGATGACCAGCAGGGAAGCCGCCAGGGCCACGGCCGCGGCGATGCCGCCGCCGGTGATGATCTGTTCATTCACTCCGGCCATGAGATCGGCGCGGGAGACGACCGTGGCGAAACGCATGTCCCAGGGCTCGAAGTACATGACCCGGCCCAGCCACTCCTCGCCGTCCAGGTTGTAGGAAACCAGGCCCCCGTCGGCCTCCAGAAAGGCATCGCCGTAGGAGAGCCTTCCCAGATTCACGGCCAGCTTGTCCCCGGGCCGGATGACAACCCGCCCGTCCCCGGTGAAGGCGAAGGAGAAGCCGTGGCCGCCCACGTCGAACTTGGGCACGGCCCGGGCCAGCTCGGCCGTGACGATGGGCCGGGCAACCTCCACCGCGCCGATGATTTGGTCGCCCATGTCCTTGACCGGGGCATAGGCGGCCATGGCCCAGCCGTCCCCCACCCAGGCGCGGGCAGTGACCGGCTCGCCGCGCTCAAGCGCCTGGTAGGCGGGGGAGTCGTTCTCCAGATACGTCCAAGAGGCGCGTCCGCCGTCCGCCTGCACGCTGGTGCTCACCCGGATGAGCCTGTCCTCGTGCAGTTGCAGAACCGAGGCCCAGGCCCCGGTGAGATCGGTGACCTTGTCCACCAGGCCGGTGTCCTCGTGCAGGAACTTCGGGCCCAGCTTGAAACCGGGCAGGGTGGCCTTGGCGGGCTGTCCGCCGCGCTGGGAGCGAAGGGGGGCCTCCACCTCCATCAGCGGCTGGACGATGGGGAAGCCCTTCAACTCGAACTGGGTCCGCATGATGCTCAGGTCCGAGGCGGCGTTCTTCTTCTTGAGGTCGTGCTGCAGGCTGGCCAGCTCGCGCAGGGAACGGCTGACGTTGGACAGCGTCTCCTGGCCGTTGCGCAGGTAGCCGCGCTTGGTGGTGACGAACTGGGTGGCGGCCATGCAGGCCAGGGTCACGAAAACGATGAACAGGGAGGCGATGACCAGCTTGGTGCGAAAGGGTATTTTCCGGAGCATTCCTTTTTCCCGCGGTGAGTTCGCCGAATGATTCGGCCTTCCTGGCGCGCCGCGGGAGTCCCCCTCCCGTGCGGAACGCGGGGGCAGAAAAGCAGACAAGCGTGCCGCGCGTATCACGCCAGTGTGACGGCGTTCGTAACAATCCGTTTTCCCGCAACTTCCCGGCTGGATAGCCCGCAGCCATTGCCGCCCGGCCTCGCCTGGGCTACACCTGCCCGGTCATGCGTTGCCACGTCTGCATCATGGGCGCGGGGGCCGCCGGGCTGACCTGCGCTGCCGAGGCCGCCTCCCGGGGACTGGACACGCTCGTCCTGGAGCGCGGCCCGGGAACCGCGCGCAAGGTGCGCATCGCCGGGGGCGGCGGCTGCAACCTGACCAACCTGGAGTTGGACGCGGGCGACTACCTGTGCGCCAACCCCCACTTCGCCAAGTCCGCCCTGGCCCGCTTCACCCCCTGGCAGGCGGTCGACTTGCTGCACAAAGGCGGCCTGGACACGGTGGAGCCGCACGAGCCGGGCCGCATCTTCTGCGCCCAGGGCGCGGAGGCGGTGGCGGACTGGCTGGAAGAGCGCGCCCGCCAAGCCGGGGCGCGCATCCGGCTGGAGACGGCCGTGCTGTCCGTGCGCCAGCGCGACGGCGGCGGCTTTCTGGTGGAGACATCCGGCGGCGAAGTGGCCTGCGACAAGCTGGTGGTGGCCTCCGGCGGCCCGGCCTGGCCTCAGGCGGGAGCGACACCCGATGGCTACGCGGTCTGCCGCTCCCTGAGGCTGGAGGTCATCGAGCCGCGTCCCGCCCTGGTCCCCCTGCGCGCCGCCGGACCCCTGAAGCCAGTCTGCCGGGAGCTGTCCGGCGTCTCCGCCCGGGTGGCCGTGCATCTGGACACCCCCCCGCCCCGGCCCGTGGCCGGCAACCTGCTCTTCACCCACACCGGCTTGTCCGGCCCGGCCGCGCTGGACGCCTCCCTCTTTCTGGGGGCCGGGGAACATCTGGTGGTGGACTGGCTGCCGGGTCTGGACTTGGCTAGAGAACTGGCGGGCCGGGACAAGATGCTGGTCCGCAACGCCCTGGCCCGCCCGCTGCCCAAACGACTGGCCGCCGCCCTGTGCCGCCTGCTCGGCTGGAACGGCACCCTGGGCGACCTGGGCGCGGACTGGCCGGAGAAACTCGACGCCCTGCACCGCCACGACCTTGGCCTGTTGCCGCCCGATGCCTGGGCCAAGGCCGAAGTCACCGCCGGGGGCGTGGACACGCGGGCCATCTCCTCCAAGACCATGGAGGCCCAAAGCGTGGCGGGGCTGTTCGTCGTGGGGGAATGCCTGGACGTCACCGGGCGGCTGGGCGGCTACAACCTGCACTGGGCCCTGGCCTCGGGCATGGCCGCCGGGCAGTCCGTCTGACCCGGCCCGCGCTTTTCTTCACGTTCCAATAAAAACGGGCGGCGGGGAGCCTCGCGCTCCCCGCCGCCCGCTTCGGTTCGCCGGACTGGACGTCCTTTGGCAGTTAGGCCTGAGGTTCCTTGTCCTGGTGGTCCACGGACTTGTGGATGTCCACGTCAGCCGGGGCGGCCCCCCGGGCCGAAGCGGCCACGCGGCTGGTGATGCGCACATCGCCCTTGGCGATGTGCTTCTCGATCTCCTGGTCGCTGTACCCGGCCATGCCCGCGTGGTGGCGCACGTTCTCGTACAGCACGGAGCCGGGACCGGCCAGGGGCTTGAACATGTGCTTGTGCGCGCCGCAAATGGGGCACTTCCAGTCCTCGGGCAGGTCCTGGAACTGGGTTCCGGGCTTGATGCCCCGGGGGGGGTCGCCCACTTCCGGGTCGTACACGTAGCCGCAGTTGTGAACCTGGCACTGGTACATTTCATTCGCTTTACCCATGATCGACTCCTTGTTTTCCTTTTCCGGTTCATTGTCAGCACTACCGGAAAAGCGCGGAAGCGACAGGGGAGTGAATGGGGGGGTTTCGGTGAGAGGGTTTTCCCCCGCCGTCAGGGAGCAGCCGCCCCCCGGGACGCTTCGTTCTTCACCAGCAGGTGGAAAAACTCCTGCACGAAGCGGCCGGTGAGGACGTTGTTCAGGGAGAAGGTGGCGTCCAGGGTCTTGGGGAAGGTTCCGGCGTAGGCCTGGAAGAGGTCGCCGGAGAGCTTGCGCAGGGAGGGGGAAAGCTCCAGCCGCAGCTCCGCCCGCTTCTCCCTGGGCAGATCGGACAGGCGGCAGGAAACCGGGCGCTGGGGAAAGATGCGGCACTCGCCAAGCTCGCTCAAGGGGCAGGTGACGCCCTCCTTGCGGTAGGCGCGCGAGACCTCCGGGGTGAGCCCTCCGTGGCCGGTCCGCGCCCGCACCTCCCGCTGCACCCGCCGCTGCGTCTTGCCCGCCTCCACGGCCCGGCTCTTGACCTCCTCGCGGTCGCGGCGGCCCAGGGACAGGTTGGAGGCGTGGTGGATGTACACCGCCGCCGCCAGGGAAAGCCGCACCAGGGAGGTGCAGCAGCCGTCGTGCTCCATGCCGCAGCGCTCGGTGACGCCCTGCTCCCGCAATTCCTCGTCCAGCCGCTCCAAAAGGGCCTCGTAGTCGGCGAAGAAGGGGGCCAGGTCCACCTGGCGGTTGTGCTCCAGGGAGGGCTCGCGGATGGTCAGCTTGCTCTGCTGCTTGCCGTAGCGGCGCAGGAACCGCCATTGGCCGAAATTTGCCGGCTGGGAGCGGAAGCCGTGCAGCCGCTTGTCAGCCTGCTTGGAGGTCAGCCCCTTGCGCAGCAGCCAGGCCTTGATCACCGTACCGGTGCGGCCTATGCCGAAGCGGCAGTGCACCAGCACCTTGCGGCCGAGGTAGATTTCCCCGTCCAGCCACTCCAGGGCCTTCTCCAGCTCGTCCATGTCCGGTGCCTTCTCGTCCGGGATGGGCAGGTAGTAGACCTCCAGCCCGGACTCGGACTCCAGCCAGTGCAGGTCGCAGAACTCGGCGCACAGGTTCAGCACGGCCCGCACGCCCTGGTCCTTGATGGACTCCAGGTCGGCGTAGGACATGGGGGCGGAGCCCACGGCCAGCGAGTCCGTGATCCACCGCAGCTCGTAGACTTCCTTTTTCTTCGCGCCCACAGCCGCCTCCCGCCGGAGCTAGGCCGGATCGGCCAGGGTTTCGGCCACCGCCCGGCGCAGCAGGTGGCGGTCCACGTCGTCGCGGACCTCCACCCTGCCCAGGGCGGTGGGCACCACCAGCCGCAGCACCCCGCCCCGGGCCTTCTTGTCCGTGGCGGTGGCGGCCAGCACACGGTCCACGTCCAGATCCAGTGGCCTGGTGGCCAGGCCGAAGGCGTTCAAAAGCCGGTCGTGCCGGGCCTGGTCGCTGGGCGACAGCATGCCGGTCATGCCCGCCAGACGCGACATGCAGCGCATGCCGTAGGCCACGGCCTCGCCGTGGCTGAGGCCGTAGGAGCTGATGTCCTCCAGGGCGTGACCGATGGTGTGGCCGTAGTTGAGAATCATGCGCGGGCCGGACTCCCGCTCGTCCCGCTCCACCACGCCGGCCTTGAGGGAGCAGCAGGCGGCCACGGTGCGGGTGGCGGCCTCGTCCTCCAGGGCCAGCAGGGAGCGGGCGTTTTCCTCCAGATAGGCGGCGAACCCCTCGTCCGCGATGAGGGCGTACTTGACCACCTCGGCCAGCCCGCTGCGCAGCTCGAACTCCGGCAGGGTGGCCAGGGCGCGCACGTCGGCGTACACGCGGGCGGGCTGATGGAAGAGGCCGCAGGCGTTCTTGGCCCCGGGCAGGTTGACAGCGGTCTTGCCGCCCACCGAGGAATCCACCTGGGACAAAAGCGTGGTGGGCACCTGCGCGAAGGGGATGCCGCGCATGTAGCAGCCCGCTGCGAAGCCGCCCAGATCGCCGACCACGCCGCCGCCCACGGCCAGCAGGCAGTCGCCCCGGTCCACGCGCTGGGCCAGCATCTGAGAGAGCACCCGCTCCAGCACGGCCAGACTTTTTGACTCCTCGCCCGGCCGCACCTCCACGTACCCGGCGCACAGGCCGCGCTCAACCAGTTGCCGCCGCAACTCCCCGGCGTACAGTTCGCCCACGGTGGCGTCGGTGAGCACCAGATAGCGAGCGGCCACGGGGCGCGCCGCCAGGTCGTCGGCCACCCTGTCCAACTGCCCCGGCCCCACGCGGATGTCATAGGAAAGGTCCTCCTCCCGGCGGAGGCAGACCCGCACCTCCTCCATCAGTCCCTTTCCCCGGTCAGGTCGGAGGCCCCGGACTCCTGGTGGCGGATGGATTCCTCATGCACGTACTGGTAGACGCGCAGTACGAAATCCTCGTCCAGCCCCAACTCCTTGCCCTGGCGGATGCGCTGCTGCAGGGTCTGCTTCCAGCGCTTGGGCTGGTACACGGAGATGCCGTTGGCCTTCTTGAAGGCGCCGATGGAGCGGGAAACGTCCATGCGCTGCCGGATGAGCCCCAGCAGGGCGGTGTCGATCTGGTCCAGGATGCCGCGCATGTTGTCCAGGTAGGCGGCCTGCTCCGACCCGGCCTTCTCCTTCTTGGTCTGCAGCGCGGCCAGCACCTTGCCCAGGGCCTTGGGCTTGAGCTGCTGCTTGGCGTCGGACAAGGCCGAGTCCGGGTCGATGTGCGACTCGATCATCAGGCCGTCGAAGGTCAGGTCCAGGGCGGTCTGGGCGACTTCCTGGATGAGTGCGCGGGTGCCGCAAATGTGGGAGGGGTCGCAGATGATGGGCAGCGAGGGCACGCGGCGGCGCAGCTCGATGGGAATCTTCCAGTTGGGCTTGTTGCGGAAGCGGGACTTCTTGTAGGCGGTGAAGCCCCGGTGGATGGCCGCCAGCTTGGTGATTCCCGAGGTCTGCACCCGCTCCAGCGCACCCAGCCACAGCTCGATGTCCGGGTTGATGGGGTTCTTGACCATGACCGGGATGTCCACGCCCTTGAGGGCGTCGGCGATGGGCTGCACCGAGAAGGGGTTCACGGTGGTGCGCGCCCCGATCCAGAGCACGTCGATGCCCGCCTCCAGGGCCTCTTCCACGTGTTGCGGGGTGGCCACCTCGCAGGTCACGGGCAGGCCGACCTCCTTGCCCGCCTGTTTCAACCAGTACAGCCCCTCCTTGCCCACGCCCTCGAAGGATCCGGGCCGCGTGCGGGGCTTCCAGATGCCCGCCCGCAGCATGTTCACCCGGCCAAGCTCGGCCAGCCCCTTGGCCGTGGCCAGCACCTGCTCCTCGCTCTCGGCGCTGCACGGCCCGGATACAACCAGGTATTCGTCAAAGGGGATGCCCCAGCTCGTCAGTTTTTCCGCCTTTATCGCGTCAGACATGTCGCCCCCGGAAAGTTTGGGTTTTGCGGGAGCCTAGTTTCTTTCCGCGCGCGGGGCAAGGAAGGCGGTATCCGAATCGGCCAGCGTCCCCTCGTAGTTGCGGCGGCAGTAAATCTTGCAGTTGAGGTCCGCGTTATCCAGGATGTCGATGCAGTTGATGGCCGCCTGCGTCTTGCTGCGCACTTCCTTGCGCAGCCGGTCGCAGGTTTGCAGGCACTGGCGCAGATCCGCGTCCGCTCCCAGGGCGGCCAGGCCGTCTGAGTAGTCGTTGCAGATGCGCTTGCGGGTAAAGGAGCTGCAGGCCGCCGGATACCGATGCAGGTTGCGGTTGGTGACGAAGTTGCAATGGAACCTGAAGTTGGACAGCGTCATGGTCGGCTTGGCGCAACCGGCCAGCATCGCCGCCAGTATCAGCAAGGCGAGCCACGTTTTACCGGGCATGGGGACCTCCGTGTTTTACGGCCACAATACCATGGTCCGACTCCCTGGCAAGCGTCTTGCGCGGCGCTACCGGATGAGCTTGAAGCAGGCCAGGCCCATGGCCACGGCCATGGCCGAAGCCAGCAGGAATACTCCTTCCAGCCCGGCCAGGAGGTAGACCCCGCCCATGAGCAGCGGGCCGATGGACTGGCCGACGCGCAGGATGGTGGCGTTGGCGGCCATGAACATGCCCCTGTACTTGCCCGGAGCCAGTGTGTTCAGAAGCGTCAGCGCCGATGGAATGTTCAGCCCCTGGGCCAGACCGAAACAGGTCACCGGCGCGAGAAGCCACCACTTCTCGCCGATGAATGGCGTCACCCCGAAGGCTATGGCGTACAGCAGGTAGGCCACCCGGATTAGGCGCTTCTCCCCCACCATGGCGGAAAGCCTTCCCAGCTGCGACGAGGCCAGCGCGGTGAAGAACGAAGAGACGGAAATAATCAGCCCGATGATGAAGGGCGAGGCCTCGAACCGGCTGGACAAGAGCACCGGGTAGTAGGTCACCAGCGGTCCGTACAGCAGAACGAACGTCACCAGGGCGGACAGCAAAAGCCCCAGCACCGTGCGCGTCTTCATCTCCCGCAGCGAACCGCGCAGGTAGCTTAAAAACTTTTCGTCACGGGAGGACGGCACCGTCTCCAGCTTTGTCAGCACCACCCAGGCCAACGGCAGGGCCACCAGCGGCAGGACAAAGGGATACCGCCAGCCGAACAGCCCCAGCAGCCCGCCGATGAAGGGATAGGCCGCCGTGCCCACGGACAGCGCCCCGGCGTTGAACCCCATCACCGTGGCCAGCTCCCGGCCGGACCAGAAATCCCCCAGCATGGTGGTGGCCAAAACCCCCAGCGCCGAAGCCCCCACGCCCTGCAAAAGCCGGAGCACCAGCAAGCTGGAGAAATCCGGCGCGAAGGCGCAAGCCGACCCGGCCAGGGCGAATAGCACCATGGAGGGCACCAGCACCAGCTTGCGCCCCCACCTGTCCGCCAGCATCCCCAGAAACGGCGTCAAAAACACGCCCGGAATGGTGAAGGCGGCCACCACCCAGCCTATCTTCTCCGGCCCCACGCCGAACGCCCGGCCCATGTCCGGCAAAATGGGAATAATCGAGGAAACCCCCAAAACCACCATCAACGTGACGCCGAAAATGATCCGCAAACGCGGATCCTTCAACAGTTCATGCATCCGGCGGCAATACCAGCACCCCCCGGGCAGGGCAAATGGAGATTTGGGAAAATCACGGGTGGCGGGGAATGGGGTGAGGTCGGCGGGGGTGTGGGCGGGGGTTGGCTGGGAATAGCGGCCCAATTCCGCGTTGAACGCATCTGGAGCCAAACGGCCAGGGCGAGGTTTTACTGGCTGGGAAATCACCACAATCGCAGGTTCGCCGGAGCGCTCCCGCGTATGCCCATGGCGCGCCCCATCCCGCGAACCCACATGCAAAGTTACTTTGCCGCGGGTCCAGGGCCGCGCAGGCCCTGGTCGCCCGCCAGGGCGAAATCTTATTCTTCCTTCAACCTTCTTATAGTCTGGGAGTAGGCCTGGAAGACGTCGTGGCGGTTGATGATGCCGAGGACGTCGGTGGCGTCGTCGGGGTCGATGACGGGGATTTGTCCGTAGTCGGTGTCCACGAATTGCAGCAGGGCGGTGTAGAGGTCGTCATTGGGGTAGAGGAAGGCGGGCTTGCGCATGAGGTCGCGGGCGACGATGAGCTCGAAGAGGGCGTCCTCGTAGAGGACTTTGCGCACGTCCTGGAGGGTGAGGATGCCGGAGATACGGTCGTCGTCGCCGCGCACGGGGAAGAAGAGTTCGTTGGTGTTAGCGATGATGTGGGTGAGGACCTTGAGGTTCATGGACTCTTCCAGAACGGTGACGCGCCCTTTCTTGTAGAAGTCCTTGACCTGGAGTTCCTCGAGGATGTTGATGGTGGCGTCGTTGACGTGCGCCGGCGACTCGAACTTGTTTTCCACCTGGTGTTCGTAGAGGGAGGTGCGGCGGCAGAGCACCAGGGCCAGGGCGGAGGCGAGCATGAGGGGCGCGAGCAGGCCGTAGCCCTGGGTAATCTCCGTGACCATGATCAGCGGCCCGATGGGGGCGTTGGCCACGCCCGCGAAGAAGGCGGCCATGCCCACCAGGACGTAGGCCCCGGGTTCGCCGACGATGTGGGGGTAGCGGATATGGGCCAGCTTGCCCACCATTCCGCCTGTCATGCCGCCCACGAAGAGGGCGGGGGCGAACATGCCGCCGGACATGCCGGAGCCGATGGTCATGGAGGTGGCCACGGTCTTGCCCAGGATGATGGCCAGCATGAGCATGAGGGGGAGCTGGCCGAAGATGGCCATTTCCAGCCAGCCGTAGCCGCCGGTGAGGACGTGGGGGAAGAAGACGCCGAAGGCGCCCATGCACAGGCCGCCGAGTCCGGCGGTCCACATGAGGCCGACCTTGGCGCGCACGCGGTGGAAGATGCTGAATTTGATGAAGTAGAAGGCGCGCACGTAGAACCAGCCCACGGCCGAGGTGGCCACGGCCAGAATGGCGTAGAACGGCAGTTCCAGGGGGTTTTCGAACTGGAACGAGGGGATGCCGAAGATGGGTTCGGTGCCGTAGAAGAGGGTGAAGATGGTGTAGGCCACCACGGAGGAGAGAACCGAGGGCAGGATGGCCTCGGCCTCGAAGTCCTCGGTGTAGATGACCTCGATGGCGGTGAGGGCGCCGCCCAGGGGGGCGCGGAAGATGGCGCCCAGGCCGCCCGCCGCACCGGCCAGGAGCATGATGCGGCGTTCGCGCACGGACAGGCCCAGTCGGGTGGCCAGGAACGAGCCCACCCCCGCGCCAATCTGGGAGATGGGTCCTTCCTGCCCGGCGGAGCCGCCGCCGGAAATGGTGAGGATGGCCATGAGCCCCTTGATGATGGGTGTCCGCGGCCTGATGCGTCCTTCCTGGTTGTGGAAGGAGTTGATCATGGCGTCGGTGCCGTCGGTGCCCGCGTCCTTGGTCTCGGGGATGAAGCGCTGCACCAGCCAGCCGGTGAGCAGGCCGATGGCGCACAGGGCCACGGGCACGATCCAGGGCCGGAAATCGCCGGTGTGGCCGCCGTGGACCAGGCGTTCGCCCGCCGGGGCGGGGAGTTCGAAGCCCGCCAGGGTGGTGAGGATGAAGTGCTTGCCGTGCTCCACCCCGAGGTAGAAGAGGACGGCTCCCAGGCCGGAGGCCACGCCCACGCCGATGCCCAGCACCAGCCAGCGCACGGAGCTGATCTGGCGGTAGGAGCGCAGGAATTCGCGCCACAGCCGGATATGCCGTCCCAGGGGGCTCACCGGGACCCTCCTGGGAGGGGTATGGCGCGGTTCGTATCGCTCATCGTCCTAAAGCAGCGCCTCGGAAGCGGCCAGGATGCGCCGCCCGAGGCGCACGTCCTCGGTGATGCGGGCAACCAGCTCCTCGGGACCGGAAAAACGTTGTTCGTCGCGGATGCGCTGCACGAAGTGCAGGCGGATGTTCTGGCCGTAGATGTTCTCGGCGAAATCCAGCAGGTGGGCTTCCACCGAGAGGTCCGCGCCCTCGCCGAAGGTGGGGTTGTGGCCCACGTTGACCACGGCCGGTACGGGTTCGCGCTCCTCGCGGGGCTTGTCAAGCAGTTCCGCCCAGCAGGCGTAGACGCCCACGCGGGGGACCAGTTCGTCCACCAGCTCCAGGTTGGCGGTGGGGAAGCCCAGCTGCGCCGCGCCCCGCCCCACTCCGGAGACCACCTTGCCCGCCACCTGGTAGAAGCGGCCCAGCAGCTCGCGGGCGTCCCACAGCCTGCCCGCCTGCACCAGATCGCGGATGCGGGTGGAGGAGACCACGGCGTCGCCCACCATGACCGGGCCGAGCTGGGTGACGGAATAGCCGTAGCGTTCGCCCAGGGCCTTGAGTGCGGAATAGTCACCGGCGCGGTTGCGGCCGAAGGCGTAGTCGTAGCCGATGTAGAGGGCCTTCATGCGCAACCCCTCGACAAGGTGGCTGCGGACGAACTCCTCCGGCGGCAGGGCGGCCAGCTCGCGGGTGAAGGGCATGACCAGGCAGACCTCCACGCCAAGGGCGGCTATGAGCTCCAGCTTCTGGTCCAAAAGCGTGATGAAGGGCGGGGCCTTGCGCCCGGCCAGCACCTTCATGGGGTGGGGCTCGAATGTGACCACCACAGAGAGCTGGTGGTGGCAGACGGCGTGTTGCGTGACCGAGGAGATGAGTTTCTGGTGGCCCTTGTGCACGCCGTCGAAGTTGCCGAGCGTGACGCAGGACTCGGTCAGGCTGCCTTCGAGCTCGCTTGGGTCGTTGATGACGATCATGCTTTCGGGGCCTCTGTCCGGCCCGGCTCAAGAGGCCGGGTAACGGAGTCGTCGCATGGCTATCGCAAATCCCCCAGCGGCGCAAGTCCGCGAATACCCCACGGCTTTCCCCCGCTCCCGCGCCGTGTTATCCGTTGAGCATGACCGATTCCGTCTCGTCCGCCCGCGCGGAGCGTCCCGCGCCCTCTCCCGCCATACGCCCCGCCCGGCTGGAGGACGCGGGACGGCTGCTGGAGCTTGTCCGCCGCGTGGAGGGCGGGGCCCCCTATCTGCTGGACGAGGTGGACGAACTGGGGCTGACGCCCAAGACCATGCTCTCGCGCATGGCCTCCATCCTGTCGCGGCCGACCTCGTTCATCCTGGTGGCCGAGGACGAAAACGAGCGGCTGGTGGGCTACGTGTTCGCCCTGGGCGGCCATTTGACCGGTCTGTCCCACGTGAGCCGGGTGAACGGCATCGGCGTGCTGCCGGAGATGCGGGGGCACGGCGTGGCCCGGGCGCTGATGCGCGCCCTGGAGGTGCTGGCCCGCGAGGCGGGCGTGCGGCGGCTGGAGCTGAAATACATGACACCCAACACGGAAGCGGCTTCCCTCTACGAATCCCTTGGCTTCCAGCGGGAGGGGGTGGAGCGCATGGCCTACCGGGTGGGCGGGGAGTACCTGGACGCCGTGGTCATGGCCAAGCTGCTGCCCGTGGACGAGGAGGCGGAGGAGCGGTGAAGGCCGCCCTGGTCCTGCCCCACCAGTTGTTCGACGACCATCCGGCCCTGGACGGCGCGGAAGCGGTCTATCTTTTCGAGGATCCCCTCTTCTTTTCCGACTCCGAACGAAGCACCCGGCTGCACCGCCAAAAACCCGCCCTGCACCGGGCCAGCATGCTGCACTACGCGGACCGGCTGCGGGAGCGCGGCGCGAACCCCATCCACCTGCGCTTTGAGCCCAAAGAGCCGCCGGACCTGTGGGCGCGGCTAAGGGCGGACGGGGTGGCTGAACTGCGGCTGTGCGACCCGGTGGACCACCCGCTGGAAAAGCGGCTGGAGGACGGCGCCGCGGAGCACGGGGTGCGTCTGGCGTATCTCCCCTCCCCCGGCTTCCTGCTGGACGACGCCACGGCGCGGGAGTTGGCCGGGAAGGAGGGACAACGCCACTCCCAGACCTCGTTCTACCGCCAGGTGCGCACGCGGCGCGGCGTGCTGGTGGACGAGGCGGGCCACCCCGAGGGCGGCAAGTGGAGCTTCGACCCGGAGAACCGCCGCAAGCTGCCCAGGGACGAGCCGGTGCCGGACATCCCCGCGCCGCCCGCCACGCAGCACCTTACCGATGCCCTGGCCTGGGCGGCCCGGGCTTTTCCCGACAACCCCGGCGACCTGGCGGGCTTCCGCTGGCCCGTCACCCGCCAGCAGGCCCGCGACTGTCTGGACGACTTCCTGGACCATCGGCTGGCCCGGTTCGGGGATTTTCAGGACGCCCTGGAGCCGGACCACCCCTTCCTGTTCCACTCCCTGCTCTCCCCCGCCCTGAACACCGGCCTGCTGCCCCCGGCGGAGGTGGTGGAGCGCACCCTGGAGCGCGGCCGCGACGCGCCGATGAACTGCCTGGAGGGGTTTCTGCGGCAGGTCATGGGCTGGCGGGAGTACGTGCGGGCCATGTACCGCGTGGAGGGGGAGAACCAGCGGGCGGCCAACGCGCTGGGCCACCATCGCCCCATGCCCCGTGCCTTCTATGACGGAACAACCGGCCTGCCGCCCGTGGACCTGGCCGTGGCCAAGCTGCGCCGCCGCGCCTACACCCACCACATCGAGCGGCTTATGGTGCTGGGCAACGCCATGCTGCTGTGCGAAATCGACCCCGGCGAGGTCTACCGCTGGTTCCTGGAGCTGCACATCGACGGCTTCGACTGGGTGATGGTGCCCAACGTCTACGCCATGAGCCAGTACGCCGACGGCGGGGGCATGACCACCAAGCCCTACTGCTCCTCCTCCAACTACCTGCGCAAGATGGGCCGCTACCCGCGCGGGGAGTGGGAGACCGCCTGGGACGGGCTGTATTGGCGGTTCGTGCGCCGCCACCGGAAACTGTTCGAGTCCACCCCGCGCCTGAAGGCCATGCCCGCCGCCCTGGACCGCATGGACCAGGGCAAGCTGCGGGACAAACTGCGCGCGGCCGAGAACTTTCTGGAGGAAGTATGGGACGGCTGATGAACCACCGCCGGGCACGGCCTTTCGACGGCCGCGCGGCCGGGCCGCAGCACGGCGCTGGCCCGGTGCTGTACTGGATGCACCGCGAGCACCGCGCCCGCCACAACTGGGGCCTCATCCACGCCCTGGAGCTGGCCCTCACCCGCAAGGCCCCGCTGGCCGTGGTCTACTGCCTGGCCGACTCCTTTCTGGACGCCGCCCGGCGGCAGTACGACTTTCTGCTGGGCGGGCTGCGGGAAGTCGCCGCCGACCTGGAGGGCATGAACATCCCCTTCCTCCTGCGCACCGGCGACCCGCCGACGGAGGTGGCGCGGCTGGCCCGCGAGGTGGACGCGGCCTGCGTGGTCACGGACTTCGACTCCCTCAAGCCCAAGCGGGAGTGGATGCGCCAGGCGGCGGACGGGCTGGACCGCCCCCTCGTGGAGGTGGACTCCCGCAACATCTGCCCCTGCTGGGTGGTCTCGGAAAAGCGGGAGCACGCCGCCCGCACCATCCGGCCAAAGATCCACCGGCTGCTGGACGAATTCCTGGAGCCGTTCCCCGCCGATCTCCCGCCCCCGCCCGCTCCCTGGCCGTGGGACGTCCCGGCCATCGACTGGCGGGCCGCCGTCCGGGGCCTCGCCATCGACGAGACAATCCCCCCCTTGGACTGGGCCGCGCCCGGCACCCGCGCCGGGCTGGGTAGGCTGGGGGCCTTCATCCAGCACCGCCTGGGCGGGTACGAGGACAGCAACGACCCCAACGCCGGGGTCGTGTCCGGTTTGTCGCCGTGGCTGCACTTCGGCCACATCAGCGCCCAGGAGGCGGCCCTGGCCGTCTCCCGCTCCGGCAAGAAGCACGAGACGGTGCAATCGTTTCTGGAACAGCTGGTGGTCCGGCGCGAGCTGTCCGACAACTTCTGCCTGCACGCCGAGTACGACTCCCCGGCCTGCTTCCCCGACTGGGCCAGGCAAACCCTGGCCGACCACACCGGCGACGAGCGCGACTACCTCTACTCGAAAGACGAGTTCGAGCGTGCCGCCACCCACGATCCCCTCTGGAACGCGGCCCAAACGCAGATGGTCGAAACCGGTTACATGCACGGCTACATGCGCATGTACTGGGCCAAGAAGGTGCTGGAGTGGACCCGCACCCCGGAGGAAGCCATGGCCGCCCTCATCCGCCTCAACGACCGCTATGAGTTCGATGGCCGCGACGCCAACGGCTACACCGGCATCGCCTGGTCCATCGGCGGCGTTCACGACCACGGCTGGAAGGAACGCCAAGTGTTCGGCAAAGTCCGCTACATGAACTTCAACGGCGCCAAACGGAAATTCGACGTGCAGGCCTATGTAAAGAGGTGGACGGAGGGCAAGGGGTAGAACGTTGCATCGCCCTTCGGGCAAGAAAAGAAATGCGTTTCGCCCTTCTGGCGACCAGGGCCTGCGAGGGAAAAGATTTCGCCTTCGGCGACCAGGGGCTGCGCGCCCCCTGGACCCGGCGGCAAACTAACTTTGCATGTGTGACGCGGGATGGAGCGCGCCAGGGAACGGACGGGAGTAACCCGGCGAACTTGCGATTTGCGGAACGCGTTTACCCGGTAAAACCAATCACCGCCGTCTGGCTGGCCATGCGTGGGACGCGGGATTGGGCTGTTGCCTCCTGGCTACGACACGCCAGCCTCCGACCCTCGCGAATCGGACCACTCTTCTTTCCCGGAAGAAAAGATTTCGCCCTCAGGGCGGCCAGGGGCTACGCGCCCCCTGGACCCGGCGGCAAACCATCTTTGCATGTGTATTCGCGGGTTGGCGCGCGTCAGGAAGATGGGCGGGAGTGCTCCGGCGAAGGGACTACCATGGCAAGGAAATCCTTGAGTCAATCCAGGCCCTGCCGAAGGATTGGCAAGGGCTGAAACAAGACATCCACCTTCGCACCAAGCAAGCCACACAACTCCGTATTTCCAAGCCAGTCCCGTACACGAGTGCAACCAAAAACCCGAACCAAGCCGCCACCGAGTTCGCCAAGAAATCCGCCAGGCACCATGGAGCCGAAACCCAAAAAGCAACCACAACCCACCGCGCACTACCACAGCCACAAAAATTTTCACCTCACCCCCCAAAACCCCTTGCCAAGCAGCCCAGCTTTGGTTAGGTACTCCCTCTCGCGTGCCGAAGTGGTGGAATTGGTAGACACGCTAGGTTCAGGGTCTAGTGGCTTCACGGCCGTGGGAGTTCGAGTCTCCCCTTCGGCACCACAAAAAAGCCCCCGATCGTTTGATCGGGGGCTTTTTTGTGGTGCCGAAGGATCTAATTGGCAATATTCAAATATTCTTATAGCCTTGGCAAAAAAGGATTAGCTCTGGCTAAAAGAAAATTCAAAAATGACCCGTTAACTGTTCCTGAAAAGTTTTGCTGGCGCTCATCTGGAAAAACAGCAGACACTTATCGGTCAAATTTTCAAAGAGACCGAGACCGAATTTTATACTCAAAATCTTTCAGGCGATTGAATGGGAAGACTCAAGTTTTTTTATCACAAGCCCATGACCATGTACGAAACAGGCTTACACACACACTTGAGGTTGTGCAGATATCTAGAGTTACAGCAAGACAACTTGCCCTGAACGAAGACTTGGCTGAAGCCATAGCTCTTGGGCATGATATTGGTCATACTCCATTCGGCCACATCGGAGAGAGAGCTTTAAATTACATCATGAACAATTGTGAGAATATTGGACTGGATGTGCCAAGAAAAACCACTGCTGGCTTCAAGCACAACTGGCAATCCTTACGTATTGCCTGTGAACTCAACTCATTATACGACGAAAACCATGGCATGGACCTCTCTAATTTCACTCTTTGGGGAATACTACACCATAGCAATACATTTTGGAAGCAGTGCGAGCACTATTTTTACGGCAAATGTTTTCTTGGGATATCCGAACAAAATTGTCCAAATGACGGAACAACAATGCTTAGCGCATATGAACAATACGAGCCATATACTAAAATAAACAATGACAACCCGGCATGGTCTTTTGAAGGGAGACTTGTAAATCTGGCTGACGAAATTGCACAGCGGCATCACGACATCGAAGATGCATTCATAATGGGCATACTTAACAAAAAAGACATTATTGCTATATTCAAAAAGCACTTTGAGGATTTATTAGAGGACGATGATATTCAAAACCTTTACTTGGTAGAAAGTAAATTGGATTCTTATTTCCTTCCACTAATATCCAAGCTCATCGTTCATTTTTACAACAAAAATCTTATTAATCATTCTGCATCAATGATGAGAAAGTTTATGAAAAAATACAATATCAAAAATAAGACAGATTTCGCCCAAAAATACCTATCGGTTGACCCTGACGAGGCAGAAAAGAGCATAGATTTTCCACGTGAACTGAAGGAAGCTGACAAGAAATTTAAAGGCTTCCTCAGAGATACTATACTCAATTCTTTTTGGGTTCAAAGAATGGACGGGAAAGGTCTTTATGTCATAAAAAAGTTGTTCAAAGCTTACTTAACAAATCCAAACCAGCTTCATGACTATACAATCATAAGAGCATTCAACATGTTTGATACAGATATAAAACTCGACGCAAACAAAATTAATAAACAAGAGTTAGGCGATTTGAGAAATAAATTGAGCAAAACAGAGTTGAAGAACTCACCTGAGTTTCAGTCCGCCCTGTTGAGGTCAATCTGTGACCACATTGCAGGCATGACTGACTCTTTTGTCATCTCAGAGTACAACAAACTGTATGGCGACGCTCCTATTGGCTAGAGAATAAGCATTACGGCAACTACAATGCCTACCTCCCACAGATAGAGTACAGAAGTGACCAACTTTTCCAAAAACCGCCGCCTTCTCTTCGCCGTCTACATCCTCCAGGCCCTTTCATTTGTTGTGGGGATTACGTTTTTGATTGCGGTGATTGTGGATTATGTGAAGCGGGGGGAAATGCGGGGGGATTCGGTGCTTTCCTCGCATGTGACCTGGCAGATTCGGACGTTCTGGTGGACGTTGGCTGGGTCCGTGGTCGGGGTGGTGTTGTCTCCGGTGTTCGGGCTTGGGGTGGCTATCCTGGTGGGCGTGTCCATCTGGTGCCTGTACCGCATTGTGAAGGGCTTTCTGTACCTGCGGGACGGACGGGCCATGCCGCTGCCTTCGTAGGGTCCTGCGCGGCGTTCAGAGACCCCGCGGGTTCGGCATTTGCCTGGCCTGGAGCCCGCTTTGCGTTCCTGCAAGCCACTTGCCGCCGCTGATCCAGCGCCCACCACGCCACCCCGCAACCAATTCATTCCTCTGCTTCAGCTCGTTCAAAGCACGCCACCCTTCCGCCAGACAACCACGCTTCCGCCTCACCGGCTGGATTCACCACCCCGCCGCCCATTCGCCGGGGTGCTCCCTGTTCTCCCCGCGACTCACTCCCCAACACGCGATACACGTGCAGGATTATCCTGCCGCAGGGTCCAGGGGGCGCGCAGCCCCTGGTCGCCAAAGGCGAAATCTTTCCTCTCCCGAAATGCCTATGGTCGGGGATAGTTGGGGCGGCAACCCAGCTTCGTTCTCAGCGCGTTTGTGAACAAGAAACCAGGGCAAGGTTGAACCGGCGAATGGCACCTGGGTAGCGCAACTTCGCGGTCCGCTCTCTTTCCGTCGCCTGACTCGCCCCCACACGCGCTGCACATGCGGGACAATCCCGCCGCGGGTCCAGGGCCGCGCAGGCCCTGGTTGCCCACCAGGGCGAAATGCCTTTCCTTCAGCCTCCCCTGGCCACCGAAAGCGAAGTCCCCCATCAACGCAAAAAAGGCGGGCCTCCCGTGGGAAGCCCGCCTTTGCTGGCGGGTAGTACTCGGCCGGGCGCTAGAAGGTGTAGCGGATGCCCAGCACCACTTCGTGGGTGGTGATGTCGTCGGGCTTGACGGAGACGAACTCGGACTCGCCCCATTCCATGTCGCCGACGTCGAGGTATCGGTAGCCCAGGTCGGCGGTCCAGTTGGTGTTGATTTCGTAAGCTACGCCCCCGCCGATGTTCCAGGCGGCGTTGGTCTCGTCATTGTCGTGGCTGGCGGAATCGCCGGTGGACAGGTCGGTGATGGTGCCTTCGGAGTTGAGGAAGGCCCAGCCGATGCCGCCGCCGACGTAGGGGGTGAAGGCGGTGCCGGTGGGGATGTCCACGTAGGCGTTGAAGAGCAGGGTCTGCACGCTCATATCCAGGCTGCCCTTGTTGGGGATACCAGCCCCGACGAACGCGGGTTCGGCGTCGAAGCTGAAGTCGGAGCGGTACATGTACTCCATCTCCAGACGAACGGGGACCTCGGTGGTTTTCCCGAAGTCGTAGCCCACGGCCGCGCCGCCGACAAAGAGGGTGTCGTCCTCTTCCGACTTGTGCACATCCAGGTTCGAGCCATCCGTGGTGTTCTTGATGCCGTCGGCCGTCATGAAGGACGCGCCCAGCTTGCCGCTGAGATACACGGGCACGCGGCTTTCCGCAGCGGCCTGCGCGGCGAACAGCAGAACAATGGCCAACAGAGCGATTCCCTTAACAACTTTCATTCCGCCACCCCTGTCGCGTTTTTGAGGATTTTGCCAAAAATCGTTCCATACGACCGGCTCACGCAACAAGTCAATGCTGTATTCAATAATATAAAGAGGATGGCCATTCCATGCCTTCCCGACGCGCCCAGCCTCCGCCCATTCGCCGGGGTGCTCCCTCCCCTCCCCGCGACTCGTTCCAACACGCGATGCACGTGCAGGATTATCCTGCCGCGGGTCCAGGGCCGCGCAGGCCCTGGTCGCCCGCAGGGCGAAATCTTCCCTCTTCCCTCCAGTTTTCCCTACTCTTCACCCTTCAACCGCACTTCGCGGTCGATGAGCTGGACGAATACCAGGGAGGCGACTGCCAGGCCGACTCCGGCGGTGAAGACCGCCGCAGGGGAGACGGTGGCCCAGACGATGCCGCCCAGGGCGGGGATGGCCACGGCGGCAATGTGGTTGATGGTGAAGCCCACGGCCATGGAGGGGGCGATGTCCTCGGGCGCGGCGATTTTCTGGAAGAAGGTGCGGATGGCCATGGCGAAATTGAAGACCAGGTGGTCCACAACGTACATGGACGCCACCAGCCACTTGCTCTCGGAAAAGGCGTAGACCACGAAGACCGCCAACAGGGAAACGTACTCCAGGCTGAGCACCTTTCGCTCGCCGAAGCGGTTGACGGCCTTGCCGATGTAGGGGTTGGCGAACCAGCCGATGACGTTGTTGACGATGAAGAGCGCGGCCACTTCCTGGATGGAGAACTCGAACTTGCTGACCAGCAGGTAGACCGCGAAGGCCACGAAGATCTGCCGCCTGGCCCCACCCAAAAAGGTGAGGACGTAAAACAGCCAGTAGGTGCGCTTGAGGACCATCTTCTTGGACTGGGCGGGCAGGTCCACCCGCGTGGGGTCGGCCAGCAGGCAGCCCAGGGCCACAACCACCGCGAACCCGCCCAGCACGGCGTACATGGAGACGTACTCCAAATGCGTGGAGGCCAGCCAGACCAGCCCGCCCACGGCGATGTTGGTGGCCGAGCCCACCGCCCGCAGCCGCCCGAACACCAGCGGCGCGGTGCCCTTATCGAAGTATTGCAGGGTCAGCGACTGGTTGCAGGTCTCGAAATAATGGAAGCCGAAGGACATCAGCAGGGTGGTCAGCATCAAGCCGCCGTAGCTGGGGAACAGCCCGGTCAGCCCCACGCCCAGCCCCAGCAAGAGCACGGACAACGCGGCCAGGCGGTGCTCCCGCACGATGAGCAGCAGATACACCACCAGCAGCGCCAGAAAACCCGGCACCTCGCGCACCGACTGGATGACGCCCATCTCCAGCCCGCTGATGCCCGCGCGCTCCACCGCGAAGTTGTTCAACAGCGTCCGCCAGCCCTGAAAACCCGCGAACGTGGCCACGGTGAGGGCAAACAAAAACAGGTACATCTTCCGCGATTCACGCATGACCGGTCGGTCCTACACCTTTGACCGGGAAGATGCCAGAGGGCGCGGGATTGGGAGTGGGGGAATGGATGATGATTGGCGGGGGTTTCTATTCAGGGCATTGGGAGAGGGAGGAAAAACCCTTTGGAAAGGGTTTTTCCTCCCTCTCCCAAACCCTCACCCTCCTTTTCCAAAACTCCCTGTCGCTCGCTCCGCTCGGGGGCGGGGTACTGACGTATGGTTGCCGCAGGGACCACAGCCCAATCTGGCGTTCAGCGCATCGCTAGCCAAACGGCCGGGCAAGGATATTTACCGGCTGGAAATAGCCCGGCAATCGCGGGTTCGCCGAAGTGCTCCCTTTCCGCGATCCCACCACGCACCATCCCGCGAATACACATGCAAAGTTACTTTGCCGCAGGGTCCAGGGGGCGCGCAGCCCCCTGGTCGCCCGAAGGGCGAAATCTTCATTCACTCGTGGCTCAGAAAGCGTACCCAGCGGCCCTGCGTTGGCGAAAGAGGATGGTGGCGCGGATGAGGAGGATCACCCAGGAGACAATGAAATAAAGGAACGCGTAGATGGTTGCGAGGTACGAGTCCGGACGCAAGGTCTCCATCGCCTGGACCAAGACCACCGGTGTGATCGTAGGAGCCATGTCCTTCAAGGAGAACGTTTTCGACGGTCACACCCTGCCGGATGTTCTGGAGCAAGTTTCGCAAATCACGGAATCCTGCCCCGAGGCGGCCATCTGTGACCGGGGTTACAGGGGGCGCAAAAAAGTCGGTGACACGAGCATTCTGATTCCGGGCCGGCCGAAGAAAAGCGACACGCCCTACCAGAGACGAAAGGCCAGGCAACGTTTTCGCAGACGCGCTGGCATCGAGCCGGTGATCGGACATCTCAAACACGACTTCCGCATGGCCAAAAACTTCCTGAAAGGGGCCCTCGGTGATGCGATCAACCTGCTGATGGCCGCAGCCGCGTTCAACTTCAAGAAGTGGATGCGGGGACTGAAGCACTTTTTGTCTCTTTTCGCCCCTTGGCTCTGCTTCGGAACCTGGAGTCGGGGCAGACTAAAGTACGCCTGATTCAATCTGAAAGGCCTTTTTCAGGACCGACTACATATCTTTTTTCCAAACAACATATGAAAAGTAGGCTTGCAGCATAAACATTACGGATAGTAACAAAATGAAATATATTGAATCAAAAAATGGAAAATATCTCATACATCTGTTCCATCTTAGCCTCCAACATGCCACCTGTTCCCAGCTACCTGAGGACAGGTGGCATGTGTCTTTATTCAGTTTATCGGTCAAATCTTAAATTCGCGACTTCCACTTAGATCAAGGCTGTTTCAAACCGGACCGGGGTGCGCAGCCCCTGGTCGCCCGAAGGGCGAAATCATACCCGCTTTCGACTTACATCGGGAATCCAGCGGCCCTGCGTCGGCGGAAGAGTATGATAGCTCGGGCAAGCAGGATTATCCAAGATACGGTGCAAAAGAGGGCGAGGTAGGCATAGGCCAGTAAAGCTGGCAATCCTTCAGGATGAACCCCCATTACGATGAGGGGGGCCAGGAAATATACGTTTTCCTTGACATAGGGAGCAATGCCTTGGGCTTTGTCGGCAGTTTTTGGATCGTCTGGGTCGTAGCGAAGACTGATGCTGGAAAACATCAAGGCGAGAAGAAGAAGGAGAAGCCCAGCGTAGAAGTGGCCGAACTCGGTTCTGCCCGGCCCCAGGAGAAAAAGCACAGCAAGCACAGCCTGCCCGATGAGGAATCGTTGCGTGCTCTTCCCCAGAAATTCGGTGAACACGAACCTATTGTGCCCGAGGTCTTTCCGGCATGCGACATAGGCAAAATACACCTGCAAGAGAAAGACGGTCCAAAGAAAAAACTTGAAGGGTGCCGTCTCGAAGATGGCTTTGACGGTCTCCAACAGCTGCGTTGCATCCATCCGCGGGTCCTTATTTGGCTTGACCCTTTCCATCAGGGCCAAGCCACATGATTATTTTTTCTCGCTAATTTTCTGTAGCTTTTCAATTGTCGGGCTTATTCTTTTTTCCCATCTCTCCAAGTCGCTTACCACTTTAGCAGTCTTCAAAGGTGCCTGAAGCCCCTCATATAGAGAACTCGAGGCAGTTAATGGCCCTCCCGCAGCCAGAACGGCTCGAGAACCATTTTGAACTATCTGCCGCCCCACCTCTTCGGCTACGAATTTCGAAACCGCCCCTGCCATCTCAAAGCCTTTGGCGGTCCGCTCATCGGTGACCGCCTCGTACGAAGCCGGGATCGCTCGTTCGAACGTCTCGACGAGTATCTGTCCTGGATAATCCTGATCCTTAAATGAGCGGGGAGTGCCGTCATCCTCTTTAGGGCGTGCTTGCTTGTGTGAAGAATCTCTACGCGCGGTCACCCCGCCTTCCTGGCTTTTGGATGGCGGATGTGGCTTGGTGGTGTTGGCGTCCGGCGAGAAGAGGCTGGTTGTGGGTATGGCGGCCGATTGATCGAAATCCTGAGGTTCTTCCGGGGCGAAAAGTGACCCGCGAGTGAATTTCTTGTCCACCGAGGTGATTGATGCGGTTGCGGCGCGTCCATTTTCTTCCGGGGCATGATTTCCGAGAAGCTCCCGTTCAAACTTGGCCATGTAGTCTGGATTACCGAAAGCTACACCGAGGTAGTCTTCGGAGCTGATGGGTTCGTCAGGGAGTCGCTCCAGAAACTTTTTCGGGAAGCGGTCCCCATTTTCCAACATGAGACGTGACTTCGGAAGCGGATTTGGTTCTGGCATCTGAGCAGGGGAGCCAGAATCGAAACGCGGGCTCGCCGGGTCGATGGCGAAGTCCGGGTCGGGATTGCGCCGAGGCCTCCCGGGGTCGATTTCCCGCACTTTCGGGAAGATTTCGTCCAAAAGACCCTCGCTGAAAGTGGAAACGGCCTTTCCCCTGCCAATAAAGTGAGATCGCCCAGCCATGTGGCCTCCATGTGTTGCACGTTCGTCCAGTAGCGGCAAGCCGAACTCCACCGTCCACCCCCCAAAGCTTGGATTTCTTCGAAGCTTGAAAACGTGGACGATCACGAAGACCATTTTAATTATAGACCATACTGAAGATACTTAGCAAGCACTTAGTTCTGCAAAATCCAAATTTACTTGGTAGCTCTGCCTTTGCTGGATGGCACGGCTGGGGACGGATTGGCCGGGCAGTCAAAATCACCCTGCCATCCCTGGACCGCGACCAGGCATACTCAGAAATACTCCCCCACTCCCCCAGCCGCCAATCCGCCGGGGTACTCCCCTTCCGCACCCAGCCCCGCGCCATCCCGCGAACACACATGCAAAGTTACTTTGCCGCAGGGTCCAGGGGGCGCGCAGCCCCCTGGTCGCCCGAAGGGCGAAATCCTTCTTCACCCCCATCGTGCGCGTGTTTGGCGCGTGCCTTGCCCGCCGAACACGCTTGACACCACCCCCTCCCCCGCATACAACCTCCTCACAAAATGACCGCCGGTCACTTTTTGACCGCCGGTCGCTTTCGGGGACGCACATCGGATGACCAAGCAGCGGGAGAAGTCGCGGCAGACGCGCAGGGAGTTGATGGACGCGGCCATGGCCTTGTTCGCGGACAAGGGGTTCGGCGAGACGAGCGTGGCGGAGATTACGGCCCGGGCGGGGTACGCCAAGGGCAGTTTCTACCGGCACTTCGACGGCAAGGACCGGCTGTTTCTGGATATTCTGGAGCGCAAGCTGGCGGAGTACCGGGCGCAGCGTGACCGCAGCATCGAGGAGGCGGCGGACCTGGAAGAGGCGCTGCGAGTCATCTGGGATTTTCTGGCCACCATGGTGGCGGACCGCAACTGGGCCAAGGTGTTTTTGGAGTTCACGGTGCACGCAGCGCGCGACGAGGGGTTGCGCGAGGAGCTTGGCGCCACGCGGTACAGGCTGTCCGAGGACCTGTTCGCCCGGCTGATCCGTCCGTTCGTGCCCGAGGGGTACCCGGCGCGCAAGCTGGGGGCTTTGAACACGGCTCTGTTCGAGGGGTTCATGGTGCACAACGCTTTGGAGTCCGGGGTGCTGGACCTGGCGGACGTGCGGGAGGCCGCGGTGGCCTTGTCGCGCACGCTGGGAGCGGCCGGACACGAGGAGGAGACATGAGGCGCATTCTTGTTCTGGCCGCGATGCTGGTCCTGGCCCTGGCCCTGTCCGCGCAGGCGGCGCAACGGCTGACCTACGCGAGCTTCTTCCCGCCCACCCACGTGCAGTCCAAGCTGGCCAAGCAGTGGTGCGCGGAAGTGGAGAAGCGCACGGACGGCGAGGTGGCGGTGGACTACTTTCCCGGCGGCACGCTGGTGAAGGCTGCCCAGACCTTCGACGGCGTGGTGCACGGCATGGCGGACGTGGGCTTCTCCGTGCTGGCATACTCGCGCGGGCGGTTCCCGGTGATGGCCGCGGTGGACCTGCCCCTGGGCTACCCCTCGGGCGAGGCCGCCACCGAGGTGGCCAACGCGGTGTACGACGAGTTCCAGCCCAAAGCCTTCGACCAAGTGAAGGTGATGTACTTCCACGCCCACGGGCCGGGGCTTTTGCACACCAAGGGCGGGAAGGTGGACGAGCTTGCCGACATGAAGGGGCTGAAGCTGCGAGCCACGGGCAACTCCGCGCGGCTGGTGGAGGCCCTGGGCGGCACGCCGGTGGCCATGTCCATGCCGGACTCCTACCAGGCCATCCAGAAGGGCGTGGTGGACGGCGGCATGTACCCGGTGGAGACCAACAAGGGCTGGAACATGGCCGAGGTGGTGGACTACATGACCGAGTCCCACCCCGTGGCCTACACCACCACCTTCTTCGTGGTCATGAACAAGGCGCGCTGGCAGTCCATCTCCGAGAAGAACCGCCAGGCCATCGAGGCCATCAACCGGGAGTGGGCGGACAAGCACGCCACGGCCTGGGACGAGAGCGACGCCGAGGGCATGGAGTTCTTCAAGGCGCAGGGCGGCGAGGTCGTTCCGCTCAAGGCCGGGCAGGCCGAAACGTGGAAAGCCGCGGCCGAGCCCATGCTTGAAAACTACGTCCGGGAGGCGGACTCCAAGGGCGTGGACGGCCGGGCCGTGCTGGAATTCACCCGGAAATCGCTGACCGAGGCCAAGGGAGAGTAGCGTGGCCGGTGCCCGCCAGAATTCGGACGCGCCCGGCGCGCTGGAGCGGCTGACCAGGGCCATGCGCGGGCTGGCCGCGGCCTGCCTGGCGGGCATGGCCGTGGTCACCGGCGTGGACGTGGTGGGCCGGGGGCTGTTCAACGCCCCGCTGTACGGCTCGGAGGAAATCGTCTCCATCCTGGCCGTGGCCGTGGTGGGGCTGTCCCTGCCCTACGCCCACCGCAAGGGCAGCCACATCGGGGTGGAGGTGGTCTACCGCCGCCTGCCGCGCGGGGCGCGGCTGGGGCTCACGGCGGCCACATCGCTGGCCGCCTGCGTGTTCTTCGCGGTGGTGGCCTGGCGCATGGCCCTGTACGGCGCGGCCATGCAGCGGGTGGGCACCCTGACCATGAACCTGGGTCTGCCGGTGCATCTGGTGCAGTACGGCTTGGCAGCGTGTTTCGCCGTCTTTTCCCTGGCCCTGGGGCGCACCGGCCTGCTGGCGCTTGGGGGCAAACGGGAGCGGGAGGCGGCCGACTGATGGAGCCGACAACCGCCGGGCTGCTTGGCATCGCCGCCATGCTGGCCCTGTTCGCCACGCGCATGCCCGTGGCCTACGCCATGGCCGTGACCGGGTTCGTGGGCTTCTCTTTGCTGACAAGCTGGCAGGCGGGCATGGGCATGCTCTCCCGCACCATCTACGATGCCTTCGCCTCGTACGAATTGTCCACCATCCCGCTGTTCATCCTCATGGGGCAGCTGGCCTTCCACAGCGGCATCTCGCGGCGGCTGTACGACACGGCGGACCACTTCCTGGGGCACGTGCGCGGCGGGCTGGCCATGGCCACGGCCGCGGCCTGCACCGCCTTCGGCGCGGTCTGCGGCTCCTCCCCGGCCACGGCGGCCACCATGTCCCTGGTCTCCATCCCGCAAATGAAACGGTACGGCTACGCCGACTCCCTGGCCGCCGGGTCGGTGGCCTCGGGCGGCGGGCTGGGCATGATCATGCCACCCTCGGTGGTGCTCATCGTCTACGGCGTGCTCACGGAGCAGTCCATCGGCAGGCTGTTCGTGGCGGGCATCGTGCCCGCCCTGCTACTGACGGTGCTCTTCATCGCGGCCATCGGCGCCTTCTGCGCGGTGGAGCCCCAAGCCGGGCCCGCCTCCCCGGCCAAGCCGTGGGGCGAGCGGCTGCGCTCGCTGTTGGGGCTGGCCGACACCCTGGCGGTCTTCCTGCTGGTCATCGGCGGGATATTCCTGGGATTCTTCACCCCCACGGAGGCCGCCTCCATCGGCGTGCTGGCCATCCTGGCGCTGTCGCTTCTCAAACGGCAGATCAGCTGGAGCGGCTTCACCGCCTCCCTCACCGAGACCCTGCGCACCTCCTGCATGGTGCTCTTTCTGGTGGCCGGGGCGCTGGTCTTCGGCAAATTCCTGGCCGTGACCCGCATCCCCTTCACCACCGCCGCCTGGGTGGCGGGCATGGAGCTGCCCGGCATCGCGGTCATGGCCATGATCCTGGCGGTCTACTTCCTGGGCGGCTGCGTCATGGACGCCCTGGCGCTGATCATGCTGACCATCCCGGTCTTCTACCCCGTGGTGCAGAACCTGGGCTACGACCCCGTCTGGTTCGGCATCGTCATCGTGCTGGTCACGCAGATCGGGGTCATCACCCCGCCGGTGGGCATCAACGTCTACGTGGTCTACGGCATGACGCGGAAGATAGCCCCGGACATCTCCCTGGAGTCGATCTTCAAGGGCGCGGTTCCCTTCCTGCTGGCCATCCTGGCCGGGCTGGGGCTGTTCTTCCTGTTTCCGGAAATCATCCTCTGGCTGCCGGGGCTGATGTACTAGTCCACCGGCTCCCGGAAGGCCTTGCGGGAGACGCCGTATTTCTTGAGCAGGGCGTAGAAGCGCGCCCGGGACAGGCCGGAGACGCGGCAGGACTCCTCCACCACGCCGCCGGTGGCGGCCAGCAGGTCGAGGAGGTATTGCCGTTCCACCTCCTCCATGGCCCGCTCCCGCGTCTCGCGCAGGGTGGGCAGTGACTCGGGCTCGCCCGGGCCGCCCTCCTCCTCCGACCGTCCGCCGCCGGAAATGGAAGTGCGGGCCAGGTGGACCCGGATGTCCATGGGCAGGTGGGCAGGAGAAAGCACCGCCTGCCCGCCGGAAGCCGCAGCCGCGCTCTGCACCGCGTTCATCAGTTCCCGCACGTTGCCGGGCCAGTGGTAGCGGCCCAGCGCCTCCAGAAACTCCGGTGAGAGGTGCTTGCCCTGGCCGTTGGGCATCCTGGCCAGGGCGTGTTCGGCCAGCGGGCGCACGTCGCCGCCCCGCTCGCGCAACGGGGGAACCTCCACCAGGATGGTGCGAACCCGGAAGAGCAGGTCCTGGCGGAAGGCCCAGCGGGAAACCATCTCGTCCAGGTCGCGGTTGGTGGCCGCCACCAGGCGGAAGTCGCTCTCCACCTCCGGCCCGCCGCCCACTGGACGGTAGCGGCGCTCCTGCAGCACGCGCAAAAAGGCCTTTTGCATGACCAGGGGCAACTCGCCAATTTCGTCCAGGAAGAGGGTGCCGTGGTGCGCCTCGCGGATGAGGCCCGGCGAGGCGCGGTCAGCTCCGGTGAAGGCACCGCGCTGGTGGCCGAAGAGGGTGCTCTCCACCAGGTTGTCCGGCAGGGAGGCGCAGTCGACCACCACGAACGGCCCCTTGGCCCGGGCGCTGTTGACGTGCAGGGCGCGGGCGATGAGCTCCTTGCCGGTGCCCGTCTCGCCCGTGACCAGCACGTTGGCGTCGCTTCGGGCGGCCTGGGCCACCTGGTCCAGGCAGGCGGTCAGGGCGCGGCTCTGGCCCACGATGCCGCAGCGGTCCAGGCTGAACTCGGCGCTGCGGCTGAGCTTGTGGCGGCGGTACTCGATGGCCCGCTCCACCGGCAGCCGGATCTTGCTCAGGGTGGGCGGCTTGGGGATGTAGCTCCAGGCCCCGCTGCGTATGGCCAGCTCCGCGCCGTCCGGATCGGAGGAGCCGGAGAGGATGATGACCTCCGGCTTGTCGGGGCACTCGCGGAAGGCGGGCAGGGCGTCCAGGCCGCTGCCGTCGGGCAGGCGGATATCCAGGATGACCACGTCGAAAGAGCGGCGGCGGCAAAGGTCCAGACCCTGGGAGAGGAATCCGGCCGTGGCCGCGCTGTGCCCCATGCTCTCCATGACCTTGCCGAGCGCCTTGCACAGCTGCATGTCGTCGTCCACGATGAGCACCCCGGCCATCACGCCTCCTCCGTCGTCCGCAAGGGCGCCGCCCGCCGCAGCACCCCTTCCAGTTCATCCAGGCAGCAGGGCGTGCGCAGAAAGGCTCGCACCCCGGTGGCCTCTGCCCGGTCCGGGGGGAAGACCTCGGTGAAGCTGGAGAGCACCACCACCGGCAGGTCCGGCCGGGTCAGGCGCAGTTCCCGCACCAGCTCCATGGCCCGCATTTCCGGGGTGGCCACGTCCACCATGGCCAGCTCCACCGCGTCCGGGTCCTGGCGGAACCGGGCCAGGGCCTCGTACCCGTTGCCGCAGACGCGCGCGGCGTAACCCAGCTGCTCCAGGGCGGAGGCCACCCCCCTGGCCGAAACCTCGTCCCCGCAGACAAGCAGCACTCCCGGCCGCCCCGGCGCCTCCCCGGATTCCCTCGGAGGCGGCTCAAGGGGGCGCACCGGCGCCGCGGGCCGGGGCAGGTAGACGTCGAACACTGTGCCCCGTCCCACCTCGCTGGACAGCCGCACCTCTCCTCCCATGGAAGAGACGATGCCGCGCATGACGGTCAACCCCAGCCCTGTGCCCACGCCCGCCCGCTTGGTGGTGAAGAAGGGGTCGAATACTCGCTCCAAATGTTCCGGCGCGATGCCCCGGCCGGTGTCCGCCACCCGCAGCCGCAGATAGGAGCCGGGCGGCAGTTCGGCCTCGCCGGGGCTGCGGTCCTCTCCCACCTCCACCCGGTCCAGGCGCAGGTCCAGGCTGCCCGTCTCCCCCATGGCCTGGGCCGCGTTGGTGCAGAGGTTCATGACCACCTGATGGATCTGGGTGGGATCGGCCACCACGGTGTCGTCGGCCGCCTCGTTGGCGAAGGAGATGGCGATGGAAGAGGGCAGGCCGGGCCGGATGATCCGCAGGCACTCCTTGACGCTTTGCCCCAGGCGGAAAGGCAGCGGAGCGTCGCGTTCCCGCTCCCGGCTCAGGCCCAGGATGTGGTTGACCAGCCCCCGGGCGCGGTTGGCGGCGTCGAGAATCTCGCCCAGGGATTCGCGGTTGGGATCGTCCGGCCCTGCCCGAGCCAGCCCCAGCTCGGCGTGGATGATGATGGGGCCGAGAATGTTGTTGAAGTCGTGGGCAATGCCCCCGGCCAGGGTGGCGATGGCCTCCATCTTCTGGGCCTGGCGCAGCTGCCGCTCCAGGGCGCGCATTTCGGTCACGTCGCGCCAGATGCTGACGAAGCCCAGGGGCAGGTAGCGCTTGCCCCGGATGCGGCCGATGGTCTGCTCGCAGCTAAAGACAGAGCCGTCCTTGCGGGTGTTGTTGGTGCGTCCGGCCCATTTGTCTCCATGGGCGAGACACCCCATGATGTTGCCCAGCACCCCGGCCTGGTCCTCGCCTTGGTAGAGCACTTCGATGGAACGGCCCTTGATTTCCTTCTGGGCGTAGCCCGTCATGGCCTCGAAGGCCTGGTTGACGTACTCCACCACCATGTCCTCGTCGAGGATGATGACCGCCTCGGCCGCCTGCTCAATGGCGCAGGCCAGCCGGTAGCGCGACTCCTCGGCGCGCAGGTCCTGGGGCGCGTCGCGCACGGCCACAACGGCCATGTCCGCCCCAGCGCCGTCGGCGACGGGATGGATGCGGCACTCGAAAGGCGTCCCGGACTGCGAGACATCCTCGAAGGTCATCGTTTGGCCGGAGTCGATCGCCTCGCGCAGATGGCGGCGCCTGTCCCTGGCCACCGGCTCGGGGAAGAGGCTGAATACGTCGCGGTCCAGGAGCGAATCGCGAGGGATTCCCAAACGACGGCAGGCCGCGTCGTTGGCCTCCAGCACCCGGCCGTCGGCGTCGACAAGCAGGGTCTGGTGGAAGCTGGCGCGCAGCAGCGCGCGGTGCAGGACGTCCATGCCCGCCTCCGTGGGCTGTAAGGACTATCCGCCATTTCCTGCATACGCCGGGTGGGAGAAAGGAGCAACCCCTCTCCGCCTGTCTCGCCGCGCGAGACAAACCGTCCCGCCGGACGGGACGAATCCCTCCGTTCACGGCCCCGCCAAGCCCCCTCAGCAAACCGGCTCCGCATCCCCGCCCTTGTATTTCCTGCCCTTTTCCATCCGGGCACGCCTTTTGTTTTTGACGAGTCAGGCGAAGGCCCATCCCTCCCACGGCAACCGGGAGAAGCGCCCATGAAGACGTTCGAGAATCTTGTCGATGAAGTCCAGCGGCCCGGTCTGTGCCACAACTGCGGCGGCTGCGTGACCTTCTGTTCGGCCATCAACTACGGCGCGCTGGAAATGGACCCGGACAACGGCCCCCGCTACCGCGACGAGGCCAAGTGCATCGAATGCGGCTTCTGTTACCAGGTCTGCCCGGAGACCGACGATCTGCTGCCCGAAACCCGGGAGCGCCTGCACTGGTCCGAGCCCATGGGGCACGTGGACACCCTCTACATCGCCCGCGCCCGCGACGAGGTGCTGCGGGAGCTGGGCACCGACGGCGGCGTGGTCACGGCCATGCTGCTGCATCTGCTGGACAACAAGCGCATCGACAGCGCCATCGTCTCCCGCCAGACCGGGCCCTTCCAGCGCAGGCCCTGGGTGGCCTCCACCCGCAAGGACGTCATCCTCTCGGCCGGGACCGCCTACGAGGAGTCCTCGGGCACGGTGGCCCTGGGCGGGGCCTACTCCACCTACTGCCCCTCGCTGACCAGCCTGGGCGGCCTCAAGGAGCGCGACCTCAACCGGGTGGCCTTCGTGGGCGTGCCGGACCAGGTGCTGGCCATGCGCAAGATGGAGACCCTGGGCATTCCCCCGTCGCAACAGATCAAATACTACCTCGGCCTCTTCTGCGCCCGCAGCTTCACCTTCGGCGACGTGGAGCGCAAGCGGCTGGAGGACATGGCCGGGTTCGCCTGGGATGAACTAGAGTCCATGAACCTCAAGCGCGAGCTGCGCTTCAACCTCAAGGGCGGCCGCTCCGCCTCCCTGCCCCTGGACGTGCTGGACTTCATGACCCGGGGCGCCTGCGCCTACTGCACCGACTACTCGGCCGAGTACGCCGACATCTCCTTCGGCGGGCTGGGCGCGCCGGACGGCTGGACCGTGGTGCTCACCCGCACCCCGCGCGGGCGGGAGCTGTACCGCAAGGCGCGGGAGACCGTGCTGGAGGAAATGGAGCTGGCCAAGATGAAACCCCTGCGGGAAACCGCCCTGGAACTCATCCGGCGCTACTCCGCGGCCAAGCGGCACAACGCCCAGGCCAACCGGGACGAGGGCCGGGGCGTCTCCGCCTACGCCTTCTCGCCCGCGGGACGCGAACACAGGCATCCGGGAGTCTGACCATGGCCAATCGCATCGGCGTCTACGTCTGCCATTGCGGCACCAACATCGACCCCAAGGTGAACACGCACGAGGTGGCCCAATACGCGGCCACCCTGCGCAACGTGGCCGTGGCCCGGGACTACAAGTTCATGTGCTCCGACCCGGGTCAGGACATGATCATCAACGACATCAAGGAAATGGGTTTGAACCGGGTGGTGGTGGCCTCCTGCTCGCCGCGCCTGCACGAAAAGACCTTCCAGAACGCCTGCCTGCGCGCCGGGCTCAACCCCTTCCTCTTCCAGATGACCTGCATCCGCGAGCACTGCTCCTGGATCACCGAGGACTCCTCGGAGGCCACCGCCAAGGCCAAGCAGCTCGTGGCCGCGGCCGTCACCCGCGTCAACGAGCATCACGAGCTCTACTCCCGCCGCGAAACCGTCCACCCGGACGTGCTGGTGGTGGGCGGGGGCATCGCCGGCATCCAGGCCGCCCTGGACGTGGCCCGCTCCGGCCACAAAGTGCACCTGGTGGAGCGCGAACCCTCCATCGGCGGCCGCATGGCCCAGTTCGACAAGACCTTCCCCACCCTGGACTGCGCCGCCTGCATCTCCACGCCCAAAATGGTGGCCGTGGCCCAGGAGCCCAACATCAACCTCATGACCTACGCCGAGGTGGAGTCCCTGGGCGGCTTCGTGGGCAACTTCCAGGCCACCATCAAGCTCAAGCCCCGCTACGTGGACATGGTGGCCTGCACCGGCTGCGGGCTGTGCATGGAAAAGTGCCCCACCAAGGTGGAAAGCGAGTTCGAGGAGGGCATGGGCCTCCGCCGGGCCATCCACCGCAACTCGCCGCAGAGCGTGCCCAACAAGCCGGTCATCGATCCGGACCACTGCCGGGTTCTCAACGGCAAGAAATGCGGCGTCTGTCAGAAAGTCTGCCCCTCCGGGGCCATCGACTTCGAGCAGGCGGAGCGGCGCATCACCCTGGACGTGGGCTCGGTCATCCTGGCCACCGGCTTCTCCACCTTCGACCCCGCCCCCCTGGGCCAGTACGGCTACGGCCGGTTGGACAACGTCCTCACCGGTCTGCAGTTCGAGCGGCTGAACAACGCCGTGGGCCCCACCGGCGGCAAGATTCAATTGAAGGACGGCCGCGCGCCCGAGTCCGTGGCCATCGTGCACTGCGTGGGCAGCCGCGACGCCGCCCACCACCCGTACTGCTCCCGTGTCTGCTGCATGTACGCCTTGAAGTACGACCACCTGCTCAAGGACAAGGTGGGCCACCACGTCAAGGTGACGAACTTCTACATCGACATGCGCTGCTTCGGGAAAGGCTACGAGGAGTTCTTCCGCCGGGTGCAGGAAGAGGGCGTGACCTTCATCCGCGGCCGCCCGGCCGAGATCACCGACCAGGCCCAATCCCCGGAGGAGGAGGGCAAGCTGGTGGTGGTGGCCGAGGACACCTTGTCCGGCAAGGTGATGCGGGTGCCCGTGGACATGGCCATCCTCTGCACGGCCATGGAGCCGCGCCCGGACTCCCCGGACGTGGCCCGCCTCTTCGGCGTCAGTCAGGGACTGGACGGCTTCTTCCTGGAGGAGCACCCCAAGCTGGGGCCGGTCTCCACCGCCACGGACGGCGTTTTTCTGGCCGGGACGTGCCAGGGGCCCAAGGACATCCCGGACGCGGTCTCCCACGCCTCGGGCGCGGCCTCCAAGGCCCTGGGGCTGGCCGCCAGCGGCGAAGTGACCATCGCCCCCACCATCTCCTGGATCAACCCCGACGTCTGCGTGGGCTGCAAGACCTGCATCGGCCTGTGCGCCTACTCGGCCATCGAGTTCGACGAGCGCCGCCACGTGGCAGTGGTCAACGAGGCCATGTGCAAGGGTTGCGGCAGCTGCGCCGGGTACTGCCCAAGCGGGGCGGCCCAGATCAAGCACTTCAGCGAACGGCAGGTCTTCGCCGAGCTGGAGGGGATGCTGGAGGCGGCCCGCTCGGCCGCGGCCTCGCCCCATCCCGCCGAGCAACCGGCGCGGACCGCGCACGCGGAAGAAACAACAAGCCAGGGAGCCTGACCATGCCAGCCACCTTCGACCCCGTGATCATCGCCTTCGTCTGCAACTGGTGCACCTACACCGCGGCCGACCTGGCCGGGACATCGCGCCTGAAGCAGAAGCCCAACGTCCGGCTCATCCGCATGATGTGCACCGGCATGGTGGACCCCAAGTACGTCCTCAAGGCCCTGTTGGCCGGGGCGGACGGGGTGCTCATCAGCGGCTGCCATCCGGGGGACTGCCACTACATCAACGGCAACTACAAGGCGCGTCGCCGGGTGCGCTTGCTCAAGGAAGTGCTGACCACCTACGGCATGGACCCCGGACGGCTGAAGCTGACCTGGGTGGGCGCGTCCGAGGGCAACGAGTTCGCCGATGTGGTCAACGAGCTGGTCGAGGACATCCGCCGCATCGGCCCCAACCCGCTGGCCCCCGGGCGCAGGGAAACGCCCGCCGCCCCGCCGGCCGAGGCCGTGGAAACCGCCCAACCGCAAGCCTGAGCGCAAGGAGCCCGATATGGCCACCACCGCACGCATACCGGTCACTGACAACGACCCCTCCGCTTCCATGCGGGGCTTTCTGGCGGACCTGCTGCGCACGGGCGCGGCCCGGGCCGTGCTGACCCCCATGCACCGCCCGGAAAGGGCCATGCCCATGCCCGAGCTGGTCACCGACCCCGAGCACATGCGTTACGCCGAGCCCTTCAGCCCGGCCTACCCCATGAACGCGGCCAAGCTGCTCAGCCGCCTGACCATGGACGCCGAGGGCGACGGCGCCATCGCCGCCCTGGTGCGCCCGTGCGAGGCGCGGGCCTTCGTGGAGCTGGTCAAGCTGAACCAGGGCACCACCGACAACCTGGTGCTCATCGACTACGACTGCCCCGGCGCCTATTCCAACCGCGAGTACCTGCGGGCGGCCGAAGGCGTCGAGGCCCACGACCTGACCCGCCGTTTCCTGGAGGGCCAGGGCGTGCCCGGCGGACAGCGGAGCGAGGATCCGGACATGGCCACTGCCTGCCGCATGTGCGAGCACCCCGAGGCGGACGAGGCGGATTTGCATCTCGGCCTGTACGGGGTGGACGCCGCCGACGCCCTGCTGCTGCTCTCCGGCTCCGCCCGGGGCGAGCGGGTGGTCAGCGCGCTCGGCCTGTCCGACGCGCCCCTGCCCACGGAACGCGCCGCCGCCCTGCGCGAGCTTGTGGCTGAGCGCACCGCCCGCCGCGACGAAATCTTCCAGGAAACACGCGGGAAGGCCCCGGACATCGCCGCCCTGGAGACGTACCTGGCGGGCTGCGTCAACTGCTACAACTGCCGGGTGGCCTGCCCGGTCTGCTACTGCCGCGAGTGCGTCTTCGTCACCGACGTCTTCGACCACAAGCCGTGGGAGTACCTGGGCCGGGCCCAGCGGGAGGGCGCGCTGCGCCTGCCCACGGACACGGTATTCTACCACCTGACCCGTATGGCCCACATGTCCGCGGCCTGCGTGGGCTGCGGACAGTGCTCCAACGCCTGCCCCAACGAGATCCCCCTGGCGGAACTGTTCCGGCTGACGGCCGACGGCGTGCAGCGGGCCTTCGACTACGTCGCGGGCCAGGATCTCAACGCCCCGCCGCCCCTGTCCGTCTTCCGCGAGGACGAGTTTCCGGACGTGACCATGGCCACGTCCTGAGGAGGCCCAGATGAAGAAGAGTTACGGCGCATTGGTGGTCGGGGCCGGCATCGGCGGCATGCACGCCGCCCTCAGCCTGGCCGAGACCGGGCAGAAGGTGGCCCTCGTCGACGCCAAGGCCACCTTGGGCGGGTTGCTGACCCAGCTGGACCACCAGTTTCCCAGCGACAACTGCGGCATGTGCAAGATGCTGCCCCTGACCGAGCGCGACAGCTCCAGCCAATTCTGCATGCGCAAGGGGCTCTTCCACCGCAACATCGACGTCATGCCCCTCACCGAGTTGCACGCCCTGGAAGGGGAGCCCGGCCTGTTCCAGGCCACCCTCAAGCGGCACAGCCCCTTCGTGGACCCCCACAAATGCATCGGCTGCGGCCGCTGCTCCGAGGTCTGCCCGGTGCGGGTGCCCAGCGAGTTCAACGCCGGGCTGTCCGAGCGGGCGGCAATCCACCTGCCCGTGCCCCAGGCCATCCCCAACGCCTACACCGTGGACCTGGACAACTGCGTGCGCTGCCTGGAGTGCGTCGAAGCCTGCCCCACCGGCGCGGTGGACTTCCAACTGGAAAAACGGGCGGAATTTCCCGTGCTGCTGGCCCACCCCGACCCCGAAGCGGCCGAACCCCTGGCCGCGGGACTGCGCAAGCGGGAGTTCCCGGTGCATTCGGCCGCGAACGCCGAAGAGGCGGTGGCCGCCCTGGAGTCCGGCGGCGCGGGGCTGGTTCTGGCCTCCCTGGACCTGCCCAGGGGCGACGCCGAGCGCATCATCGGCCGGGCCTTGGAGCTGGCTCCGGCCACCCCTGTCGTCCTCCTGGCCCCGGACGCGGCCACTGCGAACGGCGAAGCCGCCAAGGAGATGCTGGACAAGGGCGCGGCCGAGGTCATGGTCGTCCCCGAAGACCCGGCCAAGCTGGTGCCGGACCTGGAAAAGCGGTTCATGCGGCTGGTCAGCGACGAGCTGGTGGACATCGACGTGGCCTCGGTCATCCTGGCCGCTGGCTTCCAGCTCTTCGACCCCGCCACAGACCCGGCCGCCCTGGGCGACTTCTACCTCTACGGCCAGCACCCCGCGGTGCTGACCTCCATGGAGATGGAACGCTGGCTGAGCGGCACCGGCCTGGACGCCGGGCGGCGCGGCGACGGCCACGGCGGCCTGCCCCGCCCCCGCGACGGCCGCCCGGTGAAGCGCATCGCCTGGTTGCAGTGCGTGGGCTCGCGCGACGTGCAGCGGCAGGGCGGCTTCTGCTCCTCCTTCTGCTGCCTGGCCTCCCTCAAGGAGGCGCGGCTGGTCAGGAAACGGGCGCGGGAGCTTGGCCTGGAGGAACCCGAAGCCACCGTCTTCTACATGGACGTGCGCACCCACGGGAAGGACTTCCAGCGCTACTGCGACCAGGCCCGGGATCGCGACGGCGTGCGCTTCGTGCGCGCCCGCATCCACACCCTGCTGCCCTCCATGGACGACCCCGGCCAGGTGCGCATGCAGTACGTGGACGAGACCGGCAAGCTCGTCACCGAGAGCTTCGACATGGCCGTGCTGGCCGTGGGCGCGCGGCCGCCCAGAGGCATGGAGGAGCTGGCCCGCGTGACCGGCATCGAGACCAACGAATGGGGCTTCTGCCAGACCGCCAACCTGACCCCCTCTCGCACCTCGCGCATGGGCGTCATGGCCGCGGGCAGCTTCGCCTGGCCCGCGGACATCTCCGAGTCCATGATCCTCTCCGGCGCGGCCGCCCTGGAGGCCTCGCGGCTGATCAACATCTACGCCCCCCTCAAGGAGCGCAAGCCCGAACCACGTCCCGAGTACCGCGACGTGCGCCGCGAGCGGCCGCGCGTGCTGGCCGCCCTGTGCACCGCCTGCCCCCTGCTGGAGGAGGAGGCCGACATGGGACGCCTGGCGGAGCGGCTGGGAACCGTACACGGCGTGGCCTCGGTGGAGTCCGTGCCCCGCTGTTGCACCGCCGAGGGCTGGGAGCGCATCACCGAGTTGATGGACGAGCACAAGCCCAACCGGCTGCTCATCGGCGCGTGCATGCCCTACGCCTACGTGCCCAAGCTGCGCGAGTTGTCGGAAAAGACCGATCTCAACCCCGCCCTCATGGACGTGGTTGACGTCTACTCCCCGCTCATGGCCGCTGGGAGCGATGAACCCCGCGACCCCGCCGCCATGGCCGACAGGCTGGCCTCCGGCCTGACCATGGCCGCCGTGCGGCTCTTGGACCAGGACCCCGAGCCGGTGGAGCCGGTGGTGGAGGTCTCCCGCGAGGCGCTGGTGGTGGGCGGCGGGGTGGCTGGCATGACCGCCGCCCTGGGCGTGGCCGACCACGGCTACAACGTCTGCCTGGTGGAAGAGGCCGAGCGGCTGGGCGGGCTGGCCAACAAGCTGCACACCACCCTCACCGGCGACGACCCGGTGCGCTTCGTGGAGAACCTGGTTGAACAGGTGGAGAAGCACCCCCGCATCCGGGTTTTCCTTGAGGCGCGGGTGGCCCTGTCCACGGGCCGGGCCGGACACTTCATGAGTCTCATCTCCACCCCCGATGGCACCTACCCCCTGGAGCACGGCGCAACCATCCTGGCCACCGGAGGACGGGAGGTGAAGGTGCACGACTTCGGGCTGGACGTGCACAAGAAGGTCATGACCCAGCGCCGCCTGGAGGAGGTGCTGGCCTCGGGCGAACTGGATCTCGCGGGGCTCTCCGGCGTGGCCATGATCCAGTGCTGGCGCTCCCGCGACGAGAACCGCAACTACTGCAGCCGCGTCTGCTGCCCGCAGGCCCTGAAGAACGCCCTGCTGCTCAAGAAGCGGCGGCCCGACCTGCCCGTGGTCGTTCTCTACCGTGACATCATGACCCCCGGCTTCATGGAGGAGTACTACACCCGCGCCCGTGAGGCCGGAGTGCTCTTCGTGCCCTACACCCAGGACGACAAGCCCCGGGTGGAGTTCGAGGACGGCCGCCCCAGGCTGACCTACACCGACCCCATCCTGGCCGCCCCCGTGGCCATGGACCCGGACCTGCTGGTGCTGTCCATCGGCCTGGAGGCGGGCGAGGCCGAGGAGACCGCCGAGGTGTTCGGGGTGGAATTGGACCAGGACGGCTTCTTCCGCGAGGCCGAGAGCAAATGGCGGCCTGTGGACAGCCTCAAGCAAGGGGTCTTCTACTGCGGAGTGGCCCGCGCCCCGGGCGGGCTGCGCGACACCGTGGCCTCGGCCAAGGCGGCCGCCCAGCGCGCCCTGCGCATCCTCTCCGAGACCCGGCTGGCCGGCTCCCGCGTCACCGCGCGGGTGCGCCACAGCCTCTGCTCCCGCTGCGGCCGCTGTATCGAGGTCTGCCCCTACGGTGCCCGGCGTCTGGACATGCGAAGCGGCACGGTTGTGGTGGACGACCTGCTCTGCCAGGGCTGCGGCTCCTGCGCCGCCGTCTGCCCCAACAGCGCCAGCTTCGTGCGCGGCTTCACCGACCGCCAGGTCATGGGAACCATCGACGCGGCCCTGGCCCAGGGCCGAGGGGAGACCTGCAAATGAACACCGCGGCCCGCACCGACCCCCTGGCCCTGATCCGGGAGACCATGGCCGCCTGCATGCAGTGCGGCACCTGCTCCGCCTCCTGCGTCAACGCGCCGGACATGGACATCACCCCGCGCCGCATGTGGCGGCTGGTGCAGCTGGGACTGTGGGACGAGCTGTTCGCCTCCCGCACCTTTTGGCTGTGTTCCGCCTGCTACGCCTGCACCCTGCGCTGCCCGCGCGGCCTGCCCCTCACCGATACCATCGCCGCGCTCAAGCGCGCCGCCCAGGCGGCCAACGCCCCCCGCGCCAAGGAGTCCTCCGCCTTCTACCGCGCCTTCATGGACAACGTGCGGGGCTACGGCCGGGTGCAGGAGAGCGCCCTCATGACCCGCTACCTGCTGGCCCGCCGCTCCCCGGCCCTGGGACTGAGCTACCTGCCCATGGGGCTGAAGATGCTGGCCAAGGGCAAGCTCCATCCCCCGTCCACGGCGCGGCGGGGGAGGCTCGACACCCTCTTCGCCGCCCAAGAGGAGAAGGAGTCATGACCATGACCTACGCTTACTACCCCGGCTGTTCCCTCAAGGAGAGCGCGGTGGAGTACGACGCCTCCACCCGGGCCGTGCTGGAGGTGCTGGGGGCCGAACTCAAGGACATCCCGGACTGGACCTGCTGCGGGGCCTCGGCCGCGGACGCGGTCTCCGAGAGCATGGGGCTGCTGCTGCCCGCCCGCAACCTGGCCCTGGCCGCCCGCGACGAGCCCGGCTGGGATGTCCTGGTGCCCTGCTCCGCCTGCTACCTGAACCTGCGGCGGGTGGCCGAAAAGACCCGCCACGATCACGCCATGCTGGACCGCATTAACAGCGGCCTGGCCGGAGAAGGGCTGGAACTGTCAGGGGAGGTGCGGGTGCGACACCTGCTGGACGTGCTCTCCTCCGACCTGCTGGAGGCCTTTACCGGCCGCGTCAAGCGATCCCTCAACGGCCTGCGCGTGGCCCCCTACTACGGCTGCCAGGCCCTGCGCCCCTACGCCGTGTTCGACGATCCCGAGCACCCCGTGTCCATGGAGCCGCTTGTGGAGGCCATGGGCGGAGAGGTGGTCCCCTGGGGTGCCGGCAACCGCTGCTGCGGCGCGTCCCTTTTGGTCACGCACCGTCAGGCGGCCCTGGACCGGGTGGATGAGATACTGGCCCAGGCTGGGGACGCGGACGTGGTGGTCACGGTCTGCCCCCTGTGCCAGATGAACCTGGAATCCGCCCGCCGGTCCGCCCTGGCGGGCCGGGAGAAGCCCCTGAGCATCCTCTACCTGCCCCAGCTCATGGGGCTGGCCCTGGACTTGGCGCCCAGGCGGCTGCTGCTGGACAAGAACATGCGCGCGGAGCCCGGCTTGGCCGCCGGCCGTCTGCCGGAACCCGCGCAGAAAGACGAACCCGTGGTCAACGCGTAACCCAGGGAGGTACGCCATGTTCAAGGACATCATTCTCGCCGTGACGCCCTCGGAAATCTGCGAGTGCGCCGTGGACGCGGCCCTGGCCTACGCCCGCCGCTTCGACTCCAAGCTCTACCTGACCTACGTCACGGGCATCGAGCGCGGCTGGGGCGACATGGAACACCTGGAGGCCTCCGGCGAATGCCAGCGCCTGCGGGAGAACATCGAAACCTACTACAAGGAGAAGCTGGAGGGCGTGCCCAATCTGGAAATCCTGGTCAAGGCGGGCATCCCCTACAACGAGATCCTGCGGCTGGTGCGGCAGAAGAAGGCCGATCTGGTGGTCATGGGCCCGCACACCAAGGAGTACACCGAGCGCCGCTCCAAGATGTGGGGCATGGCCGGGTCCACCCTTGAGCGGGTCAGCCAGCGGGCGCCCTGCCCGGTGATGGTCGTCACCTCCGAGGTGGGCAAGCCGGAGTGCAGCTTCGACACCATCCTGGTCTGCACCGACTTCTCCAAGCCCGCGGAGTGCGCCGTGAACTACGGCGGCCAGATGGCCCGCCACTACAAGTCCCGCCTCATCATCCTCCACGTGCAGGAGTCCGGCGCGCCCCAGGAGCAGATGGACGCCATCATCCAGGAGAACCGCGACCGCATGCGCGAGGAATTCGCCGAGCGGCTGAAGGGCATCGAGAAGGTGGACTACGAGTGCACCGAGGGCAAGCCCTCAACGGAAATCCTCAAGGCCGCCCGCATCAACAAGGCCGGGCTTGTCATCATGGCCCACCACTCCAAGGAGGTGGACCCCGAGAAGGCGCTTCTGGGCTCCACCGTCATCCAGGTGGCCCTCAACTCCGCCTGCCCCACCATGAGCGTGAACAAGCACTTCGACCTGCGCTGCGGCCTGATGTACGACCAGACCGGCGCGGTCGCCGAAACCACGGCCCAGGCCGAAACCCAGGCCTGAGCCCCACCCGAGCGGAGCGCGGCGCTGGGAGCCGCGCTCCGCGCCGGAGGCAGACATGACCGAAGCCGCCGAGATCATCCACCCCCGGGAACTGCCGGGGGAAGTGCGCGAGTACCTGGACAAGTTCGACCTCAGCGCCTGCATGACCTGCGGCAGCTGCGTGAGCGGCTGCCCCACCTCCTGCGCCCCGGGATACGAGGACTGGAACACCCGCAAGGTGCTGCGCATGCTTTCCCTGGGCATGCTCCAGGAAGTGGTGGACTCCAACTACGTCTGGCTGTGCACCGGCTGCGGCCGCTGCACCCAGAACTGCCCGGCGGGCGTGGACATCGCCCCGCTCATGCTGCACCTCAAGCACCTGCGCGACCGCGACAAGGTGCCCGGCACCCTGCACAAGGGGGCGCAGCAGAACCTGGACACCGGCAACAACCTCGGCATCCCCCTGGAGGACTACCTGCAGGGCATGGCCGAGCTGGGCGCCGAAATGGCCGAGGAGGAGTGCCCCGGCTTCTACGTGCCCGTGGACAAGGACGGGGCGGAAATCCTTTTCTTCCCCAACTCCAAGGAAGTCTACGGCGACTTTGAGGACCAGTACTGGTGGTGGAAGATCTTCTACGCCGCCCGGGAGAACTGGACCGTTCCCTCCACCGGCTGGGAGGCTGTGGACTGGGCCTTGTTCACCGGCAACTACGAGGGCACCCGCAAGCTGGCCCGCCGCAAGATCGACTACATGCGCCAGCACGGCATCAAGCGCATGATCATGCCCGACTGCGGGGGCGGCTCCTACGGCTGCCGCACCGGGCTGAAGTACTGCCTTCAGGAGAGCCCGGAGACCTCGGAAGTGGAATTCATCTACCTCTACGAGTACCTCAAGGAGATCATCGAGCAGGGGCGCATCACGCTGGACAAGAGCGTCCACGCGGGCAAACGCTTCACCTTTCACGACTCCTGCAAGCACGGCCGGGAACTCATGCGCCACTACGGTCAGGCCTTCTTCGAGGAGCCGCGCTGGATTCTCTCGCAGTGCGTGGACGAGTACGTTGACCTGGTGCCAAACCGCATGGCCAACTTCTGCTGCGGCGCGGGCGGCGGCATGTGGCCCATGCCCTTCGAGGAGCAGGCCGCCTACCACGGCCGCTTCAAGGTGGAGCAGATCAAGCGCAGCGGCGCGGACGTGGTGGTCGTTGGCTGCTCCAACTGCCGCGACCAGATCATGAAGCGGCTGCCCAAATACTACGAAGGCTGCGACTACGAGGTGAAGTACATCTGGCAGGTGGTGGCCGAGGCCCTGGTCATCGAGCCCCTGGAAGGCAAGGAACTCGAGAAGGCCGAAGCGGAAGCCGCGGAACAGTGGGAGCGGCTGGGCATCGACCTGGATGTGGAGTACTGAGCCCGATCTTACGCTCCACGGACGGAAACCTTGCGGCAGAGTGCGGCTGGGGGTATTCCGGGGGCATGCCCGCCCGGTACCTGGCCGCCATGCTCCTGGCCGCCCTGCTCGCCGCCCCGGCCTGCGCTGAACAGCAGTCCAACCCGCCGGAAACAGCCCAACTCGTGCGGGTCATCGACGGCGACTCCTTGCTGGTGCGCCATGGCTCCAGGGAGACCCAGGTCCGCCTCATCGGCCTGGACGCCCCTGAATGGAACCAGCCCTACGGCCAGCAGGCCGAGGATTGGGTCGTCCGGCACTGCCCTCAAGGCAGCCGACTCCATCTACGTTACGACCAGGAACTGCGGGACCGCTACGACCGCCTCCTGGCCTATGTCACCTGCCGCGGCCGCTTCCTCAACCTCCACCTCGTCAAGTCCGGTCTGGCCAAGGCCAAGTTCTATAAGCCCAACGGCAAGCACCAAAGGGAGTTGAAACAGGCCATGGAGACGGCGAAGAAAGCGAAGAAAGGGATGTGGGAGTAGGGAAGATTCCGCCCTTCGGGCGCCCAGGACCAGAAAGACATTTCGCCTTCAGCGACCAGGGGGCTACGCACCCCCTGGACCCTGCGGCAAAGTAACTTTGCATGTGAATTCGCGGGATGGCGGGAGTCAGGTGCGAGGGAAGGGAGCGCTCCGGCGGATCGGCATGGCTTGGCTCCAAAACCGCTTGACGCATTTCCCGCATAACAAAAACTGTTTATTTCTCCTTTCTTTTGCCCAAACCGACACCACCCACCCCATCCCGCCTGGCTTGCCGGAGCGCACTTAGCGCTGGTTTGCCAGGGTCTACGGGAGCGTGTATCCGTTCGGCGAGACAGCGGATTGTTCCACGGCAATGGTACCGGAACACGAACGGACCGCGGGGAGAACCATGAGCGAATCGATTGCCGAAAAGCGGGTGCTGGTCACCGGGGCCTGCGGCACCATCGGGGCCAGGCTGGTGGAGCATCTGCTCCGCGACCACAAGGTGGCCGAGCTGGTGGGCATCGACAACAACGAGTCGGAGCTGTTCTTCAGCGAGCAGCGGCACGCCGCCCGGCCGGGGGTCTCCTTCCGTCTGGCCGACGTGCGCGACCGCGACACGTTGGGCCGGGTCATGGAGGGCGCGGACGTGGTCTTCCACACCGCCGCCTTCAAGCACGTGGTCATGTGCGAGCACTCGCCCTTCGAGGCCACCCAGACCAACATCATCGGCGTGCAGAACGTGGTTCACGCCGCCCTGCGCTGCGGCGTGGAGCGGGTGATCTTCACCTCATCGGACAAGGCCGTGAACCCCACCAACGTCATGGGCACCTCCAAGCTCATGGGGGAGCGGCTCATGACCGCTGCCAACCTTTCCGGCCGAGGCGGTCGCCCGGTCTTCGCCTCCACCCGCTTCGGCAACGTGCTGGGCTCGCGCGGCTCGGTCATCCCCATCTTCAGCGAGCAGATACGCCGGGGCGGCCCCGTGACCCTCACCGACCCGGAAATGACCCGCTTCATCATGAGCGAGGAGCAGGCCGTGCGGCTGGTGGTGGACTCCGCCACCCTGGCCAGGGGCGGGGAAATCTTCGTCACCAAGATGCCGGTCATCCGCATCATCGACCTGGCCGAGGTCATGATCCGCGAGCTGGCCCCGCGCTTCGGGCACGACCCGGAGGACGTGGGCATCGAGACCATCGGGGTGAAGCCGGGCGAGAAGATGTACGAGGAACTCATGAGCCACGAGGAGACCCGCCGGGCCGTGGAGCTTGAGGATTACTTCGCGGTGCTACCCGCCTTCCGCGGGCTGTTCAAGGACATCGAGTACGACCACCCGGGTCTGCTCTCCGAGACGGTGGACAACCCCTACAACTCCCAGAACGAGACCCCCCTGGACCAGGAGGAGCTGCGCCGCTTCCTGCTGGACAACGACCTGCTGGCCGAGGCGGAGCGGGAGGTGGACCACCCCGCCCGCCGCTACTGGCCGGGGGACAAGGAAGAACTGGCCGAAGGCCGGGAGAACTGACATGCGCGTCCTCATCCTCGGCGGCGACGGCTACCTGGGCTGGCCCACGGCCATGGCCCTGGCGGCCAAGGGGCACGACGTCCTGGCCGCGGACAACTACCTGCGCCGCACCATCTGCCTGGAGACAGACTCCGAGCCGCTGCTGCCCGTGCCCACCCTGGCGGAGCGGGCGGAACTCTTTCAGGAGGCCTCCGGCAGCCAGGTGCGGGTCGCCGTGGGCGACTGCGCGGACATGCGCTTCATGGAGTGGCTGGTGGAGGAACACCGCCCCGAGGCGGTCATCCACTACGCTGAGCAGCCCAGCGCGCCGTACTCCATGATGGGCTTCGAGCAGGCCAAGCTGACCCTGGACAACAACCTGGGCACCACCTTCAACCTCGTCTGGGCTGTGCTCAGGCACGCGCCGGACTGCCACATCGTCAAGCTGGGCACCATGGGCGAGTACGGCACCCCGGACATCGACATCGAGGAAGGCTGGCTTGAGATCGAGCACAAGGGCCGCCGCGACACCTTTCTCTACCCCCGCCAGGCCGCCAGCCTCTATCACACCACCAAAATCCAGGACACGGACCTCTTGTGGTTCTACGTGCGCACCCACGGCCTGCGCGTGACCGACCTCATGCAGGGTCCGGTCTACGGCCTCTCCACGGACGAGGCCGACCTGCACCCGCGCCTGGCGCCCTATTTCAATTACGACGACATCTTCGGCACCGTGGTCAACCGCTTCCTGGTACAGGCCGCGGCCGGGGTGCCCCTGACCGTGTACGGCAAAGGCGGGCAGGAGCGCGGCTACCTGAACATCAAGGACACGCTGCAGTGCGTGGAGCTGGCCATGAACAGCCCGGCAGACAAGGGCGAGCTGCGCATCTTCAACCAGTTCACCGAGCAGTTCACCGTGCTGGACCTGGCCGAGCGCATCCAGGCCGCGGGACGGCTTCACAGCCTGGACGTGGCCGTGAAGTCCATCCCCAACCCGCGCAAGGAAGCCGAGGAGCACTACTACAACGCCGCCCATTCCGGCCTGCTGGATCTGGGGCTCAAGCCGCACTACATGACCGAGGACGTGCTGGGCGAAATGCTGGAGCGGGTGCTGCGCAACCGCGACCGCATCGACAACCGCAAGATTCTGCCGAGGGTGAAATGGTCCTAGAGCGCGCCAACTGGCTCATCACCGGGGGCTGCGGCTTCATCGGCCGCAACCTCATCCGCCGCCTGCTGGCCGAGGGGGAGCCCTTCATCCGCGTGGTGGACAACCTCAGCGTGGGCACCCGCGAGGACCTGGCCCTGGCCTGCGACTTCGTGGAGGCGGCTGAGCCGGGCCAGCCACGCCCGGGCAAGGTGGAGCTCGTCCCCGGCGACATCCTGGACGAGGACCTGGCCGTGCGCGCCGCCGAGGGCATGGAGGTTGTTGTCCATCTGGCGGCCAACACCGGCGTGGCCCCGTCGGTGGAGAACCCCCGCATGGACTGCCGGGCCAACGTCATCGGCACCCTCAACTATCTGGAGGCGGCGCGGGCGGGCGGCGTGCCTCGCTTCGTCTTCGCCTCCTCCGGCGCGCCCGCCGGGGAGGTGGAGCCGCCCATCCGCGAGGACATCCCGCCACGGCCGGTCTCGCCCTACGGGGCCTCCAAGCTGGCGGGGGAGGGCTACTGCTCGGCCTATTACAACACCTTCGGGGTGGAGACCGTGGCCCTGCGCTTCTCCAACGTGCTGGGGCCGCTGTCCGGCCGCAAGTCCAGCGTGGTGGCCAAGTTCATCCGCAAGGCCATGGCCGGGGAGGAGCTGGAGATTTTCGGCGACGGCACCCAGACGCGGGATTTCGTGTACGTGGACGACCTCATCGAGGCCATCCTGCGGGCGGCCTACGCCCCCGGGGTGGGCGGTGAAGTCTTCCAGATCGCCACTGCCCGGGAAACCTCCATCCTGGAATTGATGGACGTCCTGGTGCCGGAGCTTGAACGCGCCGGCATAACCGGCTTCACCGTGCGCCACGGCGAAAAGCGGCAGGGCGACGTCATGCGCAACTACGCCGACACCTCCAAGGCCCGGCGCATGCTCGGCTGGCAAGCCCGCACCGACTTGCCCGGGGCGGTGCGCCGCACCGTGGCCTGGTTCGCTGGGGGCAATACGTAAAGGCTGGGAAGATTTCGCCCTTCGGGCGACCAGGGGGCTACGCGCCCCCTGGACCCTGCGGCAAACTAACTTTGCATGTGTGTTCGCGGGTTAACGCGCGTGAGTGCGAGGGAAGGGAGCGCTTCGGCGAATCCGCGACCGGGGGCAGGATAATACTCACATTCCACTACCCTTCATCCCTCTTCCGCCTAAAACAGCGGCATCTGTCCCGTCGAGGCCTGTATGAGGTAGTTGGCGATGGCCAGGACGTAGAAGCAGAGGCCGATGAGGACGATCTTGAGGGAAGTGCGGAAGGCGCGGGTCTTCTGGTTGCGGGCGGCGATGATGCGGCAGAAGCTCTCTTCCGGGTTGTCCGCGATGTAGGTGGATATCCAGCGCAGTCGCGAGAATCCATACAACGCCACCAGCAGCCCGGCCATGACGATGACCAGGCCGATGACCAGCGGGATGCCGGACCACGGCCCGGCGGCCACCATGCGGTGGCCGGAGAAGCCGGTGACGGTGATGGCCAGCGCGCCCAGGGTGAAAAGGGTCTGGATGCGGTGATGGATGACGCCGAACTGGTGCTGCAGGGTCTTCCAGACCTCGGCGTCGCTGCCCAGCACCTTGCGCATCTGGGCGTACTCCAGATCGCAGCCTTCGAAATCCTTGTTCTTCCCCGCCATGCATCCTCCTGGCACCGCAACTGCATTCTCCACGGCGTATGTCCCAAAAAGGGAAAAAACTGCCGCTGGAGAACGTCATGCCGCAATTGGGAACCGTCCTGGTCGTTTCGGAAAACGAGGCCCGCGCAAGGCTTGACCGGTCCATGCTCAAAAACCTGGGCGCCGAAGAGGTCAACTCCTTCGAGTCCGGCGGGCAGGTCCTGCGCCACCTGGAAAAGAACGAGGCCGACCTGGTCCTGTGCGACCGCGTGCTGTCCGATATGCCGGGCACGGAACTCATCAACCGCCTGCGCGACGTCCACCACAATCTGCCCGTAATCATGGTTTCGGACAAGAACCACCGCAACCACGTGCTGGACGCCGTCTCCTCCGGCTGCTTCGGCTTCCTCGTGCGGCCGTACTCCCAGGACGCCCTCTCCCAGCAGATCAACCGCGCCCAGCGCAACGCCCGCCTGCCCACCGCCGCGGCCATGATGCTGGCCAAGGCCCGGGCCATGCGCCGCGAAAGCACCCGGCAGGCCGAGCGCACCGTGACCTCCTACGCCCGCGCCCACCCCGCCCGCGACCACCTGGAGCAGGGACTGGACCACCTGGCCGCGGCCAACTACGACCAGGCCGTCACCAGCTTCAAGACCGCCCTCTCCCTCAACCGCGCCTACGCCGAGGCCTATGAAGGCCTGGCCCGCGCCTGGAAGGCCAAGGGCGACAAGAACGCCTTCCTGCGGTTGATGAGCAAGGCGGCCTGGCTCTACGCCGAACAGGACCGCTTCATGGAGGTCAAGGCTATCTTCGGCGAAGTCCTCAAGGACGGCGGCTCCATCGAAAACCCCTTCTTCGAACTGGGCAAACAGCTCTGGAAAAAGGAACTCTACCGCCAAGCCGTCCTGGCCTGGAGACGGGCGGTCAAACTCACCCCCACCTGCCAGAAAACGGTCACCTGCTTGGCCAAGGCCTACATCATCATGGGCTACGAGGACCGGGCCGAAGACCTGCTCCAGCGCCACCAGCTCCCCCAGCCGGTCACCGTGGAACAACTCGCCCAAGCCCTTGAAGCCAGCCGCCAACCCCGCAAACCCTCCTGGCTGGACCACATCCGCCGCGCCTTCAAGAAACTGCGCGTGGCCTAGGGAGCAAGAGAATGGAGGGTGGCTGGCGAGGGTGAGCGTTCAGGGCATTGGGAGAGGGAAAAAAACCCTTTAAAAAGGGGGCTTTCCTCCCTCTCCCAACCCCTCTCCCTCTTGACCTGGGGCCACATAGGAAACTTTCTATCGCTCGCTTCGCTCGGGGGCGTGGTACTGGCAAAGTTTAGCCGGGAGACCGTAGCCCAATTCCGCGTCCCACGCATGGGAAGCTAAACGACCGGGGCGAGGTTGTACCGGCAGACGCGCTCCACAATCGCCGATTCGCCGGAGTGCTCCCATACATCCCACTGACGCGCTCCAACCCGCGAACACAAATGCAAAGTTACTTTGCCGCGGGTCCAGGGCCGCGCAGGCCCTGGTCGCCCGCAAGGGCGAAATCTTCACTTCCCGAACCAATCCCGAACCATTCCAGCACCAGCTCTCCCACTTCCCGCATTCTTCCCGGTTCACCGTGCCCTGTGTCGGTGAAGATGGCGTCGTGTGGGGTGTGGCAGCCGAAGCGGCCGTGCAGGGAGAATATGTCTACGCGGTCGAGCTTGGCCTTGAGCTCGTAACCGGGGTGGGCCGTGGCCACCAGGTCCGGTGCGCGGGGGGCGTCGTTGTAGAGGTCGTGGCGGGTGTGGACCTGCTGGATGACGGGCTGGCCGTGGTGCTGGAGGGCGGCCAGGCGGTCGCTGACGGCCCGGGCGATGGCGGGGGCCTCGGCCGGGGGACGGGGCCGTGGGGGAAGCGGTCGCTGGTGTGGATGTAGACGCGGGAGGGGTCCAGGGCGAAGGCGCGGGAGGCGGGGTCGATGGCGGTGGTGTCCCACTCGTCGCGCGGTTCGTGGCGCAGGCGCAAAAGGCCCATGTCGCGGAGCACGGCGTTGAGGTCCACCTCGGTGATGGTCTCGGTGAAGCCGTGGTCGGCCACGGTGATGAAGCGCTTGGGTTCGGGCAGGTCGTGGTGGCGTTCGAGGACCTCGCCCACAAGTTCGTCCCATTGGCGCAGCACGGCGGTGATGGGGGCGAAGAGGTGGTTGTCCGGGTCCAGGGCGGCCGGGAGGAGGAAATGGAAAAGGCGGTCGGTTTCCGTGAGGACGAGGCAGAAACAGTCCCAGTCCAGGTCGTCCCAGAGCAGGTCCAGCGCGGAGCGGCGGGAGGCGATGGTCTGGCGGAGCTGGGCCAGCAGGTGGTCCGGCTCGGCCGCGCCCCGGGTGGTGTCGGCTTCCAGCAGGTAGCCGCGCTGTTCCAGCATGGCGGCCAGCATGGGCGGGTGGCAGGCGCGGTGCAGGTTCGGGGCCACGAAGCCGGAAACCAGCATGCCGGGGATGGGCCGGGCCGGGTAGGTGTTGGGCAGGTTGACCACCCGGGAGGTGAGCCCGGCCTCGCCCAGGCGGTCGAAGACGGTGGGGGCCTGGACGTGGGAGAAGTCGGTCAGGGAGAGGGAGAAGTCCGTGGGGTCCAGGCGGGTGAAGCCGTACACGCCGTGGGTTTCCGGCCCGCTGGCCGTGGCCAGGGCGGTCCAGTTGACGGGCGAGAGCTCGGGCAGTTCCGAGGGGACGGTGCGGGCGGAGGGGGCGGTGGCCAAGCTGGCCACGGCGGGCAGGCGGTGGAGTTCCGCCAAGCGGCGGGCCAGGGGCAGGGAGAGGCCGTCGAGGCCGAGGATGGTCAGGCGGCGGCGCTGGGCTGCCATGGGGAAGCTAGGTGAGGATGTGGCCCTGGGCGCGCAGCAGGCGGATGGCCTGGTCGGTGAGGATGTAGCCCTTGGTGTAGCGCACGGCCTTGCCCTTGAGCTTGATGTAGAGGATGTAGCCGAGGTCGTAGAGGATTTTCATGTCCCGTTTGTCGTATTCCTCGACCTCGTGCTTGGGGGCGATGCCGTTGAACTTCTTGATCTGGATGAAGTGGTAGATGTCGCGGATGATGTTGATCTGTTCCTTGGTCAGCTCGCCGAAATCCTGGTCCGTGGGGATTTCCTCGATCTGCCCTTCCTCGGTGAGGTCCAGGCCCATCTTGCGCAGGTCCCGGCGGGCGGTGTCGGTCAGCCGGTAGCCGCGCAACTGGGAGCCGCAGCGGGCGATGACCGTGCCCTCCTCGATGAGGGAGTTCTCCTCCAGGTAGTCAAGCAGGCCGGGGTCGTAGAGCAGGGCGTGTTTCTCCGGCAGCATGCCGTGATAGCGGCGGATGCCGGAGAACTTGTAGATGTCCTGCAGGGCCTGGAGGTGCTTCTTGTTCAGAAGCGTGGCCCCGGGGTGGGAATCAACGACTTGTGCTTCCATGGCGACACGAAAATGTAACACCGGGGTTGGGGGATGGCAACAGCCTGGAGCGGTCCGGATGGGCTCAGCGACCGGCCAGACGGCGGTACAGGGCGGCGTAAGCATCGACCATGGCCTGGATGGAATAGCGGTCGATGATGCGTTGTCTGGCGGCCCGGCCCAAGGCGGCGCGCTCATCCGCGGGGAGCGCGGCCAGGGAAGCCAGGGCGTCGCCCAGGGCCTCGGCATCGCCCACAGGGGCCACCCGGCCGGTATCGCCCACCAGGCGGGCGGTGTCCCCGGCGTCGGTCACGGCGCAGGGCAATTCGGCGGCCATGGCCTCGCCCACCACGTTGGGCAGACCTTCGCTGCGGGAGGACAGGGCGAAGGCGTCCAGGCCGGCCAAAATTCGCTCCACGTCGCGGCGTGGACCGAGGAAGCTGCAGCGGGAGGCGTTGTCCTGGAAGAGGTTGATTGCGGGGTCGTCCGGGCCGAGGCCGCTGCCTGCCAGCACCAGCCGCAGTCGGGGGTTGGAAGCGGCGGCCCGGTTGAATGCGGCAGCCAGACAGGGCAGGTCCTTCATGGGGTCGTCGCGGCCTATCCAGCCCACCAGCACGTCGTCGTCCGCCGCGCCCAACTCGGCTCGCACCGCCGCCCTGGCTTCGGGGTCCGGACGGTATCTGCCGGTGTCGAACCCGCCGGGGATGATCTCGTAGTCACGGTCCGCGTAGCCGAGGCCCTGGTGGACCTCCACCGCCTTGCGGGAGTTCGTGGCCACGGCCCCCGGCCGGGAGGAAAGCAGGGCCAGGGAGCGCACCACCATGCGGGTCAGGCGGGAGTACCTGCTCAGGTCCATGTCCGAGCAGCGGATGTTCCAGGCCACGGGGATTCGAAGCATTCCCCCGCCACCAGTCCAAGGAAGTCGGCGTGGTAGAGCCAGGTTTGCAGCACGTGCGGCCGCTCGGCCCGCAGCAGGCGCAGCAGGCGCGGCATGCCCAGCGGGGCCACCACGCCCCGGGAGAGGCGCAAGCTGTCCACGGGTGCGCCGGCTCGCCGCACGTCCTCGGCCACCACGCCGGGCGGCAGCAGGCAGATGACGCGGTGGGAAAAAGCGCCCGGGTCCATGGAGGCCAGCAGCTTGGCCAGGGAGGCCTCGGCCCCGCCCTGGTCCAGGGAGGTAATGAGGTGCGTGACGCGCACCGGCTCAGCCACGGCGCTCCTCCAGCCAAGCCTGGAACATGAGCACGTTCCACAGCAGGGAGGCGCGGGAGGTGTCGCACTCCTTGAAACCGGACCACAGGGAGCGCACCCCCTGGGTGTCCAGCAGGCCGTGGGACAGGGCGTTCGGGGAAAGCAAGTCCTCGGCCCAGGGTTTCAGCTCCCCGCCCAGCCACTCGGGCAGGGGCACGCCGAAGCCCTGCTTGGGGCGGGTGGTCAGCTCCGGGGGCAGCAGGTCGGCCAGCACGTCCTTGAGCACGGCCTTGCCGCCGCCCTCCACGTCCAGGTTCAAATCCGGCGGCAGGGAGGCGGCCAGCTCCACCAGCCGGTGGTCCAGAAGCGGCACCCGCGCCTCCAGGCCGCAGCCCATGGAGGCGCGGTCGGTCTTGGTCAGGATGTCGCCCGGCAGGTAGGTGCCCACGTCCCACAAACTCATACGGCGGTAGCGGTCCAGCCCGGCGGGGTTCCAGGCCGGGTCGGTCAGGGGGGTGGGCGGCTCGGAGCCGCCGGGCACCAAGCGGGCGGGTTCGGGCTCGTGGGAGACCAGGTCGCGGTAGAAGGCCTTGAAGTCACGGGAGGCCAGCAGCCCGGCCCGCCAGCGCAGCTTGCGGCCCCGCTCCCCGGCCAGGTTGAAGCAGGCCCCTGGCCAGGCCTTGCACAGGGTGGCGGCCGCCAGGCGCAGGGGGCGGGGAAAACGCTCCACGTGCTCGAAATGGCGGGCCCAGAAATAGCGGGCGTAGCCAAGGAAAAGTTCGTCCCCGCCGTCCCCGGCCAGGGCCACGGTGACGTGCTCCCTCGCCAGCCGCGAGACCAGCAGGGTGGGGGCCTGGGAGGCGTCGGCGAAGGGCTCGTCCCAGAGCTTGGGCAGGTCCGGCACCAGCTCGCGCACGGCGGAGGGCTCCAATACCCGCTCGGTGTGGCGGCAGCCCAGGTGTTCGGCCACGGTCCGGGCGTGGGCGGACTCGTCCAGGGCGGAGTCGGAAAATCCGATGGTGAAGGTGCGCAGGGGTTCCGCGTGGTGGCGGGCGGCCAACGCGGCCACCAGGGAGGAGTCCACCCCGCCGGAGAGCAGCACGCCCACGGGCACGTCGGCCACAAGCCGCAGGCGCACCGCGTCCTCCAGGATGCGCCGGACTTCCCCGGCGGCCTCGGCCGCGTCGCCGGAGAAGGGATTCTCCAGGCCGCGTTGCCACGCCTCGCGGGCGGACCACCAGGGGCGGGGGCCGTCCACGACCACCTTGTCGCCCTCCAGCCGGGCTGTGAGCAGGTGGCCCGGTGGCAGCTTGGCCGCGTCCCGGTGGATGCAGTAGGGGTCAGGCACGTAGTTGTGCCGCAGGTACAGGGTCAGGGCGGCGGGCTCGATCTCCCGGTTGAAGGCGGGATGCTCGGCCAGGGCCTTGAGCTCCGAGCCGAAGAGGAGCTGCCCGCCCTCCCCCTTGGCGTAGAAGAGCGGCTTGACGCCCAGGCGGTCGCGCACCAGGGCCAGTTCCTTGACCCGCTCGTCCCACAGGGCGAAGGCGAACATGCCAATGCAGCGGCCCAGGGCGTCCTCCAGCCCCCAGTGCTCCACCGCCTCCAGCAGCACCTCGGTGTCCGTGCCGGTGCGGAAGGGGCCGACGCCTTCCGCCTCAAGCTCGGCGCGCAGTTCGCGGAAATTGTAGATTTCGCCGTTGTAGGCGATGCGGAAGCGGCCGGAGGCCGAGGCCATGGGCTGCGCCCCGGCCTGGGAGAGATCGAGGATGGCCAGGCGGCGGTGGCCCAGGGCGGCCGCGCCGCCGCCCCACTCGCCGCGTCCGTCCGGGCCGCGCGAGGACAGGGCGTCGGCCATGCGCCCGGCCAGGGGGGCCAGGTCGCCGCCGGAGGGGTCGAAGATGCCCGCAATGCCGCACATGGTGCCCTAGCTACCAGCCTTCCCCCGCAGCCACAACCGTACCATCGTTCAAGCCGCGAGGGTCGTCTTGAGGATGTCCGCGATGCGGTCCGCCGCATCGCCCCGGCCATACAGGGCGGGGCGTTCGCCCGACGGTTCGAACTCCGCCACCGCCCGGGCCAGCCTGTCCGGGGCCGCGCCCGCGAGGGTGTTCCAGCCCGCCTCCACCGTCTCCACCCATTCGGTCTCCTCCCGCACGGTGACGCAGGGCACGCCCAGGAAGTAGGCCTCCTTCTGCAGACCGCCGGAGTCCGTGACCAGCTTGGCCGCGCCCGAGACCAGCCGCAGCATGTCCAGGTAGCCCAGGGGATCGACGAAGCGCAGGTCGCCCCACCCCTCGGGGTCCCAGCCGGGCAGGGCCTCCATGCGGGCGCGGGTGCGGGGGTGGACCGGCAGCACCACCGGGCGGCCGCACCCGGCCAGGGCGGCGAGCGCTGCCCGCAGCCTCTTCGGATCGTCCACGTTGGCCGGGCGGTGCAGGGTGGCCGCCAGGTAGCCCTTCTCCTCCAGGCCCAAACGCTTGAGGATGGTGGACTTCTCCCTGGCACGTTTCTCGAATGCCAGCACCACGTCGTACATGGTGTCGCCCACCTGGTGCACGCCCCCGGTCACGCCTTCGGCGCGCAGGTTGGCCACGGCCGCGTCCGTGGGGCAAAAGAGCAGGTCGGAGCAGTGGTCGGTGAGGACGCGGTTGATTTCCTCCGGCATGTCGCGGTTGAAGGAGCGCAGCCCCGCCTCCACATGGGCCACGGGGATGCGCAGCTTGGCAGCGGCCAGCGCCCCGGCCAGGGTGGAGTTGGTGTCGCCATAGACCAACACCGCGCCGGGCCGGTGCGCCTGCATCTCCGACTCCAAGAGGGCCAGCATGCGGCCGGTCTGCTCGCCGTGGCCGCCGGAGCCCACGGCCAGGTTGGCCTCGGCCGGGGGGATGTCCAGCTCGTCGAAAAAGACCTGGGACATGGCGTGGTCGTAGTGCTGGCCGGTGTGCACCAGCCGCTCGGCCACGCCCGCCCGGGCCAGGGCCGCCCGCACCGGGGCGGCCTTGATGAACTGGGGCCTGGCCCCGACGACCGTCAGGACGCTCACGCGAAGTTTTCCGCGCCCTGGCGCACGGCCTGGCAGATGGTTTCGATCTGCCCGTCCTCAAGATACGGATGCATGGGCAGGCTCATGATGCGCCTGGAGACGCCCTCGCTGATGGGGAAGTCCCCTTCCCCGTAGCCCAGCCCGGCGTAGGCGGTCTGCATGTGCAGGGGTTTGGGGTAGTAGATGACCGAGGGCACCCCGGCCTCCTTGAGGTGGGCCATGAGCCCCTCGCGCGCCTGGGGGCCGGGGGTGAGCAGGGAGTACTGCGCCCAGGCCGAGAGCATGTTCTCCGGCACCGTGGGGGTGACGACGCCCTCCAGGCCCGCCATGCCCTTGGCGTAGGCCGCAGCCACCTTCTGCCGGGCCTCGATCTCGTCGTCGAAGATGTCCAGCTTGGCCAGCAGCACCGCCGCCTGCAGGGTGTCCAGCCGGCCGTTGATGCCCACGCGCACGTTCTCGTACTTGTCCCGGCCCTGGCCGTGCACCCGCACGGAGGTCAGCTTCTCGGCCAGCTCCGCGTCATCCGTGAACACGGCCCCGCCGTCGCCCCAGCAGCCCAGGGGCTTGGCCGGGAAGAAGGAGGTGGCCCCGCACAGCCCGAAGGAGCCGCAGCGGCGGTCGCCCAGGCGGCCGCCGAAGCTCTGGGCCGCGTCCTCGATGACCGCCACCCCGTGCTTCTCGCACAGGGGCAGGATGCGGTCGTAGTCCGCGGCCTGGCCAAAGAGGTCCACCGGGATGACCGCCTTGGCGGTCAGCTTGCCCGCGTTGGGCGGCAGGGTGTGGATGGAGGAGTCGTTCTGCTCCACCGCCCGGATGGCCGCTTCCAGCTTGTCCGGGTCGATGTTGAAGGTCACGGGGTCGATGTCCACGAACACGGGCGTGGCCCCTAGCAGGGAGATCACCTCGGCCGTGGCGATGAAGGTGAAGGGCGTCGTCAGCACGGCGTCGCCCGGGCCGATGTCCAGGGCCATGAGCGGCATGAGCAGGGCGTCGGTGCCCGAGGCGCAGGACACGGCGTGCTCCACGCCCACGTACTCCGCCAGCCGCTTTTCCAGTTCGTCCACTTCCGGCCCCATGACGAAGCGGCCATGCTCCAGCACGGCGTCCATGCGCCGCCTGGCCTCGGTTTCCACGCGGCGCTTCTGCGCCTGCAGGTCTATGAATGGGATCATGCGTTCTCTCCGGCGGCCGGGGCGAGGCCCTGGCCCGATTCGATGTATGCGGCCCCGCAGTCGGGGCAGGAAAGGTCCTCGTCGAGCTTGCCAGCGCAAGCGCACACCCAGCCCGCGAACCGGGCGGGGTTGCCCAGCACCTGGGCGTGGTCCGGCACGTTGCGGGTGACGACCGCGCCCGCGCCCACCATGGCGTAGCGGCCAATGGTCACGCCGCAGACCACGGTGCAGTTGGCTCCCAGGGTGGCGCCCCTGCGCACCAGGGTGGGGCGCAGTTCGTCCATGCGGCGGATGGCCGCCCGGGGGTTGAAAACATTGGTGAAAACCATGCTGGGGCCGCAGAAGACGTCCTCCTCCAGGGTCACGCCCTTGTAGATGGAGACGTTGTTCTGGATCTTGCAGCCGTTGCCCACGGTCACGTCCGGCCCGGCCACCACGTTCTGCCCCACGTTGACCCGCTCGCCCAGGCTGGTGCCGGGCAGCAGGTGCGAGAAATGCCATATTCTGGAGCCACGCCCCACGCGCACGCCGGGGTCGATGACCGCGGACTCGTGGGCGAACCACTCCCCCTCCCCGGCCTTGGCCGGGGCCAGGGGAACCCGGCAGCCGTTCCCGTTGAGGGAGCGCTGGGCGGCGTTGAGCACTCGCAGCACCCGCAGCCCCTCGCGGCCGTTGGTGTAGGGCTGCTTGCCGGTGGCCATGCACTCCAGAAAATGCTGGCACTCGGAGCGCAGCGGCTCGCCCCGGCCCACCTCCACCCGCTCCGGGTCCGCCTTCTCGGGCACGGGCACACCGCCTTCCCAGCGGATGGCGTGGGAGTAGACCCGCAGCTTGTCCTCCCAGGGCTGCACGTCGTCGAACACGGCCATCTTCTTCTCGCCCACCACCACCAGCTTCTGCTCCTTGAAGGGGTGCAGCCAGGAGACGAAGATGTGCGCCTTGAGCCCGGTGGAGAAGGCGAGATGGGTGGTGGTCACGTCGGCGATGCGCTGGTGCAGGTAGTTGCCGCCCGCGGCCATGACCTCCTCCGGATCCTCCCCGGCCAGGGCCAGGATCATGGAGATGTCGTGCGGGGCGAAGGAGAAGAGGATGTTCTCCTCGCGGCGTATCTTGCCCAGGTTGAGACGGTTGGAATAGATGTAGTCGATGCGGCCCAGCTCGCCCGAACCGGCCATCTCCTTCAGCTTCACGAAGGCCGGGTGGTAGTGCAGCAGGTGCCCTACCATGAGGATGCGCCCCCGCTCCTCGGCCAGCTCAATCAGCTCGCGGCCGTGCGCCTCCTCCAGCACCAGGGGCTTTTCCACGTAAACGTGCTTGCCAGCCAGAAGTGCCTCGCGGGCCATGTGGAAATGGCACTCCGCCGGGGTGGCGATGACCACGCCGTCCACGTCGTCCCGGCCCAGCACCTCGGACAGGGACACGGTGGTGTCGATGCCCTCGAACCGCTGGCGCATGGACTCCAGCGCGTCCGGGTTCTCATCGCAAACCAGCCGCAACGCCCCCAACTCATGGAAGTTGCGGACAAGGTTCTTCCCCCAGTATCCCGTGCCGACGACGGCTATGTTTTGTTTGTCCACTCTTTCACTCGTGTAGCTTGATTTGCGTCATGCGGTAACGCGCGGCAAAGGTGCGTTTGTACCTCCTCCGCTTGGGGGGTGGCAAGTCCGGCCGAATGTCCCTAACGAGCGCGACCACCCTTCCCGTCACTACCGCCGCCGGCAAAACTCCCGCAACAATCTTCCTGTCTTGCTCACCATTGTTTCGGTGTCGAAACCGTGCATCCGCTCCCGGGTCTTTTTCCGCACCCCTCCTCCGTCCTTTCGCAATTGTCCAATGGCGGCCTCGAGGGCCCTGGCTACTCCAGGGGCGTCCCCCACCTGAACAACAAGGGATGGATCTCCGACGATACGTGGCATGTCCCCGGCTCGGGTCACAACGCAAGGCGAGCCGCAGGCCATGGCTTCCACCACCACGTTGGGGAAGCCTTCCGAGGTGGAACACAAGCAGCAAACGTCCATAGCGGAATAGACCCCGGGCAGATCGCTCCGCTCCCCGGCGAAGACAACCTTGTCCGCAAGCCCTAGCTCCCCTGTCAACGCGCGCAACCCGTTTTCGTAAGCCACGTCACCGCCTCCGACCAGAAGAAATCGCAGGGAGTCGTCACGCGCCACCATCTCTGAAGCCGCCCTGAGAAACGTCGCATGGTCTTTGATCGGGTCCATCCTGGCCACCATGCCTACAACCATAGAATCGCCCGGAATGCCGAGCTCCGCGCGTACCGCCTCTCCTGCCGCCGGGTCGCGGCGGAAATGATCCAGGTCCACCCCGTTCTCCACCACATGCAGCCGGTCCGAAGGAAACCCCGAAGCCCGCAGGTGCTCCAGACCGGCTTGGGAGTTGACCACCACCGCGTCCGCCAGCTTGGCCAACCTGGGCTGCAGGGCATACTCCAACCGCACCACACGGTCGTAGTGGGAAAGGTCCATGTTGGCCGAGCGCACCCCCCAGACCACTCCGGGCCTGCCCGCCAATCGCGCGCCAAGACCGGCCACCAGGTTGGCCGTGCCCAGAAAGGAGTAAATCACGTCCGGTTGCTCCCGCCGCACCAAGCGGGCGAAACGCCATAGGAGCCCGGCCACGTCCCATCTGCCGCTCTTGCCAAGGTCGAACAGGGGCACATCTCCGGCCTCGCCGCGCAATTCCCCCTGGTCGTAAAAAAGGATAATTGAGGCGTCCTCCCCCATCTCCCGAAGTCTGCGGGCCAGAAGCAAAGCCTGCCGCTCCGCCCCACCCCGGTGCAGGGAGCGCAAAAGAAATAGGACCTTCACGGCCGCGCCTCCCCCGCCCGCTGGTCAAGCCAAGCCTGCAGCATGAGCACGTCCCACAGATAATAGGCGCGGTCGGCCTTGCCGGACTGGTGTTCATTCCACCAGCGCTCCACCTGGCATGGGTCGATGAGCCCCTGCCCGCGAATGGCTGTGGGGTTCAGCAGGTCTCCGGCCCATTCCTTGAGTTCGTTGCGGAGCCAGTCAGCAATGGGCACGCCGAAGCCCATCTTGGGCCTGTCCACCAGTTCCGGCGGGACGTGGCGGTACAGCACCTTGCGCAGAATGCGCTTGCCCCTGGGCGGAACCGGACGCATGGCCGGCGGCAGGCTGGCGGCGAACTCCACCACCCGGTGATCAAGCAGCGGCACCCGGACCTCCAGGGAAACCGCCATGGAGGCCCGGTCCACCTTGGCCAGGATGTCGTCAGGCAGGTAGGTGGCGAGGTCCCAGTATTGCATGGCCCGCACCGGGTCACCCAGCGCCCGCCAGTCCTCGCCTTCGTCCGTAAGAACTGTGGTCGGCTCACGGCCGCTCCGTACCAATCGCTCGGGATGCTTGGTGTGCGACACGAGATGCTTGTAGAAGGCTCGAAAATCCCGTGATCCCAGACAGTCTAGGCGGGAGGCAAGGCGGCTGTCCCGACCCAGGGCCGGGCCGAGCAGAGAGGCTGCGAGGCGAAGGCTCCCGGGAATGGCAGTCATGCGGTTCCAGAGCTTCAGGGCGGCGTAGCGCTCGTATCCGGCGAAGAGCTCGTCCCCACCATCGCCGGAAAGGCAGACGGTTACGTGCTTGCGCGCCAGCTTGCAGACCATGTACGTGGGTACCTGGGAGGAGTCGGAAAAGGGCTCGTCCCAATGCTCGGGGATGCGCGGCACCACGTCGAGCAGGTCCGAAGGGGAGCAGGTGAGTTCCGTGTGGTCCGTGCCCAGATGCCTGGCCACGGCCGCTGCCCGCTCGGCCTCGTCGTACTCTCGCTCGGCGAAACCGATGGAGTACGTATTCACCGGCCGCTGGCTTTGCTTCTGCATGAGCGCGGCCACGGCAGAGGAATCGATGCCGCCCGAAAGGAAGGCGCCCAGGGGCACGTCCGCTATCATGCGCAGACCAACGGCATCGGTGAGTATGGCCTCCAGCCTGTCGGCCGCCTCCTCCTCCGTGCCCCCAAAGGGCGCGGCCAGCCCGGCGTCCCAGACCGCCCGCGCTGACCAGTACGCGGTTTCCCCCATGTCGCGCAGACCGCCGTCCGCCAGCCGGAACGTGCGGATGGTGCCCGGGCGGAGCTTCCAGGCGGCGGAGTAGATGGAATGGGGCGCGGGGATGTAGTTGTGCCGGAAGTAGAGAGCCAGGGCGTTCGGGTCCAGGGCCGTGTCGAATCCGGGGTGCGCCGTGAGCGCCTTCAGTTCGGAGCCGAACACCAGGTCGTCCCCGGCGAACCCGGCGTAAAGCGGCTTGATGCCCAGCCGGTCCCGCACCAGGTGCAGCTCGCGCGCGGCCGCATCCCAGGCCGCGAAGGCGAACATGCCCACGCAGCGCTTGACCGCCTCCTCCACCCCCCACTGGGCGATTGCCGCCAGCAGGACCTCGGTGTCGGAATGGCCCCTGAAAGCGTGGCCCAGACTTTCCAGCTCGACCCGGATTTCGCGGTGGTTGTAGATTTCCCCGTTGTAGGCGATGACGTGGCCGCCGCAGGCCGAGACCATGGGCTGCGCACCCTGCGGGGAGAGGTCGATGACAGCCAACCGCCGCTGCCCCAGCGCCAGGCATCCGGCCGCGTCCACCCACACCCCGGAGCCGTCCGGCCCCCGGTGCGCCAGGGTCGCGGCCATGGACCGCGCCCGTTCCCGCAACCCGTCCCTTGAGCGGGGTGAGGGGGTGAGTATGCCGGTTATGCCACACATGGGAGGACGGCACGTCAGCCTTTGCCGAATTTCCCGGCGAGCACCCGGACCACGTAAGCCACTTGCTCGTCCGTGAGCCCAGGGTAAAATGGCAAGCTCATGGTGCGCCGCCCAATGGAGCAGGCATGGGGGAAGTCTTCGGGCTCGTGCTTGAGGTTCTCCCGGAACCAAGTAAGCGTATGGATGGCTCGGTAGTTCACGGCCACGCCCACGCCGTTGGCCCCCATGTGTGTCAGCAGTTCGTCCCGCATGTTCTCCGGGACGAGGACGGTGAACAGGTGGTGAGACGGCTCACCTCTGAGTTCCGGCAGCTCGACAAGCCCAGCGTCCAGCAAGCCCGCCAGGGCCTCGCTGTAGACCCCGTGCAGGCGCTTTCGTTCGGCCTGCATTTCGTCCAGCCTGGTGATTTGATCCACCATCAGGGAAGCGCGGATGTCATCGAGATTGGCCTTGTAGCCCAACTCGATCATGTCCCAGTGCTGGTAGGTACCGTGGTAGCGGTCGCTTGCCTCTTTGTTCATGCCGTGCTGCCGCAGCAGCCGCACTTGTTCGGCGAGTTCGCCATTGTTCGTGGCCAGGGCGCCGCCCTCGCCGCAGGTCAGGTTCTTGGTGGCGTAGAAGCTGTAGCAGGCGCAGTCGCCCAACTCGCCAACGTACACGCCGCCGCGGGAACTGGCCACGCAGTGGGCAGCATCCTCCACGATGGCCAGGCCATGCCGGTCGGCGATCTCCCGCAGGGCCGGCATGTCGCACATGGTGCCGTATAGGTGCACAGGCAGGATGGCGCGGGTATTCGGTGTCACCGCCTCCCTGACCCGGTCGGGGTCCAGGCAGCCGGTGGCCGGATTCACGTCCGCCAAAACGGGTGTGGCCCCGGCATGCAGAATGGCCGTGGCCGAGGCGATGAACGTCATCGGTGTGGTGATGACCTCGTCGCCCGGCCCGATTCCCAAGGCCAGCAGTGCCAAGTGCAGTGCGTCCGTGCATGAGTTCAGGGCCACCGCGTGCTCTAAGCCGGTGTACTCCGCGAAGCGTTTTTCGAACTCGCCGCACACCGGCCCGGTGGTGAGGAACACGGACTCGAGTACCCGCCGCGCATTGGCGCGGTCGGTCTCATCGAGATTGTGGCGGTAGAATTCGACCTGCATACGGACGCCGTTAGTGCAGCTCTTTCTTGCCTTCAGCGGTGATAATGGGAATCCCCCGCATCCACAACATTTTCCGCCACCACTCCTCGTTTTCCGAATACCAGCGGATCACCCTCTTGAGGCCCTCGTCCCAGTCCACGCACGGTTCCCAGCCCAGCACGTCCTTGATCTTGCCGTAATCGCAGGTATGGCGCATGACCTGGCCCGGCCTGTTCCCCACATGCACCCAGCACTGCTTGTCCGTGCACATGATAGAGGTGATGTCCTGGGCGATGGAGAGGATGGAGCGGTGCTGGCCGCTGCCAACGTTGAACACCTCGCCGACCACCTTATCCTGCGGAGCGTGCAAGGCCATGTCGATGGCCCTGCAGGTGTCGTCCGTATGGATGAAATCGCGGGAGGACTGGCCGTCGCCGTGAACACGCAGCTTTTCGTCCAGAATCACGGAAGTGACGAAGCGGGGGATGACCTTTTCCAGGTGCTGCCGCGCGCCGTAGTTGTTGAAGGGGCGGATAATGACGGCGGGGATGTTGTAGGTGGACCAGTAGGAGTACACCAGCCTGTCCGCCCCGGCCTTGGCCGCGGCGTAAGGGCTCATGGGATTGAGGGGGTGCTCCTCGTCCATGGCTCCAGATTCTGCGGTGCCGTACACCTCGCTGGTGGAGATGTGGATGAACCGCTCCACCTTGTCCTGGTACTTGCAGACCGCGTTGGCGATGGCCTGCGTGCCCAGCACGTCTGTCTCGAAGAACAGCTTGTTGTCGTAAATGGAACGAGTCACATGGCTTTCCGCCGCGAAATGGACAATGTAGTCGCTTTCGGCGACCAGGGTGCCCACCAACTCGGCGTTTAGCACGTTGCCGTTCCAGAACTGGAAGCGACCGTTGTCGAATTCCTTGCAGATGTCCACAGGCAGGTTTTCCACGGAACCCGCATAGGTGAGCGCATCAAGGACCAGGATTCTGTAGTCGGGATATTTCTCGTAGATGTAGTGGGCGAAATTGGAGCCGATGAACCCGGCCCCGCCGGTTATGAGGATGGTTTTCATTACGCTGTGTCCTTTGTTGCCGAATCTGTGGAGGAGAGGATGGAAAGGCTCTCCGGCCCGTGGTTCATGAGAAGGTCCAGCACGGAAAGATACGGCGTGAAATCTCCGTGTAACTGGTCATATACCGGGTGCTCGTAATCCTGGTAGCGGACCCGGATTTCCTCCCTTTCAAATTCCGAATCATCAATGTAGTTGCGCCCCGCCGAGCCCTCGTAGAATTCGGTGGCCCCGAAATGGCGCAGAATCCGGATCAGCCGCTGCGTGGACGCGCCCTCGATGCCCAGTTCGCTGGAGAGCACGCACTCGGTGCGGATGCCGAGCTCGCTTTGCAACCACGAGAGCACGGACATGTTCAGATCCAGCAGCAACTCCCAGCGGCGGCCCAACATTTCGAACAACGGTTCCGCATAGCGCTCGAAGTACTGGGCCTTGGCGTAATGCTGCCGGATGGTTTTCACATGCTTGTCCGCCCACGGCGTGGCGTTGTTGATTCGCACTTCCGTGAGCAGCTGGGCGCCCTTGCCTTTCGTAATGACCGGCACGGTAAGCCACTGGGGGCCGCCCGGCGTCTTGATGCGGTTGCGGTTGCGCCAGCTGCCCTTTTCGTACTGCGTATCGTCGTAGTGCACGAACACATCCGAGCGGTTCATCTGCTCGAAGTATCCCAGCCACGGCAGGTAGCTGGGCTGCAGAATGCCGACGACCTTTTCTTGGGGCTGGCTGCCGTGCTGCCTGCTCATTCCCACCCTGTTCCTGAATCCTCATTGGATGTTCGCAAGTTACGCCCGTTGCAGCGGCAACGCGTCGCCACGCCAGCCCCGAAACCACTCTTTCCGCAGGGATGGCGCGTTAGCCCCAGAGCTTTGCCAGCCACCTACCCAGTCTTCTTGAAGGAGGCGTATCCGGATTGCCAGTCCGAGCAATTGCTGCACATGTCGGGCAGTTCGTCGAACCGCCCTTCAAGGTGCATGGCGCGGTATTCGCGCAGGGTGGACTGCCACACGTCCTTGATGCTCCTGTCCACCACGCTACCGCAGTCAACCCGGCAGTGTACGTCAACTGAACACAAGGCGACGCGGCCGTCCGCGCAAATGTTGATGGTCTGCATCAGCCAGTAACAGGCCTTGCGGTCCACGTCCTCGTTGGCGGACAGGTTGTTCGCGTTCACGAGCCCCGCCCAGCTGACTTTCGGCCGGATCTTCACGTTCACGCCTTCCGCGTTCCAGAAATCGATGAAGTCCTGCACCTCGTGTTCATTGAGTTCGTCTTCAACGAACTGCACGTACAGCTCCTGCCCGGGCTTGCCGATCTCACGCAGGATGTCGCGGTAGGCAAGCACGTTGGCCACCGCTTTGTCGAAATCACCGCCCACTCGGATTTTGCCGTATGTTTCAGCAGTGGCCGCGTCGATGCCGCAGTAGAGGGCGTCCAGGCCAGCTTCGATCACGGCGCGCGCCTTCTCCGGCTTCATCTTCACGCCGTTGGTGTTGAGCACCACATCGGTCAGGCCCTTTTCCTTGGCGTAGCGGATGCGCTCCGGCATGTCGCGGCACATGAACGGATCGCCGAAGAATATCTGCCACACTCGCGCGTCAGGGTTCTCCACCGCGATTTCATCAATGAGCTTGCGGTACAGGTCCATGTCCATGAGCTGCACCTTGCGGTATTTGTCCATGTTCGGGTGATCGCACATGGAACAGCGCAGGTTGCAGGCGTTGCAGTTGTCGATGAGCAGGACCTTGGGAAACTCGGCGGCTTCCTGAATGCGGTCAGCCTTGGCGATGTCACTTTTGGGACTCATATTCACTCCGGAGAAGGGTCATGTGGGCAACGTCAACCCGTTGATTTTCTATGAGGTAATGTTCCGGCATCAGGCCGGTGGCCTTGAAGCCGAACCGTTCGTACAGCGCGATCGCACGGTGGTTCTCGGCGCCTACGTTCAGGTATATCTTGTGCAGGCCCAGCGTGTTGAATCCGAAATCCAGCATGAGCGCCAGGGCTCGGGAGCCAAGGCCGCTTCCCCACCGGGAGCTGTCTCCCACCAGAATCCAGAACTCCGCGCGGCCATGGTGGCGGTCAATGTGATAAAAACCTGTATTTCCTACGTGTTCTCCGCTGGCGGCATCTTCAATGGCGAACACCTCCCGGGTTCCGTCAGCCAGGAGGTTCTCGTACCAGCCCTGCTGGTCCGCCACGCTAACGTGGGAGACGCGGAGTATCAATCGTTTCAACACCGGATCGTTGGCCCACTCGCGGGTGCGCTCCAGATGCCTGGGTTCGATGGGCACGAGCCGTATGCTCGAATCGGAAAGCACAGAATTCATCCGGTGAAATCCTCCTACCCGGCCATCACGCGTGACGCAGCCAGACCGAAAAGCAGACCAGATTCCAGACCCGGGCGTTCAGGGATTCGTCGCCTTGGTCGAAGGCCCGCGTCAACCTGTCCAGGTAGTCGCGATTGAAAATCGATGCGGGCAGGTCTGCGAGACATTCCAGCATGAACGGCTTCAGCCCCCCGTGCATCCACGAATAGATGGGAGGCACAAAGCCCTCCTTGGGCCGGTTGACCAACTCGGGCGGCAGCAGGTCCGCCACCGCGCGCTTGAGAATGGCCTTGTTGGTCGGGGAACCCCCGTCGCCGCGGCTGATCTTGAACCGACCGGGCAACCGATTCACATATTCAACCAGCCTGTGATCCAGAAAGGGGCAGCGGACCTCAACGGAGTGGGCCATGGAGAGCCGGTCCACGAAGGGCAGGACCTGATTGGGCAAAATCTCCGCCTGGTCGGTTTCCAGCGTCCGGTTGAGCGCGTCCGACGCGGTATGGGCCGCAGCGAGCTCCGCATAGGGGTCCTTGCGTTCCGCCTCGGGAATCTGGTCCAGGAAGTCCGGCGAGAGCAGCTTTTCTCTTTCTGTCAGTGGAAAGACAGACAGGGCGTCACGCCAGACGGCTTCATCCGGGTTGGCGCGGGAGGAGAGGAAAGCGTACCCGTCCGGGTTGTCGAACGGTGCAAGGGCCTGCCGTTCATCGGGCGAAAGGTCGCCCCAGTCCCGCCAGGCGCCCATGGCCAGCAGGCGCTGCATGGGGAAGGCCATTCGATGCGGCAGGTAGCTGGCGAACAACTCGTCCGCCCCGTCCCCGGACACGGCCACTTTCACGTGCTCTTTGATGAGAATGGAGAGGAAATACGTGGAAATGCTGCCTGAGAACGGCTCGTCGAACGCGGCCAGCACCTCGGGAAGTTTTTCCGCAAACAGGTCGTAGTTGATTATGAACTCGTGGTGGTCGCTGTCGATGCGTTCGGACATCTGGCGGGCGAAGAGGATGTCGTTGGCCTTCCCCTTGAACTGCCCGGCAGCCTCGTCCTCGTAGCCCAGGCAGAAGGTCTTGACCGGGCGGTCGTGAAACCGGCTCATTAGGGTGGCCACCGCGGACGAGTCCACGCCGCCGGAAAGGTAGGCTCCGAACGGAGCGTCGCACTTCATGCGCAGCCTGACCGCGTCCTCGAAAAGGCGTCGAATCTCGGCGGCGGCCTCTTCCTCCGTTACAGTCTCCAGCGGTGAAAAATCGGCCCGCCACCATCGCTTGATCTCGATCTCACCGTCCTGCCAGACGAGCATTTGGCCCGGCTCCAGCTGGCGGATGTCGCGGTAGGCCGTGCGCGGGGCGCTGGTGTTCTTGAGCCCGAAGTACTGGAAAAGCGCGGTTGGGTCGGGCTCCCTCGAGACCCCGGGATGCAGGAGCAGCGACTTGATCTCGGAGCCGAAGACGATGTCCCGGCCGCTACGCGCCCAGTAGAGCGGCTTTTTGCCAAGCCGGTCGCGATACAGGCACAACCGTCCTCGCCGCTTGTCCCACACGGCCAGCCCGAACATGCCCCAGACGTGCTCGACCCACTCCGGTCCGTGCTCCTCGTACAGATGCACGATGGTCTCCGTGTCCGAGTGGTGAGTGCGCAGTTTGTGCCCGCGCTCGACCAGCCCGCGGCGCAAGTCTTCGAAATTGTAGATCTCCCCGTTGAACACGGCCCAGACGGTCTCGTCTTCGTTGGCGATGGGCTGCTGGCCGGATTCGATGTCCACGATGGCCAGCCTGCGCATTCCGATGGACACGCGTTCGTCGTGGTAGCACCCCTGGTCGTCCGGCCCCCGGTGCACGATGGAGGCGCACATGGAATTGAGGAGCCGGGAGTCCGGCTCGCCGGTGAACCCGGCTATGCCGCACATGATGTCCGCCCCTCGCAATCCGCGGGTCTCCCCGCCTGCGCGCTGCCCATGGGGCTGCACATGCTCCGACCCCGGCTTCGTTTACTCATCTTCATGGCTTGTTACGGTCTCAGTATTCCCTTGGGAGGGCTTTGGAACATGTTCGTGAAGCTGGCCGCGAACACTTCTTCCGAGCAGTTGTCCACTATCCATTGCCAAGCCTCGCGGCCAAGGGCATCTCGCTTGCCGGGAGTGGCCAATGTCTCGGCCATGTACCTGGCGATGTCCTCGGGGTCGACGCTGTTGTGTATCGGCGGAAAGCTCTTGTAGATGGGGACGTCGTTGGCGCTGTCGGTATGGGAAACGCAGGGGGTGGCGTTAGCCAGCGGCTCCAGCACAGCGAAGCTGAAAACGGGCGTACCGAACTGGGCCAGGCAGAAATCCGCCCCGGCGTAGTATTCATCGAGTTCACCCCGGGGCATGGGCTTGACCCAAACCACGCGCCCGGCAATGCCCAACTCCTCGATCAATCGCCTTGATTCCTCCACGTCGTTACCCTTTTCCACCAGAACTAGCCGGGTGTCCTGCTCCGGCGCCAGACGAACGAAGCGCTCGAACGCCCTGATGAGCACGTCGTTGCGCTTGTTGTCTTTGTACTCCTTGAGAAAGCCCGCCCATTCGTGTCGGGTGGCGGAGAAAACGTACCGGTCGCAGCCCAGCTTGGCACAAATTTCTGCCTTGGCTCGCCGCTTGAATTCGGCCAATTGCTCGTAGGGCATGGGCGTAAGGAAGTGCGGCAGAAAGAACAGTTCCCTTCCCGGAAAGACGTCCAAGGCCATCGGTTTCTGGTGCGGGGCGAACATGACCCGGCTCGCCAAACGGTAGGAGCGGCGCTGCCTGCGGCGCGTGCGAAAGCGGAACCCCAGGCGAAGCAGGGGCCATTTCCAGGCGGGTATGGAGGGATGGTGCACAGGGTCGAAGCAGTTCTGGTCGAGGTCCGAGCCGTACGTCCAGTAGTGGTATGGTATGCCAGCCTCGGCCAGCAGATAGGACAGATTGCCCGTGGCCAGGCAGCCCTTGATGTCCAGTTCCCCGGCCAGTTCCCTCAACTGTTTGCGGATGCCCGGCCGCGAGTCGAGTGTGTGCGCGAAGCGCCCACTCAGGTCCCAAAGAACATCCCCCACATCGTAATGGTAACGGGTGGAGTCATGCCCCGAGGCGATGGCGTCCACCGAAACGTAGAAGGTTTCGTGGCCAAGCCGGTTCAACAATTCCGCCATTTTGTAGGGGAAGCCGCCGACTTCGAAGGAGCAAAAGATCAGATAGCTCACTCTAGGAAATCCGTTTGTCGCAGTGTGGTCAGCAGCGGCCCGAAAATCTCTTCAGCGGGACGGTCCCACCAACGCATTTCCAACAGCCGTTCAATGGTGCGTTCGGAAAACCGCATTTTGATCACCTTGGCGGGCACCCCGCCGAGCACGGCGTAGGGCGGGTACTCCCCGGCGGTCACCACGCTGCCCGCCGCGACCACACTGCCGTCCCCAATGCGCGCACCGGCCAGAATCGTCACGCCGCGGCCGATCCAGACGTCGTTGCCGATGACGATTTCCCGGCCCACAAACTCCTCGTACTCACCCTGCGTCCCGTGCAGCGTGGTTTCCAGAGCGAAGTTAGCCAAGTATCGCGTATTGTGGTTTTCGGACCAGATGTAGCAATCCGGGCCAATACCGCAGAATCCTCCGACCACAATGCGTCCGAGGCCGTTCAGCGCGGTTTTCGTGTTAATGCCCGTGTACCTACCCACCGCCACGTTGTCGCCGATGGTCGCGGACTGGATGATGCACTGTTCGCCAATGTCGGCTTTCAGGCTCACCTGGCTGTCGCTGGAAACGAATGCTCTAGGGAAGTGCTTGCGATAACGCCGCCAAGCCCTGAAGCGAAAAAGGCCGGCGGGCAGAACGCCCTTGAGAATCTGCCGTCGCTCGTTGGCTTGGAGGCGTTGCAGGAATTCCGGGGTCATGTGGGGATTTGTGCGCATGAATTAAACGGTCGGATCGCTCTTTTGGGCATGAAAAGAGCGGCTTCAACCACCAAGCGTAGGCGAGACAGCCAGTCGAGGAAAATCACGTCATGCATTCTGTAGCACTTGTCTGCCGCCAGCCGATGCATTCAGACTTTCTCCGGAATGGTTCCTTGAATCTCGTCGCGCCAATGACGCAGATGTTTCCTGAGATTCTCCGCGAAGGCCCGTGCGTTGGAACGGGCGTCGCTCCGCTTGGTATCAATGCCGATATCCCCCATTGTGCCAGGGAATGAACTGCCGAAATAGGCGCGCACGGCGTTGCGTCGTCTCTGTTCGGTCGTCTCGAAGTTTTCCAGATACCGTTTGAGTTCCGAAGTGAATCCCTCTTGGAACAGATTGCTTTTGAAAATCCCAGGCAGGAAATTGTAGAAGACGTTTCCAAAGGTCACTGTCGGCTTTCCGAGCAGAAAGGCTTCCCAGCCAGCTGTCCCTGTAACAGTCACAACTGCCCTGCTGTTGCGGATGAGTTCGAACGTGCTGACCGAAGGATGGATACACTGCACGTTATACAACGATTTGAGCTTCTTATAGAAGCTAGCGGGCCGGCGCCCGAGCATGGAGGTATGGTCCTTGACGTAGATTTGTACGTCGGAAGGAACGCGCTTGGCCAACTGCACCACATACCCTTCGTGGTGGTCATAGTTGGTGCCGTACACCAAGTCGACGATCTCCGGTGTCAGGTGCAGAGGAAGATAAAAAAATGGCTCGGAAAGATCCGGCTCGCTGTTGAACAGGTTACTTCTGTTTTGCGCAAGCGCCCGCACTCTTCCTTTAACGCCATTGACAAGGTATTGGGATGGACTGTCTATATACCTGAACTCTTTATCAAAGTCATGGCGAGAATATTGGCGCAGGACGTTTGGCGACAACTGTGCCACAGCCTTGCGCGCCATAGACAGCGGGGAAAAGCTCCCCCGGGAGTTCATAATGGCGTACGGTGGCCTTTTGGGAGCGGAAACGAAATTCTCGTACCATTCATCCGCCTGCGCCCGGACGTCCTTCGGCACGGCGTCTTCGTCCCCAGCCATGAGCCGGTTGAAGAGCGTCTCCATGCCTATCTGCTGCCCCATTTTGTCAATGACGGCTATATTTAAATATCTCGCATCGATCGTCGTGATATAGGGGATATCGCGTGACAGGCAGGCTTCCTGCAAGCAATTCATGAAGTATGTCGAAACACCGGAAAGGACAAACGCGTATTCCTCGCCATCAAGTATCGTATCGAGAAATTCGAGATATGCGAGTTGCCTGTACCGCAAATCATCATAGGAAAATTCTCTCCTGAAGTGCGGATCATAATACGTGAACAATGCGCTCGTCTCTATCGAATATTTTCTTTCGATAGCCAACTGGCGGGCATCGATTTCCTCCCTGTTCATGCTTTTCAGCGTTTCGATCCGCTCCTTGTAGAATTCAACGAAATTAAAGTTGCTGTTAAATTGTCCACGCCATGACTTTTCGTAGATATCGTTCGCACATTGCATGTAGGTTACGATGTCCACCTGCATACCAAATGCTTTCTGCATAGCTTCGGCAAAAAAGAAGTTCCCTTCCCTGCCGGCCGTCATAAGTATTTTATTGCGCATTCATCCAACTCGGTGTTCTGAATTCGATACAAGTCTAGCCAAGCTCAACCCGTGACTGGTTGCGGTGTCTGGCCCCGGGCGGCGACCGTCCTTACAGGACGATGTATTCCGTCTGCTCGTTCATGCGTTGGGCGTGGGTGCTTGTACGCTCGGGGGTGGGGCGCACCGGCTCGAAATCGATGAGTTCGAGCTTGGCCGCCTCCACTCCCGGGTCGTTGACATGATTCACCACCGAGTCCTTGGCCACCCACTCTCCATCCACCTTCTCCCAGATCATGGGGTCACGCATGGGGTCGACGTATTGGAGAAATTCCTCTTCGGTCATATCCGCCTCGCGCAGGAAGATATCCAGATCCCTGGGCCGGACGTGGTCGTGCCTGCCAACCATCTCAATGCCTTCCTCGCGGGTCATACGGCCGAACCGAATTTCCATGGAGGCGTCGTCTGTGGCCCTGCCATACCCGAACTTGAGGTATTTCAGGTAGTCGTGCACGCCGTTGGCGTGGATGTCCTCGAGCTTCGAGTAGATGTTGAAGGTCCGCTCGCGTGACTGGGCGGTTTCGAAGCCCAATTCGTCCACGAGAAAGCGGACCTGTTCGTAAGCGTCCCAGCGCACGAAGTTGGAGATGTAGATGCCGCGCACCCCGACCCGCTCGAGTTCTTCATCGGACGGGTAGAAGAAAGGCGCCAGATCATAGCTGGTCAGGGGGCAGTCAGGATCGTCGATGAGATCCTCGGGCTCGAACCCGCGCATGGAGTGCTCCTGCCTGACCTTTTTGGTGAATTCGACGCCGTCCTCGAGGTCGTACATGCCCACGAGGTCCTGGAATCCGTGTTCGCCCCAGATGATGAGCGGAACGTCGTGCATCACCGCGGCCTTGATGGGGAAGGTGGTGATCCCCGCGTGGTAGTGCCACGTGAGATCGCCGACCTTCTCCAGCATGTATTTCGACATGCGGATGGCCGACCCTGGGGCGGAGGTAAAACGCACAAGGTTGCAGTCCAGCCGTTTGACCATGTTGGCCAGATTCCGCATGCCCAGCGGGGTGTTGTACGTATGGTTGTAGCAGACCAGCAACGGATTGAAGCCGAACTTCTCCTTGATCAGCCACGTCTGCCAAGTGCTGTCCTTGCCTCCGGAAACGGGAATGATGCAGTCGTAGGGATTCTTTTTTTCCCTCTGCCTGGCGCTGTACTCGGCAAGAATCTCCTTGAGCTGTTCTTCCCTGTCTTCGAACGGCGTGTTCAGGCGCTGTTCGATGGACCTGCAGCCGGAACAGACACCGTGCTCGTCGAAAATGATGCCGGGACGGGCATTGGCCGGGTAAACGCAGCGCTGACAATAATCCATCACGTCTCCTCGCTATCTCGCTTTGAGGTATTTCTCGTATTGGGGGTGGCGGGGCATGTCCACCTTGTAGAAGGTGCTGGCGCGCACCGGAATACCCTGCTCCGCCATGAAATCCTTGGCCTTTTTTGTGGAGTGTTCCGTGTAGTGGAAAATGTTGCCCGCGGCCACCGCATCGGCGTGACCCTCTCGCACGCCCTCGACGAAATGCTCCCACTTGCCTACACCGCCGAAGGCGATGACGGGCACCGGGACGCTGTCCGCCACGGCGCGCACCAGGTTCAGGTCGTAACCCTGCCGGTTGCCATCGTACTCCAGGGAATTGATCATCAACTCCCCCGCTCCCAGTTCCACAACATGGGAAGCCCACTCCAGGGCGTCAAGCCCGGTTTCCATCTTGCCGTTGTCGATCATGGGTTCGTATCCGGAGGGCATGTCCTCGTTGGGCCGGCAGTCGATGGATACCACGCAGCACTGGGTACCGTAGTTGTCCGCGATCTGCCTGACCAAGACGGGATTGCGCACTGCGTTGGTGTTGACCACCACCTTGTCCGCCCCCACACGAGTCAACCTGTGCACATGCTCCAGGGAATCGACCTTGCCGCCCACGGAAAGCGGGACAAAGCACCGCTTGGAGAGGTCGTTGAGGATGTCGACGAACCGCTCCATAAAAGTGCGGGTGTAAGAAATTTCCAGGACCATAATTTCATCAACGGTCCAGGCGTTGAAGAAGTCCACGGCCGTGAAGGCGCTACCGACCATGTTGGTGCGCTTGAACTTCCGCGCCTGCACCACTTGGCCGTTGTATACGAGCAAGGAGGCGATGAGCCGATTCTTGATCATAGCTTGGTCAGGAAGGTTTCCAGGAGCTTCAGCCCGGCCAGTTGCGACTTTTCCGGATGGAACTGGGTGGCCATGATGTTGTCGCGCTCCACCGCGGCGCAGAAGGTGAGGCCGTGCTCGCACGTGGCAGCCAACGGAACGTCCGCGTTGGCGGGCGCATAGTAGCTGTGGACAAAATAGAAGGTCAACGGGGGATGCAGTTCCGACAAAAGCCGTCCCCCGTTCACGGGTTCGATGTCGTTCCACCCCATGTGCGGCACAATGGGGTGACTGGGCCCGGTGGGGAATTTTGCGCACTTGCCTGGCAGCCAGCCAAGCCCTGCGGCCTCGCCCTCCTCGCTGCCCTCGAAGAGGAACTGCAATCCCAGGCAGATGCCCAGGAAGGGTGTGTCCCCCCGCAGCACCAGTTCGCTCAGCACCTCTTCATGACCGCGTGAGCGGATGCCGCGCATGCCCGCGTCGAAGGAACCAACACCCGGCAGAACGATCTTGTCCGCTTCGCGCAGTTGCTGGCCGTTTTCCGCGATGACGATGTTCACCCTGAAGCATTCCAGGGCGTTGTAAACCGATCTGATATTGGCCAGTCCGTAATCAACCAAGGCAATGGTCTGCATGTCGCCGCCCCTCATTTCACCGCTTGACCGGCCAAGGTCGTATGCTTCCGTCCCTCGGACCTGTCCTCTGCCTTGCCGTCCTTGAGGAAAAACACGGAATCGGCGCACTTTACCAACGCCGGACGGTGCGTCACGGCCAGCACGCATGTGCTTCTGGCAAGCTCCCTGACGGTGGCCGCCAGTTCTCGCTCGGTTTGCTCGTCCAACGCGCTGGTGGCCTCGTCCAGAACCAACAGCCTGGGTTTGCGCGTCAGGGCCCTCGCGATGGCGATGCGCTGGCGCTGGCCTCCGGAAAGGATGCCGCCCCGCTCCCCCACCTGCGTGTCCAGGCCGTCGCGCATGGACATGACAAAATCGTAGGCTCCCGCGCTCTTCAGCGCGTCATGCACGTCCTCGTCCGTCAGGGTCTCGTCGCGCAGGGTGATGTTGTTGCGGATGGTGTCGTTGAACAGGAACAACTCCTGGGGCACGTAACCGATGATCGAGCGCCAAGCCTTGATGTCGATTTCTTCCAGAGGCGTGCCGTCAATCAGAACCTGCCCCTTGTCCGGAGTAACCAAGCCGATGATGATGTCCGCCATGGTGGTCTTGCCCGCCCCGGACTGCCCGGCGAGAACGGTCATGCCGATGGCCGGAACGTCCAGGTTCAGATCGGTGTACACGTCCTTACCGTCGTAGTTCTTGGCCACGGAGCTCAGGCTGATGCCCTGGGTGAGGCTCGGTTTCTCGGTGCCGGTACTTTGCTCCCTGGCCGCCACCGCGTTCTCAATGGTTCTGTGCAGTGACCAAAAGGCGCTCTCGTTCACCACCATGTTCTGATAGACCACCTGCACCGTGCCGAACCTGGTGACGATCCTGTAGAACAGAAAGACCAGCACCATGAGCTCGGACAACGCGATCTGCATGTAGGTCAGGGCGAAATACATGATCAGCGCCAGGAACACGATGAGAATGGGCTCCTGGGTGGTTGTCAGCGCGCCGCGGGCGAGGACGAACTTGCGCAGAGCCTTGTCCAACAGCCGGTTTTCCTTCTCCAGCAGTGGAGAGAGCCTACCCTCGGCGGCCATGGCCTTGAGCGACTTGAGGCCCGACAGGGCGTCAGCGAAACGGGCGGAGATGTTATTCATCAACTCGGTCTGCTGGATGCCCGCCGCCCGTGCCATTCGGATGAACCCGCTGACCGCCAGGGTGAACACTCCTCCCACAAAGAGCGACGCTATGACCACAGGCCAGGAGACCAAACACGAGGCCACGGCGTAGAACAAAATCTGGAACAGCAGGGCCGTGGCCTGGCACATGGCCCAGTAGGCCTTGGCCCCGCTGACGCTCTCGTAGCTCAGTGCGTTGGCGAAGGTGCCCACGGGCAGGTGCATGAAGTGGGACCAGCGCGTCTTGAGCAGGGACTGGATGAGATCCTGCCGCAAGTCTGTGGAGGCATTGGCCACGGCGTACCCCACCTGAATGATGGCCAGATAGGAGAAAACCGCCTTGAGCAGCATCAGCACCACGATGAAGGCCAGCAACACAGGCACTGTGGCTGGCAGGGAGAAGAAGTCCAGGATGCCGACCACGAACTGGTGCAGCGTGGAGGACTCGGACATATTTCCAGTGGCAATGGACAGAAGCGGTAGCAGACCGAGCACGCCGATACCGTCCAGCATGCCCGCCACAAACTGCGCGACCAACACCAGCGTGGTGCCCAGAGGATACTTCCTGTAAAAGTAGAGGAAGCACTGTATGCTGCTTTTGGCAATCATTTCGTGACTTCTGGGATAACGTCGTTTTTTTCGTTCAAGTCAGCCCTCGATCCGCTTCATGTTGCGCCGCATCCAATCGTCGCGGTGCAGCATGACCATGACGTTGTCCGTGTAGGCGCCATTACACCAGATGAGATTCTCGTATCTGCCGACTTCCCTGAAACGAAACACGTCCAGAATCGCCTTTGAGGACTCGTTGCAGGCCAGATAACCTCCCTTGACGATGCGCAGATTGAGCCTGAGGAAGGCGATCTGCAGCAGCATGGAGACGCATTCCAGAACATAGGGGCCTGTGCGGTATTCTTTCTCACCGATGACCACGGCCATGTCCGTGTACCTGTGCAGCCAGTTGATGCCGCTAAGATTGCACACGCCTATGTGCCGATCGGTCTCGATGTCCACCACGGACAGGACCATCCGCTCCTTCCCCTTGGTGATGGACTCGTAGAACGCGCGCTGGTTTTCCAGGCAGTTCGGCCAATAGCGCGAGCCGAGCCAGAGCGTGGTCTCCTCGTCGCTCAGCCATTCGTGCCAGCGGCCTTCAACGTCTTCCGGCGTGGGATGCCGCAAATAGACGCGCTTGCCCACCATGTAGGGGTTGTACATCTACTCCGCCCCCTTTTCCGAAAGCTTGTCGAGAATAGACCGGGCGTCCTCCATTTCCACGATGTCCTCATCCGTAAAGGTGACGCCGAAGGCTTCCTCCACAGCCAGCAGCAGGTTCATGTGCTTGAGCGATTCCCACGCTGCCACGGTCTTGGGGGAAGAATCCTTGTCAATGGAATCCGCAGGCACGTTCATGACGTTGGCGATAATCTGGTACAGCTTCTCTTCCACGGTTCGCTGGCTCCTTATCCTTCCGGAATGTAGCTGGTTATGCTCTTGAAATGGTCGAAGTCGGGTGGGGAGTAGCCATCCAGGGGCAGGTGGAAGTACCGCTCCTCGGCGCTGCTGTGCTCGGTGTCCTCGGTGAAACCATTGTCCGAGAAAAATGTCTTCACTTGGCTGTTCTTGGCTGTCTTGAGCCAGACCCCTTCCGCGAAAGAAGCCCCCTGATCCCTGGCCCTCATGAGCGCGTGGGCCAGGAAGACCCGCTCCACGTCCCTGCCGAGTACCCTGCAGGACAGCAGAAACGAGTCGAACTCGGCGCGGTATTCGGCGTACCGCAGGATGCAGCTGCCCACGATGCCGGAATCGCCGAAACGGTCCATGACCCGCATCCACATCACGTCGCTGTCGTCCGCCTTGGCCAGCCGCTCGATGTCCCGCTCACTGTAGCGACGGGTGGTCAGGTTGAACTGGTTGGTTTTCTGCGTTTGCTGGGCTATGCGCGGAATGGTGAATTCGTCAGCCAAGCCGATTTCCACCTCCATCTCCAGGGAACGATAGAAATCGATCATGTTCGTGGCCTGAGAGCTTGCCCGGCGGCGGCACGCCTCTGCGCGGTACATGGCGCCGCGTTTCTTGTCCTCTGCGGTGAGGGTCAAGGTATCGAACAGGCCGCACGCGGCGAGCATGTCGCGGTATTCGATGGGCTTTTCCTTGGGCAGATGGACGACTTCTACCTCGGGCAGTTCCGTCCGTACCAGCTCGGCCTCGAATGGACTGTCATCCACGAAAACCATGCTGTCCAGGCCGATGCTGAGGTCGCGGGCCAGCTCGCGGATGTTGGCCGCCTTGTCCTGCCAGTTGATCCGCCAGGCCGCGATATGCTCTCGTTTGAGCACCATGTCCGGGTGGTTGTCGAAAACCTCCCACACGTCATCCTCGTTGTTCTTGCTGCACAAGGCCAGGATTATCCCCCGGTTGGCCAGGCCCAAAATCTCCTGCTGGAACTCGTGGAAGGCCGAGCCGGGGTGCGTCCTGGCGAGCTTGATGCCCGCGAGGCCGTCCTCGCCCACGATGCCGCCCCACAGGGTGTTGTCGCAGTCCAGAATCAGGCACTTCTTGTTCTTCCCCTTCAGGGCACGGAAAAACTTGAGACTCTCGTGGGCAATTTCGCCGAGCGCCTCCCGCGTGTAGGGCGCGCGGCCGATGTGCCAGAACCGCTGGTCATAGAAGCGATTGGCGCCCACGCGCGCCAAGCAGTTGCCCATGTCGAGGCAATAGGCGTTGGAGGTTGCGGACAGCGCCTTTCGAAGGGCTTGGTTGACCTTTTCCACGGCTGCGGACTGTCCCGTTCCGTTCTGTGCGTCGGCGATGCCCAGAGCCGGGTGGACGGGCGGCTCCATGCCGCACCACAGGATCATGGCGTCGGTCTGGGCGCGGAGCCCCTGGATCACGGCGGAAAAGAAATCACCGAGACGCCGCACTTCCTCATCCACAGCCTGTTCGGACAGCGCGGGAAAATTCCTGGCCAAGTCCCAGGACAGCCCTTCCAGACGTGTGAAGAGCATGACAGCGTCCAGCCCTTCCTCACGCAGCGCCGGCGCGCCGCCGACCGCTTCCTGAAAGACGTTGTCGAACTCCCCGAAGCCCAGATTGAGATCGTAGCCGGATTGGCAGGTCAGATAGCGCATGTAGGGCGCAATGGGCTCAACCATGACGTTGCGCAATACCTGGACGCGCAACGGCTGCAGGGCCGATGTGTCCAGGTTCGCCAACTGTGCTTCCATCTCGTGCATCGACGGGTACATGGTTCCTCCGTTACCAGATTTCGTTGCCCCGCTTTTGCAAAACCAGGGCCATGGACCTGGGCAAAAACGACCTCTCCCGCGGGTAGTTCCGCGGCGAGGCGGAGAAGGCGTTGACCAGCCGCAAACCGGCATCTTCCGCCATCAGGACGGGCTCGGATTCCCTTCGCATTTCGAAAATGTGGTCCACTTCGGCAGCAGTCAGGGCCACAGTCATGAAGGCGTGCCCGCCCTCTTTCAATGCCGCGGCGACTCTCTCGAAAAGCACCCGCGGCTGCTCCAGGTGCTCCGCCAGAAAGCAGGAAACGCAGGCGTCCCCGGGTTCGCGGGGCACGTAGGTCAGAGCGTCGCCCACCACGTATTGCGCCCGCCCTTCCAATCCGCTCTTGGCGGAGAAGGTTTGCGCCTGCTCAGCCGAGGTCCGGCTGATGTCCACGCCTGTCAGGCTCCAGCCAGGGAGCCGCTCCAGGGCGAGCAGACCCCAGATGCCCGAGCCGCATCCGAGTTCGAGGATGTGCCCGCTTTCTTCCTCAAGGCGGGGCAGGAAGGCGTCCCGGTACAGCTCGTAGATGTGCAGGTGGTGTTCCCAGAAAACCGTGGTCAGATAGACCCCCCAGTGATAGTTGCGCATGAAGCAGGGGTCGTCATAGGTGCACTCATGGACGGAGGCGAAATCGGTGTTGGCGTACCTTCCGTCCCGTTCATACAGCGTCTGGTGGCGATTGGCGTTGGTGGTGAAGAACTTGTAGCCGTCGCACAGCGTCGCGATCCAGTCGTCGCCGAGGTGGTGCTCTGCCCAGGCCGCCATGCGCCCCCCCAGTTCGTCGAACGTTTGCTTGTTCCGCTCGCGGTTGGCGGAGACGGACTTGAAGGCCATGAAGTTGCGTTGCTCGAACTCCTCCATGAGTCGTTCGAGGCATTCCATGCGATGTCGTTCCAATGCGTTCATGAGGCGGTCCTGGGGTATCCGTTCAAGGCTGTTCCAAAGCGCCGATTATCCATTGGGCGGCGAGGCGGCCATGGTCATATCCAGCGGCTCGCCTTTTTTCAGGCCGCGCGAGGCGCGCCTGCCAAGCATCTCTTCCAGGTGCCTGGGGTGCATGCCGCCGGCCGGGCGCAGGCAGCGGATATTCTTTTCCGTAAGAACCTCCCCTTCGGCGATGTCCTCGGCCACCCACAGCGAGCGGCGGAAGGCCGCAGAGGCCCGCTGCTTGTCCGTGAGGTCGTAGCAGACCGCGCCCAGCGCCTGCTCCACGTTGCGCACCGCCCGCGCCATGGACGCGAACTCCTCCGGCTCCAGGCTGAAGGCGGCGTCCGGCCCGCCGTCGGACCTGGAAAGGGTGAAATGCTTCTCCACGATGCGCGCCCCCAGGGCCACGGCCGCCACGGCCGCCTCGGTGCCCAGGGTGTGGTCGGAAAGCCCGGGCACCGCGCCGAAGGCCTGGCCCAAGTGGGGAATGGTTCGCAGGTTCATGTCCGAGGCCGGGGCCGGGTAGGCGCTGGAGCACTTGAGCAGGGCCAGTTCCCCGCAACCGGCTCCGCGCAGGGTACGCACCGCCTCGTCGATTTCCCCCAGCGTGGCCATGCCCGTGGACATGATAACCGGCTTGCCAGTGGCGCCTATCTTACGCAGCAAAGGGATGTCCACCACTTCAAAGGAAGCCACCTTGTGCGCGGGCGCTCCCATATCCTCCAGAAAATCCACCGCTGTGGCATCAAAGGGCGTGGAGAACAGGTCCAGGCCCAGATCGTCCGCGGCTTTCTTTAATTTAGGCTGCCATTCCCAGGGGGTATACGCCTCGCCGTAGAGGTCGTGCAGGTTCCTGCCTTCCCAGATGGTGCCCTTGATACGGAACGGCTCGGCGTCGCAGTCCAGGGTCATGGTGTCCGGGGTGTAGGTCTGCAGCTTCACGGCATCCGCCCCGGCCTCCTTGGCCGCGCGCAGGATGGCCAGGGCGCGGTCGAAATCCCGCCCGTGGTTGGCGCTCATCTCGGCGATGAGATACACGGGACTGTCTTGCCCGATACTGCGGCCGGAAATGTTCATGGTGGCGGTCATTGGCAATACCTCGCGATCAGCGCACGGAGCGGATCAGTTCAAAGGCCTCGGCCGCGTCCAGCCCTGTCTCGCTCCCCCGGCGCAGGGCCAAAGCGCGCAGCGCCTCGGGCGAGCGGGGATGAGGATGGGGACGCGCCTCGGCCTCGTAGCGGGCCATGGCGCGCACCTTGGCCTCCAGCGTCTCCCCGGCGTCGAAGTACACCGAGGGCACGAAAGGCCGTTCCACCTTGCCGAAGCTCCATTCCGTGGAGGACGGCACCTCGAAGCTGTAGATGTCCTTCACCGGGCAGCCCCGCATGGGGCGGGCGGCCGTGAGCACGGCCCGGAACAGGGCCGAGTGGTCCACGTTCAGGTCCCCGCCGTGGTGGGTGAAGACCGAATCCGGCGCGTAGTCGTCGATGACCTCGGACACGGCCTTGACCAGTTCGAGCAGGGGCCTGCTGTCGAACTGGTTGTCGGGAAAGTCCAGAAAAAGCGGGGCTTCCACGCCAAGTTCACCAGCGGCGTCCCTGGCGCAATTGCGTTGCGCCGCCAGGCGTTCGGCCAAGTCCTGAGGCGGGGCGTCAAAGCGCGAGGCCACGCCGCCGCTGCAGATAAGCGTCCGCACCTCGTGCCCCTGCGCGGCCAGTCTGGCCATGGTCGCGCCGCAGCCCAGCACTTCGTCATCAGGGTGGGCGGCCGCAACAAGCACTCTCATTATGCCTCTCCCTCCTGGTTGCGGGAGGTGATGCTCACCCGTGCCACCACCTCGCCCTTCCGGATGCGGGCCTTCTCGAACTCGAAACGCAGCCGCCCGTGGCGCGCGAAGGCGCGCGGGTAGCCGTCCGCGTCCAGCATGCGGATGTGGTCGTACACAGCCCGCGGCGTCGCGTCCGGCGGCAGCTCGCTTTGCTCCGGGGTCCTCCGGGAAAAGACCTCGGGCTCCCCCTGCTGCGGCTCGGGCCTGGGCTGGACAGCCACCATGCGGGCCACGATGTCCGCGGCCAGCCAGGAGGCCCGCTCGTAAATCGCGCGCGCCGGCCCGGCCAAGTCCAGCGGCAGTTTGGCATAGACAGGGCCGGTGTCCAGCCCGCGCTCCATGCGCAGGGCGGTGAGCATGGTCCCGGCGTGGTCCCGGACGATAAGGTTTTGCAGCGGACTGCCGCCACGGCCGTAAGGCACGTCCGTCATGTGGAAGCACACGCACTCGTGGTTGGACGTGACCGCCTCGTCCACGATCCAGGACCAGTGCAGGAAGAAAATATACCTGGGCTTGATGCGCTCCAGGGTTCCGGGAGTCAGGTCCTCGCGCCGCTCCACGTAATGCCAGCGCCCCGGAAGATGGCGCGCCAGGTGGTCGAAGACCGGGCGGTTCCATGGCCTCGAGGAGACCACCACGTAGTCCAGTTCCTCGGGACGGGAGAGGCGGAAGCGCACATACTCCACACCGTCCACGGTCTCGGTGGCTCCACGGTCGAAACCGGCCCGCTGGAAGCATCGGAGGGAAGGAGCGTTGTTAGTGCGCACCGCGCCGGTAATCCCCTTCGCGCCCAGATCCCGACAGACCTCGGCGGCCCGGGCCGTGAGCAGCCGTTCGCCCAGGCGCAGCCCCCGGAACGCCGGGGCCACGCAGTAGTCGATGACCGCTTGGCCGCCCTCCAGGTCGTGCCGGATAAATCCGGCGGGCACGCCATGGATTTCCAGCAGGTGGATGCGTGTGTCCGGAGAGGCCATTTTCCGGGCGAACCAGCCCTGGTGGTCCTCCCAGGGAATGGGCTCGGGAGAGAAGGAATTGGCCCGCAGGTCCGGATCGTTGGCCAGCCGCCACAGAGCCCGGGCGTCGTCCGGACGGACGGGGCGCAAATGGCGGGTCACGCTGAACCGCGCGCCGGACATGGCCGCCATGAGACCGGCCACCCGCTCCGCGCCCTTGCCGTCCACCAAATGCCGCGCGGAGCTGGACATGGCCGTGCGGGCGGCGGCATCACCGAGCAGGGGGGAGAGCGCTTCGGCAACCCGTTCCGGAGTCAGGTCGGCGTGTCCGCCCAGGTCCAGGGCGGCCCCGGCCTCGGCCAGTCCCGCAGCGATGCCGCGCTGGTTGTCGGCCACGGTGATCAGCAGGCTGGGCGCGCCCACGCAGGCGAGCTCCCAGCAGGTGGACCCGGCGGCGGAAACACACAGGTGCGCCCTTCGCATGCGATCGGCCATGTCCGCGTCAGCTGTGATCACCTCGCCCCGCAGCGGTCCCTGGGCGAGCATTCGCTCCAGTTCCGCCCGGTGCGGGTTGGCCGGTCCGGCCACTACGGTCACGCGGAGGCTTGACCCGGCCCGGGCCAACCCCTCGAGCACCGTGGCGGTGACATTGTCCGGGTCGCCGGCGCCCATGGTGACAAGAATCTCCGTGGCGGCCTCCGGCTCCGCTGGGCGGCACGGGAGCGCGGTGAACTCTTCGCGCAGCAGCGCGAAGCGCAACCCGGCAAGCACCAGAGTGGCGGGCGGGGCCGGGTAGTCGCCTTGCCGTGCGAAAATGTTCTGGTTGAGCACCACGTCCGCCGCGTAGGCCTCAAGGGAGGCTGTGTCATCCAACACAAGCAGGCGGTGCGGGGTTTCGCGCAGGGCGTCCTGCCAGGAGGGACCGAAACCGTAGCCGTCCAGCGCCAGCCAGGCGGCTCCGGAAGCAGCCCCGTCCAGCATCTCCAGGGTTGCCCGGATGTCCTCGGCTTCACTTCCCGGCGCATGGGGCATGTGGGCGAAGCCCTCGTACTCGATCCGGGCGGCCAGCCGGTCCGAGGCGATGCGCCCCACGAAGACCGCCTCGCCGCCCCGGGCCTGCCAGGCCTGGGCGAGGGCCAGGCAGCGCATGACATGCCCCGCCCCGATGTCGGGACCGGCGTCGGCTCGGATGCACAGAAGCGGTGTCGCGGTCATGTCCGTGTTCCCGTCCCGTCAGGCCATGCGCTTGAAACCGGCCACGCTGGACGCGCCGCGCAGGCGGCCCTCGGCGTCGCCCGCGGCCCGGGCCTCGGCCACCACGGCCAGGGCCTCGTCCGCGGCCTGCAGATAGGCGCCCACGTCGTCCATGGTATGGGCATGCATCATGTAGCACAGCGTGGAGGCGAGGATGTCCCGGTCCAGCATCTCCTGCACGAAGAGCGCCTTGAGTGCGTGGGGGTCGCCGTCCTTGAAGGAAAAGTGGGTCATGGGCTTCATACCCCCCACGTCCATGGGCAGGCCGTGTTTGGCCGCCAATTCGCGCAGCCCCTCCTGCACTGCCTGCCCCAGCCGCATCAGGTGGCTCGCCGCGTCCATCCGGCGGAACTTGCCTATCGTGGCCAGGGCGGCGGCCGGACCGGTGCGCTCGGTCCAGTTGGTAGAGCTGATGAAGCAGTACCGGGCAGCGTCCATGACCTCGCCCCGCCCGATGACAGCGGAAATTGGGTAGCCGTTGCCCAACGCCTTGGAGAACACGGCCATGTCCGGAGTGAGCCCGTACAGCAGGTGCGCTCCGCCCGTGGTCAGGCGGAAGCCAGCGGAAATCTCGTCGAGGATGAGCACCGCCCCGCAGGAGTCGGCAAGCTCCCGCACGCCGGGCAGAAAGCCGGGCGCTGGCTCCGCGCCGCGCGTGGGCTCCATGACCACGGCGGCCAGGTTCGCGCCGTGTTGTTCAACGATGGCCGCCAGGGCCTCGAGGTCGTTGTAGGCGAAGGGGTGCGCGGTTCCGGCCAGGGCGGCGGGCACGCCCAATGGGTCCAGCCCGGCCTGCAGGTGACCGGAGAGCGCGTCCCCGGAACCGATGTTGGCCGCCAGGTACCAGTCGTGCCAGCCGTGGTAGCCGCAGAAGGCGACCACGTCGCGCCCCGTTTTGGCGCGGGCGATGCGCACGGCCATGGCCATGGCCTCCCCCCCGCATCGGCCGAAACGGGCCATGTCCGCCCACGGGTGCAACTCGCAGAGCAGGTCCGCCAGTTCCAACTCCTCAGGGCAGTTGAGCGAGCTGGCCACGCCGTTGCCGATGGCATCCCGCACAGCCCCGTCCACATCCGGGTCGGCGTAACCCAGCACTGTGGCGCCAATGCCGCCGATGGACATGTCCAGGTACTCGTTGCCGTCCAGGTCCCAGACGCGGGTCCCGGCAGCGCGGGAAAAGTAGCCGGGCCAGACCCCTTCTGAAAAACGGTCAGGCCGCTTGGACAGAAGCTGGCTCACGCCCGGGATGCGCTCTTTGACGCGGCGCAGGTGGTTCAGGCTCTTGGAGATGTCCTTCATGGCTGTCCCGCCGGTTGTTTGGCGCGCATGGAGGCCTCGCCCTGGCGCAGCGCCTCCAGGGCAGCGGCAAGCTCCACTTCCGCCTCGCGGCCCGTGAGCAGGGGTGACCCGCCCGGAGAGCGGCCCTCGATGGCATCGAGAAAATGGTCGGCCAAGGCTGCGAACGGCGCGTTCATGTCCAGGGAGTCGGTCTCCAGCACTGTCTCCCAGGCCTTCCTGGCCGTTGTGTACAGCCGCACGGAGCAGACCTCAGGAGCCTTGCCCTCGCTCTCCCACAGCAGCATGCCCTCCGTTCCCACGATCTCGCAGCCGCGGCGCTTGCAGGGGCGCAGATAGTCCAGTTGCAGGCTGGAAACCGCTCCTGATTCGTGGCGCAGAACCATGTGCGCGTAGTCCTCCACGTCCATGTCCAGGCCGGAGAGCCGTTCCGCCTCGCAGGAAATCGAGCCCACCCGGCCGAACAGCCAGGAGAGGTAGTCGATCTCGTGGATGGCGTCGAGGATGACCCCGCCTCCCTGGTCGCGGTGGGCGCAGTACAGGTCGCGGTAGTCCGCGCCGGGACGCATGTTTGGCAGGTAGTTGCCGTAGTGCGCCCGGGCGTGCAGAGGGCGGCCCACAGCGGGCAGGTGCTCGGCCAGGGCGGCCACCGCCGGGTGGAAGCGCATGTTGCAGCCCACGAAGACCTGTTTCCCCGCCTCTTCCGCATATCGCAGGAATCCGTCCACCCCTTCCAGGGAATTGGACAGGGGCTTTTCGATGAAAACGTGCGCCCCCGCGTCCACGGCCAGGCGGGCCACAGACAGGTGCAGGTGGTTGGGCACCGCCACCACCACTCCGTGCGGCCGCCAGGAGGCCAGCTCTTCCATCCCCGGCAGCAGACCGGCGCCGGAACGGTCCGCCACGTGTCGCGCCCGGTCCGCGTCCGCGTCGCAAACCGCCACCCGGCAACGCCCGGTAGTCGAGAAGTTGGCGGCGTGGCGGCCGCCGATGGAACCGCAGCCGATGACGGCCACGCGAAGGTCGGGTCCGGTGTCCTGGATCATCCGGCCGAATGCTCCCGCATGAACCGGTCGATGCGTTCAAGCCGTTCATCATCCACGCGGTCCTGGAATTGTTCCTTCAGATGCTTCCCCTTCCCGATGCTCTGCGGGTCGGGGCGCGAGGACAGCTTGGTCGTGGCGAAGGACGAGTTCTGGTAAACCGGAATGCCGTTGAGGGTGGTCTCCATGAGGGCGGAGTCGAACCGCAGCCCCAGGCTCTGGGCGAAGTCGTGGACCGCCGAGTCGTAGGACTGGACAAGGCGCTCGTATTGCAGAAGCACCAATGAGTCCCCCATGGCTTCCCGCCGGCGCATGATCTCCTCGTGCGCCCCGAGGTAGAGGTCGTGGAGTTCGTCGAACTTCTCGATGGTGAAGCCGCTGTTGATGTTCACCATGGAGTTGACCCAATCGTAGAAGTCCCTGGACACGAAAACGAGCTTGGCGTCCTTGTAGCAGGATTCGAAATTGGCCAGCTTGGTCCCGAATTGCTCCATGCCCGTTATGGTGGTGTGGACGGCGGTCAAGGACGCCTTCCGCCTGTAGACGTTGTTACGCCAGGCGAAAAAGAAGGCGCTTAATACATTGTTGTAGTATTGCCTCACATTCCCGGTGTATTGGCATTGGGCCAACGCCTTGGCGAACCACCTGGGGTCGAATTGGACCGGGACCTCGGCCTGGGCGCAATTCGACGCCTCCTTGGTCAAGCCGAAATAGTTGAACCTGGAGAGGTCCAGCCGGGAAACAATGTCGTTGTCCTTGCGGTAGTCCGGGTAGGCGGTGTGGCTGAGGAAACCCGCCATTGTCACCGGAACCGTGTTGATGTCCGGGTGCGAGTCCACCAGGCGCAGGAGCATGGTGCCGCCAGAGCGGGGCAGCAAACAGAACACCAAGGGCCTGGAATCATTATCCGGACGCATGCGGAAGTTGGGGACATTGGCGTACACCGATCGGAGCCAACGGGAAGCACGGTTGTGCCTGCCCAAGGCGTTCGCCAGCTTAGCGTCCAGGTAGGCGATGGACTTTCGAATGATTTGTTTTTCGAGCATCACGATTCCCGCGAGGCGGTTCAGAAGAACTTCTTCCAGACGCCCTTCATGCTTTTGTAGATCAGGCCTTCCCGGTACTCCTCGGCCCCGGCGGCTTGCTCGAAGCCCGCGGCGGTATTTGTGGACCCGGTCCGCACGAAGAGGATTGAGTGGTAATGGTTGGTCAGATCTACCAACCTGAAATTACTCTTGAATCGCTGTACCTGCGCAACGATTTCATCAAGTTCTCCTGCATGGCGCTTGAGGATTCCCAATGGCGTCAGCCCTCCGAAGGAGTACTCGTCGCTGGGCAGGTTGCAGTAGTCGAACTTGATGGGCACCAGCCCGTGGGCCAAACCCTTTTCCAGGTAATCGTGCAGGGTCGGCCGGTCGGGCTCGAATTCCTCGTGCAGCCTGATCATGACATCGGCGTCATCCGGGAAGTGCTCCCGCGCGTAGCGGGCGAAGTCCGGCGTGGACAGCCGCTGTGCGGCAAACGGGAAATGGCCCGCCATCCAGGTCGGATTGAAGGCCCGCCACCAGTTGGCCGCCACCATGTAGAAAGCCCCGTTGTCACCCAGCAGATTGCCGACCTTGGAAAGTATGGAATCCAGATCGAAATAGCCCATGGCGTTGAACGAGGTGATGAGGTCGAACTTACGGCTCTCGTCCAGGTCGAAGACGCTCTGCACAAGGTGCTCGTCCAGCTCCGGGGTGGCGGTCATGGGGTGCTTGTAAATGTCGCTGCCCGGGTCGCTGCCGTATTCGTTGATGTAGAAGGAACGCAGCGTGGTGACGTTGTTGACGATGGTGTTCTGGAAGGCGTTGCGTTTTTCCTGCGGCACGGCCCTGTACCTGGCCTTCAGGCCGTCCAGCAGGCGTCCCACGGTACGCAGCTTGCGGTGCAACTTCTTGATGGCGCGCGGGGGGTACTGTTCCGAATGGCGAATGTCCACACCCGTGGCGTAGCGCGCCACCCCGATGCCCCGGAGTATGGCCGGCTGGATGCCCTGGCCGCAGCCGATGTCCAGCAGGTTGTCGTAGGCGCCGTAGAGATTGGTGTCCTTGAGCATCTTCACCAGCGAATACGCCCTTGCGTACCGGGTCTGGTAATGCGCGTAGGAGATTCCCCCCAGCGTGCTTGCGGACGACTCGTCGAAGAGCGGAGGCCGCTTGGGGCCGCCGTTGTAGAACAGGTTGTCCCGCCGGGCGTACACTTCGATGTCATCGGTATCGAAATGGATCGTGTCGCCGTAGGAGGTGGTGAACGTCTTCTTCATCATTCGTCCTGGGCGGCTATGCCGGTCTTTGCCGCATAGAATTCGGCCAGTTCCAGATCCTCGGGCAGGTCGATGTCCACGCTGCGTTCGCGCGGCATGACGTGGCCGCGGATGGCCGGCCCGTTGAATGTCTTGTCCCGGCGCATGACCCGGGCCGTGACGGCGTAGGTGGAGCCGTTGTCCACGTACAGCGGCCCGACGGCCTGGGAACTCTTGTCGATGATCTCCGGAAACATGGGGTGCAGCGCGCCGTCCTCCCCGGGCTTGAGCGCCTGCCACGCCGGATAGTGGAAGCCGGTCACGGCCATGGCATAGTCGTGGACACCGGGGACCACCAGATTCACCACGGCGCGAATGTCCCCGGCCCCGCGCAGGGGAGCCGTGGGAAACAGACAGCAGACCACATCAAAGTCCCGTCCAAGGCGCTCCTCCTCTTTCAACAGGTGCGCGCACACGTCCGCGGCTCGGGCCGTGTCCGTGGCCAATTCCGCCGGCCGATCGTGGATCATCGCCCCCGCCTCGCGTCCGGCCGCGGCGATATCCTGGTCGTCCGTGGACAGGATCACGCGCTCGAAGCAGCCGCTGGCGCGGGCCGCCTCCACGGTATAGGCAAGGATGGGCCTGCCCAGGAACGGGGCCACGTTCTTGCGCGGGAACCGCTTGGACCCCCCGCGCGCGGGTATCACGGCCAACACGCGCATGTCAGGCGACGTCCTCCAGCGCGAGCATGTGCCCGGCGGGCAGGTCGCGCGCCAGCTTGCCGCCTGCCAGCCGCTCAAAGACGTCCGGCTGGATGCCGTACCCCGGACGGCGGAAGATGATCGGCGCCTCGGCCAGCAAAGTGCCCGCCGCGGCGTCCTCCGCCAAAAAGGCGCTGCGCCGCACCGCGTCCCTGCGAGCGCGCTCCTCCGGGGTCATGTACCTGCGCGGCTCGCCCAGGGCGCGCTCCACGGTGCGGATGGTGCGTACGAACGTTTCCAGGTCCGTAGGCTCCAGGCTGAAATAGTGCTCCACGCTGCGGGTTGTGCGGTCGTGGGTCAGGGTTTTTTCCAGCAGGTTCGCCCCAAGGGCGAGTGCGGCTACATCCATGTCGTGTCCCGGCGTGTGATCCGAAAACGCAACTGGCAGGCCGAACATCTTTTTGAGTGTGGGGATCATACGTAGGTTGATGGAGTCCAAGTGCGCGGGGTAGCCGGACGGACAGTTGTGAACGATAATACGGTCGTTGCCTTCGGCCAGGCACACGTCCACGGCCGCCTCCACCTCGCCGATGGAGGCGTTGCCCGTGTCAAGCTGGATGACCGCCCCGGTGCGCGCGGCCAGGCGGATGAGCGGGAAATGGTTGACGTCGGCCGAGGCGATCTTGATGGAATCGCAGCCGAGTTCGCCCACGAGCTCCACCTCGTCCTCGAAGCCCACGGTGGCGAAAAAAGCCAGGTCCAGGGTATCGCAGTGCGCCTTGACCTCGCGCCATTCGTCAGCACTGAGGCAGCGGCGGCTGAGAATGTCGTACAGCGGCTCGGACACGGTCTCGGTGGCCCCGGTCTCACGGTCCACCAGCACCTCGTAGGTGAAAAGCTGGTTCCTGTCGGCCACCAGCCGGTCCGGGTCCAGAATCTGGAACTTGACCGCGTCCACGCCCGCCTTCGCCGCCATGGAGGCGTACTCCTTGGCCCGCTTCAAGCCATCATGGGTGGCTCCCGCCTCGGCGGTGATGAAACAGGGGTTGCCGTCGCCTATGGACCGGTTGCCAATATGGATGGTTGATGCGCTCAACGTGCCCTCCTGTCGCATCGCTGTTCAGCCCGCCAGCCGTTTCACGGCCTTGATGACGTCTTCCACGTCCCGGTCGGTCATGGCCGGGAACATGGGCAGGGAAAGAATGCGCTCATAGGCCTCTTCCGCCGCTGGGCAGTCCCCCGGACCGGTGCCCAGACGATGGCGGCAGTAGGGGTGGAGGTGGACGGGTATGTAGTGGACGTTGGTGCCCACCCCTGCCTCACGCAAATCCTTGAACAGTCTCTTGCGATCCGTACCGAGTGACTGGAAGTCCACCCGCACCACGTAGAGATGGTAGGCGTGCGATACCTCGCCGCCGCAGCCCAGGGGCGACACCGCGGGGAGCCGGGAGAACGCCGCGTCGTAGCGCGCGGCCACCTCCCTGCGGCGGGCGAGGAACCCGTCCAGCCGCTTGAGCTGGGCAAGGCCCAGGGCGCACTGGATGTCCGTGATGCGGTAGTTGAACCCCAATTCCGTCATCTCGTAATACCAGGTGCCCGCGCTCTCACGCTGCTCGGGGGTGGCCGTGATGCCGTGGCTGCGGAAGCGGCGCATGCGCTCGGCCAGGGCGGAATCGCCGGTGACGATCATCCCCCCCTCGCCGGTGGTGATGTGCTTCACCGGGTGGAAGCTAAAAACGCTCATATCCGCCAGGGTGCCCACCCGGCGGCCCTTGTACTCCGCGCCCAGGGCGTGGCAGGCGTCGGCCACCAGGGCCAGGCCATGACGGTCGGCCACGGCCCGCAGGGCGTCCCAGTCGCAAGGCTGGCCGGCGTAGTCCACGCCGATGATAGCCTTGGTGCGCGGGGTGACTGCCGCCTCGGCCTTGTCCGGGTCCAGCAGCAGGGTGTCCGGGTCCACGTCGGCGAAGACCGGGGTGCCTCCCTGGTAGAGCACGCAGTTGGCCGTGGCCGCGAAGGTCAGGGGCGGCACCACCACTTCGTCGCCGGGCCCGATGCCCAGGGCGTGCATGGCGGCGTGCAGTGCAGCCGTGCCGTTGCACACGGCCACTCCGTATGGCGCGCCGCAATACGCGGCCACAGCCTCCTCGAACTCCGCCACCTTGGGGCCGGTGGTCAGGAAATCGGAGGTCAGCGCCTCGGTGACGGCCTGGATCTCGTCCTGGCCGATGTCTTGCCGACCATAGGGAATCATAGCTGCTCGAGAATCTCCTTGAGCCCTTCCACCGAGAGCTTCTGGGGATTGGAACCGGAGTCGTACTCGAAGTCGGAGGGCACGGGCTTCCCTCCCATGTCCTGGAAGCGGTCCGTCAGATAGTGGTTGTCCGGCTGGATGACGAAGTGGTCGTCGAACTCCCTGGTCATGCGGGCGTCGTCCTGGGTGATCATGAGCTCGTGAATCTTCTCGCCCGGACGGATGCCGATGCTCTCCACCTCGCACTGCGGGCAAATGGCCTGGGCCAGGTCCATGATGTTCATGGAGGGCAGCTTGGGGACGAAGACCTCACCGCCGACCATGCGTTCGAAGCAGGAAAGCACGAAGTCCACGCCCTGCTCCAGTGTAATCCAGAAACGGGTCATGCGCGGGTCGGTGACGGTAATGCGGCCCGCCTCCCGCTGTTTGATGAACAAGGGAATGACGCTGCCCCGGCTGCCCATAACGTTGCCGTAGCGGACCACGGCGAAACGGGTCACGTCACGGGCCACGAAGGCGTTGGCCGCCACGAAAAGCTTGTCCGAGCAGAGCTTGGTGGCGCCGTAGAGGTTGATGGGGTTGGCCGCCTTGTCCGTGGACAGGGCGATGACCTTCTCCACGCCCCGGTCCGCGGCCACGTTGATGACGTTCTGGGCGCCGTAGATGTTGGTCTTGATGCACTCGGTGGGGTTGTACTCGGCCGCGGGCACCTGCTTCAGGGCCGCGGCGTGGATCACGTAGTCCACTCCGTGCAGGGCCCGCTGCAGCCGTTCCTTGTCCCGCACATCGCCGATGAAGTAGCGCATGCACTCGTACTTGGACTCCGGGAAGCGCTGCGCCATCTCGTACTGTTTGAACTCGTCCCGGCTGAAGATGATGATCTTTTTGGGCTGGTGGCGGGTGAGCAGGGCCTCGGTGCACTTCTTGCCGAAAGAGCCGGTGCCGCCGGTGATGAGGATGGTCTTGCCGTCGAACACGTTCCTATCCTTGATGATGCAGGTTGCGGTGCCATTTCCAGGCCGATTCGACCATTTCTTCCAATCCCTTGACCGGACGCCAGCCAAGTTCCGATTCCGCGCGGGAGGAGGAGGCCACCAGCCGCGGGGGGTCGCCCGGACGGCGGTCCGCCGTGACCACCTCCACCGGCCGCCCGGTGACGCCGCGCACGGTCTCGATGACCTCCAGCACGGAGCGGCCCGAGCCCACGCCCAGGTTGTAGGCGGCGGACTCCCCGCCCTCCTCCAGCCGCTCAAGGGCGAGGAGGTGCGCCTCGGCCAGGTCCTCCACGTGGATGAAGTCGCGCACGCAGGTGCCGTCCGGGGTGTCGTAATCATCCCCGTACACGGCCACGTGCTCCCGCCTGCCCAGGGCGGCGTCCAGCACGATGGGGATGAGGTGCGACTCGGGGTCGTGCCACTCGCCGATCTCCCCGTCCGCCGAGGCCCCGGCGGCGTTGAAGTAGCGCAGGGAGACGGAGCGCAGGCCGTGGGCCGCGCCGAAGTCGGCCATCATCTGCTCGGCCATGCGCTTGGTCCAGCCGTAGGGGTTGATGGGCAGCAGCGGGTGGTCCTCGGTCAGCGGCACGGAGCGGGGGTTGCCGTAGACCGCGGCCGAGGAGGAGAAGATGAGCTTGTCCACCCCCGCGTTCCGCATGCCTTCCAGCAGGTTGAGCACACCACAGAGGTTGGTGCGGTAGTAGGAGCCTGGCTCGGCCATGGACTCGCCCACCTGGATGAGGGAGGCGAAATGCATGACCGCCTTCACCCCGCGCTCTGCCAGGAGCGCCGCCAGGGAGGCGGGGTCGTCCAGGATGTCCGCCCGGACGAACTCCCCCCAGCGCAGGAACTCCTCGTGCCCGGTGGAGAGGTTGTCCAGCACCGCCACCTCGCGCCCGGAGGCGGCCAGGGCTTTGGCGGTGTGCGAGCCGATGTAGCCCGCCCCGCCCACGACCAGGACGCTCATGCCACGCCCTCCCGCACGAGCCCTTCGAAGTAGTCGATGGTGGGTTTCAGCCCCTCGCGAAGGGAGGTTGCCGGCTGCCAGTCAAGCTCGCGGCCGGCCAGGGCGATGTCCGGCTGGCGCTGCTTGGGATCGTCCTGGGGCAGGGGGCGGTGCTCGATCTTCGAGGCGGAGCCGGTCAGCTCCACCACGGTCTCGGCCAGCTCGCGGATGGTGAACTCGCCGGGGTTGCCCAGGTTCACCGGGCCGATGAAGCCGTCGGGGGAGTCCATGAGCAGCAGGAAAGCCTCAACCATGTCGTCCACGTAGCAGAAGGAGCGGGTCTGGGAGCCGTCGCCGTAGACGGTGATGGGCCTGTCGCGCAGGGCCTGGATGATGAAGTTGGAGACCACCCGGCCGTCCGCGGGGTGCATGCGCGGCCCGTAGGTGTTGAAGATGCGGGCGATCTTCACCGCCACCTTGTGCTGGCGGTGGTAGTCCATGCACAGGGTCTCGGCGCAACGCTTGCCCTCGTCGTAGCAGGCGCGCGGCCCAAGGGGGTTGACGTTGCCCCAGTAGTCCTCGGTCTGCGGGTGGATTTCCGGGTCGCCATAGACCTCGCTCGTGGAGGCTTGCAGGATGCGCGCGCCGGTGCGCTTGGCCAGGCCCAGCATGTTGATGGCCCCGTGCACCGAGGTTTTCAGCGTCTGCACGGGGTCGTGCTGGTAATGGATGGGCGAGGCCGGGCAGGCCAGATTGTAGATGCTGTCCACCTCGATATACAGCGGCATGGTCACGTCGTGCCGCATGAACTCGAAGCGGGGGTGGGCGATGAGGTGGTAGACGTTGGACTTGTCCCCGGTGAAGCAGTTGTCCAGACAGATGACCTCGCGGCCCTGCTCGATGAGCCGGTCGCAGAGGTGGGAGCCCAGGAATCCGGCTCCGCCGGTGACGAGTACGCGCCTGTGCAGCTGCATGATCCGTTCGCCCTTCAGGCCACCTTCCAGTGGGGCCGGCTGAGGTACATGTCCCGTTCCGCCTGAAAATCCTCCGGGGAGACCACGTGCACCCGGATGCGGCGGTTGATTTTCTTCTCCACCCCGCCCCGGGTGCCTTCCAGCAGCCCCCGGTCCGGGTCGCCCACGATGAGCAGGTCAATGAGGCCGGAGTCGCGCCCCTGGGCGTAATCGTCCAGGATGTAGACCGCCTCGATGGGCGCCAGGGCGCTCATGACCTGATCCACCACCCGGTCGATGCCGAGATGCTTCTTGACCAGGGAGTGAATCTCCGGAAAGAAGGGATGGGACGAATTGGCCCGGAAAAACACCGAGCGGCCGTTGCGCTCGCGCTCCAGATATCCGGCCTCGCTCAAGTGGTCCAACTCTCCCTTGATGACAGCGGGCGAGACACCGAACTCCCCGGCCAGCTCCCGCAGATAACAGCGCACCTGGGGGTTGAGGAAGAGCTTCAGGAGCAGCTTCGCCCTGGTCTTGGAGGTAAACAGGTCGGCCAGCATGGTTGCTTCCTGTTAGGAAAAAGCGAACGAACTGTCAACACGCCGGGGTTGCCATTTGCGCCCGTCGCGCCTATGCAATGGCCGCTGACCACAACACGACACGGGATTCGCATGTTCACCATATGGTTCACGGGCCTTTCCGGGGCCGGCAAGACCACCATCTCCTCCAACCTCCTCGTGGAGCTGCGCAATCGCGGCCTTCGAGCCGAGTGGCTGGACGGGGACCTCATCCGGGCCAACTTTTCCCAGGAGCTGGGCTACTCCAAGCGCGACCGCGACATCAACGTGCGCCGCATCGGCTTCGTGTCGCACCTTTTGAACAAGAACGGCGTGGTCAGCGTGGTGGCGGCCATCGCGCCCTACCAGGAGGCGCGCGAGGCCAACCGCTCCCTCATCGGCGAGTACATCGAAGTCTTTGTGGACCGCCCTCTGGAAGCGCTGGTGGAGAACGACACCAAGTGTCTGTACCGCCGCGCCCTGGCCGGGGAGATCACCAACCTCACCGGGGTCAACGACCCCTACGAGGCCCCGGACGACCCGGACGTGCACCTGGATACCCACCGCGAAAGCGTGGAGGAATCGCTGTCCAACGTGCTGGACCACCTCTGCTCGCGCGAGCTGGTGCCCGGCGGCCCGACGCTGTGCCGCGAGACCTCCTTCACCTTGCAGGACGAGCTGGACTGGCGGCGCAAGCTGGCTGAACTGGGCTACGCCAAGCCCTGAAGGCCTGCTTGGTACTCAGCGCTCGAAAACCAGCAGATAACGGAAGGCGGCCCAACGATCGAGCCGTGTTCCAGCGGCAAGCCGGGTCATTCCATCGTCCAGGCGGCAAACAAGGTCCGACCGTTTCTCGAAAAAGGGCAGCGGCCGCCGCAGGAATCCACCCCCCAGGGGAAGGCCCAGCACGTCGTAATACCAGGAAGCTCGCAGGCTGTATCCGCCTTGCCCAAAGGCCTCCACGATCTCCCGGCGTGACCACTCAGCGTGCTCCTCATGTCCGTGTAGGGAGCGGTAGAGGCGCAGCGCCAGGTTGGCCAGATTGGAATCGCTGAGAATCACCTGCCTGGCGTCGATCTCCCGCAGTTTGTCCAAGGTCCGGTCCAGGGAAAGATGGCTGATGACGTCGAAAAACAAGGCAACGTCGTACTCGCCCTGTACGTCATAAAGGCTAGTGTTCTCCGCCTCGATGCCGTGGATTTCATGGGCCAGTTCGATGGAAACCTCGTCCACATCGATGGGTCGCACACTGAACCCGGCTTCCCGGCACATGCTGGTCAGAAGCCCGAAGCCACAGCCGCAGTCCAGCACCCGTGTCCCTCGCAGTTCCCGGATTACCCGCTGGTAGTGCTTGCGCAGAACACGGCCGTAAAGGCCGCGGCTGTTGGCCACCGCGATTTCCCGGTCGATCTCGTGGATGATGTTGTCCCGCAGAAGCTTCCTGCGTTCCTTGTCCTGGCCCATGCGACTCCCCGGATGATGGAGTGAGAAGAATGCCCCTGGCGGGCGGGTACCGGCCGGGGGGCTTGCGAGCCAGGGCAGTGCCTACCCCATTCCCCCTCGTCCCGCAACACCGCCTGTTTTCCAGAGGACGGGATGTTTGCCATCACCCGGCCTTTGTGCCATCTCTGCCCTCTCCAAACACGTGTCCCCCCATGCAGCACCTTCCAGCCAAACTATTCCAGATCGGCCTGCTCGGTCTTTGCCTGTGGTATCTTCTGCACGACGCGGACTTTTCCGGTGTGCTGCGCGCCCTGTCCGAATTCGACCCCCTTCTGGTGGCAGCCGGAATTGGTCTGCAGTTGTTCGCCATGCTGCCCCCTTCTCTGCGCACGCGTTTTCTACTGCACGGCCGTATCGGCCTGGCCCTCAGCTACAACGCCACCATGTTCGGCATGGGTATGAACAACATCCTGCCCGCCAAGCTGGGGGAGATCTCCAAGGCCTGCTACCTAAAGACAGCCGCCTCCATCCCCATGGCCCGCTGCCTGGGGTCCGTATTCTGGGAACGGTTCGGGGACCTCAACGCCCTGCTGCTGCTCGGCCTGCTTGCCATACTGCAGTACCTGCGCCCGGGCTACGTGCTGGCGCTGGGCGGGGTGGTCGCCTTTTTGTGGGCCATGCTGGCGGTGAACAAAATCGTTCCCCGGGCGGGGCGTGGGATAGTCGGCCTGCTCCCTCTGCCCCGGGCCAGACGGGTGGCTCTGGAAATCCTTGACCACCTGCGGGAGTTTACCCCCTCCTTTCTGCTGCGTCTGGGCTGGCATACTCTGCTCACCTGGGCCGGCATCCTGGCGGTCTATGCTTTTGTCATCCTGCATGTGGCGGGGCTCGACATTAGCATGGGCCAACTCCTGGTGGTTCTCACCCTGGCCTCACTGGGCTTCGCGCTGCCCTCCTCTCCCGGATCGCTGGGGGTATTCGAGGCCGCGGTAGTCATGGGGCTTGGGCTGTCCGGCGTGGGCAAGGACCAGGCCCTGGCCTCGGCACTGTTGCTGCGGGTAGTGCAGTTCCTTCCCGTCACCGCCTGGGCCTTGGCCCTCATGGGTCTGACCCGCATCAGCGCCCAACAGATCCGCAAACGGCAGGCCGAGGCCTGCGGCAGAGAGGACTGACCCGGAGAATCTGCTACAGGGAAGATCCATCCAGACCGAATCGCCGCATCCAGGAATCGAGGCAAAGAAGCTGCCAGACGCGGTGGGCTGCCAGTTCGTCCACCGGGCGCAGGCGGCGGTGCCAGCCGTCGCGAAAAGAACGCCAGGCCCCGGCCAGTCCGGCATCGGTAAAAAGCCCGCGCAGCGGGCTGTCCGAAGCCGTGAGCCGTTCCTCGGTCCACTGACGCAAATCACCTCGCAGCCAATGATTCAACGGCGTGGGGAAGCCGCGTTTGGGCAGCCGGTAGAGGATGCCCGGCAACCTCTCGCGCATGGCCGCCTTGGGTACAGCCTTGAGTTCGCTCTGGTGCAGCTTGACGCCGAATGGCATGCGCAGGGCCAGATCCACCATGGCGTTGTCGCACAGCGGAGTGCGCGACTCCAGGGAGTGGGCCATGGATATTTTATCCTCCACCACGAAAAGCCCGGGCAGATAGGCCCGCATGTAGGTCCGCGTCAGCCTGCGGTACGGTTCCCGCTCGCCCTGCAACAGCTCCTCCAGCCCCTCGGCAGGGTCTATGGACAACAGGCTACGCGCGGCATCCGGTCGCAGCCGCTTTTCCAGGGCTGAGGAGGAATGGATGGTCGGCAGGAAGTTCCACGGTCTCCGTGAGATGGCAGCCCGCCCTAGGAAGTAGGCTAGGTGGGGGACCTCTGCTGGCCTGGTGGAGCACGCCAGACGCAGGACCTCGGCCGGGGACGAGCCCAGGGCGCCCAGCAGCCGGGCGATCTTGAACACGGGATATCCTGCGAAGAACTCGTCTCCGCCGTGTCCGGTGAGGATGACCTTGACCCGGCTCGCGGCCTGCCGCGCAACCATGTACTGGGAAAAAGAGCCGAAGCCCATGCGCGGCTCGTCCAGGTGATGGATCAACTCGTCAAAGACACCGGCGAAGTCGGCAGCCCCCATGCCAGTAGACATGTGCTCCGAACCAATGCCCGAGGCCACCGCCTCCGCACCCTTGCTTTCGTCGTACCAGCCGGACCTGTCGAACCTGCCTGTGAAGGTGCGCAGCCGCCCGGGGAGGCGTTCCGCCGCCAAAGTGGCCACGGTGGTGGAATCGAATCCGCCGGAAAGATAGGAGGCTAGTTCCACGTCACTCATGAGATGGCGGTCCACCGACTCCCGCGCAGTATCCTGGTAGGCTTGACAGGCCTCCTCGAAGTCCATCCCCTCCTGATCGTCGAAGGAGATTTCCCAGTAGCTCCTGGTCTTCGTCCACCCCGCCTGAAAGGTGACAAGTTCGCCGGGACGAACCATGCGCACGCCCCGAAAGAGGCTGCGCGCGCCGAAGACGTTTTCGAAGCCGAGGTACTGGCGCAGTCCAATGGGATCGATGGCCGCCTCCAATCCAGGGTGTGACAGGATGGCCTTGATCTCCGAGGCGAAGACCAGTCCGCCCCCGACTTCCCGGTAGTACAGGGGCTTGATGCCCAGGCGGTCGCGACCCAAGGTGAGGCGCTGCCGGTGGCGGTCCCACAGGGCGAAGGCGAACATGCCGTTGAGCCGAGTTGGCCAGTCGGCGTCCCCTTCCCGCTCGCCCCGCTCGCAGAGGTGCAGCAGCACCTCGTTGTCGCTGCGGGAACTGAAGGCGTGGCCCTCGGCCTGGAGTTCGCGGCGCAATTCAGCGGCGTTGTATATCTCGCCGTTTGCCGCCAGGACCAAATCTCTGGACTCGCTGAAGAAGGGCTGGTTGCCGGACTCGGAGAGGTCCACGATGGCCAGCCTGGCGTGGCCCAGAGCGACCTCCCCTTCCTCCCACACCGCGTGGTTGTCCGGCCCCCGGTGGGCGATGGTTCCAAGCATGGTCCGGACGGCCGCGCTCCCCCCGGACGTGCCCACGCAGCCCGCCACACCGCACATTGGCTACTCCCTCTCGCCCAGGAGTTTCCGCAATCTGGCGTTGGTCCGGCAGGTCAGGATGTACTGCTCGTCCTTGCCGTGCTTTTGCTGGTTGGCCAACAAGGTCAGGGCCCCGAACTGCAACAGGAACAGGACGCAGAAGCCCAGCAGGAAGAAGGACACCTTGGCCTGCAGGATGACTTTCCGCAGCGCGGCGAAGACCTGCGAAGACAGGGCAATGTCCTGCGGCTGCTGGGCCAGCAGGTCGGCAAAGGCCCAACCCACATTGCCCAGGATGGCCAGCATGATGGCCACCGTCAGAGCCGCTGGAAGATAAAGCAGGAGGTTGGGGCGGAAGAGGAAGTTGGCGAAGAGATGGTTGCAGGTCATGCGCGCCAGCTTGCCCAGGGAGAGCCCCTTGCCGCCGCCGGATGTGCGTTTGGCCGGCCGCCATTTGAGATGCGCCGGGATCTCGGCCACCCGGAAGCCCAAAAGCATGGCTTTTTGCAGAATCTCCAGATGGAAATCCTTGCCATCGCTGATGAGTTCCAGCGTGTCGGTCACTTCACGGCGGTACCCGCGCACCACGCAGGTCACGGTGTGCAGGCCGCCGGGAAAGGAACGAGCCAGGATCATGTTGGCCACGCGAGAGATGAAGGCGCGCTTGAAGGGCACATTCCGCACGCTCCCTTCCGAGTGATAGGCCGAAGCCAGGACCACGTCGGCCTCGCCGGATTCCAGCGGCGCGAGCAATCGCTCAATGTGTTTCGGTGCGTAGGAGAGGTCGGCGTCGAGGCTGACCACGTACTGACCTTGGGCGTTCTCGAAACCGGTGCGTATGGCCCGGCCGCGCCCGAGGTTGCGGGGGTGGTGGACGGCCCGCAGTTGCGGATTCTCTCCGGCCATGCGGTCCATGATGCCGGGGGTGGCGTCCGAACTGCCATCGTCCACCATGACGATCTCGAAGGGCTTGTCCCCTGGCAGGAGGTTTTCCAGGTAGGCGGCCACCTGGTTCACATGCTCCTCGATGATGCCTTCCTCGTTGAAGGCGGGAAAGATGATGCTCAAATACATGCGTTGCTCACGGGCTGCTTTCCTTGTTCATTCCACTCGCCTCGAAGATGGTCACGACCGGCCCCGGCCGTTCCAAGAGAAGCAGGTTCGATGCGGTGTCCCCGAAATCGTGCAGAATGTCGCCTGTCCTCCCCAGGGCCTTTCGCTCCCCGGCGAAGGGCTCGAAGACCGCTCGCCTGTCGAGGTTGAATCGCTCACTGAGGCGTTCGGTCATGCCTGGGTGCCAGACAGCAATGTTATTCTGTTCCCCGAACCGCTCGTGAACATAGAAGACGCGGTAGCCTCGGGCAAGAAGTTCGTCCACCAAGCCGGGAAGCCCAACCCCGGTCTGCGTCACCCGCCACACAGGCACCCCGTTGGCTTCGCCCGGCAACTCGTGCTCACGTGCCGACCGCTCCCTGGTTCCCACCGCGGCGGGCAGTATTTCCGTCAGCACTCTGGCGGTTTCCGGCTTGGGGGCGAGGTAGCTGGTGGTCATGGTGTCGTAGAGCACGAAGGACTTGCCCTTCTGGTGCTCCATGAGCCAGGAGGCAGCCTGCTGCCGGGTGTCCTCGGCCGAGACGATGCGGCACCATTGCCCCACCGCCAGGAGGCTGATCAGGAGGCAGGCCATTAGAAGCGCGCCGTGGACCCGGGGACGACGGGAGGCCAGCCGGGCCGGGGCCAGGGCGGCCACCGGCGCGGTGGTGAAGAAGAGCAGCAGGGCGTAGTAGTGACCGTAGGCTCCCAGCAGGGAGAGGAACAGAAGCCCGGCGGCCGCGGAAGCCACCGGCAGCATCCACAGCCAGGCGCGTTCCGCGAAGCCCAGCGCCAGCAGGGCCAGGGAGGCGGCCAGGGCCGCTGCCTGCAACGGCTGTATGAGGGCGAAGGCGCGCAGGTAGGAAAGAATGAAGCCCCAGTCCGGGCTGGCGGCCAGGTAGCTGCCCCCCCTGGCCACGTTCTCCCCGGCTCCAAGATAGGCAGTCAGGAGCCAGGCCGCTCCGCCCACGACGCAGAGCAGGCTCGCTTGCCGCAGCAGCCCCGGCAGGTCCCTTCCTTTGTGCCGGGCGTACAGCAGTGGGAGGTAGGGCAGCAGGAAAACGACCACAGGCAGGGTAAGGATGGACACTGCCAGCAAGGCGTAGGCCGCAGCCGCCCTGGCCAAGCTGGACCGGGCGTAAGCGCCGTGGGCCAGATAGAAGCCGATCAGGGCCAGTGAATATGCCGGAATCCAATGCTTGATGGTGTGCGCCTGGGCCAGGATGAGGACGTTTCCGGCCAGAAGCAGAAAGAGCCACAGCCCATAGGGCCTGCCCACGGTCTCGTCCCCGGTCCGCTTGGCCAGCCACAGCGCAAGCACGAACAGTAATCCATTGATCGCCCGCATGCCCGCCAGAGCCATCTGGTAGTCGGCCAGCACCATCCGTTTGAACTCCGCCAGCGGCGGCAGGCCCTGAGCCAGAAAAGCCCCCAGCCAATACAACATCAGCCCCGGAAGATGGATGAGATGGACCCAGACGGAATAGGGCGAGGAGGACTGGACCTTGAGCGACCCCGCTGCCAGGGCCTGGTATGCGCTTTTGAGGATGGGCAGTTCGTCTGCCACCGTGTGGATGGGCAGTCCCGCCCAACTGAAAAGACCATAGGCCAGAAGCGCTCCCAGAAGAATCATCTTCTCCAAAGGGGATGAGGGGATGCTGGCCTGGCGCTTCATTCTGGGCTCTTTTGGCTTGCGGTTGCGGTGGCTGTGGACCGGACCGCCCGCGCTCTCCACAGGCGGGCCGAAGCGTACGTAGAATATCCGTGCCGTGGGCCTAGCCGATGGGGCCGGGAAGGTCAACGGCACGCATTTCGGGCTGTCCAGCACTGGGGGAGTTGCCAAAGCTGGCGGTCTGGGGCATGGAGCACCCATGACCGAGTTCATACGCAAGCTGATCCTGCTGCTCGGCGCGGCCGTGTCCGCCCCCTTCCTGGCCTACGGCGTGGTGGGGCTCATGCGGCGCTACGACGTGGACAACCTCTTCGCCGAACTGCTGCGCTTGCGCATCCCCTCCGGGCTGGCCCCGTCGCTGGCCTACCTGGCCGTGGGCGGCCTGCTGGTCTTCGCCTTCAAGGTCCTGTCCGAACGGCTGCGCTGACCGCCTTCTTCGGCGGCGTCCCCCTTCTCCCTCCCGGAATCCCGGCGGCTCTTCTATGGGCAAATCTATACACTTGCGCCACCTCCCTACACAGTGTATCTATAAACCTGTTTCATGAGCGGCCAACCGAATCAGGAGGGAGCATGGCCGGACCAAGGGCGCCCGGGCGCATCATTTCCGGCGGACAGAGCGGGGTGGACCGGGCCGCACTGGACGCGGCCATGGACCTGGGCATCCCCCACGGGGGGTGGTGCCCGCGCGGCAGGCGGGCCGAGGACGGCCCCATCCCCTCCCGTTACAACCTCACCGAGGCCGAGAGTTCGGGCTATCCCGAGCGCACGGAGCTGAACATCCGTCAGGCCGCGGCCACCCTCATCCTGAACCTGGGCGAACTGGACGGCGGCACCCGCCTGACCATGGGATTGGCCCGCAAGCATGGCGCGCCATGCCTTGTGGTGGAGCTGGACCGCCCCGGACTGCTGCACGGGGCGGAGATACTGGACTGGCTGGAACGATGGGCCGGGCAGACCCTCAACGTGGCCGGGCCCAGCGAGTCCAAGCGGCCCGGGGTGTACGCCCGGGCGCGGGAGGCCCTGGTGCGCACGCTTGGGGCTTACGGCCCCGCTTTGAACACGGCCTGATCCACGCCCGTCTGGTCGTCCTCTGGCCGGTGGGCCACCACCACGGCCCGGTACGCGCCGCCTTCCTCAAGCATGAGGGAGCCCGCGAACCGGCTGACCTCTCCGGTCGGCTCCATGGCCACCTCGCGCACCGGCTTTCCATCCGCATACAGCAGCGCCCGCACCTCGAACCCCGCCGCATCCCAGGCGCCGCCCGGCGTCACCGGACAGCCGCACCCCATGGTCACGCTGGCCTCGATGCGTAGCCCGCGCGGCAAGCCATGGACCCGCGATGCGCCCACCGGCTCCAGCACGTCCACCAGCAACCCGTGGCGGGTGAGCACCCAGCCTCCACCCGCGTCCACCGCTTCGCCGGGCAGCACCCACCGCTCCTCGCTAACGCGGGTGGCGGCCTGTCGCTGGCCCAGCGGTCCGAAGGCTTCGGCCCGCACCAGGGTGGGGCGGTCGATGTCGATCTCCGTCGTGAAGGCCGCCTCGCCGGAGGGGCCGGAAGTGACGCCCGATGCCAGGATTTCCCCGGTGTCGGCGCGGGAGAGGACAATACGCGCACCGCCCGCGGAGTCGCCGATGTACTTGGCCCCCACGGAAGAGACGCGCATGGTGATCGGCGTGGGTTCGGCCAGGGCGGGCGCGGCGGCGAACAGCAGGGCCGCCAGGGCGGCCAGGGCGAGGGCCGCGAACGGCGCGGCGGCGAAACGTCGCATGACAGGCTCCAGGATTGACGGATTCTCCAATCCCATCACCATACCGGCTCCAGGCCCCTGGTCAATGTCCTTTTCACTCCCCTTGCGGAGCGGCGGTTTTGCGGTATCCTGACCTGTACTCGGACAACTCCGGGCCGAGGCCCGGACACCCCAAGGGAGGAGCCACATGAGCGGCATGGACGTCATCTGCCCCCACTGCGACAAGAGCCAGAAGGTCGTCGAGGACAAGGATCCCGGCCACATGCGGGCCACCTGCCAACACTGCTCCCACGACTTCCTCTACAAAGTGGTGGGCGAAGGCGCCCGCGCCTACAAGCCGGAAGAAGCCGAACAGAACAAGAAATAACCCCGCAAACGAAGAAGGCCCGCCACAAGGCGGGCCGTTTTTCTTTCAGACACTCGAAAGAGGACGCAACCCCTTCTTCCAGGCGCGCGCTCGCGCCAGAACTCTTGAGCATCCACGTTCTCCCAGGCGCGCGCAAGCGCCATAGCATTAAAGCATTCCACGCTCGGCGACATCCGCTTTCTTCCAAGCGCGCGCAAGCGCCCCCACTCTTCGCGATGTCCGTGCCCCCGGAGCGGACGAGCCCAGCCCAAGTTAATGGACCGTCGAGGTCGTTCACTGGCTAGGCGCGTCCGCCTCGGAAGGGCCGGACAGTACCCCCGTACGGCCGGTCCTTCCGAGGCGGACGCAACGACGCCAGGGGACGTCCTCGGCGGTCACGCTACCCTATACGTGCAGACTTTGCAGGAGACGTTCTCCTTCTCGAAGTAGGTCTCGTCGCGCATTTCCTGGAGCTCCCATTTGCCGTCGCACTCCAGCTGCAGCATCTTGGGGCGGTAGTCGTGCTCGTCGTAGGCGCCCTCGCGCACGGTGAAGGTGACGATGCCGCCGGGCTTGACCACGCGGATGACCTCCTCGAAGGCCTCGGGAGTGACGTGGCCGTAGGTGAAGGTGCCCACGCAGATGAGGGCGTCGTAGGCGTTGTCCGCGATGTCCATGGGCTTGGACATGTCCACCTGCATGCACTCGCGGTAGACGCCCTTCTTCTCGGCTTCCTCCAGCATTTCGGCGGAGTAGTCCAGGGCGTCGATGTTGGTGAAGCCCAGGGGCTTGAGGACCTCGGCCACCAAGCCGGTGCCGCAGCCCGCGTCGAGGATGCGGGCGGAACGGTCGTCCAGGTAGCGCAGCATGGACTCGGCCGCGGCCTTGGGGGCCACGTAGCCGAACTCGCCCACGGTGTCGTTGTCGTAGTCCTTTGCCCAGTCTTTGTAGGCGTCCATCAGATCTTCATGGTTCTCGGCGGTGTAGACCTTCTTGAGAACTTCCTTGTCGGTGTTCACGGCTCCTCCCGATTGTGGTGGTTGGAATAAAAAAGGGGGCCCTTCCTCCAGGGAAGGGCCCCCGGCGGGGATACGTTGGTTTCGCGCTACTTGGCGGCCTTTTTGGCCTCGGCGATCCAGCCGTCCCAGGTTTCCTGGTTGTTCTCGATCCACTCGTCCACATGGCGCTCGATGTCGCGCTGGGAGTCCTCGCCGTTGGACATCTTCACGTTCTGCGCGGCGATGTCGCCCAGGGGAATCTTGACCAGCTCGAAGAAGCGGCGGGCCTCGGGATTCTCCTCAAGGAACTCCTTGTTGGCCGTGATGCGGATGTCGGAGGCAACGAAGCCCATCTTCAGAGGATCGGACACGGCGCCCTCGATGCCGGAGGCAACCAGGTCTTCCACCTTGGCGCCTTCCTGCGGCGGAGCCAGCTTGGCTTCGGGCACGTTGACCCACATGACGTCCTCGCCCGGACGCAGCTTGTAGATGGTCCAGTTGGGGGTCCAGGTGTAGAAGAACACGTTCTCGCCGGCCTGGTGGCGGGCCACGGCGTCGGCCATGGAGGCGGAGTAACCGGCCTGGATCATGTTGACGTGGTCTTCCAGGTCATAGGCCTTCATGTGGTAGGACATGACCTTCTCGCAACCCCAGCCCGGAGGGCAGGCCACGAGGTCGGCCTTGCCGTCGCCGTTGGAGTCAAAGGCTTCCTTGACTTCGGGACGCTTGAAATCGTTGAGGTCCTTGATGTTGAACTTCTCGACCGCCTTCTTGGAGACGAGGTAGCCGCCCAGGCCGCCGTTCTTGACCAGATAGCCGACCAGCTCGGCCTTCTCGTGGAAGTTGGAGGGCAACTGGGCGTTGTGCATGGGGAACCAGCCGTTGGCCCAGTAGTCCACGTCGCCCAGGGCAACGGACTGATAGAAGATGGGGTTCTGCAGGTCCTTGGCCTTGGCCACGTCGAAGCCCAGTTCTTCCAGGCCGCGGGAGACCAGGGCCTCGTTGAAGAAGCCGGTGGTCCAGGTGCAGCGGCCGGGGCGGGCGTCCTTGGCCATGGCCGGGGCGGCCAGGGCGGCCGTCAGCAGGGCCAGGCCCAGGATGGTGAGAAGTTTACGCATTCGGGTCCTCCTTGTTTCGGGTGATCAGTGGGGGGAGAAGGGTCTCCCCCCGTCAGCCGTCCTCGAACTATTTACTGCTGCCGAATCCCTGGGTGATGCGGTCCAGGACCATGGCCAGCAGAACGATGGCCAGGCCGCCGATGCCGGCCAGGCCCACCTGCAGGCTGTTCAGTCCCTGGAACACGGGCACGCCCAGGCCGCCGGCGCCGATGAGGGCGGCGATGACGACCATGGAGAGCGACAGCATGATGGTCTGGTTGAGCCCGGCCATGATGGTGGTCCAGGCCAGGGGGAGCTGCACCTTGCGCAGGGTCTGCCAGGGGGTGCAGCCGAAGGATTGGGCCGCCTCGATGAGTTCCGGGTGGACCTGGCGGATGCCGAGGTTGGTCAGCCGGATGATGGGCGGCATGGAGAAGACGATGGTGGCGATGACGCCGGCCACCGTGCCGATGGAGAAGAGCATGACCACGGGAACCAGGTAGACGAACGCTGGAGTCGTCTGCATGGCGTCCAGAAGCGGCCGCAGTGACGATTCGAACTTGTCGCTGCGGGCCGATATGATGCCGAGCGGTATGCCGATGACGGTGCAGAAAAGCACAGCGGAGAGCACCATGGCCAGGGTGGTCATGGCCTCGGACCACAGGCCCAGCAGGCCGATGAAGAGAAAGGTGACAAAGGAAAAGACAGCCAGCCGGATGCCGGAGGCGCGCCAGGCCAGGAAGGCCAGGGCCAGCAGCACCACGACGGGCGGCAGGACGTTGAGCAGCCCGTCGACGCCTTCCAGGGTCTGTTCCACCGGCCACTTGATGAGCTGGAACTGGGCCCGGTAGTTGTCCACCAGCCAGTTGACCAGCGTTTCGATCCAGTCCTCCAGGGGCAGGACAGCTAACTCATCGAAATCGAATAGCATGGCTTATGCCTCGCTCTTTTCTTTTTGTTGCTCCGCGGCCTCTTCGATCTCCTCGGCTTGGCGGGACAGGGTGCGCAGGAATACGTTCTTGGAGATGCAGCCCTTGTAGCTGCCATTGCGGTCGGTCACGGGCAGCGGCCAGGGGGAATTGATGAGGTCGTCCAGGATTTCCTGCAGGGGCTGCTTGGCTTCGTAGGTGTGGGGCCCCTCGATGAAGGCGTTTTCCAGTCGGTGCTCCGGCTCGGGCTTGTCCAGCAGTTGGCGCAGGGACTCGGTGGAGACCACGCCCTTGAGCTTGCGCTGGGAGTCCAGCACGTAGCCGAACTCGCGATCGTGCTCGTTGAGCCGGTGCAGGGCCGCGAGGGGGCCGACGTCCTGGCGGCGGGCGAAAGTGACCTGGTTGTCGCGGCAAATGTCGCCGGCCGAGAGCACGCTGGTGGGGTCCACGCCGCGGAAGAAGGCCCGCACGTAGTCGTCGGCGGGGTTCTTGAGGATGTCGTCCGGAGTGCCCACCTGCACGATCTTGCCGCTCTCCATGATGGCGATACGGTCGCCGATGCGCATGGCTTCGTCGAGGTCGTGGGAAATGAAGATGACCGTGCGGTCCGATTCGGCCTGCAACCTGAGCAGCTCGTCCTGCATCTCGGAGCGGATGAGGGGGTCGAGGGCGGAAAAGGCCTCGTCCATGAGCATGATTGTGGGGTCCACGGCCAGCCCGCGGGCCAGGCCCACGCGCTGTTGCATGCCGCCGGAAAGCTCGCTGGGCATGGAATTGCCGTAGGGGCCAAGGCCCACCTGCTCCAGGGCGGCCTGGGCGCGCTTCTCCTGCTCGGCGCGGGAAATGCCCGCCACCTCCAGGCCGAAGGCCACGTTTTGCAGCACCGTGAGGTGCGGCATAAGGGCGAAGGACTGGAAGACCATGCACATGTTGCGCCGGCGCATCTCCACCAGCTGCTTGTCGTTCATGGCCGTGACCTCGCGGTCGCCGAGAAACACTTTGCCCCGGGTGGGCTCGATGAGGCGGTTGAGCATGCGCACCAGGGTGGACTTGCCCGAGCCGGACAGGCCCATGACCACGAAGGTCTCTCCGGCCTTGACCTCGAAGGAGGCGTCGTGGACGCCCACGGTCAGTCCGGTCTCCTTGTAGATCTCGTCCTTCCCCTTGCCCTTCTCGATCAGGTCGAAGGCCCTTTCGGGGTGGTTGCCGAATACCTTGAACAGATTCTCGACAACGAGTTTTTCACTCGACATGCGATGCGTATCCTTTTGCTTGAATCGTTTTTCGTCGCAGGCACCGGATCAGGAGACGGACTTGTGCCGCTCCTCCCCCGTATCCGGCGGGGGAGACTCCATCATCTCGGCCAACTGGCCGACGGCCCGCTCCAACTCGTCCCGCTTTTCGGGCGGCATCTGGGCCAGGGAAAGCCCCAGGCGGTCCTGGACGGTCCAGGGCGCCATGGCCAGAACGTCCGCGCCGGATTTGGTCATCTCCACCAGCACCTTACGGCGGTCCACCTCGTCGCGGCGACGCTGCACCATGTCCTTGCGCTCCAGCCTGTCCACCAAACCGGTGAGGGAAGCGGGCGATGTGTGCACCCGCCTGGCCAAAGCCCCGAGGGTCATGGGGCCGGCCACCTGCAGCTGGCGCATACAGACCAGTTGCGGCGCGGTGAGATGAATCGAGGCGTCCAGGCTTCTGCTCTGGCGGTTCATGGCCTGGCGGATCCGCCCCAGCGAATCCAGGATGCTCTCGAGTTGGGCTTGGTAGTCCTGCATCATTTTGTACGCCTGAATAAATTCCTAAGCAAGAAATTTAAGATACGAAAAGTCAACGTGAAGGTTTTTAAGCTCCTTCCCTTCTCCTGTCAACCCTCGCTGGCTTTTCAGGTGGGGAAAGGGCGGCAGGCGGGAAAAGATGGCGAAAAACCACGCGCCATCAGCATCATTCAAGCGAATCCCGGCCTGACACGGCATCAGGACGGATACCACCGCTTTCCCGAACGGCCGGGGATGATGCCGGCAACAGGCTGGAGCACAGATTTCCGGTCTTATTTCCGGATAGTCGCGCGGGAACGGAGCGTTTCAGGCCGCTTGATCGCGAAAACGCAGCACAAAAGAAGGCGACGGGCGGGGCGCCCGTCATGCGCGGGGGGCTGGGAACGGAGGAGGGAGGACCCAGGCGGGTCCCGGGCTCTCCCTCCCGTCCTTAGCGGACGGCTACTCGCCGGGCTTTGTGTACGTCAGGGGGCCGTCGGTGTAGCCCGCCTTCTTCAGCCACCAATCGGGGTAAAACAGGGGCTGGGCAAGTCCCCGCGGGGTATTCAAATAGCCGTCGTTGTACTTCACGTAGAGGTCTTCGTTGAGCTTCCACCAGGCGGTGCGCACCTTTTCCGCGTTCTTCCCGGCGTACTCCGTGAGAAACTTCTTCGCCTGGGCCCGCTTGCCGTCCTTCCACAAGGCCAGCGCCTTGTCCTCGACCGGCTCCTGCCCGCCGAAGAAGCCCGTCTCGAATTCCTTCCGCTTCTCGGTCAGGTCGCGGACCATGCGGTCGTATTTGAGCATGACGAAGTTTGCCATGTAGTTGAACGTGGTCCACATGCTTTCGCGGTCGAAAGTCAGGGGGTGGCCCTTCTGCAGGGACTCGGGCAGGTCGTTTATCCCGGCGTGGAACGGCATCACCACGGTGGTGGCGGGCCGGTCCGCGCCGAACCAGGCCATCCCGCCGATGGCGTCCGGCAGCCAGCTCCGCGCTTGGCACACGTAGGAGTAAACACAGCGGTAGATGTTCAGCGGACGCTCGAAAGCGCCCTGAACGTCCGGCCCCTCCTCCGTGGCCATGGCCGACTCCTCGCCGCCCTCAAAGCGGTTGGGATTGCCGAACGGCCCCGCCGCGACCCCCTTGGTCAGATCGAACTCGGTGCCCTCGTAGTTGTCGCGGTGGATGCGCATCACGTCCGCCACGTCCATCTTCTCGTCCGGCTCGATGGAGAAGGGGTAGGTCCGGGTGAAGGGTCCCTCCACCCAGGCCGGCAAATCCAGCGAGGGCGCGGCCAGGGACATGGCCCGCCACACCCGGCGCAGGGAATAGTACGGATGGTGGAACTCCCCGTCGCCGAACACCCTGGCCCAGTCCAGGGGGCCGTCCTCCGGCTTCCACCACCCCTTTTCCCGGGCGATGTCGAAGATGTTCTCCGAATACAGCAGGTCCGGGTCGTCCTTCTCGATGTCGCGGATGCGGAACTGGTTGGCCGCCGCGAAGAAGTGGCCGTCCGGCACCCTTCTGGCCACCCACACGCCGCCCGTGCCGTCCATGTCGTAGCCGCACATCTCCATCACCCAGGCCTCGTCCGGATCGCCCACCAAGAGGGTCTCGCCCGTGCCGTAGTAGCCGTACTTCTCGATGAGCCTGCCCATGAGCAGCACGGCCTCCCTGGCCTTCTTGCAACGCTCCAGGGCCACCCGCGACAATTCGGCTGAATAGAAAATCCGCTTGCCCGGCTCGGGTTCGGGATGCACCTTGGCCTTGTCCGTGCACTCGCCCATGACCAGCTGGTGCTCGTTCATTACGCCGTAGTTGCCGTCGAAATAGGCGTAGGTGTGCTCCACCTGGGGAATTTCGCCCAGCGGCCTGGACGGCGGCACATCCTCCCCGGCCTTGTAGTACGGGCTGCGACCTTCAATGTTCAGGCGAATGGCCGGGTCCGCGCCGAAACGCTTCTCGTACCCCTTGGCCGACTCCGAATAGTACACCTTGCGCATGGACCCCGGCTCGTGGTCCCTGGCCGGAACGTACACCAGCCTCGGATCGCCCAACCCGTCCTCGGAGTGGGAAACCAGCACCGAGCCGTCGGCCGAAGCGTCCTTGCCCACGATGGTCGTGGTGCAGGCCAACGCCCCGCCAGCAGCCAACAACACGGCGCACACCGCCGCGCTCAGAAAAACAGGTCGCACCCCAGCCATTCCCCCCTCCCAAGATGCTGCCGGATGATTCCGGCTGTTAAATAGACCCACCATTCCTCCAACATATCGCCGGCAATGGCAAGATGTGGAAATGATTGCAGACCTCGGAGAATAAGATTTCGCTCTGCGGGCGACCAGGGCCTTCTCGGCCCTGGACCCGAGGCAAAGTAACTTTGCATGTGTATTCGCGGGTGGGCGCGCGGGAGTGAAATGGAGGGGAGCACTTCGGCGAAGCCGCGATTGTGGCGCGCTTCCACCCGGTAAAACCCCGCCCAGGCCGTTTGACCAGAGATGCGTTGAACGCTGAATTGGGCTGAAGTCCACCGGTTGCCACTTCCCCGCACCACGCCCCCGAGCGAAGCGAGCGGTAAAAACTTTTACGGAAGGAGGATGAGGGTGCGGGAGAAGGAGGAAACCGCTTTTTTAAAAGGGGTTTCCTCCTTCTCCCGCTGCCCGGAACGCTCACCCCGCCAACCACCATTCATTCCCCTCCACCCGCAACACGGAAAAGTCCGGCGCGGGGCCCCGCGCCGGACTTTTTCAATACGCTGCTTCCGCTTACACCCTTCTTGGTTCAGGCAGGGGGATGAGGAATTTTCCTTGGTATCCCAGGGCGCGGAGCCTGGAGTAGGCGGTTTCGGCTTCGTCCGGTTCCAGAAAAAGGACGTAGTCCGGCTGGTGCTCGGCAAGATCCTCTTCGGAAACAACCGGGATCCGCGTGCCGGGCAGGCAGCGCCCCAGGCGGGGCGAGCCGGGGGTATCCGCCACGCGGGCGAGCATCTGCTCGTCCAGGCCGGCGTAGCCCACCAGAGTGGAGGCTCCCGGCCCGGCGCCCATCCCCCAGATGGTCTCGCCGCGCTCCACCAGTTCCGAAACCATGCGCACCAGCTTGACTTTTGACTCCATGCACCAGCGGGCGAAGTCGTTCAGCACCATGGAGTCGCCCAGGCCGAGTCGCTTTTCCTCGTCCAGCATGGTGGCAACGGCTTTATCCGGTTCGAGCGTGCCGGATCGGGCGGCCACCACGCGCATGCCCGGCCCGCGCTCCGTTCGCGAGGCGCGCACCGGCTCAAGCCCGTGCCTGGCCAGCAGCCCGGACAGGGCGGTCAGGGAAAAGAGGCGGGGCCGGTCGTGCCGCACCACGTCGTAGCGCACCGTTTCCATTACCCCCAGCAGGGAAGGCATCCGCATGACCACCACTCCCCGCTCGTCCAGCAGGGACAGGGCGACCTCAAGGCTCTGGTGCGGATCCATGGACGAACCGACCTCTTCGCCCAGACAGACCACGCCCGCAGGTCCTTCCCTCTCACGCAGCCGTCCGGCTTCCTCCAGTGTCGGGGCACACTCGAAAGCGCTCATGCCACGCTCCCGCCAGTAGGGCGAAAGCTGGACGTGATCGGCCATGCAGACCACCGGACCCTGGACCTCGTCCACGGACAGCACGTCGCCGACCAGGGCAACCACCTCGTCCTCCTCCAGGCGCGGAGACAAGGCGAACTCGCCCGGCCCCAATTCCTCGCGCGTCTCGGGGACATACCCCATCTGCACCAACGCGCAGCACGGACAGAACACCAGCTGCGCCGGAAACGCCGCCTGCGCCCCCGGAATCTCCTCCCAGGGCCGAAACAACAGCGGCGGCGCCAAATATCCCAGAAAAAGCACCGGCTCCAAACCATGCGAACCGCAAGCGTGACAAACAACCATGCACAACCTCCAGCATGAACCACCTATACCGGGAAACAAACCAGCCGACCAGGGTTGGTATGAATGGAGAAGAGGGAGAAGGAAAAGCAGAAGGAGAAGGAAGATTTCGCCCTTCGGGCGACCAGGGGCTTCGCGGCCCTGGACCCGCGGCAAAGTAACGTTGCATGTGTGTTCGCGGGATGGCGTACGTCAGGATGTTCTGCTTGAGCGCCACGGCGAATTCGCGGTTGTGGGGCGATTTCACCCGGTAAATCAAACTATGGACTCTTGGCTACAGAAACGGTGAGCGCGGCGCACTTTGCGCCCTTTGCGCCCGACCGGGCGAAAAGGGCGCCGCCTCCCCTGCTCACTGTCCAAATAATGCTATACATTCAAACATATTATAATCGGCATGATCCATGCTTAGGGGTGGAAGATGAATCCAATGGAGGGAGACATGGACAAGGTTCTGATCATCGGCTGCAAGAACACCATGGACGACGTGTGCATCGGGTGTTCCAGGTGTCTGGTGGGATTCAATCGGCGCGACGGCATGTTCGAGCGGTACGGTGCGGACGCACAGCTCATGGGCCTTTTGTCCTGCGGCGGGTGTCCCGGCGCGGGCATCGTGCAGCGTTTGGCGCAGGTGAAGTTGTGGAACGCGCCCCTGGACGAGTCGCCTACGCACATCCACGTGGCGCCCTGCTTATCCGACCACTGCCCCCACGCCGACGACATCGTGACCAAGATTCAGGCCAAGGCGGGTATCGAGGTCATCGAAGGCACGCATCCCTACCTGCCGCCCGTGGTATTCGGATAGCGGCCAGAAGCACCGGACGCGCCCCGGGGCGCACTCCTACTTTGGGAGGTGCCGCGATGTTTCCAGGTCCAGGCTGCGCAGGGTAAGCCGGATATCGGAAAAGAAGAATACCAGGCAGCCCATGAGGCAGAGCAGCGCGGCGCAGAACAGGCCTTCCGGCAGCAGCGGTGGACGCGGAGCGACCGGGAGGAGGAAAAGCGTGAGCATCAGGGCGGCGGAGCAGAAAACGCCCGCCAGGGCCAGGCCGATGGCCGTGCGCAAAAGGCGGCAGCGCCGGGTGAGGACCTGGATCTGCTGGCGCAGATTACCCAGATCGTCGCCTGTGGCTGCATCCACTTCACGCAGCAGTTGCCGCGTCCGGTCGATGGGGCGGCCCAGGCGGTTGGTCAGGGAAAGCAGCAGCAAGCCGAATGCGGATATGAGCACGCTGGGCGCGATGGCCGCCTGCAGCGCGTGAACGAGTTCTTGCATCAAGGCATTGTTTCACGCTCCGGCCCGACCGGCAAGCCGGTCGGGCCGGGATGCGTGACGAATGGCGGGCTATCCCTGCCGCGCGGGAATCTTTCACGCGGCCGGGAAGCCTTCCGGGTTATCTCTGTTCGAAGGTGCCGGAGACCTTGGCCTCCACGCGGCGGTTCCCGGCCCGCCCCGCCTTGGTCTGGTTGGAGGCCACCGGCCGGGATTCGCCGTAGCCCCTGGCATCCAGGCGGTCGCCGTCAATGTTGAAGTTGTTCTCGATGTAGCTCTTCACGCTCTCGGCGCGGCGCTGGGACAGCTTTTCGTTGTAGGCAGCGGAGCCGGTGGAGTCGGTGTGGCCGCCGATTTCCACCATGGCGCCCGGATGGTCGCGCAGCAGGCGGCCGATCCGATCCAGCTCGGCGCGGTAAGCGGGCTTGATCTCGGCCGAGTCCACATCGAACTGGATGTCCAGGGTGATGGTGGTGGGGATGGCGCAGCCGGTCTCATCCACCTTCATCTGCTTGGGCGTGCCGGGGCACTTGTCGTAAAAGTCTATGACCCCGTCGCCGTCGGAATCCAGGGCGCAGCCATCGGCGTCAACCGGGGCGCCGGTGGGGGTGCCTGGGCACTTGTCGCGGTAGTCGGGCACGCCGTCCTTGTCCGTGTCGAAGGGGCAGCCGTACTGGTCAACCTCAACCCCCGCCGGGGTGCCGGGGCAGCGGTCGTCGGCGTCGTCAACGCCGTCGCCGTCCGTATCCTTGCCTTCCTTGAGGAACACCTTCTGAACAAAACTGTTCAGCCCCTGCTCCGAATCGAGGTCGGTGGCGTCGAACACCTCGCCGCAGTCAGCCTCGGCCACGATCTTCTCCAGCAAGGCGCGCCCGTTGCCGGTCTCGGCGTAGCTCACCGCGTACAGGCACATGCCTGGATTGTCCTCAACCACCCCCTCGGCCATGGCCACGGGGTTGCGGCCCTGGTTGTTGGCGCCGTCGGACATGAGAATCAGCGCCGAGGGCGCGTCGAAGTCCGGATTGTCCGCCCCGAACCCGCGCAGGCCGTCGCCCAGGGTGGTGGGGTTGCCGAACATGTACCCGCCCGCGCCGGGCAGCATGTCGATGGCCTGGCCGTATCCCTCGGTGGTGTACCTGGCGGAGGTCAGCAACTCCCTGTACGGGGAGGATGTGGCCAGTCCCGCTCGCCAGTCCAGCTCCGGCAGGGCCTTATTCACCCGGGCAAGCAGGTCGCGCGCCTGCTCCGCTTTGCTCATGGCGGCCCCGCCTGCCGTGCAGCCCCGCATGGAACCGGACGTGTCCACCTGAAAGGCGAACCGGTCCACCTTGGCCTCCATGGCCGCCGACGCGCCCGAAGCCGCCAGCAGCACCGCCAAAAACACACCCGCGAAAACAACTCGAATTTCGTTCATGACAAAACCCCTTTTTCCGACTGTAAAAGGAAAAAATTTCCAGTTTAGATATACCACAAGACGATTTATCGTGTCGAATCGGAAGAATGGAAAGAGAGGACTTCGCCCCTGGACGGAGCAGAGGCCGCGAGGCGAAACCGCCCTGGAAGCCGGTTTGGAGCAAGCGCGGTACGCTTGGTCCGCAGGACAAAATCTTTTCTCAAGGGTATCGAGGTGGGCTGGCGGGCAGAGAGTTCAGGGCAGTGGAAGAAGGAGGAAACCCCTTTTTATGAAGGGATTTCCTCCTTCTTCCACTGCAATTTTTTCTCTCTCGCTCCGCTCTGGGGCGCGGTGCTGACGTGTGGAAGCCGGTGGGCAACAGCCCAACTCCGCGTCCCACGATGGGAAACCAGACAGCCAGGGCAAGGCTTTACCGTATATTCGAGTCCCACAATCGCCGCTTCGCCGGAGTGCTCCCGCGCATCCCCCGCCACGCGCCATCCCGCGAACACACATGCAAAGGTACTTTGCCGCAGGGTCCATGGGGCGCGCAGCCCCCTGGTCGCCGAAGGGCGGAATCCTCCCTTCTTCCCTCGATCTCCTTCAGCCGATTTCGAACCGCATGTTTTCCATGCTGAAGCGTATCGTGGGGGCGTGTTTGGTTTCCTCGATTTTGAGGGTACGTCCGAGCATGACGACGCGTGCGCCGGGATAGACGACTCGGCGCGCTTTAAGGGTGGCGCGGGTGCAGTCGAGAAAGCAGCGGCGTTCCTCGTCCAGGAGGCATTTGATTTCGCGTTGCTGGCTATGGAGGGTGGAGCGGTATTTGAGGAGTTTGACCACGCGCTCGCGCTGGTCCACGGGGGTGCGTTCCAGGATTTCGCGGGCGTCTCCGGTTCCCAGGGCGTTGTCCAGCTTGGCCAGGTGGTCCTTGATTTTTTGCCGTTTGGCCAGGAGTTCCTTGCGGTCCTGCGAGGTTTCCTGGGGGCCGATGCGGATGGTTGTGACAACGCCGTATTCCGAGCCCACCTCGTTGCATTCCACGCCCTGGAAGGCGTTGAGTGTGCCCCCCTGGACAACGCCTTTGCCGCGTGTACAGACGATTTTGCCCTCGGTTTGCACGTGGCAGTTGGTGATGTTGTGGGCCACGGTGATGTCGCCTCCCGCGGCCACGCATGAATTTTCCATGAACTGCGCCCGGACCGGACCGCCCGCGTAGACGCCGCCGTGTTCTCCGGACAGGATGCCGCAGCCCACCATGACGGAGCCGCCCGCGCTGATGGTGGCGGCCTGGACGTTGCCCTTGACCGTGACGTCGCCGGGGGCTTCCACCCGGAAGCCGTCGATAACGGAGCCTTTTATCAGGACGCTGCCCTTGTCCAGGCTGATGTTGCCGGTGGAGAAGTCCACGTCGCCCTGGATTTCCAGGGCGTCCAGCACGTTGAGTTCGTTGCCGCGCCAGGAGACAAGGCCGGGGGTGGTGGCCCGCACGGTTTCTCCACCCTCGTCCAGTTCCGCGCCCTGGCCCACGGTCACACCGCTGGCTTCCCCGGATTCGCAGGGGGGGATGACGTTGCCGAATACGTCGGTGCCGGCCTTGCCGGGCTTGGGGGGGACAAGGCGGCCGAGGACCTCGCCTTCGGCCACTTTGCGGAAGCAGCTGCGCTCGCGCGGGTCGAAGCAGGCAAGGTCGTTTCCGGCTTCCGCCTCCTCGGACTCGGCTGGCTCGAAGCGGCCGGGTTCGCCTTCCTCGGGCCGTTCGCCCCGGGCGATGATGATGCTTTGGGAGGGGTTGCCGGTGCGCTTGGCTTCGGCCAGGGCGGCGTCCACGGCGTCGCGGTCCACTGGCACGCCGAAGCCCATGGATTCAAGCACGCCGGAAATGCGCCCGGTGGTGACTTCCCCGCCGTCAAAGGCGCAGTGGTGCAGGCTGGCCTTGATGGCGGTCTTTTCCTCCACCACTTTGAGCAGAGGGCGCACGACCAGTTCGCCGTCCTTGAGCGCCAGCAGGCCGAAGCCTTTGGCCTGAAGAACGCCCCGGCTCTTGTCGTGCTGGAAATATTTGGCGGAAACGGAGATTTCGCCGGAGGCCACGCCGTCTTCCAGGCTGGCCACCACGTCGCCCTTGAACACGGGGCATTCCGGATCGCCCAGCAGAACCAGCCCCGAGGCCCGCAACTGTTCGGCGAGGCCGCCGGAATTCCGGTCGGTCCCGGGCTTGCCCGGCTTCATTGATAAACCCGCCAGTTCATCTGCCCCCCGGCCAGCGAGAGGTCCGGATATCGCTCCCCTGCGCCGCCCGTCCCGCATCATGTACCGGCTTGGGCGCACACGTCAAGGTATCCGCCGCGAATACGGCCCGTTAGGTGGATTACGGACGACCAGGCGTTGTGCCAGGCGCGACCCCGGAAGGGATTTCAACCCAGAAAACCTGGCACAAGAAACCGGGATTCCTTGAGTTCCTTTTCCCTTGCTCGCCAGTCCGGCTCCAGTTCCGTCACCCGTTCCCAGAAGGCTGGGGAGTGGTTGAGGTGGCGCAGGTGGGCCAGTTCGTGCCGGATGACGTAGACCGCCACCCGCTGCGGCAGGAAGAGCAGCTTGGCGTTGAGGCTGAGGCTCCCCCGGCTGGAGCAGCTTCCCCAGCGGCTGCGCTGGGCGCGCACAGTGACCCCGGCCAGATCCTCCCCGGCCTCGCGGGCCAGCTCCTCGGCCAGCCCGGGCAGGATGTCCCGGCCCCGGGCCCGGCAGAAGTCGAGCAGGGCGCGGCGCACCGCCTGGCGGTCGGCCAGCCCGCCGGAGACCAGCAACCGACCTCCAGCATTGGTCCGCAGCCGCACCGGCCCCTGGCCGCGCTCGGCGTAGTCCACCCGCCAGGACTCGTCCGCCGCCCGCAGGCGCAACTCATCAGGGGGGTCCGGCGGCGATCCGCCCGGCCTGCCCAGCTTGTCCATGCAGCGTTCTATCCAGTCCCGCCGGGCCTCAACCACATGGTGGGCCATGGCGGGGTCGAAGCCGGGCGGCACGGTCAGGCGCAGCTCGCCGCCCGGCGTCAGGCGCAGAGTAACGCGCCTGGACCGGGGGTTTTCGCGCAGGCTGAAGGGAGGCAGGCCGTCTTTGGCCGGAAAACGCATGCGGGGATGGTAGTCCCGCCCAGCCGCCGGGGCAAGCCCGCAGTCTTCCATCCCCGGCAAGGACGGTGTAGCCTGCCGGGCGAATCGAAAAACGCCACCGGAGCGAGCATGGACCACCCCAAGATCGACATCGAACCCCTGCCGGTGACCGAGGAATTCCGCCGCCAAAAACGGCTTATCCAGGAACGCGGCGAACTGGCCCTCATCGAGGACGGCCCGGCCTTCCACCACCTGGCCTGCTTCTCCCTCAACCCCGGCCAAGGGCTGTACCGGGGCGGGCACTACCACGAGACCAAGGTGGAACGCTTTTACGTGGTGCAGGGCGAACTGCTGGTGGAGTGCCATGACATGGACGACGGCCAGCGGTTCGAGGTCCGGCTCCGCGCCGGGGACCGCGCGGTGGTCCATCCCCGTCTGGCCCACCGTTTCTCGGCCGTCGAGTCCGCCTGGGTCATCGAATACTACGAGGGTACCTTCGACCCGGACGACGACAAGCCATTCCACGGCTGGTAGCCGATTGACCGGGGCCAAGCGCGCGGCTACAACCTGCCAGCCATGACCCCACCCAGCGCCCATTCCCCCCTGCGCAGGCGGGCCGCCCTCTCCTGTTTGGCCCTGGCCTACCTCGGCCTGTGCATCTACGCGGCGGGTGCGCCTTTTTCCATTTCCCTGCGCGAAATCGGCGGCTCCACCGCCTCGGGCGCGGTGGTCCTCTACTACCTGCTGGACTGGCGCGGAGCCAGGCTGCCCCGGACCCCCCTGCTGTGGGCCTTCCTCGCCTTCGCCGCCGTGCTGGTCCTGCAGACCGTCCACACCATCCACCCCTCTCTCAGCGGCTACGCCCTGACCCACGCCGGGTACAAGGCGCTGCTGCTCTTCGCCGCGGGCATGGAGGCCATCCGCACGCGCCGCCAGCTCCTGGCCCTGGCCGGGGTATTCGGCCTGGCCGCCTTGGTGGAAGGAAGCCTGGGGACGGTGCAGTGGATCACCGGCGTGGAACCGCTCACCGGCGATCCACTGTACGGGTCAACCAGGCTGACCGGAACCATGTCCACCCCCCGGGTGGGCAACTGGCTGTCCATGGCCATCCCCGCCGCCCTTGGCCTGTGGGGATTGCTGCCCCGCTCCTGGCCTTCACGGCTCCGTTCCCTGGTCCTGGCCCTGGTCCTGGTTCCTTCCGTCGTCACCCTCGTCGGCTCGCAGACCCGTTCCGCCTGGCTGGGCACCGCCGCCGCCCTGGGCCTCCTCGGCCTGTTGCGGCTGGGCTGGAAAAAGGCCCTGGGCATCGGCCTGCTGGTCCTCATCCTGGCCGTCAGCCTCTTCCCCAACCGCTTCACGCCGGAGGTAATCCGGCAAGCCCCGCGCACGGAAATCTGGGCCACGGCCCTGGAGACCTTCGCAGAACGGCCCGTCCTGGGCTGGGGGCTGAACACCTTCAACCCCGCCTACAAGCAGCTCGGCATCACTCTGCAACGCTCACCCGCCGACCTGCCCCACCCGCACAATATCTACCTGCAACTCCTGGTGGACGGCGGCCTCCTCGGCTTTCTGGCCGGGCTGGCCTTCCTCTGGGGGGCGGCCTGGTGGTGCCTACGGGCCGTGCGGCTCCCCGCGCGCCCGCCCTCATCCCCCGGCGGGGAAGGCTGGCTCTGGGCCGCCCAATGCTTCACCGCCTCCTACGTGGGCTACCTGGTCACCGCCGCCACGGCCCACAACCTCTTCCGCACCTGGTGGCTCGGCACCGCCATGACCATACTCGGCTGCGCCCTGGCCGGAGCCTGGCTGGCACGGGAAGCCGGAGAGAGGAAAGAGTAGGAAAAGAGGATTCAGGAAGAGAGGATTCAGGAAGAGAGGATTCCGCCCTTCGGGCGACCAGGGGGCTACGCGCCCCCTGGACCCCGCGGCAAAGTAACTTTGCATGTGGGTCGCGGGATGACGCGCGTAAGAGCGCGGGCGGGGAGCACCTCGGCGCCGGGCTAATATGGGGCTATTTCATCCGGCAAAACCCTGCCCTGGCCGTTTGGCTGACGATGCGTTGGACGCGGAACTGGGCTGTTGCCCTGGTGCTGCCACGTGGCAGCACCACGCCCCCGAGCGAAGCGGGCTATGCAACGTTTGTGGAAGGATGGAGGGGGCTTGGGCCTCACACCTTTGCCAACCGCCCCGTCTTCCCCTCAGCCCGTTTTTTCTTCTTCTTTTTCTTGCCCCACGGGCAGGAGGCGACGCAGACGCCGCAGAGGTAGGGGGTAATGTGGTCGGCCTGGGAGAAGCGGTTGAGCTGGCTCACGCAGGCGTCCAGGTCCAGGGCCGCGTCGCGGCTGGCGAAGTGGTAGTCGGTTTTCTCGCCTTTGATGGCTCCGGCCGGGCAGGCGTCGGCGCAGATGGTGCATTTGCCGCAGAGGTTCTTCATCGGTTCGTCCGGGGGCAGGTCCAGGTCGGTCAGCACCGTCACCAGCCGCAAGCGCGGCCCGAACTTGGGAGTGACCAGCAGCGTCGACTTGCCCTGCCAGCCAATCCCCGCCGCCAGGGCCACCGCCTTGTGGGACAGGTAGGAATGGAAGGTCTCCTCGCAAAGAATCTGGCTCGCGGGCATGGGCAGCGCCTGCCCGCCCCGCTTCTGTATCCACCCCATCAGCTTTGTGGCGACGTCGTCCAAGAGGGCGTTCACCCGCTGGTAGTGCTGGGAGTAGAGTTCCGTGGGGCCGTCCTTCACCGTGTCCATCACCCCGCCGGACAAGCGCACACCCATGACGACCGCCCGGGGCCACCCCTCGAGCAGGTCGTCCGGCCGTGTCCCAATGCCCTCCAGACGGGCCGTGTCAGCCACGCCCACCACGTCCGCTCCCCACTCGCGCACCTGCTCGATCAATTCCTTCTTGATATCCTGAATAGCTCGCTCCCTGGCGTTTAAATGCATGAGATATACAACGCATCGTTTCACAAGTTACAGGATTTGTCCAAAATGCGAAGAAGAGAGTGCGTTCGGCGGCCAAGGTCAGGAAGATGTTTCGCCTTCGGCGACCAGGACATGACTCGTGCCGGCTCCGCTCTCTTCATCCCTATGACCGGGCAAGCTCGGCCCAAAGGCTGAAGGCTCCTTGGCCCGAATCATCCTCCGGGGCGTTTCGTGTCCAGGCCCTGGACCCGAGGCAAAGTAAGTTTGCATGTGTATTCCCTGGATGGCGCGCGTCAAGGAAATGTGCGCAAGTGCTCAGGCGGACTAGCGTTTTTCCAGTTGAAGTCCATCCGTCTAAACCTCACCCCGGCCGTTTTGATTCAGATGCGCTGGACGCTGATGTGGGGGGACAGGAGAGATGAGAATGCGCGGGACGCCTTGGTTGGATGAGAGAAATACGGGGGGAATACAGGAGTGGGGCGGGGTCTCGGGCGCAGGAGAAAAAACTTTCGCTCAGAATCTCAAGTTGAGAAAAATGCTGGCCAGCCCGTCAGTCGGACAGTCTAGATGAGAAGGGCTTTGTCCGACCCGGTGGTCAGCGCTGGTGAACCAATCAGTCGGTGAGCGCCTTCGTGATTTCACCGTCTGTCATTGTTCCGCTCATAACAGATACGCCAATGTCCAGGGCAATGCCGATGATACTTAGAGCGGTATCGGCAGCTTGGTTCCATTGCACAGCCCCGTTGCCTTTGTTGGGAGGGTTTTCGTCAAGTGTGGACAGCTTGACTTCCACTTTTGTTTCCACCCTTCTCTGTATCGCACTCAGCATTTCGTTAAATTTGGATTCATCTACTTGGCTGAACTTGACTGGAGTCGTTCGGTCACCCTTTTTATACGACAGGCTCATTCTGATCTCGTACATGGTTGTTATGACATTTTGGACCGGCATATCAGGTTTTTCCTCAACATCGAACGCGACGAGTAGTTGGCCTGCGTCGCTGCCCACGACACCTGTAATATTCTCCGTTCCATGATCAGGAATGGCAAAATCGCCTTCCCTGAGTATTGCCCGAATCGAATTATCGACTTGAGATTTGTAGAGCGCTTCCACAGTAGTGGACATCTCGCTCGAACCATTGGCTTCTGACACGTTGTCTTTGGGGTAGTTGGTCTTCGTCGCAGCGCACGACGTCAGTAGTATCATGGTCATGATCAGTATAAATTCCTTTCTCATCTCGCCTCCCTGCACCACCAAATCACGCGACCTATAATACGTATTTGGTCTCTCAGTTGTTCCATATCCAGTTCGACTGCTGGGTACTCAGGGTTCTTAGACCTAAGAACAAAACGGCCTGGCCAGCGGTCAACGAACTTGACCACGACCTCTTCGCCGATCCCTATCGCATATATCCCACCAGCTAGGACATCGGATTGGGATTGATCAATCAGAACTGTATCGCCTTCCTTGATTTCTGGCTCCATGGAGTCGCCGTACACGTCCATAAGCACCATTTGGTCAGGCCTTCCCTTGCTCCGAATCCAGGGGCTCTTAAAGGCGTAGCGCCCCACCACATCCGCGCTGGTTTCGAATGAACCACCTCCAGCTGAGAGTCTGGCTCGAACTTTAGGAACCATCACAACATCAGGTTTGCAAACCTCTGGTTTTTCACTGCCAACCTCAGGTCTTTTCTTTTCTCCGTAACATAGCCAGTCCAATGAGACCCCGGTTGCCCTTCCTACGTCGACGATCCACGACGACGGAACCTTGCCTTGAGATTTGGACTTATAGACGGCCTGGGGGGTGACCCCCAGAATTGTGGCCAAAGAGTGAGTTGTGCCGTCAGGTGAGGCCTGAATTAGTCGGTCCAGAATTGCGGCAGCCTCAGTTGAATCCTGACGACCTGAGGTTTCAACCATCGGCTAAACCCCGGAGATTGGCACTATTGCCAATTATTCCAACCGTGTGGATTTCAGGTTTTACGCGACCAACTTTTAACCTTACCAAAGGTTGACTCCGTGTGAGTTCAGGTATAAAAACGACCTCAGCGTTGGTCACGCAATGCGCGACATGGGCTGACCATAGCCGTGCAAACATAGCGAGTTCAACATCTGTTGTCACGAAATGACCGGACACCAATGAGCAGACACTCGGACCCCAACCAACTCTCCTTGTTCGGTCCGGGCCTTGATGTGGTCCCGGCGGTCAAGCGGGCAATGCACCAGGCCGCCAAGGCCAGTCCACTGTCTCGGGAACAAATCTGCGACAAAATGAATGAGTTGGCGTCCAACCATGGTGTTCGCTTGAACGGCGGCAACACGCAGCGCCTTTCGACCGCAACCCTGGAGAAATGGCTCAACCCGTACGCCGAACACTATCCGAGCGTCAGGGCACTCGTGGTTTTTTGTCGGGTGGTCGACGACCTGCGTCCGATTCAGGCGCTTTGCGCGCCTCTCGGCGCCCAGTTGGTCGATGAACGGCAGGCGAAGCTACTGGAGCGAGCGGAGATCGAGGCACAAATCAAAGCCTTGCAGAAAAAGAAAAAGCACATCGAGGCGGAACTATGAAGGAAGTCCGAATTGCGCGTCGGAGGAAAAAGCTCACTCACCCCATCGGCTCCGGGCGTGAGCGGCGTCCCTGGGATATCCGCAGATGGCTGAACAACCAGGGATACACGATCAAGGATTTGGCTGGAGAGCTTGGCGTCACTCCTTCCGCGGTGAGCCACACCATCCGGGGCGCGAGGAACCATAGGAAGGTTTTGGAGTTGCTGCGTCACCTGGGCTGCCCAACGAAATACCTAGCCTTGCCCGAAGACATGCAGGACGAGGCGGCGTGAGGATTCTGGCTTTGTGCCGCTCGAAGGAGAACTGAGAGGTAGCACCATGAATAGGGCCTTGGCATTGAAAGATATTGCGGTCGCGCTTGGCGTTACAGTCCAGGCAGTCCACAAAAGGGCTAAGCGTGAGTCATGGCCGCGTACACCTAAGCCCCAGCGTGGCGGAGGCTATGTCTACCCGGTCTCGGGTCTCCCGAAGGATGTCTTGCAAAAACTCAAGCTCCATGAGGCCAAGGAGTCCACGGCAGAAAACGCCTCCGGGACGTCGGTTCAACTGGATGATCGGCGGAAGCGTGTGGCGGCGGCGCGGTTGGACCTGGTGAATCTGTACCTGGATTGGCTGGCCAAGCAGGGGAAGGGGGTCGAGCAGCGCGAGTCGTTCATCCGTGCTTATCAGGTCGGAATGTGGCCGCAGTTGCTGGAGACCATCGGCCCCAAAGTCAGCTGGAAGACTCTGGAGCGCTGGAAGAAATCAGCCGAGCGGGGCGGATTGGCCGCTGTTGCTGACAAGCGGGGCCTGACGCGCAAGGGCTCCAGGCGACTGACCGAGCACCAGAAGCAAATGTTGATCCGCTTCTGGCTCCAGCCCGGCCAGCCCTCCATCGCCAGCGCCTACCGGGAGGCCAACAAGGCGCTGGCTTTCGAGGGCGGCGAGCTGATCCAAAGCGAGCGCACGGCACGGCGCTTCTTGCTTGAAGACTTCTATCCATACCACTACGGCGACTCCGTCTACACCAGGGAAGGCGCGAAGGCCTGGAATGACCGGTGCGCCTTTTTCATTGAGCGTGATTACAGCCTCATCGAGGTCGGTGACATTCTGGTGGCGGACGGCCACAAACTCAACTTCGAGATCATCAACCCCACCACAGGCAAGCCGCAGCGCATGGAGATGGTGCTTTGGTACGACATGCGGAGCAACTTCCCCATGGGCTGGGAGATCATGCCCAGCGAGAACACCCAGTGCATCGCAGCCGCGTTCCGCCGGGCCTGCCTGCTGCTGGGCAAGTTTCCCAAGGTGGCCTACCTGGATAATGGCCGCGCTTTCCGGTCCAAGTATTTCAACGACATAGACTTACGTGAAACCGGGTTGGGAGGCCTGTTCGCCGAACTCGGCGTCCAGACGTTGTTCGCCTGGCCCTACCACGGCCAATCCAAGACGGTGGAACGATTCTTCGGGACGTTCGCCGAGTTGGAACGGTGGGCTCCCAGCTATACCGGCACGTCCATCGCCACCAAGCCCGCACGCATGCTGCGCGGGGAAAAGGTGCACCGGGACATCTACGAAAAGTCCGGGGCGCGGCCGCTGACCCTGATCGAGGCGCACCAGGCCATTGCCATGTTCTTCGACGAGTACATCGCACGGCCGCAAAAGGGGCACCTGGCGGGCCAGTCTCCGCTCGAGGTCTTCCAGGACGGGCGGGGGCCTGGGTTGGGCGATGCCGACCTGGTCAAGCTGCGAGACCTGATGCTGACCAAGACTGTGCGGAGCGTGCAGCGCAATGGCGTGTCCTTGTTCGGCCGCACGTATTACGCGCCGGAACTCTACAACCGGCGGCATCCCGTCACGGTCAAATACGATCCACAGGATCTGGACGCGGACGGTGAAGTGGCCCGGGTGCTGGTGTACGACACCGACGGACGCCCCATTTGCTGCGCCGAGAAGACCCGCAAGTACCACCCGGCGGCGCGCATCCTGGGTAATGAGCAGGACGTGGCCGATCTGACGCAGGCCATTGAGTTTCGCAAAGGGCAAGAGCGTCAGGCCAGTCGGTATTGCCGGACGTTGCTGGAGCGGGTTGTCATCCCAGAGACCCAGCGGCGCATGGAATTGGTGGCCGAGCACGGGCAGGAGCGCCCGACAGCACAGCCCGAAAACACCGAGCCCACCCAGGCGGAAGTCCTGGCCATTGAGGATGCCCAGGCCAAGGCCAGCGCACGCCGGTCTTCCCGCCCCGCCTACACCCCGCCTGAACAGGTCCGCGAAATCACCGACGAACTGTCCAAGTACGAATATCTCTTCAATATCCGCCACCGCGACGGCATCGAACTGCGGGAGTCAGACGCTCAGTTCATGGAGCAATTCGAAGCCAGTCCAGACTACCCGGAGGCCCGTTATTCCAAGCTGTTGCGAGTGTTCAACCATTGGAATTCCGCTTCCGCGGCCAGCTAACCCAAGGAGGAATTTATGCGGCAGGTGTTCATCGAAACCGACAACGTCTCCAAGTTCCGGCGGGCCGTGGCCACCATGGAGGATATGGAGCACGGCCAGCCGGGAATCGCCGTCTGCTGGGGCCAAGCCGGGCGCGGAAAGACCGTGGCCGTACAGAACTACTACAGCGAGCATGGGGGCGTGTATCTGTACGTCTGGCAGGACTGGACACAGTGCGCCTTTCTCCAGGGGCTCTGTTTCGAAATCTGCGGCCAGCGGCCCAGATCAGCCAACGACTGCAAAATTAAAATCGTGGCGGCCCTGTCCAAGGAACCCCAGACCATCTTCGTGGACGAAGCGGACAAACTCAGCGTCGCCCGCATCAACGACCTGCGTGACATCCACGAACTGACCGGCTCCTCCATCGTCCTGGTGGGCGAGGAGGAGTTGCCCGCGCTGCTCGGCCAACAGAGGCGGGTATGGAGCCGGGTTGTTCAGGAAGTTGTGTTCGGCCCGATCAGCGAGTCGGACGTGGCCATGTACGGAATGGACGCGGCTGACCTGCGCATTCCCGCCCGGGAGTGCAAGCTGATCGTCAAGAAGACAGACGGCGACTTTCGCCTGGTGCGCAACATGTTCCAGATGTTGGAGAACGCGGCCAAAGCTCGGGATACCGACACGGTGGACGAGGCCATGGTGATGGATGTGCTCAAGCATCGCAGCTGGAGGCGGTCATGAGCGTGAGCTTCACCATGGAGGAGCTGCGTCCCGTCATCCAGGGGCTGACCCGAGGCGGCAAGAAGTCCTTCACCGCCGGGCTGCTCATCGAGGCGTTGTGCCTGGAGGACGAGCAGGACAAGGCCAAGGTGCGGCGGCGTCTGGAGGACATGAAGGAGCGTCGGGAGCTGATCCGCGTGGAACGGGGCACATACACCTGGAACCCCCATGCCGCCACCCGCGGCGGCGAGTTGTACGAGCGAATCTGGCGGGCCATTCGGGCCAAAAAACCAGGGTGGACGTTCCGCGACGTGTCGCAGGTAAGCCGCGCCTCCTACACCCATGTGGCCAAGTACGTCCGTTGGCTTGAGGCGGAAGGCTACGTGGCTAGGCACGGCAAGTCGGGCAAGTCTTATGCGTACAGGGCCACCCAGAAGGCGCGGGATCAGCGCAAGACTCCATTCCCCCCCAAGCCCATTACCGACCCGTTCGCCCAGGTGCGCAACGCAGCCTGCCGCATGGTGCGGGCGCTCATGGAGCGCGACCCGTACCAGCCCAACGTGCGGCAACGCATCATCGAGGACTGCCGGACCGTCCTGGCCCGGTTCAACGAAGAGGAGGAGGCATGATCCACGAGAAATACCTCGGCGCATTGGCTGACCTGCGGTCGCTGGCTGGCGAGGTGCCCCCTGAAATTTGGGAGCGCATGCGGCCAGCCGTGAACCAACTGGCTGGGGTGATGGAGATCGTCGAGGCGCTGGAGTCTACGCCGATCTGCGTCATCCAGGCGATGGCTCTGTCCCGGGCCCAGCAGCCGGTGAAACAATAACGGAGGAGAGATGAGCAACATCGAAATCAACGATTGGGACGGCGTGGACGCGGCTGTGCGGCGCATGGGCGAGATCGACATCGCGGTGGAGCGCATCAACGGCAAGGCCCAGGAAGAGATCAACGACGTCAAGGAACGAGCCAAGGAGCGGATGGCCCCGCTCTGCTCCGAGCGCAAGCAGCTGGAGACGCAGGTCCAGGCGTTCTGCGAGGCGCGCAAGGACGAATTCAGCAAACGCCGTACCCGTCGTCTGACATACGGCGAGATCGGCTACCGGCTGGTGCGCTCGGTGAGCATCCCCCGCGCCAAGGACAAGGTTGCGTCGCTGCTCAAGTCGCTCCGCGCCTACGGGCTGGGTGACGAGTGCATCCAGGTGGAGGAGAAACCCAAGCGGGATGCCATCGAGTCCTTGGACGACTCCACCATCGCCAAGCTGGGCCTGAAGCGCACGGTTAAGGACAGCTTTCGGGTCGTGCCTGACATGGATGCCGTGGAGGGGTTCAAGGAGGTCGCGTGATGAGTGTGCATGAACCGCCTCATCAGGAGCATTCCAGGCCCCCAGATCCACCGCAGAAACGCGGCAACATCCGTCGCGAGGCTCTGCGGTCGGCTGAACGGATGGCGCTGCGCAATCGGAGTCTGGCCCAGGATTTCGGGGCGTGGGCAAAAGAAATGTTGGCGCGGGGCGCGGTGCCCGGCGATCTGGAAACTCGGGCGGCCGAACTGCTCCAGCGCGTGGATGCGCTGGACAGCGGCGGCCTGCAAACCACCTACGAATAGGGAGGATACCGTGAACAAAGGCGAACTCATCACCCGTGTGTCGGACATGCTTTCCATTTCCAACTCCGAGGCCGAGCGGGCCGTATCCGGCACCCTGGAGGCCATGGAAGGAGCCCTGGCCAAGGGCGACAAGGTGACCCTCACCGACTTCGGCACCTTCGAGGTCAAGCAGCGCGCCGGGCGCACCGGCCGCAACCCGCAGACAGGGGAGGCCGTGGAGATCGCGCCCAAGAGGGTGGTGACCTTCAGGCCCGGCAAGGGGCTCCGGGCGGCCGTCAACGAGAAGTAACCCCTCGCGAAACAGCCCCCGCGGGGGCTGTCGTCCGGGCGTGGTGGCCCGGGCCTGATGTGCAGCTAGAAGGGAGGATGCATGGACGCCAAGATTCGGACTCAACTCGTGCAAGAAGCGGCTGGTCGGTACGGCACTCCTGTCGTGGTGCCCGAATGCGGCTACAAGCCGTGTCCTTATGCCACCAAGAAGGATCAGCTTTGGAGGGCCTTCGATGTGGGGGAATCCAGCTGCATCTGCCCTGGATGCGATCGCGGCTGTGCTCTGCCGCAGGACATCCAGCGGGGCGATGAATTCATCATTTCGCGGCCTGGCCGACTGCCGAAGGGATGCTGACATGCGCCGCAACTGCCCACCCTCCACCCCTCGCGAGTGCGCTCTGCGCCACGTGCATGCCCAGCGCAAAATCTCTGAACCCTGCGCCGGATGCGACACCGGCCAGCGTCTCATGGCGCTGCCATACATCCCCGATTCGTGGACTGAAGTCCCGGCGTGGGAGGCGTTGGCGGCGGTCCTGGACGAATACGCCGCCGAGCGACGTGACCGCATCGGCGTGGAGCGGCTGCGCATGGACATCAATCAGCGCGTCGATGGTTCGTGCCGCAGCCTCGGCTACACGGACATCTGCACCATGCTGGACGACTGGGGCGTGTCCCCCATTCCGGGCTCCTCTCCCCGTGCAATCCCTGTTGGAGTCCACCATGACTGACCTGCATGTGTATCTGCTCGTCATCGTGGCGGCCGCCGTCGTCGAGGTGGCGGGTGTGTGGCTCGTCCTGCGCTATTGGGAGCGGCACCCATGACCGTGGCCGAGAGTATTCTCCCGGCGTCTAGCTCCCAGCCGGATACCATCCAGCCCCCGGCCAATCTCGATGCCGAGCAGGGCGTGCTGGGCGGCGCGTTTCACCGTGGCGAACTGGATCAGTTGGCGGCCATTGTGACAGCAGCGGACTTCCACCAGCCGCGCCATCGCCTGATCTGGCGGGCCATGGAGCGCCTGTCCGAACGCGGCATGGCTTTGGACCTGATTACGGTGGCCACCGAGTTGGGGGATGAGCTGGAGCGGGCTGGGGGTAAACCCTACCTGGCCGAGCTGGTCTCCTCCATCGTCAGCAGCGCCCACGCGGCCCACTATGCCCGCATGGTCGCGGAGTTGGCGGGGCTGCGGCGGCTGATTGCCGTGGGTACAAAGCTGACGCGCGAGGCATCGCATCCCCGTGCGGATCTGCGCGATCTCTGTGACCGGACCTCGCAGGCTGCCGATCGCATCGCCGCGCGCGACCGCGACGACACGGCCCACGCCACCGGCCAGCTCGCCGACGCGGCCATGGCCAATCTGGCCGAGCTGGCGGCGCGTGACGGCGCGTTGACCGGCGTGGACACGGGGTACGCCAAGCTCAACGAGTACACCGCCGGATTGCAGCCGTCCGACCTGATCATCCTGGCCGCGCGTCCCTCCATGGGCAAGACGGCCTTCGCTCTGAACCTGGCGCTGAATGCGGCCACCGCGTCGCCGGAGACGCCCGTGATGGTCTTCTCCCTGGAGATGAGCAAGGAGCAGCTCGCCTCGCGCATGCTGTGCATCCAGGGAGGCGTGGATCTGTCCCGGGTCCGGCGCGGCTGGCTGTCCGAGTCAGACTGGAGCGCTCTGCGCGGAGCGCGGGATGTGCTGGCCAGGCTGCCCCTGTGGATCGACGACACCCCGGCGCTGGGCGTCATGGACCTGCGGGCGCGGGCGCGGCGGATGCGCCGGGAGCGCGGCGTGGGGCTGGTCATCGTGGACTACCTCCAGCTCATGCGCGCCTCGCACCGGGTGGACTCCCGTGAGCAGGAGATTTCCGACATCTCCCGCAACCTCAAGGCCCTGGCCAAGGAGCTGAATATCCCCGTGATCGCGTTGTCGCAGCTCAACCGCAAGGTGGAGGAGCGCTCCAACCGGCGGCCGATGCTGTCCGATCTGCGGGAGTCAGGGGCTATTGAGCAGGACGCGGACATGATCGTCTTCCTCTACCGCGACGAGGTCTACAACAAGGAGACCCCCGCCAAGGGGATCGCCGAGGTCATCATCGGCAAGCAACGCAACGGCCCCGTGGGCGAGTTGGAGTTGCTCTTCAGGGCGGAGTCGAACCGCTTTGTCGAGGATGCCCCGTCGCCCGAGGGGCTCCCCCGGGTGGGGCAAGGAGAGCTGGCATGAAACACGAACTGAAATGTGAGCCAGGCCCGTTCCTAGCCCTCCTTGAAGGTCGCAAGCGGGTTGAACTGCGATTCGATGATCGTGGATTCGCCGAGGGCGACACCCTGTTGTTGCGAGAGATAGTCGGTGAGGGGCGGTACTACACCGGCCGCCATGTTGAGGTCAGCGTACTCCACGTTCTGCACGGCGGTCAGTACGGCCTGCAACCGGGGTGGGTGGCCATGAGCATTGAACTGAAGGAGACAGCATGAGCCCGCAAACTCTTGTCTCCCTTACCTTCCTCGCCCTCTACTATTTCGGGGCCCAGCAGGGAATCGCGATAGCCATGCTGCCCTGGAAAATGCAGCGCGACCGCCGCTGGATCGGCCGTCTCATGGGGCCGGATGCGGCCACCGAGCGCCGTGAGGCGGACCGCCTGGGCGTCCCCCGCGCCGCCCGCATCAACTGTTTGGATACCCACGCGGAGATGACCATCTACGGCATGCCGCTCAACGAGGAGCTGCGGAGGCTGCGATGTGCCTGCACCTAGTCCGCTGCCCGCACTGTGGCCGTCTCGTCGTGTGGGACTTTGACAACCGCTGCCTGCTCTGCGGGCGCGATCTGGGAGGATACCATGGGTAAACCCGCATATGCGCCTGACCCGCGCCGCCGAGCGCTGTTGGCCAAGATTCACATCGCCAAGAAAGGTTTGGGCCTTTCGGATGCCGACTACCGGACCATTCTTCACGAGTTGTTCGGAGTGGGCAGCTCCGGCGACCTGGCCATCCACCAGATGGCCGAGTTGCTGAACCATTTCATCGCCCGCGGCTGGACCAGCGGCGGCACCAGCCGCGCTCCGGCCAAACCTGCCAGGGGGCGTGCCTGGATCGACATTCCGGATTCCGACCCGCACCACCGTCAAAAACGCAAAATCCTGGCTATGGCGAGGGATATGGGGTGGAGTTTGGATGGCCTGAACAAGCGTGTCGAGCGCCAGTTCGGCGTCAGTGACATCCGCTGGCTGGCCAACCAGGACGATCTCCAGGTGCTGGTCAAGGACATGATCAACCGGATGGGCCGCAAAGGCGTTGATCCGTATCCCGAGCGGTAATGGACACGGAACACGAGGCGGCCCGGCTGCGGGCCGAGATAGAGCAACGGCATGGGACAATTCACCGATTCTGCGCAGTCACCGGGGCTCCGCGCGGCACTGTCTACCAGGCCCTGGCGGGACGCTACGCCGGAAACACTGTTCGGCAATTGGCCAGGATCAGGCGCTGGCTGGACGGACAGGGCGACCGTGATCAGGCGGTCTACCAGGCAATCCAGCGCGCAGCATGCTCACGCTGCGTCGTCACTGGTGAGTGCAACCGTTGCCACCGCTTGTTCAGCGCCCAGGCGGATGCGGTGATGAACACTCTGCGGCATTATTAGGAGACTCGCTCAACATGGCAGAACAGCGTGACAAGTCGCTTTCCATTTTGCTGCACCGGGGGCGCAATGATGTCGTGGGCCGCCTGGAGTTGTTCCCGGCGGAGGCATGGCCGGACCATGCCGGGGCCGTGCCGGGCCGCTATCGTCTGCGGCTGGACGGGCGATGGGTGCCTGGGGCTGACGGACGTAAGTGGAGTGCCAGCTCCCCTGCTGAGACCGGCGCTCTTGTAGGGCGAATGGTGGCCGAGGCTCTGGGCGGGGCAAACGTATCTCAACGGCCTGACATTCCACGGCAAACGCCAGTTCGCGTGCCGATTCGCGTAGTGTCCGGCCAAACGCGCTACGAGATCACCAGAACGGCGAGCGAGCCCATCCAGGGGATGGATGGCCGCTGGTACGTGGCGGTCCTGCTTGTCGGGGCCGGCATCACCCACGTCCCCGTTGACGAGATGCAGCTGATGGGAGGCTGAAACGATGTCCGTACGCCAACAGACCCGTGAAATTCTTTGCCTGCTGGATCGTGGGTTCGTGCCCTACCATGGCGAGGTGGACCCGGCCGTGTACGAACGCCTGGGATGCACGAAACGACGCCAGGCGCAGTGGTTCGTTCGGGGACAACGTTTTCTGTGCCTGTCGTGCGCCAGGCGTTGCGCGTTGGTCAATCCGCCCGGGTTTCAGCTCGTCCTCGCCCAGCGCTCGGCTCCCTCCCGGCGGCTTGCATATCAGGAGGTGCCGCAGATCACGGTAGATCAACTGCTCAGCCAGGGGCGACCGCTGCGCGTGGACGAGGCAGCGTGGGCCACCGCGTTGTCTGAGCGCCAGGTCCGCTACCTGGTGGAAGACGGCACCCTGGAACGCGTGGGTGACGACCGCCCGTTGCGCATATCCTCTCGGAGCGTCCGCTCCTACCTCGGCCAATAGGCCGCACCGGGTGAGCAAAACCGCTCGCCGAATCCCTGCATATTCTGCATAGCCGAATACGCAAATCGGTTTTCCGGGGGCACTCTGCCCCCGTATGGTGACGCACTACTTCCCCGAATTCTTCAGCCTGGACGAGCTGGTGCCCAGAGAGCACTACCTGACGCTGCCGCACAGCGAGCTGTGGTGGCTGTTGGATGCGCGTCTGCTGTTCAGCGCCGACGCCCTGCGACGACTCTACGGGCCGATGGTCTGTAACGACTGGCACGTGGGCGGCGGCAACGAGTACCGCGGCTGGCGTCCGTCGGACTGCCCCGTGGGGGCGGACCGGTCTGACCACAAGTGGGGCCGGGCGTTGGACCTGGTCCCCCTGCGGACGTCGGCGCGGGCGATTCGTCAGGACATTCGGGCAGGTGCAGATGAACGGCTGATGCATGCGGTGCAGTACATCACGGCCATCGAGGCCGGGGTGGGCTGGCTGCATATCAGTGTGCGCAACGTCAGCCCGATCCAGTGGATCGGACGGAGGTGATCGTGTCCAACAATCCGAAGATGCCCTGGGAATCCAAGACGCTGCAAGGCGTTGTGATGATGGTGGTGGCCTGGGCCGTTTCGCGGCTGAACTTGCCGCTGGGCGACGAAGCCATTCAGGAGGTGGCCACTGCGTTGCTGACGCTGGTGGGCGCTGGGTGGACAGCCTATGGCCGCATCAAGGCCGACCGCCCCGTCAAAATCAAGAAGACCAGCGCTGGCCCGCTCGCGGCCCTGTTGCTGGCGGTGTGCCTCGCGGGCTGCGCCGCCGTGGACCGGGTCTCCGCCCTGGATCCGCCCGAACAAGCCCGAGTGGCCGCAGCCACGTTGCTGGACAGCTACATGGCAACCCACATGGCTTACCTGGATCTGCATCAGGCGGCGTCCCCGGCGGAGCGCGAACATCTGGAGACCCAGGTGGCGCCGGTGCTGGATGAGGCGAAACGGCTCATCGTGCTGGGGTCCCGGGTCAGCGTGGTCTACAGCCAAGTGGCCGCCTGGCGTTCCGAGGTGGCCGTGGCCGGGGACTCCGGCAGCGACCCCCCTCTCCTGGGTGAGTACGTCGATCGCCAGCGGGTTCGGCAACTGCTGGACTCGGCTGGGCAGGTGCTGGGGCGGCGGTTCGAAGTCCAGGCACCCGGCGAACTCATGGACACCATAGCGGAAGCCTCGGCCGGGCTCTACGAGGCCGGACTGAAAGCACTGGGGCAGGCCCGGCAAAACATGGAGGAGGGCTAGATGCTTCCGGTTCAGAGCATCGCGGCCATGGTGACCGCGGCCGTTCAGGCGGTCCGATCCGCTCGCGGCCTCTACGACGATATCGAGTCCGGCTCGGTGTCCGTGTCCGGTGTCGCCGTGCCTGCTCTGAAGTCCCTGCACCACTCCCTGGAGCTGGCCAGGGAAGCCAGCACGGCGGCGGGAGTGCTCCGGGATTTCGGTGAGCATGTGCCCGGAGTGGATGAGCTGGAGGCCATGATCGCCGAGATCGAGGCGCTTCCGGATTTGGCTGACCACCATGGCTGACGAAGTTGATCGAGCCCAGGCCTCTGAGGCTGCGTTTCTACGCAGTGCCCTCGGCAGCAGGTCCGCGTCTTCTGGCGAAGGGCCGGAGTGGTGCGGTGGAGTGCCGTGCTGCCGCGACTGCGGCGACCCCATCCCCCCGGCGCGGATGACGGCGGTTCCCGATTGTTCACGCTGCACCACGTGCCAAGAAGAAACGGAGGCTGATTAGTCGTGGATCCGACGCAGCTGGTGGCCATCATCTCATCCCTGGCCCAGGTGGTTGAGACTCTCGGGGCATGGGGCGTCGTCGGTTTGGTGCTGGCATTTCCCCTGACCGCAGTGGCCCTGTTCACCTGGCATGCGTGGCGGCAAGACAAGATCCTCAACGCCATTCGTCGGGACCACGCGGAATCGTTGCGGGCGCAGAGCCAGGAGACCCGAGCCGTTCTGGAGGCATACCGCAAGGATTCGATCGCCTGGGCTGATGAAGAGCGCAAGCGGGTCGAATGCTTCCTGCAGCAGCACAAAGAGGTTTCCCAGTTCTACAGAGACAACGTCGAACTGGTGCGCAGCTGGGAAGGTTTGGCCAAGGATCAGCGGGAGGTGCTGCTTCTGGTGTCCCAAACCATGCAGAAGGTAGCGGACAAGATCGACAGCAACCTGTTTTGCCCCATCGTTAAGAGAGAGCAGGGAAAATGAGCGAGCGCATTAAGTACATGGGTTACAAAGCTGATCGAGAGCAGCGCCGTGCCGAATTGAAGACCAGGATCAGCGGGTTGCTCGGCAGTCTTCGTGATAACCTGGATCCCTTCAAGTCCCCCGAGGCACTGCGAACCGACGTCATTGCCCAGCAGGCGCTGGAACTGGACGCCGCCCGTACGGAGCTGGTGGAAGTCCTGGCCGAGCTGGATCGCATCGCCGAAGTCCTGGGGCGCTAGCCATGGGTTGGGAGTACCCACCTGACCAGGTCTTCGAAGCCGAGGACCTGTTTTGCGTTGAACGCCTGCCTATGCGGGAGGTGTCCGAGCGCACCGAAATCCCGGAATCCACGCTCTGGCGCTGGGCGGACAAGTACGAGTGGTCCGAGAAGCGCCGCGAGCTGCGCGAGGCCATGTCCTCGATCCGGACCAACACCATCCGCTTGCGGGCCCAGCTCATCAAGAACTGCCTCGGCAGCCTGAATCCCATGGACACCTTTGCCGTGGCCAAGATGGAAGAACTGGCCATCAAGGCCGAAGAGTCCGCGTTGGAAAGGCGTGTGGCCGGAGCAGGCGCCGACCAGCACTTCAGCTCGGCCGAGGACGCGGCCCAGGCCCTTGAGGCCGCGCTGAGTGCCAAGCTGTCCCAAATGATCGCCAACCCGGCAGCCCTGGATTTGGGTGAGCTGAAGCACGTGAAGGCCTCCTTCGACCTGCTGCACCAGCTCCAGCCCAAGCCTGACGAGGAGACCGGCAAGAAACCCCGGGGCATGACCGACGCGTCGGTGCAGGAAGCCAAGCGGTTGCTGGGGATTCTGGGATGAGCACACCGGAGCACGTTCCCCGCCACCATGACGAACCCCTGCTTCTGCCCTACCAACGGCGCTGGGTGGCTGACGAGTCCGCCGTGCGGGTATGGGAGAAATCACGCCGTATCGGCGCATCCTGGGCCACAGCCGCTGGTGCGGCCCTGGAGGCCGCGTCCGAGAAGGAATCCGGAGGTATGGACGTCTGGTACATCTCCTACAACAAGGGGATGACCGAGACGTTCATCAAGGACTGCGCCTTTTGGGCTGGCATCTATTCCTTGGTGGCGTCGGACATGGAAGAGTTCGTCTTCGAGGACGAAGATCCCGGCGGCAAGGTAGTCGCCTTCCGCATCACCTTTGCCAGCGGACACCGTATAACGGGGCTTTCCTCCGCTCCCCGTTCCCTTCGCTCCATCCAGGGACACATCGTCATCGACGAAGGGGCCTTTGTGGACCAGCTGGCCGAACTGCTCAAGGCGGCCTTGGCCATGCTCATGTGGGGTGGCCGGGTGGACGTCATATCGACGCACAATGGCGCGGAAAACCCATTCGCGGAGTTGATCCAGGAGACTCAATCCGGGGCGCGGCCATACAGCCTGCACCGAACCACGTTCGACGACGCGCTGTATGAGGGGCTTTATCGCCGCATCTGTCTGGTCAAACAGGGGAAAGCGCCTACCGAGGCGGTCCGGGCGGAGTTGGCCTGGTCTCCCGAGTCGGAGGCCAGGTGGCGGCAGGAGATGGTGGACTTCTATGGGGACAACGCGGAGGAGGAACTCTTCTGTGTTCCCCGCCGCTCCGGCGGAGCCTACCTTTCCCGCGCCCTGATCGAAGCTCGCATGCACCCCGACATTCCGGTGCTGCGGTGGAGCCTGCCCGACGACTTCGTGGACTGGTCGGAGATTCGCCGCCGCCGGACGGCGGAAGCCTGGTGCCGTGAGCACCTGGAGCCAGTCCTGCGATCGCTACCATCCCAGACATGTTTCGTGGGCGAGGACTTCGGCCGCTCTGGCGACTTGACCGTGCTGTGGGTGCTTCAGCGACAGGCCGATCTGGACTTGCGCACCTGCCTGACAGCCGAGTTGAGAAACGCTCCCTTCACCACCCAGCAGTACGTGCTGGAATACCTCATCGACCGATTGGACCGCTTCGGCGGTGCCGCCCTGGATGCCCGGGGCAATGGCGCATTCCTGGCCGAGGTGGCCAGGCAGCACTATGGCGCGGGGCTCATCGACGAGGTGGCCCTGTCCGAAGCCTGGTACCGGGAGCACATGCCCCGCCTCAAGCAGCAACTCGAGGACGGCACGCTCACACTCCCCAAAGACAGCGACGTGCTCGACGATCTGCGGGCCTTCCGCGTGGTGAAAGGGGTGGCGCGTCTACCCGAGAAAAGTACCAGGGGCGGTGCTGAACAGCGCCACGGGGACTCCGGCGTGGCCCTGGCAATGGCTGTGTACGCGGCCACGGTAATGGAGCCGCAGGAGTGGGATGTTGTCACCGGTCCGCCCCGAGAAACCACCACCATCACAAGGGGGTATTGATGGACGGCCTCTGGATTTCCCCCTCCGAGTTCCGGTCATTCAGCAGCACCCGGCGCGAGGAACTGTTCAACGAACTGGCCACGCGTGAGGCGGCTGGCGAGGACGTGTTCGGCTCATTCCTCGGCTTGCTGCCCGACCCCGATCCCATCCTGCGTAAACGCGGCGAGGACGCGGAGGTATTGGATGAGCTGACCGCGGATGATCAGGTCACAATGGCCATCCAGTCGCGCAAGTTGGGGACGCTGCACAAGTACGATTACCAGATCAAGCCGGGACACACGCGCGGCGAGGAGCCAAGCACGGGAGCACAGCGCCTGGCTGACGAGCTGATCGAGGACCTGGAGCGAGTGGACCTCTACAACGTGGTCAGCGAAATCCTGGACGCCCCCTACTACGGCCACACCGTGGCCGAGTTGATGTGGCGGCAGGACAACGGCCGCATCCGCCTCGACGGCATCACCGTCAAGCCCCGGCGGTGGTTCGGCTTCGATGGAGATCGACGCTTGGTCTTTCTCTCCATGGGGGCTCCCAATGGCGAGCCGATGCCGGAGGATAAATTCCTGGTGGCCAGGCACTTCCCCACCTATGACCGCCCGCACGGCCTGCGGCTCCTGTCGAGGTGCCTCTGGCCGGTAGCCTTCAAGAAAGGCGGGGTGCGTTTTTGGTCGAACTTCATGGAACGCTTCGGCATTCCCTGGGTGATCGGCAAGGCCCCGCAACAGTCCTCCCGTGAGGAACGGCAGCGCATGTCCTCCGATCTGGCCAGCATGGTTCAGACAGCCACGGCCGTGCTGCCGAGCGGCAGCGAAGTGGATATCCACGAAGCCAGCGGCAAAAGCGGCGATCTGCATCAGTCCTTCGTCAAGATGTGGGATGCGGCCATCTCGAAGGTGTTGATGGGGCAGACGCTGACGGCCGAACTGGGCAAGGCAGGCAGCCGAGCTGCCAGCGAGACGCACTACGCCGTGCTGGGGGACTACCGCGAAGCGGACGAGCGCATCGTGGCTCAATTCTTCGACAGCCTTGGCCGCATCTACGGGCAGCTGAACGCTCCGGGTGAGCGCCCCCCCGTGTGGCGCTATGAGGAACCGGCGGACCAAGACCGTGAGGCGGCTCTGGCCAAAAAGATCACGGAATCCGGCAAGGTCCGATTCACCAGCGTCTTCTACAAACGGCGCTTCGGCCTGATGGACGATGAGTTCCTGGTCGAGGGCGAAGGTAGCCAGAATGAAGACCATGGCGGGGAGTTCGCCGAAGGAGAGGCCCGAGACGGCCAGGACGCCCTGGACGCCATGCTGGATGATCTCATGCCCGAAGCGCAGCAGGCCGCAGAGGAACGCAAGCGGGCGATTTTGGAGGCTGTCGACCGGGCCGAGTCGTTCGAGGACATGCAGATCCTGCTCGCGGAGTTGTTGCCGGAGTTGGAAGCCGACTCCTTCGAGCAGCTGATGCGCCGTGCTCTGCTGGCGGCTGACCTGCATGGCCAATTGACCGCGCGCGAGGATCCCGATGCCGGTTAGTCCGCCTCTGCTGCCCTTCCAAGAGGCCCGCGATTACTGGGCGTCCAAGGGCATCGTCACCCGGAAGGAATTCGACCGCCTGGAAGGCGTCGCCCGCTCCCGCGCCTTCACTGTTTCCGGCTTGGCCAGGATGGATCAGCTGGCTGAAGTCCACTCGGCCATCGGCCACGCCGTCGAGAATGGGGAGAGCCTGGCGGACTTCAAGACGCGTGTCCGAGGGCTGATCGAGCGCAAAGGGTGGAGTTCGTGGCGCGTGGAGACCATCTTCCGCAACAACGTCCAATCCGCGTACATGGCGGGCCGTCACGCCCAGATGATGCGGGCCGCCCAGGCCCGTCCGTACTGGCGGTACGTGGCGGTCAAGGACAGCCGCACCCGCCCCAGCCATCTGGCCCTGAACGGCATGGTGTATCGCCACGAGCATCCCTTCTGGAAGCAGTTCTATCCGCCCAATGGCCATCGGTGCAGGTGTTCCGTGGTCACATTGTCCGGACGGCAGGTTGAGGCGCGCGGTTACCAGGTCGAGGAGGACATGCCCGACATGGTGGAGCCGATTGACCCCGCCACCGGTGAAAAGCTGCCTCCGGTGCGGCCCTGGCCGGACAAAGGGTTCGCCACCAACGTGGGTGAGAGCTGGACGTCCGGAGTCACCCCCGAGCCCATCAGGCTCGACGACATCAAGCCCGTGGCCACCAGGACCATATGCCGCGACGGACACGGCCTCTTCGCCGACGATCCGTGTAAGCCGCCCCTGGCGGATCTGGACCGGCGGCACGTCCTGCCTGTCGAGGAAGGGGACCTGCTGGAAAAAGGACTCCAGCCGGAGGTGTACGTCAAAACATTCTTGGCTGAATTCGGCCTGAATTCCCTGGATGGAGAAACCGTGCATAGGCTGCACGGCGGGCTGCCACTGCCCATCAACAAATGGTTCTTTGTCGACAAGGCGACACGTGATTGGAAGGTCACGTCATGGAAGGACAAGGGGCCGTACATGAAGCTGTTGGCCAGGACCATCAAAAGGCCATTCGAGATTTGGCAGATCACCAGCGAAATCAGAGGAAAGCCTGTTCAGTCGATACGCCTGGTCAGGCTCTTCGCCAGGCAGGGAAAGGATATCGGCGGATTCTGTGTCTGGCATTTGCTGGACGGGAAATGGGCCAGCGCCACCGCCTTTAGTCCGAAGGCTGAAAGATCGCCCAAGGCAATCCTCGAATACTTGGAGCGAATGCGGGAAGGAATCCTGCTGTTTAGGGAAAAGCTCACGTAGCCCGGTCTCGTGAGCGGACGCATCGGAGCCCAGATCCCGGCCCCCGGGGGGACACTCCGAAGCACCCATAAAATTAAAATAGGCCGAGGATAAGTGGGAGTCAAGATGGCCAGTATCAAGGGTGTCGAAGTGTTCCGGGCGGGAACGCACACCGATTCCGCCGGGCGGACCAAGACTTGGACCGTGGATGACCTGCGGGAGATCGCGCGCTGCTACGACCCAACCTTGGCCGAAGCGCCAGTCGTGGTTGGGCATCCAAAGACAGACGCTCCGGCCTACGGCTGGGTGGCTGGCCTGCGGGTGGAGGGCGACACGCTGCTGGCTGATCTGTCCCAGGTGGAGCCGCAGTTCATGGATCTGCTGCGCCAGGGGCGTTTCAAAAAGCGCTCCATCGCACTCTACGACGATATGGGGTTGCGTCACCTGGGTTTTCTGGGGGCGACACCACCTGCGGTGCAAGGGCTCAAGGACGTCAGGTTCAACGGAGCCGAAGACGTCCAGGAATACACGTTTCATGAAACCACGGAGGACGAGATGACCCTCAAGGAAGTGCTCAAAGAGATCAAGGCGCTGCGCGACGAGGTCTCGGGCCAGAACGGCCAGCAGGCGTTCGCCGAGCGTCTGCGCGCCATGGAAAGCAACGTGGAGGCAGCCGTGGCCGAGGCCGACGCCAAGGTCAAAGACGCGGACGAAAAGCGGCAGAAGGCCGAGAAGGACCTGGCCGAGTTCCGGGCGGCCCGCACCAAGAAGGACCGTGAGGACCGGTTCGAGGCCCTGGTGGCCGCTGGCAAGGCCCTGCCTGGCGAGAAGCCGCAGATCATGGCCTACGCCGAGCAGCTCGGCCAGGCCACCCAGACCATGGAGTTCTCCGCGCGGGACGGCCACACCGAGGAGGTCAGCCTGGAGGAGTCCTACTGGCGCGGACTGGAGCAGCGCCCCGACGCGAACGGACACCTGTTCAGCGAGCAGGCCACTCCCGATCGGGCCGGTGGGCAGCGGCAGGAACCCGAAATCCCCGCCGACGTCGGCGATTATTGCTAGGGAGGCAAGATCATGGTGATCAGCGGAAAAGTCATGTCCGGCTCGGTGCATACCGAGCACGCGGCCGCCGGAGGCAACCATCCCGCGATGGTGGTCCCGGCGTCGCTGAAGGCCGACGACGGGGTGTACCCCTTCGGTCTCATCCTGACCAGGGCCAGCGGAGTGTTTTCGCCGCTGCTGGAAGTGTCGGCCGAATCCATCGGCACTGGCGACAACAGCGCCACCGAGTTTTCCTCCACCCTGGCCGAGGGGCCGGTGCACCCCCGCTCCGTGGTAGTGTCCGACGGGGTGGAGACCCTGGCCGACGATGGGCACGGCAAGCTGTGGGGCGACTCCGGAGGCAGCGGCACCATCAACTACGGGACCGGCGAGATCCAGGTCGCGTTCAACGCCGCCCCGGCCACCGATGCGGACGTGGCCGCGGACTACGTGACCAGCGTGGACGGCGTGCTGGACGCCAACGCCGACACCTCCCGCGAGGGGGGCATGGTGGTGATCCACGGGCCGGTCCATTCCAGCGCTCTGAAGGTGGGCGCGACGGCCCAGGCCGTCCCGTCGTCCGCCATCCTGAACCATCTGGCCAACGCGGGCATCTACGCCCTGTAAGGAGGAGTCATGACCATCAACGATCTGCGGCAGTTCTACACCCCGGCGGCGGTGGCCGCCCGGTTGAAGAGCCTGCCCAAACTCAAGACCTCCATCCTGGATCTGGTGTACCAGATCCGCCGCCGTCACCCCTTCGCCATGGTGGCGGCCGAGGACATCACCGAGTTGGGCGTGGCCCAGCCGCTGGTCATGCGCGGCGCGCCCAGCCTGCGTATGGGCGGCTCGCCCACGGCGGTGGGCATGTACGAGCCCTACGAGGTATCCCTGCACCGCGACCTGACCGCCGCCGCCATGAACGACCTCAAGCAGCTGGGGCGCGACGGCATCCAGACGCACCTGGCCAACCTGGACGACAGCATGCGCCGCGCCAGCCGCGCCACCGCCGAAGGCATCGCGGCCACGTCCCTGACCGGCACCATCTCCTGGCCGGTGCAGAACGAATCCGGGAGTTTCCAAACCTACGAGGTCCAGTTCGGCAGCCCGCACAGCCACACCCCCTCCACTCTCTGGGACGCGGCCGAGGCCAAGATTCGCCAGGTGTTCGCCGACCTCCAGGCCATGGAGACCCTGATCACCGACTCCGGCTATGCGTCCACGGTGGTCTTCCTGGCCGGGTCCAGCGCCTACACCGCCCTACTGGCCCTGTCCGAGGCCTACGCCGAGAACCCCCGGGCCAAGCTGCGGGTGGACGTCTCCGAGGAAGGAATCTCGATCGGCGGGTACCTGGTCAAGCGGATGTCCGAGAAGTACCGCAACCCGCAGACCGGGGTGTCCACGCCCAAGGTCCCGTCCACCAAGATCTGCGCGGTGGGCACGGACGCGCCGTTCTCCCTGTTCTACTGCGCCATCGACGACCTGGACGGAAAGCTGCAGCCGCTGCCGTACTTCAGCAAGCCGGTCAAGCTGGCGGACCCGTCGGTCCACCGCATCATCGGAAAGTCCAAGCCGTTCCCGGTGCCGGTGGTGAAAGCCATCTGCTGGGCCACGGTGACCTCGGCCTAAAACGGCTCGTGACAACCGCCGAGTCGGCGGGGCGGGCTACGGCTCCGCCCCGCACCCTCGAACTAGTGTGAAACTAGTGTGAAATGCGAATGAGCACCTACTGCACGCCCGACGACATGCGCACCTGGCTTCCGGAGAACGAGCTGATCCAGCTGGCCGACGACAGCCTGGACGGTTCCGGCACCTGGGAGAGTGTGGCCGAGGTCCTGGAGGATGCCATCGAGCGCGGCTCCGCCGAGGTTGATGGCTACTTGGAGACGGTCATGGAGTTACCGCTCCCCACGCCTTTGCCCGGCTTGGTTAAGAGCCTCGCCGCCCGCCTGGCGGTTTCCGCCCTGCTGTTGCGGCGAGGGGCGCTGGGGCCGGATTGGGAAGCGGAGCGGGCCAGGTGTCTGCGCACGTTGGAACGCATAGCCGATGGCCGCCTGCGCCTTGGGGCCGAGCCCGCTGAACAATCCGCCATGCCAGACACCCTCATCGAGGTGTCCACCCCGGCACGGCTGTGGGGTGATGATACCTGGAGGAAGTTCTAATGCCCGGTGCCTCTCTGCGAATGGATGTTGCCGAGGTCAACGACGGCCTGACCAGGCTGGCGGGCGCGGTGGATGATCTGCGCCCGGCCATGGAGGCCATCGGCGAAATCGTCCTCACCCAGATCATGGACTCGTTCGAGACCGAGGTTTCTCCAGGCGGGCAGCCGTGGGAGCCCTCCACACGAGCCAGGCGGACGGGCGGGCAGACGTTGTCCGACTCCGGCACCCTGCGCAAGTCCGTACACGTGGAAGCCGGGAGGGATGGCGTAGAGGTGGGCACCGACCTGGTCTACGCTCTGATCCACCAGCTGGGCGGCCGTGCCGGACGCAACCATAGCGTCCAGCTGCCCGCCAGGCCATACCTGCCAACCGAGGACGAGTTGGACATGGACGAGATCGCGGCGACCATCACCGATTACCTGGAGGCCGCCTGGTGACCCGGGAACAAATCGAAGACGCCCTGGTAGCGCACCTCGTCGCAGGGCTTGCCTCTCCGGTGATCAGCAACCCCTTCGGCACGGATGACGATGCTGTGCGACGTCAACTGAAGCACGGCCTAGTGGTGGTCACGTACGCCGGAGGCAAAGGCGGGGCGAACCAGGAGTACGGGTTGCTTCAGGAACAGACCGTGCGCTGGTCACTCATCTGCCTGGCCAGGTCATACCGCTCCGCGTCAGAGCGCGGCGACGCCGCGCTGGCGCTACTGGACCACGTCCACGCCGTGCTGGATGGCTGGTGGATGGACCCGCCCGGAGCCCGGTGGATGTTCGAGTCCGAACGTCCGGCCCCATTGAGCACCGAGTGGCGCGGCGTCATGGCCTACCAAATTACCGTATCCATTCCCGTAACCGTGGAGAGATAGCATCATGCCCAAGGATTTCCTCCTGGACGAACTGACCACCATCGGTTTGGCGGCCCAGCCGTCCGAGACACCGCCGGACCCGGCCGACTATTCGATCATCCGTATCCAGCGCGACCCCTCCCTGGAACCCCAGGCCGACGCGCAGGATCTGAACGAGTACGAAGGAGACGGAGCCGCCTCGCCGCAGTCGCTGCTGATGAAGCGGTGGAACGCGTCGCTCAGCGTGTTGGCCAGGGGTGGAGGGGTGGACGTTGACTCCAAGCCGCTGCTGCCGGACTACGCCCCCTTGCTGCTCTGCTGCGGCATGCGGCAGGCCGACGTGCTCATCATTCCCGTGGACGCCGTCACCGGGTTCACTCCCGGCGGAGTTGTCACCGGTGGCACCAGCGGCGGCGAAGGCACCGTGGTCTGCGTTGACCACGACTCCCTGGTCGTCACGGTGTCCATGGACGGGTTCGCTGACGGTGAGGCCATCGACCAGACCGACCCCTCGGCCACAGCCAATATCACCGGCGCACCCATGCCAGGCAAACTGCTGCGTCCCAAGACCGACGACTCAGCCCATGAGCATGCCGCAGTCCAGCTCTACAAGGACCGCATTCTGCGCGAGGTGCTGAGCCTGGCCTGCTCGTTCAACCTGGATGCCCAGGTGGGCAACCGTCCCGTCTTTTCCATGGAGGGACAAGGGCTCTACAGCGGGCCTGTGGACGCGCCGTTCGGCGACATCCCCGCCGTGCCCACAGCGCCACCCAAGGTGGAAAGCATCGGGCTGCGCATCGGCGACCGGCTGGACGCCACCGGCCCGTGGCTCCCCCCCAATACGGGCGTCAGGTTCTCCCAGGGCGGCCGCGTGGAGTCCATCCGCGACGCCAACTCCGCCAACGGGTTCCGGGGGTTCAGCGTGGTGGGGCGGGAAGCCACGGTGGAGATGACCCTCTACGCCTGCACGCTGGACATCTTCAACCCGTTCGCCATCTGGAACGCCGAAACTCCCGTCCCGGTCTCGTACACCATCGGCTCGACCGCGGGGAACCGGCTGCGAATGATCATCCCGGCCATGCAGATCTCCAGCGTCTCCGACAGTTCGGAAGCGGGCAAGGTGACCTGGTCAATTTCCGGCCGCTGCACGCGCGGCGCGCTGGAGGATTCCGAATTCGGCCTGATCTACTTCTAGGGGGAGCGATGAGCCGCTACGACATCAGCGACAAACACGTCCGCCTGGAAATCACGGACGCGGTGGCGGGCCACCACGCCCTCATCGTCCGTATCCCCACCGACCGCGACTTGGCCAGGTGGGCCAGGGCGCAGGTGCCCGAGGCATTGGCCCGGGCCAATCAAGGCATTCCCGGGAACGAGCTGCCCGAGGAGGCTCGGGTGGTGCTGGATCTGGTGACCGACTTTGAGCACCTGCCCTACACCACCGGGGGCACGCTGTGGTCCCCCGATCCCGACTCCCCGGATTACCAGCCCGACTGGAAGACCCTGCTCTGGAATCACCGGCCGGATCTGATCCGGGCAGTCGAAATGAAGCTCTTCCGCGAGACCCGGGCGTTCGGCGATGGAGCCATGGAGATCGGCTCCGACGAACAGACCATTCGGGTGGTGGACGGGCTCGCCGGGTGTGTGCATGAACTGCGGTACTCCTCCCCCTCCGCCGAGGCCAGGGCCACGTATGCCGCGTCGATGTATCGCCGCCAGGGAGACCGCATCATCAATCGTGTCGCCCAGGCCCGGGTGGAGCACGGCCGCCGCCTGGTGGAGGGGTTCACTCCCGGCACCATCTCCGATGGCGACGAGGATCTGACCGACACCAAGGCCAACACCAAGCGGCTGTTGAAAGCGCGGCCGGACATCGCCGCCGCAGTGGCCCGGGCCGTGTTCGAGGACGCGGCCGAGGCCGCCCGTGGCATGCCCAAGATCGACATCGAGTACGAGGAGCCCGACGTCCCTTTAGGGAACTCCTAGACCGGCTGGAGGATGGATGCTCGGACAGCAGGCGAGCGGAATGCGAACAGAACAACACGGCCATGGTACAGGCCGGATGCCCCGGCTGCCCTCGGGCGAACGGGGCATCCGTGTCTCCGTGGCTGGCCGGACTGTTCTGGCTGCGCCGCCTGCGGAAGGGTGGTCTGCGTTTCCAGGTGCCACTGGACGTGTCCGATGCGCTCGGCGAACTGGACGAAATCCTGGATGCCCGCATGGAGCGGGCCAAGCTCGATGCGCTGCGGCAATCCATTCTGTCCGCGCTGGGAGTGAGGACGTGATCTAATGCCTGGCAACACGGCGTACATCGAGATCCGCGTCGAGGGGGACCGCGCACGTGAGGTCGTGCGCAACCTCCGCGGCGAGCTTGGCGGCCTGGAGGGAGAGGCCCGCCGAGCCGGTCGCGGCCTCGACGACATGGGGGGCGGAGCCCGGCGCGGGGCCATGGAGCTGGGCCGGGTCGAGAACTACGCCCGGCGCGGCGCGGCCGGTCTGGGCACCCTCTACTCCAGGCTGACCAGCGTAGGCACATTGATGACCGCCGGGGCTGCCGGGTACGGCGTCAGCCGACTGGTGACGTCGTTCGCGGAGTTGGACTCCGGCCTGATCGGCGTATCCAAGACCACCGGCATCACGGGCAAGTCGCTGGATGACTTGGGCCGAGATATATTGGACCTCTCCAAGACCCTCCCTACCTCCAAGGCGCAACTGCTGGCCATTGCCCAGGCGGCTGGCCAGCTCGGTGTGGAGGGCGCGGCCAACATATTGGAGTTCACGGATACTGTGGCCAAGCTGGAACTGGCCACGGACATGGCCGGTGAAGCGGCAGCAATGCAGCTGGCCAGATTGCTGTCCGTCTCGCGCGAGGCTGCGGACGGTGTGGATGAGCTGGGTGCGGTCATCGTATCGTTGGGCAACTCCATGGAGGCCACCGAGTCACAGATCGCCAAGAATGCCCTGCGCGTCGCCCAGTCCAGCTCCGTCTACAACGTGGCCAGCCACGAGTCCGCTGCACTGGGGGCGACGCTCAAGGCCATGGGCGTGGAGGCGGAATTGGGCGGGTCGGCGGTCGGCAGGACCATGCGGACGCTGGATCAGGCCCTGCGCCAGGGCGGCGATGCGCTACACGCCCTAGAGGAACTGACCGGCAGAACAGGGGAACAGCTGCGGAAGGCGTTCGGAGAGAATTCTGTCTCAGTGTTGCAGATGTTCCTGGAGGGGCTGCGTCAGGTCAAGGCGCGCGGTGGAGACGTGGCCGCCTCCCTGGAGCAATTCGGGCTGAAAGGGCAAGAAGTTCTCCAGGTGTTGCCCGCGTTGGCGCTGGGCTCGGATAAGCTGGCCAGAGCGCTGGCGCTGGCCAACGAGCAGGTGGAAAAGGGCACCGCCCTGGACGAAGAGGCCCTGGCCGCCTCCAAATCGTTTACGGCCCAGATGACGATGGCGGGCAATGTCATCGACACGGTGGCCGCCACAATGGGCCGCGAACTGGCTCCAGCCGTCGTCCGCACCAGCAAGGAGTTCGCGTCCTGGTTGGATGAACACAGCGGAGACCTGCGCGATTTCGCCGGGGATATAGCCGGCCTGGCCACGGACTTCGCCCAGTTTGGCGGCCACGTGGGCGACGTGTTCGACTTCACCTTGCGGGGGTGGGACGCCCTGCCGTCGGTCATCCAGGAACTCGGCATCGTCGGCGCGTTGGTGGGCGGGGTCAAGGGCAGGCTTGCGCTGGGGTTGATTGTCGGCGCGTCCGGCGCGCTGACCGACATGATCGAGCTTTCCAAATTGGCGGCCGAGGGCAAGGCCAGCTGGTGGACCGCACTGCATGGTTTCGCCGACCCGGACGAGATACGCGAACAGAGCGAATCCATCGAAGGGCTGCGCGAGCAGATCGATCGGCTGCGTCGCAGGCGCAGTGGCGTGATCTACGCAGACGAGAAGCGGGAGCAGATCGAGCAGCTGGAGCGCCAACTCAAGCTGAAAAAGGAGTTGGCCAAGGCGGACCAATACGAAGGCGTGGTGGATTTGTCCCGCACCAAAGGTGATCCGGCTGCGGGAAGGGACGAGGCGCTGGCGTGGCTGGCGCAGTACGAGGATAAAGCCAAGAAGGTCGAAGATGACGTCTTGGCCAGGCGGAAGGACGCCTTGCGGGAATACAAGCAGGCCACGCTCGATTCCCATGAGTTCCAGCAATGGAGCCTGCGCCAGACCGCCGCGGAGAAGCGCGAGGCAGCCGAAGGCGACAAAGAGACCATCCGCCTGGTGAATGCCTGGGAGACTGAAGCGCTGGCCGAGTTGGCCAGGAAGAAAGCCGCCCACATTTCCGAAGAGCAGAAGATGATCCTGGGCCGGGTGGAAACCCACCGTGACGCATGGGAGATGATCCACGGCGTCTATGATGACCAGTCTCAATGGCTGGCGGAGATTGATCGCGCCGCCATCAATGGAGCCGCCGAGGCGGCCGCGAGAGCAACGCGGCGACGTGAAAAGCTCAGGGCCGAGGTGTCTCCGGCGTATAAGGCGCAGAAACTCAAGCAGGAGCTGGATCGCGAGCACAAGGCCCTCAAGGGCCACGTGGAAGACGAGACCGCCCTACGCATCTGGCACGCCCAAGAGGCGTGGGAGATCGAGCGGGACCGCATCAAGGAGGAAGAACACCAGCGCCGCGACGAATATCGGCGCAAGGCGCAGCAGGCGGATTCGTGGCTGGGATATGCGGCCAACACCGCAGCGTCGGAGTCCGACATCTGGAAAGACGAGCAGACTCGCCGCTTGGAGCACTGGCGGCGGTACTACGATCACACCGAGGACCTGCTGCGCGATAACGGGCAAGCCCTGCAACGGACGGGCAGCAATGTGCTCTTTGACTGGTGGAAAGGCGAGTTCCGCAGCATGGAGGAGTACACGAACCAAATCCTTGATTCCATGCTGCGGTCCATGTCCGAGTACGCGACCGCCATGGCCGCGGAGTGGGCTGGCAGCCAGCTCATGAGCTGGGGCTCCGGGCTGCTGGACGGGCTTTTGTCGTTCCACACCGGTACTGCGGCAATCCGACAGGACGAGGTGGTGGCCAAGCTCCAGAAAGACGAGATGGTCATCCCCGCCCAGCAGGCCGAGGCGGTGCGCCAGGCCGTGGGCGGCGATGGCACGTCAAGCTCGGGGTTCTTCGACAACGTCGTGGGTGCTGTCCAAGTGGGATCGCGCGTGAACCCCATCAGCCAAGGGCAGTTCAGCGACTACGCCATGGATTCCGCGTTCGGGCTTTCTCTCAGCGGAGGGGACCCCTCATGGGTCGGCGAACAAATGGGGCGCAAGCGCGGCGTGGAGTTCGGTCATTTTTGGTCTGGCCTGTTTGGTGGCGGCCTGGCTGCCTGGAATAACTACTCCCGGGTACAGACCCTGGGCGAACAGCTCCAAGATCTGGATGTCGCCATCCCCCAGGACCGCATAAACGAAGTGGCCAAGGATGCCGCGCTGACCGGCTTCGCCAGTTCCATGTTCAGCGGGCTGGCAGGTTGGGCGGGGGACTTGGCCGCCTTCGGGCTGGGCGTGGAGGAATACGCCATGCCCGCCCGGATCGCCAACACCGCCCTGGCCTCCCTGCTGGGTATCGGGGGGGCTGGCATTCTGGCGGCCGCCGCCACTCCACTGACCGCATACGCCATGTCGCAGGTGGCCGACTGGATGGGCCTGCGCAGTCACGAGACGTTCCGCGATGCCCTTGAGGACCAATTCGGCGGCCTGGCTGGGCGACAGGCGTACCAATCCCTGTCCACGTCGATGCCTGGTATTGAATTATGCGATGGGCTGGAGATAGGGTACGTGGCGCCTGACCATCCGGCGCTGCCTCATCAAGTGTACTCCTTCTCGGAGCTGGCCGCCATTCTGGGGGAATCCCTTGGCCGCCAGACCGGCCCGACCGCCGAGCAGATGCGCATGGCCAGCGGCATCTACGGGCTGGATTTCGCCCAGGCCGTGTTCAGCTCAGCGCCCGCAGCGGTGCAGCAGGCGTTGGCCGAGGCGGTGATGGCCGATACCGGCTTCTACAGCAATGAGACCAGGGCGGCAGCCGCGCAGCAGGTTGGCGGGTTCGTCCACGGCAATACGTTCTATAGCGGCGACGGCCGCATGGTTGATATTTCCGATTGGTCAAACGTGTCGTTCCAGAACGGCCAACTGCGGCAGGGAGGCGGCAGTGGCCGCGACCTTGGGATTGACGGCGGCACCAGTGCCACCAGCATGGGCGGCCGCGAGGCCCATGAGATGATCGGGGGGTACGGCGATTACGCCCCAGGCGTGGGAGGATATGGTGGAGGAGGCCTGGGTGAGCCGTCCACTCCTGGCTGGCGTGAGGGTGGATGGACCGGATGGGGGCCACTGAACGAGGTTGCTGGCGCTGTCCATCGGCGCGAGTACGTTGTCTCCTCCGCGGGCATCGACTTCCTTGACAGCCTGCTGGAGATGCGTGTGCCGGATCAGCTGCGCTCCACCCAACCCGGTCAGGCGTTCTCCGTGGCCAGTCTGGAACAAGCATTCGTCAACGCGCTCTCCCGGGCCAGCGAGGGGGATGGAGGAGAGAAACGGACGCACATCCACCTGCATCTGGATAGCCGCGAGGTGTTCGAGGCCATGCTGCCCCACATCAGTGACGCCGCCGGGGCCGGGCGCGTGGTCATATCCTCCGGGGGTGTGAACTGATGCCCACCGCATCCACCCTGCTGAGTTCAACCAGCTCGGCCAAGATCTACACCGTGGAAGTGGAGCTGGTTCGCCCGGACGGAACCGAACCAACAACCTGGCGCGCCGCGTCCATGGGCATACAACCGAATCGAACGAATCATTATTATCCGCCCCGTATCACGGGGGTGCCTTCTGTGCGGCGGTCGCTCCAGGAAACTTCGTATGGACGGTCGCAGTTGACTTACGGCGATGTGGTCCTGGCCGCGCCGGGCATGGAGGCCGATCTGGACGAGTGGGCTTGGGTCGGCCGCCCGCTGACAATCAAGTTGGGCTGGCCGGAAGTCCACGTGGATGAGTTTCTGCCAGTGTTCAGTGGTCGTGTCCGTGGGATCCGCCAGACCCAGCGGGCCATTACAATACAGGTGGTGGACACCCAGGCCGACCTGTGGGAGCGGCACCATCCGGAGCATAACGGGCAAGATACGCTGGCAAATCTGGTCAGCGGCGCGTTGTCCGCGGCGGAGATTACCGACATCGACCAGGATGCCTGGGACGCGTGGGCGGCTGAGAATCCGTGGTCCGCATATCTCATCACCTCCGGCAACGAGTCGATGGGGTCGATCCTGGACCGTCTGCTGGCACCTCTGGGCTGCTGGTACACCATGGACCGCCAGGGACGGTTCGTCGTCGGAACAATGCACCCCCCGGCGGATGCGGCCAACTCCGTGCGGGGGCATATCACCGCACGCAACCGACTGCGCGGGTCGTGGACCAGCGAGCGTCAGGCCGCGCGGTGGCGGATCGAACTGTCGTATATTTCATCGCCCCCCAGCGGCACCACGGCCTTGTCCCACGAGGATCAGGCAATCAGGGACGTCAATCCTATTGCGTCCTCAAAGGGGCCGTTGAGTTCGCAACTTGTGAACGAGACCGACGCCCAGGCGGTCGTGGATCGTCTGTGGACCCTCTACGGGGTCGAGCGGAGCAAAGTGCGTGTGACCACGAAGGTGAAGTCGCTGGCGCTGAATCTCCACGACTGCCTGGAGGTCGATTTCCCTGGTGCCGGGTCCAAGCTCATGCGGGTCACTGGGCTGAATGAGGATCTGCAACGGTCGCGCGTAACGCTGGAGCTGTGGGGATGAGTTGCGTCTTTGTCTTCAACGACGAACGGCTGGACACCGCCACGCTCACCGCATCGACCGAGGATGCGGCCTGGCCGGTGGTCAACGCGCAGACCCCTGACCGGCTCCAGGTGTGGAAGAGCACGTCGGATCCGGCATGGATCAGAGTGGACTACGGCAGCCCCGTCCCCCTGAGTGCCCTGGCGCTGGTGGAGCACAACCTGGTTCCCCCGGCCGAGGTGGTACTGCGGCGCTACCCTGACGATACGTGGACCACTCCCGACTACGAGGAGATCTGGCCTGCCTGGGAGGGGCTGTTGGGGTGGGGCCAGGGTGACTGGGGACAGGTCGGCTGGGGTGGCTATCCGGCCCAGGACGATTTGGCGGATTTCCCCCGCGTGACCACTATGCGCCTGCTGGGCAAAGCGATTTCGGCCCGATATGTGGAAGTGGAGCTGCGAAACGGTGGGACTCCGCCAAGCTTGGGGCGCCTCATCCTGGCCAGGCATTGGAGTCCTCGGTGTGGTGTGGATGTGAAGCTGGAGATGGAGCTGGTGGACCCTACGGAGGTATCCCGAGCCGATGATGGTCATGCATGGAGGGATGTGCGGCCGCAGTACTACCAGGTGAAATTTGACCTGCGTCGTCTCCCTGAGGGGGATTACTTCAATAATCTGCAAAAGCTGCAACGGATGGCGGGCAACCGCCGGGAATCCGTGCTGCAATTGCTGACCAAAAACCCGCAGCGACGTGCGTACACGACCCTGTACGGATCTGTGCCTGGTGGGGTCACGTTCAAGGGCGAAGCACCGGGGGTCGGCAACGTGAAGCTCACATTCGAGGAGAGCATATGAGCGTAACAAGGGACTTTCTCAAGGTTCTGTACGACCTGACGGCCGCCGATACCGGGTGGGACGTTCAATTTCAGCAGTTCCTGGATGGCCTGGAGGTAGAGCTGGACTCCCTGGCGGACTCGATCGACACCAATCGCTCCGCCAGCGCAGGCACTCAGTTCCCCGGCTCCCCGGTTCAGGGCCAGGTCTGTGTCCGCACTGATCGAGGGCATGCGGTGTACCGCTACACCGGCGACACTGAGCAAGGCGAGGCGGGGTGGGTGGATGCGACCGCCCTGTCCCTCGTGTTTCAGGCCCTCAAGAGCGAAGTCGAGTCCGCTCGCGGACTGGCATCCACCCTGGCGGCCCGGTTGGACGTATCCACCAACCTGGATGGGACACTGAAAGGTGATGCCCCGGCAGGATCCTGGTGGATGGGTGAGGCCGATGCCGTGACCTATCAGTCGGCCAGCTCGTTCGGGGTCGGTGGAGACAAGACCGCGATTTACCTCCCACGCAGGTCGGTGCGGCTGTCGCAATCCGGTGGTCCCACGACCACGCACGTGGCGGCCAGAAACTACGACTCGAACTCGGACGTCACAACGGTGAGCCTGGAAGACGCTGTGGTGGCCACCGACCTGGCGGGCGTAGCGTTTGGCCAGCAGCCGGGAAACGAGCCTGGCCATACGCATGATGAGTACGAGGCCGCTGACCCAAATATTCTCAAATCGAATGACATCGGCGCGAAGGTCGTGGCCCCCCAGGCCCGCTCCCAGGCACCAAGGCAAGCCATCCTCACCTGTCCGACCGATGCGAACGGCCTGCCCGACTTCCTGGCCGACAACGCGGGCGACCTGGAAATCCAGGCGTCGGCCTCCGCTCCCCTGACCCTGTCCTTCGCCGAGGGGTTCGGCCAGGACGGCCCCCTGGACGGATACCTGCGGCTGACCGCACCGCTGACCGTACCGGCGAGTGCCTTGACGAACGACACGCGGAACTATGTGTTCATCAACGGTGATGGGACGGCTGGCGTGACCACCATGCGGCCCCAGTACGGCCCCCACCGCGCTGGCGTTGACCGTGTTCCCACCATGTCCGCCAACAGCCAGGACGGCATCACCCTGTCCGCGTCCAGCGTCTACGACAGCAGCTACGAACCCTACATGGCCTTTAACGACTCCATCGGCGAGGAGGACCGCTGGGTGACGCAGGACGGCGTGTCCACCGGCTGGCTCCAGGCGGCTTTCCCCGAGGCCCGCCGCGTGGACGGCTACACCCTGCAATGCCCCGCCGCCAGCAAGGCAGGCTCCATGCCGAACACCTGGACCTTCGAGGGAAGCGATGACGGGGCCACCTGGACGGAGCTTGACGCGCAAACCGGCGTGACGTGGACCGGCCAGGAGGTGAAGCGGTTCTCTCTCGCCACCCCCGGCCAATGGCGGTGCGTCCGCATCAACGTCACCGCCCTCAACGGCGGCTCTGTCCTGAACATCGGCGAGATGGAAATCCTCGGCTCGGGGGACTTCTTCGACCTCGTCCGCATGGAGATGCGGGATTCCGCAGACGTGGTGGTGCCCCGCGTGTACGGGGGCTACTGCGATGTTGATTCCTCGGGCAACATCACCGGGACGTACAGCTACGCGCCGGGAACCTTCGCCGTGCGCGCGGTCAACGGCGGGGCGAACATTGGCACTAATCAGCGTCACGAGGAAGAGAACCCCTTCGGCCACGGTATGCCCATTCACGCGGTGGCGCAAATCAAGCCCGAGGGCGACGAGTGGGGCCACAACGGGTTCACCAACACCGTTCACGGGTGTCGCGGCATGTTGGGTCAGCCCTACGCGGGCAACATCGTCGTGCAGACCGGCGACGATGCGCTGTGCAGCTCTCCCACGAACGACGGCAGCCCGTTCCTGAATGCGGGCAAAGCCCTCTCGGCCCCGTGCCGCATCAAAGTATGGAGGGCGTTCTGATGGCAAAGCGAATTTATGCAGTTCCCGGCGAATCCTTGGAGCAGTATGCGCTCACCCGGCCTCCCGGCGCGGTGGAGATGGACGGCCCCCGCCCCGGCCCGGAGTACGTGGCGCAGCCAGATGGAACCTGGGCGGTGCCCGCGCCGGAGCCAGTGTACGCTATCGACCCCAGCGACTTTCAGGACCGCTTCACCGACGATGAAGTAGCTCTGGCCCGTCGGTATGCTGTCGAGGAAGACGGCAGCGGCAATCCGACCACACGGGCCAAAGGTGTGAGCCGCATCCTATCGGTCATCTGGACAGTGCGCGTCGTCAACCTCGATGCCAGCACGGAGGCTGGGAAGAAGACCCGCGCCCTGCTGGATCAGTTGGTTAATCAGGGAGTGCTGACTGATTCGGCACGAGTGGATGAACTGATGGTCCCGTTAGCACCGCAATAACAGAGTGGAGCAGGCGGGGGTATGGCAGTAGCCTACGCGCGCACATGCGCACGCGCGTAGCAAGGGAGGTGCCATTGGGAGTTGCGCCACCTAACGCAGTTCTCAACTTAAGTGACAAGATTTCTCAAATGACGAGTCCGCTTACAGCTGAATTGGGCTTTGGTCTCCCGAACGCTCCCCACCCGCACAGCGCCCCCGAGCGAAGCGAGCGATAAAACGTTTCGGAAAAGGAGGGAGAGGGTGCGGGAGAGGGAGGGAAAACCCTTTGCAAAGGGTTTTCCCTCCCTCTCCCGGTGCCCTGAACTTCCACCCCCGACAGCCACCATCCATTCCCCCGCTCCATAAAAAAAGCGGGCGCCGCGCGGGGTTCGCGCGGCGCCCGTCTTCTTTATGTAAACTCTTGAGGGGCGGGCCCGCTCAAGGAGGTTTCACGCGTCGTTTGCTAGTCCCGCCCTTCTTCCACGGCGTGGCAGGCGACGACGGTGCCGTTGGCCAGGTGGAGGGGTTTGGGGATTTCGCGTGGGCAGCGGTCGAAGGCTTTGGGGCAGCGTCCGTGGAAGACGCAGCCGGAGGGCAGGTGGATGGGTGTGGGCACGTCGCCCTTGAGGCGGATGTGCTCGAAGCCCTTGTGGCCCAGGCGCGGGATGGCCGAGAGCAGGGCCTTGGTATACGGGTGGCGCGGGCTGTCGAAGAGCAGGTCGGTAGGGGCCAGTTCGCACAGCGACCCCAGGTACATGACGGCCACGCGGGTGGAGATGTGCTCCACCACGGAGAGGTCGTGGGAGATGAAGAAGTAGGTCAGGCCGCGCTGTTCCTGCAGGTCCATCATCAGGTTGAGGATCTGGGCCTGGATGGAGACGTCGAGGGCGGCGATGGGCTCGTCGGCCACGATGAACTCGGGGTCCACGCACAGGGCGCGGGCGATGGAGATGCGCTGGCGCTGTCCGCCGGAGAACTCGTGCGGGTAGCGGTCGGCCCAGTCCGGGTCCACGCCCACCTGGCGCATGACCTCGGCGGTGCGTTCGCGCAACTCCCTGGTCTTGATGCCCGGGTGGTGGAAGCGCACGGGTTCTTCCAGGGACTGGCGCAGGGACATGCGCGGGTTGAGCGAGGCGTAGGGGTCCTGGAAGACCATCTGCATGCGCTTGCGGAAGGGCAGCAGCCTGTTGCGGGAAAGATTGTCGATGCGGGAGCCGTTGAAGCGGATTTCGCCGGAGGTGGGCTCGTGCAACCGCATGACGGTGCGGGCCAGGGTGGACTTGCCGCAGCCGGATTCGCCCACCACGGAGAGGGTCTCGCCCTTGCGCACGTCCAGGGAGACGTCGTTGACCGCCTTGACGATGGTGTGGACGGATTGCAGGCGGCCGTTTCTCCACTTCAGACGATCCAGCAGGGAGCCGGAGATGTCGAAGTGCTTGACCACGTTTTGCAGGCTGACGAGGACCTCGGACACGATTACTCCAGCAGGTGGCAGGCGGCCAGGCAGCCGGTTTCCTTGTCTTCCAGAATGGGCGAGCGGGAGCGGCAGATCTCCTCGCAGCGGGAGCACCGGTTATGGAAGGGGCAGCCCGGGGGCATGCTGCTCAGGCCGGGCATGACGCCGGGAATCTGGTTGAGCTTGCGGCCGCGCTCCACGCCCTGCGGCAGGGCGGCCAGCAGCCCCTTGGTGTAGGGGTGCTGCGGGTTCTCCACCACCTGGTTGGCGTCGCCCAGCTCCACGATGCGCCCGGCGTACATGACGGCGATCTTCTGGGTGACCTGGGAGACCACGGCCAAGTCGTGGGTGATGAGGATGAGCCCCATGTGCTCGTTCTCGCACAGGTGCAGCAGCAGTTCCATGATGTCCGCCTGGATGGTCACGTCCAGGGCGGTGGTGGGCTCGTCCGCCACGATGAGTGAGGGGTTGGTCAGCAGGGCGATGGCGATGACGATGCGCTGCCGCATACCGCCGGAAAACTCATGCGGGTACTGCTTGAGGCGCTTTTCCGGCGAGGGGATGGCCACCTGCCCCAGCTTCTTCCGGGAGATGCGCTCGGCTTCCTTGCGGGTGATGTTCTTGTGCGCCAGGAGCGTTTCGACCATCTGGGTGCCGATGGTCAGCACCGGGTTGAGGGTCATCATGGGGTCCTGGAAGATCATGGAGATCCGGTTGCCCCGGATCTGGCGCATCTTCTCCTCGGGCAGTGTGGTCAGCTCGGTGCCTTGGAAACGGATGGACCCGCCGGAGATGCGGCCCGGCTTGGGGATGAGATTGATGATGCCGAAGCCGGTGATGGACTTGCCCGCGCCGGATTCGCCGACCAGGCCCAGGCGCTGGCCCGGCTCCAGGGTGAAGGTGGTCTTCTCCACCGCGGTCAGTTCGGTCTGCCGCATGGAGAACGTGACCCGCAGGTCCCGGACGTCGAGGAGGGAATGCTCGGCGGCCATGACCTAGGACCCCTTGTAAAGCTTGGGGTTGAGGTAATCGCGCAGCCAGTCGCCCAAAAGGTTGATGGTCAGGATGAGGACGACCAGGGCGATGCCCGGGAAGAGGGTGATCCACCAGGAGCCGGAGAAGATGTAGTCGAAGCCCGACTTGATGAGCGAGCCCAGCGAGGGGCGGGTGACGGGCATGCCCAGCCCCAGGAAGGACAGGGCCGCCTCGCTCATGATGGCGTTGGCCACCTGGATGGTGGAGATGACCAGCACCGGGGTCAGGGAGTTGGGCAGGATGTGCCGCCACATGATGCGCGAACGCTTGAAGCCAATGACCCGCGCCGCCTCAACATACTCCTTCTTGCGCTCGGAGAGCACCGAGGCGCGCACGGTGCGGGCGTACTGCGGCCACTCCGCGAAGCCGATGATGAGGATGAGCAGGGGCACGGCCAGGTCCTCGTAGGCGCCCATGCCGAAGGCCGCCTGAAAGACCGCTCCGAAGAAGATGGCCACCATGTAGGTGGAGAAGGAGAGCTGCACGTCGGCCAGGCGCATGAGGATGGAATCGATGCGCCGCCCCATGTAGCCGGCCATTAGCCCAAGAAGGATGCCCAGCGCGGCCTGCAGGGCCACGGCGCCCAGTCCGATGAGGACCGAAACGCGCATGCCGTAGAGCATGGTGGAGAGCAGCCCGCGCCCCTGGGAGTCGGTGCCCAGCAGGAACTCGGGGTTGCCTCCCTCCATCCAGATCGGCGGTGTCTCGGCGTCGAGGACGTCGATGGAGGCTGGGTCGTAGACGTCGTGCGGGGCGAGGATGGGCGCGCCGAAGCTGCTCACGATGAGCACGATGAGGATGAGCGCGGAGCCCCAGGCGGTCACGTCCCGGCGGAAGGACCAGAAGAAGTGGGAGCCGAAGAAACGGCGCAGGCGGGTCTCGTCGGCCATGCCCTACTTCCTCCCCGTGATGCGGACCATGGGGTTGATGAGGCCGTAGATCACGTCCACCAGCGTGTTGACCACCACGAAGATGAAGCCCACGAAGACCATGTAGGCCACCATGAGGGAGGAGTCGGCGCGCTCCACGGACTCGATGAAGACGAAGCCCATGCCCTGCCACTGGAATACGGTTTCCGTGAGGATGGTGAAGGCGATCATGATGCCCAGCTGCACGCCGCCCACGGTGATGACCGGCATGAGGGTGTTCTTGAAGCCGTGCACGATGAGCACCCGCCAGGCTTTCAGCCCTTTGGCCCGGGCGAACTTGATGAACTCCGTCTCCATGACCTCCTTCATCTCCGCGCGGATGAGGCGGATGAACAGCGGCAGCATGATGGAGGACAGGGCCACCGAGGGCAGGATGAGGTGCAGAAGCCCGTCGCGCGTGGTCAGTCCGGACTGCCAGAAGCCGAACAGCTGCTGGGTCTCGCCCCGGCCGTAGGAGGGGAGCCAGCCAAGCTCAACGGAAAAAAGGTAGATGAGCAGGATGGCCGTGAGGAACACCGGGATGGACACGCCCACGATTGACGCCCCCATGAAGAACCGCGCCAGCTTGGCGTTGGGTTTGACCCCGGCGTAGATGCCGATGGGAATGGAGAAGAGAATGACGATGATGGAGGAGCAGAAGACCAGTTCCAGGGTGGCCGGGGCGCGGGAGAGAATGACCTCCATGGCCGGCTTCTTGTAGTAGAAGGACTGGCCGAGGTTGCCCTGGGCGGCCTGGGTCATGAACCGCCACCACTGCACCGGCAGGGGGTCGTTGAGGCCAAGCTCCTCCCGCAGGGCCTCGCGTTCGGCCTCCTTGACCTGGATGCCGGTGATGCCGCGCAGGGGGTCGCCCACGGCCTGCTTCACCGCGAAGCCGAGCACGGAAATGATGACCATGACCAGCACGGCCTGGGCGATGCGCTTGATGAGAAAGGCGAACATGGCGCTTGAGCGTCCCCCGGGGAAAATGAAGCCGGGCGGGCCGTGGCCCGCCCGGCAAGCGGACGATTGCTACGAGATTGCGAAGCGTCTTGTCAAGCCTACTCGATCACCAGATCGGCGAAGTAGGGGAAGTTCATGACGTTGACGATTTCGCCGGGGTTCTGCAGGCGGTCGGAGCCGGCCCAGGACAGCATCTGCCAGTGCAGGGGCACGAAGGCGGCGTCGTTGTAGACGATGCGCTCGGCGTCCTTGAGCATCCCGGCGCGCTTCTCCAGATCGGTCTCGGTCTGGGAGGCCAGGATCAGCTCGTCCACCTTGGGGTTGCAGTAGTTGCCGGAGTTGTACTGGCCGTAGCCAGTCTCCTTGTTGGGGCACATGTAGAGGAACTCGAAGAAGTTGGCCGAGTCCTCGGTGTCCGAGTGCCAGCCGATCATCTGGATGTCGGCCACCTGCTCGTCGAACTCGTTCCAGTACTGCGCCTTGGGCATGGTCTTGAGCTCGACGTCGATGTTGATCTTGGCCAGCATGGAGGCGGCGGCCTCGGCGATCTTGTAGTCGTTCACGTAGCGGTTGTTGGGGGCGATCATGGAGACGGTGAAGCCGTCGGCGTAGCCCGCCTCTTCCATCAGCGCCTTGGCCTTGTCCAGGTCGTAGCGGGGGGTCAGCTCGGGCACGTGGCCGTCATAGCCCTCGGGGGAGTTCTGCCCGGCCACAGTGGCCTTGCCGTTCATGATCTTCTGCACGATGCCGGGGTTGTTGATGGCGTGCACGATGGCCTGGCGCACCTTGGGATTGGCGAACTCCTCGCGGCGCTCCTGGTTGAGCTGCAGGGTGATGATGCGCGCGCCAGGCATGGAGATGAGCTGCACCCCGGAGGTGTCCTCGATGCGCTGGTAGTCCTGCGGGGGCACAGGCATGATGAAGTCCACGTCGCCGGACAGCAGGGCGGCCACACGGGTGGCGTTGTTCTTGATCGGGGTCAGCACGATCTGCTCAAGGTTGCCGATCCTGTCGGCGCCCCAGTAGTCATTGAAGCGCTTCAGCACCCACTTCTGACCGGGCACGAAGGACTCCACGTAGAAGGGGCCGGTGCCGGACTCGTTGACGTTGGCGAAGGACCAGCCGGTCTTGCTGATGGCGTCCTTGGGCTCGCCCTTCTCGTCGGTGCCGGTGTAGAATTCGGAATCCATGGGGAAAATGTAGGTGGCCATGTTCAGCAGCAGGCCGTAGGGCTTCTTGGTCTTGATGTCCACGGTGTGGGCGTCCACGACCTCGGCCCCGGCGAAGGGCTCGAACAGGCCCTTGAAGTCCGGGCTGCGCTTGAGGCGCTCGATGGTCCAGACCACGTCCTCGGCGGTGAACTCGTTGCCGGAATGGAACTTCACGCCCTCGCGCAGGTGGAAGCGCATGGTCAGCTCATCCACGCGCTCCCAGCTTTCGGCCAGGCGGGGGGTGATCTCCATGTCCTGGGACCAGCGGACCAGGGGATCGTACACGATGTGGGAGTACTGCAGCATGCCGCCGGAAAGCTGCACGTGCGGGTCAAGGGACACGGGGTCGGCGTCCATGGCCAGACGCAGGGTCACGGGCTCGTCAGCGGCCTCCTCGACCACTTCCACTTCCTCCACCGTGGCCTCGGCGGCCTCTTCCTTCTTCTGCTCCTCGCCGCAGCCGGCCAGCAGCAGCAGGGCCAGCATGGCTGCCCAGACGATCCATAGCTTCCTCATGTCGCTCCTCCATCCTGATAAGGTTGCCGCGCCGGACCCGGCCGGCGCGCGTAAGCCCGGCAAAGATTGAAAACCCTGGCCTTATACGCGCGATAATCCATGAATAGCAAGAGCCTCTGGGTACGTCTGCAACCATGCGGATTCACTAGCGGATCAAACGCACTCCGAAACACGATCGACACACGATTGGGCCGTTTTTCACGAACGCCCGCCGCTTCCGCGCCGCGCGCCCAGCCCGGCTTGTCGCCAAGCGGGGTGGACAGCGGCTCCCCGCCCGGGCAAAAAATGGAAGCCTTTTCCTCATCCTCAAGCCCCCTCGCAAAGGAGCCGCCATGCAGCCTCGAATCAGCGTCGTCACCCTGGGCGTATCCGACCTGGACGCCTCCGCCGGTTTCTACGAGCGGCTGGGCTTCACCCGCTCGCGCAAGGCCTCGGACGAGGCCATCGTCTTTTTCCAATTGCACGGCGGCGCGGTCCTGGCCCTGTACCCCAGAGAGGGCCTGGCCGAGGACGCGGACCTCCCGCCGAGCGAGCCCGCGGCTTTTTTCCGGCGTCACCCTGGCTGTCAACTTTCCCTCCCGCGAGGCGGTGGATACGGCCATGGACGAGGCCCGCCAGGCCGGGGCCGAAGTGGCCAAGCACCCCCAGGACGTCTTCTGGGGCGGCTATTCCGGCTACTTCCGCGACCCGGACGGACACCTCTGGGAACTGGTCCACAACCCCTTCGTGGCCTGCGACGAGACCGGCGGGCTTACCCTGCCGGATTGACGGCGCACCGGGCCCCTCCCCCGGGGATCCCTACCGTTCCCGCTCCCTCGGCCGGCTCCCACCCAACCACGCCGGGAGTCCACGCCCCGATGCCTGCCCGGCCTATTTCACACTTCTCCGACCGAGTGCTCACTCGGAAAATTTTCGTCGTTTTCCCGCACTATTCCAGTGCGTTGCAAGTTCCATCTGCCGGGGGCTCCTGAATTTACGCTTGACTTTGTGACATCGGGCACGTAGATGGTGCTCCGTAGCGACTGAGCGCTCACTCGGGAAGCGGAGTGGAAGAGGAGGAAACGTGTCCAAGCGCGACGCCATTCTGGAAGCGGCCACCGGCCTGTTCGCCGAAAAAGGGTTCAGGGAGACCTCCATGTCGGAGTTGTCCCGCCTGTCCCGGGTGGCCGAGGGAACCATCTTCTACCACTTCAAGTCCAAGGTGGAGATCTTCGTGGCCATATTGGACGAAGCCCGCCGCACCCTCATCAGGGAGCTGGACGCCTTCCAGAGCTCCAGCCGCTTCGAGTCCGGCCTGGATATGGTCCAGGGCCTGGTCTCCCACTATCTGTACCTGGTGGACTCCATGGAGAACCTGTTTCTCCTGCTCCACCGCCACTATCCCTACGATCTGGCCGCCACCAACGCGGATTGCCGGAAGCACCTGGAGGCCATCTACAGCAGCCTCTTCGGGTCCTTCGAGAAAGCCGTGGCGCGGGGCCAGGAGGACGGCTCCATTTCCCCCGGGGTCGAGCCGGGGCGTTCGGCCCGGTTGCTGTTCGCCCTGGTCAACGGCGTGGTGCAGTACCGCACCAACAACCTGTTCGACCCCAAGGACCTCTACCCCGAGCTCTTCGCCTCGGTCAGACGCATGCTGACCAGCGAAAACGGCGGGCATCACCTCGAACGGCAAGCGGGGTGAGGCGGCGTTCTTTCAAACTCGCATCCGGCCTTCCGCCCACGGCCGGCTGCGCAACGAGCCCTGAAAGCGGGCGTACGGAACAACGAGGAGGGTATGGCAAATGAGTAAATTGACCAAGAGCCCCTACCTGGAGATCACCATCATGGTGGGGGTGCTCGTCATCTCGTTCATCGGGATGGGCATCCTGACCACCGGCATGGAAACCCCGGGTGGCGGCATGGAAGGCTCCACCATTTTCTGGATTCTTCTGGGATCCTTCATCCTTTCCTTCGGCATCGCCCTGCTGGCCGTCATGGGCGGCATCGGCGGCGGCGTGCTGTTCACGCCAATCATGCTGGCCTTCACCGCGGTGGACTCGCTCATCGTGCGCGCCACCGGCCTCATCGTGGCCATGTTCTCGGGCCTCATCTCCACCGGCCCCTTCATGCGCCGCGGCCTGGCCAACCTGAAAATCTGCATCCTGGCGGCCACCTGCTACGGCATCGGCGCCTTCGGCGGCGCCCAGGGGGCCATTCTGGTGGCCGAGCACATGGGCCCCGAGGGCGAGGGCGCCGTGCGCCTGGCCCTGGGCTTCATCATCTTCATGCTGGCCATCTACTTCCTGGTGGGCGGCAAGAAGATCGAGTACCCCGAGGTGCACAAGGTGGACAAGTTCACCGAGAAACTGGACCTCACCCAGCCCTACTACGAGGCCTCCGAAGGCAAGGTCTGCGAATACAAGGTCACCCGCGCCGCGCTGATGGGCGTGGCGGTGACCGGTGTGGGCCTGCTCTCCGGCTTCTTCGGGCTGGGCGCGGGCTGGGCCATCGTCCCCGCCCTGAACATCATCATGGCCGTGCCCCTGAAGGTGGCCGCGGCCTGCTCCGGCGTGCTGCTGGGCATGGGCGACTGCGTTGCCCTGTGGCCCTACCTGCTGTCCGGCGCCATCATCCCTCTCTTCGCCGCTCCCTGGCTCGTGGGCCAGGTGCTTGGCGGGCTGGTGGGCGCCTATATCCTCATGCGGGTCAAGGCCGGGTTCATCCGCATCCTGCTCATCGGCATCATGTTCTTCTCCGCCTACGGCCTGCTGACCAAGGGCCTGAACATGATGAACGTCATCGCCAACCAGCCGCCCAACTCCGTGACCTTCTCGGTCCTGGGCGTCATCGTGACGGCCGTGGTCCTCATCCTGACCGGTGTTCTGCCCGGCTACAAGTCCAAGTAAGGGAGGAGCGACATGACCAAGGAATTCAAGGAAACGTGCGCACCGGCCGATCGTCCGGTCATGCCCAAGGCGCAGATCATATACGGCGACACCGTCTACTGGCTCTGCGTGCTCTCCGCCCTCGTCTGCATGGTCGGGCCCGTGGTGGCCCTGGCCTTCCCGGACGCCAACGTCATCGACCCGCGCCACCTCTTCGGCGCCATCTGGGAGGGCAAGGACGCCCTGGAAGTGTGGCGCGTCCGCGGCAGCGAGTTCCCCGGCGGCCACTTCTGGATGGACCATCTGGCCTTCGGCGACGGACTGACCCAGTTCGGCCTGTTCCTGGGCGGCGTCTGCGCGGCCCCGGCACTGGTCCTGTCCTCCATCTCGTACATGACCGATCCCAAGAACAGGCACCCCCTGTGGGCCGTGCTGGGCTTGTGGGTTGTCTTCCTCATCGCGCTCTCGGCCAGCGGCCTCGTCGGCATGGGCCACTAGACCGCCGAACCGGAAGCGACGACACGGCCGGGGGGGCTTCCCCCTCCGGGCCGGATTTTTCAGGGAGCCGAGCGGGGCCCGGCAAGTTGGAAAGGACGCGGTCAACGCACCCGAAAGAGGCCTCGGCGCGGCGGGGGTGCCACGTTTCGAGGCTTTACAAAATGAAACACAATGCTTAGATTTACTAGTTTATGCGGCTGGCGGGCGGGGGTGCCTCACCTGACCGCGGCCCGCTTCGCGGGCTTCCCCGAACACGCAGTGGAGTAACGACGTGCAGACGCAAGAAAACGCAGGTCTTGACCAACTTTCCGGGCTCAAGGTCCACCGGGCCCGCACCCACCCCGCGGAGCGGGGCGGCGGAAGGCTTCCCGGCGCGACGCTCCTTGTGGCGCGCTTTGTGATGCTCTTCGCCCTCTGGGCGATCCTCTCCGGCATGTTCGACCCCTTCCACCTCTCGCTGGGGGCCGCCGCCAGCGCCTTCGTGGTCTGGCTCACCAGGGATTTCGTCCCCCCCGGGGTGGAGCGGGTCCTCGACCCCCGCTTCATGCTGCGCATGCTCGGCTACCTCGTCTGGCTCCTGTGGCAAATCATCTGGGCGAACTTCGCCATGCTGCGCCTGGTCTTCCACCCCCGGATGAACGACCTGGTTGATCCGCAGATCGTGGAATTCAAAACGCGCCTCACGTCCAAGCTGGCCCTGGCCACTCTGGCCAACTCCATCACCCTCACACCGGGAACCATCACCGTGACCATCGACGAGCGCGGCTACGTCACGGTCCACGCCATCGACAAACGCTCCGCCGAGGGCGGCTTCGGCGAGATGGAAAACAGAATCGCCCGCGTCTACGGAGAAGCCTGATGGAACAGATCATCCTCGGCTCCAGCCTGTTCCTGGTGACGCTCATGCTGCTCTCCCTCTACAGGGCGGTCAAAGGGCCCACCACCCTCGACCGCCTCATGGGCATGAACGCCATCGGCTCCAAGACAACCGTCCTGATCATCATGATCGGCCTCATCTTCGGACGCGTGGAGATGTTCGTGGACATCGCCCTCACCTACGGCATGCTGAACTTCATCGCCGTGCTGGCCGCCTCCCGCTACCTGCACAAGCGCGGGCTCAGGCCGATGAACGAAACGACAGGGAAGGAATGACATGCTTTACGTTGCCTGCGCGCTGATCTTCGCCGGCCTCGTCTTCTATTTCGGGGGGACCATCGGCCTGCTGCGCCTTCCGGACGTGTACTCGCGCCTGCACATGGCGGGCAAGCTGGACACGCTCGGCTCCCTGTGCCTGCTCCTGGGACTCATCGCGGTCATGCTGCTGACCGAGGAGGCCGCCGGGCTGCTGGTGGCCGGGAAGATATTCCTCATCGTCGTCTTCGTCTTCATCGCCAGCCCCACGGCCACCCACGACATGGTGGACGCTGGAATGCGGTCCGGCCAGGCCCCCTGGCTGCGCGGCGAGGAGAGGAGGTAGCCCCGTGATCTGGGAGATCAAGCTCGCCACCCTCATTGTCATGATCGCCTGCGCCGTGGCCGCCATCAACGTGCGCGACCTCCTCGGAGCGGCGATTCTCTTCGGCATCTACAGCTTCATGATGTGCATCCAGTGGCTGGCCATGGGCGCGGTCGACGTCGCCTTCACCGAGGCCGCCATCGGGGCCGGCATCAGCACGGTTCTGGTGCTGGCGGCCATCTTCAGGACAACCCGGAGGACAAAGGATTGAAGAAAGCAGCCCTTGCCTCTGTCATTCTCTGCGGCCTGCTGCTCGCCTTCTCAACGCTGGACTTCCCCAAGTGGGGCGACCCCGAGTCTCCGGCGAGCATGCACGTCTCGGCCGAGTTCCTGGAACACGGCCTGCACGAGACGCACACGCCCAACATCGTCACGGCCATCCTCGGAGACTACCGGGGCTTCGACACCATGCTGGAGACCTTCGTGGTCTTCATCGCCGGCCTGGCCTGCTTCTTCATCCTCCGCCTGCCCCAGCAGGAATGCAGGATCGCCAAGTACCACTACCGCCACAAGGCCACCGGGCTGGTGGTGCAGGTCAACCACAGGTGCAAGCCCGAGACCCGGACCCCCGATTTCGAGCGCGTGGACTCGGGCTGGTCCCCGCAGGACATCGTCGTGGAGACGGTGGGACGCCTCTTCATCCCGCCCATCCAGCTCTTCGGGCTCTACGTGCTGGCCCACGGGCACTACAGCCCCGGCGGAGGATTCCAGGGCGGCGTCATCTTCGCCGCCTCCTACATCCTGCTGGCCGTCTCCCACGATCTCCGCACCCTGGTCGACCACGTCAGCGAGCGGCTCACGCACCTCATAGCCGCGGTGGGCGTGCTCGTCTTCGCCGGCGTCGGCCTGGTCTGCATGGCCTGGGGGGCTAACTTCCTGGACTACGGCGGCCTGGCCGGCTTCCTGAACATGCAGCTGGCCTCCGGCCACTCCCTCGGCATCCTGCTGGTGGAAACCGGCGTGGGGCTGACCGTGACCACCGCGCTGTTGCTGATCTTCAAACTGCTCTCGTCCCAGGGCACGGTCATGGAGGGGCTGTGAACACATTCCTCGAGCCGCTGGTCTCCCATTTCAACTACGTGGCCTACATCGCGATCATGATGATCGGGCTGTACGCCATGGCCGCCAAGCGCAACCTGATGAAAAAGCTCATCGGCATGGGCATTTTCCAAACCTCGATCATGCTCCTGTACGTCTCCATCGGCGCCAAGGAGGGGGCGAGCATCCCCATCGTGGCCAAGTACGCCGAGACGATCTCCCCGGAGAGCTACGTGAACCCGCTTCCCCACGTGCTCATGCTCACGGCCATCGTGGTCTCGGTGGCCACCCTGGGCGTGGCCCTGTGCCTGGTTCAGGTCATCTACAAGCAGTACAAGAGCCTGGAAGAGGACACTATTCTCGATAAGGAGCGGAGCTGATCATGCAGGCGGCGATCCTTACGATTCTCCTGCCCCTTCTGGGCTCGATCCTGATTGTCCTCGGCACGTGGGGCAGAAACAGGATGGGCATGACCGTGGCCCTCCTCTCCCTTGTCGCGTCCGCCGGGATGTCCGTGGCTGTGCTCGTCCGGGTCATGGAAGAAGGCATGCTCACCTACCAGCTGGGCGGGTGGCCCACCCCACTGGGAATCAACCTCACCATCGACGGCTTCTCCGCGGTGATGCTCTGCCTGGTGGCCTTCGCCTCCCTGCTGACCCTGTGGTCCTTCCGGGGCGACTTCCTGCGCAAGGGCCAGGAAAAGGCCCCCGCCATGCTGGGGCTGTACCTGCTGGCCGTCGCGGGCCACATGGGCATCGTGGCCACCGGCGACATCTTCAACCTCTACGTCTTCATCGAGGTGGCCGCCCTCAGCGGCTACGCCCTGCTGTCCTTCGGCGGCGCGCGCTCGGCCCGGGCCAGCCTCAACTACCTGCTCATCGGCTCGGTGGGGGCCTCCCTCTACCTGCTGGGCGTGGCCTATCTCTACATCGCCACCGGCTCGCTCAACATGCTGGACGTGGCCGACATCGTCGCCAAGAACCCCACTTCGGGGATCCTCTTCACCGGCTTCGTCATCCTGGTCTTCGGCGTCTGGATCAAGATGGCCCTCTTCCCCTTCCACGGCTGGCTGCCCGGGGCATACGGGCGCACCAGCCTGCCCTCCGCCAGCCTGCTGGCGCCGCTGACAACCAAGGTCATGGCCTACGTCCTGGTGCGGTTCATCCTGACCGTCTTTCCCGAGAACACAGCCGAGGCCATCCCCGCCCTCTCGCAGCTCGCGGTCTGGGGCGCCACGGCGGCCATCGTTGCCGGCGCGGCCTTCGCCCTGGCCCAGACCGACCTGCGCCGCATGCTCTGCTACATCCTGGTGGCGGAGGTGGGCTACATGGTCGGCGGGAGCTTCGTGGGCAACGACACGGCTCTGACCGGGACAATGCTCCACGTCCTGGCGGACGCCGCCATGACCCTCACCCTCTTCCTGGCCCTTGGCAATATCGTCCGCCGCCGCGGCGGACAGGGGCCTGAGCAGCTGGACGGGCTGTTCTCCAGCATGCCCGTGACCATGGCCGCCTTCGTCCTTGGCGCTCTCTCCATGATCGGCGTGCCGCCGCTGTGCGGGTTCTACAGCAAATGGTACCTGGTTTCGGGCGCGTTCGAGGCGGGCCAGTTCCAGTTCGCCGCGGCCCTGCTGCTGTCCAGCCTGGTCAACGTGGTGCTCTTCTTCCGCGTCTTTGAGCGGGCCTTTTTCCGGAAGCCGCCGGAATCCGGCTACGACGACGTCAAATGGACCAGATTCGCCCCCCTGGGGCTGGCCGCCATAGCCCTGCCGCTGCTGGGGCTTCTCACCGGCGAAATCGTTGACTACCTCATCACCCCAACCCTGGCGTTCGGGGCATAGGACAGCCAGCCATGCAGACCACTACATCCATACTCCCACTGCTGGCCCTGCTCGCCCCCCTGGTGGCCGTCCCCGGCATTCTCTCCGCCAGGGGGCCGAACATCCGCGAGGCCTGGAGCTTCACCGCGGCCGCCCTGCTGTTCGGCCTGGTGCTCTCCCTTCTCCCCCAGGTGCTCGACGGCGCCACCCCCACGGTGCTCCTGGCCCCGGTCATTCCAGGCGCCCCCCTGGCCCTGCGGGTGGACGCCGCCGGGATGCTCTTCGCCCTGGTGGCCTCCTCGCTGTGGATCGTCACCACGGCCTACGCCATCGGCTATACGCGAAGCCTGAACAAGAAGTCGCAGACACGCTTCTACACCTTCTTCGCGTTGTCCATCTTCGCGGCCATCGGCGTGGCCTTCTCGGCCAACCTGCTGACCATGTACCTCTTCTACGAGCTGCTCTCCTTCTCCACCTACCCCCTGGTCACCCACGGCCAGGACGAAGAGGCCAAGAAGTCCGGGCGCAAGTACCTGACCTACATCGTCGGCACCTCCATCGGCCTGGCCCTGCCCGCGGTCATCGCCACCCACGTCCTCTCCGGGAGCCTGGGCTTCGGCGAGGGCTCCATGCTGGCCGGCCACGTGAGCTCCGGCGTGGGGGCCGTGCTGCTGGTGATGTTCCTCTTCGGCTTCGCCAAGGCGGCGCTGATGCCGGTGCACGGCTGGCTGCCCGCGGCCATGGTCGCTCCCACCCCGGTCAGCGCGCTACTGCACGCCGTGGCCGTGGTCAAGGCGGGCGCCTTCTGCATCGTCAGGGTGGTCACAGAGGTCTTCGGCGTGGACCTGCTGGCCACGCTGGGCCTGGGGGGCATCATCACCGCCCTGGCCGCCGTGACCATGCTCGTGGCCTCGCTGATCGCCCTCAGCCAGGACGGCCTGAAACGCAGGCTGGCCTTCTCCACCATCGGCCAACTGGCCTACATCGCCATGGGTGTGGGCATGCTCACGCCCATGGGCGTCACCGGCGGGGTGCTGCACATCGCCATGCACGCCTTCGGCAAAATCACCCTCTTCTTCTGCGCGGGGGCCATCTACGTGGCCACCGGGGAGAAGTACATCAGCCGCATGGGCGGTATCGGGCGGCGCATGCCGTGGACCATGCTGGCCTTCTTCATAGGCTCCCTGTCCATCATCGGCGTCCCGCCCACGGGCGGCTTCCTCAGCAAGTGGCATCTGCTGCTGGGCACCCTCCAGGGCGAGCACTGGGTGCTTCTTGGCGTGTTGCTGCTCAGCTCGCTGCTCAACGCCATGTACTTCCTGCCCATCGTCTACAGGGCGTGGTTCGTGCCCGAGAACGAGGCCAACTTCGGGAAGCCGGTGCAAGAGGCTCCCAGCTGGTGTCTGGTGCCGCCGCTCATCACCGCGGCCCTGTCCATCGCCGTCTTCCTGCATCCCACCCCGCTGGTCGATTTGGCCAGAATGGTGGCCGGACTCTAGGATAAGAACAGATGCAAAAGAAAAAGAACCAGGACCTGTTCAGTCCCGCCGCGCGCAAGCTCATGTGGTGGCTGCTGTACGGCGCTTGCGCCGTCAGCCTGCTCGCGGCCCTGCTCGCCCCGCCCAAGGCGCATTTCCCCTTCGAGGAAATCTTCGGCTTCCACGCCATTCTGGGCTTCGCCTCCTGCGCCGTGCTGATCATCGTGGCCAAGGGCCTTGGCCTGTTCGTCAAAAAGGGGGAGGACTACTATGAGCGCTAGCCTCGCGCCGGCGCTTCCCATGCTGGCCTGCGGCCTCATCCTGCCGCTGGTGGCCGAACGCGCCCGCAACGCGGTGATGCTCGCCGTGGCCGTCCTGGCCTTCGGGTTCGTGCACACCCTCGCCCCCGGCACGGAGCTGCACCTGAACTTTCTGGGACTGCAGCTGACGCCGCTGGAAGTGGACAAGCTCAGTAAGGTCTTCGGCTACGTTTTCACCATCAGCGCCTTCGCGGCCTTCCTGTTCGCCTACAAGCTGCGTGACCTCCGCCAGCACGTGGCCGCCCTCTTCTACATCGGCTCGGCCCTGGGGGCGGTCTTCGCGGGCGATCTGGTCTCCCTGTACGTCTTCTGGGAAATCATGGCCGTCAGCTCCACCGTGCTCATCCTGGCCCGGGGGACCTCCGCCTCCTACGGCGCGGGGTTGCGCTACGTCCTGGTGCACCTCTTCGGGGGGCTTTTGCTCCTGGCGGGCATCGCCGTGCATTATTACCAGACAGGCTCCATCGACTTCGCCCCCTTCCAGGCACAGACCCTGGCCTCCTGGCTGATCCTGGTGGGCGTGCTCATCAACGCCTCCGCCTTCCCCTTCTCCAGCTGGCTGTCCGACGCCTATCCCGAGTCCACCATCACCGGCGGCGTGATCCTCTCCGCCTACACCACCAAGACGGCCGTCTATGTCCTGCTGTCCGTGTTCGCCGGATGGGAAGTGCTCATCTACGTCGGCTGCTTCATGGTCATTTACGGCATCATCTACGCCCTGCTGGAAAACGACATGCGCCGCATCCTGGCGTATTCCATCACCAACCAGGTGGGCTTCATGGTCACAGGCGCGGGCATCGGCACCGCCCTGGCCATCAACGGCGCCGCGGCCCACGCCTTCACCCACATCATCTACAAGGGCCTGCTGTGGATGAGCGCGGGCGCCGTGCTGTACATGACCAGCCGCAGCAAGTGCACCGAGCTGGGCGGGCTGTGGAAGTACATGCCCTGGACCATGGTGCTGGGCACCATCGGCGCGCTGGCCATCTCCGGCGTCCCGGGCACCAGCGGCTTCACCAGCAAGACCCTCATCCTGCAGGCGGCGGTGAACCAACACATGGCCTGGCCCTGGCTGGCGCTGGAGATCGCCTCGGCCGGCGTCTTCCTGCACGCGGGAATCAAGTTCCCCTACTTCGTATTCTTCAACGTGGACAGGGGCCTGCGGCCGCCCGAGGCGCCGCGCTACATGGTCCTGGCCATGGGGCTTTTGGCCTTCTTCTGCATCTACCTGGGCGTGCACCCCGATCCCCTGTACGCCATCCTCCCCTACGACCTGGAACCAGGGTACACGGTGTACAAGGCCGGCAAGGTGGTTGGGCAGATGCAGCTGCTGCTGTTCTCGGCCCTGGTCTTCTTCCTCTTCCTGCCGCTTCTCAAGCGCACCGACACCATCGCCCTGGAGGTGGACTGGTTCTACCGCAAGGGCGGCAGGCTGGCCTACGCCCTGGCCGACAAGACGTTCAACGGCATCAACGCCGTCTGCGCGCGGGCCACGTCGGCCGTCACAGGATGGCTGGCGCGGACGTGCACCAACCTGCCCCAGAGGATCGTCCAGGCGGCCGCCACCCCCTACTACGCCCTCCTGGCCCCCCGGGAGGCCGAATCCGCCAGGAACCAGTTGCACAAGGCTGTTCAGACCGGGTTCGTCGGGGTTGGCCCCACCCTCATCGCAATCTTCCTTGGACTCGCGCTTTTGCTTGCATTGGCGCTGTAAGCCAAGCAGAGGAGTTTCATCATGAATGCTGTACTTGACCCCAAGCGCTTCCGCCTGCTGGAAGGTCTGCCCCAGAACGTCGTGGACGCCCTGAACGGGATGGCCACGGTCACGAGCTACAAAGAGGGCGACCTCGTCATGGCCCAGGGCGAGCCCGCGGACACCTTCTTCTTCCACATCCGGGGCAAGGCCAAGCTGGAGGACGCGGTCGACGATGAATTCAAAGTCACCCTCGGCGACGTCCGCACCGGCTACTGCTACGGCTGGTCCTCCCTGGTCGAGGGCGGCCGGTACCAGACGAACGTGATCTGCAGCGACGAGTGCCAGGTCGCCGAAGTCAAGGGAACCGACCTGCTGGCCCTGCTGTCCGAGCACCAGGACGCGGGCTATCGGTTCATGGCCAACCTCAACCAGCTGCTCATGGACAGGCTCAAGCTTCGCACCAGCCAACTGGTGAAAGTCCTGGAGACCCATCCCGATCTGGAGAAAATCCAGAGCTAGTTCCTTGCGGATGGACGATTCCCGCGCGGGAATCGTCCTCCCCACACGCTCCCGGAACGCTTCCGACACAGCCGCCCGGCCTGCAGGCCTGGCGGCTGTGTTCGTTCCAGCCCCGAAAGGGTGGCGAAACCCATTAATTTGGGGGTTTCACCCCATTGCCACACGCTCCCGGTCTGGTATCGCCTTCATTTGGCAAACCGATACGGAGGAACGCATGGACGGATTATGGCTGATGCTCGTCCTCTTGGCGGGGGTCACCGAACTGCTGGTCCTGCTCGGCGTGCTGGACCGCGTCCGCAAGCATGTGGAGATGCGCCGCACCTGCCTGCGACGCAAGGAAGCTCTGGTCAAGGCCAAGCTTGACGGCCTGGCCAGGTGCAACGAGGAACTGCGCGCCAAGATCAAGGAAGTCCACGCGCGGGCCATCGACGCCGAACTGCGCGTCAGCGCAGAAGAGAGCCGAAGCGCGGAGAACGAGGCCCCGGCGTGACCATCCTGCTGGTGGTGGCTCTGCTCTCGGCCCTGCTCATCTTCGGGCTTTTGGCCTGCCAGCGCCTGCACCTCTGGAGCGATGCCAGGACACGCGAGATCAAGGCGCGGGAGGCGCGGCTCACCAGCAGGCTGGAGGAGGCCATGGGCGAGCGCAGGGAGCTGGAACGGCAACTCCGCATCGCCGAGCAGAATCTGAGCCTAGTGCTGTACCGGCTCTCCGGACTTGAATCCGATGACGACCAGCCCCGGCCTGCGCGCCCGGCCCGCACAGCCGGTGAAATCGACGAGCGGGCCGGCTCCTGGCTGCTGCGCCAAGGCCACCTGAGCATCGAACAGCTGGAGAAGGCCTCCAAACTGGTGGGCAAAACCGGCCAGGACCTTTTGGAAACCTGCCTCATCCTGGGATACATCAGCAAGGAAGCGGCCAAGGAGGCCGCCAGGGCCGCCTACTCCTGACCCCCTGTTTCCCCTCCCTCCGGCGTGGCCCTCCGTCCCGTCTTGTGCTAAAAACCGTCCCGCGCGGCGTTCCGCCCCGTCTGCCCCGAACTTGGACGCCGCGCCCCTTCACGAAGCGTGAGAGGCATTCCATGGACGGCTTCCTGATGATGATCTGTATCCTGGCCCTGGTTGGGGCCGTACTAGGCCTTGTGGCCCATTTCGAAGGCGCGCGGCAGGTTGTTGAGACCAAAAAGGCTGCCTTGGCGCGCCTGGAAGCGGACCTGCGCCACAAGACGAAGGCCGTGCGCAAAACCAACAAGGACCTGGAGCGGCGGCTGGCCGAGGCCAGGGCCGAAGCGGACGCCCTGCGTGGGCGGCTCGGCGGCGACACCTCCGGTGAGAACGGACAATGATCTGGCTGACCGTCGCGGTGCTGGTGATTCTGGGCGCTGGCAGCCTGGTTGGTGTGCGCCGCATCACCTCCTGGCGGGAGAAGGCCATGGACGACATAGGCCGCCAGGAGGATGAACTGCGCGAGGAATACCGCCAAGCGCGCGAACGGCAGGCGGAGCTGCAGGCCGAGCTTGACCAGGCGCGGGCCGAGGTTGCGCGGGCCAGGTGGGAGCTGGAGGAGGCAACCGCGGAACCTCCGCCGGAAGACCCCGGGGCGGCACCGGAAAAGAAGCGCCACGCCAAGCAAATCCGCGATCAGGCCATGGCGGACTGGCTGCTGCGCCAGGGGCACATCAAGCTGGAGCAGCACGAGAAGGCCAGCAAGCTGGTGGGGCAGTTGGGCCAGGACATGGCCGAAACCTGCCTTCTGCTGGACTACATCGACAAGCGGACAGCCTCCGAGGCGCGCAAGGCGGGCGAACGGGCGGCCTAGTCTTTAAACCGCCACGGACTCCGTGGCACAATGGCCTCTCCCAACCACCCGCCAGGAGCCCCCATGCCGCAACACCTCCGCGTCACCCGCAGCGTCACCACCCCCGATCCGGTCAAGCTGGCCCGCTACCGCCGCGTACCGGACCTTGGGCCGCGCGCCCTGTTCTTCACAGGCGGCACCGCCCTGCGCGACCTGTCGCGGGAAATCATTTCCTCCACCCACAACTCCATCCACGTCATGACCCCCTTCGACTCCGGGGGAAGCTCCGCCACCATCCGGCAAGCCTTCGGCATGCTGGCCGTGGGCGACATCCGCAACCGCCTCATGGCCCTGGCCGACCGCACCCTCAAGGGCAACCCGGAAATCTTCGATCTCTTCGCCACCCGCCTGCCCACTGGCGAGGCCAACGGCGACCTGCGCGCCAGGCTGGACCAGCTGGTGCGCGGCAAGGACCCCATGGTGGCGGCCGTGCCCGACCCCATGCGCAAGATCATCCGTTCGCACCTCGGCTTCTTCCGCGAGCGCATGCCAGAGGACTTCGACCTGCGCGGCGCCTCCATCGGCAACCTCATCCTCACCGGCGGCTACTTCAACCAGCGCCGCCACATCGACCCCGTGATCTACCTCTTCACCAAGCTGGTTGAAGCCCGGGGCACGGTGCGTCCGGTGGTCAACCGCAACGCCCACCTGGCGGCCGAACTCGAGGACGGCTCGGTGGTGGTCGGCCAACACCGGCTCACCGGCAAGGAAGTCCCACCCATCTCATCCCCCGTGGTCCGTCTGTGGGCCACGCTGGACCCGGACAACCCCCAGCCCGCCGACCTGCCCATCCGCGACAAGATGCGCCGGCTCATCAATTCGGCGGAAATCATCGTCTACCCCATCGGCTCCTTCTACACCTCCCTGGTGGCCAACCTGCTTCCGCGCGGGGTGGGGGACGCCATCCGCACCACAGAGTGCCCCAAGGTCTACGTGCCCAACGTGGCGGGCGATCCGGAGATGAAGGGCCTGAGCGTGGCCGGAGCGGTGAAGACCCTGTTCGGCTACCTGGAGCGGGGCTGCTCCGCCAAAGCCTCCCGCGATTCCCTGCTGAACTTCATTCTGGTGGACTCCAAAAACGCCGACTACGGCGGCCCCCTGGAACTGGACAGGATACGCCGCTTCGGAGTGGAGGTCATCGACACCACCCTGGTCTCGGAAGAATCCGTCCCCCTGCTGGACCCCCACCTGCTCATCCAGCATCTGCTCAGCCTAGTCTGATCCGCCTAAATCCCCGGCACGGGCTCGATCCTCCAGCCCCTACGGGGAGACACTGGTTATCTCTCGGGGATTTGCCCGCCGCGCCGTTTAATCATTCACCCCACACGTGTATTGGATAGGATGGCATTGATAGGCGCACAATCCATACCCAGAAAGGAGACTTTCCATGTTCTGCTACCAGTGCGAGCAAGCGGCCAAAGGCGAGGGATGCACCAAAGTGGGAGTGTGCGGCAAGCAGCCGGATGTCTCCGACCTGCAGGACCTGACCGCCTACTGCATGCGCGGCCTGGCCTTGGTGGCTCTGCGCGGCCGCGAGACCGGCAACACCATCAAGGAAGCGGACGAGTGGGTGGTCAAGAACCTCTTCGCCACCCTGACCAATGTCAACTTCGACCCAGACTATTTCATGGAGCAGATCAACGAGATCTGCCGTTTCCGCGACGAGCTCAAGGCCCAGATCGAGAACACGGGCAACGAGTTGAACCTGCCCGAGGGGCCGGCCACCTTCATGCCGGCGACCGACCACGACGGCTTGGTGGCCCAGGCCCAGGACAAGGGGCTGACCAACTACCCCACCGATGACGACGATGTCCGCTCCCTGATGCATACCGTCCTCTTCGGCCTCAAGGGCGTCTGCGCCTACGCCGACCACGCCCAGATCCTGGGCCACAAGGACGCCGATCTGTACGAATTCGTCTACCGCGCCCTGGCCGCCGGGTACGATGGCAAAGAGCGCACCCTGGAGGACTGGGTGAACCTGGCCCTGGAGGTGGGCAAGTACAACCTGCGCGCCATGGAGCTATTGGACGCGGCCAACACCTCCACATACGGCCACCCCGTTCCCACCCAGGTCCCCCTGGGACACCGCAAGAACAAGTGCATCCTCGTCTCCGGCCACGACCTGCGGGACCTGGATCTCATCCTGGAGCAAACCAAGGACCTGGGCATCGACGTCTACACACACGGCGAAATGATCCCCACACACGGCTACCCCGAACTGAAGAAACACCCCCACTTCTACGGCCACTTCGGCACCGCCTGGCAAAACCAGCAGCGGGAGTTCCGCGACTTCCCCGGCCCCATCGTCATGACCACCAACTGCCTGCAGCGCCCGCCCGAAGAGTACGCCGACCGCCTCTTCACCACCGGCTTGGTGGGCTGGCCGGACATCAAGCACATCCCGGAAGGCCCCGGCGGGGAAGGCGACAAGGACTTCTCCCCTGTGGTGGAGATGGCCCAGCAACTCGAAGGCTTCACCGACGATGTGGACAAGGGCGAGGTCACCGTGGGCTTCGGCCACAACGCCGTCATGGGCGTGGCCGACAAGATCATCGAAGCTGTCAAGGCCGGAAACATCCGCCACTTCTTCCTGGTGGGCGGCTGCGACGGCGCCAAACCGGGCCGCAACTACTACACCGAATTCGTGGAAAAGGCCCCCAAGGACACCGTCATCCTCACCCTGGCCTGCGGCAAGTTCCGCTTCTTCGACAAGGACCTCGGCGACATCGGCGGGCTGCCCCGGCTCATCGACATGGGCCAGTGCAACGACGCCTACTCCGCCATCCAGGTGGCCTTGGCCCTCTCCCAGGCACTGGACACCGAGGTCAACGACCTCCCCCTGTCCATGATCCTCTCCTGGTACGAGCAAAAGGCCGTGGCCATCCTGCTCACCCTGCTGCACCTGGGCATCAAGGACATCCGGCTGGGACCCTCCCTGCCCGCCTTCCTCACGCCCAATGTCCTGGACCACCTCGTCCAGAACTACGACATCAAGCCCATCTCCACACCCGAGGAAGACCTCGAAGCCTGCCTGGCTTAACCTTCCTCTCCGGCTACGTGGAACAAAGGCCCGCGCCTCGTAACGAGGCGCGGGCCTTTATTGGTTTGGGAGCAAGGGAATGGAGGGTGGTCGGTTGGGGTGGAAGTTCCGGGCAGTGGGAGAGGGAGGAAAAACCCTTTAAAAAGGGGTCTTTCCTCCCTCTCCCACACCCACACCCTCCTTTTCCTAATTTTTTGTCGCTCGCTTCGCTCGGGAGCGGAGTACGGGGAAATGGCTGGCGGGGGCCATCCTCCTAATTTCGCGTCCAACGCATCGCCAGTCAAAGGGCCAGTGCAGGGTTTTATTGTCTGAAATAATTCAGCAATCACGGATTCGCCGGAGTACCCCTTGTCCTTTCCCCTGCCGCGCGCCAACCCGCGAAAACACATGCAAAGGTAGTTTGCCGCGGGTCCAGGGCCGCGCAGGCCCTGGTCGCCCGCAGGGCGAAATCTTCCTTCTTCCCATCCCCTCACTTTCCACAAAAAAAAGCCGGGCGGGGTTTCCCCCGCCCGGCTGTGTGGCGATCGGTATGTGTCGGCTGGGCCGTGGGTGGCTAGTACATGCCGCCCATGCCGCCCATGCCGCCCATGCCGCCCATGCCGCCGGGCATGCCGCCGCCGCCGGACTCGTTGTCCTGCGGGGATTCGGCGATGGCGCACTCGGTGGTCAGCAGCAGGCCGGCCACGGAGGCGGCGTTCTGCAGGGCGATGCGGGTCACCTTCTTGGGGTCGATGACGCCGGCCTTGATGAGGTCTTCGTACTCGCCGGTGGCGGCGTTGAAGCCGTTGGCGTCTTTCTGTTCCTTGACCCTTTCCACCACGATGGAGCCTTCCTCGCCGGCGTTGTAGGCGATCTGGCGCAGGGGCTCGACGATGGCGCGCTTGATGAGCTCGATGCCGGACATTTCGTCGTCGTCGGCGCCCTTGAGCTTATCGAGCACGTGGCAGCAGCGCACCAGGGCGACGCCGCCGCCGGGCACGACGCCTTCCTCGACGGCCGCGCGGGTGGCGTTGAGGGCGTCTTCCACGCGGGCCTTCTTTTCCTTCATCTCGGTCTCGGTGGCGGCGCCGACGTTGATGACGGCCACGCCGCCCACGAGCTTGGCCAGGCGCTCCTGGAGCTTCTCGCGATCGTAATCGGAGGTGGTCTCCTCGATCTCGCGGCGGATCTGGGCCACGCGGGCCTTGATGTCCTCGGCATTGCCGGCGCCGTCAACGACGGTGGTGTTTTCCTTGTCGATGACCACGCGCTTGGCGGAGCCCAGGTCGTTGACGGTGACGTTTTCAAGCTTCACGCCCACGTCCTCGGACACCACGGTGCCGCCGGTAAGGGAGGCGATGTCCTGGAGCATGGCCTTGCGGCGCTCGCCGAAGCCGGGGGCCTTGACGGCCACGGCCTGCAGGGTGCCGCGCAGCTTGTTGACCACCAGGGTGGCCAGGGCTTCGCCCTCGATCTCCTCGGCGATGATGACCAGGGGCTTGGACATCTTGGCCACCTGCTCCAGCACGGGCAGGAGGTCCTTCATGTTGGAGATCTTCTTTTCGTTGATGAGGATCATGGGATCCTCCATCTCGCAGACCATCTTCTCCGTGTTGGTCACGAAGTAGGGGGAGAGGTAGCCGCGGTCGAACTGCATGCCCTCGACCACGTCCAGGGTGGTTTCCAGGCCCTTGGCCTCCTCGACGGTGATGACGCCTTCCTTGCCAACCTTGGACATGGCGTCGGCGATGATGTTGCCGATGGTGGTGTCGTTGTTGGCGGAGATGGTGCCGATCTGGGCGATCTCTTTCTGGTCGCGGGTGGGCTTGGTCAGCTTTTCCAGCTCGGCCACCACGGACTCCACGGCCTTGTCGATGCCGCGCTTGATGGCCATGGGGTTGCGGCCGGCGGTCACCAGCTTGACGCCTTCGTTGAAGACGGACTGGGCCAGGATGGTGGCGGTGGTGGTGCCGTCACCGGCGATGTCGGAAGTCTTGGAGGCGACTTCCTTGACCATCTGGGCGCCCATGTTCTCGAACTTGTCCTCCAGCTCGATCTCCTTGGCCACGGTCACGCCGTCCTTGGTGATCGTGGGGGAGCCGAAGGATTTCTCGATGACCACGTTGCGGCCGCGGGGGCCAAGGGTCACCTTCACGGCATTGGCCAGTTTGTCTACGCCGCGCTGCAGTTTCTCGCGGCCGCGGGTGGCGAAAAGAATGTCTTTGGCAGGCATGTGCTTCCTCCGAATACAGGCTTAGCTTCTGAAAAAAATGCGGGTGCTATTCGATGATGGCCAGGATGTCGTCCTCGCGCATGACGAGGTACTCTTCGCCGTCGACCTTGATCTCGGTGCCGGCATACTTGTTGAAGAGCACCTTATCGCCGGTCTTGACGCTCATGGGCTGGGGCTTGCCGTCGTCGCCGGTCTTGCCCGGGCCGGCGGCCTTGATCTCGCCGCGAATGGGCTTTTCCTTGGCGGAATCGGGGATGATGATGCCCCCGGCGGTCTTTTCCTCTTCCTCAAGGCGCTTGACCAGAACCCGGTCGTGAAGCGGTTTCAGATTCATCTGCAACCTCCGAATCAAATGGTTAATATTGCGCGATTGCTGTTAGCACTCGCCGAGGGAAAGTGCCAATTCTCGACGGTCGGTGAAGTAAGGCGGGGGGTGTTTTTTGTCAATGGCGGGGAGCAAAAAAATTTTTCATCCCCCGCCGGGCGGGGGTTTGGCCGTCTTGTCAGCGACTTGACTCGCGGCGCGTTTCCCGTGTTATATAGGTCATCACACCCTTTTCTTCACCGTAAACGGGGGGGAAGAAGAGGAGAGCGCTATGCGAGAATTTCTCGAGACGGGCTGGTTCAGGTCCCTGGCCGCGGGCATGGCTGTGGTCATGTGTCTGGTTTCCTTCGTCCCGCGCGTGGAGGCGGGCTTCGTGCCCAGCGACAGGTCCCTTTCCGCCGAGGTGCGGACCGACGACCTGGCCACCGTGCAGAAGTCCCTGGAAAACAAGATGGTGCGGGAGCGGCTGGCCGACCTGGGCTACTCGCCCGAAGAGATCGAGCAGCGGCTGTCCATGCTCTCGGACCAGGAACTGCACTCCCTGGCCTCCCAGATCGACGCGGTGGACTCCGGCGGCATCCTGGGGGCCATCATCGTGGTCCTGATCATCGTGCTGGTGGTCATCGTCGTCCTCAAGGTCACGGACAAGCAGGTCGCGGTTGAGGACAAATAGGTCGCGGGCCAAGGCGGCTCTTCTTCCGGTCCTGGCCCTGGCGGCCTTTGGCCTGCTCGTCGGCTGCGCTTCGCGCTCCCTCCCCGGGGACTTCCGTCCGCCGGACGGCAGCCGCGTGCTCTCCAGCGTGCCGTTCCACCCGCAGGATCCCAACCAGTGCGGCCCGGCTTCGCTGGCGGGCATCCTCAACCACCATGGCGACCCTGTGAAGCCAGACGAGATTCGGCGGGAGATTTTCCGCGAGGACATCCAGGGCACGGTCAGCCTGGACCTGGCTTTGTACCCCCGCACGCGCGGCTTCGCCACCGAGTGGTTCGCCGGGGAGCCGGACGACCTGGTGCGGGCCGTGGACGCGGGCCGTCCCCTGCTGGTCATGGTGGATTACGGATTCGGCGGGGTTGCCATCAACCACTACATGGTGGTGGTGGGCTACACTCCGGAGGCGGTGGTGGTGAACTCCGGCCGAACCGAACACAAGCGCCTGCCCTGGTCCGACTTCCACGCCCGCTGGGACAACGCCGCCCGTTGGACCCTGCGTGTCACCCCCAACCCTCCCCACAGCGAGGTATCCCCATGAACGCCGTCGTTTCCCACCCCCTTTTCAAGGGCCTGGCCTCCTGCATGGCCGTGCTCATGTGCCTGGTGTCCTTCGTTCCCCGCGTTCAGGCGGGCTTCGTGCCCAGCCACCGCTCCCTGTCCGCGGATGTACGCGCCGACGACCTGGCCACCGTGCAACAAACCCTGGAGAACAAGGTCGTCCGCGAACGGCTGGCCGACCTGGGCTACTCCCCCGGGGAGGTCGAGCAGCGGCTGGCGGCTTTGTCCGACCGGGAACTGCACACCCTCGCCTCGCAGCTTGAAGCGCTTGACGCCGGAGCTGGCGCGGGCGGCGTGATCATCGCCATTGTCATCATCGCCATCCTGGGCTTCGTCATCTGGTACATTTATGACGACGAATTCCGGGTCAACTAGCCCTGCGCGGCGCTGGGCCGGGCCGGTTGCCGCCTGCCTGGCCCTGCTGCTGCTCTCCGGCTGCGCCCTGCCCTCCCTGCACCGGCACCGCGACGCCCTCACGCCGCAGGAGCATCTCAAGCTGGGGCTGTCCTACGAGAAGAACGGCGAATACAAGCTGGCCCTGCGGGAGTACGAGGCCGCCCTGCCGGAAATGGAGCAGGCCCACCTCTTCATGGGCAACACATACTACTCCATGCAGCGGTACGGCGAGGCCGAGGCAAGCTACCGCGAAGCGGTGGAGACCATGCCGGACGACCCCGAGCCGCGCAACAACCTGGCCTGGCTGCTTTTACAGCGGCGCGAGGACCTGGAGGAGGCGGAGCGGCTGGCCCGCGAAGCGGTCAACCTGGCGGACGCCAAGCACCGGGGCGAGTACCTGGACACCTTCGAGCGGATCCGGGCCGTGCGCAAGGGCCCTCCGCCCGGGAACTGAGCACGTTCGTCCCTTTTTTCGCAAGCGCCGCCCCCCGCTAGGCAATGGGCCTTGGAAGGTGTAACCATGACCCCATGCCGCCGGCGGACGAACCTCGACGCGTCTGGCGGGACCTGACCCGCACCTTCCTCCTGCTGGCCCCCCTGCTGGCCGGGCTGGCCGCTCTCGTCCTCGCCCTGGCGCTGGCCGGCTGCGGCGACGACGAGGAGGTGGTCCAGGTCGACCTCTCCAAGCGCGTGGAGGTCAACCTGGAGCAGCCCCCGGGCGGCCTGACCTACGCCTACCTGCCGCAGTACTCCCACACCGTTTCCTACCGCCGCCACGGCCCGCTTGTGGACTATCTGGCCGAGGCCACCGGCCTGCGGCTGCGCCAGGTCTTTCCGGACACCTTCGACGACCACATCTCCATGGTCGGCGAAGGGGCCATCGACATCTCCTTTCTCAACCCCTTCGCCTACGTGAAGATCAACCAGCGCTTCGGGGCCACCGCCTTCGCCCGCATCGAGGAACCGGGCTCCCGAGGCTTCTACGGCGAGATCATCGCCCGCCGCGACAACGAGTTCATATCCTCCCTGCTGGACTGCCGGGGCAAGCGCTGGATCGCCGTGGACCCCACCTCGGCCGGGGGCTACCTCTTTCCCCTGGGCCACTTCCTGGAGCACGGCCTCTCCAAGTCGGACTTCGCCGAGATCGATTTCGCCCCCGGGCCGGGTGGCAAGCAGGAAAAGGTCGTCCTGGCCGTGTACTACGGCAAGTTCGAAGTGGGCACTGTGCGCTCCGGCACCCGAGCCCTGCTGGCCGACCGCATCGACCTGGACGAGCTCAAGGTGGTGGCCTCCACCCGCGACTACCCCGGCTGGACCTTCGCCGCCCGCAAGGGCCTGTCCGCCTCCGTCACCCAGCGCATACGCGACGCCCTGCTGGCCCTGGACCGCGATGACCCGGACGACAGGGCCATCCTGGAGCGTGCCCACTTCCAGGGCGTGGTGGCCGCCAGGGACTCCGACTTCGACCCGGTGCGCGACCTCATCAAGCGGCTGGAGTCGGCCGGGGAGATCACCGTGGGAGGCGGCCAATGACCAACCCGGCGGTAATGGCCTACCGCTACCTCTGCCGCCTCTCCTTCGCGGCCAAAATCTACCTGGGCATCGGCGGCCTGCTCTTCATGGCCGGGGTGGCCTCGGTGCTGCTCTCCTCCAACATCTCCGGCGCGGCCCTGACCAAGGAGGCCAAGAAACGCGGGGCCACCCTGGCCTCCTCCCTGGCCGCCCGCTCCGTGGGCCCCATCCTCTCCGTAGACCTTTTGCGGCTGAAGAACATGACCGATGAGGCCGCCTCCTCGCCGGACATCGTCTACGCCTTCGTGCTGGACTCGCGGGGACAGGTGCTGGCCCATTCCTTCATCGGCGGCTTCCCTGTGGAACTGGCCCGGGCCAACCCCATTCCGCGGGATGAGGGCCAGTCCGACGCCGTTCTCGACATCGGCTCCCAGCGCGTCTACGACTTCGCCCACCACGTGGACGTGGAAGGCGACACCCTGGGCGTGGTCCGGGTGGGCCTGTCCCAGGACCGCATCCGCGCCGCCCGGCGCGACGTGGCCTGGGCCATCGTCCTCTCCCTGGGGCTGGTGGCTGTCCTGGCCGTGGGACTGGGCTCGGTCTTCATCCGCACCGTCACCCGCCGCTTGGGCGCCCTGCGGGAGTCCGCCGAGGAAGTGGTCAAGGGCAACCTCGACGTCCTGGCCGGGCCGACCATATCCGCCAACTGCTGGGAGATAATGAACTGCGACCGCAAGGAGTGCCCGGCCTACGGCGACCCCTGCCGCCGCTGCTGGTACGTGGCCGGAACCCTCTGCCCGGAGTGCGCCCCCGGCGACTACCCCCACAAGATCGAGTCTTGCAGTGACTGCCGCGTCTACCGCGAAAACCGGGGCGACGAGATTCAGGACCTGGCCGAGGCCTTCGACGTCATGGCCGTCTCCCTCAAGACGCACATCGACGAACTCAAGTCCACGGAAAAGAACCTGGCCCGCTCCGAGCAACTACTGCGCACCATCTTCGACGTCACCCCGGACCTGGTCTCCCTGCAGGACGAGAACGGGGCCTACCGAGCCGTGAACAAGGCCTTCTGCCGCTATTTCAACCTGCGCGAGCAGGACATCATCGGCCGCACCGACCACTCGGTATTCTCCATCCAGGACCAGCACACCAACCGCGTGGAGGACAAGGAGATCCTGCAGACCGGCATCCCCGTGTCCAAGGAGGTCATGGTCTCCCACGAGAACGCCAAGCGCTGGTTCCACATCGTCAAGGTGCCGGTCTACGACGCCGAGTCAAACATCATCGGCCTCCTCCTCACCGCCCGCGACATCTCCGCGGTGAAGAACTACCAGGAACAGCTCATCCAGTCCCAGAAGATGGAGGACCTGGGCAGGCTGGCCGGAGGCGTGGCCCACGAGATCAACACCCCCCTGGGCATCATCCTCGGCTACACCCAGATGCTTCTGGAGGACCTGCCCGAAAAGTCCCAGGAGCACGAAGACGTAGCCGTCATCGAAAAGCAGACCAAGGTCTGCAAGAAAATCGTGGCCGACCTCCTCGGCTTCTCCCGCCAGTCCGAGTCCTCGCTGCAGAAGATGGACCTCAACGAGTCCATCGACGAGGTGGCCAACCTGGTCCGCACCATTTTCAAGCAGGACCGGGTGGAGCTGGAGCTGGACCTCGACCCCAAAATACCCCCCATCGAGGGCGACAAGGAAAAGCTCAAATCGGTCTGGCTCAACCTGGTCAACAACGCCTTCGACTCCATCGGCCAGGACGGCACCATCTTCATCCGCTCCAAGCTCTGCAAGCACCGCCGACGGGTGGTGGTATTCTTCGCCGACTCCGGCTCGGGCATCTCCCAGGAGAACCTCAAGAAAATCTTCGACCCCTTCTTCACCACCAAGCAGGTGGGCAAGGGCACCGGCCTGGGCCTGTCCATCTCCTTCGGCATCATCAAGGAGCACAAGGGCCGCATCTCCGCCGTATCCCCCGCGCCGGTGGATTACCTGGGCTCCGGCCACGGCCAAATCAAGCAGCCCGGCCCCGGCACCGTCTTCATCATCGAACTGCCCCTCACCTCCGAAGGCCTGCCCGAGGAGGAATGCGAGGAGTTCGCCGACGTCACCGGCGACGCCGCCGTGCGCGTCTAGCCGCCCTTCTCCGGCGCGAATCCGGGCCGCCGCCCTCCCCCGCGCCTTGACAGGGGAGGGGAAGTCCACCATGAGGTGCCCATGTTTCTCAGCGTCTGCATCACCTTCTTCTTTCTGCTGACCCCGTTCTTCGTCCTGACGGTCTTTCTCTCCCTGACCGCGGACGAGAACGCCGCCGCCCGGCGGCGGCTGGCCGTGCGCACCACCCTGGCCGTGCTGGTGGTCACTTTCGTGCTCTACTTCTTCGGCCAGGCCATCTTCGACATTTTCGGCATCACCCTGGACGCCTTCCGCATCGGCGCTGGCTCGCTGCTCTTCCTCAGCGCCGTCAACCTGGTGGGCAGCGCCAAGGCCCCGGCCGCCGGGGAGGGCGACGTGAGCGTGGTGCCCCTGGCCATCCCCGTGGCCGTGGGACCGGCCACCACCGGCGCCATCCTGGTCATGGGCGCCGAGGGCGCGGACCCCTCGGAACGGCTCGTCGGCCTGGCCGCCCTGGGCACGGCCGTGCTGGCCCTGGGCGCGCTGCTCTACCTGTCCTCGCCCGTGGAACGGCTGCTGGGCAAACAGGGGCTGTCCATCCTCACCAAGCTCACCGGCCTGGTGCTGGCCGCGCTGTCCGCGCAGATCGTCTTCACCGGAATCAAGAACTTCCTGGACCTGTAGGACGCTCCCCTCCCCGCAAGGGAAGGCGGGCGAACGCGCCGGAAGAAAGGAAGGGGAGCCGCCCGGTCGGGCGGCGCGGAAAAGAAAACGGCCGGGTCCCGCCTGGGAGCCCGGCCGCGTAGCTCGGCTCGTCTAGTTGTTCGGCCCGGCTAGATGACCTTGTTCAGGGCGTACTCGATGATGCCGCTGGCGCCGTGGTCCACCAGCTGCGGAATCAGGTCCCGCACCGTGGACTCGGCCACCACGATCTCCACCGACACCCAGTCGGAATTGTGCAGGTGGGCCACCGTGGGCGCGGTCAGCGCGGGCAGCAGCTCCATGACCGTGTCCACCTTGTCCGCGGGCACGTTCATCTTCAGCCCCACCAGGGCCTCGGCCTCCAGAGCGCCCTTGAGCAGCATGTTGATCTGCTCGATCTTCTTGCGCTTGAAGGGATCCTCCCAGGCCTCCTTGTTCGCGATGAGGCGGGTGTTGGTGTACATCATGTCCTTGATGATGCGCAGGCCGTGGGCGCGAATGGTGGTGCCGGTCTCGGTCACCTCCACGATGGCGTCGCACAGCCCCTCCACCACCTTGGCCTCGGTGGCGCCCCAGGAAAACTCCACGTCCACGTCGATGCCCTGCTCGGAAAACCACTTGCGGGTGAAGTTGCAAAGCTCCGTGGCGATCTTCTTGCCCCGCAGGTCCTCCGGCTTCTCGTAGGGGGAATCCCCGGCCACGGCCAGCACCCAGCGGGCCGGGCGGTTGGAGACCTTGGAGTAGACCAGGTCGGAAACCACCACCACGTCGGACTCGTTCTCCTCGATCCAGTCCTTGCCCGTCAGCCCCACGTCCAGGGTGCCGTCGGCCACGTACCGGCTCATCTCCTGGGCGCGGCACATGGAGCACTGCATGCTCTCGTCGTTGATCTCGGGGAAATAGTTGCGGTGGCTGGGATTGATCTTCCAGCCCGCCTTGGCGAACAGCTTGATGGTCGCGTCCTGCAACGATCCCTTGGGAATACCCAGCTTCAATTTGCTCATTTCTTGTACACCTCCTGCGGGTCGAAAACCATCTCGCTCACCACGACCGGCTCCCCCGCGCTCTCGATCTCGCGATAAAAACAGCTCTTGTACCCCTTGTGGCAGGCCGCGCCGCCCAACTGCTCCACGATCAACAGAACCGTGTCCGCGTCGCAGTCCAGACGGATATGGTGCACCTTCTGCACATGGCCGCTCGTGCCGCCCTTGCGCCACAGCTTCTGCCTGCTCCGGCTCCAGTAATGGGCCTCGCCCGTGGCCAACGTCCTCTCCCAGGCGTCCTCGTTCATGTAGGCGAGCATCAACACCTCGCCGTCCTCGACGTCCTGCGCGATCGTCGGCACCAACCCGCCGCACTTCTCGAAATCTGGCTGCATGGCTTACCTCGCAAAAAAAGTCGCAAACCGCCCCGCATACCCGGAACGTGTGACAGTTGCAAGGCATGCGAGGAAGGCGGAGATTACGAGGCCTTGGAAGAGAAAAGATTTCGCCCTGCGGGCGACCAGGGGCTACGCGCCCCCTGGACCCTGCGGCAAAGTAACTTTGCATGTGTATTCGCGGGTTGGTGCGCGGTGGAATCGCGAGCGGGGAGCACTCCGGCGAATGGACGATTGTGGGGCGCGTCTACCCGGTAGAACCCAACCCTGGCCGCCTGGCTTCAGATGCGTTGAACGCTGAATTGGGCTGGGGACTCCCGGATCCACCCTCCCCGCACCACGCTCCCGAGCGAAGCGAGCGACAAAAAATTTAGGAAAAGGAGGGTGAGGGCGTGGGAGAGGGAGGGAAGAACCCTTTTTAAAGGGTTTTTCCTCCCTCTCCCACTGCCCGGAACTCCAACCCCGGCCAACCACCTCGCATTCCCCTGCCACCCCCTCCCCAAAAAAAGGGGTTGAAGCGTAATTCGCTTCAACCCCTTTATCCTGCCCCCAGTTTGAAACAGCCTTGATCTAAGTGGAAGTCCGTGGCTTCTCAACAGGCAGGAGGTTTGCCATGAAGCGACGGAAGTGGACCCCGGAGCAGAAGACTCGGGTCGTCCTCGAAGGCCTTCGAGGACGACCCGTGGGCGAAGTGTGCGCCGAGTACGCCATCTCGCAGAACCAGTATTACAAGTGGCGCGATCAATTCCTTGCCCAGGCGCACAGAGCGTTCGAGCAAGAGCACGGCGCACAGCGTACGGCCAGACTTGAGCGCGAAAACATGAAGCTCAAAAGCCTGATCGGTGAGTTGACCATTGAGCTAAAAAAAAGCGGGCCGTTCGGATGAAGCGCGGACCATATGCAAAGGTCGCCGAGCGCAACGCCGACCTCCTGGCCCGCATTCGCGGCATCAAGGCCGACCATCCGTTCTGGGGATACCGTCGGGTCTGGGCGTTCCTGCGCTTCGTGGACGGCGTTGTCGTCGGCCAAAACCGCGTCTACCGGCTCATGAGCGAGCATGACCTCACGGTGAAGCCCAACCTGCGACTCAAGGCCAAACGCAAGCCGACCGGCGTCAAGCCCCGGCCCTCGCGACCCAACGAGTGGTGGGGTATCGACATGACCAAAATCAAGATTGACGGCTACGGCTGGCTGTACGTGGTCATTGTGCTTGACTGGCGCACCAAGAAGGTCGTCGGCCACTACGCCGGCGATCAAGCCAAGGCATGGCATTGGCTCTCGGCGCTCAACGCGGCTGTCGGCAGGCAGTTCCCCGAAGGCGTGCGCGGCGGCGGTCTTCATCTCATGGCCGACAACGGCTGCCAACCGACCTCGACGAGCTTTATGAAGGCTTGCCGCGTCATGGACATCAAACTCGCCTTCACCAGCTACAACAACCCCAAAGGCAACGCCGACACAGAGCGCTTCATGCGCACCATGAAGGAAGAGCTGGTCTGGATCAATGAATGGCGTAGCCCGACGGCCTTTTACCAAGCCTTGGGCTCCTGGATCGAAGAATACAACCAAGGCTACCTGCACTCGGCGCTGGGGTATAAAACCCCGGTGACAACCGAGCAGGAACTGATCAACTCGCGGACTCTCTTACAAAAGGCTTGCTAAACCGGGGGCAGTACACCTTTTCTTTTCCTTCAACTTCCCAGCTCTACTCGTCCGAAAACGCTTCAACCCCTTTTCATTCCCTCGAATTTCCCGGCCCTACTCGTCCGTTTCTTCCTCTTCGATGGAGCGGGTGAAGCGGCATTTCTTGTTGGGGCAGGCGATGTGGGGGCCGCGCGCCTTGGTGGTTTTCTTGACCAGCACGGGGGATTCGCACATGGGGCATTTTTCGTTGATGGGCCAGTCCCAGACGGCGTAGTCGCATTTGGGGTACTGGTTGCAAGAGTAGAAAACCTTGCCCCGTTTGGAGGATTTTTCCACCAGTTCGCCGGGGCAGTTCTGGTTGGGGCAGGGCACCCCGGTGGTGAAGGGTTGGGAGTATTTGCAGTCCGGGTAGCCGGAGCAGGCGATGAAGCGGGAGCCGGTGCGGGAGGTCTTGACGTAGAGGTCCTTGCCGCATTCCGGGCAGGCGCCCACGGGTTCCAGCTCTTCCTTGGGCTTTTCAATGAGCTGGATCTGGCCAGACTCGTCGCGGTTGAACTCGGAGGTGAAGGTGCAGTCCGGGTAGCCGGAGCAGCCCAGGAACTCGCCGTTGCGGCCAAAGCGCACGGTGAGGGGCTTGCCGCAGTCCGGGCAGGGGATGCCGGTTTCCTTGCCCGAGCCCTTGACCCCTTCCATTTCCTCCTGTGCTTTTTCCAGGGTGGGGTAGAAGTTGCCGGTGAACTCCTTGAGCAGGTGCTTCCAGTCCTCGCCGCCTTCGGCCACGTGGTCCAGGGATTCCTCCATGCGGGCGGTGAAGCTGATGTCCATGAGGTTCTGGAAGTGCTTGGAGAGCAGGTCGGAGACGGTCATGCCCAGCTCGGTGGGCACGAACCGTTTTTCCTGCAGCCGGGCGTAGTCGCGGTCCAGCAGGGTGGAGATGATCTGGGCGTAGGTGGAGGGGCGGCCGATGCCCTTGTCCTCCAGCTCCTTGACCAGGGAGGCTTCGGAGTAGCGCGGGGGCGGCTGGGTGAACTTCTGTTCCTTGGAGACCTTCTTGGGGGTCAGCTCCATGCCCTGTTCCAGCTTGGGCAGGGCGGACTCGGCCGCCTCGTCCATGCCGTAGATCTTGAGGAAGCCGGGGAAGAGGATGCGCTCGCCCTTGGCCCGCCACTGGGTGGGTCCGCGGTCGATGGTGACCACGGTGTCGTGGATGACGGCGCTGGCCATCTGCGAGGCCATGAACCGCCGCCAGATGAGCTCGTAGAGGCGGAACTGGTCGCGCGGCAGATAGGGCTTGACCTCCTCCGGGGAGAGGAAGACGTCGATGGGGCGGATGGCCTCGTGCGCGTCCTGCGCGCCGGACTTGGTCTTGTAACCGCGCGGCTTGTCCGGCACGTATTCGTCGCCCATCTTCTTGAGCAGGAAGTCGCGGGCCGCGCCGCGCGCTTCGCCGGACACGCGCACCGAGTCGGTACGCATGTAGGTGATGAGGGCGGTGGTGCCCCGGTCGCCGAGCTCCACGCCCTCGTAGAGGCGCTGGGCGGTGGACATGGTCTTCTTGGCGGAGAAGCCCAGCTTGTTGGCCGCGTCCTGCTGCAGGGTGGAGGTGATGAAGGGCGGCTTGGGATTGCGCTTGCGCTCCTTCTGAGCCACCTCGGCCACGATGAAGGGCTGGCCCTCCATGCGGCCCTCCAGGGCCTCGGCCTCCTCGCCCGAGCCGATGGCGGGCTTCTTGCCGTCCACCTTCCACAGGTCGGCGGTCAGGGGAGGCGGCTCGGGGCCTTCCAATTCCGCCTTGAAGAGCCAATACTCCTCGGGCTCGAAGACCATGCGCTCCCGCTCGCGGTCCACCACGATGCGCAGGGCCACGGACTGCACCCGGCCCGCGGAGATGCCCCGCTTGACCTTCTTCCACAGCAGGGGGGAGAGCTTGTAGCCCACCAGCCTGTCCAGGATGCGGCGCGCCTGCTGGCTCTCGAACAGGGAGCGGTCCAGGCTGCGCGGCTGCTCCAGGGCCTCGCGCACGGCCCGGGCGGTAATCTCGTTGAACTGGATGCGGCTGATGGGGGTTTCCTCCGCATCCTTTTTCTTTTTCTTCCCCCCGGCCTCGCGCAGCAGTTCGGCCACGTGCCAGGCGATGGCCTCTCCCTCGCGGTCCGGGTCCGGGGCCAGGTAGACGTGGTCGGCCTTGGCCGCGGCCTGGCGCAGCTTGTTGACCACCTTCTCCTTGCCGCTGATGACCTGGTAGCTCGGCTCGAAGCCGTGCTCCTCGTCCACGCCAAGCTCCTTGGAGGGCAGGTCGCGCACGTGGCCCACGGAGGCCTCCACGCTGTAGTCCTTGCCCAGAAACTTGGAGATGGTCCGGACCTTGGCCGGGGACTCGACTATGATGAGGTTCTTGCCCATGGATTCTCGCAGATTGGGGACTACCCCCGGAAAAGGCTCGCCCGGGGGAGATACCGGGGAGCTATAGTCACGCAGGCGGCAGAACGCAACCCGCTTCCCCCTTGACCCCGGCGGCGGGCGGGGATACTCGCCGGAGCATGAGCAAGCGCTTCGGCACCATCACCCTCATGGGCCCCCCCAACGCGGGCAAGTCCACCCTTCTCAACCACGCCCTGGGGGAGAAGCTGGCCATCGTCACGCCCAAGCCCCAGACCACCCGCAACCAGATCACCGGCATCCTGACCACGGCGGAGGCGCAGGTGCTGTTTCTGGACACGCCCGGCGTGCACCGGCTGAAGGGCGAGATGAACCGCTTCCTGCTGCGCTCCGCCTGGGAGGCCATGAACCAGGGCGACGTCATCCTGCTCATGCTGGACGCCAAGCGGTACGTGGACAAGCCGAGGCTGTTCGAGCAGGAGACCCAGCCCCTGGCCGAGGTGCTGCAGAGTCCCCCGGCCCCCTTGTTCGTGGCGGCCAACAAGATCGACCGCGTCCACGACAAGCGCCAGCTGCTGGCCCTTCTGGCCCGCATCAACGAGACCTGGCCGCAGGCCGAGGTCTTCCCGGTCTCCGCCCTCACCGGCGACGGCGTGGACGAGATGCTGGAGCACGCGGTGAAGCTCCTGCCCGAGGGCGATTTCCTCTTTCCCGAGGACCAGCTTTCCACCCTGCCCCTGCGCTTCATGGCCCAGGAGATCATCCGCGAAAAGCTGTTCCTGGAGCTGCGCCACGAGCTGCCCTACTCCACGGCCGTGGAGATCGAGTCCTGGGAGGAGGAGGACCCCAACTTCACCCGCATCCACGCGGTCATCTACGTGGCCCGGCAGACGCACAAGGGCATGGTCATCGGCAAGGGCGGCCAGCGGCTGAAGCAGATCGGCCAGCTGGCCCGCGAGGAGATCGGCCAGCTCACCGGAACCAAGGTCCACCTGGAGTTGTGGGTCAAGGTGCAGCCGGACTGGACCGAAAACCCCTCCTTTCTCCGGTCCCTGGGCCTTGGCGAATAGCCCCTATTCCCCGCAGGAATCGTCCTTTCGCAGGCAGGCCCGCATGTCCTCCACGGTCATGCCGGTCTGGCGCATGATGCGGCGCAGCAGGTCGCGCCCCAGCTCCTCGCCGGAATGGCGGGGGATGGTGGCGGAGCGTCCGTCCGGGTGCTTGAGATGAACATGGGAGCCTTTGCTGCGGTGTTCCTCGAACCCCTCGCGCTTGAGGGCCTTGAGGAGCTTGGCGGAATCCACGGCTGGCAGGCGGTGCATGGGTCTGGTCCTTGTTGCCTTGCGTTGGGGCTGTGGTAGCATGGACTCCATGTCCGCGTCATACATCCCCCTGCACCGCGACGACCGGCTCAAGGCCAGGGCCGAGGAGGCCGTGGCCAGGCTGGCGGACTGCCGCCTCTGCCCCCGCCAATGCGGTGTGAACCGGCTTGAGGGGGAACTGGGCTTCTGCCGCACGGGACGGCTGGCCCAGGTGGCCTCCCACCACCTGCATTTCGGCGAGGAACAGCCGCTGGTGGGCCAATCCGGCTCCGGCACCATCTTCTTCGCCCAGTGCAACCTGGACTGCGCCTTCTGCCAGAACGCGGAAATCTCCCAGGGCGGCGGCGATTTCGAAGAGGCCGAGCCCGAGGTGCTGGCCGAGTGCATGCTGGTCATGCAGCGCCAGGGCGCGCTGAACGTCAACCTGGTCACGCCCAGCCACGTGGTGCCGCAGGTGCTGGAGGCGGTGGACATCGCCGCGGCCAAGGGGCTGACCCTGCCCATCGTGTACAACTCCGGCGGCTACGACGAGGTGGAGACCCTGCGGCTGCTGGACGGGGTGGTGGACATCTACATGCCGGACGCCAAGTTCTGGTCCCCGGACGCGGCGGCGCGATTCTGCGCCGCCCGCGACTACCCGGAGAAGGCGCGGGAGGCCATCGCCGAGATGCATCGCCAGGTGGGCGACCTGGAACTGGACGACAAGGGTGTGGCCGTGCGCGGCCTGCTTGTCCGCCACCTGGTCATGCCGGACGACCTGGCCGGGGCAAGGGAATGGGTCGCCTGGCTTGCGGCGCTCTCGCCCAACACCTACGTCAACGTGATGGAGCAGTACCGGCCCTGCCACCGCGCCCGGACCATGGAGGGCGCGGACCGTTCCCCCACCGCCGTGGAATGCCGCGAGGCCAGAGAGGCAGCCGAGGCAGCGGGCCTGCGGCTGGACGAGCGGTCCGGGGGCACGGCGGATTTCCTTCTGCGCATGCTCCGGCGGTGACAAACCCCCCGGAGTATGGTTTACAATAATGAAAAGGGGCTCGGGCCATACCCGAGCCTTTTTGCGAAAATTGTCCAACCCGGCCCGGCGTGCCGGTGGTGATTTTCACATAACTCTTTGAAATGACTGGCGCGGCTTGCCTTGGCCCTGATCTTGAAAAAGGGAGTCGCCAGCAAGGCTGCAAACCCCAACCCCGAAAACGCGGGAGGAGGAAAAATTATGGAAACTCCGGTCTTCAATTGCAAGAACGCCGACGACGTGATGCGCGCCGTCAAGGACTACAACGTCAGCTTCATCCAGTACTGGTTCATCGACATCGTGGGCACGCTGAAGTCCTTCCAGATCACCCCCAACGAGCTGGAAGCCTCCTTCGAAGAGGGCATGGGCTTCGACGGTTCCTCCATCCTGGGCTTCGCCCGCATCGAGGAATCGGACATGGTGGCCTTCCCCGACCCCACCACCTTCCAGCTGGTCTCCTGGCGCCCCACCGAGCGCCCCGTCGCCCGCATGTTCTGCGACGTGAAGAACCCCGACGGCACTCCCTTCGCCGGCGACCCCCGCTTCATCCTCAAGTCCGCGCTGGAGAAGGCCGCCTCCAAGGGCTACACCATGTACGTGGGACCCGAGCTGGAGTTCTTCACCTTCGCCAGCCCCAACGACCCCAAGGTCCTGGACTTCGGCGGCTACTTCGACGCCCCGCCGCTTGACCTGGGCAACGACATCCGCCGCGACATCATCTTCTCTCTGAACCGCATGGGCATCCAGGTGGAGTACTCTCACCACGAGGTCGCCCCCTCCCAGCACGAGATCGACCTGCGCTACCAGGAAGCCCTGAAGATGGCCGACACCGCCATGACCTACAAGGTCGTGGTCAAGGAAACCGCCCGCAAGCACGGCTGCTACGCCACCTTCATGCCCAAGCCCCTGTTCGGCGAGAACGGCTCCGGCATGCACGTGCACCAGTCGCTGTTCAAGAACGGCAAGAACGCCTTCTTCGACCCCAACGCCCAGTACAACCTCTCCGACGAGTGCAAGGCCTACATCGCCGGCCTGCTGAAGCACGCCAAGGAGTTCGTGGCCATCACCAACCCCATCGTCAACTCCTACAAGCGCCTGGTGCCGGGCTACGAGGCCCCGGTCTACATCGCTTGGGCCAACCGCAACCGTTCCTCCCTCATCCGGGTGCCCATGTACAAGCCCGGCAAGGAAGCGGCCACCCGCATCGAACTGCGCTGCCCGGACCCGACGGCCAACCCCTACCTGGCCACCGCCGCCATGCTGGGCGCCGGCCTCAAGGGCATCGAGGAAGGCTACGAGCTGACCTCCCCCACCGAGGACAACATCTTCTCCATGACCGAGCGCGAGATGGAAGGCCGCGGCATCGACTCCCTGCCCGGCTCCCTCTACGAGGCCCTGACCCACCTGCGCGACTCCGAGGTCATGAAGGAAGTCCTGGGCGAGCACATGCACAACGCCTACCTGGAAGCCAAGTTCGCCGAGTGGGACGAGTTCCGCACCCACGTCTCCGAATGGGAGCTGTGCCGCTACCTGCCCACCACCTAGGGCGAAGCGGGCAACCAACCGCGAGCAAGGCCTCCCGCCCCGGCGGGGGGCCTTTTTTTCGCACCTTGTACTTCGTCGGAAACTCGGGCTATTCTGCCCACCGGAGGAGCCTCACGCACATGGGGGAGAAGGACGGAACCAGCCTGCGCGGCGACCTGCGCAGCCTCAAGCGGCGGGTGGACACCCCCGGCTCGGAGGGCGGCGGCGAGCCCCTGCGCTATCTGGATGGCAGGGACTTCCTGGCCCGGATCATCAACACCTCGCCCGTGGGCATCGCGGTCTGTGACACCGAAGGGCAGATCGTATTCGCCAACAGCCACGCCGAAGCCATCCTCGGGCTGCTACGCGACGGCAACGGCGAGGGCTACGAACAGCCCGCCTGGACCGTCACCGACCTCGACGGCGCCCCCGCCCCGGAGCAGGGCCTGCCCTGCGCCGAGGTGCTCCAGGCCGGCGAGGCTGTGGAGAACATGGAACGCGTGGTCCGCTGGCCTGACGGCCGCCGCAGCCTGCTGTCCATAAACGGCTCCCCCCTGGCCAACCGATCCGGCGGCCTGGACGGGGTGGTTTTCGCAGTGTCCGATGTCACCGAACCGCGCCGCACCCGCGAGGAGCTGGCCAGGGAGGCGGCCAAACTGTCCGCCTCCAACGAGGAGTTGCAGCAGTTCGTCTTCATCGTATCCCACGACCTGCAGGAGCCGCTGCGCTCCATCACAGGCTTTCTGCAGCTCATCCGCAAGCGGTTGCCGGACCTGAACGGCGACGTGCGGCGCTACATGGACAAGACCATCGCCGCCGCCGCCCGGCTGCAGGACCTCATCAACGACCTGCTCAGGTACTCCCGCGTCACCACCCACGGGGCGGAGCTCGCGCCCGTGGATACGGACGCGGTCCTCGACGGCGTCATCAGGGACATGGAGTCCTCGTTCAGGGAGCACGACGCCGAAATCACCCGCGACCACCTGCCCGGCGTGCTGGCCGACGCGGTCCAGTTGCGCAGCGTCTTCGCCAACCTCCTCTCCAACGCCCTGAAGTTCCGCTCAGCCGAGCCGCCGCGAATCCACGTCTCGGCGGCGGACGACGGGGACATGGTCCGCGTCACTGTGCTTGACAACGGCATCGGCCTGGACCCGGCCTACGCGGAGAAGATCTTCGGCATCTTCAAGAAGCTCCATCCCCCTTCCACGTATTCCGGCACGGGCCTGGGACTGGCCCTGTGCCACAAGATCATCCACCGGCACGGCGGCACCATGCGGGTGGATTCCCGACCCGGCCAGGGAGCCGCCTTCTCCTTCACCCTGCCACAACCCGGAGACCACGCATGACCAGCCCCGAGGAACACAACCTCACCCGCCCCATCCGCGTCCTTCTCGTGGAAGACAATCCCGACGACATCGAACTGACCACCGAAGCCCTGCAAGAGTCCAAGCTCAAGGTGGACCTGGAGGTGGTGCAGGACGGCGAGGCCGCCCTGCAGTGCCTGCGCAGGGAAGGCAAGTACGCCGGGTGCGGCAAGCCCGACCTCATGCTCCTGGACCTCAACCTGCCCCGCAAGGACGGCCTGGAGGTTCTGCGGGAGATCAAGCGGGACGAGGAGCTGCAGCGCATCCCGGTGGTGGTGCTGACCATCTCCCAGGATGAGCAGGACGTGCTCAAGGCCTACGACCTCCACGCCAACTGCTTCATCACCAAGCCGGTGGACTTCGAGCGCTTCATCGAGGTGGTTCGCTCCATCGAGGGCTTCTGGCTGACCATCGTCAAGCTGCCGTAACCCTCCCGGACCGTGCCGCCGCGCCTCCCCCCGGTGGGCTGGATTTTTCTCCATTGGGAACCTATGTTCCCCGGCTTTGTATCCGTGCAACCAGGAGATTTGTTTCATGTATTCCCGCATTGAAGAGGCAGCCGCGCGCGTGCGGCCCGTGGATGATTCGCTGATAGAGCGCGGCCGGGCGCACCTGGACTCGCGCACCAAGCCCGTGGGCAGCCTGGGGAGGTTGGAGGAACTGGCCCTGAAACTCTACCTCATCGCCGACAGCGGCCCGCCGCGCGTAGACCCGGTGCGGGTCTGCGTCATGGCCGGGGACCACGGCGTGGTGGAACGCGGGGTGAGCTGCTTTCCCCAGGAAGTGACCCGCCAGATGGTGGGCAACTTCCTGGCCGGGGGCGCCGGGGTGAACGTGCTGGCCCGCGTCTGCGGGGCCGAGGTGGTGGTGGCGGACTGCGGCGTGGCCGGTGAGGAGTTCGAGGGCGCCCCCGGGCTTGTGCGCCGCAAGGTGGCCGAGGGCACCGCCGACCTGAGCCGGGGCCCGGCCATGTCTCCGCAGCAGTGCGCCGAGGCCGTGCGAATCGGCCTGGACATGGCCGACCAGGCCGCCCTGGAGGGAGTGCGCTGCCTGGTCACGGGCGACATGGGCATCGCGAACACCACGCCGTCCACAGCACTGTTCTGCGCCTATCTGGGAATGGACCCGCAAACCGTTACCGGCCCGGGCACCGGATTGGACGCGGACGGCGTGTCGCGCAAGGCGGCCATCGTGGCCGAGGGCTTGGCGGTGAACGCGGAGGCCGTGGCCCGGGGGCCGCTGGACACCCTGGCCGCCCTGGGCGGGTTCGAGATAGCCGCCCTGGCCGGGCTGGTGCTGGGCGGCGCGGCCAACCGCCAGACGGTGGTGGTGGACGGCTTCATCTCCACGGCGGCCTATCTGGCGGCGCGGGCGGTGCAGCCGCTGGTGGAGCGGTACTGCGTGCTGGCCCACGACTCGGCCGAGCCTGGCTACCGCACCGTCATCGAGGCCATGGGGGAACGGCCCCTGCTGAACCTGGGCTTCCGCCTGGGCGAGGGCACGGGAGCGGTGCTGGGGGCGCACCTGCTTCGCTGCGCCGCGGCCATCTGGAACGAGATGGCTGGGTTCGAGGACGCCGGGGTGGTTACCGCGGGGGGCTGACTCAGCCCTGGGAGTAGACCTCTTCCAGGATTTCCTTGCCGCCCGCGGCCAGCACCTCGTCCGCCAGCCGCACGCCCAGGTCCCAGGCCTCGTCCAGGGGGGCGGAACCCTCGCGGCGGATGACCTGTTTGCCCCGCACGTCCGATACCAAGCCGGTGAGGTGGACCGTTTCGCCGTCCAGCACGGCGTGCCCGGCGATGGGCACTTGGCAGCCGCCCTCCAGGCGGGTCAGGAAGCCGCGCTCGGCCAGCACGCGGGTGCGGGACTCGGGGTGGTTCATGAAGTCCAGCAGGGCGCGGGTCTCGGCGTCGTCCTCGCGGTACTCGATGCCCAGCGCCCCCTGGGAGACCGCCGGGATGAAGCGCGGCGGGCCCAGGACCTCCATGCGCGGGGCCTCCACGCCCAGCCGCTTGAGCCCGGAGGTGGCCAGGACGATGGCGTCGTACTTGCCGTCCAGCAGCTTCTGCATGCGGGTGTCCAGGTTGCCGCGCAAGGACTCGATCACGAGGTCCGGCCGCAGGGCCAGGAGCTGGGCCTGCCGCCGCAGGGAGGCCGTTCCCACCAGCGCGCCCCGGGGCAGTTCGTCCAGGCCGCCGTACTTTACCGAGCACAGGGTGTCGGTGGGCAGTTCCCGCTCCGGGGTCACGCCCACCACCAGCCCGCCGGGCAGCTCGGTGGGCACGTCCTTCATGGAGTGCACGGCCAGGTCGGCCCGGCCGTCCAGGATGGCGTCCTCGATCTCCTTCACGAAGAGGGCCTTGCCGCCGATCTTGGCCAGGGGCACGTCCAGGATTTTGTCGCCCTGGGTCTTGATGACCACGAGCTCCACCTCCAGGCCCGGGTGTTGGGCCATAAGGCGGTCGCGCACGTGATTGGCCTGCCACAGGGCGAGCTTGGAGCCCCGGGTTCCGATGCGAAGCTGTTGGGCCATGAAGCGTCCTAGCAGGTGGAACAGGAACCGCCGGAGCAGCCGGAGCAGCCTCCGCCGGAGCCGGTGGGCGGGGTGAAGTCCAAGCCGGAGGAGCCGCCGCCGTGCTTGTGGCGGCAGCTGGACATGAGCTTTTTCGTGTCGTGGCTGGCGCAATCGGGGCAGGCCGGGGCCTGGTCGCCGAAGACCAGTTCCTCGAACTCGCGGCCGCACGCGGCGCACTTGTATTCAAAAATGGGCATCGTCGTCTCTCCTTGCCCTGGGGGCTACCCCAGATAGGGCTGCAGTTCGGTCACGGCCTCGAAGAGGAAGTAGTCCACCAGCTCGCACACGCAGTGCCCGGCGGTGATGTGCACCTCCTGCACCAGCGCGGTGGTCTTGCCCGGGACCAGCAGGCAGCGGTCGCACAGGGAGAGCATCTCCCCGCCGTCCTTGCCGGTCAGGCCCACGCGGGTCATGTCCAGGTCGCGGGCCGCGCGCAGGGCGGCCACCACGTTGGGGCTGTTGCCCGAGGTGGACAGGGCGAAAAGCATGTCCCCCCTGCGGCCCAGGGCCTGCACCTGCTTGCTGAATACCTCGTCGAAGCCGTAGTCGTTGCCGATGGCGGTAAGCACGGAGGTGTCCGTGGTCAAGGCCAGGGCGGGCAGGGGCGGGCGCTCCAGCTTGAAGCGGTTGACGAACTCCGCCGCCAAGTGCTGCGCGTCGGCCGCGCTGCCACCGTTGCCGCAGAAAAGCAGCTTGCCGCCCGAGGCCAGGCAGACCGCCGCCAGGCGGGCGATCTCCAGGACCTCGCCGGAGCGCTCCCGGAAGAACCGCCGCCGCAGCTCGGCGCCCTCGTCGGCGTGTTCGGATATGCGGCGCAGGGCTTCTTCGGACATGTCACACCTCCGGTCCCGGTGGGAGGCCCGGTTCATAGCCCAAAGCGCGGGCCGTGACAATCCGGGGCATCACCCGGATACCAGCCCGGCAACGGTCTTGTTAAAGGCCGACCAGTCCACCGGCTTGGTCAAAAAGGCGTTCATCCCCGCCTCCAGGCAGCTGTCCCGGTCGTCCTCGAACACATGCGCGGTCAGCGCCACCACGGGCACGTCCGGGTCGCGCACCCCTTCCTCCCCGGCGCGGATGCGACGCGTCACCTCCAGGCCGTCGAGCCGGGGCATCTGCAGGTCCATGACCACCAGGTCAACGTCCTCGGCCGCCAGCAGGCGCAGGGCCTCGAGGCCGTCCGCCGCTGGCAGCACCTCGTGCCCCTGCCCCTCCAGGGTGCGCTGGGCGGCCAGCAGGTTGACCGGGTTGTCCTCCACCAGCAGAAGGCGCAGGGGCCGAATCGCCGCCGCCTCCTCTTCTTCCGCGAGGGATTTTCCGCAGCGCGCCGGCAAGGGCAGGGCCACCTCGGCCCAGGTCCCCCCGCCCGGCTCGGAGGACAGCGACAACCAGCCGCCCATGGCCTCCGCCAGCTTGACGCAGATGGTCAGCCCCAGGCCCGCGCCCGGCTGGATGCCGGAGCCGCCCCGGGCGTACGGGGAAAGGACCGCCTGCAAAAGCTCCGGGTCCATGCCCGGGCCGTCGTCCTCCACCACGAAGCGCAGGCCGCCGCCCCCGTCGGAGCCCAGGCGCAGCACCGCCGTCCCCGGCGCGGCGTACTTGACCGCGTTGTTCAGCAGGTTGAGGAGGATCTGCCGCACCCGCAACGGGTCGCCCTCCACGCAGTCCGGCAGGCCAGGCTCGAACCCCGCCTCTATCTCCAGCCCGGCGGCCTCGGCCGCGCCCTCCACCAGCCGCATGGCGTCCCGGGCCAGGGCGGACGGGTCGAAGGGTTCCCGGGCCAAATCCAGATGCCCGGCCTCCAGGCGGGAGAAATCCAGCACGTCGCCCAGCACGCGGGTCAGGTCCCGTCCGGACTCCACGGCCCGCCGCACGTCGGCCAGCGTTTCCGGCTCCAGGTCCCTGGCCTGCACCAGTTCCAGGCCGGAAAGCATGCCGGAGAGAAGGTTGCGCACCTCGTGGCTGGTCTGGGCCAGGTACTCCCTGCCCGCCTGGCTGGCCTTCCTGGCCTCCTCGCTCTCCCTGCGGATGGCCTGTTCCCGCTCCACCTGCTCGGTGACGTCCTCGGCCAGCCCCACCAGCCGCTGGATGTTGCCGGACTCGTCCCGCACGGGATAGGTCCGCGACCAGATCCAGGCCTGTCCGTCCGGCCGCACCACCCGGTAGGTGACGTTGAAATCCTCGCCGTCCTGCTCCCACTGCCTGCGCATGGCCCGAACCACCTTTTCCCGGTCCTCCGGATGAACGCGGTCCAGAAAGCGCATGCCGTCGGCCAGGATTTCGGCCGGGTCCATGGCGAACATGTCCAAGATGGCGGGGCTGACGTAGGACACGGACAGGTCCGGCTCCACCACCCAAAACACCTCGCGGATGTTCTCCACCAGCAGGCGGAACTGCTCCTGGCGCAAATGCTCGTCGGTGACGTCCTCGGCCAGGCCCACCACCATGGGGGTGTCGCCGCCGCGCACCGGATATCCGCGCAGGCGCACGTGGCGCACCCCGCCCTCGGGCGGAATGATGCGCGCGTCCATGCGCAGTGGGGAGCCCTCCTCCCGCAGCCGCCTGATGGCCTCCCGCAGGGGCTCGCGGTCGCCCGGATGGAAGGCCTCCATGAACGTCTCCGGGGCCTCAAGCATGCTGCGCACGCTGCGGCCGAGGATGCGTTCGCAGGCGGGGTTGACGTGCAGGATGCGGCCGTCTGTCAGGTCGCGCACCCAGATGACCTCGTTGACCCCTTCCATGACCGCGTTGAACAGGTCCGTGGTCCGCCGCAGCGCCCCCTCCGTTTCCCTGTGGCCGGCGATCTCTTCGTTGAGGGCCGCCACGGTGCGGTGGAGGTCGCGGGTGCGGCGGTTCACCATGTCCTCCAGCCCGGCGCGGGTGCTGGCCAGGCTCTCCTCCAGCCGCCGCCGCTCGGTGACGTCCACCAGCGCGCCGCGCAGGAGGCCTGATTCATCCGCCTCGCAGGTGCGGATGACCAGCCGCTCCTTGCCGCCCTGCAACTGAAGCCGGAATTGCATGGGCCGTCCCGGCGCGCCCTCCAGCTCCCCTTCCCAGGCCATCCGCACGCGCTGGGCGTCCCCGGGGTGGACCCGGGCGAGCACCGCCTCCAGGCCGGACTCCCCGTCCCCGCCGAGGCCCAGCAGACGGAGGGACTCCCCGGACCACTCGAATTTCTGGGAAGCGGGGTCGAAACTCCACAGCCCCACCCCGGAGAGGTAGCGGGCCCACTCCAGGTCCGCCCCGCTCGAGGTCGGGTGTTCCGGGAGGTCGCAGACCTGCCCGCCATGCAGGAAAAGGTTGGCCGGTTCGGTGTGCAGGGCCGCGGCCAGGGCGCATATGGAGGAGAAGGAGGGGGAGGCCGCGCCCCGCTCCAGCTTGCTGAAATGTTCCAGGGAAATGCCGGAGCGCTCCGCCAGCTCGGCCTGGGTCATTTCCGCCAGGCCGCGCAGAAAGCGCAGCCGTTCGCCAAAAGCGTTGCGGAGGCTGGCGACGTCGTTGCTCATGATCTGTCCACCTTGATCGTACAGTACATGATTTTCCAACCGACGACACGTAATCTGATTACGGCTTACCCCGCAACCCCCTCTTTCCATTTTTAGAAAAACATCACGTTGTTCCCGCGTGCGGCGGATTTTGACTTGAATAAACGATGCCGCATCGGGTATGTCTGCACGTCATGTTCGGGGTACAGCCTCATTCACCCGCGCCAAGGAGCACCCAGATGCGCAAACATGTCATTCTGCTCGCGGCTCTCGCCCTGTCCGCCCTGCTGGCTTTCGGCTGCGGCGGCGGAGACGGCGACGAGAAGGTCGTCAAGATCGGTTTCAACATCCCCCTCACCGGCGACATCCCCAAGGTGGGCGAATCCTCCAAGAACGCCGCCGAGATGCTGAAAAAACGCATCAACGACGCAGGCGGGCTGCGGGTGGGCGAGGAGATGCTGCCCCTGGAGTTCGTCTACGAGGACAACGAGTCCAAGGCCGAGTCCGCCGTGTCCGCGGCCCTGAAGCTCATCGAGCAGGACCGCGTGCTGGGCCTCATCGGACCCCAGAGCTCCAAGCAGGCCATCCCCGCGGGCGAGGTGGCCGACGCCAACATGACCCCCATGATCTCTCCCTGGTCCACCAACCCCACCACCACCAAGAACCGCCCCTACGTCTTCCGGGCCTGCTTCCTGGACCCCTTCCAGGGTCCGGTGGCCGCCAAGTTCGCCACCGAGGAGTTCGGGGCCGACAAGGCCGCCGTGCTCTACGACATCGCCTCCGACTACCCCAAGGGGCTGGCCGAGTTCTTCACCAAGGCCTTCGAGGAAATCCACGGCAAAGGCTCCGTGGTGGCCTCCGAGACCTTCACCACCAAGGACCAGGACTTCAGCGCCCAGCTGACCAACATCGTCAATTCCGACGCCGACGTGCTCTTCCTGCCCCAGTACTATTCCGAGGTGGCCCTCATCGCCAAGCAGGCGCACGACCTGGGCTGGGACAAGCCCATCCTGGGCTCCGACTCCTGGGGCTCGGCCGAGCTGATGAACCTTTGCGGCGACGACTGCAAGGGCCAGTTCTTCACCACCCACTACGCCGCCGCCGGAGCCACCGGCAAGACCAAGGAGTTCATCGAGGACTACGAGGCCGCCTACGGCGAAACCCCTGACGACGTGGCCGCCCTGACCTGGGACGCCATCCACATCATGCTCGACGCCGTCCAGCGCGCCGGCCTCAACGGCGAGCTTGAGCAGCGGCGCGAGGAAGTCATGACCGCCCTGGGCGGCATGGCCTCCTTCGAGGGCATCACCGGCACCATGTCCTTCAACGAGGACGGCGACCCCGTGAAGTGCGCCGTGGTGGTCAAGATCAACGACCAGGGCGAGTTCACCTTCTACAAGTCGGTCTGCCCCTAGCGGCCCGGCCAATTGACTTCCCCCCGGGGGGCGGGTACTCCGCTCCCCGGGCCCTTTTCCTGCGAGAAGGCGGAGCCGCGTGATCGAGACGATCCTTCAGAACATCCTCAACGCCCTGCAGTGGGGGAGCTTCTACTCCCTCATCGCCCTCGGCTACTGCCTGGTCTACGGCGTCCTGCTGCTGATCAACTTCGCCCACGGCGACGTCTTCATGGTCGGGGCGTACATCGCCTTTTTCGTGGCCACCTTCTTCCTGGGGCACTACGCCTTCGCCCTGCCCTTCGACCTGCCGGGCTGGGCCATCCTTGCGCTCAGCGTGCCCCTGGTCATGATCCTTACGGCGGCAGTGGGCGTAACCCTGGAACGGGTGGCCTACCGGCCATTGCGCCGCAAGGGCGCGCACCGCCTCTACGTGGTCATCACCGCGCTCATGTGCGGCCTCATCCTGTCGAATGGCAACCTGGCCCTGCTGGGTGCCTCGCGCCGCAACTTCCCCGAACTCATCGACAAGGTCATCTTCGACTTCGGCTGGATACGCTTCACCAACCTCAAGGTGATCGTCATCCTCACCGCGGTCCTCGTCTTCATCGGCCTGCGCCTCATCGTCACCCGCACCAAGATCGGCATGGCCATGCGGGCCATCTCCTGGGACAAGTTCGCCATCCCCCTCATGGGCATCCCGGTGGACACGGTCATCGTCTTCACCTTCATCCTGGGCAGTTCCGTGGCCGGGCTGGGCGGACTGCTCTTCGCCATGTCCTACCCCATCCTCGACCCCTACATGGGCGCCATGGTGGGCTGGAAGGCCTTCATCGCGGCCGTGGTCGGGGGCATCGGCTCCATCCGGGGGGCGTTCGCGGGCGGCTTTCTGCTGGGCTTCGTGGAAATCATGGTGGTGGCCGTATTCCCGTCCACCTTCCGCGACCTCATCAGCTTCACCATCCTGCTGATCATCATGACCTACAAGCCCACCGGCCTCTTCGGCATGGCCCGGACCACCAAGATCTGACATGATGCGCCGCCTCACCGTACCCCTCATCCTGGCCGCGGTCCTCGGCCTGCTCGTCACCCTGGCCCAGGGGGGAGGACTGGACCTCTACACCCAGTCGGTGCTCATGTTCATGGGCATCAACGTCATCATGTCCGCCTCCCTCAACCTCATCAACGGCCACATGGGCGAATTCGCCTGCGGGCACGCCGCCTTCATGGCCGTGGGGGCCTACGTCTCCTCCCTCATCACCGTGGCCCTCTTCGCCCAGGACACGGTCTTCGGCGCGCCGCTGCTGCCCGAGTCCCTGTCCGTGGCCTTCTTCCCCCTGGCGCTCCTGGCCGGAGCGGCCGTGGCCTCGCTTTTCGGCCTGCTGGTGGCCATCCCCTCCTTCAAGACGCGCGGCGACTACTTGGCCATCGTCACCATCGCGGCCAACTACATCGTCAAGAGCGCCATCGAGAACATCGACGCCATCGGCGGAGCCAGAGGGTTCATGGGCATGCGCCGCGTGACCACGGCCATGGAGTCCACGGCCGAGCTGCCCTGGATGCTCATCTGGTGCTTCGTCACCGCGGTCTTCTGCGTGTGGGTCATCCGCCGCTACGTCACCTCCACCTACGGCAAGGGCGTCATGGCCATCTGCCAGGACGAGGTGGCCGCGGAAATCATGAGCGTCAACACCAACCGCATCAAGCTGGTGACCTTCATGCTCTCCTCCGGCCTGGCCGGGCTGGCGGGCGGGCTGTTCGCCCACGTGGTGGGCTACGTGAACCCCGGTTCCTTCACCATCCTCAAGTCCACCGAGGCCATGGTCATGGTCTACATGGGCGGCATGGGCTCCATCTCCGGCTCGGTCATCTCCGCCGTGGCCTTCACCCTGCTGCTGGAAGCCCTGCGCCCCCTGCAGATCCTCAAGTGGGTCATCATTCCGCTGATCCTCATCCTGCTGATGATGTTCCGGCCCGAGGGCATCATGGGCAATAAGGAACTGTCGGACGTCTTCCCCAGGCTGAAAAAATACTTCAAGTTCAAATAGGTAGTCCGGATGTCCCTGGTTGAAGCCAATAACCTGACCATGCGCTTCGGCGGCCTCACCGCCGTCAGCGACTTCTCCCTGCGGCTCAAGGGCGGCGAGCTCATCGGACTCATCGGTCCCAACGGCGCGGGTAAGACCACCGTCTTCAACATGGTCTCCGGCTTCTACGCCCCCAGCGAGGGAGAAATCGTCCTCGACGGCAAGTCCATCTCCGGCAAGAAGCCGCATCAGGTCACGGCCATGGGCGTGGCCCGCACCTTCCAGAACATCCGCCTCTGGCACGACATGTCCGTGCTGGACAACATCCGCGTCTCCCAGCACTACCGCATGGGCTACACCCTGGCCGACTGCCTGCTGCGCACCCGCCGCCACGCCCGGCGCGAGGCGGAGATAGACTCCACCGCGCACGAGTTGCTCCAGGCCCTGGAGCTGGACCGCTACGCGGCCGAACTGCCCAAGAACCTGCCCTACGGCCTGCAACGCAAGGTGGAAATCGCCCGCGCCCTGTCCACCAAGCCCAAGCTGCTGCTGCTGGACGAGCCAGCCGCCGGGCTGAACTCCGCGGACGTGGAGGGGCTCATCAAGCTCATCCGCTGGATTCACGAAAAGTTCGACATCACCATCTGGATGATCGAGCACCAGATGACCGTGGTCATGAACCTCTGCCAGTGGATCCAGGTCATCGACTTCGGCCGCACCATCGCCCAGGGCACCCCCGAGCAAATCCAGTCCGACCCGGCGGTCATCAAGGCCTACCTGGGCGACGACACACTCTAGAGCGCCATGTACCTGCAAGTCAGCGATCTCTATGTCAAATACGGCAACATCGAGGCCCTGCACGGCGTCTCCTTCCACGTGGAACGGGGGGAGATCGTCACCCTCATCGGGGCCAACGGCGCGGGCAAGACCACCACCCTGCATTCCATCATGCGCCTGCCGCCGCCCGAGGCGCCCAAGGTCACCGGCGGCGACATCCTCTTCAAGGGCGAGTCCATCCTCAAGACCCCGCCCCACGTGGTGGTGGACAAACTGGGCATGGCCCTGGTCCCGGAGGGCCGCCACATCTTCGGCAACCTCACGGTGGAGGAGAACCTGGTCCTGGCCACCTACGCCCGCAAGGACGACGCCTCGGCCGTGGAAAAGGACTACGAGCGGGTCTACGCCCTCTTCCCCCGGCTGGCCGAACGCAAACGCCAGCGCTCGGAGCAGCTCTCCGGCGGCGAACAGCAGATGCTGGCCGTGGGCCGCGCCCTCATGACCCGCTGCGAGTTCCTCATGCTGGACGAGCCCTCCATGGGCCTGGCCCCCCTGCTCATGTACGACATGTTCCGGGCCCTGAAGCAGCTCAACGAGGAAGGCATGACCATCCTGCTCATCGAGCAGAACGCCAACCTGGCGCTGAAGTTCGCCCACCGGGGCTACGTGCTGGACACCGGCGAGATCGTGGCGGGCGGCCCCTGCGACGAACTCATGCGCGACCCCGAAGTCAAGAAAGCCTACCTGGGCGGCTGATTCCGCCCCCGGCACCGGGAGAGTTGACAGACCTCCCGCCACGCCCCATCCTCCAGCCATGCCCGCCGCCGAACACGCCATACCGGACGAGACCTGCGTCATCCTCATCGGCATCGCCGGGGCGGGCAAGTCCACCCTGGCCCCCCTGCTGGCGCACAAGCTGGGATGGGAGCACATGGACACCGACCGGCTCCTTGAAGCCACCCACGGCCGCCCCCTGCAGGACATCATGGACTCCTGCGGCCGGGAGACCTTTCTCCACCTGGAGGAGGAAGTGGTGGCCAACCTCGGGGTCAAGCGGCTGGTGGTCTCCACCGGCGGCAGCGTGGTCTACTCCAGGGCGGCCATGGACCGCCTTCGGCTGCTGGGCACCGTGGTCTTCCTGGACATCTCCCTGGAAACCTTTCTCAAGCGCGTCGGCCCCGCCGAGGGGCGCGCCTTCGTCTGCCCCGACGGCTACTGCCTGGAGGACGTCTACGAGGAACGCCGCCCCCTGTACCTGGCGGCGGCAGACGTGACCGTGCGCACCGACACCGAAACCCCGGAAACCTGCGCCAACCAAATCCTGCGGGCCGTGACCCGCCACCTGGAGGAATCCCAAGCGTGAAACGGCTCGGACGAAAGGCGGCCTTCCGCAAGCTGGCCGCCCTCTACAACGACATGCAGACCGAATACGACAAGGTGGCCCAGGCCATGGGACATACCTGCAAAGGCTGCACGGACAACTGCTGCGTCTCCCACTTCCAGCACCACACCTACCTGGAATGGGCCTACTTCTGGGAAGGCATGGACTCCCTGGACCAGGAAACCCGCCAAGCCGTCATCGACCGCGCCAAGGACAACCTGGAGCAGGTCCGCGCCTCCATGGCCGTGGGCCAAACACCCAAGGCCATGTGCCCGGTCAACGTGGACGGCCTCTGCATCCTCTACCAGCACCGCCTCATGATCTGCCGCCTGCACGGAATCCCCAACACCCTCACCAGCCCGCGCACGAAAACAGTCTCCCGCTTCCCCGGCTGCCACCTCTCCCAGCGGATTGCCGAGCAAATGCGGGAACACGGCGTTACGCCCCCAGCCCTGGACCGAACCCCCCTTTACCGCCGCCTGGTGGAACTGGAACAATCCTTCCTCGGCTCCCGCTTCAACCAACTCCCCAAGGTGGACCTCACCCTGTCCCAGATGATCGTCCAGGGACCGCCGCAGCTGTAAGAAGCGGAAGAAGGGAAGAGGAAGATTTCGCCCAGCCGGTCGACCAGGGCCTGCGCGGCACTGGTCGCCGAAGGCGGAACCTTCTCCCCCTCTTCCCTGCCTCCTTCTACCCTTCGGGTACGTTTTCCTACCCGATATGTCCTCGATGCGTTCCCCTTTTCTTCTTCCTTGGCTGGTGTAGAAGGAAAGAGTGGCGGGGCTTTTTGTTTCCGCGCCCCTCTTCCCTTTTTTGGTTCAGACAAGGAGATTTCCAAGTATGTGCGGTATTTGTGGTGAAATCCGTTTGGATTCCGAGGAAGCCGACGTTTCGGCGGTGGCGGCCATGGCGCGGTGCATGTCGCCGCGCGGCCCGGACGGCCGGGGGCTGCGCGCCCAGGGTGCGGCGGCTTTCGGCCACCGGCGGCTGAAGATCATCGATTTGTCGGAAAAGGCGGCCCAGCCCATGGTGGACCCGGAGCTTGGGCTGTCCATCGTGTTCAACGGATGCATCTACAATTACAAGGAACTGCGGGAAGAGCTGCAAGGCAAGGGGTACCGCTTTTTTTCCTCGGGCGATACCGAGGTGCTGATCAAGGCGTATCACGCCTGGGGCGACGGCTTTGTTGAGCGGCTGCAGGGCATGTTCGCCCTGGCCGTCTGGGAGCGTGACTCGGGCCGCGTGCTGCTGGCGCGCGACCGGCTGGGCATCAAGCCGCTGTATTTCTCCAGGGTGGACGGGGCCTTCCGCTTCGCTTCCACCCTGCCCGCCCTGCTGGCTTCCGGCGGGGTGGACGACTCCATCGACCCCGAGGCCCTGCACCACTACCTGACCTTCCACGCGGTGGTGCCGGCCCCGCTGACCATCCTGCGGGGCGTGCGCAAGCTGGAGCCGGGCCACACCATGGTGGTGGAGGAAGGCCGCGTGGGCGAGCCCAAGCGCTGGTGGGACGCGGACTTTGGCCCGACCAAGCAAGAGGACCAGCAGCGCTCCGAGGAGGAGTGGCAGGAGCTGGTGCTGGAGGCCATGCGGCTTTCCGTGGAGCGGCGGCTAACCGCGGACGTGCCCGTGGGCGTGCTGCTCTCCGGCGGCCTGGATTCCTCCCTGGTGGTGGGGCTGTTGGCCAAGGCGGGCCAGCGCGGCCTGGAGACCTTCTCCATCGGCTTCGAGACCGTGGGCGACGAGGAGGGGGACGAGTTCAAGTATTCCGACGTGGTGGCGCGGGAGTTCGGCACCCGCCACCACAAGTTGCGCATCAGCCCCGAGGAGACCCTGAAGGCGCTGCCCGGCTGCGTGGCGGCCATGAGCGAACCCATGGTCAGCCACGACAACGTGGGCTTCTACCTGCTGTCCCGCGAGGTCTCCCGCCACGTGAAGGTGGTGCAGAGCGGCCAGGGCGCGGACGAGGTTTTCGGCGGCTACCACTGGTATCCCCCGCTGCTGGACAGCGCCGACCCGGTGGCCGACTACTCCAAGGTGTTCTTCGACCGAGACCGGGAGGAGTACCTGCGGGCGGTGCGGCCGGAGCATCTGTCCCCGGGCGACGCGCCCACGGAGTTCGTGCGCCGCGCCTTCGAGACGGGCGGCAGCCAGCGGGCCATCGACAAGGCCTTGAAGCTGGACACCACGGTCATGCTCACTGACGACCCGGTGAAGCGGGTGGACAACATGACCATGGCCTGGGGGCTTGAGGCGCGGGTGCCCTTCCTGGACCACGAGCTTGTGGAGATGGCCGGGCGCATCCCAGCGGAGCTGAAGGTCAAGTCCGGGGGCAAGCACGTGCTCAAGGAGGCCGCCCGCCGGGTCATTCCGGCGGAGGTCATCGACCGGCCCAAGGGGTATTTCCCGGTGCCCGCCCTGAAGTACCTGCGCGGGCCCTTCCTGGAGAGCGTGCGCGACGTGCTGCACGCCCCGGAGGCCAAGCGGCGCGGTCTGTTCCACGACGACTACGTGCGGGAGCTTCTGGACGCGCCGGAGGAGCACATCACCCCGTTGCGCGGCTCCAAGCTGTGGCAGCTCGGTTTGCTGGAAATGTGGCTGCAAGCCCAGGGCGTGAAGTAAGGAGGACGGAACGATGGCCGCCAACATCAGGCACAGACTGGAACGGTCCAGCGTCCCCACGGTGCGCTCCTGGCGCGAGATGGACCCGGAGAGCGCGCGGCGCATCAAGCGCGACGCGGTCACGGACTGCGGCTGGGGCAGGCTGCTGTGGGGGCACACCTTCGAGGACGCCGGGAGCCTGGCCGAGGAGCTGCTGAACGAGGAGGAGGGACGACGGGACATCGCCTTCTACCTGCGTGACCCCCACGTGGTGCTCTCCCTGGCCCCGGACCGGCTCTTCCTGGACCCCTCCCACACCTACCGGCTGTGGTTCAGCCAGTACCAGCAGCCCAAGCGCAGGCACGGAGGCTTCGTCATCCGCCGGGTGGCCACCATGGAGGACGCCGAGGCCATGAACCGCATCTACGCCTCGCGCGGCATGGTGCAGCCGGACGAGGAGTTCGTTCACGGCAAGCGCCACTCCCGGGCCCTGCACTATTTCGTGGCCGAGGACGTTTCCACCGGGGAGGTCATCGGTACCATCACCGGCGTGGACCACACCGAGGCCTTCCGCGACCCGGAAAACGGCTCCAGCTTCTGGTGCCTGGGCGTGGACACCCAGGCCCAGGCTCCCGGCGTGGGCGAGGCCCTGGTGCGCCACGCCATCGAATACTTCCAGGCGCGCGGCCGCGACTACATGGATCTTTCCGTGATGCACGACAACGTCCAGGCCATCGGGCTGTATGAGAAGCTGGGCTTCAAGCGGGTGCCGGTTTTCGCGGTGAAGGTGCGCAATCCCATCAACGAGCCGCTTTTCACTCCGCCCGAGGGCAAGCACTTCCTCAACCCCTACGCCGACCTGGTGGTCAAGGAAGCCAGGCGGCGCGGCGTGGGCGTGCGCATTCTGGACGAGGAAAAGGGGCTGGTGGAGCTGACCCACGGCGGCCGCTCCATCGTCTGCTGGGAGTCGCTGTCCGAACTGACCTCGGCCATCGCCTTCGTGCGCTGCGACGACAAAGCCCTGACCCGCCGCACCCTGGCGGCCGCCGGCATCCGCGTGCCTGAGCAGACCAAGGCGGGCACGCCCGAGGAAAACACCGCCTTCCTGAACGAGCACGGCCGGGTGGTGGTCAAGCCGCGCCAGGGCGAGCAGGGCGCGGGCATCACCGTGGACGTGCGCGACCCGGACTCCCTGGAGGCGGCCGTGGCCGAGGCGCGCAAGGTCTCAGGCGACGTGCTGCTGGAACGGTTCGAGGAGGGCGACGACCTGCGCCTCATCGTCATCGGCCACAAGCTCATCGCCGCGGCCGTACGCAAGCCCGCCCGTATTCTGGGTACGGGCCGGCACACCGCCCGCCAGCTCATCGAAAAGCAGAGCCGCCGCAGGGGCGCGGCCACCGGCGGGGAGTCCTCCATCCCCATGGACGCCGAGACCGAACGCTGCCTGCGCGAGGCGGGCTACGGCTGGAACGACGTGGTGGAACAGGACGAGGAAATCGAGGTGCGCAAGACCGCCAACCTGCACACCGGCGGCACCATCCACGACGTCACCCCCCAGCTGCATCCGGAGCTGGCCCGCGCCGCGGAGGAGGCCTCACGCGTGCTGGACATCCCGGTGGTGGGCTTCGACTTCATGGTGCCGGAAGTTGAGGGGCCGGACTACGTGGTCATCGAGGCCAACGAGCGGCCCGGCCTGGCCAACCACGAGCCCCAGCCCACGGCCGAGGCCTACCTGGACCTGCTCTTTCCCCAGACAGCCGTCCGGGGCCGGCCGCTGGCCGGGGAGTACGGCCAGGGCGAGGAGGAGACATGAGCACGGAACAGCTTCGCCGATTCCTGGAATGGCTGGCCGCGGACGAGGAGGCGTTGCGCGCGGTCAAGGCCATGAGCGACCCGCTGCAGGTCATTGCCTTCGCCAAATCCAATGGCTATGACTTCGACATGGAAGAATTGGCCACGTACATGGACCGGCGCGGAGCGGCCAATGAGTGATCCGCAGAGCGGGGTCGCGGGCATCAGCCTCCAGCGGCCGGAGATCGACATGGACTACTGCCTGGACCTGCTGCTGCGGCTGGTCCAGATACCCAGCCCCACGGGCTACACGGACAATATCGTCCGCTTCCTGTGCGACGAGTTGCGGCAGCTGTCCATCCCCTTCGAGCTGACCCGGCGCGGGGCCATCCGCGCCGACCTCGCCGGACGCATGAGCAGCCCGGACCGGGCCGTGGTGGCCCACCTGGACACCATCGGCGGCATGGTCACGGAACTCAAGGACAACGGCCGCCTGAAACTGGCGCCCGTGGGCGCCTGGTCCTCACGCTTCGCCGAGGGGGCCCGCGTCACCGTGTTCTGCGAAAAACGCCCCCTGCGCGGCACCGTGCTGCCCAACAAGGCTTCCGGCCACACCTACCACCACCAGATCGACACCCAGCCCGTGGACTGGGACAACGTGGAGGTGCGGCTGGACGAGTACGTCACCTGCCGCGAGGACCTGGAATGGATGGAAATCCACGTGGGCGACTTCGTGGCCTTCGACGCCGCCCCGGAAGTCACCCCCACCGGCTTCATCAACTCCCGCCACCTGGACGACAAGGCCGGGGTGGCCATCCTCATGGCCGCGGCCAAGCACGCCGTTGAAAGCGGCGCGGAACTGCCCGTGGACTGCCACCTGCTGTTCACCCTCACCGAGGAGGTGGGCTCGGGCGCGTCCAGCGTGCTGCACGGCGACGTGGCCGAGTTGGTCTCCATCGACAACGCGCCCTCCGGACGCGACCAGAACTCCAAGGAATTCGGCGTCACCCTGGCCATGATGGATTCCTCCGGACCCTTCGACTACCACCTGACCCACAAGCTGCTGGAAATCTGCCACCAGGCCGGAATCCCCCACCAGCGCGACGTCTTCAAATACTACCGCTGCGACGCCGCCGCGGCCATCGAAGCGGGCAACGACCTGCGCACCGCCCTGGCCTGCTTCGGCGTGGACGCCTCCCACGGCTACGAACGCACCCACACCGACTCCCTGCAGTCCGTGGCCGAACTGGTGGCGCTGTACATGCAAAGCGAGCCCGTGGCCATCCGCGACCGCCACGTCATGGGTCCGCTCGCCGGATTCACCAACCAACCCGGACCAGCCACGGAGGAGCCATGAGCACCTGGATGCCCTACGCCCTGGCAGCCCTGGCCCTGGTCGCCATACTCCTCATCCTCAAGCGGCTCACTCTCCCCCGACGCCCCAAACCCACCAACCTCGGCGACCGCTTCGACGAATACAAAACCCACGAACTGCGCCAACGAAGCCAGTACCACGACATTGTGAAATAGGAAGTTGGGGAGGAAGGGAACCTTTTTTTCTGGCGACAAAAAAGGATACCCTTATCCTGCCCCCTGTACTGCCCCCGGTTTAGCAAGCCTTTTGTAAGAGAGTCCGCGAGTTGATCAGTTCCTGCTCGGTTGTCACCGGGGTTTTATACCCCAGCGCCGAGTGCAGGTAGCCTTGGTTGTATTCTTCGATCCAGGAGCCCAAGGCTTGGTAAAAGGCCGTCGGGCTACGCCATTCATTGATCCAGACCAGCTCTTCCTTCATGGTGCGCATGAAGCGCTCTGTGTCGGCGTTGCCTTTGGGGTTGTTGTAGCTGGTGAAGGCGAGTTTGATGTCCATGACGCGGCAAGCCTTCATAAAGCTCGTCGAGGTCGGTTGGCAGCCGTTGTCGGCCATGAGATGAAGACCGCCGCCGCGCACGCCTTCGGGGAACTGCCTGCCGACAGCCGCGTTGAGCGCCGAGAGCCAATGCCATGCCTTGGCTTGATCGCCGGCGTAGTGGCCGACGACCTTCTTGGTGCGCCAGTCAAGCACAATGACCACGTACAGCCAGCCGTAGCCGTCAATCTTGATTTTGGTCATGTCGATACCCCACCACTCGTTGGGTCGCGAGGGCCGGGGCTTGACGCCGGTCGGCTTGCGTTTGGCCTTGAGTCGCAGGTTGGCTTCACCGTGAGGTCATGCTCGCTCATGAGCCGGTAGACGCGGTTTTGGCCGACGACAACGCCGTCCACGAAGCGCAGGAACGCCCAGACCCGACGGTATCCCCAGAACGGATGGTCGGCCTTGATGCCGCGAATGCGGGCCAGGAGGTCGGCGTTGCGCTCGGCGACCTTTGCATATGGTCCGCGCTTCATCCGAACGGCCCGCTTTTTTTTAGCTCAATGGTCAACTCACCGATCAGGCTTTTGAGCTTCATGTTTTCGCGCTCAAGTCTGGCCGTACGCTGTGCGCCGTGCTCTTGCTCGAACGCTCTGTGCGCCTGGGCAAGGAATTGATCGCGCCACTTGTAATACTGGTTCTGCGAGATGGCGTACTCGGCGCACACTTCGCCCACGGGTCGTCCTCGAAGGCCTTCGAGGACGACCCGAGTCTTCTGCTCCGGGGTCCACTTCCGTCGCTTCATGGCAAACCTCCTGCCTGTTGAGAAGCCACGGACTTCCACTTAGATCAAGGCTGTTTCAAACTGGGGGCAGGATACCCCAAGCCCCCTCCATCCCTCCAAAAAACTCGCTTGGGTCTCGCTTCGCTCGGGGGCGTGATGCGAGGAACGAGGCAGGCGGGTGATTGCCGCCCAACTCCGCGTCCAACGCGTCTGGAGCCATACGGCCAGGGCGGGGTTTTACCGGTTGGGATAGTCCAACAATCGAGGGTACGCCGGAGTGCTCCCTCGCCTTTCACCTGACGCGCACCATCCCGCGAACACACATGCAAAGTTACTTTGCCGCAGGGTCCAGGGGGCGCGCAGCCCCCTGGTCGCCCGCAGGGCGAAATCTTCCCCCCTTCCCTCTCCCCCAGCCAGCCGGAAGAACTATATATACTTGCTTTTTTACAGGCCGGAGAGTATCTGTTCGCAGTCCTGAAACCGGAGGATTGCGGATCATGCGGCGTGTTTTGCTTGTATTGGCGGTGGTGGCGATGTTGTTCGCCACGGGGTGCGGCACCAAGAAGGTTCCCATCGCCCCGGACGTGGACAACCCCGAGATCGAGAAGGGCGATTACCGGGAGATGCCGCGCATCGGCATGGACAGGGCCATCATCACGGTCAAGCGGGCCACCAGGATCGGCGCGCTGTATTCCGGCTACACGTCCGACGGCAAGATATGCAACTATACCTATGACGGCGCCCTGATGTGGTCCAGTGGGCGCGGCCACCTCTCCGGCCAGGACGATGAACTGGCGATGCTTTTCTACGAGACCATGAAGCGGGAGGGGTACAACGTGGTCGGCGACCCTTCCGTGGTGTTCGACCGGGGCGACGAGCTGGGCAGCGCCCGGTATCGCCTGGCGGCCAATGTCGACGACATCCAGGCCAACATCTGCAACGAGCACGGCATCTGGGCCGGCTTTCCCCTGGGCACGACCCGCGGGGAGATGCGCCTGGGGGTGGAATGGTCCGTGTATGACGCCAGGCAGCGGCGGACGGTGATGCAAACCGACACCATCGGGTACAGCAACAGCACCGAGGGGCGCAGCGACGGCTTCTACCTGCTCTTCACCGAGGCTTTCGAGGACGCCACGGTGGACCTGGCCAACGACGAGTCCTTCCATGAACTCGCCGGCGAACCGCCCAGGCGAGTGGAAACGCCGGACACTATCTCCGTCTGCCTGGACGGCCGCGCCAAGGGAAATTTCGCCGAAAACAACGGCAAGTACCTTTCCTCGGTGGTCACGGTCCTCGCCAACAACTCGCACGGTTCGGGTTTCGTGATCAGCGGCAGCGGCTACGTGCTGACCAATAGCCATGTGGTGGGGGAGCTCGAGGAAGTCACCCTGCGCTTCCAGCAGGGCTACGAGCTGCCCGGCAAGGTCATCCGCAACAACCCGGTGCGCGACGTGGCCCTCATCAAGTGCCAGGCCAAGCTCCCAGCCTTGCCGATTGCGGACGGGTTCCCGAAACCGGCGCAGGACGTATTCGCCGTGGGCAGCCCCATGAAGCTGGCGTTCGACACCACCGTGACCAAGGGCGTGGTCAGCGCCATACGCAAGGACTCGAGTTCCGGCGGCCACCTCATCCAGGCCGACGTGTCCATCCTGGGCGGCAACAGCGGCGGCCCCCTGTTCAATGCTCACGGCGAGGTGGTGGGCGTGTCCGTGAGCGGGTACCTGGATGGCATGGGCACGTCCACAAGCATCAATTTCTTCATTCCCATCCAGGAAGCCCTGGGCGGCGCGGGAATAACCGACAGCTGCGCCGAACGGAAGGACTGACCGGATATTGGTGGGGGAAGGGAACTTTTTTTTGCAGTCAGAAAAAGGTTCCCTTCCTCCCCCTCCTGAACAATTCGCTTGGCGCTCACTTCGCCCCGGGGCGTGGCGCGGAAAGGAAGGAGCCGGGGATGCCAGCCCAGTTTCCCGTCCAACGCATGTGAAGCGAAACGGCCAAGGTAACGTTCTGCCGGGTCAACGCGCTTCACAACCACCCACACCCCGGGGTGCTCCCCTCCCGTGTTCCCGCCGCGCCCCATCCCGTGAACACGCATGCACAGGGAGCTTGTCCCGAGTCCAGGGCCGAGCAGGCCCTGCCCGCCCGAAGGGCGAAATCTTCTCTCTCCCCTTCTCCCCCACAAACGCGAAAAGCCGCTTCCGGGGCGTCGCCCCGGAAGCGGCTTTATTTTTCCAATCGCCTGCTTACGCCCTCTAGACCTTGCCGGCCATGGAGCGCAGGCGCGCCACGCGGTCCTCAACAGGAGGGTGGGTGGCGAAGAGGTGGGCGGCGCGTCCGGCGGAGAAGGGGGAGATGATAAACATGTTCTCGGTGGCCGGGTTGGCGCCTTTCATGGGTTGGCGCTGGGCGTGGGCGCTGATTTTTTCCAGGGCCGAGGCCAGGTGTTCCGGGTGATGGCAGAGGGCCGCGCCGGTGCGGTCGGCCAAGTATTCGCGCGAGCGGGAGATGGCCATCTGGATGAGCATAGCGGCAAAGGGGGCGATGATGGCCAGGGCCAGGGCGGCGATGGGGTTGCCGCCCTCGTCGTCGTTGCCGCCCATGCCGCCGAAAATGGCGGTGAACTGGGCGATGTTGGCCAGGATCATGATGGCTCCGCCCAGGACGGCGGCGATGGATTGGATGAGGATGTCGCGGTTCTTGATGTGTCCCATCTCGTGGGCGATGACGCCCTTGAGCTCCTCGGGGGAGAGGGTCTGCACGATGCCCTGGGTGACGGCCACCACGGCGTTGGAGGGCGAGCGGCCGGTGGCGAAGGCGTTGGGCTGCTGCTGGGGCACAAGCATGAGTTTGGGCTTGGGGATGCCCGCCTCGCGGGCCAGATCGTCCACCATTTTGTGAATGGCCGGGGCGTCGTGCTCGGCCAGTTCCTTGGCCTTGTACATGCGCAGGACGATCTTGTCCGAATACCAGTAGCTGCCAACGTTCATGGCCACGGCGATGATGAAGGCGATGACCATGCCTCCGGGCCCGCCGATGGCGCGGCCGATGAGGACGATGATGGCGGTGAGCGCTCCGAGGAGCAGTGCGGTCTTCAGTTGGCTGGTCACGGCTGTGTTCCCTTTCTCGGATTGTGATTGTGTGGTTGTCTCTTAGTCGATGCAGTTGACCTGGATGCGGCGGCCGGTATCCCTGGGCCGTTTGGGAATGACCACGGTGAGCAGGCCCTCGCGCAGGTGGGCCCGCATGGTGTCCGGGTCCGCACCGCCTGGCAGCGAGAATTTACGGGCGAAGGCGCCGTAGGACCGTTCCAGCTGATGATAGACGGTCTCCCCGGCGTCCTTTTCGAAGCGTCGTTCGCCGTAGAGCCAGAGAGTGCGGTTCTTGACCTCCAGGCGGATGTCCTCCCGGGCCACGCCGGGGAGTTCCACCTGCAGGGTGATGTTTTCAGCGGTCTCGAATATGTCGGCCTGGGGTTGCCAGACGTGTGCGTCCCGCCGCGCGCGGCGGGGTTCGCGCATCATGTCGTCCATCTGTTCGCCGAGGTCCTCGATGAGGCCCATCCAGGGCGCGCGTGTTGTCTTGGCCATTGTACGCTCCAATGGAATAGGAATGCCTGATCCGGGCTTCCGGCATGAGGCGGGCCCGGTCCGCGTGGAGTATCGCCGATGTATTTCCGGCAGTATAAGTCGCGCGGCCGGGGAGTCAATAACCGTCTTGCCAGCCCGCCGCCTTGTGGCGTAGGCATAAAGGTTGGATCGAAATCCCACGCGCGAGGAGCGAGCATGTCCCAAGAAAATATCTGCGTTCCGGACCACAGCCCGCCAAGCGACACCGCCATCGAGACCCTCGGGCGGGCCAAGATCGAGACGCCGCTGGGCGCCGGGCGCTACATCTCCGACGGCGAGCGCATCCTGGTCTATGTGAACATGGCCGTGCGAAGCGAGCTCAAGGACGGCCGAAACGCCACCCTGGAGCTGGCCGGTCCGCGCGACAGGATCTACTTCGACCCCGCCAAGACAAAGGCGGCCGTGGTTACATGCGGCGGCCTCTGCCCCGGCATCAACGACGTCATCCGGTCCATGGTGCTGGAGGCGCACCACAACTACGACATCGCAGGGTTCTACGGTGTGCGCTACGGGCTGGAGGGCTTCAACCCCGACCACGGGCACGAGCTCATGGAGCTGACCCCGGACAACGTGACGCACATCCACGAATTCGGCGGCACCATTCTTGGCTCGTCGCGGGGGCCGCAGCCCATGGAGGTCATCGTGGACTTTCTGGAGCGGCACAACATCGGCGTGCTGTTCATGATAGGCGGCGACGGCACCATGCACGCGGCCAGCGCCCTCGTGGAGGAGATCAAGCGGCGCAACATCAAGATCGGCGTCATCGGGGTGCCCAAGACCATCGACAACGACATCAACTTCGTGGCCAACACCTTCGGCTTCGACACGGCCGTGGAAAAGGCCACCGTGGCCATCCGCTGCGCCCATACCGAAGCCCTGGGCGTTCCCAACGGCATCGGGCTGGTCAAGGTCATGGGGCGGCAGGCGGGATTCATCGCGGCCCAGTCCGCCCTGGCCCTGCGCGACGTGGACTTCGTGCTGGTGCCGGAGGACGAGTTCGAGATCTCCGGCCCCCATGGTTTCCTCACGGCCCTGCACCGCAGGCTGAAAAAGCGCGGGCACGCCGTGGTGGTGGTGGCGGAGGGCGCCGGGCAGCACCTGCTGCCGGAATCCGGCGAGACCGACCCTTCGGGCAACATCAAGCTGGGCGACATAACCGGGCTGCTGCGCAAGGAGATCGACCAGTACATGCAAAAGGCCGGGCTGGACTACACCCTCAAGTACATCGACCCCAGCTACATGGTCCGCTCCGTGCCGGCCAACTCCAACGACGGCATCTACTGCGGATTTCTGGGCCAGAACGCCGTCCACGCCGCCATGGCGGGCAAGACGGCCATGGTCGTCTCCAAATGGAACGGCCATTACGTGCACATGCCCCTCGGCCTGGTCACGCGGGGGCGCAAACGCATTGATACCTGCTCCAACTACTGGCGCAGCGTGCTGGAATCCACCGGGCAGCACGTCTACTACCAGCCGGACGAATAGCCTGGCTCCGGGCCTTTTCGCCCCTTTCCGCTGGAGCGGGACGATGTTCATTGAATTGTCACGACAAAAGGCGGGGCGGCTTGTATTCTGCACGATGACAGTCACACCGCCCGGCCCGGGCCGGCCCGCGGCACCACGTGGATACCAACCTTCAAGGAGAAGCGAGATGGGTTCCAAGAGCAAGAACACGTTGGCCAAGATGGAAGAGACCCGTTACGCCTACAACGCGGGCATGCTGCTGAAGCAGGTGGCCGCCGGCCTGTCCAGCGGCAGGATAGAGTTCACCACCGAGGACGGGACCACCGAAGTGATCGACGTGCCCTGCGAAGTCAACGTGGAGTTCGAGGCCAAGCGCAAGGCCAAGGATGACGGCACCAAAACCAAGATTTCCATCGAAGTGGAATGGTTCGAAGAGACCCTGCCCTGCGGCTGTGTGGCTGTCTGCACCTGCGGGGCCTGTGAAGAGGAAGCCTGAAGGCGCTTTCTCCCGATTCGCACGCCATGCGGCGGGGAGGCTTTGCCTCTCCGCCGCTTTTTTTCGGTCCGCTCTCCACGCTCAATCCATTTTGACTTCGGAGATCCAGCACAGGTCGTAGAGGTCGGTGCGGCGGCATTCCACGTTGCGGACGCTGCCCTTGGCGCGAAGTTCCTTGATGAGGTCCATGTCCAGGTCGGTGATAACGGCGGTTTCGTTGCCGGGCGTGGTTTCCGTGGCGATGGCGTCGTGGGGGAAAGAGAAATCGGAGGGGGTGAAGACGCCCGCCTGGGAGTACTGGATGCCCATGGTTTCGACCTTGGGGATGTTGCCTACGGAGCCGGAGATGGCCACGTAGCATTCGTTTTCGATGGCCCGGGCCTGAGCGCAGCGGCGCACGCGCAGGTAGCCGTTCTTGGTGTCGGTCCAGAAGGGGACCAGCAGCAGGCGCATGCCCTGGGCGGCCTGCAGGCGGGCCAGTTCGGGGAATTCCACGTCGAAGCAGATGTTGATGCCCACCTTGCCCACGTCCGTCTCGAAGACCTTGAGTTGTCCGCCGCCGGTGAGGCCCCAGGAGTGGAGCTCGTCCGGGGTGATGTGGAGCTTGTACTGGGCGTCCCAGGTGCCGTCGCGGCGGCAGAGGTAGGAGACGTTGTAGAGGTGGCCGTCGATGAGTTCCGGCACGCTGCCGGTGACGATGTTGATATTGTAGGAGACGGCCATTTCCAGCATGGACTCGCGCATGGGCTCGGTGTGGGCGGCCAGGGCGCGCATGGCCTCCACCGGGTGGCGGTCGTCGAACTGGTGGATGAGCGGGGCGTTGAAGAGCTCGGGGAAGAGGATGATGTCGCCGCCGTAGTCGGAGACCGTATCGATGAAGAACTCGGCCTGCTGCATGAAGTCGTCGAAGTGCTCGAAGCGGCGCATCTGCCACTGCACCACGCCCAGGCGGGCGATGGACTTGGTGCCGCCGATGAGGCGGGTCTTCTTCTCGTAGTAGACGTTCACCCACTCCAGCAACACGGCGTAGCCCTGGGACTGGGAGTCCTCGGGCCAGTAGCCCTTGAGCACGCGGCGGATGTGGAAGTCGTTGGAGAGCTGGAAGGAGAGGACCGGGTCGTGCAGCTCGCGGTTCTTGACCTTGCGGATGTACTGCTGGGGTGTGAAGTCCTCGGCGTGCTTGCGGTATCCAGGGATGCGGCCGCCGAGCAGGATGCCCTTGAGGTTCATGTTCTCGCAGAGTTCCTTGCGCGCGTCGTACAGGCGGCGGCCCAGGCGCATGCCCTGGTAGTCCGGGTCCACGAAGATTTCGATGCCGTAGAGGTAGTCGCCTTCCGGGTCGTGGCGTTTCAGGGCCCAGTCGCGGCCCACCACGTCGAAGTAGGTGTGTTCCTCGCCGATGACCGAGAAGTCCACGATCATGGTCAGGGCCACGGCCACCACTTCCCCCTTGTCCTCGATGCAGATCTGCCCTTCGGGGAACTTGCGGACCATGGCCGCGATCTCCTCCGGGGCGTAGGGCTTGTCCACCATGCGGTAGACGCGGCCGGAGACCTCGCGGACGCGGTCGTAGTCGTCCATGGTCAGGTTGCGCAGCCGCAGCTTGTGGTCGGTGTCGTGGTGTTCTGTTTCCGGGGCGGTGTTCTCTTCCATTATGGGACCTCGGGGGAATTTTTCCGTGTGTTGAAACATGAAGCCTACCACACGGCGGCCGGGCCGCCAAAGAGGCGGGCCGGGGGCCCGGCGCGGGACCGTAGCCATCCGGCCCGGATTCCTGTAGAGGGGGCGGCGGGAGCGAGATATGCTGGACATTCGATTTGTACGCAAGAATCCGGATGTGGTGCGGGAGGCGCTGGCCAAGCGCGGCTCCCGCCTGGACCTGGACGAATACGAGAAGCTGGACGCCCGCCGCCGCGAGGTCATCGGCGAGGTGGAGGATCTCAAGCAACAGCGCAACGCCTCCTCCAAAAAGGTGGGCCTGGCCAAGAAAGAAGGTCAGGACGCCGGTCCGCTGCTGGATTCCCTGGGCGGGCTGTCCGACGAGATCAAGCGGCTTGACGCCGAGGCCAAGGAGATCGACTCCAGGGTGCACGAGATCCTCATGCAAATCCCCAACGTGCCGCACGAGAGCGTGCCCGAGGGGAAGGACGAGGACGACAACCGGGTGGAGCGCACCTGGGGCGAGCCGCCGGAGTTCGACTTCGAGCCCAGGGACCACGTGGACCTGGGGCTGGCCCTGGGCGGCTTCGACTTCGAGCGGGCGGCCAAGATCGCGGGCTCGCGCTTCTGCGTGCTCAAGGGCTGGGCCGCGGCCCTGGAGCGGGCCCTGGCGGCCTTCATGCTGGATAGGCAGACAGCCGCCGGGTACACCGAGGTCATGCCCCCGGTCATCGTCAACTCCGCGGCCATGACCGGCACGGGCCAGCTCCCCAAGTTCGAGGAGGACCTCTTCAAGCTGCGGGAGACCGACTACTGGCTCATCCCCACGGCCGAGGTGCCGGTGACCAACCTGCACGCGGGCGAGACCCTGGACGGGTCCTCCCTGCCCCTGGACTACTGCGCCTACACGTCCTGCTTCCGCTCCGAGGCGGGGTCCTACGGCAAGGACACCCGGGGCCTTATCCGCATGCACCAGTTCAACAAGGTGGAGCTGGTGCGCTTCGTCCACCCGGACGAGTCGTACGACCGGCTGGAGGAGCTGACCGGCCACGCCGAGGCCATCCTCAAGGAGCTGGAGCTGCCCTACCGGGTGGCCACCCTGTGCGCGGGCGACCTGGGCTTCTCCGCGGCCAAGACGTACGACCTGGAGGTCTGGCTGCCGGGACAGAACGCCTACCGCGAGATTTCCTCCTGCTCCAACTTCGAGGACTTCCAGGCCCGCCGGGCGGGCATCCGGTGCAAGATCAAGGGCGAGAAGAAGAGCCGCCTGGCCCATACCCTCAACGGCTCCGGCCTGGCAGTGGGCCGCACCATGGTGGCTATTCTGGAAAACCACCAGCGGGCGGACGGCGGGGTGGACATCCCCCAGGCCCTGCGTCCCTACTTGGGCGGCCGCGCCTCCATCGACCCCGAAGGATAGCCGAATCCACACGGCTGTTGACACCAGGCCGCCACATGGCTAGATAAGACCCCCTTCCCGACGGGCCGTTAACTCAGCCGGTAGAGTATCTGCCTTTTAAGCAGAGAGTCGTTGGTTCGATCCCAACACGGCCCACCAAGCATTTCGCGGGGCCGCCTTGGTAGTAAGGCGGCCCCGCTTTTTTTATCTTTCCATTTTCGCACTACACTTGGCTCCGGAGCGGCTTGCCATCCCGCCCGGGCCGTCCTATGAGCGTGGGCCGCCCGCTACCAGCGGGTGCGAAGCGGCACCTTCGCCCTCAACCCATACCACCTCTTTTTCCAGGCGGAGTGAATCCGGGCTTTTGCCCGCCACGGGCCGTTGCCCCCCGCCGCCCGGCGGGGTACACCCGGGCCATGCTGTTTTCCGACGCCTCCCCATCCAGTTGGCTGAACACCGGCGGCCGCTCGCCGGACATCCCCTCCACCGTGCTCGTCCTGGCGGTGGATTTCGACTCCCCGGCCTGCCTGGCCATGCTGCGCCGGGCGGAGGAGTACGCCCGCCACCACGCCGTGGCGGCCGTGCACCGGCCCCGCTTCGGGCAGGACGTGCAGGCCGCGCGCAAGGCGGTGCTGCGCGAGGGGGTGGGGGTGCCCGTGCTGCACGACCCGGACGGAAGCCTGTCCGGCTCCCTGCGCCTGCCCCCGGCCCCGGCCGCCGCGCTGCTGGGCCCGGACGGCACCGTGGCCGACCGCGCCGAGGGTGCGGACGCACCGGCCCGGCTGGCCGCCGAACTGGAGCGGCTGGAACCGGCCGGCCGGCCGCCCGTGCGCCCGGAGGAGGAGCCCTTCGACCCGGAGACGGTGCGCTTTCCCCTGGCCGTGCTGGGGCTGGCCGGGCGGCTGGCGGTCTGCCAGCCGGATTCCCTGCTGCTGGCCGAGCCCCAGGAGGACAAGCCCATGGCCCTGCCCCGGGCCAAGGTGGAGGGGCTGGATCGGCCTTGCGCCCTGGCTCCCGGCGGCGGGGAGAGCCTGGCCCTGGTGGCCGAGAGCGGCGCGGGCCGGGTGCTGGAGCTGGACGTTCTCACCGGCGAGGGGCGGGTGCTGGCCGAGGGGCTGGACTGGCCCTGCGGCGTGGCCTTCGCGCGCGGGCGGCCCTGGGTGGCCCTGGGAACCGGCGGCGTGGTCGGCCTGGACCCGGAGACCGGCGAAGTGGTGGAGCGGCTGGTCGGCGCGCCGGAGGAGTGCGGCGGGCTGGCCACGGACGGGCAGCGGGTGTGGGTGGCGGATGCCGTCACCGGCGGCCTGCGGGTGGACGAGGACGGCCGGGGCTTCACCGAGACCGTCCCCGCCCCGGAATCCTTCGGCGCGCGCTGCCTGCTGGCCCCGGCCTGGAGCGGAGACCAGCTGGCCGCGGCCGATCCCTGCGGGCACGCCGTGTTCGTGGTGGATGAGTCGAGACGGCTGGCGGGCACCGGGCGCGGCGTGGTGGACGGCCCCAAACCGCGCTTTCAGGGGCCGCGCGGGCTGGCTCCGGCCCCGAACGGCTGGTTGCTGGCGGACACGGACAACCACGCGGTGCGGGTGGTCTCGGCCGACGGCGCGGCCGTGACGGTGCTGCTGGCGCGTTGACCACCCCCCATCCCCCTGCTACTTGATCTTGGCGATTCACATTCTTGCAACCAGGAGCATAGCTAGTGATCGTTGGCATCCCCAGAGAGATAAAGGCGTGGGAAAACCGGGTGGCCATGACCCCCGGCGGCGTGGAGGCCCTCACCCGGCGCGGCCACACCGTGCTGGTTGAGAAGGACGCCGGCGTGGGCTCGGGCATGCCCGACCAGGAGTACGTCGATGCCGGGGCCACCATGGTGGGCCGGGACGAGGCCTGGGAAGCGGACATGGTCATCAAGGTCAAGGAGCCGCTGGCCGAGGAGTTCGGCTACCTGCGCGAGGACCTGCTCCTCTTTACATATTTGCACTTGGCCGCCGACCGGGGGCTGACCGAAGCAATGCTCGAGAGCCGGGTTACGGGCATCGCCTATGAAACAGTGCAGTTGCCTGACAACAGCCTGCCCCTGCTGACTCCCATGAGCGAAGTGGCCGGGCGGCTGGCCCCACAGGTTGGCGCGCACTCCCTGGAAAAGACCCGGGGCGGGCGCGGCATGCTGCTGGGCGGTGTGCCCGGCGTGGCCCCGGCCGAGGTGGTCATCCTGGGCGGCGGCGTGGTGGGCATCAACTCCATCAAGATCGCCGTGGGCCTGGGCGCGCGAGTGACCGTGCTGGACGTGAACCACGCCCGCATGTCCTACCTGGACGACGTTTTCGGCGGCCGCATCGTGACCATGAACTCCACCGAGGCCAACGTGCGCGAGATGGTGGCCAAGTCCGACCTGCTCATCGGCGCGGTGCTCATCCCCGGGGCCAAGGCCCCCAGCCTGGTGACGCGCAACATGATCTCCACCATGAAGGAGGGCGCCGTGGTGGTGGACGTGGCCGTGGACCAGGGCGGCTGCATGGAAACCATCAAGCCCACCACCCACGCCGACCCCACCTACGTGGTGGACGGGGTGGTCCACTACGGCGTTGCCAACATGCCCGGCGCGGTGCCCCGCACCTCCACCTTCGCCCTGGTCAACCAGACCCTGCCCTACGCCCTGAAGCTGGCTGACAAGGGACTGGACGCCCTGCGCGAAGACCAGCCCCTGCGGCTGGGGCTGAACGTGCGCCAGGGCAAGCTGACCTGCGCCGCGGTGGGCGAGGCCTTCGACATGGCCTGCGTGGCCCCGGAGACCGTCCTGTCTTAGCCTTTTTTCAATTCCGTCTCCAAACGCAAAAGCCAGTCGACACGCTCGGCTGGCTTTTCTTATTTTTGCAAAACACACCCTTTAAAATTAATACAATAATGTACGATTTTCTCAAATCGTAAAAAAACCACCGTCCCTGTCGGCACCCCTGTTCCCGAAACGGCCGCCCGGAGAATATCTCCGAAACCCAGTCATTCCGGGCGGCAAGCCCCTCCAACCAGCCATCCTGGCCTCCACGCCGCCCCACCGGGCACGCTCCTTGCTCTCACCTTGTCGGGAAACCATCATGCGCACCGACATCGCCGCCCTTGAACTGGAAGTCCTCTCCGAGGCGTCCGCCATCATCGGCCAGGCCCTGGACCTGGACCGCACCCTTGAATCCATCCTGACCATCCTCTCCGACTCCCTGGCCATGCGGCGCGCCACAGTGACCCTGCTGGACGAGCACGGCCGCCTGGCCATTCGCGCCTCCCACGGCCTCTCGCCCGAGGAGCGCGAGCGCGGCGTCTACCGCCTGGACGAGGGCGTCACCGGCCACGTCTTCCAGACCGGGGAGCCCTTCGTTGTGCCGGACGTGGCCAAGGAGCCCCTCTTCCTGGACAAGACCCAGTCCCGCCGCTTCGAGAAGGGGCGCGTCTCCTTCATCGGCGTGCCCGTCATGCTGGCGGGCCAGCCCGTGGGCGTGCTCAACGTGGACCGCCTCTTCGAGGACGAGGTCTCCTTCGACGAGGACGTCTCCTTTTTGCGGGTGCTCTCCACCCTCATCGGCCAGTTCATCCAGCTCAACCGCAAGGTGGAGGAACGGCAGATGAGCCTGCGCAAGGAAATCTCCATCCTGCGCTCCAAGCTCTCGGAGAACTACCAGCGCTTTTTCATCGTGGGCCGCTCCCCGGCCATGGAAACGGTGCGGCAGATGATCGAGAAGGTCTCGCCCACCAGGGCCACGGTGCTCCTGCTGGGCGAGTCCGGCACGGGCAAGACCCTCACCGCCCGCATCATCCACGAGTTGTCCGAGCGCAACGGCCAGCCCTTCATCAAGGTCAACTGCGCCGCCCTGCCGGAAAACCTGCTGGAGTCCGAGCTGTTCGGCCACGAGAAAGGAGCCTTCACCGGGGCCACCTCCGCCAAAGCCGGCCGCTTCGAGGAGGCGGACCAGGGCACCATCTTCCTGGACGAGATCGGCGAGCTGGGGCAGGGCGTGCAGGCCAAGCTGCTGCGCGTGCTGCAGGAAAAGGAGTTCGAGCGGTTGGGCTCCACCAAGACCCGCAAGGCGGACGTGCGCATCATCGCGGCCACCAACAAGGACCTCATGGACGAGGTCTCCCGGGGCACCTTCCGCGAGGACCTCTTCTACCGGCTCAACGTCTTTCCCCTGCGGGTGCCGCCCCTGCGCGAGCGCAGCGAGGACATCCCGCCGCTGCTGAATCATTTCCTGGGCCGCATGGAGAAGGAGTACAACCGCCGCCTGGTCTTTTCCCCGGCCGCCCTGGACTCGCTCATGCGCTACCACTGGCCCGGCAACGTCCGCGAGATGGAGAACCTGGTGGAGCGGCTGGCCATCATGGTGGAGAGCGAGCAGATCGACCTGGAGGACATCCCCTCCCAGTTCTTCCTGGGAACCGCGCCCCAGCGCCGCGAGGAAACCACCAGCCTGCAGGACATGGAGAAGCGCGAGGTGGTCTCCGCCCTGGAGCGCAACGCCTTCATCCAGTCCCGCGCCGCCGAGGAACTGGGCATCACCCTGCGGCAGATGGGCTACCGCATCAAGAAGTACCACCTGGAGTCCTTCGTCCAGGAGCGCCGCGCCAAGCTGCGCGGCAGGTAATCCCCCCCGCCGCCCCTGGCCTTTCGGGCCGTCTTGGTGTAGACCTTCCCGGGAATTTCCCAGGGAGGTGTGTGGATGCAGTCCAAGCTTGGCCGCCGCGTCAAGGCGTACCGTGAAAAGGCCGAAATCAGCCGCTCGGAGTTGGCTGAACGCACCGGGCTCAAGGAGTCCTTCATCGAGGAGCTGGAGGAGCGCGAGGCCTACCCCTCGCTGATGCCCCTGCTCAAGGTCTCCCGCGCCCTGGGCGTCAGGCTGGGCACCTTCCTCGACGACCTGGAGTGCGCCGACCCCTGCATCACCCGCGCCTCGGAGCGCCAGCCCGAGCTGGTCATGCACACCGGCGGCGGGGGCAAGCCCGCCCTGCGCTTCCATCCCCTGGCCAAGGGCAAGTCCGACCGCCACATGGAGCCCTTCTTCATCGAGTTGTTCCCCGAAGAGGGCGGGAAGGAGATGACCTCCCACCAGGGCGAGGAGTTCATCGTGGTCATGTCCGGCGAAGTGGAGCTCATCCACGGCAAGGAAACCCACGTCCTCGGCCCCGGGGACAGCCTCTACTTCAACTCCATCGTCCCTCACAGCGTGCACGCGGCCGGCCCGGACAAGGCCGAAATCTACGCCGTCCTCTACTTCCCGGAGTAGGCCATGGCCGAGCGTACAGAGCCAGTCCGCCGCATCACCCTGGGCCAGATGCTCGACGAGACAGTGGCCGCCTTCCCCGAAAAGGAGGCCCTGGTCTACGTGGACCGTGATTTCCGCCTGACCTACCGCCAGTTCGGCGCGCTTGTGGACCGCCTGGCCAAGGGGCTCATGGCCCTTGGCATCCAGCGGGGCGAAAAGGTGGCCGTATGGGCCACCAACGTGCCCTACTGGGTGGCCCTGCAGTTCGCCACCGCCAAGATCGGCGCGGTGCTGCTCACGGTGAACACCTCCTACAAGTCCTCGGAGCTGAAGTACCTGCTGCAGCAGAGCGAGTGCGAGAACATCTTCGTCATCGACCGCTACCGCGACACCGACTACGTGGGCATGCTCTACGAGCTCATCCCCGAGCTGCGCACCAACGCCCGCGGCGAGCTGCACGCCAAGGATTTCCCGCACCTGCGCCGGGCCTTCTTCCTGGGCCAGGAAAAGCACCGGGGCATGACCTCCATCCCCGAGATCCTGTCCATGGCCTCCATGGTCTCCGACGAGGACTACGCCGAGCGCCAGGCCTCCCTGGACCCCTCCGACGTGGTCAACATGCAGTACACCTCCGGGACCACCGGCTTTCCCAAGGGGGTCATGCTCAGCCACTCCTCCATCGGCAACAACGGCTACTGGATCGGGGCCAACCAGGTCTTCACCGAGGACGAGCGGGTCTGCATCCCGGTGCCGCTCTTCCACTGCTTCGGCTGCGTGCTGGGGGTGCTGGCCTGCGTGGCCCACGGGTCCTGCATGGTCATCCTGGAAGCCTTCAAGCCGGTGGACGTCATGGCCTCGGTGGACCAGGAGAAATGCACCGCCCTCTACGGCGTGCCCACCATGTTCATCGCCATCCTGGAGAACAAGCTCTTCGACCGCTTCGACTACTCCTCGCTGCGCACCGGCATCATGGCCGGTTCGCCCTGCCCGGTGCGGGTCATGCGCCAGGTCATGGAGCGTATGCACATGAGCGAGATCACCATCTGCTACGGCCTCACCGAGGCCTCCCCCGTCATGACCCAGACCCGGGTGGACGACGACATCCGCCACCGCACCGGGACCGTGGGCAAGGCCATGCCCGCCATCGAGGTAAAAGTGGCCGACCCGGAAACCGGCGAGGAGCTGCCCCGGGGCCAGCAGGGCGAGGTCTGCTGCCGGGGCTACAACGTCATGAACGGCTACTACAACAAAGAAAAAGCCACCGCCGAGACCATCGACGCCGACGGCTGGCTGCACTCCGGCGACCTGGGGGTCATGGACGAGGAGGGCTATCTGGCCATCACCGGCCGCCTCAAGGACATGATCATCCGAGGCGGGGAGAATATCTACCCCCGCGAGATTGAGGAGTTCCTCTACACTCTCGACGGCATCCAGGACGTGCAGGTGGTGGGCGTGCCCTCCCGCAAATACGGCGAGGAGGTGGGGGCCTTCGTCAAGCCCCAGCCCGGGTTCGAGCTACGGCCCGAGGACGTGCGCGATTCCTGCCGGGGACAAATCGCCTGGCACAAGATACCCAAATACGTGGCCTTCGTGGAGGACTATCCCATGACCGCCTCGGGCAAGGTCCAGAAATACAAGCTGCGCGAAATGGCCGGGGACCTCTTCCCCGAAGCCATGCAATAAGGAGAGCCGGACATGGAACACGCTTACAAGGAGATCGCCCCCAGGCTCCGCGCCCTGCGCGAGGCCGTGGGCTTCACCATCCAGGAGATGGCCGACAAGACCGAGTCCGGGCCTGACGAGGTGGCCCGGTACGAGTCCGGCGAGCACGAGATTCCGGTCAGCTTCCTCTTCAAGGCCGCCAAGGCCTGCGGCGTGGACACCACCGAGCTCATCTCCGGCGGCGAGCCGCACCTCAGGTCCTACACCCTGGTCCGCCGCGACGAGGGGCTCTCCGTGGACCGCCGCGTCTCCTACGACTACAAGTCCCTGGCCTACCGCTTCGCCGGGCGCAAAATGGAGCCTTTCGAAGTCATCGCACCGCCCAAGGAACCCGGCGAAGTGGAACCCGCCCACCACCCCGGGCAGGAGTTCATCTACCTGCTGGAAGGCAGGCTGGAGTTGACCCTTGGGGAAAAGACCGTGGTCCTGGAACCCGGCGACAGCCTCTACTTCGACTCCCACACACCCCACAGCCTGCGCGGCCTGGACGGCAAGCCCGCCCGCTTCATCGACGTCATCATCTAGGGAACAACCCATGACGGAACGCCTGCATCCCAACAGCTACGAGGAATTTCTCCGGGACTTCCACCTCGAGGTGCCCGAAAACTACAACTTCGCCTTCGACTTCCTGGACGAGAAGGCCCGCGCCGAGCCGGACAAGACCGCCCTCGTCCACGTGGACGACGACGGCGTCCGCAGCGAATTCACTTTCGGCTGGTTCGCCGAGCAATCCGCGCGCCTGGCCAACGCCCTGGCCGGACAAGGCCTGCGCAAAGGCGACCGGGTCATGCTCATCCTCTACCGCCGGGTGGAATTCTGGACCTCCATGCTGGCCCTGCACAAGCTGGGCGCCGTAGCCGTGCCCTCGCCCGCCATGCTCACGCCCAAGGACCTGGAGTTCCGGGTCAACTACGCCAAGATCAAGGGTGTGGTCTGCGAGGACTCCATCACCCCCAAGGTGGACGAGGCCCTGCCCGCGTGCCCCTCCCTGACCGTGCTGGTGCAGACCGGGCGGCAGCCCGCGGAGACGCCCTGGAGCCACTACGACGAGATCGTGGAGGCCGCTTCCCCCGACTACCAGCCCCAGGGCGAAAAACCGGGCGGCGACGACGCCCTGCTCATCTTCTTCACCTCCGGCACCACCGGCCTGCCCAAGATGGTGGAGCATACCCACACCTACCCCCTGGGCCACTTCACCACCGGCGTCTACTGGCACAACCTCCGCGACGGCGACCTGCACTTCACCCTGGCCGACACCGGCTGGGGCAAGGCCGTCTGGGGCAAGTTCTACGGACAGTGGATGGCCGGGGCCGCCGTGTTCGCCTGGGACTTCCGGGGCAAGTTCGATCCGGTCAATCTCCTGGAGCTGCTGGCCGAGCACAAGGTCAGCGGCTTCTGCGCGCCGCCCACCGTCTACCGCTTCCTGGTGCGGCAGGACCTCTCCCAGTACGACCTCTCCGCCCTGCGTCACTGCACCACCGCGGGCGAACTGCTCAACGAGTCGGTCTACCACGCCTGGCTCGAGGCCACCGGCCTCCCCCTGCACGAAGGCTACGGCCAAACCGAGACCTGCCTGCAGATAGCCACCTTCCCCTTCATGGACCCCAAACCCGGCTCCATCGGACGCCCCGCGCCCGGCTGGGAGGCTGCCCTGATCGACCCGGACGGCGAACTCTGCCCCCCGGGGGAGGAAGGCGAAATCTGCGTGCGCATCGACAAGAACCGCCCCGTGGGCCTGTTCACCGGCTATCTGGACGAACCCGGCAAGACCTTCAAGGTCATGGGCGGCGACTACTACCACACCGGCGACAAGGCCTGGATGGACGAGGACGGCTACCTCTGGTTCCTCGGCCGCAACGACGACCTCATCAAATCCTCCGGCTACCGCGTCGGGCCCTTCGAGGTGGAGTCCGCCATCGTCTCCCACCCTTCCGTGGTGGAAGCCGCCGTCACCGGCGTGCCCGACCCCGTGCGCGGGCAGGCCATCAAGGCCACCTGCGTCCTCTCCCCCGGCTACGAGCCCTCGGACGACCTCATCAAGGAAATCCAGGACCACGTCAAAAAAGTCACCGCGCCCTACAAATACCCCCGCATCATCGAGTTCGCCGCCGAACTCCCCAAGACCATCTCCGGCAAGATCAAACGCGCCGAAATCCGCGAACGCGACCTGGACCAAGCGTAAAAAATCCGCGCACCGCCTCCGGCGCCCGGAGAGAGGGCCCGCCCTCTCTCCGGGCTCTCACCCAGAAGAAAAGAAGGGAAGAGAAGATTTCGCCTTCGGCGACCAGGGCGCTACGCGCCCCCTGGACCCTGCGGGAAAGTAACTTTGCATGTGGGTTCGCGGAAGGGTGCGTGTCAGGGTGATACGCGGAAGCACTCCGGCGAACCCACGATTGCCGGACTCTTTCAGCCGGTAAATCCCTGCCCTGGCCGTTTCGCGTCACATGCGCTGGACGCGAAACTGGGCTGTTGTTCACCGGCTGCTGCCCGACCGCAACACGCCCCCGAGCGAAGCGCGCGATAGAAACTTTGGAAAAAGAGGGTGGGGGGGGAGGAATGAACCCTTTTTAAAGGGTTTTTTTCCTTCTCCCGCTGTCCCGACCTCGTATTCCCTTGCTTTCTGCTCTCCAAAAAAGAGGGGTTGCAAGCGAGGTCCCGCCTCGCTTGCAACCCCTCGGGGGCTTTTTCTTGTATTCGCCTAGTCGACCTTGATGGTCAGTTCCTGTCCGGGTCTGATGATGCTGTGCCTGGTGAGGTTGTTCCAGCTCAGCAGGTGGGAAGGGTTGACGTTGTAGCGGCGGGCGATGGCCCAGATGGTGTCGCCGCGGCGGACCTGGTAGGTGATTTCCCGCAGGTCGCCGGAGCCGCTGGATCCGCCCACAACGCCGCCGGGGATGTAGAGTTTCTGCCCCACGCGCAGGTAGCGTCCGGAGGTCAGCCCGTTGGCCTGCTTGAGCGAGGACAGGCTGATCTGGTGGGCGCGGGCGATCTCCCAGAGGGTGTCGCCGCTGCAGACGGTGTAGTTGGCCCGGCGCTTGGCCACTTGGCGGGTTTTCTCCACGGAGGTGTCCACCGCCAGGGCCTTGCCCTGGGCTGGGATGGTCAGCCACTGGCCGGGCTTGAGCAGGTTGGAGTAGCGCTTGTTGACCTGCTTGAGCACGGCGATGGGCACATGGAAGCGGCGGGAAATGCGCCACCAGGAATCGCCGCTGCGGACCTTGTAGCGTGAGTAGCCCGCGTAGGGCCGGGACTCGGGCTTTTCCAGGTAGGCCAGGGCGGGTTGGATCTTGTCCTGGGGCAGCCTGGCCTTGGTGGTGATGTCCGGGGGGCTGACGGTGCGGCGGTAGGCGGGGTTGAGCCGCTCGAACTCCTTCCAAGGGACGCCCGAGGCGTCGGCCATGGCCAGGAGGTCCGTGCCGCCGGGAACGTCCACGGCCTTGAGTTTGGGGTCATAGTTCCAGTCGATGGGCTTGAAGCCCAGTTCCTCAAGATTCTTGACGATTTTCAGAATCGCCAGAATCTTGGGCACGTAGTTGCGGGTTTCCCTGGGCAGGTAGCGCCGCGACTCGGTCATTTCGAAGTAGTCGTTGCAGCCGCTGCGCTTGATGGCCCGGCCCACGCGGCCCTCGCCAGCGTTGTAGGCGGCCAGGGCCAGGTGCCAGTCGTCGAACATCTCATGCAGCCTGGTCAGGTAGTCCACGGCCGAGTGGGTGGCCTTGTAGGGGTCGCGGCGCTGGTCGATCCACCAGTCCACTTCCAGGCCGTACTTGCGGCCTGTGAAGGGCATGAACTGCCACATGCCCGCGGCCCCGGCTCGGGAGTAGGCCTTGGGATTGTAGCCGGACTCGGCGAAGGGCAGGAAGATGAGGTCCTCGGGCAGGCCGCGCTGGCGGATGACCTCCCGCACGTAGGGCAGGTAGGGGCGGGCCCGTTCCAGCCAGCGCTCGAAGGCGCGGCGGCCCCGGGTGCTGCGCCCCTGGGAGTCGCGGGCGGTGAAGTACTTGAAATAGCGGACGAAGGTTTCAGTCTCCTTGACGTCCAGTTCGAATTCAAGTTCGGAGGTCTTTTCCTCCAGGACCTTCTCCTGCTGCGGGGTCAGTTCCTGGGGAATCTCGGGCGCCTCGGCTGCCAGTTCCGGGTCGAGCCGTTCGCCTTCCGTGGCCGGGGAAACGCTCCCGCTTTCCTCAACGGCGACGGTCTGGTTGTCCGAGCTGGTCTCCACGGCTTCCGCCGCGGTTTCGTTGCCTGACGACACGGCGGCCGATTCGGGCTCGGCGGACTGATTGGGGGCCTTGGCTGCGCAGCCGAGGAGCAGAGTGAGACAGAACAGGACGAGGGCGGCACGCAGGGGGGCTTTCACGCGAAGAACGCGCATGTTCCTCCCGGGGGGTCATTGGTTTCATTGCGGTTGCCGCGCGCGGCGGCTACAATGCGCTACCTGCTACCTGACTTTGCCAGGGTTGGCAACGATTCCTGGGGCCGTTCCCCACCAAAAGGAGAGGATTTTCATGGCTTCCGAACGCGCCCCGGGCGACCCCGGGGCCGACGAGACCGTCTGGGGCCGCAAGCCCGTTCTGGAATGGCTTGAGAGCGCCCCCGGCCGCATTGAGAGCGTGGTCGTGCAGCGCGGCGGCAAGGGCGGGGCCCTGGGCAAGGTTCTGGACGTCTGCCGCCGGCAAGGAGTCCGCTTCCGCCTGGCCGAGAGGGCCGAGCTGGAGCGGGAGGTGCCTCCCGGCGTCAACCACCAGGGCGTTGCCGCCCGGCTGGCGCCCGCTCCCCTGTCCTCCCTGGACGACCTGCTGGACGGGGTGGCCGAGGCCCCCCTGCCCGTGCTGCTGGCCCTGGACCAGGTGCAGGACACCGGCAACCTTGGCGCGCTGGCCCGCAGCCTGCTGGCCCTGGGCGGGGCCGGGCTGCTGTTGCCCCGCCACGGCTCGGCCAGGCTGGGAGGGGGGGCGTCCAAGGCCTCGGCCGGGGCGCTGGCCCGGCTGCCCGTGGCGCATGTGACCAACTTGGCCAAATCCCTCGATGTCTGCCGCGACCGGGGCCTGTTCGTCTACGGCGCCGCCGGGGGCGGCGGGAACGCGCTGTCCGCCTACGGCCTGGACCCCGCCTTCCCCTGCGTGCTGGTCCTGGGCAACGAGGAGAAGGGCCTCCGCCCGAACGTGGCCAAGCGGTGCGACGCCTTGGTGGAGATTCCCATGCCCGGCGGCTTCGAGTCCCTTGGCGTGGCCCAGGCCGGGGCCATGCTGCTGGCGCTTCTCGCTCGTGCTCAATGGATGTAGTTGGGCAGGCTCAAAAAGAGGTTGCGGGTATAGGCGATCATCTTGTCCATGATCCAGGGGAAGGCGAAGATCAGGGCGATGAAGATGGAGACGATCTTGGGGACGAAGGTCAGGGTCATCTCCTGAATCTGCGTGGCTGCCTGCAGCACGCTGACGATGATGCCCACCGTCAGGCCCACGGCCAGCATGGGCAGGGCCACGGTCAGGGTCAGCTCGATGGCTCCCCTGGCGAATCCCACTACGAATTCCGGTGTCACGGCGTCCTCCTCAGATGGCGTAGGTGTTGACCATGGAGCCGACCAGCAGGTTCCAGCCGTCGACCATGACGAAAAGCAGCACTTTGAACGGCAGCGAGATCATGACCGGCGGCAGCATCATCATGCCCATGGACAGCAGGATGGAGGCCACCACCATGTCCAGGATGAGGAAGGGTATGTAGATCATGAAGCCGATGGTGAAGCCGGTCTTGAGCTCGCTGATGAGGTAGCCCGCCGCCAGCATGATGGTGGGCACGTCCTCTTTGGTCTGGGGGCGGTCCATCTTGGTGATGGAATAGAAAATGGAAAGGTCCTTCTCGCGGGTGTGCTTGAAGAGAAACTCCCGCAGCGGCACCTGGGCCCTGTCCAGGGCGGTGGAGAAGCCGATCTGCTGGTCCATGTAGGGCTGAAAGGCCTGATCGTTTATTTTCTTGCCCACGGGGAACATGATCACCAGCGTCAGGAAAATGGCCAGGGAGATCATGACCTGGTTGGGCGGCATGGTGGCCGTGCCCATGGCCTGGCGCAGGAAGTGGAAAACGATGATCAGCCGGGTGAACGAAGTCACCGTGAGCATGATGGCCGGGGCGAGGGAGAGGACCGTCAGGGCGAAGAGGATCTCCAGCAGCAGGGAGACCTTCTCCGGCTCGGTCTGGCCGCCAGCCAGGTTCAGCGAAATGGTGGGTATCTCCTGGGCCAGGCCCAGGGCCGGCAAGGCCAGCAGGACGGCGAGGCTAAGAAGAAGCTTTGCGGCTCTGCCCCGCCAGGGTTTGCGCGAAATCCGTTTCGCCATTGTCGTGCTCCAGCTCCGTGAGCAGGTTGATGGAATGCTCGGTCACGCCGAGTACCATCTCCCTATTCAAGAACCGGACCACAACAACAGACCTTTTGGGCCCCAGGGGCATCTGGGCCACCAGCTTCAGGCCCCCCTTGCCGGAACCCCCGCCCAAGTTCAGTCCGGCCTTGTGGCCGAACTTCCTGAGCAGCCAGAACCCCGCGAAAAGGACCGCCAGCAGAAGCAGCAGCGAGGCGATGACCGTGAACATGGAGCCCGTGGGGTCGGGCACGCCCCCGGGCTGCGTCTGCGCGGCGGCGGTGGCCGCCGCCTGGGCCGCGTGAACCGGACTAGCCAAGCTGCTTCACCCGTTCGATGGGGCTGATGATGTCGGTCAGGCGGATGCCGAACTTCTCGTTGATGACCACCGCCTCGCCGCGCGCCACCAGCTTGCCGTTGACGTAGATCTCCAGCGGCTCGCCCGCCAGCTTGTTCAGCTCCACCACCGAACCCTGGCCCAGCTGCAGCAGCTCGTTGATGAGCAGCTTGGTGCGGCCCAGCTCGGCCGAGACCTCCAGGGGGATGTCCAGGATGAAGTCCAGGTCCCGCTTGGTGCCGTCCTGCCGCGGGGCCTTGGCCTCCTGCGTCAAATCCTTGAAATCGGCCCCGTGGGACTGGGAGGAGAGGTAGTCCTGCTCCTTCTCCTTCTTGATGCCGTCCTCTTCCTGGTCGGCCAGGGCAGCGGCCCACTCGTCGGCCAGGTTCTGTTCGGACTCGCCGCCGCCCAGATCCAGGCCCTCGCCGTCCTCTTCTTCCTCCGCGCCCAGCGCGGCGGCCCACTCTTCGGCCAGCTTGTCTTGGTCCATCTCGTCGCCCATGGCATCTCCTTCGGCCGGGCGCGCCGCCTGGACGCGCCTTCTTTAGCCGTTGTGGCCCCTGGCGGGGCCGCTGTCAAACGGCCGTCGCTACTGGACGACCATTTCCGTGAAAAATACCCGCAGGACCTTGGGTCCGCCCAGCACCTGGTTCAACCGCTCCACTATCTCCTTCTTGAGCTGCAGCTTGCTCTCTATGGTGGAGAGGTCCTGGAAGGTCTTGGAGGAGAGTAGCAGGATGATGGCGTCGCGCACCTGCGCCTCCTTGTTGGTCAGCTCCTGGGCGGCCTTCTCGTCCGTCACCTCCACGTCCATGGACAGCTTGAGGTAGCGCCGCCCCAGGGGGTCGGCCAGGTTGACCACAAAGGTGGGCAGCGTGACCAGGTCCTTGTAGCCCTCGGCCGAGGTCTGGTCGCTGGCGGCCTCCTCGGCGGCCTCCTCCTGCTGCGCCTCGCCGCCCTTCTCCCCGCCGGCGAAGTAGGTGGTGTAGACGTAGTAGCCGCCGCCGGCCAGCCCCAGGAAGAGGACCACCAGGATGATCCACTTCAAGAGCCCCTTCTTCTTGGATTTGGGCTGTTCTTCTTGTTGTTCTTCTTCGGCCACGGTCCAGCTCCTTTAGGCATAGCCGCCAAGCAGCGGCTGGGTTCGCACAAGTATCTCCACGCGGCGGTTCCTGGCCCTGCCCTCGGGCGTCTCGTTGCTGGCCAGAGGCAGGTGCGGCCCGTAGGCCGAGACCGAAAACAACTCCGGGGGCATCCCCCGGGAGAGGAAATAGGTCATCACGGACCTCGCCCGCCGCCCCGCCAGGATGTAGTTGCTCTCCGATGCGCCGCCCACGGCGTCTGAGTAGCCGGCAACGTTGACCGGGGCGGCCAGCATGTCAAGCACGGGCAGCACCTGGGCCAGGATCTCCCGCGCCCCCTGGGTCAGTTCGGCCGAGCCGCTCTCGAAGAGCAGCTTGTCCGAGAGCACCAGGGCCACCCCCTCGGGACGCTTGAGGATCTCCAGGTTCTCTTCCAGGGTGGCCCGGTCGATCTTCTCCGGCAGCACCTCATCGGGGAAGAGCAGGTCCTTGATGCGGTCCCGCTGCATGAGCAGGTCCTGCGGCCGCTCCATGAGTTCCACCACCAACTCCACCTCGGGGCTGACCTTGCCCGCCCCCCGGTAGGTGAGAAAGCCCAGGTCCCGGGTAAAGACGCTGACCCGTGTCAGGATGCTGCGGTCCATGGAGGACATGCTCAGCAGCAGCACGAAGAAGGTCAACAGCAGCGTGACAAGGTCCCCGAAAGTGACCAGCCAGGTCTGCTTGGGTCCGGAGGACCCCTTGGCGTCCTTCTTTTTGCGGGCCATCAGGGAGCGCCCTCCCCGACGGGCTGGCCGCCTTCCGTCCGGTTGCCGCCCACGCTGAAAACGAAGCCGTCCACCTCGTAGCGCCCGGCGTCCCCCCCGCCCGGGGGCAGCCGCCTGGAAATCTCCGCCCGGAGGGCCTCCTGGCGCTTGTCCAGCACGATGTCCACCCGGCGGTTGGCGCCGCGCCCCTCGGGGGTCTCGTTGTCATGGCGCGGACGGTAGCGGCCGAAGGCCTCCATGCGCAGCATGGCCGGGTCCATGCCGTTGCCGATGAGGTACTGGTAGACCGCCAGCGTCCGCAGCAGGGAGATGCGCCATGAAGGGTCCACCGTGGCGCGCAGGTCCCGCACGCGGAATTCCTCGCCCAGCTCGTCGCGCAGGGTGGCGGTGTGGCCCGCCAGCAGCAGGGGGTAATCCACTTGGCGCAGCACCGGCAGAATCCGGTTCAAAAGCTCCCTGCCCCGGCCGGTAAGCTCCGTCTCCCCCGGCGGGAAGAGCACGTCCGAGGACACGGAGAAGATCTGCACGAAACGCGACTCGGCGAAACGCAGGTCCTTTTCCGCGTCGTCCCAGACCATCTCCTTGAGCATCTGCAGGTCCTCCACGTCCTCCATGGGGCCGGGCTCCACGGTTTTCCTGGTCTGGGCCTTGGTCAGCACGTCGATGCTCTCCGAACCCATGCCGAAGGTGCCGATGATGGAGCCCAGGGCCACCAGCTTCCGCCGCTCGTCGATGACGGCCATGGAGTTGAGCAGCACGAAGAAGGTCAACAGCAGGGTCATCATGTCCGAGAACGTGATGAGCCAGGTCGGCATGTCGTCGCCGCCGCCCTTCTTCTTTTTCTTCCTGGCCATGACGCCCCGGCTCCGCTCCTAGTCCGAGCTCTGCCGCTGTTTGGGAGGCAGGAAGCTGTTCAGCTTCTCCTCGATGATACGCGGGTTTTCGCCCTTGGAGATGGACAGGATGCCCTCCATGATCAGCTCCCTGGTGAGCAGCTCCTCCCGGGAGCGGTTCTTCAGCTTGCCCGCCAGGGGGTTGAAGAACAGGTTGGCCAGGATGGCGCCGTACAGCGTGGTCAACAGAGCCACGGCCATGGCCGGGCCGATGGTGGAGGGGTCGGACATGGATTGCAGCATCTGCACCAGGCCTATGACCGTGCCGATCATGCCCAGGGCCGGGGCGTAGGCGCCCATGGCGGCCACGATCTCCGCGCCGGTTTCGTGGCGCTGCTCCAGGTAATCCACCTCGGCCTGCATGATCTCCTCGATGGTCTGCGGCTCCAGGCCGTCCACCGTCAGCTGCAGCCCCTTGCGCAGATAGGCGTCGTCGATCTCCTTGAGCAGCGGCTCCAGGGAGAGGATGCCCTCGCGGCGGGCGCGATTGGCGTAGTCCATGAAGCGGGCGATGATCTCGGAGGGGTTCTCCACCGTGGAGAAGAAGGTCTTCTTGAAGATGCCCACCACGCCGAGCACGCTGCCCAGCGGGTAGTTCACCAGGGTGGCGCCGATGGTGCCGCCGATGACGATGAGGGCGGACGGCGCGGAAATGAATATGAGCAGGCTCGACCCCAACAAGATGGCCGAAACAACCAGCCCCATGGCAAGCACGATGCCGATGACTGTCGCCAAATCCATGGCCAGGCAAGCTCCTTCCTTGGTCGCTTCGACCGCCCCCGGCGGTCAGTATTCCCTGGGACCGAACAGGTCCGTTCCCACGCGGACGAGGGTCGCCCCCTCCTCCACCGCCTGGGGAAAATCGCCGGACATGCCCATGGACAACTCGGGCAGGTCCAGGCCGAACTTCCGCTCCAGGCCGTCGCGCAGCTTGCGCAGCCGCGCGAACAAGGGCCTCGACGCCTCCGGGTCCTCGCTGAACGGGGGCATGGTCATCAAGCCCCGCGGGCGGATTCCCGGCAGGTCCCCGGCGGCTTCCAGCAGGCGGGCGGCCTCGTCCTCGGCCAGGCCCCGCTTCTGTTCCTCGCCGGCCAGGTTGACCTGAAGCAGCACATCCTGCACCGCTCCGGCCGCCTCCGCTCGGTTATGCAAGGCGCGGGCCAGTTTTATGGAGTCCAGGGAGTGAACCAGGTGAAACCCGCCGGCCACGAACTTGGCCTTGTTGGTCTGCAACCCCCCGATGAAGTGCCAGCGCGCGTCCAGGTCGGACAATTCCTCCGCCTTGGCCAGCGCCTCCTGCACGTACGACTCGCCGAAGTCGCGCTGGCCCGCCTCGTACAGGGCGCGCACGCTGGCCGCGCCGTGCCACTTGGACACCGCCACCAGCACCACCTCGGACGCGTCCCGCCCCGACCGCTTGGCGGCCTCCTCGATGCGGCCGCGCACTCCGGCCAGCCGGGAGGCATACTCTCCGTGTTCCATGTCAGGCATGCGGCGAATTAAAGTACAATTGAAGTGAAAGGACAACCGTCGCGGCGGCGCGGAGCAGCCGCGGCGTCGTAAAAAAGGGCGGCCGGAGCGCAATGCGCCCCGGCCGCCCGGCCTGTACGCCAACCTCCCCAAGGCGGCCCGGAAGCGGAGGTGGGGCTTCCGGGCCGCGGGGTCAGGGGGTGTTCGCCCGTTGGCTGGAGGGTGCCTCGGGCTTGCCGGTGTCGCCGGACCGGCGGTGTTCCGTGCGGCGCAGGGAGCGTGTGAACGAGCCGAGGAACTGTTTGGCTGAAGTCGCGGAACCGATGGTGGCTTTGCACGACATGGGGCTTCTCCCTCGGCGCCCGGCTAGGCGCCTATCTGGTAGATGGCCACCGCCAGCAGGAAGGCGATGGCCGTGTTCATGGACATGGACAGGGCCGCCCAGCGCCAGGAGGACTCCCGGGCCATGGTGACCACGGTCACGAAGCAGGGCGCGTAGAGCAGCACGAAGGCGATGAGGGCGATGGCCGTGGCCTTGGACCAGGTGGGGTCCGCCTGGATGCGGCTGACCAGCCCGCCGGTCTCCTCGGGATCCACCTCGCCCAGCGAGTAGGCCGTGCCCATGGTGGAGACGATGACCTCCTTGGCCGCGAAGCCGCCGACCAGGGCGATGTTGGTGCGCCAGTCGAAGCCCGCGGCCAGCGTGACCGGCTCCAGGGCCGCGCCGATGCGTCCGGCAGCGGAGTTCTTCAGGGTGGCGGCCGCCTCCCGCTGGTCGATGGCGGCCAGCCGCTCGGCCAGGGCCTCGCCCTGAACCGCCTGTTCCGCCTGGACGCGCTGCTGTTCGAAGGCGGCGGCCTGGTCCTCGGGCAGGCCGGGGTAGGTCATGGCCGCCCAGATGAGAATGGACACGGCCAGAATGACGGTGCCCGCCTTGCGGATGTAGGCCCAGGCGCGGTCCCAGGTGTGGATGAGCAGGCCGCGCAGGGTGGGCATGCGGTAGGGCGGCAGCTCCATGACGAAGGGTGTGGACTCGCCGCGCAAAAGCGTGGAGCGCAGCAGCTTGGAGACCAGCAGGGCCATGGCCCAGGCGCCCAGGGTGACGAAGAACATGACCTGGGCCGCCTGGCCGGGGAAGAAGGCCGCGGCCAGCAGGATGAACACCGGCACTTTGGCCCCGCAGGTCATGAAGGGGGCGGTGAGCAGGGTGGCCAGCTTCTCGCGCGGGCTGCGCAGGGTTCGGGCGGCCATGACGCCGGGCACGGCGCAGCCGCCGGGCAGTCCGCCGGAGACCAGGAAGGGCATCACCGAGCAGCCGTGCAGGCCGAAGATGCGGAAGACGCGGTCCAGCATATAGGCCATGCGGGCCATGTAGCCGGCGTCCTCCAGAAAGGTGATGGCCAGGAACATGACCGCGATGAGGGGCACGAAGCCCAGCACGCCGCCCACGCCGTCGATGATGCCCGAGACCAACAGCGAGCGCAGGGGCCCGGCGGGCATGGCGGCCTCCACCGAGCCGGACAGCCAGCCGAAGAAGGCCCCCAGCCAGCCCATGGGAATCTCGCCCACGGTGAAGGTCAGTTCGAACAGGCCGTAGAGTACACCCAGCATAATGGCCGGCCCCAGGAGGCGGTGGGTGAGGACCTTGTCCAGCATCTCGGTGATCTCGATGCGCTGCTTGCGCTCGTTGCGCCGCAGCACGCCCTGCTTGAGCACCGAGGAAATGAAGCCGTAGCGGTAGTCGGCGATGACCGCCTCGGGGTAGGTTTCCAGGGTGGCCAGCAGATGGCGGCGAACCTCGTCCACGCGCTCCTCGAGCCGCCTGGAAAGCTCGGGAGCGGCGGCGCGGCCCTTGCGCACCACCTCCTCGTCGCCCTCCAGGTACTTCAGGGCGATCCAACGGTTGGGCGCGCCCATGTCCACCCCGGTCCCGTCCAGCATGGCGGTCATGTCCTCCAGGGCGGGGTCGATGTCCGGGCCATAGGAGAGGCGGAAGGAGCGCAGTTCACCGGAGCGGGCGGCGGCCTTGGCCGCCTCCTCCAGCAGTTCCTCCTTGCCCCGGCCCTCGCGGGCCACGGTCTCCACCACGGGCATGTTGAACAGCTCGGCCAATTTGGCCGCGTCGATGCGCATGCCCCTGCGCTTGACCTCGTCCATCATGTTCAGGGCCAGGACCACGGGGAAGCCCAGCTCCAGAAACTGCACCGTCAGGTAGAGGCTGCGCTCCAGGGCGGTGGCGTCGGCCACCTGCACCACGGCCTGGGGCCGCTCGTCGATGAGCACCTGCCTGGCCACCAGCTCTTCCGGGGTGTAGGCGGTCAGGGAGTAGCAGCCGGGCAGGTCCACAAGGTGCACGCTGTCCGCGCCCACGCGAACGGTGCCTTCCTTGCGCTCCACGGTCACGCCCGGATAGTTGCCCACCCGCTGCCGGGCGCCGGTGACGGCGTTGAAAAGAGTGGTCTTGCCGGAGTTGGGATTGCCCGCCAGGGCCAGATTGAGGGTGCTCATACGCGGTCTCCGTCCCGCAGCGGCTCCACCTCGATGTGGTCCGCCTCGTTGTTGCGCAGGGTCAGGGTGAAGCCCGCCAGCTTCAGGGCCACGGGGTCGTACAGGGGGGCGCGGCCAGTCACGGTCAGCTCCGCGCCGGGGTTGAGGCCCATGTCGCGGATGCGGCGGCCCATCTCTCCGGAAGCGGTGACGCGCACCACCTTGGCCTTCTGGTTCTGCTGCAGGTATCGCAGTGGCAGGGGCTGGGACATGGAAAGCTCCTCGGCGGCTGCGCGCCGGTTAAATTGAAATCGATTCTCATTTTCCAAACGCCTTGGGTCGGTTTTTTAATGAGAACGATTGTCATTGTCAACAAGAAAGGCTTGCTTTTTTTTATTCCGTGACCATCCTGCGGCCATGCGACGCTTCATCCTTCCCCTCGGGCTGGTGCTGCCGCTGGCCCTGGCCGCCCTGGCGGCCGCCCCCTCCCCGGCCCGCGCCCACCCCCACGCCTTCGTGGAATGCGTGCTCACCGTGGTCTTCGACGAGAACGGCCTGGCTGGCTTCCGCCAGCACTGGACCCTGGACGAGATGCTCTCGGTGCAGGTCATGCAGATGGTGGACACGAACAACGATTTCGAGTTGAGCGAGGCCGAGGCCGCCTCGGTGGAGGAGAAGAGCTTCTCCCACATCGCCAACAACAGCTATTTCACCCACGTCCTCATCGACGGGAAGCCATTCAAGGCGGAATGGGCCACGGACTTCACCGCCGGCATGGACGGCAACAAAATGGTCTACGAGTTCTTCGTGCCCTGCCACGTGGCCGCGGCGGACACGGAAAAGGAAGTCAAGGTGGCGGTCTTTGACGCCTCCTTCTACACCTTCGTCACCCTGGTCTCACCCCAGGGCGGGGGCGGGACGGACCCCACCAAGGACCCGCAATTCGGCACCGGCGCCGGGCCGAGCCCCGACGACTACCAGCGGTTCAAGGCCAACGTGGACGTAGACTCCTTCCAGGGCGAAGTACCTCTCAAGGGTCCCTCGGAACAGTTCGACATGGAGGCCTGGGTGGACATGCTGCCCTCCCTGGCCTACTTCCACGACCAGATCACCCCGGACGGCTACGTCGTCCGTTTCAAGAAAAAATGACCCGGTGGCGCCTTCCGGTCGCGCTGCTGCTGGTCCTGGCCTGCCTGGTCCTGGCCGCGCAGGCCTCCGCCGTCCGCAACCCCTTCCTCAGCAGTTCCCAGGAGAGCGGGGAGTCCGCCCCGGCCGGGGTCCGCGGGGAGGAGTCCTCCTCCCCGTCCATCCTCTCCGGCCTGCTGCGGACCACCAGCGCCATGCAGCGGGAGCTGCGGCTGTCGATGGTGCGGGCCGCGGGCAGCATCCGGGAAAACCCCTGGGGCGGAGCCTTCTGGGCCTTCATGGGGCTGGCCTTCCTCTACGGGGTGGTGCACGCCGTGGGGCCTGGACACGGCAAGACCATCACAGCCACCTACTTCCTGGGGCGGCCGGGCGGAGTGGCCTCGGGCATCGCCTTCGGCAACCTGACCATGCTTACCCACGTCGTCTCCGCCTCGGTGCTGGTGCTGGGCGGGGCGGAACTGCTTGGGCTGGCCGGGGGGCAGGCGGTTGAGGAAGGCGGGCTGTTCCTGGAGAAGATCAGCTACGGCCTCATCCTGGCGGTGGGGCTGGGACTCTTTCTGCGCGGGCTGCTGGAGTACCGGCGCGGCGGGCCCCTCCACCACCACGACCACCCGCCGCGCTCCGGCCGGGGCGGGCTGGTGCTCACCGCGGCGGCGGCCGGGCTGGTGCCCTGTCCCGGCGCGGCCCTCATCCTGCTCTTCGCCGTCTCCCACCAGCTCGTCCGCACCGGCCTGCTGGCCATGGCCTCGGTCTCCCTGGGCATGGGGCTGACCACCTCGGCCTTCGCCCTGCTGGCCATCGGTTCGCGCGGTGCGCTGCTGCGCCTGGCGCGCCGCCGCGAAAAGGCCTTCGCCCGCCTGCACGCCGCCCTCACCCTGGGCGGGGCGCTGGCCGTGGCCGTCCTGGGCGGGCTGCTGCTGGCCTCGGTGACGTAGCCGGGATCAGCGCGGCGCGGCGGTGTGGGTGCGGTTCTTGCCCGCCAGCTTGGCCCGGTACAGGGCGCTGTCCGCCCGCTCCAGCAGGTACTGGGTGGGCTCGCTGACCAGTCGCGAGACCACGCCGAAGGAGCAGGTGACGCCCACCCCGCGTCCGAAATCGTGGCCCGCGATGGCCCGGCGCAGCTTTTCGGCCAGCTCCGTGCCCCCGGGCAATGGAGTGTCAGGCGCGATGATGAAGAACTCCTCCCCGCCGTAGCGGGCGAAAATGTCCACCTTGCGGATGCGGGCGGAGACCAGGCCGGCCACCTCGGCCAGCACGTGATCACCCGCGCGGTGCCCGAATTCGTCGTTGACCCGCTTGAAGTCGTCCAGGTCGAACATGAGCAGGGAAAGGGGGTGACAATAGCGGTCCGCCCGCCAGCACTCGCGCCGCAGCTCGTCGAAAAAGCGGGCGCGGTTGGCGGTGCCGGTGAGGGGATCCTTGAGCGCCAAGTCCAGGTAGAAGTCCCGTTCGCGCTGAATGTGGGTGACGTCGGTGAAGGAGACGCTGAACAGCGGGGCGTGGCCGTTGCCGGTGGGCAGGCACCGGTTGCGGACGAGCACGGCGCGATTGTCGCCGGATTCCATCGGGTCGTCCATGGTCAGGACCAGTTCACGCTCGCCCAGGCTGGTCAGCTCGCGCAGCCAGTTTTCCGGCGGCCGCCCGCCGCCCGGCGGCTTGCCCCGCAACAGGCGGTTGACCAGTCCGCCCGCGTCCGTCCCGCTCCCGGCGTCGAGGCCAAGAAAGCGCCGCAGGCTGCGGTTGAGATAGTGGACCCGCTCCCCGTCGGTGGTCAGCAGGAAATCCGGGCTGTGGTCCAGCAGCCTGTGGTCCGCCCCGGGGCCGCGCCTTGGGTCGTCCATGGCCCGGCGCAGGGCGGTGGTGAGCTGTTCCGTCTCGATGGGCTTGCGGACGAAGCTGTCCACGCCGATATTGATGGATTCGAAAAGATTGTCCATGTCGCCGTAGGCCGAGGCGACGATGATATAGGCGTGGGGGTCCTCCCGGCGGATGCGGCGGCACAGATCCAGACCGTCCATGCCGGGCATGCGCAGGTCCGTGACCACGATCTCCGGCCTAAGCCGCAGGTAGGCCTCCAGCCCCTCCCGGCCATCCCCGGCCACATGGACCACGGAAGCCACGGAACTGATGGTCCGCGCCACGTCCTCGCGGGTTATGGCGTCGTCCTCGACGAACAGGACGGCCTGTCCCCGCCCGTTTTCCGGGCATGCAGCCTGGGCCATTTGGTGGTCTCCTCCACTTCCCCTCGTGGATGTGGAACGGATGCCGTTTTTCTATCCGGTCATCCTTTGGACATCAAGCGGGCAAAGTCAATGAACCCAGAGGATGGGCGGCAATACGTTGACAGGTGCCGGTCCCGAGGCTAGCAATCGTCCATGCGCGAGGAAACGATCCGCGAACAGGAAGAGTCCTTCAAGGAATACCTGGGCCGCAACGGCCTCAAGGTCACGCCCCAGCGCATGCGTATCCTGGACGTCTTTCTGCGGCGCCGGGGACACCTGACCAGCGAAGAGCTGCACAACCTGGCCCGCCAGGAGGACCCCTCCCTGGGCCAGGCCACGGTCTACCGCACCCTCAAGCTGCTGGCCGACTCCGGGCTTGCGCGGGAGGTGGATTTCTCCGACGGTGCGGTGCGCTACGAGCGCGCCGCCGACCAGGAGCACCACGACCACCTCATCTGTGAACGGTGCCGCCGCACCGTGGAGGTGGCGGACGAGCGCATCGAGCGGCTGCAGGAGGAACTGGCCAGGGAACACGGCTTCCTCCTCACCGGCCACAGCATGTACCTCTACGGCCTCTGCCCCGCCTGCCGGGCCGAGGACGACGAATCACGGGAATAATGATGGACAGGGATAATTCGGAAGAAAACTCTCGCCCCCCCCATTGACAATGATTCTCAATTGCATACCATGGAAGGCGTGAACGGTGGTCAAGACACTTCAAGGGGAGGAAGAAAGACCATGCAGCCTTTGACCAGTTTTCGAAGCGGAGCCAGGGTCCGTGTGGAGGAGTACGCCGCCAGTGGGTGCGGCGCCAGGTGCCGGCTGTGCGCCCTGGGGCTGACCCCCGGAACCCTGGTGGAGATTTCCGGCTGCACCGGTGGCCCTTGCCGGTTGCGCGTGCGCGGCAGCGACCTGGTGCTGGGGCACGGCTTGGCCGAGAAGGTGCTGGCCTCCCCTGTGGATTGAGCCGGCCGCTCTCAACCGTTTCATGAAAGGGCGGCCGGACTGCCGCCCTTTTTCATTGCAGCCCAAACGAGGTTTCCGCCATGTGGCAAACCATCATCGTCATCATCCTGGTCGTCCTGGCGGCCCTGTACTTCGCCCGCCGCCTGCGCGGCCAGGCCAAGGGACAGGGGTGCGGCTGCGACGACTCCTGCTCCGGCTGCCCCGAGGCCTCCGGATGCTCCGAACCCCGCCCCGGTTCACGCAGCCCGTCGCCCGGCGGCATGGGCATCGCGGACAAACCGGAAGGGGAAATCCGCGCGGACCGCAAAGGCGGTGACGCCTGATGGCCGAGACCAAGGGACTGCGCCAGCTCGCCAAGGGCGACCGCGCCATCGTGCGCTCCATCAAGGCCTCAGGCGAGATGGGCCGCCGCATCCGCGACATGGGGCTCGTGCCCGGCTCGGAAATCCTGGTGGTGGGCCGCGCTCCCCTCAAGGATCCCGTGGCCCTGCGCCTGAAGAACTTCACCCTCACCCTGCGCAACAACGAGGCCGACCACATCACCGTGGAACCCGTGGCACCCGGCGAACAGCCCGAGGAAGCCTGACATGGTCCAGGCCGCCACCGGGCATGCCCAAGGCCCGCGCATGACCGTGGCCCTGGCGGGCAACCCCAACGCGGGCAAGACCACCCTCTTCAACGCCCTCACCGGGGCGCGCCAGCACGTGGGCAACTACCCCGGAATCACCGTTGACAAGAAAGAGGGCTTTGTGGCCACCAGCCACGGCGAACTGCACGTGTTGGACCTGCCCGGCACTTACTCCCTGACCGCCTACTCCCAGGAGGAACTGGTCGCCCGCCACGTACTCATCGAGGACGACCCCCGGGCGGCCGTCAACGTGGTCAACGCCGCGGTTCTGGAGCGCAACCTTTACCTCACGGTGCAGCTGCTGGAGATCGGCGTGCCCGTGGTCCTCTCCCTGAACATGATGGACGAGGCGCGGCGGCACGGCATGGAAATCGACGCCGACCGGCTGGCCGAACTCCTCGGCTGCCCCGTGGTCCCCACGGTGGCCCGCACCGGCGCGGGCGTGGCCGAGCTGGCCGAGGAAACCGCGCGCGTGGCGGTCGAGCGTGGCAGCAGGCGGCAGCCCCTGGAGATCTCCTACGGCCCGGACCTCGACCCCGTGCTCTCGGAAATGACCACCCTTATCGAGGAGCGGGACTTCGCCGGAGGCAACTACTCCCCCCGCTGAATCGCCCTGAAGTACCTGGAAAGCGACGAGGAAGTCCTGGAAATGGGCCGGGCCAAGGACGCCGCGACCTCCAGCGAGCTGGAGGCGCTCGTGGCCTCGGTGGCCGACCACTGCCAGAAGACCCTGGGCACCTACCCCGAAGCCCTCATCGCCGACTACCGCTACGGCTTCATCTCCTCCATCCTCAAGCAGGGCGTGGTCAAGGTCCGCCGCATGGACCGGGTGGCGCTGTCCGACCAGGTGGACACCTTCCTGACCCACAAGCTGCTCGGCCCGGCCGTCATGGTCGCCGTACTCTACCTCATCTACCAGATCACCTTCTCCGTGGGCGACATACCCGTCACCTGGATGGGCGACATCTTCGCCTGGCTGGGCGGCACGGCGCAGTCCCTGCTGCCGGAAGGCCCCCTGCGCTCCCTGCTGGTCTCCGGCGTCATCGACGGCGTGGGCGGCGTGCTCTCCTTCGTGCCGCTCATCGCCATCATCTTCTTCATCATCGCCTTCCTGGAGGACTCCGGCTACATGGCCCGCATCGCCTACATGCTGGACCGCGTATTCCGCGTATTCGGCCTGCACGGCTGCTCGGTCATGCCCTTCATCGTCTCCGGCGGCATCGCCGGGGGCTGCGCCGTGCCCGGCATCATGGCCGCCCGCACCCTGCGCTCCCCAAAGGAAAAACTGGCCACCATCCTCACCGCGCCCTTCATGACCTGCGGGGCCAAGCTGCCCGTCTTCATCCTGCTCACGGCCGTATTCTTCCCCACCCGGCAGGCGCAGGCCATGTTCGCCGTGACCATCGGCGCCTGGCTCTTCGCCCTGGTGGTGGCCAAGGTCCTGCGGCTGACCCTCATCCGGGGGCCCTCCACCCCCTTCGTCATGGAACTGCCCCCCTACCGCCTGCCCACCCTGCGCGGCATGCTCATCCACACCTGGGAGCGCACTTGGCAGTACATCAAGAAGGCGGCCACGGTCATCCTGGCCCTGTCCATCATCCTCTGGGCCGCCATGACCTACCCCGGCGCGCCCGAGGACCAGACCGCCCCGCTCGAACAGCGCATGGAACAGACCCAGGCCGAACTCGCCCAGGCAACCGACCCGGAACGCGCGGAAACACTGCGGAAGCGGTTGGCCGACACCTCCAGCGAACTCGGAGGCCTGCGGCTGCGGCACTCCGTGGCGGGCAAGCTGGGCACCTCTCTGGAAAACGTCACCCGGGCCGCTGGCTTCGACTGGCGGCTGAACATCGCCCTCATCGGCGGATTCGCCGCCAAGGAAGTCATCGTCTCCACCCTGGGCACCGCCTACTCCCTGGGCGAAACCAACCCCGAGGAAGCAGCCCAGCTCACCAGCCGCATCAAACGCGATCCCTCCTGGACACTGGCCAAAGGCGTGTCCGTCATGGCCTTCATCATGCTCTACGCGCCATGCTTCGTCAGCGTCGTCACCATCCGCCAGGAAACCGGGGGCTGGGGCTGGGCCGCCTTCTCCGTGGTATTCAACACCCTCTTCGCCTTCGCCGTCTCCGTAGCCCTCTACCAAACCCTCGGGTAAGGCGAATCCCAACAGATCGAAAGGGCGCGGCGGGAAAACCCGCCGCGCCCTTTCTTATTGGGAATACGTAGAAAGAGGATTTCGCCCTTTCGGGCGACCAGTGCCAAAAAGACATTTCGCCTTCGGCGACCAGGGGGCTGCGCGCCCCCTGGACCCCGCGGCAAACTCCCTTTGCATGTGTTTCGCGGGAGGGCGCGAGTAAGAGCGCGGGCGGGGAGCACCACGGCGCACGGGCTATTATGGGGCTATCTTAGCCGGTAAAACCTTGCCCGTCCGTTTGGTTTCAGATGCGTTGAACGCGGAATTGGGATGGCAACCCTGCTGCTACATGATTGTACCACGCCCCCGAGCGAAGCGAGCGATACAAATTTTCGGAAAAGGAGGGTGTGGGTGTGGGAGAGGGAGAGGGAGGAAAAACTTTTTTAAAGGGTTTTTCCTCCCTCTCCCACTGCCCTGAACTCCAACTCCCGCCAGCCGCCTCGCATTCCCTTACACCCGTCTTCTTCCACTTGGGGCCCATGTATCGAGGCAACCCGCCTCGATACATGCATTCTTCACTCCCCCCTCATACTCTCTCAATCCAACGCATCAGGCTGATCAAGCGATGCCTTCTGATCAGCCTGAACCCTGTCAATAGCGAATGTGCGCCCTTGGGCTGAACGAGTGCGCCCGTGTGCGCCCCGGGCTCGGAGGCGGGGCTAGGCTCTCTCTCACGCGGCGGGGGACGCCGGTTTGGGGCCGTTGGTTCCGGTCGTCGCGCAACGGGCAGTCTGAACGGAGTGGGAATGGATCCCGTGAGCATCATAGCCGGATTGGCCTCGGTGGCTCCGACCATCGCCAAGTGGTTGGCGGGGGAGGGCAGCGAGGCGCAGCGGGTGGCGGAGAAAGCCGCCGGGGTGGCCATGCGCGTGACCGGAGCGGCCAGCCCGGAGGAGGCGGTGGAGCTGGTGCGAACGCGCCAGGAGTTCGCCCTGGAGTTCGAGAAGGTCTGGGCCGGGGTGGAGATGGGGCTGCAAAAGGAGCTGACCAGGCGCCACCAGGCGGACATGCGCCACGGCACGGCGCTGTCGCGCAACGTGCGGCCGTTGTGCCTGCTGTGCCTCACTTTCGCGGTGGTGGCCGGGACATTCTGGGGCGTGGCCGAGGAAGCCAAGTTCGCGGCCCTCACCGAGATGAGCCTGTGGGTCTACGGCTACTATTTCCTGGGCCGCTCCGCCTTTGACAAAGGCGCGGTGAAGCTGCGCCTGGGCCGCCCCGGCCTGGGCGGCATGCCGGACAACGCCACCTCGCGGCGGCTGGCCGCCAAGTACGCGGAGGTGTCCGGATGAGCGAGCGCGACATCCACAATCTGTGGGAGGCGGTGGACGCCCTGCGCCATGGCCAGGGCGAGCTGCTGGTGGCCGTGGGCCGCATTGAGGCCAGGCTGGCCGAGCGGTGCGCCGAGCGGGCCAAGCGGCTGGACAGTCTGAACGCCGATATCGCCGAGGCCCAGAAGCGGCTGGAGGCGGTGGAGCGGGGCCAGTCCCGCCTGGCCGCCGCCTCGTCCGTGCTGGCCTCCCTGGGCGTGCTGGCCGGGCAGTGGCTTTTCCGCCTGTGGGGGAGGAGCTGATGCCCGCCAAAAGCAAGTACCGCCGGGATTTCTGCCGCATGGCCCGGGTGGCCTGCCGTGAGGGGTTTTCCGACGCCAAGCTGGCCGAGCTGCTGGGCGTGGCCAAGTCCACGGTGCAGCAGTGGCGGCGGGAGAAGCCGGAGTTCGCCCGGGCCGTGACCGATGGCAAGCGGACCTTCGACGGCCGGGTGGAGCGGGCGCTGTACCGCCGCGCGGTGGGGTTCTCCGTGGCCGAGGTGACACGCAAGCGCGTGCCGGTGACGCGGGAGGACGGCACCACCGCCCTGGAGGTGAAGGAGGAACGGGTGGTGCGCAAACGGGTGCCGCCCGACCCGGGCGCGGCCAAGGAGTGGCTGTCCAAGCGTTCCGCCCCGGCTGACGAGCTGGCCGGGCTAAGCGACGCGGAGCTTGCGGCCCGGGTCAAGGCGTTGGAGGTGGAGCTTGACCGCTAAACGCGACCTGCTGGCGGAGAAGGCCCGGCTGCTGGAGGAGCAGGCCCGGAGGGCGCGGGGGCGCAGGCTGTTCGGCTACTACCCGGACGAAGGCCCCCTGGCCCGCTCCGGCTACCCCCGCCACATGGAGTTCTTCCGGTTGGGCGCGGACCACCGCCAGCGGCTCATGCTGGCGGCCAACCGGGTGGGCAAGACCGAGGGCGTGGGCGGCTACGAGCTGGCCCTGCACCTGACCGGCCTCTACCCGGACTGGTGGGAGGGGCGGCGGTTCCACAGGCCCATCCGCGCCTGGGCCGCGGGCGACACCTCGGAGACCACCCGCGACATCCTGCAGCGGGTCATGCTGGGCGAGCCTGGCGAACCCGGCACCGGGCTGATCCCTTCGGACAGCCTGCGCCAGGTGGTCCGCCGGGGCGGCGGCGTGGCCGACGCCGTGGACCGGGTGCGGGTGGCCCACGTCTCGGGCGGAACCTCCACCCTGAAGTTCAAGTCCTTCGACCAGAAGCGGCGCTCCTTCCAGGGCACGGCCCAGGACGTGGTCTGGCTGGACGAGGAGCCGCCCATGGACGTCTACGCCGAGTGCCTCATGCGCACCATGACCACGGGCGGGCTGGTCATGCTCACCTTCACCCCGCTGCTGGGGCTGTCCGAGGTGGTGCTCTCCTTTCTGCCCGGCGGCGAGGCGCCCGCGCCCGGCCAGGGGGAGAACGGGACTGGCAAGGCCGTAGTGGCCGCCACCTGGGACGACGCCCCCCACCTTTCCCCCGAGGCGCGGGAGGAGCTGTGGGCCGCCTGCCCCCCGCACCAGCGGGAGGCGCGCTCGCGCGGCGTGCCCAGGCTGGGCGCGGGCGCGGTCTACCCCGTGGCCGAGGACGAGGTGAAGGTGGAGGACTTCCCCATCCCGCCGCACTGGCCGCGCGCCTTCGGCCTGGACGTGGGCTGGCGGGCCACGGCCGCTGTCTGGGGGGCCTGGGATCCGGCCACGGACTCCCTCTACCTCTACGCCGAGTACAAGCGCGGCCTGGCCGAGCCAGAGGTGCACGCCGCCGCGCTCAAGGCGCGGGGCGGCTGGATCGGCGGGGTGGTGGACCCTGCCGCCCGGGGCCGCGCCCAGGCGGACGGCGCGCGGCTGATGGACATCTACCAGGAGCGGGGTCTGGAGCTGACCCCGGCGGACAACGGTGTGGAGTCCGGCCTGTACTCGGTCTGGTCCCTCCTTTCCACGGGCAGGCTGAAGGTCTTCGCCTCCCTCTCCGGCTTCTTCGAGGAGTACCGGCTCTACCGCCGCGACGAACAGGGCCGCGTGGTCAAGGAGCGCGACCACCTTCTGGACGCGGCCCGCTACCTGGTCATGAGCGGCCGGGACGCCTCCCGGCCCCTGCCCGCCCGCCTTCTGCTGGAGGGCGAGGGGGCGGCAACCTCGGACTATGAGTTGTTCCAATGAGCTACCGCCTTCTTCTGCTGGGCGAGGGCGACCCCCGCCTGGACCGCGAACTGGCCCGCCAACTGTGGGACATGACCGAGGACGACGGCCTAGTGGACACGGTTTTCTACGACGGAAACGTGGCCTCGGCCGAGGACTTCGCCGAGCGCGCCCTGTCCGGCGAGGCGGCGGTCTACGCGGGCTTCGCCGAAGGGCGCGCGCGCCCGGCTGCCTACGCCTGGCTGACCCACCCCGAGGGCGGGGCGGTGCGCGTCCACTTCTGCTTCTTCCGCTGGAGCCTGCGGGCCCGGCTGGCCGAGCCCCTGGCCCGCTTCTTCCTGGCCTTTCTGCTCTCCGCCCGCACGCCGGACGGCGAGCCCCGTTTCCACGCGGTCTACGGCCTTCTGCCCGAATCCAACCGCGCGGCCCTGGCCTTCGGCAAGCGCCTGGGCTTTCGGCCCTCGGGCTACCTGCCCTGCGGCGCGCGCCACGCGCGCGACGGCCGGGTGGAGGGCCTTGTGCTGACACATCTAACTCCAAAGGAGCTGCACCATGGGTAGCGTCTTTTCCCCCTCACCCCCTTCGCCGCCGCCCCCTCCGGAACCGCCCAAGCCGCCTCCCCCGCCCGAACCGGGCGAATCGGAAATGGAGCGCGCCCGGCGCAAGGAGACCGAGGAAAGCATCCGCAAGGCGCGCCGGATGAAGGCTGGCCGGGGCGACTCCCTGTTCGCCCCGCGCGGCGAGGACATGGGCCGGGCCGACGTGGCCCGCAAATCCCTGCTGGGAGAGTGATCGTGGCAAGCGGCAAGGAAACCCTGCGCCTGGCGCGGGACACCGCCCGCCGGCTGGAGGACGCGCGCCGGCCCTGGCTGGAGCACGCCCGCGAGGTGGCCGAGCACGTGGCCCCGGACAAGGGCTGCTTTCCCGGCCAGTCCGGTCCCGGGGAGAAGCGCATGGGCCGGGTCATCGACTCCACCGCCACCCGCGCGGCCCAGATCATGGCCGCGGGGCTGCACGGCGGGCTGACCTCCCCGGCGCGGCCCTGGTTCCGCCTCTCCCTGTCCGACCCGGACCTCATGGAGCGCGGCCCGGTGCGGGACTGGCTGGCGGCCTGCGAAAACCGGCTCTACGCGGCCTACCGCCGCTCCGGCTTCTACCAGGCGGCCCACGCCCTGTACCTGGAGCTGGGGGTCTTCGGCTCGGCCTGCCTGCTGGCGGAGTCCGACCCGGAACGCTCCCTGCGCTTCACCTGCCTGACCTTCGGCGAGTTCGCCTGGAGCGAGGGCTCCTCCGGCATGATCGACACAGTGGCCCGGCGGCGGGAGGTGCCCGTGCGGGTGTTGGCCGAGCGCTACGGCCGCGACCGCCTCTCCGAGAGCGCCAGGCGGCTGCTGGACAAGGACCAGGGCGACGAGCGGGTGGAGGTGGTCCACCTGACCATGCCCCGCGAGGACAGTGTGCGCGCACCGGGCAAACCGTTCGCTGCCTACGCCTTCGAGGAGGGCGGGGGGGAGCTGCTCAGCGAGGGGGGCTTCGACGAGTTCCCCTACCTCTGCCCGCGCTGGGACGTGACCGGGTCGGAGGAATACGGCCGGGGTCCGGGCATGACCGTGCTGCCCGACGTGAAGATGCTGCAGGAGATGGCCAAGGGCCGCCTGCAGGCCGTGCACATGGGGCTGCGCCCGCCCATGCGGGTGCCCTCCAAGTACGCCCGCAGGCTGAACCTCATCCCCGGCGGGCAGAACTACGTCAACCCGCAGCAGGCGGACGGCCTGGCCCCGCTGTACGAGACCCGCGTGCCCCTGGCCGAGGTGAGCCACGTCATCGAGGACGTGCGGGCGGCCATCAGGGCGGGCTTCTTCAACGACCTCTTCCTGATGATCTCCAATGTGGACCGCAGCGGGGTCACGGCCACCGAGGTCATGGAGAAGCAGGCCGAGAAGCTGCTCATGCTGGGGCCCATCGTGGAGCGGTTGCAATCGGAGATGCTGGACCCTCTGACCACCAGGGTCTTCCGGCTGCTGCTGCGCTCGGGCGAGCTGCCCCGGCCCCCGGCGGAGCTGGCGGAGTACGCCAAACAGGGCGGCAGGCTCAAGGCGGAGTACGTCTCCACCCTGGCCCAGGCCCAGAAAATGGCCGGGTCGCAGTCCATCCTGTCCATGCTGTCCATGGTGGGCAACGTGGCCGGGCTGGCCCCGGATGCCCTGGACAAGATCGACTTCGAGCAGGCCCTGGACGAGCTGGCCCGCTCCACCGGGGTGCCCGCCTCTGTGGTGCGGCCGGACGAACAGGTGGCGGCCATGCGCAAGGAGAAGGCCGAAGCTGCCAGGGCGCAGGCCCAGGCCCAGGCGCAAGCCCAGGCCGCGGAAACGAGCGTGCGCCAGGGCAAGGAGCTGGTGCAGGCGGCCAAGACCCTCTCGGAGATCGACACCGATGGGGACAACGCCCTGACCCGGCTGACGGAGGTGCTGACGTGAACCCTGTCAAGGACGTGACCTGCGGGGAGTGCGGCAAGGCCTTCGCCACGGCCGCCTCCCTGTGCGCCCTGCGCTGCCCCCGCTGCGGCTCCAACCGCTCCCTGCGAGCCCAGCCCAGGCTGCCGGAGGAGCTGCGCGCGGCCCGCGACGCCACCCCCGGGAGGACGGCGTGAACCCCTTCCCCTGGCACGAGCCCATCCTCGACCCCGGCCCGGCGGAAACAGAGGTCGAGCGGTACCTGGCCGACCTGCGGGAGGTCATGGAGCTGCCCTCGGGCGCGGGCATGCGCGTGCTGTGGAGGCTGCGCGAGGCGGCCGGGGCGGGGGAGCGGCTGGGCGGCGACCCGGCCACCCTGCCCGGCAACGCCGCCCTGGCGGACTACGTGCGCGACCGCGAGGCGGAGATGGCCGTGGCTTCGCCAGAACGCTTCGCCCAGATGCTGTCCCTGGCAGCCAGGCTGTGGGCCGCCGACCACCAGGCGGCCGTGTGTGAACCCCAACCAGACGGAGGCGACCAATGCTGATCAACCCCGACGGGGGCGAGACGCCCCGCAAACCCGGACAGGGTGCCGGACAGGCCGGAACCCACCCCGGCAAGCCCGGGGACTACGACCTGGGCCTGCCCCGCGAGATGGACGGCGACCCCATGGCCGAGGAGTTCCGCGCCTTCGCGGCCAAGCGCGAGCTGAGCCCGGAGCTGGCGCGGGAGCTGGCCTCCTTCCACCTCTCCCAGGCCCAGCGCGTGCTGCACCAGCGCCGCAAACAGACCGAGGACGCCCTGCGCCGCGAGTGGGGCCCGGACTTCGAGAACAACCTGGCCCAGGTCAAGCGGGCCGTGGCCTACGTGGACGCCCAGGCCCCCGGCTTCGGGCAGTGGGTGCGCGAGGAGGCGGGCGACAACCCCGCCCTGGGGCGCATGCTGCTGTGGCTGGCCCGCACCGTGGCCGAGGACTCCGGCCCGCCGCGCGGCGGCTCGCACCAGCCGGACATGCGGGAGATGTCTCCCGAGGAATTCATCACCGAAGCCTTCGCCAACGCCCGCAAAGGAGACAACTAGATGAGCGCCAGCACCCTGCGCGATCTTTCCGTTCAGTACGCCAAGAAACAGCCCCGTCAGGTGGACAGCCTCACGGAGAAGGCCCCCATCCTGGACGTCATTCCCTTCCAGGAGGCCTCCCACGGCCTGTGGAACGCCTACGAGGACCTCACCGGCGTCTCCGGCGCGGGCTGGGTGGACATGAACGCCCTCCTGCCCAGCGTTTCGGCCGACTCCGAGCTGAAGAAAGTGGACCTGTCCATCATGGGCGGCGAGATGGAGGTGCCCGAGGACAAGGCCCGCATGTTCGGCGGCAAGGAGAAGTACTTCGCCCGCCGCATGGAGGCCGTGCTGCGCCAGTCCGGCACCACCGCCGAGAGCCGCATTCTCTACGACAACTTCCGCGCCTTCGCCGTTGACCAGGGCCGGGCCGTGTCCGCCGGGGCCGCCACCGACGACTGCTACTCCATCCTGGCCGTGCGCTTCGAAAAGGGCGTCACCTGCGGCCTCTACTCCCCGGAGGGCTTCAAGCGCGGGGCCATGCTCGACGTGACGCCCATCAACGGCGGCGGCCTCTACAAGAACGCCTCCGGGGTGCTGGTCTACGGCGTGCGCCTCAAGGGCTACTTCGGCATCCAGATCGCGGACGAGCGCACCGTGGGCGCCGTTTGCAACATCAACGCCGCCAACGTGCCCACCGCGGCCCAGATCGACGACCTCCTGGCCGGAGTGCGGGCCGACCCCAAGGACACCAAGCTGCTCATGCACCCCCGCTGCAAGAACATGCTCAACGTCTACAAGGCCGGGGGCTCCGCCACCGGCGCGGGCAGCCTGCAGACCGTGCCCGCCACCCGCGACGTGGATCGCACCTTCGAGATGTGGAACGGCGTGCCCATCGTCACCTCCTACAACTTCCTGGAGGGCGTCGAGGCCGCCCTCAGCCTCAACTAAAGGAGCCCGCATGTACAAGCACACCGTGAAATCCGCCGCCGACCACCTGGCCACGGAACAGGACCTGCCCCAGAACGCCACCGCCTTCGGCAACCATGGCTCCCTGGAGTTCGCCGGGGCCATGGGCGCGCTGGAGGTGGTGGTGACGGCCGCCAGCGACATCTCCCTGGCCCAGGACGCCACCCTGACCATCGGCCTGGAGCACTCGGCGGACGACGGCGTCCAGGAGGCCTTCGCCAACGTGGGCGAGCAGTTCGCCGCCGTCTCCGCCTCCGGCCCCCTGGCTTTCGAGGAAGGCGAGGTGGTCTGCCGCCTGGCCGTGCCCTCCACCCTGAAGAAGCACGCCCGCCTGACCCTGGCCACCACCGACGCCGCCGCCACCGGCGCGGTGGACGCCTGGCTGGAGTACCTGGCTCGCTAGAACCCTCTCTCCCAACCAGGGCCTCCCGCTCCCAGACATCCGGGGGCGGGAGGCCCCAACCCCCTGGAGACGCCATGCGAACGCACATCACCTACCGCGCGCGGCGGTCCGGCTTTGACCACAGCGGCCGCTTCGTGGAGGCCGGGGACTGGGTGGAGAAACCCATGGACGAGCCCGTGCCCCCCTTCCTGGAGCCGGTGTCCGGGTCCAAGGGCACCCGCGCCTGCGGCTATGCCGCGCGACCCGGCCGAACCGGGCAGCCCGGGCGATCCGGCCGGGGGAGGGTCTAGCCCGTGGCCGCCCCTTCCCAAGTGGAACTCTGCAACCTGGCCCTGACCAGCCTGGGCGTGGGTCCGGTGGGCTCCCTGGAGGAGTCCTCCCGGGCGGCGCGGCTGTGCCGCCTGCACTACCACACCGCCCGGCGCGAGGTGCTGGAGGCCCACCACTGGTCCTTCGCCACGGCCCGGGCCGTGCTGGCCCGGCTGGACACGGCCCCGCGCTTCGGCTTCGCCCGCGCCTACGCCCTGCCCAGCGACTGCCTGGCCGCCCGCCGCCTGGAGCCCGAGGCCCCTTTCGAGCCCACCTCCCTGGGCCTGGAGACGGACGCCTCGCCCGCCCGGCTGGTCTACACCCTGGACGTGACCGACCCGGCGCGCTTCCCCGCCCTGTTCCGCCGCGCCCTGGCCGCCTACCTGGCCTCCCTGCTGGCCTCGCCCCTGACCCACTCCGCCGAGCTGGAGGCCCAGGCCAGGGGCCGCTACGAGGCGCTCTTGGAGGCCGCCCGCGAGTCCGACGCCGCCGAGGGGCTGCACCGCCCCCGCGACGATAACCCCTGGCTGGAAGCGAGGTGGTGACATGCAAGCCGTGAACTGGGTGCAGGCCTCCTTCAACGCCGGGGAGCTGTCCCCCCTCATGGACGCCCGCACCGACCAGGAACGCTACCCGCAGGGCTGCCGCTCCCTGGTCAACTTCTGCGTCATGCCCCACGGCCCGGCCTACCGCCGCCCCGGCACGCGCCACGCGGCCGTGGCGGGCAACCCGTCCTTCCCCTCCAGGCTGGTGCCCTTCCAGTTCTCCACCCTGCAGGCCTACGTGCTGGAGTTCTTCGTGGACGAGGCCGGGCAGGGGACCATGCGCGTCTTCAAGGACGGCGGACAGGTGCTGGACGGGGAGGGCCAGCCGTACCGGACAAGCACACCCTTCGACACCGAGGCCAAGGTGTGGTCCCTGCGTTTCTGCCAGACAGCGGACGTCATGTACTTCGCCCAGGCGGACACTCCACCCCACAAGCTGATCCGCCACGGCCACGACGACTGGCGGTTCGAGCCGGTGGCCTTCGGCCCGGACATCCCAGCCCCGGCCAACCCGTCCGCGACCGTGGGCGGCAACGGCGGCTCCACCGAGTACCGCTACAAGGTGGCTTCGGTCGGCCCCACGGACGAGGAATCCCTGGCCTCGGCCGAGGTCGTGGTCGCGGACGCCGCCGCCACCCTCACCTCCTCGGCGCGGGTGGAGCTGGCCTGGGACGCGGTGGAGGGGGCCACCCACTACCGGGTCTACCGGGCGGTGAACGGGGTCTACGGCTTTGTGGGCAAGGCGGTTGAGGCGGCCTACACCGACGAGGGCGACCGCTCCCCGGACCTGGACGACACCCCGCCGGAGCTACGCCGCCCCTTTCAGGAGCCGGGCGATTACCCCTCCTGCGTGCAGTTCTTCGAGCAGCGGCTCATGTGGGCGGCCTCGGAGAACGACCCCCAGCGCATCTGGGGCTCGCAGACGGTACACTACCACAACCACAACGTCTCCACCCCCCTGCGCGACGACGACGCTCTGTCCTACACCATCGTGGCCGACCGGGTGAACGCGGTGCGCTGGATGATGCCGGGCAAGCGGCGGCTGCTCTTCGGCACGGCCGGAGGGGAGTGGACCATGGCCGGTGCCAACGGCGACCCGCTGACCCCCCTCTCGGTGGAGACCTCGCGGGAGACGGTGCGCGGCTCGGCCGCCCTGCCGCCGGTCACGGCCGGGTCCACGGTACTCTTCGCCCAGCGGCCCGGCAACGTGGTGCGCGAGTTCCGCTACTCCCTGGAGGAGGACGGCTTCGCCGCCACCGACGTCTCCATCCTCTCGGAGCACGTCCTGGGGCCTTCGCGCATCCGCGACTGGGCCTATCAGCAATCCCCGGCCTCCATCGTCTGGATTGCCCGCGAGGACGGCGCGCTGGTGGGGCTGACCTACCTGCGCGAGCACAAGGTGGTGGGCTGGCACCGCCACGCCACGGATGGCCGGGTGGTTTCGCTGACCTCCATCCCCGGTCCAGAGAGCGGCCCGGGCCAGGCCGAGGACGAGGTCTGGCTGTGCGTGGAACGCGAGACGGACGGGGTGAAGCGGCACGCGGTGGAGCGGCTGGCCCCGCTCTTCTCCGGCGACCACGCCGAAACCGCCTTCTTCGTGGACGCCGGGCTGAGCCTGGACGCCTGGAACGACGACCCGGCCGCCACCCTGACCCTGACCCCGGACGACCCGATTGGCCCGGCCGGAACCCAGGCCGACCTGACCGCCGAGGGCTTCGCACCCTTCGGGTCCATGGCCGCGGGCGACCGCTACCGGCTGCGCGCGCCCCTGCCCCAACCCTGGGCCGGGGGGCGGCGGACCGCGACACCGCCTGCGAGGTGGAGCTGACGGAGATCGTCTCGCCCACCCGGGCCCGCGCCAGGCTGCGCACCAACCTGCCCGAGAGGCTGAACGGCGCGGCCACCCCCCACCACGCAGCGCCCGTGAGCAGGCTCTTTGGCCTGGACCACCTGCAGGGGCGGCGGGTGCAGGTGCTGGCCGACGGCACGGTACAGCCGGAGGTGGTGGTGGGCGACGCCTCCTCCGCGCCCTGGGCCACGTGCGAGTGGGGCGCGGGGGAGATCGAGCTGCCGCGCCCGACTGCCCTGGTCCACGCTGGCCTGGGCTACGTCTCCGACCTCTCGCCCATGAAGCCGGAGCTTCCCGACGGCCTGGGGCCCTCGCAGGGGCGCATCAAGCGAGTGGCTCTGGGCGCGGTGCGGCTGCACAACTCCCTGGGGCTCAAGGCGGGCAGCGGGGAGGACTCCCTGGAGCGGGTGCCCTTCGAGGACGAGCGCATGGGCGCGGCCGCGCCCCTGTTCTCCGGGGACAAGGCCGTAAGCCTGGAGGCGGAGCCCTCGCCGGACGCCGCCCTGCTGCTGCGCCAGGACCTGCCCCTGCCCTGCACCGTGCTGGCGGTCATGCTCAAGCTGGAGGTCATGGCCCCGTGAGCGCGCGCGCAGACAAACCCAGGCTGGTTCTCTACCAGCCCGAACACGCCCGCGCCCTTTCCCCGCGCGGCCCGGACGCCCGGTTGCTGGCCGCCCGCGCCGACGTGCCCGCCTTTCTGGACCGAGCGGGCGAGCTGGGCCCGGCCTTCTCCCTGCTGGCCGGGGAGGAGGTGCTGGCTTGCGGCGGGGTGGTCGCGGCGCGGCCCGGCCGGGGCGAGGCCTGGTGCCTGGCTTCCGAGACGATTCGCCGGTGGCCGCTGGCCCTGCACCGGGCCGCCCGCCGCATGCTGGCGGCCATGGCCCGCGCGGAGCGGCTGGAGCGGATCGTTTGCACCCGCCTGGCGGGAGACACGGGCGCGGCCAAGTGGCTGCGCTCCCTTGGATTCAAGCCCACGGGCGGGACAACCCGCCTGTCCGGGCTTGTCCTGCACCACTACCACTGGAGGAACACATGTCGGCAGCGGCACTGACCGCCATAGGCACCGGGATGGGTGCCCTCTCCACCGGAGCGGGCCTGATCGAATCCTTCACCGGCGCCGAGACCCAGACCACAGCGGCCGAGCGACAGGCCGAATACCAGCGGCGAATGAACGAATACAACGCCCAGGTGGCCGAGAACAAGGCCATCCGGGCCGAGCGCGAGGCGGACCGCAGGGCCGGGGAGATCGAGCGGCGGGCCGAGCGCGACAAGGGCGCGGCCCGGACGCGGCTGGCCACTTCCGGGGTCAGCCTGCTGGCTCCGGACGACTCGCCCATGGACCTCATGACCCAGGCCGCGGCCCAGGCCGCGGACAAGGCGGACCTGGAACGGCGCAAGGGCGACCGGGAGGCCTGGGAGCTGCGCTCCCGGGCCGGGCTGCATCGCGCCAAGCCGGTGGACGAGCCCTCGTCCTCCGGTCCGGGCGCGTCCTCCCTCTTCAAGCGGGCCGGGTCCATGTTCTCGGACCTGGGGGACATCTACACCACGTGGAACCTGTAAGGAGCGCCGCATGACCATCGCCACCACCATCAACCGGGCGCGCTACCGGGGGGACGGCCAGGCCGCCTCCTTCCCCGCGCCCTTTCCCTTCTTCCAGCCGGACGACCTGGAGGTGGTCCGCAGCCCGGCGGACGGCTCGGGCGACACGACCCTGGCCCTGGAGGCGGACTACGCCGTCAGCGGCGGCGGCCCGGACGGCGGGGAGGTGGTCCTGCCCGCCCCCCTGGCCGACGGCGACCACCTGACCATCCGCCGGGTGGTCAGCCCGGTGCAGGTCCTGGACCTGGTCAACCTGGACGGCTTCGACGCCGAGCTGGTGGAGCGGGAGTTCGACCGCTCCCGCATGCTGGACCAGCAGATCATGGAGGAGCTTTCCCGCTGCCTGAAGTACCCCGCCTCCTCCGGCGCCGGGAGCAGGCTGACCGAAGCGGGAGAGTACATGGACGGGGTGGCCGCCGCCCGCGACGCGGCCCAGGCCGCCCGAAGCGGGGCGGAAACCGCCGAGTCCGGCGCGCTGGACGCTCGCCAGGCGGCGGAAGCGGCCCGCGACCTGGCCCAGCGGCTGGCCAGCGCCGGGGAGGACGTGGAGGTGCTGCCCGGCGTCTACTCCGCCTACCACTGGGCCAGGCTGACCGAGGACTACACCCGGGGCGACGCCGCCAACGTGCTCTACGACGACGCGGCCTCCGGCCTGGACGCGGCCACGGTGCAGCAAGGGCTGGACCGGGCCGCGGCCGGGCTGGCCGAGCGGTACACCGCCCCGGAGACCGACGCCCTGCTGGCGGGCAAGGAGGACATCGACCCGGCCATCCTGCGCGAGGCGGACATCGGCGCGAAGGTCGTGGCCCCCCAGGCCCGCTCCCAGGCACCAAGGCAAGCCATCCTCACCTGTCCGACCGATGCGAACGGCCTGCCCGACTTCCTGGCCGACAACGCGGGCGACCTGGAAATCCAGGCGTCGGCCTCCGCTCCCCTGGCCCTGTCCTTCGCCGAGGGGTTCGGCCAGGACGGCCCCCTGGACGGATACCTGCGGCTGACCGCACCGCTGACCGTACCGGCGAGTGCCTTGACGAATGACACGCGGAACCACGTCTTTATCAACGGTGATGGGACGGCTGGCGTGACCACCATGCGGCCCGAGTACGGCCCCCACCGCGCTGGCGTTGACCGTGTTCCCACCATGTCCGCCAACAGCCAGGACGGCATCACCCTGTCCGCGTCCAGCGTCTACGACAGCAACTACGAACCCTACATGGCCTTTAACGACTCCATCGGCGAGCAGGACCGCTGGGTGACGCAGGACGGCGTGTCCACCGGCTGGCTCCAGGCGGCTTTCCCCGAGGCCCGCCGCGTGGACGGCTACACCCTGCAATGCCCCGCCGCCAGCAAGGCAGGCTCCATGCCGAACACCTGGACCTTCGAGGGAAGCGATGACGGGGCCACCTGGACGGAGCTTGACGCGCAAACCGGCGTGACGTGGACCGGCCAGGAGGTGAAGCGGTTCTCTCTCGCCACCCCCGGCCAATGGCGGTGCGTCCGCATCAACGTCACCGCCCTCAACGGCGGCTCTGTCCTGAACATCGGCGAGATGGAAATCCTCGGCTCGGGGGACTTCTTCGACCTCGTCCGCATGGAGATGCGGGATTCCGCAGACGTGGTGGTGCCCCGCGTGTACGGGGGCTACTGCGATGTTGATTCCTCGGGCAACATCACCGGGACGTACAGCTACGCGCCGGGAACCTTCGCCGTGCGCGCGGTCAACGGCGGGGCGAACATTGGCACTAATCAGCGTCACGAGGAAGAGAACCCCTTCGGACACGGCATGCCCATTCACGCGGTGGCGCAAATCAAGCCCGAGGGCGACGAGTGGGGCCACGGCGGGTTCATCTACAACAGCGGCAACGGGTTCGGCGTGTTGGGTCAGCCCTACGCGGGCAACATCGTCGTGCAAACCGGCGACTCATCGCTGAACAGCGGTTCCAAGAACGACGGCAACCCGTTCCTGAATGCGGGCAACGAATCCTCGGCCCCGTGCCGCATCAAAGTATGGAGGGCGTTCTGATGGCAAAGCGGATTTACGCGGTTCCCGGGGAGTCCCTGGAGCAGTATGCGCTCACCCGGCCTCCCGGCGCGGTGGAGATGGCCGGGCCGCGCCCCGGCCCGGAGTACGCTGCCCAGTCCGACGGGACCTGGACGGTACCCTCGCCGGAGCCAGTGTACGCCGTTCCCAAGGACATCTGGCTGGCCCGGCTGACCAAGCCGGAGAAGCGGCGAGCCGTGGCCCTGTCCAACACCGACGACACCGTGGCCGACCTGCTGGTCAGCCTGACGGCCTGGAGCGAAATCGACGTGGACGAGGCCGAAACCGAGAACCTACTGCTTTACATGGGCGGGCAGGGCGTGTTCGTGGACGAGATGACCGGCGAGGACATCACGGCGGCGAGGGTGCCGGAGCTGCTGGAGCCGTGGACACCCTGACCTGGTCGCGGTGGAGGGGAAGGAACCTTTCTCTCCACCGCACCCCTTCGCCGAACATGTAATTCCGGCGTGGCCGACTTTCCGGCCCCCTTCCCGTCGCCTTTTCCCGGGTCCGGAGCGAACCCCCCGCCTTCTCACGGAAAGCTCGACATGGAACTGAAAAAAATTCGTTCATCCGGTCACGCAATATTTGAGGCGCGGACGTTTTCATGCTAGGCAAATGCAGCCTGTACTCCCACCAACCCGTTGAAAGGAGGTCCTCACAATGCGTCACATGAAGTTGGCCTGGCTCGCCGGACTCGCCGCGGTCTGCTTCTTCGCCGCCGGAGTCGTGGCCGCCGAGATGCCCGGCATGGTCACCATCGACACCCCGGAAGGCGAGAAGCCCCGCACCACCTGGATCAAGGGCTCCGATTTCGACCATGACCTGCACGCCATGGTTGCCGACTGCCAGACCTGCCACCACATGGCCCCCAGTTCCGACCCGGCGGATATCGTGTCCTGCCGCGAGTGCCACTACGACACCCAGTCCAACGACCCCAGTTCCTACTACGCCGCCTGGCACGCTCCCGCCGAGGCGAGCTGTGTCGGCTGCCACCGGCAGATGGGCCTGGACTATTCCTGCAAGGGCGCCTGCCACGATTCCCCCCGCGGGTAGCCCTGCTGCCCGGGAAAGAAAGGAAAGGGCGGACGGCCTCGGCCGGACGCCCTTTTTTTCGTCTCCCGCCCCTCATCCTTCCCACGCGGCCTGACGCCCGGGCTGGACACGCTCCGCCGCCCGGCGCTATCTGATTCCCCATGCGTATCATTACCGACGTGGACGAGTTCCGGGCCTGGAGCGAATCGGCCCGGTGCGAGGGCAGGCGGGTCGGCCTGGTGCCGACCATGGGCGCGCTGCATGAGGGGCACCTGTCCCTGATAGGCGAGGCGGTCCGCCGGGCCGACGCCGTGGCCGTGAGCGTCTTCGTCAACCCGGCGCAGTTCGCCCCTGGAGAGGACTACGAGACCTACCCCCGCGACCTGGAGCGCGACGCCGCCCTGGCCGGAGAGCACGGCGCGGACGTCGTTTTCGCCCCGCCGCCCGGGGCCATGTACCCCGAGGGCGAGTCCACCCGGGTGACGGTGGAGGGGGTCTCCGAAGGGCTCTGCGCGCGCACCCGGCCCCATTTCTTCGGCGGGGTGGCCCTGGTGGTGACCAAGCTTTTGGTCCTGGCCCGGCCGCACGTGGCCGTGTTCGGGGAGAAGGACCGCCAGCAGCTGGCCGTCATCCGCCGCCTGGGCAAAGACCTGCTGCTTGACTGCGAGATCGCCGGGCACCCCACGGTGCGCGAGGAGGACGGCCTGGCCATGTCCTCGCGCAACGTCTACCTCACCCAGGCGGAGCGGGCCCAGGCCCCCGGGCTGTACCGGGGGCTGCTCGACCTCAAGCGCAGGCTGGAGGAGGGCGAGCGCGACGCCGCCGAACTGCTGGCCGGGCTGGAGGATTTCTACGCCCGCGAGGTGCCGGACGGGGAGATCGACTATCTGGAGCTTGTCGACCCGGAAACCATGCGGCCGGTGGAGAGGGTGGACGGCGAGGCCGTGGCCGCGGTGGCTGTCAGGCTGGGCCGGGCCAGGCTGATTGATAATATCGTCGTAAGTTGGTAAAAGCATATCGGGCGCGATCAATATGCCCGCCAACCTCGGGATTGGGCTCCCCGCGGGTGTGCGGTTCGTACAGTACACTTCAGGGAGGAATCATGATCACTTGTGACGGCACCTATCTTTTCACTTCCGAATCCGTGACCGAGGGCCACCCGGACAAGGTGGCCGACACCATCTCCGACGCGGTGCTGGACGCCCTGCTGGACCAGGACCCCAATTCCCGCGTGGCCTGCGAAACACTGGTGACCACCGGCATGGCCCTCATCGCCGGGGAGATCACCTCCGAGGGATACGCCGATTTCCCGGACATCGTCCGCTCCACCATCAAGGACATCGGCTACACCTCCTCGGACATGGGCTTCGACTACGAGACCTGCGCGGTGCTCTCCACCATCGACAAGCAGTCCCCGGACATCGCCCAGGGCGTCAACCGCAAGTCCCCCGAGGAACAGGGCGCGGGCGACCAGGGCATGATGTTCGGCTTCGCCTGCAACGAGACCGATACCCTCATGCCCTCGCCCATCTACTGGTCGCACAAGCTCTCGCGGCGGCTGACCTATGTGCGCAAGGAGGGCATCCTTCCCTTCCTGCGGCCCGACGGCAAGACGCAGGTGGCCATGGAGTACGTGGACGGCAAGCCATCCCGCATCGACAACGTGGTCATCTCCTCGCAGCACACCGCCAACGTGGCCTACCAGGACATCTCCGACGGCATCCGGGCCGAGGTCATCAAGCACGTGCTGCCCAAGGAGCTGATGGACGACAAGACCCAGATCTACATCAACACCACCGGCCGGTTCGTGGTGGGCGGCCCCATGGGCGACTGCGGCCTGACCGGGCGCAAGATCATCAACGACACCTACGGCGGGGCCGGAACCCACGGCGGCGGCGCCTTCTCCGGCAAGGACCCCTCCAAGGTGGACCGCTCGGCCGCTTACATGGCCCGCTACATCGCCAAGAACATCGTGGCCGCCGGGCTGGCCGAGAAGTGCCAAGTGCAGATCGCCTACTGCATCGGCGTGGCCGATCCCGTGTCCGTGCTGGCCACAACCTACGGCACCGGCCAGGTGTCCGACGAGACCCTGACCAAGGCCATCCGCGAGGTCTTCGACCTGCGCCCCTACTTCATCACCGAGCGGCTCAAGCTCAAGCGGCCCATCTACCGCCTGACCACCAACTACGGCCACTTCGGCCGCGAGCTGCCCGAGTTCACCTGGGAGAAGAAGGACGCGACCGCCGACCTGCGCACCGCCTGCAAGATCTAGCCCCGGCCCGAACAATCTGACCACACCCGAGGCCCCCGCCCAGGCGGGGGCCTTTTTTCGTGGGGAAATATCATTTCCGCCGGGATTCCTCCCGGCGTAGCCTGCCAGAATCGCCACGAGGAGGGGCGGACATGCGCTGCGCCATCTGCGGCAACGCCGCCAGATTCTTTCACCACCAGGGGGTGATGGTATTCATCCACATGCACCAGTGCCCCAGCTGCCGCATGCCCCTGTGCTCCGGGCGCGTCCGCAGGGGCGACTACCCCGAGGACATCCGCAAAGGGCTGGACGAGGCGGGCCTGCAGGAGGAGATGGCCACCTACTGCCCCCGCTGCGAGACCCTCATCCCCAACGTGGCACAATGAGACGCCGCTCCATGACGCCCTTTTCCATCAATCCGCGCATCCTGGTTTATGGGAGCGCCCGTGTTGTTGTCCGGACCTTGAGAGGCTAGGATGCCCGCCATGACGCGGGAACTGGACGATCTGCTGGCCGGGCCGGAGCGGCTGCTGGAAACATGGCGCGCCCGGGCCGACGCCCAAGGGATCGAGGCCCTGGCCGTGGGCGCGGAGGAACTGGGCCAGGCCCTGGCGACCCTGTTCGGCCCCTCCGGCCCCCGGACCCCACGGCGGCGCGGGCCGGGCTGGCGCGGGTGGCCGAACCGGGCGGGCCGGAGGAACGGCTGGCCACGGCCAAGGCATTGCTGGCCTGCCTTGAGGACGCCCTGGACGGCGACCCCGCCGCCCTGCGGGAACTGCGGCGGCGGGCGGACGCGGTGGAACTGGCCCTGGTGCGGGCCGCCCCCTGGCCGAGCGGCCCGAGGCCTTCGAGGACCCGGACCAGGCCCTGGGCGAGTCCGAACGCCTCTACCTCTCCCTGTTCCGCCACGCGGCCGAGGCCATCCTGCTGCTGGACGCCGACCTGACCGTGGTTGCCGCCAACCGGTCCGCCCGCCGCCTCTTCCGGGGCAAGGCCCCCTCCCTGCGCGGCCTGAATCTGCGCGACCTGCTGGCCGAGGGCGCGGACGAGGCCGCCGGGCGGCTGCATCGGCTTCAGCCCGGGGAGCGCACCGCCCTGGATCTGGAGGGTCTTGGCCCTGACGGTTCCTTTTCCGCCAGAGCCGCGGCCTCGCGGCTGGACCTGGAGCGGTCCGACTCCTTCCATCTTCTTGTGCGCGACCGCAGCGAGCGGCTGCGGCTGGAGGACGAGCTGGCCGAGCAGCGCGGCCGGGCCGAGGACATGGAAGTCACCCTGCGCAACGTGCTCTCGGCCACGGGCGAGGCGGAGCGCGATTTCCGCCGCGACCTGGCCGGCAGGGTGGAGCGGGAGGTGCTGCCGGTCATCCGCCGCATCGTGGACGAGCCGGACCGCTCCCGCCGGGCGGGCTACCGGCGCGCCCTGACCGACAGCCTGCTGGGGCTGGCCCAGGGCGGCTCCACCTCCCTGGACGCGCGGCTTCTCTGCCTCACCCCGGCGGAAATCGACGTCTGCCGCCTGGTGCAGGGCGGGGCCAGCAGCCGCGAAGCCGCGCGCGAACTGGGCGTAACCTTCGACACCATCCAGACCCACCGCCGCTCCATCCGCCGCAAGCTGGGCCTGCGGGGCACGCCCACCTCGTTGTGCGCCTTCCTCAAGACAATCCCTCCCATTCCCTGAGCCGCATCCCTTCCCAAAAGCGGATTCCGGTCGTACTTTGCCCGGATGCAAGGCCGCATCCTCATCTATGATGACGACCCGGTCTGCCTGGAGCGGCTCATCGAGGTCCTGACCTCGCTTGGACACCAGGTGGACATGGAGCTGGAGTTGAACCGGACCTTGTCGCGCCTGGAGCGGGACGAGTTCGACCTGGTCCTCATCAACACGCGCGACCCGGCCACCGACGAGGTGGAGGCCATGACCCGGGTCAAGGCCATCCGGCCGGACGTGGAGGTCATCATCGTCACCGGCGACCCCTCGGTGAGCGAGGCGGTCACGGCCATCAAGCACGGAGCCTTCCACTACCTTTCCAAGCCCTTCAAGGCGGAGGAAATGGCCGCCCTGGCCCAGAAGGCCATGGAAAAGCGCATGCTGACCATCGAGGTCAACGAACTGCGGGAAATGCTTGGCAGCCGCACCGGCCCCAAGCTCATCGGCCGCTCCCCGGCCATCCAGCGGCTGAAAAAGTCCATGCGGCGGGTGGCCCCCCTGGACTGCACCGTGCTCATCACCGGCGAGACAGGCGCGGGCAAGGAACTGGTGGCGCGCATGATCCATCAGATGAGCCCCCGCGCCGACCGCAAATTCCTGGCGGTGAACTGTGGCGCGCTGTCCGAGGAACTGCTCTCCAACGAGCTGTTCGGCCACGAGCGGGAGGCCTTCACCGGAGCCAGCCACACACGCAAGGGGCTGTTCGAGGCGGCCGAGGGCGGCACCCTCATGCTGGACGAGATCGGCGACACCTCTCCCTCCATGCAGGTGCAGCTTTTGCGCGTACTGCAGGAACGCGCCTTCATCCGCGTGGGCGGCACCGAGGAGATCCCCATGGACGTGCGGGTGCTGGCGGCCACCAACCGCGACCTGGCTGCGGACGCCGAATCCGGCTCCTTCCGCGAGGACCTGTACTACCGCCTCAACGTCTTCACCCTGCGCATTCCCCCTCTGCGGGAGCGGCGCGACGACATCCCCTTGTTCGTGCGCTATTTCCTGGACAAGTACGGCGCGGAGTTCGGCAAAAACGTGGAGCGCGTCTCGGACGAGGTCATGGGCGCACTGCTCTCCCACCCTTTTCCGGGCAACGTGCGCGAGCTGGAGAACCTGCTGGAGCGGGCCATCATCCTCTGCGACGGCCCCACCATCACCCTGGACCACCTGCCACGCTCCCTGCGCGACCAGCCCTCCTGCCTTGAGGTGCCGGACTCGCCCGAGGCCATGCCCTCCCTGGCGGAGATGGAGCGGCGCTACATCCAGCGGGTGCTGGGCGCGGTGGACGGCAAGAAGACCGAAGCGGCCAAAATACTCGGCATCAACAGGGCCTCGCTGTGGCGCAAGCTCAAGCGGCAGGAGAACGGCCAGGGCGAATGATGCGCTTGGCAACACACCGCTTCTTTCCGCAACACAAACCAACAAGATCATGAAATATATACCTTTCTTGGCAACGCCGAGGCCACTGCGTTGCACATCGCATCGCGACGCATCCCGCTCCAGCAAGCCCAAAAAACAATAATCACATCATTTCAGATTCTTACGTGCTCATAGCGGTGTTGGCACCAGCCTTGCTAAAGGAGAGGCACCACCAACGAAACCCAAGCGAGGAGCACAAAGCATATGTCCATCATCAGCATTTCCCGCGATTCATACAGCCACGGCCAGGAAATCGCCCGCCGCGTCTCCGAGGCCCTCGGCTTCGACAACGTGGCCCGCGAGGTCATCCTGGAGGCCGCCCAGAAGTTCGACGTGCCCGAAAAGCGCATCGAGAGCGCACTGAGCGAGAACCCCCGCGGTCTGCGCGCCCTGTTCTCCAACAAGGACCGGCACCTGGCCTTCTTCAAGGCCGCCTTCTTCGAGCGCATGCGCTCCGGCGGCGTGGTCTACCACGGCCTGGCCGGACACGCCTTCCTGCAGGACGTTCCCGGCGCGCTGAAGGTGCGCCTGGTGGCCTCCATGGACGACCGCGTGCGCGAGGAGATGCGCCGCGAAGGCCTGACCGAGGAGACCGCCCGCCGCCGCCTGGAGAAGCTGGACGAGGCCCGCCGCGAGTGGTCCATGGCCATCTACGGCGTGGACAACCACGATGTGAACTTCTACGACTTGGTCATCAACCTCTCCTCCATGAGCGTGGACGAAGCCGTGGAAACCATCGTCGACTTGGCCGGGCACAAGGCCTTCGAAGAAACCGGCGAGACCTTCCGCACCCTCGAGGACAAGGCCCTGGCCGCCCGCGCCGAGGCCGAGGTGCTGCGCTCCTTCGACAAGGTGCGCGCCCGCTGCGAGGAAGGCCACTGCTACATCAGCGTGGAAGCCCCCCTGCTGGCCGAGGAGACCGTGGCCCGCAAGGTCCGCGCCATCGCCATGAACGTCGAGGGCGTGCGCGAAGTGACCGCCGGGGTCCACATGGGCGACTCCTCCCTGGCCGCCTAACCCTTTCCTCCATCCGCCCCTCCTCGAGCGGCCCGCTTCCCCATATGGGGGAGGCGGGCCGCTCCCTTTTGACACCCTGGCCGCACCGTGCCACTGTGAATCAATCTTCACGGTGAAGGGGGTTTCACATGAGTGGCAGACGCGCGGAAATGGCCCGGGCGGCACTGGACGTGGCCTCGGAGCGCGGTTTGGCCGGCGTGACCCTGGCGGCCGTGGCCGAGCGGTGCGGGGTGGTTCCCTCGGCGTTGTACCGGCACTTTCCCGGCCGCGAGGGACTGGGTTTGGCCATGCTGGAGGAGGCGGAGAAGCGCATTGAAAACCAGCGGCGGCTGGCTACGGAGGCGCACGGTTCCGCCCTGGACCGGCTCGGGCTGCTGCTGGAGGGGCTGGCCGGGGAAGTGGCCGCCACCCCGGCCCTGGCCGAGCTGCTCTTCGCCGACCCCGCCGCCCGCGCGGACGGGGAGCACCGCCGCCGCCAGCTGGCCGTGCTTCGCGGGCTCATCGGCGAGGTGGCCGACCTGCTTCGCCGCGCCCAGGCCGAGGGCGAGGCGCGCTGGGACATCTCCCCAGGCCGCGCGGCCACCTGCCTGGTCTCCAGCCAGGCCGGACCGGCCCTGCTGGCCTCGATCACGGCCGGGGAGTTCGACCCCCTGGCCCAGGCGCGCTTCGCCTGGAGTCTGCTGCTGCCCGGACTGCGCAAGCAACACGCCGATTGACCGCCAGGACGCCCTTCCCGCATAGTGGCTGGGCATTTTCCCCTCCCCGAGGAGCAAGCCATGTCCAAGGAATGGATACGACGCAAGAAACCCCAGTTCATCCGCGACGTGCTGCGCGACTTCTGCAAGGCAGGCAGGCGGCTGGAGGACCAGTTCCGCCGCTTCGACCATTACGGCCGCCTGGAGTTCGAAGCGCTGCGCGAGTTGCTGGGGGAGGAGAACAACAAGGGCCTTTTATGGCGGCTCAAGGACACCGCCCACCACACCTTCCGTTCCGACGAGGAGGAGCGCCTGGTGGGGCAGTTTCTGGACTGGGGCGTGGGCTACATCTTCCACGAGACGGTCAAGCTCAAGGAGGACGCCTACCAGCAGGGCGCCTACGCCCCCTGGTTCCGCGAAATGCGCTCCCAGGATCTGCCCAGGGAGGAGGCGGTCATCTGCCAGGAGCTGTACCAGGTGGTCAAACAGACCCGGCAGTCAATGCAACGTGAGATAAAACGCATCCGCTTTATCATGTACCACTGTCGCCGCCTTTTCCCCATCTACCTGGCGGAGCACCGCGACAACCCCCTGCTGGCCCGCTTCCTGTACGAGGAAGAAGGACTGGTTCGGGAGGTATTTGGCGTGGGATATCAGGATCTTGTTGACGCCCTGTACAACGGCGAGCCGGGCGAGCTGTACCTGCAGGCGGCCCGTTCCCTGCGAGAGGGCGGCTGGATGGAGAAGGCCGCCAAGGCCCTGGAATACGCGGAAAGCCGGGGGGAAACAGGGGAAAGCGTGTTGCATGAACGGGAGATTGTTGATACCTGGAAAAAACGTTACATTGTGTGATACAGTGCGTGGCGCACGGTTATTCGCCAGCAAAAACGGAGGAAGCGAGCATGAAGAGGTTGACCCTGATGGCGCTGCTGCTGAGCCTGGCTCTGGCCTGGGGCTGCGCAAGCAAACAGCAGACCGCCGAAAAACCCCAGCCCGAGCCCAAGCAGGAAGAGCAGGTCGAGGTCGTCGAGGAAGAGGAAGTGGTCGTGGTCGAGGAGGAAGCCCCCGAGCCCACGCCCATGGAACTGTACGAGATGACCTACGGCGATCTGCCCACCTCGCACACCGTGGTCAAGGGCGACTGCCTGTGGAACATTTCCGAAGAGGCCCAAGTCTACAACGACCCCTTCATGTGGCCCCTCATTTACAAGGCCAATCGCGGCAAGATCAACGACCCCGACCTGATCTACCCCGGGCAGGTTTTCTCCATCCCGCGCCACGGTTTCGATCTGGCCGAGGTCAAGCAGGTCCGCAAGCAGGCAGGCGCTCCCTGGAAAAAGCTGGAGCCCGCCTCCACGGCCAATCTGCCCGCCCAGATCCGCAAGGAACTCGGCTACGGCTTCTAGCGGGTGATTCGCCGCTTGGCGGCGGCCGGCCTCGCGCCCGCGCTGGACACGGCCACCCCTGCGGGCAATGACACGCCCGGGCCTATGGCGGCCCGGGCGTTTTCGCATCCGGCGGCCGGGCCCGCTCGCGCCCGGCCCGCAGACAGGGGGCCCGCCCCCACCCTGGAGACCGACCACCGTGCCCCGCACCGCATCCCTCGCCTGCATCTGCCTGCTGGCCCTGGTCCTGCTGGCGGGCTGCTCCAGCCATCGCGCCGGACGTCCCGGCGTCAGCGGGCAGGCCCCCGCCCCAACGGAAACGGGCAAGACCCCGGCCACCCAGCGTCCCTACACCGTGTTCGGGGCCAGCTACACCCCCATGCCCACGGCCGACGGCTACGTGCAAGAGGGAGTGGCCTCCTGGTATGGCCGCAAGTTCCACGGCAACCCCACGGCCAACGGCGAGACCTACGACATGTACGCCTTCACAGCGGCCCACCGCGTGCTGCCCATGGGCACCCGGCTGCGGGTGCTCAACAAGGACAACGGCCGCGAGGTGCTGGTGCGGGTCAACGACCGGGGGCCTTTCGTGGACACCCGCAAGCGCATCATCGACCTCTCCTACGCCGCGGCCAGGAAGCTGGGCATGGACAAGACCGGCCTGGCCCGGGTGCGGCTGAGCACCGTGGGCAGCGTGGCCGGGGCCACGAGGAATGATCTGCGCGGGGAATTCTACGTGCAGGTGGGAGCGTTCACCGTCAAGGAGAACGCGCTGCGTCTGGCCTCCGCCTTGCGGGGCGACGGCTACAGGGGCACGCGGGTTCAGCGCGCCGAGGTGGAGGGCCGGACCTTCTGGCGGGTCCAGGCCGGGGTGTTCAACAGCCTCTCGGCCGCGCTCAAGGGGCGGCGGGGACTGACCGGGGAGCACCCCCGGGCCTTCATTCTCGCTGGTCGTTGATCTCCCCGCGGAACTTGCGAGACAGGCGGAACACGACCACCTTGCGCGGAGGCAGGGTGATGGTCTCGTTTGTCTGGGGATTGCGCCCCTTGCGGGCGTCCTTGTCATAGGCCTCGAACTTGCCGAAGCCGGAAATGAGCAGGCTGTGGTCGCTCTTGATGGCCTGCTTCATGATGTCCAACAGCGCCTCGACGTGATCCTTGATCTCAGCGCGGTTCATGTCCATCCGTTCGTGGATGGTGTCCACGATGTCAGCCTTGGTCAACGTGTTGCTCATGGTCCTCTCCTTGTGCCGGTCAGCCGAGCCTGGCGCGAATCTCCCCGGCCAGGCGGTTCATCTCGTCCTGGGAGGGATAGGGTGTCTGGGGCCACAAACGCAGCCCGTCCTCATGGAAGCGTGGTATAATATGATAATGGGCGTGAAAGACGACCTGGCCCGCGGCCTCCCCCAGGTTGAGCCCCAGGTTGACGCCGTCCGCGCCGGTGGCCAGCATGACGGCACGGGCCACATCCTGCTGCGCCCGCAGCAGGTCGGCGGCCAAGCCGGGGTCCAGGTCCAGCAGCGTGGGATAGTGGGACTTGGGGATGACCAGGGCGTGTCCCTGCCGCACCGGATTGAGGTCCAGGAAGGCGTAGACGTTGTCCCGGTCCAGGACGCTGGCGCTGGGGATTTCCCCGGCCACGATCTTGCAAAATACACACTCGGGATCGCGCATGCTCACCACTTCGTTTAAGGGTCCAATATACTTCTACTCTTAGCATACTTGTCTATCCCTGTAAATACGGCATGGCAAGTACCCGCCAGTAAATTACGGGTTTCTAGGTAGATGGCGATTCCCAGCAATTCAAGACACTCGGGGCTATCCGGAGGGGAGGCCTTCTCCCATCCGTCGCCCGGAGAGGGACGGCCGCGCATCATTCCGGTCTTTCTGCCCCACGCCGGATGCCCCGGCCGCTGCGCCTTCTGCGACCAGCGCGCCCAGACAGGCGCGGAGGCCGACCCCGCCGCCGCCCTGGAACGCATGCGCGCCGGGCTGGCCACCCAGGACTCCTCCCGGCCGGTGGAGGTGGGGCTGTTCGGCGGCAGCTTCACCGCCCTGCCTCGCCACTCGCGAAACGCCTTTCTGGAAACCGCCGCGGAGCACGCCCGGCGCGGAACGGTCAGCGGGGTGCGCTGCTCCACCCGACCCGATGCCCTGGACCCCGCCCTGGCCCGCGAACTGGCCGAAGGCGGTCTGACCGGCGTGGAGCTTGGCGCGCAGAGCCTCAGCGACCGGGTGCTTCAAGCCGTGGGGCGCGGTCACGACGCCGAGTCCGTCAACCGGGCGGTGGAGGCGGCCCGCTCCGCCGGACTGCGGGTGGGGCTGCACCTCATGGCCGGGCTGCCGGACCAGTCCCCGGGCGTCTTTCTGGAGGACGTTTCCCGCGCCATGGCCCTGCGGCCGGACTGGCTGCGGCTGCACCCCGCCCTGGTGCTGGAGTCCACCCCCCTGGCCCGCTCCTGGCGAGCCGGGGCGTATCGTCCCTGGCCCCTGGCCCCCACCCTGGAACTGCTGGGCAAGGCGGTGCTGGCCGCCTGGGATGCCGGGACGCGGGTCATCCGCGTGGGCGTGGCCCCGGAGCCTGGCTTCGCCGGACGCGTACTGGCCGGACCGCGCCACGAGGCCATGGGCCAGCGGGCCGCCTCCCGCGCGCTGTGGCTGCATGTCCGCCGCCTGCTGGCCCATGAAGGCATCCGACCCCGCTCCCTGGAGGTGCCCGCCCGCCACCTCTCGGACGCGCTTGGCTGGCGCGGGGAGATGCTGCCCCGCTGGAAGGCCCTGGGGCTGGGTCGCGAGGACATCCGCCCCGTGGAGGGAGATTTTTTCCTTGTCCGATAAGCCCCGACGGAATACCATCCCCCGGATTTCGTTCACGCCAAGCCCAAGGTCCGCCGCATGACACGGGAAGACACCCCCACCTGGCCCCACAAGGACCTCCTCGACGTGGACCAGCTCTCCCTTGAGGAGATCCACCGCGTCTTCGAAACCGCCCTCTCCTTGCAGGAGATCAACCAGCGTCCCGTGAAGAAGGTTCCCACGCTGCGCGGCCGCAGCGTCGTCCTCTTCTTCGCCGAGCCCTCCACCCGCACCAAGACCTCTTTCGACATGGCGGGCAAGCGGCTCTCCGCCGACACCTTCTCCCTGGCCCAGTCCTCCTCCTCCCTGACCAAGGGGGAGAGCCTCAAGGACACCGCCCTGACCCTGCAGGCCATGAGCCCTGACGCCATCGTCATCCGCCACTGGGCCAGCGGCGCGGCGCAATTCCTGGCCGAGCGGCTGGAGTGCTCGGTCATCAATGCGGGCGACGGCTGGCACGCCCACCCCACCCAGGCCCTGCTGGACGGCTTCACCCTCTTCCAGGAGTGGGGGACGCTCCAGGGCAAGACAATCCTCATTTTGGGCGACATCGCCCACTCCCGGGTGGCCCGCTCCAACGTCAACCTGCTCACCCGGCTGGGGGCGAATGTCCGCCTCTGCGGCCCGCGCACCCTGCTGCCGCACGACACCTCCTCCTGGCCGGTGGAGGTGTACACCGACCTGGACAAGGCCTGCCGCGACGCGGACGGCGTCATGTGCCTGCGGCTGCAGCTGGAGCGCATGCAGTCCGGCATGCTGCCCGACCTGCGCGAGTACGCCCGCACCTACGGCCTGGCCCCGCGCCACCTGGAGCGCGCCGCCGATGACTGCCGGGTGCTGCACCCCGGCCCCATGAACCGTGGCGTGGAGATCGACTCCGCCCTGGCCGACTCCCTCTCCTCCCTGGTCCTGGACCAGGTGTCCGCCGGGGTGGCCACCCGCATGGCCCTGCTTTTCCTTTACCTGACCCGCACGGAGGCATCGTGAGCGCACCCCATCTGGTCATCCGCCGGGCGGACTGGTTCGGCCGGGAGAAAGACCTGCTCATGGCCGACGGCCGCGTTCTGGAGCTGGCCGACCACGACCCCGCCCGCTCCTTCGGCGACGCGGAAGTCGTCGAGGCCCACGGCGCGGTGCTTCTGCCCAGCCTGGTGGACGCCCACGTCCACCTGCGCGAGCCCGGCTTCGAGTACAAGGAGGACATCGCCTCCGGCCTGAAAGCCGCCGCCCGTGGCGGTTTCGGCCGGGTCATGGCCATGGCCAACACCTCCCCGGTGAACGACAACGCCGATGTCACCGAGGCCATGCTGGACACCGCCCGCCGGGCGCATCCAGACGGACCCTTTTTGCATCCGGTGGGCGCGCTGACCCGGGGGCTCAAGGGCGAGGAGCTGTCGCCCATGGCCGACATGGCCCAGGCGGGCTGCATCGCCTTCTCCAACGACGGCCTGCCCATGGCCTCGGCCGCCTTTTTCCGCAAGGCGGTGGAGTACGCCGCCACCTTCAACCGCCCGGTCATCGACCACTGCGAGAACCCCACCATGAACCCCGGCTGCGGGGTCAACGAGGGCGAGGTCTCCTCCCGCCTGGGCCTGCGCGCCCAGCCCTGGGTGGCCGAGGCGGAGCAGGTGGCTCGCGACTGCCTGCTGGCCGAGTTCCTGGGCCTGCCTATCCACCTGGCCCACGTCTCCTGCCGCGCCTCCGTGGACTGCATCCGCACGGCCAAGGCGCGCGGCGCGCCTGTCACCGCCGAGACCTGCCCCCACTACCTGACTCTCACCGAGTCCTCGGTCGAGGGGTACAACACCCTGGCCAAGGTCAACCCGCCTCTGCGCACGGACGAGGACGTGGCCGCGCTCAAGGCCGCCCTGGCCGATGGGACCATCGACATCCTGGCCACGGACCACGCCCCCCACGCCGACCACGAGAAGGAAACCGAGTTCGAGGCCGCGCCCTGCGGCATCTCCGGCCTGGAGACCGCCATGTCCCTGACCTGGCCCCTGGTGGAATCCGGCCTCATCGACCGCGAGCGCTTCGCCGACCTCTGGCGCCACCGCCCGGCCGAACTGTTCGGCCTGGAGCCGGTGCGGCTCGAGCCGGGCGATGCGGCCGACTGCATCCTCTTCGACCCCTCGGCGGGGTGGACACCCTCGCCGGACAGCCTGGTCTCCAAGGGCAAGAACACGCCCTTCCGCGACACCCCCCTCAAGGGCCGCGTCACCGCGCATGTCCTGGGCGGGGTCCGCGTTTTCTAGGGGCTTTTCCACCGCCGAAAAAGAGCGCGCCGCCGCCCGCGCCGGGGTACCCCGGCGCGGGCGGCGGCGCGCAAACGAGTATGTTTGCCCGGCTAGGACCGGCCGGGGCGCAAGCTGGCGTACGGGCCGGAGGGGCTCATGCGGTCGCAGAAGGTGCAGACGGAGCGAGGGGAAGCGCAGCGTCCGCAGTCCTGGGTGCGACCGAAGGCCTTCAGGTCGCCGCAGCGCTCCCAGTTCTTGATGTGGCCGGGGCAGGCGGGGTCGTTGCAGTAGTACAGCAGCATGGCTCGCTCCAATGGAATAAGGTGGTATTGTACTGGTAGCACGGTTGCGGAAAAGATGGAAAGTGAAATTGCCGTGTCATGAATTTCACGGGTCGCCTTCCTGGCGAAATCGCGGTAGGGGACCCGATACGCCGCGCTCCACGCGGCGTAGGGAAGATGACGCCCCCTCCCGGAGGAACCATGCGCATTCGCCACATACCCGGCCGCTACGCTGTCTGCCGCTTGGACACGGACGCGGCCGTGCCCGAGAAACCCGCGGGGGCCTCCCTGTGGTCCGCGACGCGCACGAAGGACGAACTGTCCCTGGTCTGCCCGGAAGAGTACGCCCCGGCCGGAGCGCGCGTGGAGGACGGCTTCGCCGCCTTAATGGTGGAGGGGCCGCTGGACTTTTCCCTGACCGGCGTCCTCGCCTCCCTGGCCGAGCCCCTGGCCCGGGCCGGGGTGTCCATTTTCTGCCTCTCCACCTTCGACACCGACTGGCTGCTGGTTCCGGCGGCCAGGCTGGAGACCGCCCGAGACGCCCTGCGCGGGGCCGGCTTCGATACGGTCTGAGCCACCGTCCATCATCCCGGTGAAAACCCTGGCCTCGGGCAGGTTTGCGTGAGACTTGGCCCCGAAGGCCCCGGCAAAAGGCAAAAACCCTTGTGCGGCGCGGCTTCTTCCGCTAAGGCTTGCCCGAAACGAGGCCGCAAGGAGCGACGAATGGCCGACGAGAACAATCAAGATTTCGCCTCCATGCAGGAGGCATTCGAGGAAGCCGGGGCCGCCGACGACATCAACGTGGGCGACCGGGTCAAGGGAACCGTCATCGCGGTGGACCAGAGCTCCATCTTTGTGGACGTGGGCGCCAAGGTGGACGCCGTGGTGGACCGCGAGGAGCTGCTGGACGAGTCCGGCGAGCCCTCGGTGGACGTGGGCGACGAGGTGGAGCTCTACGTGGTGGACGCCTCGGGCGGCGTTATCAAGCTGTCCAAGGCCCTCTCCGGGCAGGGCGGCGTGCGCCTGCTGGAGGAAGCCAAGGAGAGCGGCCTGCCCGTGGAGGGCAAGGTCGTGGGCACCCGCAAGGGCGGCTTCGAGGTCAAGGCCATGGGCCGCTCCGCCTTCGTGCCCGTGAGCCAGATCGACGACCGCTACGTGGAGGACCCGGAAACCTACGTCGGCCAGACGCTGGAGTTTTTGGTGGACCGCGTGGAAAAGGGCGGCCGCAACGTCGTCCTCACCCGCCGCCCCCTGCTGGAGCGTGAAAAGGCCGCCGCCCAGGAGACGTTCGTCGAGGAAACCAAGCCCGGCGAGGTGGTCTCCGGCGAGGTCAAGCGCATCGCCGACTTCGGCGCCTTCGTTGAGGTCGCCCCAGGCGTGGAGGGGCTGGTGCACATCTCGGAGATGGGCTGGTCCCGCGTGGAGGACCCCCGCGAGGTGGTCAAGGAGGGCGACAAGGTCGAGGTCAAGATCCTCGACGTCAAACCCGGCGACAAGGGCCGCCTGAAGATTTCCCTGTCCATGAAGCAGGCCCAGCAAGACCCTTGGGACACCATCCACCAGCACATCCAGCCCGGCGACCGGCTCTCGGGCAAAGTCACCCGGCTGGCGGATTTCGGCGCCTTCGTGGAGGTCGCCCCCGGACTGGAGGGGCTGGTCCACGTCTCGGAGCTCTCCCACAAGCGCGTGCTCAAGCCGGACGAGGTGGTCTCGCAGGGCGACACCGTGACCGTGGCGGTCAAAGACGTGGACACCGAGCGCCGCCGCCTCTCCCTGTCCATGAAGGACGCCGAGGGCGACCCCTGGGCCGGTGTCGCCGACCGCTACCCCAAGGGCGCGGAGGTCACCGGCACGGTGGAGAAGAAGGAAACCTTCGGCGTCTTTGTGGAGCTGGAGCCGGGCATCACCGCCCTGCTGCCCAACTCCCTCATCGCCCCGGAGAAGAAGGACGAAGTGGCCAAGCTGACCCCGGGCGACGAACTCACCGCGGCCATAGAGGCGGTCAAGCCCGACGAGCGCAAAATGACCCTTACCCTGGGCGGCAAGTCCCGCCAGGACGAGCCCAAGGACTGGAAAAAGCACGCCAAGGCGGGCGGCCAGCCCAAGCAGCAGCAGGGCATGGGCCTGCTCGGCGAGAAACTCCAGGAAGCAATGAAGAACAAGAAGTAGCCCCTTTCGGGCAATCGATAGAAAAAGCGGGAGCTGGGCCGAGGCCCAGCTCCCGCTTTTTCTATTTGACGGGTGGAAGGGGGAAGGTCACTCCCCCGCTTTTCCGCCTTCCGCGTCTGCCCCGCCTTCCGTGCGCAGGTGCAGCGGAGGCGCGGAACCGTCCTTCTCCCGCCCGGGGTAGAGGGTGACGTGGGGGAAGGGGATCTCGATGCCCTTTTCGTCGAAGGCCTTCTTCAGGCGGCGGTTGAATTCGCGGGCCACGGCCCACTGCATGATGGGCTTGGTCTTGGTGCGGGCCCTCACGATGACCGCAGAGTCCGCGAAACGGTCCACGCCCAGCAACTCGATGGGCTCGAGGATGTCCGAGGCGTACTGCGAGTTTGTCCGCATGTCCTCGTCCACCTCCTTGATGACCTCCATGACCTCGTCCACGTCCTCGCGGTAGGCCACGCCGATGTCGAAGACGTAGCGGGAATAGTCCTTGGTCATGTTCGTCACCACGCCCACCTGGCCGTTGCGGATGAAGTGCACGTTGCCGGAGAGGTCGCGCAGGATGATCAGGCGGAGGGTGATCTTCTCCACCACGCCGCCCTTGTCGCCTATCTGCACCACGTCGCCCACGCGCACCTGGTCCTCGATGAGCAGGAAAAAGCCGGAAATGACGTCCGAAACCAAGGCCTGCGCGCCGAAGGAGATAGCCAGGCCGAGGACACCTGCCGCGGCCAGGATGGGGCCGATCTCGATGCCCAGAAGCCCCAGCACCACGAAGATTCCCACCAGCAGCACGGTAAGGGTGGCGGCGAACGAGGATATCTCGCGCAGGGTGGTTGCCCGCTTGACGAACTCCGGGTCGCGGTCGCGCGACATGCGGTCGAACAGGCGGCGGATGACGGAACGGGTGACGGCCAGGGCCACGACCAGCAGGATGATGACCAGCAGGATGCGCGGTCCCTGGGTGAGCAGCCAGTCCACGGCCACTTCGGCGTACTCCTGCACAAGCTGTTGGAAGTCCTGCAACGATGAGGCTGTTGTTTCGGGCACGGAGATTCCTCCTTTCTCTATTTTGATTCCTATCCCATGGGAGCGGTCAGGGGCAAGGGCCGGAGGGGATCGCCCGGAGTTTCCCGACGGCTTCCAATCGCATCATTGACTTGCTTATAAGGTTTGTCTAACCAAAGACCCGCTTTTGCGTTTGCCCAAACCGGTTTACACGAAACAGGGGGATGGCGGGTCCATGGGACTCTGCAAGGCGATACTCTTTCTTTACCTCGCGAGCGGCATCATCGTCGTCATGGCGCGGGCTAGCGAGCCGCTCTCCAGAATCCTGCCGCCGCATTGGGTATTCTCCGTGGGACTCGTGGCGGCCTTTCTCTTCTTCCTGTCGGTCGGGCTTGCCAAGAAAAAGCCGCCCTGTTTCAGGGAAGGCCGGATCGGCGAACTCGTCGGCATACTCTTCGGCCGCCTGCCCCACTGGCTTCTGTCCGGCGTCAGGCGCATCGTGGACGGCGGCCTCGGCATTCTGCACCCCCACCGGGGAGAGGAATCCCCCCGCGGTTCGCTACTGTGGTCCCTGTCCGTCATGTCCGGTGCATCGCTGCTGTCCATCCCCGTCCTTTTCGCCCTGGACCAGCCGCGGGGAGCCTGGTGGACCTACCAAGCCTTCCTGCTTTCCCTGGGCCTCTTCTTCACCATCATCCTCAACTACTACAACCTGGCCATCTCCCGCTTTCTCCGCAAAAGCAGGGAGTCTCCCCTGCGGGAGGTGTACCAGGATGAAAAAGACAAAATCCCATCCAAGAAGTTCGAACGCTACATCACCTTTTTCCGAGGCCTGGTGGTCATGGCCCTGGCTGGGCTCGCCTCCATCTGGGCCTGGGCGCGGTTTCTGAGTGGAGAGACCTCGAGGCTGCGCTTCCTGCTGGAGCCGACCCTCATCGACGGCGACCTGGACGTGCTGGCCACGCTGCTGCTGTCCTTCATCGCCGTGCTCTCGGCCGGACTGCTGGTGGTGTACTTCTACCGGATCCGCTGGGAGAAAGGCGAAAAGCGGATTATCGACAGCGAGCTCTCCGGCGACACCGATGAAGCGGACAACATGCGGGACAGAAGGCAGGAGTACCGCAACGTCCAGGCCATCCTCTACGCGCCCATGGCCACCTTCGTCTTTCCCCTGCCCTTTCTCCTCAGCTACCTGGGCGAGCACTGGACCCTGCCCTTCTGCCACCCCCTGCTCACCCCGGGCACCGTCACCCGGGTGGTCATCCTGGGGCTGTTCCTGGCCTCCACCGTCTTCATGGCCAACACCAACCGCCTCAACTGCCCGCCCGGAGGAACCTTCATCAAGATCATCGGCTCCATCCTGGTGCTGGCCAACGTGGGCTTCACCTTCGGCCTCATTTTTCACAACGTGGACAAGGAACGGGCCAGGGATTTCTACGTTTGGGAAATGGCCAAAACAGCGGACGGGTCCGGGGAGGCCGCGGCGGGCATGCTGGGCTACGCCGGGAAGCGCGGCTGGCTGGCCGGGGAGAGGCCGTCCGGACTGGACGAGGCCTGCGGTTGTTCCTGGAGCACCGTGCGGCCCGGCGAACAGAGTCGGGAGGGAGTGCGGCTGGCCTTCTCCTACTACAGCCACCCCGGCGCCAGGCGGCACCAGCTCTACCGCTACGACTACGGCATGTACCAGGTGCGGCAGGCGGGCATCGAGCGCGACCCGGCTTCAGAAGTGGAGGCCGCCTACACCATGGCCGATCTGGCGGACAACAGCGGCTTCGACGTCTCCGCCTCGCGTCTGGCAAAGAAGGGTGTGCTGCTGGGCGAGGTGGTGCGTCGCTACTATTTCGCCTTCGAGAGCGAGGACGAGCCAATCCTGCCCTCGGCCATCCTGCGGCCAGGGGGAGAGGGCCGCCCCGCGAGGGTGTGGCCCGTGGAGGAAGGCGGTTGGGAGGCCTTCCACGAGGACCTGGGCGAGGTGGTGGCCGGGCTGGCCGGACAGAAGAGCTTCGGCTTCGACATCCTGGGCCTGTCCAATGACCGCTCGGTGCGGCCGAGCCTGCGGAACAAGGGCATTGGAAACAACGCCCAGCTTGCCGAAAAGCGGGCGAGGGTGATCTGTTCCGAACTCAAGGAGGCGGGATACGACGCCAACATCATGGATGTGGGCAGCAGCGGTCCCACAAGCGACGGCCTGCTGCGCGGGGCCGAGGCAGGGTTCCTTTCGGCCAACGCCAGCCTCACCGGCCGGAAGCGCTCCGGGGAGGGGGTGACCGGCTACCGGGCGGGGGTGCTGCGGGTGGTCTCCAAGCCGCTGGACCACTTCTTCCGCTTCAACGACCGCTTCGACACCTCGGGCATCAACTACACCCAGTCCGTGACCCTGGCCGACGCCCTGTTCTACTCCAGCTACACCGTTACCACCACGGGCTACGGCATCGTCCCCCTGGCCGAGGAAATCAAGCTCTACACCGCCCTGGAGAACGTCTTCGAGCTGGTCATCATCTCCATCCTGGTGGCCGCCGCCCTGTCCGAACGCATCAAGCCCAGCTGCCTGCGCAAATTCGAAGTCACCGGCGTCAGGCGCCGCTCGCGACAGGAGGACGCAGAAACGCCCCGGTGACAGAGTCCCCGTCCCCGGCGATTTCCTCCGGGGTGCCTTGGGAGACGATGCGGCCGCCGGACTCGCCGCCGCCCGGGCCCAGGTCCACCACGTGGTCCGCGGCCCGCACCACGTCCAGGTTGTGCTCGATGACCACCACCGTTGCCCCCTTGTCCACCAGCTTGCCCAGCACGTGGATGAGCTTGCCCACCTCGTGCATGTGCAGCCCGGTGGTGGGCTCGTCCAGCACGTACAGCGCGCCGGGCAGGCTGCGCTTGCCCAGCTCCCGCGATATCTTGATGCGCTGCGCCTCGCCGCCGGACAGCGTGGTGGCGGGCTGGCCCAGGTGGATGTACTCCAGCCCCACCTCCTCCAGCACCTCCAGCCGCCGCAGAAGGGCCGGGTAGTTCTCGAAGAAGGCCTTGGCCTGGCGCACGGTCATGTCCAGCACGTCGGCGATGTTCTTGCCCTTGTAGGTCACTTCCAAGGTGTCGGCGTTGTAGCGGCGGCCCTTGCACACCGGGCAGCGCACGTACACGTCCGGCAGGAAATGCATCTCCACCCGTATCTGGCCGTCGCCCTTGCAGTGCTCGCAGCGGCCGCCGGACACGTTGAAGGAGAAGCGGCCCGGCAGGAATCCCTTGGCCTTGGCCTCCTTGGTGGAGGCGAATATCTTGCGGATCTCGTCGAAGACCTTGGTGTAGGTGGCCGGGTTGGAGCGCGGCGTGCGGCCGATGGGGGTCTGGTCGATGGAGATGACCTTCTCCACCCGCTCCAGGTTCTCGAAGCCGCCGATCTGCCCGGGGTTGTCCACCTTCACGCCCATCTTCAGGGCGATGTGCTTGTACATGGAGTCCACCACCAGCGACGACTTGCCCGAGCCGGATGGCCCGGTGACCACTGTCAGGCAGCCCAGGGGCAGGTCCATGTCCACGTTTTGCAGGTTGTTAGTGGTCACCCGCCGCAGGCCCAGGTGTCCCGTTGGCTCGCGCCGCGTCTCGGGCGGCTCCACCGCCAGCTCTCCGCGCAGGTACTTGCCGGTCAGGGAGTCCGCGCCGTTCAGCAAGCCGTCCACGCCGCCCTGGTAGACCACCTCGCCGCCCAGCATGCCCGAGCCGGGGCCAAGCTCCACCACGTGGTCCGCCGCGCGGATGGTGTCCTCGTCGTGCTCCACCACCAGCACGGTGTTGCCCCGGCCCTGCAAACTGCGCAGGGTGCGCAGCAGCCGCTCGTTGTCGCGCGGGTGCAGGCCGATGGAAGGCTCGTCCAGCACGTAGGTCACGCCCACCAGCCCGGAGCCAAGCTGCCCCGCCAGCCGTATGCGCTGCGCCTCGCCGCCGGACAGTGTGGACATCTCCCGCGACAGGGAGATGTAGTCCAGCCCCACGTTCACCAGAAAGCCCAGCCGGTGGGTCAACTCCTTGAGCAGCGGCTCGGCGATGATCTCCTCCTCCTGGGGGAAGGACAGCCCCTCCAGCCACCCCAGCGCCCGCACGATGGGCATGGTGGCGAACTCGTGGATGTTCACCCCCTCCACCCGCACGGCCAGGGACTCCGGCTTCAGCCGCGCCCCGTGGCAGGCCGGGCAGGGCCGCGCCTGGCGGTAGCGCGACAGCTCGTCCCGCCACACGTGGCCGAAGGCCATGCCCGCCTCCAACGCGTCGGTCACGCCCTCCCAGTCCACGTCCTCATCGCCGAAGAACAGGGCGTCCCAGGCTGCCTCTGACAGCTCCCCCAGCGGGGTGTCCAGGGTGAAGCCGTACTTCTTGCCAAGCTCTTTCAACCGCGGCTCGAACCGCGCCAGCACCTTGCGGTTCTTCCACGGCAACACCCCGCCGCCCCGGATGGACAGCCCCCGGTTGGGCGCGATGAGGGCGGGCTCGAAATACTCCACCGAGCCGATGCCCGAGCACACCGGGCACGCCCCCTGCGGGCTGTTGAAGGAAAACAGCTGCGGGCTGAGATTGGGCAGGGAAATGTTGCACTCCGGGCACACCGACAGGGTGGACAGCAGCCGCTCCCCGCCGCCCAACTCGGCCACCACCAGCCGCTGGTCGCCCCAGCGCAGGGCCAGCTCCACCGACCCCGCCAGCCGCGACCGCATGCCCTCCTTGACCACCAGCCGGTCCACCACAAGCTCGATGGTGTGCTTGCGGTTCTTCTCAAGCTCGCCCACCTCGTCCAGCAGCTTCACCTCCCCGTCCACCCGCACGCGCACGAACCCCTCCTTGCGCAGCTTGGCGAACAGGTCCTTGAAGGTGCCCTTCTTGTTCTCCGCCAGCGGGGCCAGCAGCAGGAACTTCGTCCCCTCCGCCATGCCCGTGATGGTCTCCACGATCTCGTCCACGGTCTGCGACCGGATGGGCCTTGAGCACTGCGGGCAATGAAACTTTCCCAGCCGGGCGAAGAACACCCGCAAAAAGTCGTGCACCTCCGTCACCGTACCCACCGTGGAACGCGGGTTGCGGCTGCCCGCCTGCTGCTCCAGGGAAATGGCCGGGGACAAGCCCTCGATCTTCTCCACAGCGGGCTTGTCCAGCTGCGGCAAAAACTGGCGCGCGTACGCGGACAACGACTCCACATACCGCCGCTGCCCCTCGGCGTAGATGATGTCGAAAGCCAGGGTGGACTTGCCCGACCCGCTGGGACCGCAGACCACCACCAGCTTCTCCCTGGGAATGTCCAGGGTCAGGTCCTTGAGGTTGTGCTGCTTGGCCCCCTCGATGTGAATATACTCATGCGCCATGCGTGGATGTCTCCATGGAATGGGAAGAGAAAAAAATGAGGAATTCGCCTCGCGGCGAAGATAATTCCTGCACTTAACGCGCCCACGGCGCGCGTCAAGAGGCCGTGTCAAAGCACCCGGAGCAACCGGCGTGAGGCGGGAAGATACCAAATCAGCCTGGCGATGACGATGCGGAGAGAAGATTTCGCCCTTCGGGCGACCAGGGCCTGCTCGGCCCTGGACCCGAGGCAAAGTAACTTTGCATGTGTAACGCGGGATTGAGGGAGACGATTTGCGGGAAAGGGAGCGCTCCGGCGTACCTGCCATTGCGGGGCTATCTCAGGCGGTAAAACCTTGCCCTGGTCGTTTGGCTACCCATGCGTTGGACGCGGGAATGGGCTGCTATTTCTACTAAGCGTTTCGCCTCCGGCGACCAGGGGGCTGCGCGCCCCCTGGACCCTGCGGCAAACTTACCTTGCATGTGTGTTCGCGCGATGAGGCGCGTCAGGGGAAATGCGCGGGAGTACTCCGGCGAACCGGCGATTGTGGAACCCAAATACCCGGTAAAACCCGGCCTCGGCCGTCTGGCTTCAGATGCGCGGGGCGCGGAATTGGGCTGTGGTCTCCCGGCTCCCAGCCATTAGCACCACGCCCCCAAGCGAAACGAGTGATAAGAATTTTTGTGGAAGGATGGAGGATGCTTAGGGGCGGAAGGGAACCACTTTTGGAAAAGTGATTCCCTTCCGCACCCAATGCCCTGAGCCCCCGCTCCCGCCAACCGTCTTCCATTCCTGCCATTCCCTTTTCTCCACCGTCGCATGCTTCTCATTTTTTCATTATGTGACAAGGCGAAACCCACGTTGCCAAAAAGAACCTTTGTGTTTAGATTTTGAACACCCATGGCGGAACGTGCAGCAGATACTTCGAGAGAGGGCCGGTTCCAGGTTCTTGTGGTGGACGACGAACCCGAGTTTCGGGAGACGTTGGCCGAGCGCATCCGGTTGCGGGGCATGGAGCCCTTGCCCGCGCCGGACGGCGCCACCGCCCTTGAGCTGGCCCGGAGCCATCCTGTTTCCCTGGCCATTGTGGATTACCAGATGCCGGACATGGACGGTCTGGTGGTCATCACCAAGCTGCGGGAGATCGATCCTGGCATCCGCACGGTTCTTCTGACCGGCCGGGGCGACGAGAAGGCCCGCCAGGCGAGCGACGCATTGGAGTCCAAGTATTTCGAGAAGGACGACATGCAGGACTTCTGGCGGTTTTTGAAGCGCTTCGGCGAGGGCGGGGGATGGTCTTTTTCGCCCCGTCCGAGGGCGAGGGCTGGAATCCGGAGCGTCTGGAGCTGGCCTCGGCCCCCAGGCCGCGCGCTGGCGGCGCGGGGCACGAGGTTGCGCCCAGGCTGCTGGGCGAGACCGGGCCCATGCAGGAGCTGCGGCGCATGATCGCCAAGGTGGCCGCCCTGGACTGCACAGTGCTCATCCGGGGCGAGACGGGTACGGGCAAGGAGCTTGTGGCCCGCTCCATTCACCAGGCCAGCAAGCGCAGCGAGGCCAGGTTCCTGGCCATCAACTGCGGGTCGTTCTCCCAGGAGCTGCTTTCCAACGAGCTGTTCGGGCACGAGAAGGAAGCCTTCACCGGCGCGGACAAGGTCAAGGAAGGCATGTTCGAGGCGGCCAAGGGCGGCACAATCCTGCTGGACGAGATCGGCGACACCCCGCAGGCCATGCAGACCCAGCTTTTGCGGGTATTGCAGGAGAAGAGCATCATCCGCGTGGGTGGCACCCACGAGGTGCCGGTGGATGTAAGGGTGCTGGCGGCCACCAACAAGACGCTGCGAGACGAGGTGGCCTCGGGCAAGTTCCGCGAGGACCTGTACTACCGTCTGAACGCCTTTATCCTGCGCATTCCCCCCCTGCGCGAGCGGCAGGAGGACATCCCCCTGCTGGGGCGGTATTTCCTGGACAAGTACCTGCGCGAATTCGACAAGAAGGCGCGTGGCGTGTCGCACGGCGTATGGGAACTTCTGGAAAGCTACCCCTTCCCGGGCAACGTGCGGGAGCTGGAGAACATCATGGAGCGGGCGGTCATCCTCTGCGACGGCGAGGAGATCCTGCCAGAGCACCTGCCCCGCCGCGTACGAGAAGGACGGTCCGGACCGGAGAAGGAGGCCCCGGCACCGGAGGAGGGCGACTCCCTGCCCACGCTGGCGGAACTCGAGGACGAGCACATCCGCCGGGTGATGTCCCATACCGACGGCAATAAGATGGATGCGGCGAAAATATTGGGCATCAGCCGCACGTCCCTGTGGCGCAAACTGAAGCGCATGGGCGAAGTGTAGCTAAATGCAACTCATGTTTCACTTTGCACAACACCCTATCCTTCCGAAATAGCTTCACTTTCTGCACTAAGCGTTTTATCCTGAAACAAAGTCGCCTGTGCCTCCCCCTTGACGATTGAGTAATTTCAGCTAGTTATCGTTTGGCACGGCTCTTGTTATCCTTTGAAACAGATCAAAGGAGGCAAGATCATGGCGATCATCACCATTTCCAGGGACGCGATGAGCGGCGGCGGCCATGTGGCCGCCAGGGTGGCCGAGGAGCTTGGGTACACTGTGGTGGGCCCGGAAACGGTGGCCGAGGCCGCCGAGACCCTCTCCCTCAATTGCGAGGAAGTCGAGCGCACCATGCACCGGGCCCCCCGCGGCCTGGACCGTTTCACCACCAAGCATGAGCAGCGCATGGCCCTCTTCCGGGCGGCCTTCTACGATCTCATGCAGCGGGACAACATCGTCTACCACGGGCTGGCTGGGCACCTGTTCATGGCCGAGCTGCCCAACGTGCTCAAGGTCCGGCTCAAGGCGGACATGGACAACCGCGTCAGCGAGGTCATGCAGCGCGAGGGCGTCAACCGTGGACAGGCCCAGCGCATCCTGCAGCGCCGCGACCGCGAGCGCGAACGCTGGACCCGCGACGTGTACGGGCTGGACCCCCACGACCCGGACCTTTACGACATCTACCTCAACCTGCACCACATCGACGTGGACAAGGCCTCCAAGATCATCGTGGACGCCACCCGGGTCTCCACCAACGGCCACGGCCCCATCATGCGCAAGATGCTGCGCGACCTGGCCCTGGCGGCCCGCGCCGAGGCGCGCCTGCTGCACGTTTTCCGGGGCGTGGAGGCCACGGCCGACGACGGCGAACTGTTCATCAAGGTGGACGCGCCCCTGGCGGGCGAGGAATCGGTCATGGAGCAGGCCAAGGGCCGGCTGCGGGGCCTGGAGGGCATGACCAACGCCTACGTCGGCGTGGGCGCTCCAACCTTCACCCACTACTAGGCGGAGGCGGTATGTCCGAACGAGAGCGCAGCCTGTTCGTCCGCAAGAGCGATTCGCCCCGCTTCACCATCCTCCGCGCCGAGACACGCGGGGAGCAGTCTGGGGAAAATTCCGAGGACCGCCGGGACCCCTCCCTGAACACCCCGGACGAGGACCGCTTTTACATCCTCGGCGAGTGACGCCCCCGCACCGCCTCCACCAGCGAAAAGACCCCGTTTGATCCGGGGTCTTTTTTTTTCGCCTGGCCTGTTCCGCCACATCCCGCGCTGCGCCATCCGCCAGGCGGCTCCGCATGAAAAAAGGCCCCCCGGCGCGAGCCGGGGGGCCTTTGAGAGTCGGGATACACGCGGGAGGGGCTGTTACTTGTCCTCGTCCTCGTAATCCTCGGAGTAGTGCGCCGCGTCGTCCAGGTCGCCGCCAGTGGCTATGCCCGCGGCGGCCATGGAGTCCTCCAGCGTCTTGGGGATGCGCTTGAGGAAGGACCAGAAACTGTCCATGTCGTCTTTCTCGAAGTACTCGGAGTCGAGCCCCTCGGTGGCCTGCTGGACCTTCTCGTCGCCGTAGGCGGTCAGCAGGGTGGTGTGCAGCTTCGGGTTGATTTCCTTGAGCTTCTGGATGGTCACCAGACCGTCCATGCCCGGCATTTTCAGGTCAACCACCGCCAGTTCGATGCGGTGCTCCCTGGCCAGTTCCAGGGCCTCCTCGCCGCTGGTGGCGAGGATGGGCTCGAATCCCTTGAGCTTGACCCGTTCGGAAATGGAGTCCAGGAACTCCTTCTCGTCGTCAACCAGCAGAATCCTGACTTTCTTGGTCATGTCCGTCCCTCCGGGGTTAGTGGCCACCCGAGCCCAGGAGACCCGAGGCGGCCAGACACAGCACCAGCACCTCGAGCACGCAGATGATGGTGTAGGTCCAGTCGCGCTGCCGGATGAATCCCGGGAGGAGCACAAGGTAGCACACGATGGTCAGCAAGGCCATCAGGGCCAGGCCAATGAAGTTCAGGTAATCACCGGTGTTGAGCAGGGCGGCCCAGCCCCAGCCGCTGGGGGCGTCGGTGGCCTGCTGGTAGTGGTGGACGCCGTGCGTCCAGCTGTCGATGACCGCGCGGATGGTGGAGTGCGGCTCCAGAATGCCGGTCAGGTAGATGAAATACGTCACCACGAGCAGGGCGATACCCGTCCACGCACCCAAAAAGAGGATGTTGGCGTAGGTGATCTGCTCCGGCATGGGGCGGGAAGCTTTGTGGTCGCTCATCGTATCCTCCCTTGGTTAACCGAGTAATCCGATGTTCAGGCCCTTGTCCAACGCCTTGAGCCCGGCGAAGAAGAGCACGCAGATGACCATGTAGCGGATCAGCTTGGGCTTGGCCTTGGACAGCAGCCGCACGCCCACGAACGAGCCGAGCATGAGGCCCACGATGGAGGGCACGGCCATCAGCGGAATGACGCAGCCGCGGTTGAGATATATCCAGGCCGCGGAAGTGTCGGTGATGGACAGCAGGAACTTGCTTGTGGCCACCGAAACCTTCAGCGGCGCGCCCATGAGCAGGTTGAATACCGGCACGTTGGCCCAGCCCGCGCCCAGGCCGAACATGCCCGCCAGCAAGCCGATGAAGATGAAGAGAATGATGCCCAGCAGGGTGCGGTGCGTCTTCCACTCCACCTCCTTGCCCAGGGAGGGGTCGAAGTAGGTGCCGCTCATGCCCAGGGCCAAGCCCACGGCGTCCTGCTTCGTCACCACCGGCTGGGCCGAGTTTTTGGAAAACAGCAGCAGGGCGGCGATGCCCACGATGGTCGCACCCAGGCAGACCTGCACGATTGCCGGGTCCAGGCTGGAGAGGTACAGACCGAGTATGGCGCCCGCGATGGAACAGGCCGAGGCCACGAGCGCCACCGGTAGCGCGAGCCGCAGGCTCGCCAGGTTTCGTCGCAGAAGGCCCGGTCCGGCCGCCAGCGCTCCGGCCAGGGCCACCATCAGGCCCGCGCCGCGCACGAAGTCGATGTGGAACGGGAAGAATCCGCTGACGAGCGGGACGTAGAGCACGCCGCCGCCGACTCCGGCCAGCACCGCGATGATGCCGAGCACGAAGCAGAAGAAGAACAGAACAACGGGCCAGAACCACCACGGCTTGCCGCCGCCCGCGACCTGGGCCGCTCCCTCCGTTGCCAGGGCGCCGACCGGACTGGCCAGCAGCAACCCCAGTGACGGAAGAAGAGCCCGACGCGCTTTTTCAAAATGAAACATCTCCCACCTCTCTTCAAATGGAAACAAGTTGCTAAGTGGAACAATCTGTGGCTATATGTTCTAAAATGCGATGTCAAGCCGCCAACGGCGGGAGGTTTGAAAGCAAAATGAAACAGTGTAGAGTCCTCCTGGTTGACGATGAAATAGAGTTCGTGACCACCTTGGCCGAACGCCTGGAGCTACGCGGCTTCAAGCCCTTGGTGGTCCACGACGGGGAGTCCGCCCTGCGAGCCCTGGCGGACGCGGACTCCGACCCGCCATTCCAGGCCGTGCTTCTCGACCTGCGCATGCCGGGCATGGAAGGCACCGAGGTGCTCAGGCGCATGGACCCGGGAATGCGCGCGCGCGTGGTGGTCCTCACCGGGCACGGTTCCGAAAAGGAACGCCGCGAGTGCATGGATTTGGGCGCGGCGGACTACCTGGGCAAGCCGGCGGAACTGCCGGAACTGGACGCCGCCCTGCGGCGGGCGGCCGGGAACGGGGAAAACGGGGGAGGGAAATGATCAATCGGCTCAAGCCGGACTTCTGGGACGCGGAACGCAAGTCCCACTTCCAGAGCCTGTTCAACTACCGCCGCATCTGGCTGCTCTCCATCATCCTGCTGGCCGGAGTCTCCCTGGTGCCCCTGGCGGTCATGGCCGTGGCCGACTACCAGATCACTTCCAAGGCCATTCACTCGGAAAACCTTCTGCGCACCCTGCGGGTCACATCCAACACCCGCCGCACGGTCAGCTTCTTCCTGGAGGAACGGCTGGCCGCCCTGCGTTTCGCCCTGCAGGAAACCCCCTACCCGGCCCTGGCCAGTTCCGAACGCTTGCGCGAACTGCTGGGCGACCTCAAGTACGGCTTCGGCGGGTTTCAGGACATCGGCCTCATCGCCGAGGACGGCGAGCAGCTGGCCTACGCCGGCCCCTTCGACCTGGAGGGACGCGACTATTCCGACCAGGAATGGTTCATCCAGGCCATGAAGCAGGGAGAGAGCGTTTCCGACGTCTTCCTGGGCTTCCGCAACGCCCCACATATTTCCATCTCCATCCGGGGCCGCAACACCGAGGGGCGCCACTTCCTTTTGCGGGCCACCCTGGACATCCAGCGCTTCGTCTCCATCCTCTCCTCCCTCAAGCTCAGCGGCCCGGCCAGCGAGGCCTTCCTCATCAACCGCCGGGGGGTACTGCAGACGCCCAGTTCCCGCTACGGGGACATCCTGCAGCCCACCAACCTGCCCGTGCCCCCCTACTCAGCTGAGACCCGCTCCATGCAGATGCGCGGGCACGAGGGCGAGCCCCTCATCGTGGGCTACGCCTACATCGAAAATTCCCCGTTCATCCTCATGCTGGTCAAGCGCAAGGCCGAAGTCATGAAGGGCTGGTCCGACATGCGCCGCGACCTGATGTGGTTCTTCGCCGCGAGCTGCGGCGGCATCCTGGTGGTCATTGTCTGGATGTCCACCTTCATGGTGGGCAAGGTCTACCACTCGGAGCAAACCCGGCTGGCCACCATGCAGCAGATGGAGAACACCTCCCGGCTGGCCTCGGTGGGGCGCCTGGCCGCTGGCGTGGCCCACGAAATCAACAACCCCCTGGCCGTGATCAACGAAAAGGCCGGTCTCATGGAGGACCTGCTGGAGTTCGACCGCAGCCCCGGCAGGGAGGACCGGCTCAAGGGGCTTGTGGGGGCCATCATCTCCTCGGTCTCGCGCTGCGGGCAGATCACCCGCCAGCTCCTCAGCTTCGCCCGCCACTTCGAGCTCAAGACCGAGCCGGTACGCGTGGAAGAGGTGGTGCAGGAAGTGCTCAGTTTTCTGCGCAAGGAGGCGGAATACAGGAATATCGACATCAACTTGCGGCCCGTCGACGGCGTGCGGCCCATCGTCTCCGACCGGGGCAAGCTGCAGCAGATATTCCTCAACATCATCAACAACGCCTTCCAGGCAATGAACGACGGCGGCAGGCTGGACATTACCGTCAGCCCCATGGAAAACGGCTGGGTCGAGGTCGACATATCCGACACCGGCATCGGCATGGACGAGGACGACCTGGAGAAGATCTTCGAACCCTTCTTCTCCACCAAGCGCGACTCGGGCGGAACCGGACTAGGCCTGTCCATCACCTACGGCCTGGTTCGCAAGCTGCGGGGCGAAATCAGCGTCAAAAGCGAAAAAGGCGAAGGCACGACCTTCTATGTCCGCCTGCCGCCGGAAAGGGATAGGGATGAAAATACTGCTGGTTGACGACGAAGTGGAGCTTGTCTCCACCCTGCGGGAACGCCTCCAGCTGCGGGGCGTGGACGCGGACTACGTGACCTCGGCCAAGGACGCCATGGAGGCCGTGGAAAACAAGGAATACGACCTGGCCGTGCTGGACGTGAAAATGCCCCGCATGAGCGGCATCGAGCTCAAGCGCGAGCTGGAGTCGCGCCGGCCGGGCATGCGCTTCATCTTCATCACCGGACACGGCTCCCAAGAGGACTACCGCGTGGGCTCCAGCGAGGGCGACTTCTACCTGGTCAAGCCAGTGCAGCTGGCCACCCTCATGCAAAAGGCCAAACAGGCCCTGGGAGGCGACGACGATGGCTGATCAACGTCAGGGACTGCTCTTCTTCGGAACCATGGCGGCGTCCCTCTCCCACGAGATGCGCAACGCCCTGGCCACGGTCTCGGAAACCTCCGGCCTCATGGCCGACATCATGGAAATGGCCGCCGAGGAAGGCAACGACGTGGACCCGGAAAAACTGCGTTCCCTCTGCCAGCGCATCGCCACCCAGTCCAAGCGGGCCGCCGGTCTGGCCGGACGGCTGAATGCCTTCGCCCACACCGTGGACGAGGAACACGCCGCCGTGGACCTGCGCACCCACATCGCCCTGGCCGTGGAGCTCAACCGCCGCAAGGCCTCCCTGGAGAGGGTGGACCTGGACAATGGCGAACTGGCGGACGGGCCGGAAATCACCTGCGACCCCTTCGCCCTGCACCTCCTGCTCCACCAGGTGTTCATGGCCTCGGTCAGACGATGCGGCACGGAGGCCAATCTCCAGGTGGACCTGGAACCTTCCGGCGACATCCGCATCCGGGGCTTGGCGGAAAAACCTGAAGGCCTCCCCGAATCCCTCGCCCGGGCCGCCCTGGACCTGGGCTTCGCCCCGTCGCTGGAATCCGGTGCCCTGCGCCTCAAACGATCCTGAGCCGCCCTGATATAATACCCCCCGCCCCCGCCGGACTGAACGGCGGGCGGGAATACATCCCGCTACAAGGGCTTTGCCTCGGTGGTGTATTCGTTGGTCTCGCCGCCCGTGTTGCTCGTTCCCGCGGGCTCGAACAATACGATCAAACACTCCTCCTCCGCCACGGGCCGGTGCTCCACTCCGCGCGGCACCACGGCCAGCTCTCCCGGCCCCAACGCCACGTTCCCCTCGCTCGACTCCAGGACCATGCTCCCGCTATACACCAGGAACATCTCCTCCTCGCCGTCGTGCGCGTGCCAGGGAAATTCGCCCTGAATCCTGGCCAGCTTCACCATCTGCCCGTTCAATTCCGCCGCCACACGCGGCGACCATTGTTCCTCGATTCGGCCAAACGCCTCGTCCAAGTTCACCTTGCGCATGATACACCTCCTGAAGCGAACCGAAGTAGCGCGGATTCATGGATGAGGAAAGTTGGTGTTTGGGTTAAACACTTCCTAACGCCTTGGGGGCCAACATGGTATTCGGGAATCGACGGGAATGGAAGGTGGTTGGCGGGGATGGCGATTCAGGGCAGTGGGAGAGGAAGGAAAAACCCTTTGCCGCTCGCTCCGCTCGGGGGCGTGGTACTGGCGGGTGGCAGCCGCGGGATAACATCTCAATTTCGCGTCCAACGCATCTGAAGCGGGATGGCAGGGCAGGTTTTTGCCGGGAGAGATTGCCCAGCAATCGCGGGTACGCCGGAGTGCTCCCTTCGCGCGATTCCACTGCGCGCCAACCCGCGAACACACATGCAAAGCGTGTTTGCCTCGGGTCCAGGGCCGAGCGGGCCCTGGTCGCCGAAGGCGAAATCCTTCCCGGGCTTGACGCCTTGCCAGGGAAGGCTATGACTTGGCGGATGGAGAACATACTGGATTTGCCGTTCGAGGCCTTGCGGGAACGGTTCACGGAGATGGGCGAGCCCGCGTTCCGGGCGGAGCAGGTGTGGCAGTGGCTGTGGCGCAAGCGGGCGCGGTCGTTCGGGGAGATGACCAACGTCTCCAAGGGCTTGCGGGCCGGGCTGGAATCCATGTTCGAGATCGCCTGGCCTGTGCCCGAGAACGTGCCTGTTTCCAGCGACGGGACCACAAAATTCCTTTTGCGGCTGGCGGACGGGCAGGCCGTGGAAATGGTGTTGATCCCGGAACGGGACCACTACACCCTCTGCATGTCCTCACAGGTGGGCTGCGCCATGGGATGCGTGTTCTGCTCCACCGGCAGGATGGGGTTCGTGCGCAACCTCGCCCACGGGGAGATGCTGGGTCAGGTGCTTGTCGCCCAGGACCACATTGAGCGCAACGGCTTGGCCATGCCGCTGAAGAACCTGGTTTTCATGGGCATGGGCGAGCCGCTGCTGAATTTCGAGACCCTGCTGGACGGGTTGCGCTCCATGGCCCGCGACAACGGGCTGGGCTTCGGCAGGCGGCGGGTGACGGTCTCCACGGCCGGAGTGCCGGACCGAATCCGACAACTGGGCGAGACCAACCTGGCCCGGCTGGCGGTATCCCTGCACGCGCCCACCCAGGAGCTGCGGGAGCGGATCATGCCCAAGGCGGCCAAGGCGCTGCCCCTGGACAGGCTCATGGAGGACATCCGAGCCTATCCCCTGCCCCAGCGCGAACGCGTGACCCTCGAATACACCCTGCTGCGCGGGGTCAACGACTCGGACGAGCACGCCCGGCAATTGGTGCGGCTGCTCTCCACCACCAAGTGCAAGGTCAACCTCATCGCCTGCAACCCCGGCCCGGACTCGCCGTACGACGCCCCGCCGTCCGAACGCGTGCTGGCCTTTGAACAGGTGCTGCGCTCCAAACACCTGACCACCATTCTGCGCAAATCCAAGGGACAGGACATCAACGCCGCCTGCGGTCAGTTGGTGGCCGCGCACGAGATGTAGGGGTGGAGTTGGGGGGACGCCCCCTCACCAGCCTTCGCGACTAATCTGCTTGAACAGTTCGTACAGGAAGATCACCGGCATCAGCCTGCCGTTCACCTTCAATTCCTCGATGAGGGCCACGGTGTTGCCCTTGGGTGTCTGGCGGCGGCTGACACGCACGTGGTGGTGCTTCTCCAGGATGGGACGGCCGGGGTACTCGGTGATGTGCAGGGTCCAGCCCGCGCGCCCGCCTTCCCAGCCCAGAGCCAGGGTGCGGTCGGAGCGGCCGTTGCGGTGCACCAGGTCCACGAAGTCGGTAAGGGTGAAATGCTTCTTGCCCCGCACAGAAACCCCGAGAAACTCCTCCTCTTCGGACTGAAAAACCAGGGGCAGGCAGAGGAAGGCGTCGGACGGCCCCACGGCGTTGGCCAGCGTGCCCAAACGGCGCCGCAGTTCCTGCTTGCTTGACCGGAGCCGCTCGATCTCCCCGCGCAGGGAGGTCGTTTCCCGCTCGCGGAGGGCCCGCTCCCGGCGCAGTTCCGCCCGCAGATCCTCCATTTCCCCCGCCTGGGCGGCCAGCTCGGCCAGCACCTCGTCCAGGCGCCTGTCCACATCGCCGACCGGACGACCTGTCCCGCCGCGCGACCGCAGCTTCTCCTCCACCTCGGGCGTGGACAACCCCTCCTTGTACCAGGACGCGATGCAAGCCAGAAGCTCGGCGTCCTCCGCGGGATATCTGGTCACGCGGCCGGACTGCCTGCCGGAAAAATGGCCGTCGAACAGACGAGCGTACCGCCGCGCCGTGTTCTCCGCCAGCCCGGCAAGCTCCGCCAGCTCGGATATGAGATACACGCCATCCGCCATACCGACTCCAAAGCGACCTTTGCGGGGTCCCGCATCGATGTCAATGAGAAGAAGCCGGGCAGGGTTTTACCGTGTAAACTGGCCCCACAATCGCCCATACGCCGGGGTACTCCCCGTTCACGATCCCACCGCGCGCCATCCCGCGAACACACATGCAAAGTGAGTTTGCCGCAGGATTCAGGGGGCTCGCAGCCCCCTGGTCGCCGAAGGCGAAATGCTTTTCTTTCTCAGAAGCTCGCTTCGCTCGGGGCGTCATGCGAGGAACAAGACAGACGGGGACTAGTGTCCAATTTCGTGACCTGCGTCTGTGAAGCCAGACGACCGGGATCCGGTTTTATCGGGTTAACTAGCCACATAGCCGTCCATTGCGCCGAGTTACTCCCTCGGCTTTCACCTGACACGCCCCAACCCGCGTTACACATGCAAAGTTACTTTGCCGCAGGGTCCAGGGGGCGCGCAGCCCCCTGGTCGCCGAAGGCGAAATCTTCCCCTCTTCTCCAATCCTAGATGTGTTTCAACACATACTCCCTGCTTCCGATTCCAAGTGTTTCGGCGTGGTCGAGGCCGAGGTGGTCGGGCATGTCTTTGTTGAGGGTGGTGAACTTGTTTTGTCCGGGTTGGTAGTCGTCGGGCAGTTTGGATGGGTGGAGTGCGGGCGCCTGGTTGACGAGGTCAATGCAGGCCTGGTCGAGGGCGAGGGGGTCGGTGGAGGCGGCGATGCCGAGGTTGGGGCAAATGGGGGCGTCGGAGAAGCCGATGCAGTCGCATTCGGGTGTGACGTCGAGGATGAAGTTCACGTAGACGGCGGGTTTTTGGATGTTGTGGTAAACGGCCGAGGCGTATTCCATCATACGGCGGATGAAGCGCGCGCGTTCCAGGGACCAGTCGATGTCCACGGCCTTGGTGGGGCAGGCGTGGAAGCAGCCGCCGCAACCCACGCAGAGCTCGTGGTCGATGGTGATGCGGTCGTCCGCGTCCAGGCGGAGCGCGCCGGGGGCGCAGACTTCGATGCAGGCGCCGCAGCCCACGCAGTTTTCCGGGGTGAGTTTAGGGCCCATGGCCATGTGCTGGTGCATTTTGCCCTTGCGGGTGGCGCAGCCCATGGCCAGGTTTTTCAGCGCGCCACCGAAGCCCGCGGCGATGTGCCCCTTGAAGTGGGAGAGGACGGCCATGGCCTCGGCGTTAAGGATGTCGGCGGCCAGGTGGGCCTCTGTGAGTTCCGTGCCGTTGGGGATGGATACGGTGGTCTCGTTGGTGGAGTTGAGGCCGTCGGCCATGTGCACGGGCGCGCCCAGGACGGCCGGGTCGAAACCGTGTCGGCGGGCAAGCAGGGAGTGGTCCACAGCGTTGCCGCGCTGCCCCACGTAGAGGGTGGCGGTGTCGGTGAGGAAGGGTTTGCTTTCCAGTTCCAGGAGGCGGTCGATGATGGGCTTGACCAGATGGGGGGCCAGGAAGCCGGTGACGCCCGCCTCGCCGAAATGGAGCTTGACCGCGGTGAGGTCGTCCTTGGCGATGTGGTCGGCCACGGGCAGGGCGTCCAGGAGCTTTGCCAGCTTGGCGTGGGTGGGAGCCTTGCCGGAGGCGCGCAGGTTCCAGAAATGGACGGTGGAGGCCATGGGGTCAACTCCTTCGGGGCCCGCTCTGGGCGGGGTCTGGCTGGGTATCGTAGAAACCGCTCAAGCGTTCGCTGAATACGATTTCCGGCACTATTCCATAAACGTTTTGTATTTCGTTTCGTAGTCTATCAAGGAGTGATTCACCGCATTCCGCGTGGCGCGGAAGCTGCAAAAGCACCTGCCCGGGCGCGGGCAACCGCAGCCGGAACTCCCGCACGCCCAGGGACTCCACACGGTACTCCGCGCGCAGCAACAGGTCGAGGTCGGCGCGGCCGATGGCGTGGCCGTAGGGAAAGCGGGTCAGGGCGCAGGCGCGGGAGGGCTGGTCCGGGTCGCTGAGGCCGTGTTGGGCGGCCAGGGCGCGGATGTCCGGCTTGCCGATGCCGAGTTCGGCCAGGGGGGAGCGCACGCCCAGTTCGCGCAGGGCCTGGAGGCCGGGGCGGTACTCGCCCAGGTCCGAGGCGTTGGTTGCGTCCAGCAGATGGGGCGGGCCCAGGCTGTCCGCCTTCTCCCGCATGGCGGCGAAAAGGTAGCGCTTGCAGTGGTAGCAGCGGTCCCGGGCGTTTTCCCGCACCGGACCCAGGGTCAGGGGGTCCAGGTCCAGCACGTGGAAGGGAACACCGTGCTCCGCGAGCCAAGCCACGGCTCCCTCGCTCTCCCAGGGAGGGACGTGGGGGCCGCGCACGTGCAGGGCGGTGAAGGGCAACCGCAGGCCCAGCAGCAGCCAGGCCAGCAGGCGCGAGTCCAGACCGCCGGACACGGCCAGGGCCATGCCCTCCCGGGCCGGGGCGGCCAGGGTTTCGCGGAGGGATTCGCGCGCGTCCATCACTCGGAGACGATCTTCTCCTGGGACTCGGTGAGCAGGAAGGAGCCCTCGGCGATCATTTTCTTCAGGTTCTCGGCCATCTCCCGGGCCAGCACCTGGGAGGAGAGCGGCGAGGTGGGCACCTTCCGGTCCTTGACCCTGATTTCGCCCGAGGCCAACTCCTCGTAGGTCACGCGGGTTATTATCTTGCCCGTGCCCTGCGGGTAGTCGTGGCCGTAGTCCATGACCTGCATCTCGATGTCCGAGTCTGCCACGCCGGTGAAGAAGGCCATGTCCTCGTCCAGGATGGGGATGGGAATGGCCGCGCCCACGGACAGCGAGGGCCCGTAGCCCCGGAAGGAGACGCCGCGCAGGTAGCGCGGGTCCATGCCCTTGAGGTCGCCGCGCACCATGAGGGTTCCGGCGGGCTGCATGGGGATGCCGCGCTCGTTGCGCTTGGGCTTGGCGTTGTGCTGGGTTCCCGCGCCCAGAACCCAGCCGGTGCCGCCGCCCAGGAGGATGCGCGTGCCCAGGCCGATGGTGCGGAAGAAGGGGTCGTTGAACAGCGGCGAGAGGCAGCCGGCGGTGGCGAAGTTGGCGTTGCGCATGCCCGGCTTCAGCGGCCCCATGTAGGTGTAGATGGTCCGCGAGGTGAGGTTCACCGCCACGTTGTAGTTCTGGTAGCAGTTGCGGGGGTTGAAGAGCTGGGCGTAGGGCAACTGGGCGAGGGTGACGTCCTTCTCGATCTCCGTGCGTGGGTAGCAGTCGGTGCCGTATCCCTTGGCCAGGAGGCGCACAGCCCTCCCCCGCGCCAAGTCCTCGATGACGTGGCCGCCGCCGTATTTGAAGGAGCCGGGGTAGACCTTGTTCAGGGGATCGTCGCGGTGGGGCTCCGTGGCGCCCAGGAAGGCGTCCACGGCCGCTATGCCGCCGTAGCAGGGCACGCCGTTGAGGCTGACCTCGGAAGCCTTGATCATGGGCGGTTCCTGGCCGATGTTGAATACAACACCGGAAGAGCACATGGGCGAGAAGGTGCCCGTGGTGACGACATCCACCTCGGCCGCGGCCCTGGCCTTGCCCTGGCGGCGCACGGCCTCGGTCATTTCCTCGGCCGTGAGCACCACGGCTTTCCCCTGCTTGATGCGTTCGTTGATCTCGGCGATAGTCTTGGTCTTTTTGGCGGCCATGTCTGCTCCTTGGTCCCGATCGGGGCCCCGGAAGGATGCCCAAAGCGTGTACCGATGGCAACCGGGAGGCCGCGGAAGAACCGCGCCGTATCTCTACCGCGAAAATACAACCTTTTTCCCAAGTCCTGGGGAAACTCCACCAAAGCGGTGGACAACCTGTTGAGAACCAGGGCTTCCGGGGCAGAAAAACCTTGGCGAAAGCCTGTATTTTCGCTATACGGGGACGAATTCAAACGGGGTGGCCGCGAGGGGGGAAAATCAGCCCGGCCAAGCCCGCGACCGGTGTCCGAAGTGCCGCAATCCGCAACAGACCACAACACCCCGGACAGCGTGAAAACCTCGCTCCGCACCCATCTGGAACAGTCCTTTTCCGACCAGGAACTGAAGCGGTGGTTCGATCCGCTGGACGTGCGCTACGACCCGGACGAGAAACGGCTCGACGTGGGCTTTCCCCACGCTTTTTTCTCCTCTTGGTTCGCCCAGCACGTGCAGGACCGGTTCGAGGAGCAGATGAACGGCTTCTTCGGCCCGGGCTCCATCATCAGCTACGGCCACAACGGCCACGGCGCGGGCACGTCGGAAACCGCCTCCACAGCCGGGAAAGAGCGGGTCAAGTCGCTGGATTTCCCCTTCGGCAACCAGTTCACCTTCGACTCCTTCCTGATAAACAAGAAGAACTACTTCCCCCTGGCCTCGGCCAGGGAGGTGGCCAAACAGGACAGCGTGGTCTTCAACCCGTTCGTGGTCTGCGGGGAGCACGGCTCCGGCAAGACCCACCTGCTCAAGGCCATAGCCAACGAGATAGCCCGGCGCACCGATCCGCAGTCCATCTACTTCGGCACGGTGGAGGATCTGGCCGCCCTGTTCAAGCAGGACGACTCCTTTTCCGCCCGGCGGCAGCTTTCCGCCTACCAGGTGCTGGTGCTGGACGACTTCCAGCTCATCCAGCACAGCCCCAATCTGCAGCAGGAACTCATCATCCTCTTCAACGCCTTTCACGACCAGAAAAAGCAGATGGTCTTCGGCTGCGCCGATCGCGTGACCACCTACGAGTTCCTCAACCCCACCCTCAAGTCGCGGCTGGAGTGGGGACTCATCGTCAACCTCAAGCAGCCGGACCTGGAAGTGCGGGTGCGCTTCATCCAGAACCAGTGCCGGCAGAAGAAGATAACCCTGGACAAGGAACAGGTCCTCATCCTGGCCCAGCGCTTCCGCGACTTCCGCTACCTGCAGGGCATCCTGCTGAAGCTGTTCGCCTACAAGGAGCTGGTCAACAAGGACATCGGGCCCAAGGACTTCCAGCACGTCCTCTCCCACACCGAGGAGAAACCGCAGCCCGCCCTGAGTCCGGACCTGATCATCGACATCGTGTCCTCGCACTTCGGGCTGCAGCCCAAGGATCTCAAGGGCTCCCAGCGCCGCCACGAAATCGTGCGGGCGCGGCAGATGGCCATGTTCCTCTGCCGGGAGATGCTGGGCAGTTCCTATCCCGCTCTGGGCCGCATCTTCGGGGGCAAGGACCACTCCACGGCCCTGTACGCCGTGAATAAGATCAAGAAAATCCAGAAGGTTAACAAAGAAACGAAAAACGTGTTGAAAACCCTGAAGCAAAAATGTCTCTCCTCGGAAGCCGAATGAACGGACCCCGGACAAAGCGCTGTCGAGCGACATTTCAGCAACATGGTTGTGTTCCGATTTTCGTGATTGATTCCGGTATTTTGTCATAAAAAAGAACAAAGGAACCGGCATTTACTGCAATCACAAGGAGTATACATGTATTTAAGAGTGATCAGAGATGACATCATCGAAGGCCTGCACAAGTCCTCGAACATCATCCCGGCCAAGACGGGCGCGGCCTTTCTGCGCACCATCTGGATGAAGGCCGAGGGCGACACCCTGCGCATCATGTCCACGGACTCCAATCTGGAGTTCACCGGCGCCTACCCGGCCACAGTGCAGGAAGAGGGCCTGGCGGGCGTGCAGGGCCGCTCCTTCTACGACCTGGTGCGCAAACTGCCCCCCGGCGAAATCACCGTGCGCACCGAGGCCGAAGGGTCCAACCTGCTCATCGAGCAGGGCAAGCGGAAGTACAAGCTGCCCACCAACGATCCCACCTGGTTCCAGAAGTTCTCCGACCATCCCGAGTCCGGGGGCGTCTACTGGTCCGGCGATTTCCTCCAGGAACTCATCGATCGGGTGAGCTACTGCATTTCCGACGAGGACACCATGGAGGCCATCGCCTGCATGAACGTGGTTCCCGTGGACGGGGAGAACGGCAAGTCCATTCGCGCCCTGGGGCTGAACGGCCACCAGTTCGCCATGCTGGGCTTCACCAATGACGACATCGTGGATATGCTCCCCGAGGGCGGCATGCTCATCCAGAAGAAGTACCTCACCGAGCTGAAGAAGTGGCTCTCGGGCGAGGAGATAGAGATGGCCCTGGACGACAAGCGGCTCTTCTTCCGCACCCGCGACCAGGTGGAGACCTTCTCCCTGCCGCTGTCATTCTACCAGTACCCGGACTACACCACCTTCCTCTCCAAGGTGAGCGATGACGCCCAGGGCAGCCTGACCCTCGACCGCGAGGAGCTGGCCGACTCCCTGGACCGCATCCTGATCTTCAACTCCGAGAACAACCGCACCGTCTCCTTCTCCTTCGAGAACGGCGAGATGCAGCTCTTCTCCCAGGGACAGGACGTGGGCACGGCCAACGAGACCCTGCCCGTGGAATTCAGCGGGGGGCTGGACAAGATCGCCTTCCCCACCCGCAACCTCATCGAGATCCTCTCCCACTTCAATTCCGAGCGGGTCACCTTCAACTTCACGGGCAGCGAGGGGCCGTGCGGCATCCGGGGCGAGGACGACCCCGAATACCTGGTCATCATCATGCCCATGAAGATCGTCGAGGAAACCTACTACACCGAGGAAGAGGCCTAACCATGAGTCAGCTTCCCCAGGACGGGCCGCAAAAAGGCGGCGCCGAGTACAGCGAAACCAGCATCACGGTGCTGGAAGGGCTGGCCGCGGTGCGCATGCGCCCGGCCATGTACATCGGCTCCACGGACATCCGCGGCCTGCACCATCTGGTCTACGAGGTGGTGGACAACTCCATCGACGAGGCCATGGCCGGCCACTGCGGCCGCATCAAGGTCACGCTTCACCTGGACAACTCGGTAACGGTGTCGGACGACGGCCGCGGCATTCCCGTGGGCATGCACCCCAAGCTGAACAAGCCGGCCGTGGAAGTGGTCATGACCAAGCTGCACGCCGGCGGCAAGTTCGACAACGAGTCGTACAAGGTCTCCGGCGGCCTGCACGGCGTGGGCGTGTCCTGCGTCAACGCCCTGTCCGAGTATTTGGAAGTCGTGGTCAAGCGCGACGGCCAGCGCTGGCACATGCGCTTCGAGCGCGGCGTGCCCGTTACCGAGCTGGAGAACCAGGGCGAGGCCGCCGAGCGCGGCACCACCATCCGCTTCCGCCCGGACGAGGAAATCTTCGAGACCAACCAGTTCGACTTCGACATTCTGCGCAAGCGCTTCCAGCAGGTGGCCTATCTCAACTCGGGCCTGGGAATCGAGTTCATCGACGAGCGCACCCAGCAGGAGGAAACCTTCCGCTACGACGGCGGCATCCGCGAGTTCGTCAAGGATCTCAACGAGGGCCAGACCGAGTTGCACACCATGCTCTACGGCGAGGGGGAGCAGGAAGGCGTGGTGGTGGAGTTCGCCCTGCAGTACAACGCTGGCTACAAGGAATCGGTGCTGACCTTCGCCAACAACATCCGCACCAAGGAAGGCGGCACCCACCTGGTGGGCTTCAAGACCGCCTTCACCCGGGCCATCAACAACTACATCAACTCCGCCGACCTGCCCAAGAAGCTCAAGCAGAAGGTGACGGGCGAGGACGTGCGCGAGGGCATGACCGCGGTCATCTCCGTGAAGCTGCCCGACCCGCAGTTCGAGGGCCAGACCAAGACCAAGCTGGGCAACTCCGAGGTCACGGGCATCGTCTCGTCCCTCTTCTACGAGAAGTTCACCACCTTCCTGCAGGAGAGTCCCCCCGACGCCAAGGCCATCGTGGAGAAGATCGTGGACGCGGCCCGCGCCCGCGAGGCCGCCCGCAAGGCCCGCGACTTGGTGCGCCGCAAGGGTGCGCTGTCCGACAACGCCCTGCCCGGCAAGCTGGCCGATTGCCAGACCAAGAAGCCCGAGGACTCCGAGCTCTACATCGTGGAGGGCGACTCCGCGGGCGGCTCGGCCAAGCAGGGCCGCGACCCCAAGTTCCAGGCCATCCTTCCCCTGCGCGGCAAGATCCTCAACGTGGAGAAGACGCGCTTCGACAAGATGCTCTCCAACAAGGAGATACGCGCCCTCATCACGGCCATGGGCGCGGGCATCGGCGAGGACGAGATGGACCTGGACAAGCTGCGCTACCACCAGATCGTCATCATGACCGACGCGGACGTGGACGGCGCGCACATCCGCACCCTGCTGCTGACTTTCTTCTTCCGCCAGTACGTGCAGCTCATCGAGCGCGGGCATCTCTACATCGCCCAGCCGCCGCTGTACCGCGTGAGCAAGGGCAAGTTCGAGCGCTACATCGCCACCGAGGAGGAGCTGCGCAAGTTCCTGCTGGGCAAGGTGGCCGGCAACCTGCACCTCATCACCTCCGACGGCACCGAACTCACCGGCGGCAAGCTGACCCGGTTCATGGAAAAGATCAGCTTCATCCAGGGCAAGATGGACGAGGCGGCCAACTACGGCATCGACGAGATGCTGCTCATGTGCATCCTCACCCACCCCGAGCGGCTGCTGCCCGACCATTTCCTGGGCCAGGACTTCGAGCGCTTCCGCAAGACCATGGAGGACTGCGGCTTCGACTGCTCCGTGGAGCGGGACGAGGACATGGACGAGGTGGAGCCGCGCGTCTTCGTCAACTTCGAGACCGCCTCGGGCCACTCCACCCGCCTGGGCGTGGAGTTCTTCAACTCCCGCATCTACAAGCAGTCCTTCGAGAAGATGGAGGAAATCCGCGAGGTGGCCCCCACGGACGAGTTCACCCTGCGCCGCAAGGAGGAGGAAACCACCGTGGTGGGCCTCTTCCCGCTGATGGCCTGGGTGCTGGAGGAGGCCCACAAGGGCTACCACATCCAGCGCTACAAGGGTCTGGGCGAGATGAACCCGGAACAGCTCTGGGAAACCACCATGAATCCCGAGAACCGCACCATGCTGCAGGTGTCCATCGAGGACGCCATGGAGGCGGACGACATCTTCCAGAAACTCATGGGCGACAAGGTCGAGCCCAGGCGCGACTTCATCGAGAAGAACGCCCTGGCCGTGGCCGAACTGGACATCTAGCCCCGCGCGGCAACCACCGTCCCCAGAGGAGACGACGTGAAAGTCAGCATCGAACAGGAAATCAAGAAATCCTACCTGGAGTATTCCCTCTCGGTCATCATCGGCCGGGCCATTCCGGACGTGCGCGACGGGCTCAAGCCCGTGCATCGGCGCATCCTCTACGCCATGCACGAGCTGGGGAACACCTACAACCGGCCCTACAAGAAGTCCGCCCGCGTGGTCGGCGACGTCATCGGTAAGTACCACCCCCACGGTGACTCCGCGGTGTACGACGCCCTGGTCCGCATGGCCCAGGACTTCTCCATGCGCGACCCCCTGGTGGACGGGCAGGGCAACTTCGGCTCCATCGACGGCGACGCAGCCGCGGCCATGCGTTACACCGAGGCGCGCATGTCCCGCCTCTCCGGCGAGTTCCTGGCGGACATCGAGAAGGAGACCGTCAACTGGCGGGCCAACTACGACAACTCTCTGCAGGAGCCCATCGTCCTGCCCGCCAAGGTGCCCGCCCTGCTGCTCAACGGCTCCGCGGGCATCGCCGTGGGCATGGCCACCAACATCCCGCCGCACAACCTGGGCGAGCTGGTGGACGCCACCGTGCACCTCTTGGACAACCCGGACTGCCAGATCCCCGACCTGACCCACTTCGTCAAGGGACCGGACTTCCCCACCGGGGCCTCCCTCTACGGCGGGCAGGGCATGGCCGAGGCCTACGCCACCGGCCGGGGCACCGTGCGCATCCGGGGCACCATCGAGCGGGAGGAGGACAAGAAGGGTCGCATCTCCCTGATCATCTCCGAAATCCCCTACGCCCTGAACAAAGCCGGGCTGGTGGAGAAAATCGCCCACCTGGTCAACGACCGCAAGATCGAGGGCGTGGCCGACCTGCGCGACGAGTCGGACCGCAACGGCATCCGCATCGTGCTGGACCTCAAGAAGGGGTCCATCCCGGACATCATCGAGAACTCCCTCTACAAGTACACCCCGCTGGAATCCTCCTTCGGCATCAACATGATGGCCGTGGCCGACTCCAGGCCCCAACTCCTCAACCTCAAGCAGATCCTCAACCACTTCCTGCGGCACCGGCGCGAGGTGGTCCTGCGGCGCACCCGCTTCGACCTGGACAAGGCCGAAAGGCGGGCCCACATCCTGGAAGGGCTGCGCATCGCCGTGGACAACATCGACGAAGTGGTGGCCATAATCCGCGGCTCCGCCAACCCGCCAGAGGCCAAGACCAACCTCATGAACCGCTTCGAGCTGTCCGACGCCCAGTCCCAGGCCATCCTGGACATGCGGTTGCAAAGGCTGACCTCCATGGAGCACGAAAAGCTCCTGGAAGAGTACCGGGGCCTCATCAAGAAGATCGAGTTCTACAACTCCATCCTCAACTCCGACGAGGTGCTGCGCGGGGTCATCCGCGACGAGTTGCTGGACCTGAAAAAGACCTACGCCACGCCGCGCAAGACCCAGATTCTGGCCCAGGACCCCTCGGAGATCGACATCGAGGACCTCATCGCCGACGAGGAGGTGGTCATCACCCTCTCCCGCCGGGGCTACTGCAAGCGCGTGCCGCTGGATTCCTACCAGCAGCAGAAACGGGGTGGCAAAGGCATCGCCGGGGTGCAGACCAGCGAAGGAGACATGATCCACTCCTTCATCACCACCACCAATCACCAGAACCTGCTTCTGTTCACCAACCTTGGCCGCATGCTGACCATCAAGGTCCACCGCGTGCCCGAGGGCTCCCGCTACGCCAAAGGCGCGCACATCGCCAACCTGGTGCCCCTGGAGCGGGACGAGTACGTGGCCACGGCCATGTCCGTGCGCGAGTTCTCGGACGACTACTACTTCCTCTTCGTGACCAAGCGGGGCATGGTCAAGCGCACCGTGGCCTCGCTCTACCAGAACGTGCGCGCCTCCGGCATCAGGGCCGTCAACCTCAAGGACAACGACGAGCTTGTCCTGGTGCGGCAAATCGAGCACGACGACGAGATCGTCCTCACCACCCAGGACGGCCTGGCCATCCGCTTCTCCTGCAACGAGGTCCGCCCCATGGGCCGCACCGCCGCCGGCGTGAAAGGCATAGCCCTGCGCGGCGACGACAAGGTGGTAGGGGGCGTGGTTGTGCCCCCGGAAAACCAGGAGAAACCCGTCCCGGGCAAGGGCCATCTGCTGACCATCTCGGAAAGCGGCTACGGCAAGCGCACCCTCATCTCCCACTACCGCATCCAGTCGCGTGGCGGGCGGGGCGTCATCAACATGAAGGTAACGCCCAAGACCGGGCAGGTCATCGGCTCCATGCTGGTGGACCAGAACGACGAACTCATCATGCTCACCTCGGGCAACAAGATCGTCCGCATCTCGGTCAAGGACATCTCCGTGGTGGGACGCGCCACCCAGGGCGTGCGGCTGGCCAATCTGGACGGCGGCAACCTGGTGGGCTTCGACATCGTGCGCGAAAACGGCGTGGACAAGACATGACGCGCCTCGGGAGGGGGCTCGCGCCCACGGCCGCCGTCGGCGCGGCCCTCCTCCTGGCGCTGCTTCTGGCAAGCGCCTGCTCCCCACGGGACGAGGCCAAGAACCCCGTTCTGACGCAGGCCGACGACGCCTACGCCCAGGGCCTCTACCTGGAGGCGGAAAACCTCTACCAGCGCTACATCCAGGAATACCCGGAGGGAAAACGCCGCTGGCACGCCTGGAAACGCATCCTGGAAATCCTCAACGTGGTCAAAAACGACCAGGAAAAGGCCCTCCTGGTCCTCGAAGCCATGCTCCTGGAGTTCGGGCCGCAACCCGAGCGCGCGCGCACCGTGCTCCTGAAGACAGGCGATCTGCACTTGCGACGGGGCGACCTGGACGAAGCCCTGGAAGCCTGGCAGAAAGCCGCCCGCCTGGACGTGGACGGGGCCAACCCCTGCGACCTCTACGAGCGCATATCCTCGGCCCACTTCCAGGCTGGACGCTTCGACCTGGCACAGGACACCCTGCGTGACTGCGTGGAATCTCAGGACGCAAAGTCCTGCCACCCCCAATGCAACGTGGACCTGGCCATGACCTACACCTTCCAGGAAAACTGGCCCAAAGCCAAAGACATCCTCACCGACCTCCTCCAGGACAAATCCCTCCCCCAGCGCGAACACGACATGGCCGTCTACTTCCTGGCCGAAACCGCCCTGCAGACCGGCGATCCGGAAAAGGCCGGAGAACTCCTGCGATCCATCCAAGACTCCTTTCCCAACCCCAAGGCCATCGAAACCAAGCTCAAGGAGTTGGAGGAAAACCAAGCCAAGTAAAACGGCGCAGCCGGAGGACTACAAGCCAATTCCGCGTCCGACACATCGCTAACCAAGCGGGTTGGCGATGTTTTACCGACTAATAGCCCCACAATCGCTTATTCGCCGGAGTGCTCCCTTTCAAAGCTCCCACCGCGCGCCATCCCGCGAACACACATGGAAAATGAGTTTGCCGCAGGGACCAGGGGGGGGCGCAGCCCCCCTGGTCGCCGAAGGGGAATATTTCCCTCCTTGGGAACGGATGGTGGCTGGGTGGAAGTTCAGGGCAGTGGGAAAGGGAGGAAAAATCCTTTAAAAACGGTTTTTTCCTCCCTTTCACACGCCCTCATATCCTGCCCCCAGTTTGAAACAGCCTTGATTTAAGTGGAAGTCCGTGGCTTCTCAACAGGCAGGAGGTTTGCCATGAAGCGACGGAAGTGGACCCCGGAGCAGAAGACACGGGTCGTCCTCGAAGGCCTTCGAGGACGACCCGTGGGCGAAGTGTGCGCCGAGTACGCCATCTCGCAGAACCAGTACTACAAGTGGCGCGATCAATTCCTTGCCCAGGCGCACAAAGCGTTCGAGACCGAGCACGGCGCACAGCGTACGGCCAAGCTTGAGCGCGAGAACATGAAGCTCAAAAGCCTGATCGGTGAGTTGACCATTGAGCTAAAAAAAAGCGGGCCGTTCGGATGAAGCGTGGACCATATGCAAAGGTCGCCGAGCGCAACGCCGACCTCCTGGCCCGCATTCGCGGCATCAAGGCCGACCATCCGTTCTGGGGATACCGTCGGGTCTGGGCGTTTCTGCGCTTCGTGGACGGCGTAGTCGTCGGCAAAAATCGCGTCTACCGGCTCATGAGCGAGCATGACCTCACGGTGAAGCCCAACCTGCGACTCAAGGCCAAACGCAGGCCGACCGGCGTCAAGCCCCGGCCCACGCGACCCAACGAGTGGTGGGGTATCGACATGACCAAAATCAAGATTGACGGCTACGGCTGGCTGTACGTGGTCATTGTGCTTGATTGGCGCACCAAGAAGGTCGTCGGCCATTACGCCGGCGACCAGGCCAAGGCGTGGCATTGGCTCTCGGCGCTCAACGCGGCTGTCGGCAGGCAGTTCCCCGAAGGCGTGCGCGACGGCGGTCTTCATCTCATGGCCGACAACGGCTGCCAGCCGACCTCGGCGAGCTTCATGAAGGCTTGCCGCGTCATGGACATCAAACTCGCCTTCACCAGCTACAACAACCCAAAAGGCAATGCCGACACCGAGCGCTTCATGCGCACCATGAAGGAAGAGCTGGTCTGGATTAATGAATGGCGTAGCCCGACGGCCTTTTGCCAAGCCTTGGGCTCCTGGATCGAAGAATACAACCAAGGCTACCTGCACTCGGCGCTGGGGTATAAAACCCCGGTGACAACCGAGCAGGAACTGATCAACTCGCGGACTCTCTTAAAAAAGGCTTGCTAAACCGGGGGCAGTACACTCACCCTCCTTTTCCGAAATTTTTATATCGCTCGCTTCGCTCGGGGGTGTGGTGCGGACACGTGGTAGCCGGAGAGCAACAACTGCATTTCGCGTCCTACGTATCTGGAGACAAACAGTCAGAGCGGGGTGCCGCCGGGGGTTCGAATTCCGCAGTCGCCGCGTCGCCGAAGGCGAAATCTTCCCCTCTTTCTCCCTGGCATCCAAGTTCGAAATCCTCTATTGCCTCCCTCCATGGGACCGTATTTTGGAGCGCACATGCCGGCTGGGGGTGGACTGGAACGGGTTTTCGAGCGGATCCGTTCGGTTGACGGGGAGTCGCTGCAGCTGTTCACGCGGAACCAGCGGCAGTGGCTGGCCAAGCCGGTGGAGGACGCGGAATCGGACAGGTTCCGGGCCGCCCTGGCGGAATGGGGGCGGCCTGCGGAGCGGATGGCCTCGCACGCCTCGTATCTCATCAACCTGGCCTCGCCCAAGGACGAGTTGTGGGGCAAGAGCGTGGCCGCGCTGGCCGAGGAGGCGGCGCGGTGCGTCAAGCTGGGCGTGCCGTACGTGGTGTTGCATCCGGGCGCGCATACGGGCAGCGGCGCCGAGGCCGGGGTGGAGCGTGTGGCCGCCGGGCTGGACAAGGTGCTGGAGGCGGCTCCCGAGGGTGTTGCGGTCTTGTTGGAGAACACGGCCGGTCAGGGCAGTGCCCTGGGGTCCACGCCCCGGGAGCTTGGTGCGATCATCGCCACCTCGCGGTGTTCGGAGAGGCTGGGGATATGCCTGGACACGGCCCACGCCTTCGCCGCGGGGTACGACCTGCGCGCGGCCGAAGGGCTGGAGGGGTTGCTGGCCGAGGTGCGGGAGCACGTGGGGCTTGAGCGGCTGCGGTTCGTGCATGCCAACGACTCCTTGCGGGAAATGGGGTCGAACAAGGACCGCCATGCCCACATCGGTGAGGGGGAGATCGGCCTGGAGGGATTTGGTCTGCTGGTGAACCACCCGGCGCTGGACGGCCTGCCGGTGGTGCTGGAAACGCCCAAGGACGAGGACCTGGAGGACGACCGCAGGGGGATCGCCGCCCTGCGGTCGCTGCTGCGAACCAGGCCCGAAGGGCGATGAAAACGGCCCGCCGCGTTTGCACGCGACGGGCCGGATGATTGCGCAATGTCCTGTGGAAGCTACATGGCTTCCTTGTAGGCCAGCACAAAGTCCACCGCCTCGGGCACGCTGGTGACCTTGCCCTCCACCTGGGCCTGGAGCAGGGCCTCGCGGATGATGCCGATGGCCGGGCCGGGCTTGAGCCCGGTGAACTCCATGATTTCGTTGCCGTTGAGCAGCGGTTCGCTCATCTCTTCCGGCGTTTCGGCCTTTTCCAGCATTTTGAGGTTGTGGTTGAAGTTGGTGTAGTTGCCGCCGCGCGCCTTGGTGTCCGCCCTGGCCATCTCGATGAGGCGGGGGTACTCGTCCAGGGCTTTGAAGCGCCGCGCGCCGCGCTCGGTGAGCATGTACTGGAAGCGCATGTGGTGGCGCACCAGGTGGCAGATAAGGTCCACCTCGTTGGGTGGCATCCTGAGCCGTCCCAGAATCTTGCGGGCCACCTGCGCGCCGATGCGGTGGTGCTGGTGGAAGTGCCACTTGCCGTCGTAGTATTCTGCGGTGAAGAGCTTGCCCACATCGTGCAGCAGGCAGGCCATGACCCCGTACCAGTCGTAGGGCAGTTCCTCGGGGTAGTGGCGCATTACCTCCAGCACGTGGGTCAGCACCGTCTCCTCCTCGCCGGACTCGTTGCGGATGTGCTTGAGGCGCGAGAGGGCGGCGATTTCCGGCAGCAGGCCGTGCAGAAGCTGCGACTCCATGAGCAGGTCCACGAACTTCCACATGGCCTCGGCCTCCACCTTGCGCCACTCGTCCATGACATCGGTGACGGCGGTGTAGTCCAGGATGCGCTGGGCGGAGCGGATGATGGCCACCCAGGTGTTCTGCTCGATGGGCAGGTTGTAGTTGGCCGCGAAGCGCAGGGCCCGCAGCCCGAAAAGCAGGTTTCTCTTGAGCGTTTCGGACGGCGCGCCAACCAGGCGGATTCGGCCCTCGTTCATGTCCGCGAACCCCTCGTGGGCGTCCTCGGCGTGGCGCACGTAGGGGCAGGCCAGGGAAGAGGACATCTCCTGGCGTTCCTCCATGCGCCGCAAAATGCGCGGGGTGGCGCAGGTGAGGATGGTCTCCGGGTGGGCCGCCTCCACGTTGTAGGCGGGGTAGAAGCGGATGGTCACACCGCCTTCCGTCATCACGGCCTTCTCGCCGCGCTGGGAGGATTGGGACACGTTGGGGAAGATCTTCATCAGCTCGTCCGCGTCCATGTCCGTGGCGATGTCGACCTCGTTCTCGCTGAGGTCGCGTTCAAGCTCCTGCTGGAAACGGGCGTTGATGACGTAGGCGTCGTAGCCGTTGCGCAGGATGGTCTTGCAGATGGAAACCGCGTCCTTGTAGGGCTGGGTCATGCCGTATCACCTCGCTGGGCGGGTCTGGTTCAATTCTCGGGAGCCCCAAACCGGGGCGCGCGAAACGTTCTAGCAGAAGCGGACGGGAAACAGAAGCGTTTCAGCCTTCGCCCCGGTGTCCGGCCGCCCGGCGCAGACCCCACCAGATGAGCGCCACCCCGCCCAGAATCATGGGCGTGGACAGCAGCTGCCCCATGGTCAGCCAGCCGAAGGCCAGGAAGCCAAGTTGCGGGTCCGGTGTACGGAAGAACTCCACCAGGAACCGAAAACACCCGTAGAGCAGCAAAAACAGCCCGGACACCGTTCCCCTGGCGCGGGGCTTGGCGGAGTAGGCCCACAGCACCGCGAACAGCAGCAGCCCCTCCAAAAAAGCCTCGTACAGCTGGGAGGGATGGCGGGGCACCATGCCCGCCCGGGGGTCGGGGAAGATCACCCCCCAGGGCATGTCCGTGGGCCTGCCCCACAGCTCCGCGTTGATGAAGTTGCCCACGCGGCCAAGGCCCAGACCGATGGGGGCCAGCGGGCAGATGAAGTCCGTCAGCCCGAAGAAGGGCTTCTCCCGCCGCCAAGCGAAAAACAGCATGGCCGCCACCACGCCCAAAAGCCCGCCGTGGAAGGACATCCCCCCGCGCCAGACCGCGAACATGCTCAACGGATCGGCCAGCAGCCCGGGCAGGTCGTAGAAGAGCATGTAGCCCACCCTGGCGCCGATCATCAGGCCCAGCACCAGGTACCAGACCAAATCCTCCATCTCGCGGGGATCGACCACCGACCACGGCCGCCTGGCCCGCCACCTGCCCAGCAGCCAGGCGGCGGCGAAGCCCAGCACGTACATCAGGCCGTACCAGCGCACGGAAATCGGCCCCAGATCAATGGCCACAGGGTCTATGCCGGGATGCAACAGCATATAGCGAAAACTTTGTCAGCGTGATAAAACCCGTCGCATGGTCCTATCCTTGATGGGCAGCAACCACAAGCCGTGCAAGGAGCCGAAGCGCCATGAAAAAAATCCTCGCTGTCATCGCAGTCATTGTTGTCGCCGCCGTGCTGGTGCTCTACTTCCAGCTCAACACCATCGTGGAGCGCGGCGTGGAAACCGTGGGCTCCAAAACCCTCAAAACCGCCGTCGCCCTGGACGGGGCCTCCCTCTCCCTCTTCTCCGGCAGCGGCGAAATCAACGGCCTGACCGTGGCCAACCCCGAAGGCTTTTCCGACAAGTCCGCCATCCGGCTCGGCAGCGCCGCCGTGGGCGTGGACATCGGCTCCATCCTCTCCGACACCATCATTGTCGAACAGGTCCGCATCACCGATCCCGCCATCCTGCTGGAAACCGGGGACCAGGGCTCCAACCTCGACCGCCTGCTGCAAAACGCCAAATCCGCCGCGCCCAGCGGGGGACAGCAGACCGGCGAGCAGCAACAATCCGGCAAGAAGGTCATCATCCGCGACCTGCGCATCACCGGCGCGCAAGCCACCCTCGCCCTGCGCGCCCTGGGTGAACGCAGCGCCACCGTCAACCTGCCGGAAATCCACCTCACCAACATAGGCGAAGACAAGGGCGGCGCCTCGCCCGCCGAAGTCCTCTCCCAAATCATGGCCGCCGTGCAAAAAAGCGTGACCAGCGCCGCCTCCAACGCCGGAGAGGCCGTCCAGGAAGCCCTGGAAAAGGGCGCGCAACAATTCCAGGAAGGCACCCAGAAACAACTCGAGGAAGGCTCCAAAGGCATCAAGGAATCCCTCGAAGGCTTGATGCAGTAGGAAAGGAAGATTTCGCCGCAGTGTCCAGGGGGCTGCGTGCCTCCTGGACACTGCGGCGAGAGCGTTTCGCCCTGCGGGCGACCAGGACCTGCGCGGCCCTGGACCCGCGGCAAACTCACTTTGCATGCGTGTTCGCGGGATGGTGCGCGGTGGAGCGCGGAAATGGAGTGCTACGGCGTATCCATGTTTGTTGGGCTTTACCCAACTCGGTAAAACCTCGCCCTGGCCGTTTCGCGTCACATGCGTGGGACGCGAAACTGGGCTGCTGTTCACCGGCTACTTCCTGCCTATCCCACTGCCCTGACCTTCCTACCCTCGCCAGCCACCTTCCATTCCCAAGGAGGGAAGGATTTCGCTCTGCGGGCGACCAGGGCCTGCGCGGCGCTGGACCGCGGCAAACTCACTTTGCATGCGTGTTCGCGGGATGGTGCGCGTCAGGGGGATATGCGGGAGCACTCCGGCGAACAGGCCATTGCGGTGCCCGGCCCTCCGGGGAATCCCGTCCGCATATGTCCGGAAGATGAATCGGGACGCTCTCTTCAAGCCGCGTGTTTTAAGACCCTCCTTGTTCCCGCCATGCGCATGCGCTAGGCTCGCGCGGTCTGTCACCGCAAGGGGGTTTTCGCATGGCTGGTTGGCGGCGGTATTCCGAAAAGTGGTACATCGGCTACGCCTTTCAGGGCGCGGTTGTTCTGGGCGTGGCCCCGATCCTGCTGCCCTTGGTGGTGGGCAACGCGCTTGGCGACGCCGAGGCCGGAGCCGTGGTGGCCTGCTTCTACGTGGGCCAGCTCATGGCCCCGCTGCTGGGGACGCTGACGGACAAGGCGCGGGCCTACAAGCTGGTGTACTTCCTGGGCTACGGCCTGCTGGCGCTTGGGCTGGCGCTGTTCCCGGAGCTCACCTCGCTTGGCTTCTGGTTCGCATTGGCATTCTTGCAGGGCATGGGCTCGGCGGCCACCAACACGGTGGCGGCCATGTTCATCGTGGAGTTCAAGCCCAAGGAGGAGTGGGACCCGCGCATCGGCTGGCTGCAGACCTTCTACGGCGCGGGACAGGCCGTGGGCCTGGGTCTGGCCGCTCTGCTGCAGGCCGTGCCGCAGGTCGGCCTGCTCATCTCCGCGGCGCTCATGCTGCCAGGGGTGTGGTTCGGCAGGCAGGGCCTGCCGGCCACCAAGGCCGCCCGGCATCGGCCCAAGCCGCACCTGCACCAGCACATGCGCCGCAGCAAGGCCCCGCACCGAGCACTGGGCTGGATGATCCACCACTACCAAGCCTCGCTGACAAAAAATCTCATCGCTCTGGTCCGACACGCCTGCACGCCATACGGCGTCTACATCGCTTCCTGGTTCTGCACCATGTTCGGAACCTGGCTGATGTACAATCTCTATCCCCTGCTCATGCGCTCCGCCTACGGCATCGACGCCGGGCTTTCCTCCCTCTACTACGCACTGGCCGCCCTCATCGGCGTATTCGCCTACGCCCCCTCGGGCACGCTGGGAGAAAAGATCGGCGACGTCGGCGTCGTCCTCATCGGCACTCTCATGACCCTGGCTTCGGTGGCCTCCATGGCCGTGCTGGCCTTCATCCAGCCCGCGAACACCGCCTGGCTGGCGCCGGTCGCCTTCCTGCTTCTGCCCGTGGCCTGGTCGCCCCTCATCGTGGCCGGAACCTCCGGAGCCGCCCAACTCTCCACCCTGGAGGAAGGCACCGCCGTGGGTATCTTCAACGCCACCACAGCTATCGGCTCCGTCCTCTCCGCCCTCACCGCCGGGTTGCTCGCCGAATACCTTGGCTACGCCTGGGTCTGCATGGCCGCCGCCGCCTCCGCCCTGCTGGGGGCCGCTCTGCTCATCCCCCTGCTGGGCAAGGCGAAGAAGCAAGCGACGAGATGAAAAGCGAGTGTTTTCTTGCATATGTCAGAAAACATTCGCACGTGGTAGCTGGAGAACAACAGCTACATTTCGCGTCCATGGCATCTGAAGCCAGACGGCCAGGGCGGGGTTCTACCGGGCGAGATAGCCGAACAATCGCCTGTTCGCCGGAGTACTCCCGCACATCCCCCTGACGCGCTCCATCCCGCGAACACACATGCAAAGTTACTTTGCCGCAGGGTCCAGGGGGCGCGCAGCCCCCTGGTCGCCCGAAGGGCGAAATCTTCCCCCGTCCTACCCCTCCACAGAAAAGGCCCGGCCGCTCCAAGCGGCCGGGCCTTTTGTATTGTTGTCGTGGTTCGTTTTACCGGATGCCGAACTTCTTTTTGGCTACCAGGCGGCGGGTGTGGAGAATGGGCTCGGTGTAGCCGTTGGGCTGGACGCGTCCCTTGAGGACGAGGTCGCGGGCCGCCTTGAAGGCCACGCTGTTGTCGGGGTCGTCGGCCATTGGCTGGTAGTTGGGGTCGCCCTCGTTTTGGCGGTCCACCACTCCGGCCATGCGGCGCAGGGTTTCCTCCACCTGCTCATGGGTCACGAGCCCGTGGTGGAGCCAGTTGGCCATGTGTTGGCTGGAGATGCGCAGGGTGGCGCGGTCCTCCATGAGGCCGGTGTCGGAGAGGTCCGGCACGGTGGAGCAGCCAATGCCCTGCTCCACCCAGCGCACCACGTAGCCCAGGATGGACTGGGCGTTGAGGTCCAGCTCCTCCTGGATCTGGTCAACGGAGAGGGTCTCCTGGAGCACGGGCACGTCGAGCAGGTCGTCGAGCTCGGCCCGGCGCCGCCCGGCCAGCCCGTCCTGCACTTCGGCCACGTCCACCTGGTGATAGTGGGTGGCGTGCAGGGTGGCGGCGGTCGGCGAAGGCACCCAGGCGCAGTCCGCACCGGCCAGGGGGTGCTCCATCTTGGTCTCCACCATCTCCCGCATCTTGGCGGGCTTGGGCCACATGCCCTTGCCGATCTGGGCGCGGCCCTTGAAACCGCAGGCCAGGCCCACGTCCACGTTCCAGTCCTCGTAGGCCTTGATCCAGGGCTCGGCCTTCATGGCCGCCTTGCGCACCATGGGCCCGGCCTCCATCACGGAGTGGATCTCGTCGCCGGTGCGGTCCAGGAAACCGGTGTTGATGAAGATGATGCGGTCGCGGGCCTGCCGCACGCACTCCTTGAGGTTGAGCGTGGTGCGCCGCTCCTCGTCCATGACCCCGATCTTGAGGGCGCCCTCGTCCAGGCCCAGGGCCTGCTCCACGCGGGCGAAGAGCTGGCAAGCGAAGGCGGTCTCCTCGGGGCCGTGCATCTTGGGCTTGACGATGTAGACGTTGCCCTCGGCGCTGTTGGTGTAGCGGCCGTTGCCGCGCACGTCGATGAGGGAGATGTAAGCCGTGGCCAGGGCGTCGAGGATGGTTTCGGAAATCTCATAGCCGTCCGGGCCGATGACCGCGTCTGTGAAGAGCAGCGAGCCCACGTTGCGCACCAGCATCAGGGAACGGCCGGAAAGGGTGAGGGTGGAGCCGTCCGGGGCGGTGTATTCGCGATCGCCGTGCAGGCGGCGAGTTACGGTCTCGCCGCCCTTGGGGAAGGTGGTTTCCAGATCGCCGCGCAGCAGCCCGGCCAGGTTGTCGTAGGCGTGGGCCTTGTCGTGGGCGTCCACCACGGACACCGAGTCCTCCAGATCGAGGATGGTGGTCACGGCGGACTCCAGGACGACATCGCGCACACCGGCGGGGTGCGCCTTGCCCACGGGATCCTCGCGGTCGATGGACAACTCCATGTGCAGGCCGTTGTTGCGCAGCAGAATTGCCGATGGCTCGGCATCGCCGCCCTGGTGGCCCGCGAACTGGGCTGGATCGGCCAAAGCGGCGGTGGAGCCGCTGGACAGCTTGGCCACCAAGTGCCCGTTCTCCACAGCGTAGGCGGTCGCGTCGGCGTGGTCCGCGTCCTCCAAAGGCACCGCCCGGTTGAGGAAAACGGTGGCGTGCTGCATCACCCGCTGGCCACGGGCGGGATTGTACTCCGGCCCCTTCTCCAGGCCGGTCTGCTCGGGCAGCACGTCGGAGCCGTACAGGGCGTCGTACAGGCTGCCCCAGCGGGCGTTGGCCGCGTTGAGCACGTACCGCTCGTTGGTGATGGGCACCACAAGCTGCGGACCGGCCACATGGCTGATCTCCGGATCCACCCGGCCGTTGTCTATCTCGAAATCCTCGCCCTCGGGCGCTAGGTAGCCGATTTCCTGGAGAAACGTCTTGTAGTTGGCCGTGTCCGGGCGGCCGGGATTCTCGCGATGGAACCGGTCCAGCTTCTCCTGGATGGCGTCGCGCTTGCGCAAAAGCTCCAGGTTGCGCGGCCCCAACTCGGCCACCAGCTTCTCCAACTCCAGCCAGAATGTCCCGGCCTCCACCCCGGTGTGCGGGGCGGCCTTGGCGATGACATCATGCAGCGGCTTGGCCACCTGCAGTCCGGCTTCCTGAACGTATTCCATCTCGAGCTCCTGTCCGGTTGCGGTTTGCTACCTGCCCATCAATTGGGCGGACAATAGCACAGCCCAATTGCAACGCAATCGGACCGGAAGGGGGGAGGATTTCGCCCTTCAGGCGACCAGGGGGCTGCGCGCCCCCTGGACCCTGCGGCAAACTCACTTTGCATGTGTATTCGCGGGTGGGCGCGCGTCAGGGGGATAGGCGGGAGCACCCCGGCGCACCTGTAGTTGGTGAACGCGTCTACCAGGGAATCCGCTACGCCGTTTGGCTGCCCATGCGTGGGACGCGAAATTGGGCTGTGGTTTCTCGGCTACCCCGCCGACCATCCTTTATTCACGGAGAAAAGATTTCGCCCTTCAGGCGACCAGGGGGCTGCGCGCCCCCTGGACCCTGCGGCAAACTCACTTTGCATGTGTATTCGCGGGTGGGCGCGCGTCAGGGGGATAGGCGGGAGCACCCCGGCGCACCTGCGGTTGGTGAACGCATCTACCAGGGAATCCGCTACGCCGTTTGGCTGCCCATGCGTGGGACGCGAAATTGGGCTGTGGTTTCTCGGCTACCCCGCCGACCATCCTTTATTCACGGAGAAAAGATTTCGCCCTTCAGGCGACCAGGGGGCTGCGCGCCCCCTGGACCCTGCGGCAAACTCACTTTGCATGTGTATTCGCGGGTGGGCGCGCGTCAGGGGGATAGGCGGGAGCACCCCGGCGCACCTGCGGTTGGTGAACGCGTCTACCAGGGAATCCGCTACGCCGTTTGGCTGCCCATGCGTGGGACGCGAAATTGGGCTGTGGCCCCCTGGCTACAACGTATTCGCTCCTCGCCCCCGAGCGAAGCGAGCGATAAAGAGTTTTGTGGAAGGATGGAGGGAGCTTGGGGGAGGAAGGGAACCACTTTTGAAAAAGTGGTTCCCTTCCTCCCCCAATGCCCTGAACTCTCACCCCCCGGCTGCCACCTCGCATTCCCTTCCACATACCCCCCTCTTCCTACGCCTTGGCGAAGTCGCCGTGCTCAATGAGTTTTCCTTGTGGTTTGGGGAAGAAGTAGACCCAGGCTGTGGTTTTGTGGCCCGAGTCCACGAGGACTGGGGCTGGTTCGCGTTTGTAAACGTTGGGGTGTTCTTCCAGCAGGTCGAGTTCGCGGAGGGTGGTTTCGGTGACGCGGTAGAGTTCCCCGCGCACGCGGCTGACGGGATTGTGCGGATAGAGGTAGGGCACGTCCTCCAGATGGAGGGCGTAGCGGTGTTTGGTGGTGGCGGTTCCCAGGAACTCGGCCTGGACCAGCAGGGGGTGGTTGTGGAAGCCCCGCCGCAGGGTGCCGTAGACGAATACGAGGTGGTGGGCCTGGCGGTCGCTGGCGGTCATAGCTCGTCGAGTTTCTTTCGCAGGTCGGCCCAGGCGCGCCGCATGTCGTCCTCGGCCAGGTCGCGGAGCTGCTGGTCGGTGAAGAGGCCTTCCAGCTTGACGCGGTTGCCCAGCACGTTGCCCACGGCGGTGGGGCTTTGCGATTTGGCCAGGGAGGAGTGGCCCACGTGGGGCACGGCCAGGGAGCCCTCGAAGAAGGCGGGCTGCCCGGCCAGGCAGGCGCGCATGTCGCGTTCCAGGTCGTCGAACTGGGTGGGGGTGAAGCGCACGTCGAAGCGGCCGGTTTCCTCCAGGGCGCTGGTGCGCAGCAGGTGGCAGCAGCCGGACACGGAGAGGCAGGGTCGGGCGTATGTGAACAGCCCCAGGTCAGGTTGGCCCGAGGCATTGTCGAACACGGCGATGCGCTCCTCGCCCGCGTCTGGCCGTGGCGAAAAGAGGTGGTAGTCCGCGGATTGCAGGCTGGCCGGCGGCGTGGCGGCCACAATGCGGCAGCCGATGGCCGAGGCGTCCGGGTTGTCGCGGGCCGCGGCCAGCAGTTTGGGCAGCCAGTCCTCGGGGGGAAGCACGTCGTCGTCCAGAAAGGCGGCGAAGCGGCGGGCGCGGACCTCGGGCAGGGAGAGCAGCCAGTTGCGGGCCGCGGGCGCGCCCACGTTGACCGGCAGTTGCACCAGCGTGACCCGGTCCGGGCCGAGCCGCCGGGCGAAGCGGTTCATGACCTCCCAGGTGTCGTCGGTGGAGCCGTTGTCCAGCAGGGCCACGTGGGCTTCGCCGAGCTCGCACGCGGCCAGGGCGTCCAGGGTCTGGGAGAGCAGTTCCGCCTTGTTCCAGCAGTAGAGCAGCACGGCCGCGGCGTCGCCGTCCGCCAGGGAGGCCGGAGCCCGGCGCGGGAAGCGCAGCTCGTGCAGCAGGTGGGGAAAATGGGGGTGTCCCGGCAGGTCGCGGCACAGGGATTCGGTCAGATCGGCGGCCTTGTCCCGCTCGCCCAGGCCGCGCAGCAAATGGGCCTCCAGCCAGCGCCGCCAGGGGTCGAAGGCGGGGTGGGTGCACTCCCGCACCACGGGCAAAGCCTCTTCCGGAGGCAGGCACAGGGCGGCCCACTCCGCCCGCAGCCGGGCGGCCATGGGCTCGGCTTCCGCAGGGAAGGGGGTCTCGTCCAGCAGGGCGCGGGCGGCCGGGGTTTCCTCCAGGGCCAGCAGCAGGGGCCAGGCGCGCAGCAAGGGGCCGGGGCCGCTTTCCCGAACAGCCGGGATGAGGGCGCGGGTCAGCAGCCGCACGTCGGCCGCTTCCAGGGCCTCTTCCAGGTCGGACCGCGCGCCGGGGGGTTCGGGCTGGCAGTCCCGGGCAAGCCCAGCCGCCGGGCCGTCGGTGAGAAGTTCAGCCGCCTCGGGCCGCCATGGCCGCCGCTGCCAGGCCCACCAGGCCAAGCCGTCGGCCGCGCCGGTCAGCCCCAGGCCGCGCATTTCCGGGGATTGGGCCAGGGCGCGCATGGCTCGCACCAGGGCCAGTTGGGCGCGGGGTTCCTCGGCGCCAAAGACCCACACGGGCAGCCGGGCGGCCAGGGCATCGAGCAAATGGGGGGAAGCGGGCATGGGCGCTATGGTACGGCCTCCCCCGGAGCTTGGCAACGGGCGGGGCTGTTGCCGTCCGGCGGAAAGTGTTCTACACAAGCCCAGCTTCACAAGGAAACAGCCACAACCCCGCAAGACCCGCAACCCAAGGGTTCCCGTCATGCGACTCGCCAGCCGCCTTTCCCGCATCCAGCCCTCCGCCACCCTGGCCATCAACGCCAAGACCCAGGCCCTGCGCGCCGAGGGGCGCGACGTTGTCTCCCTGGCCGTGGGCGAACCGGACTTCGACACCCCGGACCACGTCAAGGAAGCCGCCAAGCAGGCCATGGACGCGGGCAAGACCCGCTACACCCCGGTGCCCGGCCTGCCCGAACTGCGCGACCAGGTGGCCCGCTACTTCGAGCGCTTCTACGGCGCGTCAGCCGAGCGGGAGAACGCCATCGTCACCAACGGCGGCAAGCAGGCCCTGTTCAACCTCATGTTCGCCCTGCTGGAAGAGGGCGACGAGGTGCTGCTGCCCACGCCCTATTGGGTGTCCTACCCGGACATGGCCGCCATGTGCGGGGCCTCCTGCGTGCAGGTGCGCGCCACGGCCGAGGCCGGATTCAAGGTCACGGTGGACGACCTGGAGCGCGGCCTGTCCCCCCGCACCAAGATGCTCGTCTTCAACTCGCCCTCCAACCCAACGGGCGCGGTCTACTCCCAGGCCGAGGTGGACGCCATCGCTGAGTGGGCCGTGAAGCGGAACGTCTTTGTCGTCGCCGACGAGGTCTACGACCGCTTGGTCTTCCCCCCGGCGGAGCACGGCACCTTCGCCCCCTGGTGGCAAAAGGCGCCGGAGCACATCGCCATCGTGGGCGCGCTGTCCAAGACCTTCGCCATGACCGGCTGGCGGGTGGGCTTTGCCCTGGCCCACGCCGACCTGGTCAAGGCCGTCTCCAAGATCCAGGGGCAGTCCACCTCCAACGTCTGCTCCATCGCCCAGCACGCCGCCCTGGCCGCCTTCACCGGCCCCTGGGACCTGGTGGACGAAATGCGCGAGGCCTTCGCCCGCCGCCGCGACCTGGCAGTGGGCATCATCTCCGGCTGGAAGGGCGCGGTCTGCCCCCGTCCCGAGGGCGCCTTTTACGTATTCCCGGACATCTCCGCCATGTACCGCGAGGGCATGGCCGACTCCCAGGCCGCCTGCGCCAAGGTGCTGGACGAGGCCCAGGTGGCCCTGGTGCCCGGCTCCGCCTTCGGCGACGACGGCTGCATCCGCGTCTCCTTCGCCGTGGCCGACGACGTGCTGGAAAAGAGCCTCGCGGCGGTTGGCCGCGTGCTGCTGGGGAGCTGACCGGCGGAGGCCATGAGCAGGGAGAGCGCTTCCTCCGGGCCCTTTCACGCGGCCAAGCTCCTGTCCTGGAGCATCTTCGTCATCATCCTGGGCACCAACCTGGTGCTGGCCGTCTTTCTGGCGGACTACGCCCGGCGGTCGCTGCTGGAAAAGCAGGAACAGTACGCCCTGCTGCTGGCGGAAAACCTCAACCACCAGATATTCCAGCGCTTCACCCTGCCCACGGTCATGGGCTTCGGGGAGATCGACCTGGACGACGAGCGCCAGTACGAGCAGTTGGAGAAGGTGGTCAAGACCACCATCCATTCCTTCAACGTGCTGGACCTGCGCATCTACGGCTTCCAGCGCGACGTGGCCTTCTCCCTGGATGAGGGAGAGGTGGGCGACCTGGAAATGGCCGGGCAGTCCGTGGAGCGCGCCCTGGAGGAAGGGCAGAACTCCTACGAGCTCGTCTCCCGCTACTCCTCCTGGACGGCCCTGTTCGCCTTCGATTTCAAGCCGCAGAGCGTCATCCTGCGCACGGTCTACTCCCTGCGGGCGGACCGCCGCATGGACCCCGCAGACCCGCGCGGCCCCATCACCGGCGCGCTTGAGATCACCCAGGACATCACCGAGGACTACCGCAAGGTCATCAATCTCGAGCGCCTCATCATCCTCTCCTCCACCGTCACTTCCCTGGCGCTGTTCTTCGTCATCATCGTGGTGCTGCGCCGGGCGGACCGCATGGCCGCGGAGCGCGCCCGCGAGAAGGAGCAGCTGGAGCGGGAACTGATGCAGTCGGAGAAGCTGGCCTCCATGGGCCGCATGGTGGCCGGGGTGGCCCACGAGATCCGCAACCCCCTGGGCATCATCCGCTCCTCGGCCGAGCTGCTGCTCTCCAAGCTCAAGCGGGAGGAGAACCCGGACTCGGCCAACGTGCGCATCCTGCAAGCCATCTTCGACGAGTCCAAGCGCCTCTCCCGAACGGTTGGGGACTTCCTGGACTACGCCAGGCCCCGCCAGCCGCGCCAGGACCCGGTGGACCTCTCCCGCGTCCTCAACCAGGTCGCGGTCTTTTTGGAGTCCACCGCCCGCGAGCGCGGCGTGACCCTGGAGACGGATCTGGACGAAGGCCTCACGGTCCAGGGCGACTCCGACCTGCTCTACCGCGCCTTCTACAATCTGGTTGCCAACTCCCTGGACGCCCTGGCCGAACTTGACGGCGGCGGCCAAGAGCATACCATCACCGTGGCGGCCCACGGGGCCGAGGACGGGGTGAGCGTGGTGGTGCGCGACACCGGGCCGGGCTTCCCGGACGAGGTGCTGGAGCAGGCCAAGGACCCCTTCTTCACCACCAAGGAGCACGGCACCGGGCTGGGGCTGGCCATCACCGACACCATCCTCCAGAGCCACGGGGCCAGCCTGGACCTGGAGAACGACTACGAAGGCGGGGCGCGGGCCACCGTCGTCTTTCCCGGAGCGTAAGACCGCATGGCAGACCACATCCTCGTCATCGACGACGAACAGAACTACCTGCTCATCCTGGAGGCGCTTCTCCAGGACAAGGGCTACCACGTGACCGCCCTCAACGACCCCGAGACCGCGGTGCAGTTTCTGGACGAGTCCGAGGTGGACGTGGTCATCACCGACATGAAGATGCCCAAGCTGTCCGGCCGCGAGGTGCTGGAACGGGTGCGGCGCGACCTGCCCCACGTGCCGGTGCTCATCATGACCGCCTTCGGCTCCATCGAGGGCGCGGTGGAGGCCATGAAGATCGGGGCCTACGACTACATCACCAAGCCCTTCTCCAACGAGGAGCTGCTGCTCTCGGTCTCCAAGGCCTGCCAGTACGCCGCCGCCCAACGGCAGAACCGCCTCCTGCGTGAATCGCTGGAGGACCGCTACGGCCTGCACAAGATCATCGGCAAATCGCGGGCCATCTCCAAGGTTATGGACATGGTGGACAGGGCGGCGCCCTCCAAGTCCACGGTGCTCATCACCGGCGAGTCCGGCACGGGCAAGGAGCTGGTGGCCCGGGCCATCCACTACGCCTCCCCGCGCCACGAGTCCCCCTTCGTCTCGGTGAACTGCATGGCCTTCAACCCCGGCGTGCTGGAGTCGGAGTTGTTCGGCCACGAGAAGGGCAGCTTCACCGGCGCGGTGGCCCAGAAGCGCGGCCGCTTCGAGATGGCCGATCAAGGCACCCTCTTCCTGGACGAGATAGGCGAACTGTCCCACGACCTGCAGGTCAAGCTGCTGCGGGTGCTGCAGGAGCGCACCTTCGAGCGGGTGGGCGGCTCGCGGTCCATGGAAGTGGACATCCGGGTGGTGGCGGCCACCAACAAGGACCTGGTCAAGGCGGTGGAGAACGGCGAATTCCGCGAAGACCTCTACTACCGCCTCAACGTCATACAGATCGAGCTGCCCCCCCTGCGCGAGCGGCGCGAGGACATCCCCCTGCTGGCCTCCCATTTCCTGGACGTGTACGCCACAGAGAACCAAAAGAAGTTCGGCGGCTTCAGCCCGGAGGCGCTGGAGTATCTGCAGGCCTACGAGTGGCCGGGCAACGTGCGCCAGCTGGAGAACGTCATGGAGCGGTGCGTGGTGCTGGCCGACCGCGAGACCATCGAGGTGGACGACCTGCCCCCGGAGATCCGCGACGAGGAAAGCCAGTACAAGAGCGCCGTGGACCTCTTGCCGGAGCGCATCAACCTGCCCGACACCATGGAGAAGATCGAGTCCGCCCTGATCCGCCGCGCCCTGGTGCGCTCGGAGTTCGTGCAGACCCGGGCGGCCGAGATGCTGGGGGTCTCCAAGTCCAATCTCCAGTACAAGCTCAAGAAGTACAACATCGCCGGACACTAGAGCGACATTGAACACCGTCAGCCGCTACGTGGCGGAGATCAAGGACTCCGAGGTCCTGGGGCCGCAGGTGGCCCACCACGAGGTGCTGCCCGCCCTGCCGCCCCGCTTCGCGGAGACAGCCCGCCCCTGGCCGCAGTCCCTGGCCCACGGCATGGAGGCCGCGGGCATAGGCCGCCTCTACTCCCACCAGGCCGAGGCCATGGACCTGGCCCGCATGGGCCGCCACGTGGTCACCTCCACACCCACGGCCAGCGGCAAATCCCTGGTCTACACCCTGCCCATCCTTGAGGAATGCCTCAAGAACCCGGACGCCTGCGCCCTGGCCCTGTTCCCCCTCAAGGCCCTGGGACGCGACCAGTTGCAGGCCTTCCGCAAGGCGGCCGCCCTCATGCCTACGGGCCGCCCCATCACCGCCGAGGTGCTGGACGGCGACGTCAAGTCCCACGCCCGGGCCAAAATGCGCAAGGAGCCGCCCAATTTCCTGGTCTCCAACCCGGAGATGGTCCACCTCTCGCTTCTGCCCTACCACGCCTCCTGGGCCCCCCTGCTGGCCTCCCTGACACACGTGGTGGTGGACGAGGCGCACACCTATCGGGGGGTCATGGGCTCGCACATGGCCATGGTCTTCCGCCGCCTGCGCCGCGTCTGCCGCTTCTACGGCGCGGACCCGGCCTTCCTCTTCTCCTCGGCCACCCTGGGCAACCCCGGCGAGTTGTGCGAGGACCTCACCGGCCTCAACGTGGACACGGTGGCCGAATCCGGCGCGCCCCAGGGCAAGCGCCACTTCCTGTTCGTCAATCCGGAAGGGTCGCCCTCCACCGCGGCCATCCGGCTGCTGCGGCAGTCGCTGGAGCTTGGCCAGCGGACCATTGTCTACACCCGCTCCCGCCGCATGACCGAGCTCATCTCCATGTGGGCGGCGGAGCAGTCCGGGGAGTTCAAGGACAAGATAAGCGCCTACCGCGCGGGCTTTCTGCCCGAGGAGCGGCGGGAGATCGAGTCGCGCATGGCCTCGGGCGAGCTGCTGGCCGTGGTTTCCACCTCCGCCCTGGAGCTGGGCATCGACATCGGCGGCCTGGATGTCTGCATCCTGGTGGGCTACCCCGGCACGGTCATGCAGACCCTCCAGCGCGGCGGCCGGGTGGGGCGCAAGAACCAGGAGTCCTGCGTCTGCCTGGTGGCGGGGGAGGACAACCTGGACCAGTACTTCATGCGCCACCCTCAGGACTTCTTCGCCCGCCCGCCGGAAAAGGCCGTGGTCAACCCCTATAATCCGCAGATCATGGCCCGCCACCTGGATTGCGCCGCAGCCGAACTGCCCCTGCGCGACCAGGAGCCATTCCTGGCCGAGGAGCCTCTGGCCCAGCGCGCGGCTGAATTGGAACGCGAGGGGCGGCTGCTGCGCACGGCGGACGGCGCGGAGGTCCACTCCCGCCGCAAACGCCCCCACCGCGAGGTGGACCTGCGCGGCTCCGGCTCCACCTACACCATCGAGACGCGCAAGGACGGCGCGGTGGTGGGGCAGGTGGACGAGGGACGCGCCTTCAAGGAGACCCACCCCGGCGCGGTGTACATCCACCGAGGCCGCATTTTCGTTGTGGACGAGCTGGACATCCCCGGCCGCAAGGTGATCGTCAAGGAAGAGCGGGTGGGCTACTACACCCGCATCCGCTCGGAAAAAGTCACCGAGATCATCCAGACCCACGACACCACAACCGCCTGGGGCGCGGACGTGGGGCTGGGCAAGCTGCGCGTCACCGAGACCATCACCGGCTACGAGAAACGCCGCACCCGCGACGGGCGGTTGTTGACCATCGTGCCCCTGGACCTGCCGCCCATGACCTTCGAGACGGAAGGGCTGTGGTTCGCCCTGCCGCGCGCCGTGCACCAGGAGGCCGAGGATGCCCGCCACCACTACATGGGCGGCATCCACGCCGTGGAGCACGCGGCCATCGGCATCCTGCCGCTGCTGGTGCTGGCCGACCGCGACGACCTGGGCGGCATCTCCACCCCCCTGCACCCGCAGATCGGCCGTTCCGCAGTCTTCATCTACGACGGCCACCCCGGCGGTGTGGGCCTCACCCGGCAGGCCTTCCTCATGGCGGACGAGCTGCTGGACACCACCCTGCGGGCGGTGGCGGACTGCGAATGCGAACTGGGCTGCCCCTCCTGCGTCCACTCCCCCAAGTGCGGCTCCGGCAACCGGCCCATAGACAAGGACTCCTGCCTCTTCGTGCTGCGGGCCTTGCGGAACGCCCAGCCGGAAGGGCTGGACAGCAACCCCCAGTCCCCGGCGCACCGGGATGCGGCCGCCCGCAACCCCCAACAACGACAACCCAACGAAGCGACCATCCACGCCCCTTCTCCGTCCGAAAAGCCCGCTCCGCAGGCATTCGGAGTCCTCGACGTGGAGACCAGACGTTCCGCCACCGAAGTCGGTGGCTGGCACCGGGCGGACCGCATGGGCGTGGCCTGCGCCGTGCTCTACGACTCCCGCGACGACGGCTTTCACGTCTTCGAACAGGACCGCATCGTCGACCTCTGGAAACGGCTGGCCGAGCTGGATCTGGTGGTCGGCTTCAACATCCAGCGCTTCGACTACAAGGTCCTCACCGGGGCCGCGCCCTTTGACCACGCCTCCCTGCCCACCCTGGACATGCTGGCCCACGTCCACTCCCGCCTAGGCTACCGCCTCTCCCTGGACTGCCTGGCCCAGGCCACCCTGGGCACGGCCAAGACCGCGGACGGTTTGCAATCCCTGGCCTGGTGGAAAGAAGGGCTGGTGGACAGGATCATCGACTACTGTAAAACCGACGTGGCCGTGACCCGCGACCTCTACCTCCACGGCCGCTCCCACGGCCACCTCCTCTTCACCAACAAGGCGGGAAGCCTGGTGCGGCTGCCGGTGGAATGGTGAGGAGCGCAGGGGGCTGGGGCTATTGGGCTTCCCCCGCCCTGAACAAACACCAGCCTGCCGCCTTCCGTTCCCCTCGCCATTCGTCAGGCGGTCTCGCCGCGCGGCCGGGGCCTCGCTGCCCTATTTCCCGAGTACGGCGCGCAGGATGTGTTGCGGCAGGTCGTGTTTGAGCTTGGTGTTGAACTGCTTGTAGGTGCGGTGTCCGGCCAGGATGCGGATGTATTCGTCCAGTGTGGGCGGGTGGGTGAGCATGGTGCGGAAGAGGGGGGTGGGCGCGTAGCGCAGGGCGTTGACCAGGTTGAGGGCGTGTTGGAGTTCGATGCGGACGGGTTCGCAGAGATTGGTGTGGGTGGCGGCCACGTTGAGGTCCTCCCCCCGGGGGAGGTGCTCGGCGCAGGCGTGGGCCGCGGCCTGGCCGGTGCGCACGGCGTGGCAGATGCCCTCGCCGAGGAGGGCGTCGGCGAAGCCTCCGGCGTCTCCGGCCAGCAGGACGCGGCCTTTGCCGATTTTCCGGGGAGTGCCGCCCATGGGGATGACGTGCCCCTGCACGGTTTCCGGCTGGGGGATGTTGTTGAGGCGCAGGAAGCGGTTGAAGTCGTTTTTGAGGCGTTTGCGGTTGCGGCCCAGTTCGCCCAGGCCCACGGAGGCGTCGGCTTCGCGTGGAAAGGCCCAGCCGTAGAGGATGGGGGCCACCCCGAAGTGCAGCAGCAGGGGTTCACCCGCGCGGGCCGCGCCCTGGTCGGCGGGTACGTCGGCGCAGGCGCAGAAAACGAGGTCGTCCGGCGGATCGGGCGGGCGGACGAACTGCTTGAGGCGTCCGGTGGCGCCTTCGGCCACCAGGGCGATGCGGGCGCGTTCGGTGGTCTTGGCGGTGCGCACGGTGACGCCGCGCAGGTCCTCCTCCAGGGAGAGGACGCGTTCTCCGTGGCGGAACTCGGCTCCGGCCTCGGCGGCGCATTGGGCCATCCAGGCGTCGAACTCGCTGCGCAGGACCAGGGCGCCGGCCTGTTGGCCGATGGAGCGGTCGAGCCGGCCGTTGTCAGCGAAGCGCAGGCGTCCGCCGGTGAAGAATCGTTTGGCCAGTCCGGGGGGCAGGTTCCGGTCGAGCTGGCGCAGGGTCTGGGAGGAGAGTGCGCCGCCGCAGGGTTTGTGGCGGGGGAATGGATCCTTGTCCAGGAGCAGCACGTCCAGGCCGTGCTTGGCGGCTTCCAGGGCGGCGGCGGATCCGGCTGGCCCGGCTCCGGCGATGATGAGGTCGCGCATGGGGATCGTCCGGCTGCGGTTTTTCCGGGAGTGAGTACCCCAAGAGCGCGGTTTTCGCCAGTTCTTGACCGGACCCCGGAAATGATGGAAGCGGACGGGATGCCCTACACCGCCGTGTTGTTCGATTTCGACGGCACCCTGGCCGAGACCAGGGTGGATTTTCCCCTCATGGCCCGCAAGGTGGAGGCCCTGGCAGGGGCCTACCTGGACCCGGTGCCGCCCAACGGCCACGGCCGTCCGGTGCTGGAGCGGCTGGACGAGCTGGCCGGAGCGGTTGAGGCAGAGCATGACGCCGAGACGGCCCGCGAGTTCCACACCCGGGGGCGGTTTTTGATCATGGACATGGAGCTGGCCGGGGCGCGGGCCGGGAGGCTGTTTCCCTTCGCGCGGGGTCTGCTGGCGGATTTGCGCGGGCGAGGCGTGTTGACCGGAGTCGTGACCCGCAACTGCACCCCGGCGGTGATCGAGCTGTTTCCCGACGTGGCCCGGGAGGCGGACGTGTTTCTGGCGCGGGAGGACGTGGCCCGGCCCAAGCCGGACCCGGCGCACCTGCGATTGGCGCTGGAACGGTTGGGGGTGGAGCCGGGACGCGCGGTGCTGGTGGGCGATCACGCCCTGGACGCCCAGTCCGCGAGGGCCATGGGCATGGACGCCTGCGGGGCGGCTTCGGGTCGCCTGAGCGAGGCGGACCTGGCCGAGGCGGGCGCGCGCTTCACCGCCGCCGACGCGGCCGCCTGCATCGATCTGCTACGCGGCCAGGGGCTTCTGCCGTAGCCGCTATTCCTCTCCGCCCACCTGTCCTTCGCCCCAGCGGAAGGTCTTTCCGGTCAGTTTCCCCGGGTCCTCGCCGATGAGGTCCAGCACGCCCTGGGCGGCCTGTTCCGGGGTAATCAGGCGGCCCTCCTCCTTCCAGCTCCTGAACAGCTTATGCAGCTCCTCGGCCGCGCCGCCCTGGGCCTCGCGAGCCTGCTCCTGCATGCGGGTCTCCACCACGTGCGGGCGGTAGACGAAGGCGGCCACGCGCGGGGCCTCCGCCGCCAGCTGGCGGCAGAGATGCTCCTCCGCGGCCTTGGCCGCGCAGTAGGCGCCGATGCCCGGCTGTACGATCTCCGCCGCGCCGGAGCCGAAGAAGCAGGCCAGCCCGCCCCGCCGCTTAATCAATTGCGGCACGGCGGCCCGGGTCATGGACCAGGCCCCCTTGACGCTGGAGTCCATGATGGCGTCGAAGCCCGCCTCGTCCAGCTCCCACAGGTAGGGGCCGGGGGAGAAGACCCCGGCCACGTGGAAGAAGCCGGAGAAATCGCCGCAGTCCAGGGCGCGGTCCACCAGCCGCCGGGCCACGTCCGGGTCGGCGATGTCGCCGGGCACGCTGTTGGCTCGCACGCCGTGTTCCACGCAGGCGTCCTCGGTCTCCTCCAGGAGGCCTTGGCGGCGCGCGTTGAGCACCACCGAGGCCCCACTCTCGGCCAACCGGATGGCCAGGGCGCGTCCGATTCCGGACGAGGCTCCGGTGACAACGAAGGTCTTCTGTTTTACATAGGGCATTTGCGCCTCCCAAGCATCGAATCAGAAAGGAGTTTGACCGCATGGCGATCAATGGATTCAGCCTCCTCCGCGAGGAGGAGATTTCCGAATATCAGACTGTCGCACGACTCTACCGGCATGACAAGACCGGGGCGCGCGTGCTCTCCCTGGCCAACGATGACGAGAACAAGGTTTTCGGCGCGGCCTTCCGCACCCCCCCGCGCGACTCCACCGGCGTGGCCCACATCCTGGAGCACTCCGTGCTCAACGGCTCCCGCAAGTATCCGGTCAAGGAACCGTTCGTGGAGCTGCTCAAGGGCTCGCTGAAGACCTTCCTCAACGCCTTCACCTTCCCGGACAAGACCTGCTACCCGGTTTCCAGTTGCAACCTCCAGGACTTCCGCAACCTGGTGGACGTCTATCTGGACGCCGCCTTCCATCCCCTCATCACCCGCCACATCTTCATGCAGGAGGGCTGGCATCACGAGCTGGACGACCCGGACGGCCCGCTGAAGCGGCGCGGGGTGGTCTACAACGAGATGAAGGGTGCCTATTCCTCGCCCGACTCCCTGCTGCACGAATACTCCCAGCAGGCGGTCTTTCCGGACCAGACCTACGGGCTTGATTCCGGCGGCAATCCCAAGACCATCCCGGAGCTGACTTTCGAACAGTTCCGCGAGTTCCACGAGACCTTCTACCACCCGGCCAACTGCTGGTTCCTTTTCCACGGCGACGGCCCGGAGGAGGACGAGCGGCTGTCCATCCTGGCGGAATACCTTGACGGCTTCGGCCCGCTGGAGCCGGAGTCGGAGGTGGCCCTGCAGCAGCGGTGGAGCGAGCCGCGCAGGGAGCGCAAGACCTACGCCTGCTCCGAGGACGGCGAGGACGAGCGCGGCTACGCCACCCTGGGCTGGCTGCTCTGCGAGACCGCCGAGGTAGAGGAGAACCTTGCCCTGCGCGTGCTGGAGGAGGTGCTGGTGGGCATGCCTTCCTCGCCCCTGCGCCAGGCCCTCATCGACTCCGGCCTGGGCGAGGACCTGGCGGGCATCGGACTGGAGGAGGAGCTGCGCCAGATGTACTTCTCCATCGGGCTGAAGGGCATCAAGGCGGACGGCCTGGAGGACACGGCTGGCCGCATGCAAGGCCTCGTCACGGACACCCTGCGCGACCTGGCGGACAACGGCGTGCCCGAGGATGTGCGCGAGGCCGCTCTGAATACCATTGAGTTCGACCTGCGGGAGACCAACACCGGCTCCTTCCCTCGCGGGCTTGCCCTTTGGCTGCGCTCCCTGACCACCTGGCTGTACGACGGGGACCCCCTGGCCATGCTGGCCTTCGAGGAGCCGCTTGGCCGCCTCAAGCAACGGCTGGCCGACGGCGAGCCGGTGTTCGAGAACCTCATCCGGCGCTGGTTCCTGGAAAACCCTCACGCCTGCCTGCTGACCCTCGCCCCGGACCCGGAGCTGGGCTCCAGGCGCGAGCGCGAGGAGAAGGAGGAGCTGGCCCGCGAACTGGAGGGCATGGACCAGGCCGAGCGGGAGCGCATCATGGCCGAAACCCGCGAGCTGCGGGAGAAGCAGGAGAAGCCGGACGACCCGGCGGACTTGGCCCGCATCCCCGCCCTGGGCCGGGAGGACATGCCGCCGGAGAACCGCGAGATCCCCTTTGCCGAGAGCGAAGAGCGCGGCGCGCTGGTCATGCGCCACGAGCAGCCCGCCGCGGGCATCGTCTACTTCGACGCCGGCTTCGACCTGAGCGGCATGGACGAGAAGCACCTGCCCTGGCTGCCGCTGTTCGGCCGCGCCCTGGTGGAGATGGGCACCAAGAAGCGCTCCTTCACCGAGCTGACCCGGGCCATCGCCGCCAAGACCGGCGGCATCGACCCGGCCATGATGCACTCCACCGATCTGGAAGGAACGCCGGTCTCCTGGTTCTTCCTGCGCGGCAAGGCCACCTCGGAAAAGGCCCAGGACATGGCCGAGCTCATGACCGAGGTGCTCACCAGCGCCGACTTCTCCGACGCCGAGCGGTTCACCCGCATGGCCCTGGAGGAGAAGGCCAGGCTGGAGCAGCGCGTCACCCCGGCCGGGCACCTCTTCGTGCAGAACCGGCTGCGCGGCTCGCTGACGCGGGCCGGACGGCTGGCCGAGCGCACCAGCGGGGCGGAGTACCTCTTCTTCCTGCGCGAGCTGTGCTCCCGCCTGCCGGATGAATGGCCGGAGATCCGCCGCTCCCTGGAGGCGGTGCGCGACCACCTGCTGACCCGCTCCGCCCGCGCGGCCAACGTCACGGCCACGGCCGAGGATCTGGCGGCCTTCGATCCGCACCTGGACGGCGTGCTGGCCGGGCTGCCGGGATTCGGCCCCGCCGAAGCGGTGGAGCGGCCGCCCATGCACGGCCAGGACGAGGCCCTGCTCATCCCGGCCGCGGTCAACTACGTGGGCAAGGCGGTCAATTACGCCGAACTGGGCATCGACCCCGGCCCGGCGGCCATGGCCGTCTCCCGCTGGCTGCGCATGGGCTATTTGTGGGACCGCATCCGCGTGCAGGGCGGGGCCTACGGCGCCTTTTGCGCCCTGGACGACGTGGAGGGCACCCTGGGCATGGTCTCCTACCGCGACCCCAACTCCGCCAATACCCTGGCGGTGTACGACGGCGCGGCCGACCTGCTGGCCTCCCTGGAGCTGGACAAGGCCGAGCTGGACAAGGCGGTGGTCGGGGCCATCGGCGAGATCGACGCCCACCACCTGCCCGACGCCAAGGGCTTCATCTCCCTCACCCGCAGGCTGACCGGCCGCACCCCCCAGTGGCGGCAGGAGAAGCGCGAGGCCGTGCTGCGGCTGGGCAACGAGGACTTCCGCCGCTTCGGCGAGGCCGCGCGCGCCCTGGCCGAGCACGGACGGGTGGTGGTCATGGGCCCGGAGCAAGCCGCCGGAGAGATCGAGGAGACCGGCCGCAAGCTGGAACGGCTCCGCATCCTGTAAGCGAAACATCGCGGGCGGCCGGGTTTTGGGCCCGGCCGCCTTTTCTTTTTCCCCGCCCGGAGCTACACCCTGTGCATGCGCGTCCTTCTCGCCCGACTCCCGCTCCTTGCCTGCCTGGCCGTCCTGCTTCTGTCCCAGCCAGCGCGCGCCGCCGAGACCGATTCCATGCTGCTGGTCTACTGGGAGAACGACATCTTCGCGGGCACGGACCAGTACTACACCAACGCCGTCCGCATGACCTGGCTGTCCGGCGACCTGGCCAGCTACGCCGATGACGAGCGGCTGCCGCAGTCCGTGCGGGAGTGGCTGGCGAGTCTGCCCTGGCTCAACCGGGAGGGGTTCGGCTACAACGTCGGCCTGTCCATCGGGCAGAACATGTACACCCCCACGGACATCACCACTCCGGACCTCATCGAGGACGAACGGCCCTATGCGGGTTGGCTGTACGGCGCGGTCTCCCTCAACCGCAAGAGCACGCGGTGGCTGCACGCGGTGGAGGCCTCGGCGGGCATGGTGGGACCGGCCTCCCTGGCCGAGCCCACCCAGAAGTTCGTGCACAAAGTGGTGGACTCCCCGGACCCCAAGGGCTGGGACAACCAGCTGGACAACGAGTTGGGGCTGATACTGACCTACCTGGCGGTCAACCGGCTGTGGAGCGTGGGCGGCGACGGCCTGGGCGCGGCCTTCATGCCCCATTTCGGGGCCACGGCGGGCAACGTCATGACCTACGCCAACGCCGGGGCAGAAGCGCGCTTCGGCTGGAACCTGCCCGCGGACTTCGGCTCCTCCCGCATCCGCCCCGGGGCCGGGGTGACGGCGGACGTCGCGCCCGGGGAGTCGCGCCCCTTCTTCAGCCTCTACCTCTTCGCCACGGCGGACGGGCGGGCGGTGGCCCGCAACATTTTCCTGGACGGCAACACCTTCGAGTCCAGCCACTCCGTGCCCAAAAAGAATTTCGTGGCCGACCTCAGCGCGGGCGTGGGCCTGCGATTGGGCGACCTCTTCGCCTCCTTCCAAGCCGTCCACCGCACCCCGGAGTTCTTCGGCCAGGACGAAGGGCAGAGTTTCGGCTCGGTGAACGTCGGCTGGACGTTCTAAACGCGTCTCCGCAAGCTCCCTACCAGGAAGGCCCAACTCCCTACCGTCGAAGGTAGGGAGTTCCCCTAAATCGCCGCATCGGCGACACAAAACCATGCAAATGGGGGTTTTCCCCCATTGAATACCTGTTCGGACGTGGAGTAGGTTTCGCCCACTTCCCCTCGAAACCGGGGGTGGCCCACGCGGAGCATATGGCACGCCGGGCCGCCCCCGGTTTCACTTTTTTCGGCTCGCTGTAAATTCGTTCAGCAAGCTCTCGCGGCCAACCGGGCCACCTCTCCGTCGTCCAGAACGCGGCCCATCCGCAAGGATTCGTCCCGCAATTCCGAGGTCAACCGCTCCAGATCTTCCGCCTCCGGAGCCATGCCCAATTCCTCCAGCTTGCGGCGCACCGCGGCCCTCCCGCTCTTTTTGCCCACGGCGGCGCGGCGGGCGTGGCCGGTCAGGGCCGGAGCCCACGGTTCGTGCAGGCCGGGGGCCTTTGCGGCTGTGTCCGCGTGCAGCCCGGACTCCACCCAGAAAAGCCGCTCGCCCACCACCGGGGCGTGGCCCGGCACCTCCATTCCCGCGGACCGGGCCGCCACCCGGCAGGCCTTCGTGATGGCCTCCAGGGCGTAGTCCCCGCGTCCGTCCAGGTTCAGCCGCATGGCAAGCCGCTCCGTGGCCGCGATTCCCGCCCGTTCGCCCAGGCCCAGGCAGGCGCAGTCGGCCGCGTCCGCCCCGCTGTCCAGGGCGGTCAGGGCGTTGGCCGTGGCCAGGCCCAGATCGTCGTGGCAATGCACGGCCAGGTCCAGGCCGGGCAGTTCGCTCCGGAACCGCTCAACCAGCCTCGCCGTCTCCAGGGGGGAGAGCGCGCCCACCGTGTCCGAGAGCCGCACCCGCCGCGCGCCGCCGTCGCGGGCCGCGCGCGCCACGGCCAGGGCGAATTCCGGATCGGCCCGGCTGGCGTCCTCCAGACCCACGGACAGATAGGCCACGCCCAACTCCTCCGCCTGGATGAGCAGCCTTTCCAGTCGGTGCACGAGTCCAGCGCGGGAGATGCGCAAGCGCTTTTCCAGGTGGGCGTCTGCCACGGGCAGGCCCAGGCAGACGCGGTCCGGCCGCAGGGAGGCGGCCAGCTCCAGGTCCGCCTCGGCCGCCCGGCACCATACGGATATGGCCTGCCCCTGTCCGGCGCGCTCCCTGCCTCTGGCCACCAGGCCGGGGGTGTCCGGGCAGCGTCCGGCCACACCGCATTCGATTTCCTCCACGCCAGCGGCCAGCAGGCTGTCCAGAAGCGCCAGCTTGGCCTCCGCGTCAAAGTAGACCCCGTATCGCTGTTCCCCCTCGCGCAGGGTGGTGTCGATGAGCATGCCGTTGGCCCTCCTTTTCCAGGCTTGTCGCCGGGGAAGGCAGCAAAATCCGGGCCCGCGCCGGATTCCGGGGGCTTTGGCCCGCCGCAACGCACACAAGCTACGAAAATGTAGGCCCGGACCTTTCACAAGTGTAGCCGCCACCCTTGCCGCGCCATGCGTGCCATGCGCCCATTTCGAGCAATTTCAAATTGTTAGACTGGATCTGTGGTTCTGGCACGCACCTTGCCCAAGTCATGTCCAGGGCGCGGACGTCGCGCCGGATTGCAAGCCACCAAACCCAATGGAGGGACACCATGCGAAAGGTAGCGATTTACGGAAAGGGCGGCATCGGCAAGTCCACAACCACGCAGAACACCGTGGCCGGCCTGGCCGAGATGAAGAAGAACGTCATGGTCGTGGGCTGCGATCCCAAGGCCGACTCCACCCGGCTGTTGCTGGGCGGGATGAGCCAGAACACCGTGCTCGACACCCTGCGCGAGGAGGGCGAGGACGTGGAGCTGGAGGACGTGTGCATCCCGGGCTACGGCAACGCCACCTGCGTGGAGTCCGGCGGCCCCGAGCCGGGCGTGGGCTGCGCCGGGCGCGGCATAATCACCTCCATCAACCTGCTCGAGCAGCTGGGCGCCTACAAGGACGACAAGGAGCTGGACTACGTTTTCTACGACGTCCTCGGCGACGTTGTCTGCGGCGGATTCGCCATGCCCATCCGCGAGGGCAAGGCCCAGGAGATCTACATCGTGGTTTCCGGCGAGATGATGGCCATGTACGCGGCCAACAACATCTGCAAGGGCATCGTCAAATACGCCGACGCGGGCGGCGTGCGGCTGGGCGGCCTCATCTGCAACTCCCGCAATGTGGACAACGAGGAGCCCATGATCGCCGAGCTGGCCCGCCGCCTGGGCACCAGGATGATCCACTTCGTGCCGCGCGACAACCAGGTGCAGCGCGCCGAGATCAACCGCAAGACGGTCATCGATTTCTCCCCCGATCATCCCCAGGCCGAAGAATACCGGACCCTGGCCCGCAAGATCGATGAGAACGACAACTTCATCGTGCCCACGCCGCTGCCCATCGAGGAACTGGAGCAGCTTCTCATCGAATACGGCATCGCCAACTAACCCCGAAGCCACCAAGGAGATAAACCCATGCTGAACATGATCCGGGCCATCGTGCGCCCAGAAAAAGCGGACGACGTGCTGGCCGCCCTTATGGACGCGGGCTATCCCGCCGTGACCAAGTTCTCCGTGGCCGGGCGCGGCAAGCAGCGCGGCATCAAGATCGGCGAAGTCACCTACGACGAGATCCCAAAGGTCATGCTCATGATCGTGGGCCAGGAGAAGGACCGCGACTTCGTCATCAAGACCATCATGGAAACGGCCCGCTCCGGCGACAAGGGCGCCTTCGGCGACGGCAAGATCTTCGTGGCCCCGGTGGAGGAGATGTACACCATTTCCTCCGGCGTGCGGGAAGGCGCGGAGCCGGCGGAGGTGGCCTGATGAAGGAAATCATCGCCGTCATCCGCATGGACAGGATGAACCGCACCAAGAAGGCCCTGACCGAAGCGGGCGTGGACGCCTTCTTCGCCCAGGAGTGCCAGGGCCGGGGCAAGGGCCTGGTCAACAGCCAGCTGCTGGAGGGTGCCGAGTCCGGCATCGAGGAGGCCGCCGAGATGCTTGGCGAGAAGGGCCGCCTCTACCCCAAGCGCATGGTCACCGTGGTGGTGGCCGACGACGAGGTCGGCGACGTGGTGGAGACCATCATCGAGACCAACAGGACCGGACGGCCCGGTGACGGCAAGGTCTTCGTCATGGACATCCCCGACGCCGCGCGCGTGCGCACCGGCGAGACCGGGACCAAATCCATCCAGTAAGCAACCGCGATCCTCGCGAGGGAGCCACTCATGGCAGTCAAGAAGAAGAAGGCGGTCTCCATAGACCCCACCGACGTGAAGCAGGAGCTTCTCAAGAAGTACCCGCCCAAGGTCGCCCGCAAGCGCGCCAAGCAGATCATGATCAACGAGGGCCAGGGCAGGACCCCGCCAGAGATCTCGGCCAACGTGCGCACCATCCCCGGCATCATCACCATGCGGGGCTGCACCTACGCCGGCTGCAAGGGCGTCATCCTCGGGCCCACCCGTGACATCGTCAACATCACCCACGGCCCCATCGGCTGCGGTTTCTACTCCTGGCTCACCCGCCGCAACCAGACCGACGCCACGGGCGACGAGAAAGAGAACTACATGACCTACAGCTTCTCCACCGACATGAACGAGAACGACATCGTTTTCGGCGGGGAGAAGAAGCTGGCCCAGGCCATCCAGGAGGCTTACGACGCCTTCCATCCCAAGGCCATCGCCGTCTTTTCCACCTGCCCGGTGGGCCTTATCGGCGACGACGTGCACTCCGTGGCTCGGGAGATGAAGAAGAAACTCAATGAGCAGAACCCGGACAACCCGGTGAACGTCTTCGCCTTCTCCTGCGAGGGGTACAAGGGCGTCTCCCAGTCCGCGGGCCACCATATCGCCAACAACCAGATCTTCACCCACGTCGTGGGCGAGCAGGACAAGGGCGTGGAGGGCGAATACCGCATCAATCTCCTGGGCGAGTACAACATAGGCGGCGATGCCTTCGTCATCGAGGACATCATGGAGCGATGCGGCATCACCCTGGTCTCCACCTTCTCCGGCAACTCCACCTACGAGCAGTTCGCCCGGGCTCACACCGCCGACCTCAACGCCATCATGTGCCACCGCTCCATCAACTACGTGGCCGAGATGATGGAGGAGAAGTACGGCATCCCCTGGATCAAGGTGAACTTCATTGGGGCCGAGGCCACGGCCAAGTCCCTGCGCAAAATCGCCGAGTACTTCGGCGACAAGAAGCTGAAGGACCGCGTCGAGGAGGTCATCGCCGAGGAGATGGCCGCCGTGGAGAAGGCTCGCGACGAGGTGCGACCCCGCACCGAGGGTAAGACGGCCATGCTCTTCGTGGGCGGCTCGCGGGCCCACCACTACCAGGAGCTGTTCGCAGAGATCGGCATGAAGACCCAGGCCGCGGGGTACGAGTTCGCCCACCGCGACGACTACGAGGGCCGCCGCGTCATCCCGGACATTAAGATCGACGCCGACTCGCGCAACATCGAGGAGCTGGAGGTCTGCCCGGACGAGCACCGCTTCCAGCCGCGCAAGTCGCCCGAGGAAATGGCCGAGCTGGAGAAAAGCGGCGAGTTCTTCAGGGAATACGAGGGCATGATGGCCGACATGGAGAAGGACACCCTGGCTGTGGACGACCTCAACCAGCACGAGGCCGAACGGCTGGTGGAGATCTACAAGCCGGATCTCTTCTGCGCCGGCATCAAGGAAAAGTTCTCCATCCAGAAGATGGGCGTGCCCATGAAGCAGCTGCACTCCTACGACTCCGGCGGCCCCTACGCCGGGTTCGAGGGCGCGGTGAACTTCTACCACGAGATTGATCGCCTGGTGAACTCCAAGGTCTGGTCCTTCATGAAGGCCCCTTGGGAAGAAAACCCCGAACTGACCGGTTCCTACGTCTGGGAATAACCGGCTGGAGCGACGACATGACCCTGCTCAGACATACACCCGAGGAATTCATCGAGCGCAAGGCGCTGACCATCAACCCGGCCAAGACGTGCCAGCCCATCGGGGCCATGTACGCCGCCTTCGGCATCAAGGGCTGCCTGCCCCACTCCCACGGCTCCCAGGGTTGCTGCGCCTACCACCGCTCCACCCTGACGAGGCACTACAAGGAGCCCGTGGTCGCCTCCACCTCCTCCTTTACCGAGGGAGCCAGCGTGTTCGGCGGCCAGGCCAACCTCCTGCAGGCCATCGTCAACATCTTCAGCGTCTATGAGCCCGACGTCATCGCGGTGCACACTACCTGCCTGTCGGAGACCATCGGCGACGACATCTACCAGATCGTTGACAAGGCCCGCAGCGACGGCAAGATCCCAGAGGGCAAGACCGTCATCGGCGCGCCCACCCCGTCCTACGCGGGCTCGCACGTCACCGGCTACGCCAACATGGTCAAGGGCATGGTCAAGTGCCTGGCCAAGCGCACCGGACAGAAGAACGGCAAGATCAACATCATCCCCGGCTTCGTGGAGCCCTCGGACATGGCCGAGCTGAAGCGGCTGGCCGGGCTGATGGGCGTGAAGCACATCCTCTTCCCGGACACCTCCGGGGTGCTCAACGGCCCCCTCACCGGGGAATACGACGTCTTCCCCAACGCCGGGGTCACAGTGGACGAGCTGGCCTCCACGGCCGACTCCGCCGGAACCCTGGCCCTGGGCGAATGGGCATCGGCCGAAGCGGCCCGCTACCTGGACAGCGAGTACAAGGTGCCCTGCAAGGTGCTGGACCTGCCCATCGGCTTGGCCGCCACCGACCGCTTCATCGACGCCCTGCGCCAGATAGCCGGGGCCAACGTTCCCGGAGAGATCGACTTCGAGCGCGGCCAGCTGGTGGACCTCATCTCCGACATGCACCAGTACTTCTTCCACAAGAAGGTGGCCATCGCCGGGGACCCGGACCAGGTCATCTCCCTGGTGGAGTTCATGCGCTCCGTGGACATGCTGCCCGTGCACATCGTCACCGGCACGCCGGGCAAGCGCTTCCAGAAGCGCATCGACGAGATCATGGAGGCCACGGACATGCACGCGCCCTACAACGTCAAGGCCGGCGGCGACCTCTTCCACCTGCACCAGTGGATGAAGGCCGAGCCCGTGGATCTGGTCCTGGGCAACACCTACTGCAAGTACATCGCCCGCGACGAGGACACTCCGCTGGTGCGCCACGGCTTCCCCATCCTGGACCGCCAGGGCCACCAGTACTTCCCCACCGCGGGCTACAAGGGCGGCATCCGGCTGCTGGAGCAGATCCTGAACGCCCTGCTGGACCGCATGGACCGCGATTCCACCGAGGAGTCCTTCGAACTGGTCTACTGACGCCATCCAACGGGACGGCCCCGCGCCGGGGCCGTCCCCCTCCTTCCAGGCAAACCACCCGCGCCAAAGGAAGAACCATGCCCGACACCCGCCACCAGTGCGCCACCGCCAAGCCTTGCTCCCGCAGGCCCCTGCGGCTGCCCGTGGGAGTCCGCGCCCTGGCCGGGCCACGCTACGCGGCCCGGGACGAGCCGGACGGCGAGGCCGCCTCCCCAAGCCAGGCCGTGGCCCTGGCCGAGGCCTCGGTGAACATGGGGGCCCCGCCCTCGGTGTTCTCCCTGGTGGGACCCGGCGACCCCCTGGCCGACCCGCAGCGCACCCTGGACACCGTGCGCGCCCTGTGCGCCATCTATCCGGACGTGCCCGTGTCCCTCTTCACCTGCGGCCTGGGCGCGGCCGAACTGGCGACGGACCTGGCCAGCGCCGGGGTGAGCCAGGTGGGGCTGGCCGTGTCCACCCGCCGCGCCGAGACCTGCCGCGCCTTCCACAACTGGATTCGCCCAGCCAAGCGCAACCTGCACCTGGACGAGGCCTGCCCCCTGCTGCTTCGGGCCCAGGACGAGGCCCTGGCCGCCCTGACAGGGGCGGGCATCGCAGTGAAGGTGGACATGGTGCTGGCCAAGGGCGTCAACGAGGACGAGGCCGGGGAAGTGGCCGCCTGGGCCGCCGAGGGCGGGGCCAGCGCCATGGCCGTCCACCCGGCGCGCTCCGGCGAGGGCGAGGCCGATCCAGGCCCCGAAGCCCTGGAAACGGCCAAGGCCGAGGCCGCGCGGCACATCGACCTCATGGAGCCGGACTTCTCCCACGACAGCGGCCGGGAACCCCTGGCCCCGGACGAGTCCACCCTCTACGACGCCTCCAAACCCCACCTGGCCGTGGCCTCCTCCGACGCCTCGGCCGTGGACACCCACCTGGGGCAGGCCGAGCACCTGCTCATCTACGAACTGGTGGAGAACATGATCACCCTGCGGGAAAAACGGACCGCCCCGCCCCGGGGCGGAGGCGACCGGCGCTGGCAGACCCTGGCCGAAACCCTGGCCGACTGCCGCGCCGTGGTGGTGGCCTCGGCCGGGGAAAACCCCGCCCGCGTGCTGGGCCGCAACGGCGTGCCCGTCCTGGTCGCCCCCGGACCCATCGAATCCGCCGCCGCCCGCGTATTCGGCGTTACGCCCAACGCGGGCAAACTGCCCAAATCCATGCGCTGACCCGCGTCATCCACCCTCACACCCAGCCAAATAAGGAGCGCCCATGGCCACCAAGCCCACCTACCACATCCTCCTCTGCAATTCCTTCCGCGCCAAAGGGGAACCCAAAGGCGTCTGCCACAAAAAGGACGCCGTGGACCTGGCCCAGTACATCGAAACCGAAATCCTCGACCGGGGCATCGACGCCCTGCTCACCACCACCGGCTGCATGAAGCAGTGCGACGACGGCCCCGTCATGGTCGTCCAGCCCAACAACTGGTGGTACAAGACCGTGGACTCCGAAGAGACCGTGGACGAAATCCTCGACGCCCTCGAAGACAACGAACCCTGTGAGGACCGCCTGCTGTTCGAGGCGTAGGGGGAATGGTTGGAGCGGCACCACGGCGCTCCTCCAGCGAAACGGGGAAACCGGCGGTGGACGGGTACGGCCCGTTCACCGCCGGTTTCACGTTTCGTCGCCGTGCTCCTCCCCTCTGGTCTTGGAGCCGAAGCGTTCGGCCAGGCCGATGAGGAGGTCCCATTCGATGGGCACGATGAAGAGGGTCAGGAAGGTGGCGGTGAAGAGGCCGGTGACGAAGGTGGAGGCCATTGTGCCCCAGGTGGTGGAGTAGGTGGGGATGCCGATGGCCATGGGCAGCAGGCCCAGGGAGGTGGTCAGGGTGGTCAGCAGGATGGGCCGCAGCCGCACGCGGATGCCTTCGCGGATGGCTTCCTTGCGGGAGAGGCCGGAGCGGTAGCCCCGGTTGATGAAGTCCACCAGCACCAGGGAGTCGTTGACCACCACGCCGGTGACGCCCACGGTGGCGATGAAGGAGTTCACGGTGAAGAGGCCCTGAGTGAGGAATTTGCCGAAGACCACGCCGATGAGGGAGAAGACCACGGCCGAGAGGATAATTGCCGGCTGCAGGTAGGAGCGGAACTGGGTGGCCAGGATGAGGTAGATGGTCAGGATGGCCACGCCGAAGGCGTAGAAAAGCGAGGTGAAAGAGCGCTGGGTGGACTCGAATTCGCCGGCGAAGGAGAGTTCCGCCCCGGAGTAGTCCTGTTTTATGCTCTGGAAGTGCTCCCGGCAGGCGTTGACGATTTCCGGCGTGGACACGGGCGAGCCCTCCGCCAGGTTGGCGGAGATGGTGATGGCCCGGTTGTTCTGGTAGCGGTTGAGCTTGTTGGGCTCCTCGTATGTCGCCAACTCGGCCACGTCGCCCAGGCGCACCGGCCCCGAGGGGTGCTGCACCAGGGGGATGTCCAGGGCGCGCTGGGGCTGGGGCAGGAAGCGCTCGTCCACCTTGAGGCGCAGGTCCACGTCCTCGTCCTCGGCCCGGAACTCGCCCACGAACCTCCCGTCCAGGATTGACCCGGCCAGCGTGGCCACCCGGCCGGTGGTCAGGCCGTACTCCCTGGCCCGCCGCTCGTCCACGCGGAAGCGCAGTACCCGGGTGGGCTGTCCCCGGTTGTCGGTCAGGTCCACCATGTACTGGTTGAAGTCCGCCTCACGCAGGAAGCGTTTCATCTCATTGGTCAGGGCGTCCACGTTGTCCGGGTTGGGACCCACCACGCGGATGGTCACGTCCTTGCCCGTGGGCGGTCCGGCGGGTTCCGGACGCACGCGGATGTCCCACCCGCCTTGTTGCAGCGGGGCGAGCTTGTCGCGCATGTAGTCCAGGTGGCGGCCCACGTCGTTTTCCGGATTGTCCGGAAAGCGCCACTGGGCCTTGCGGGGCAGTTCCACCGCGATGTGGCCGAGGTTGGAGCCGAATACCTGTTCGTAGTCCTCGTCGGTGTAAAAGCCCGCCAGGGCGGTGGCGGAGACCCAGGCGCTCCCCTTGTCCCCCTCCATGATTTCGCGGGAGAGCCGCTTGAGCTTGGCCGATGTCTGTTCGGTGGAGGCGGTGGTGGGTCCTTCCACGTCCACGAAGTAGACGTAGTACTCCTCCGGGAAGAACTCGATGCGCACGAAGGACGCCTTGCCGGTGATGGACAGTACCAGCATGGCCATGGCCACCACGAAGGCCACCAGGACAACCCCCAGGGAAGTGAAGCGGAAGCGGGTGACGAAGGCGGTGATGCGGTCCGTGGCGCGGGAGAGAACGCGCATGATCCAGCGCCGTTTCTCCCCGGAGTGCTGCTCCGCCTCGCGCTGGGCCCACTTGGCCCCGGGCCAGTCCACAAAGTGCGGTGGCAGCACGATGAGGCACTCGAAGAGGGAGGCGGCGATGGCCACGGAGACGGCTATGGGGATCTGGGCGAAGAACTCCCCGGTGGAACCGCTCATCATGAGCATGGGCATGAAGGCGGCCACGGTGGTGGATGTGGCCGCCAGAACCGGAGCGGCCACCTCGGAGGCACCGCGCACCGCAGCCTTGCGCAGGGACAGGCCCTCCTGCAGGTGGCGGTAGATGTTCTCGATGACCACGATGGCGTCGTCCACGATGATGCCCGTGACCAGGACGAAGGAGAAAAGGGTGATCTCGTTGAGGGAGAAGCCGCCCAGCCACATGAAGATCATGGTCACCAGGAAGGCGAAGGGGATGCCCACCACGGTGAGGATGGCGTTGCGCAGCCCCATGAAGGCGAAGATGAGGAGAAAGACGAGCAGGATGCCCAGCAGCAGATTGTTGCCCAGGGTGGACACGGCGTCGTCTATCTGCACCCGCTGGTCGCGGGTGAGGACCACGTCCACGCCTTCCCCCTCCAGGCCCGGCCGGAAGCGCTCCACCACCTCCTCCACCTTGGGCACGATGTCCAGGGCGTTGCCGTCCCTGGTCTTTTTGACGGTCATCCGCACCGCGTCGCGGCCGTTGACCGAAGTGACCACGAAGGGCTCCCGGTAGTCCATGCGGGCGTCGGCCATGACGTCGCCCACGGTGAGGAAGGAGCCGTCTCCGTCGCGGCGGATGACGGTCCCGGCCACTTCTGAGCGGGAGCGGAAGCGCTCGTCCACCCGCACCACGAACTGCCCGCCATCGTTCTCGTAGTCGCCCGCGGGCACCGAGAGGTTGGCCGCCTCCAGCGCCCCGGCCACCTCGTCGAAGGTCACGCCGAACTTGTCCAGCCTGCGCGGGTCCAGGGTGACGTGGAACTCGCGGGTGTAGTCGCCCTGGATTTCCACTTCCTCCACGCCGGGGATGCGGCGAAGCTCCAGCTTCATCTCCTCGGCCATGAGGGACAGCGCCCGGTTGGAGCGGTCACCCACCAGGTTGACCACCACCACGGGCAGCCACTCCGAGACGTCCACGTAGGTGAAGGTGGGCGGGTCGATGCCGTCGGGCAACTCGTTCATGTTGGACAGGACCTTCAGGCGCAACTCGTCGTACAGCGCCTGGTAGTCCGAATCGTCGATGAACTTCACCGTGACCATGGAGCGTTCGCGGTGGGAGACGGACTGGATGAACTCCACCTGCTCCAGGTCCTCCAGCGATTCCTCGATTTCCCGCGTGACCAGGGATTCAATGTCGTCGGGCGAGGCGCCGGGCAGGATGGTGGTGATCTGCACCTTGCCCATGGAAACATTGGGATAGCGCTCCACGGGCAGGTCGAAGAGGGCGATGCCCCCCACGATGATGCACAGCACGAAGAGCAGGTTCACCAGGACGACCTGGCGGAGGAAGAAGCGGAAGAAGGCCACGGCCTAGAACTCCGGATGGACCTGGAACGACCTGTCCGGCGTCAGGCGGCCGCCGTTCTCGGTCCGCACGCGCACGGTGCGGTCAGGCCCGGGGCCGAGCAGGAAAACCTGCACCCGCCGGCCGTCCGCGCCCAGCAGCCAATGCTCCTCGTAGCGCTCCACGACCGAGGCGGCCGGGACCAGCATGGTGCCGGATGGGTCGGGCATTTCCAGCTCCAACTCGGCCCGCAGCCCTCCGCGCATGCGCGGCAAGCCCGAAACGGCCAGATCTACGTTGATCTTGCGGGTCTCGGGGTCGAATTCCGGGGAAACGCGCTCAATGCGGGACTGGATCCGCAGCCCGTCCTCGCCCAGGTCGGGAAAATACAGCCCGGGCGCTGAATCCATGCCCATGAGGCGCTGGTACTCGCGGGGGGACAGGGCGTAGGGCACCAGCAGGGTGGAGTAGTCCCCGGCGCGGCCAAGAACATCGCCGGTCCGCACCCAGGTGCCCGGCTCCACGCCGCGCATGACCACCTTCCAGCCCTCGTGCCCCCGCACTACGGAGCGTTCCAGCCGCTCCCGCAGCTCGGCCTCGTCCTGGCGCAGGGACTGCAGGTTGTATTCGGCCTGCGAGGCCTCGGAATGCAGCCTGTCCAGGTTTGACTGGTCGGAGAGGTCCTTCCGCACCAGATCGGAATAGCGGGCCACCTCCTTGCGGAGGTACTCCAGGTTGGATTGCACGCGTTTTTGCTCCGCGAGGTTGCGGCGCAGGGAAATCTTGATGAAGGTGGTGTCCAGCCGGGCGAACACGCCTCCCTCGGGCAGGGCCTCGCCCACGTCGGCAGTCACCTCGGCCACCCTGCCCTGCTCCTCGCTGGTCAGGTCCATGACGCGGCGGGCGCGGGTGTAGCCGGTCAGGCTGGTGCGGCGCATTGCCGGACGGGGCGAGAAGGTCTCACCCTCCACCCACGAGGGTAGCGCCTGTTCGCGCGCCAGGGCGTCGCCGCCCGCGAACAGCGCCAGGCAGACCGCGCACAGCAGCGCGGCCGGAACAAGGTTCCTCGTCCTCCGCATCAGGCCTCCACGCCGATGAGGTAGTCGATGACGCCGCGCACCAAGTCCGGCACCTCATCCGGCTCCACCATGCGCAGGTTGTCGTTCATGCGCAGCGAGGCCAGGCCGTGCAGGCCGGACCACATGGAGATGGCCGTGGTGCGGGCATCGCTGCGGGGCAGGCCGCCCTCGGCCATGGATCGCTCCACATCCTCCACCAGACGGTTGAATGCCCGCATGGGCGGCAATTCCGGGTCCTCGATCCAGGGCACTCCCGGCGTGTTGAACATGAGGTGGTAGTAGTCCGGGTATTGCCGGGCGAACCGCAGATACGCCTCGCCCTGCAGGTGCCACCTGGCCTCCCACCCCATGCCGTCGAATTCACCCCGGTCCACCGGAGCCATCACCGATTCATAGAACAATTCAAAGCCCTGCAGGCACAACTCCCGCACGATGGCGGACTTGTCCTCGAAATACCTGTAGATCGTCCCCGGACTGTACTCGATGCGCGTGGCGATGCCGCGCATGGACAGGGCCTTCATCCCCCCCTTGGCGAACAACGCCAAGGCAGCGTCCAGGATTTTCCGCCTCATCCGCTCCCGATCCCGCATGCGCCTCTTCGTGGTCTTCATCAGCATCCCATACGGAACACCCACAAGGTTGTAAACACCGTTCAGTGAATTCGATCAATCACCAAAAAACAAGAAAACTTGCCAATCCCGGATCTCTCGTGAAACCGGTATTGGCTGAACAGGGATTAGAGGTTGCAGGCGAGGCGTGGATGGATGGTGGCCGCAAGCACCACAGCCCAAGACCGAGCTTTACGCTTGGCCGCCGGAGGCGAAATGCTTTTACCGCGCTGGTAGCCCGAAGGACGCATCCCCTTGTCCAACGCATCCGAGGCCAGACGGTCAGGGCGGGGTTTTACCGGGCGAGACAGCCCAGCAATCACGGGTACGCCGGAGTGCCCCCTATCCGCGTCCAACCGAGCGCCATCCCGCGAACACACATGCAAAGGTAGTTTGCCGCAGGGTCCAGGGGGCGCGCAGCCCCCTGGTCGCCCGCAGGGCGAAACGCTTAGTAGAAATAGCAATCCAATCCCGCGTCCAACGCATGGCTAGCTAAACGAATGGGCCAGGTTTTACCAACTGAGATAGCCCCGCAATGGCGGGTACGCCGGAGTGCCCCCTATCCGCGTCCAACCGAGCGCCATCCCGCGAACACACATGCAAGGGTAGTTTGCCGCAGGGTCCAGGGGGCTGCGCGCCCCCTGGTCGCCCGCAGGGCGAAATCTTCCCTTCCCTCCCTTTCTCTTCTCCTTCCATAAAGATATGCGTGGCCGGGCGGAGATATCGCCGCCCGGCCACGCGCTCGGGAGGTGGATGGAGGAGGTATATGAAACTGTCAGCCGGCTTTTTTGTAGAAGTCCCAGGTTTGGTTGAAGGCTTTTTCGAAGGAGCGTCCGTTCATGGCGTGGCGGGCGTTGCGGCCCATGTTTCGGCGTGTTTCGGTTTGGGTGGCCATGGTGTGCATGGCCGCCACGAGAGCGTCGAGGTCGTCGGCGCGGGTGACGAGGCCGGTTTCGCCCGGGAGCATGTTCTCCATGGGGCCGCCGGAGTCGGTGACGATGACGGGCAGGCCTGAGGCCTGGGCTTCCAGGACCACGTTGCCGAAGGTGTCGGTGGTCGATGGGAAGACAAAGGCGTCGGCCGAAGCGTAGCAGGCGGCCAGGTCCTCGCCGTCCAGGCAGCCGGTGAAGCGGGTTGGAGTGTCCGCCAGGTCGCGTTGCATCTCTTCCAGGTAGGGGCCGTCGCCCACGATGACCAGGTTGGCCTCGGGCGCGCTGGCCAGGAGGCGCTTGTAGGCGCTGGAAAGGAGGTGGAGGTTCTTTTCCTTGGACACACGGCCCACGTAGAGGAAGGAAACGCCGCTTTCCACGCCCAGCTTTTTGAGGAAGCCGTTGCGCTTGGCCGGGGTGTAGAGGTCGGTGTCCACGCCGCGCGGGTAGACGAGGATGCGGTGCGGGGCCAGGCCGCGTTCCTCCAGTTCGCGCGCGGTGGCCCTGGAGGGCGCGTAGACCCGCTCCATCTGGGAGTAGTACCAGATGGTGAAGCGCCAGGTGAGGTCCTCCATGCCGGAGTCGCCGGTGAGTTTGCGGGCGTACTGGGGGATTTGGGTGTGGTAGGTGCCGTAGATGGGTAACTTGAAGAGTTTGGCGATGAGCAGGGCGGTGAGGCCGATGGGCCCGGGCGTGGCCGAGTGGATGTGGGTGAAGTCGCTGTTTCCGGCGAAGCGCAGCATGTCCAGCACGGGTGGGTAGAAGATCTGCAGCTGCGGATACTCGGGCAGGTCGTAGACGCCGATGGGCTGGAAGTTCCGCACGCCGGGCCGCCGGGTGTCGTATTCCGGCGAGGGGTTGCAGGTGATCATGGTCAGGTCCTTGCCGGTGCGCTGGGCCAGGTCCACGGAGCGTTGCAGGGTCTTGGCCACGCCGTTGACCTCGTAGAAGGTGTCGGTGAAGTGGCCCACCCTGGGCTGGCGCTGGCGCGGCGGCTTGCCGGAGAGGCGGTCTTGAACCGCCCGGGCGAAACGGCGGTCCTGGGCGTAGAGGGTGTAGGAGACGAAGTAGGGGGCCAGCAGGGTGTAGAGCGCCCCGGCCGAGCCGAGGGTCTGGAAGATGTCGAAGACGTTGCCGCCGGAGGCCTGGCCCAGGATGGTGTTGGCGAAATGCCTGAGGACCTTGTTTGAGGCCCCCTCGGTGAAGCGGTACCAGAGCTTGCCCTTGGCCCGGGGCAGTGAGGCCCCCTTGGAGATTTCCCGCAATTTGTCGTCGTCGTGGATGAGCCGGGCGGCCTCGCGGCGGCAGATGTCCTGCACCTTGGCCGAGGACCCCGCGCCCTTGAGGTAGCGGCGGGTGGACCAGTGGGCCTGGAACCGGTCGATGAGGCTGGACTTGCGGGCGGGCGTCTCCTCCGCGCCCAGAAAGCGGTCCACCACCCGCAGGAAGATGTCCTTGTTGACGTATTTCTCCAGGCCGAAGCGGTTTTTGTAGTACTGGTAGGCGATGGCGTAGAGGTTGTGGGCCATGGTCTCGGGGATGGCCGGTTCGCCCAGGGGGCGGCAGTTCCCCCGCTCGATGCCGTCCAGGAATTCGCGCAGGCTGGCCGCGCCCGGCACCTCGGTGTGGATGCGGGCGATGTTCAGGGCGGAGTGGTCGTCCGAGCCGCCGGTGATGTTCTTCTTCCACGGCTCGGGATAGCCCGGCTCCAGGTTCCACTTGTCCGTCAGCTGGTCGATGATCTCCGGGGTGAGCATGGCGGCCAGCCCCTTGAGCACCTCGTTGGGGGCGTTGTCCCGCGCGCCGTTGACCTCGAGGTTCTTGAAGAGCAGCAGCAGCCGTTCCACGTGGTCCTCGGTGAGGCGGTCGTTGACTCCGAAGAGGGGGTGGGCGCAGATGTGGGTGATGTTGCGCTCGCGCAGGCAGGGTACAAGGTCGAAGATGTTCTCCCGCGCGGCCTGGATGTCGCGGAACTGGTCCTCGTCGATGTCCAGGGCCAGGACGTGCGCCTTGCAGCCGTCCTCGGGGAAGTAGGTGGTGATTTCCACGGAGATGAAGGCGTCGTCCAGATGGGCGATCTCCAATGCCCCGTTGATGGTGTTGTGGTCGGAGATGGTGACTAGGTCCATGCCCAGCCGCTTGGCTGTGCGGTAGAGCTTCATGGGGTCGGTGAAGCTTTCCGGGCAGTTGAGTTTTTGCAGAATCCACTGGGAGGGCCTGGTGGAGAACCTGGAATGGACGTGGGGATCGACCTTCATCCGCCAACCTCGCTTGTAGGAGAGTGCAAAAACGAAGCGGCGGGGCTCCCGTGGTGTGTGGGGAGCACCCGCCGCTTGGGCGCGTTCCGGGCCGGTGCCCGGAGTATTCGGCGTTCGTTCGGCTGCTTCATGGCTGCTCATCCCGCGCGGCGCTTCTTGTTCGCGCCGATTGACGTACGCCCGCCCTTGTACCCGCCGTGCGGGGGGATGGTCGTTACGGGACGTCAGCCGTGTGTGACGATGCTCCTACGATTTGGTTGCGGGCCGGGGGAAGCCCGAAACATTCCCGGGGGAACCAGGGGTGCGGCCGCTTCGGATAGGCTAGTCCAACCGCTTGCGGCCCACCTTGAAGGCCCCGCCCACGATGTCGCCCACCCGGGCGTAGCTCTTGGCCACGCCGGTCAGGTAGACCAGCGGGTCGGCCAGCACCGGGTCGGGCAGCCCGTCCTTGAGGATTGACGAGGAAGCCAGGGTCTCCTTCACATTGCCGATGACCAGCGTGTGCGAGCCCAGCTCCACGAACTTCTCCACGTGCAGGGCAACGTTGATGGGGCACTCCATGGCCAGGGGGGCCTTGGGGGCCAGCTCGGAGTAGCCGGAGGTGAAGAACTCCGACTTGTCCGTCTTGGCGCCGGTGGCCACGCCGCAGGCGTCCGCCTCCTCCACCAGGGCGGTGGAGGGCACGTTCAGGGAAAACTGGCCGTTCTCGCGGATGCCGCGCATGGTGTGGCGCTCCTCGCGCACGGCCACCGAGAGCATGGGCGGCTTGGAGCAGGCCACCTGGGCCCAGGCGGCCACCATGAAGTTGGGCTTGCCGTCCACCAGCGCGCCAACCAGCAGCGCGGGCATGGGGAGAATCAGCGGCGAGGCGCCGAGGGAGGTCTTTTCCATGGGGGTATCTCCTGAAAAACAGGGTTCAGTAGGATGAGAGAGCGGTCTCGCTGCCGAAGAACAGGCGTCGGTCCTCCACCTTGGCCCCGGCTTCGTCCGGCGGCCCGTCGGCCAGGGTCATGCGGTAGCCGAAGGTGATGCGCAGGGGGCGTTCACTGTCAGCGGGGTCCATCTCGAAGGAAAACGGCAGCCCTTTCTCCAGGGCCAGCGGACCGGGCAGGTAGGTCCGCCTGTCGCGGGCCAGCACCTCGCCGCCGGCATCGGCCACGTAGGCCCCCAGCCACAGATCGTCTATCCAGTCCGCCCATCCGGGCAGCGCGTCTTTCGCGGGATAGGCCCGGCCGGTGACCAGATAACCGTCCACGCCGTTGGTTCTGGGCTCCATGCGATACTCGAACCGCCAGTACTTCAGCGTAACCTCCTGCTGCTGTCCCATGACCCAGGGGTTCATCTGCATATGTCCCACGGACATGCGCGAACAACCGGCCAGCACCGGCAACAGGACGAGAAGTAGAAAAACGAGGCGACGCATGGCGAATCCTTCAACCTTTCAGGCACCCCGAATACCACACCTGAACGCGGCATGGAACCGGGAAGAACGGAGAAGGCGGGATAGGAGGACGAATGCTCTGCCGGCCCAAACCTGTACCGCGTGGTCCCTTCGGCCTTGGAGCGGGGCCGATACGGCCGGGGGATCGCGGCTCGATGCCGCCTTTTACACGCGAGTGGCCAAACGGCCGCATCCTATGGCGCAAGGGAAGCAGTTCACGCATCCACAGCTTCGCCGGAGTGTTTCCCGCGCAATGACCACGCACGGCAAGCGAGGGAAGTCCCCCCGCCGCTGCATCGTACGGATGGGTTTTGGTCGGGAAATCCGGCCATGAGGCCGGACGAGCGCGATTCGAGGGGACCTGGAGATTGGAACCGGGCACTGCCATCTCCTGGCCACATGCGGGGGCCTCTTGCTTTTCCCTGTCTTTTCTCAGCTTTCCAGGGCGGCCCGGACGACGATGCGGGCGTGTTCGAGGTCCATGTGGTCGGTGGTCCAGAGGTGGAATTGTTCGGCGGCTTGCCGGATGAACATTTCAAGTCCGCCGACGGTTTCGGCCCCGGCGGCTTGGGCGTCCTGGAGGAAGCGGGTTTGTTCGGGGTTGTAGATGAGGTCGCAGGCGGTGACGCCGGGGTGGAAGGCGTCGGCGGGGTAGGGTGACAGCTCGAGGTGTTTGCCGGTCATGCCCAGGGGGGTGGCGTTGACGATGAGGGTGGCCTCGGTGGTGTGGCGGTCGTCCCAGGGGACGGTTCGGCAGCCGAGGTCTCGGCTGATGGATTCGGCTCGTTCGGCGGTGCGGTTGGAGACGAGGACGGTGGGCACGCCGAGTTCCTGGAGTCCGGCCACGGCGGCTCTGGCCGCGCCGCCCGCGCCGAGGACCAGGGCGGTTTGCGGGGTTTCCAGATGGTGGATGGAGTCCATGAACCCGGTGACGTCGGTGTTTTCGCCCAGGAGGCGGTCGTCGCGCCAATGCAGGGTGTTGACCGCGCCGACGCGCCGGGCGCGGTTGGATATGCCGTCGAGGTGTTCCATGACGGCTTGTTTGTGGGGGATGGTCACGCTGACGCCGGTGATGGGCAGTGTGCGGACGGCGGTGACGAAGTCGTCCAGCTTCTCTGGTTCAAGCGGCCAGGCCATGTAGACGAAGGAGAGCTGACGGAGGGCGAAGGCCTTGTTGTGCAGCAGGGGGCTGAGGGAGTGCCCGAGGGGGTGGCCGATGATGCCGCAGAGTCGTTGGGGGACGGCGTAGGCGAACATGGATGCATTGTGCGCCCGCGCTGGTGAAGAGGCAAGGGCAAAGGAGGAGCGCTGTTTGTGTAATAACAAGACAGAATGGACGGAAAACGGGCTTTGTGCCAAATCGGCGTAAATGTAGCACCTTGCGCATGGCGTGTTTCAGCGCAGACACTTCTGCCTTTGAAATACGGCCTCCTGCAGGAAACGAGAAAGAGTACCCCGAAATGATGAAAAATGACGAAGATGCGAAGGAATGCGTGAACCGGTCAATGGCCTCGTCGAACCCGCGAGTTGCCGCAAATCGGAACAGGAAATGAGGGGAATACTGATGCGATATCTTTAATCCATATCATGCCACGCAGTGTCGGTTATATGAGGTTGAAATTTGATTGCCTAATTAAATCATGTACATCCGATTGCCCCACGGTTGTGGCGAGCATGCGAACTGTTTTTTGGCCTGTTTTCCGCATGTATTTGTAGTGCGGTTAGGATAGCTAAGAGTTAGCATGTATGGTTTGCTATTTGGTTCACTGTAATTGGATTCATTCAGCAAATGTTCAATCCATGCCAGACCGTATTTTGGAATGTAATGTTAAAAAATTTGATAACAAAATTTAGTCATAGTTTGATTGTTTTTTTGGGTATTTTTCCTATGTCTAGGCTTTTTATAAAAAATGCCGAATGCTTCGCTTGAGTAATTTTTACATGTTTAATCAATTATATAAGTATTTGCCTCTTTTTGAAATCGGTTAGGCGCTGTGGAGGATTGTCACGAAGGGGTGCCCGGGTGGCCGCCGGAACATCTCAAATTCCGTGCTTGGATTTGAACTGTTCGAGACATGAAATGCATCGCATCAAGCCACCTGAATTGACTTGAATAGATAGCCAAACAGACCAGGAGTGGAAGTGCGGTGCACTGCTACCCGTCCTCCTTAGCTTGAATGTATTACCCGAACTACTGGTTTCATATTTTGGCTCAAAATTAGCGCTTTTTCCTCCAATCTAAAATATGTACAAGCCAGCGAATTTTAGAAAATAATTCCTCGCGATATTCCAGTCTTTTTTGGTATTCGAGTCGTCTCAATAGGGCTCTACGCCAAGCTCTGTGCATATGGCTAATCCAGGTTGACTTGCATTCCATCTGGATATGAAGCAAAAATTCGACCTACGGCATATTTTGATTGGACAGGGAGTATACGAAATGGATCGCTTGATGAAAACGGCCCGTGTCTCGCCGCAGCTTGGCGGGCTGAGCATGGCCAGGGTGGTGGGGGCCATCGAGGACTACGTCTTTCAGTTGGAGAGCGTGGACTTTCTCCGTTCGCAAGGGCAAGAGAAGGCGGCCGCCACCCTGGAGGAAAAGGTCGTACACGACCTCGGCAAGAACATCGCCGCCATCGTCAAGGACGGTTTCGGCAAGAAAGGCAAGGCCAAAGGGTAGGCGGTCCGGCCAGACCGCTTCCCGGCTTTGCCGGTTTCAATTGGTCAAGGACTTGTTTTCGACGAGTGAGAGAGGGCCGTGACGCTCCCTGGAGAGGGGCGAATCCACTCTTCGCCCTCGGCAAAGGCTTTTTATTCCTTCTTTCTCGAATGATTCCGGCCTGTTGGCCGAGGCCTTTGCCCGCAGGCTTGGCGAAGGGCTTGCCGCGATACGTCCTTTCGATTTTCTCTCTCCCCTTCCCGCAAGCCATTCTTGCGTTTTTCCCTGATATTCCAAAGGGATACGCCCCCAGGAACATCCGTTCCAGGGGGCGCTGTGAAGCAAGGCGGTTCGCCCGGTTGCGGGCGATGCGGTCTTTCCGGCTAGGCGGCTACCTTGGCGGCGTGTTCCGCCCCGGCCTTGAGCGCCTCGGCGTTCTTGGGAATGAGATGGGAGTAGTGGGCGGAGATGACGTGCTCCAGCGAGTCCACCACCGAGTCCAGGGGCAGCACGCCCGTGGCCTCCACGTAGGCCCCCAGGGCCACCATGTTGGCCATGCGGGTGTTGCCGATGGTATCGGCGATCTCGTTGGCGGGCACACCCAGGGCCTTTATGCGCTGGCTGTCGGCCAGCTCCATGTCCACCAGGGAGGAGTTGATGACCGCCAGCCCGCCGTCCCGCAGCCGGGGCTGGAACTTGTCCAGTGAGGGGCGGTTCATGATGATGCAGCTCACCGGCGAGAGGATGATGGGCGAACCGATGTCCTCGTCCGCGATGACCACGGTGCAATTGGCCGTGCCGCCGCGCATTTCCGGCCCGTAGACCGGGATGTAGGTCACGTTGAGCCCGGCGTGCATGCCGGCGTAGGCCAGCAGGTTGCCGATGAGCATGACGCCCTGGCCGCCGAATCCGGCGATGATGCAGTCCTGATACATCAGCAGGCCTCCCGGGTTTGGCTCTCGTCCTTGTACACGCCCAGGGGGAAGACCGGAATCATCTCCTCGGCGATGCGTTCGTTGGCCTTGGTTGGAGTCATCCGCCAGTTGGTGGGGCAGGTGGCCAGAAGCTCGACAAAGCCGAACCCCTGCCCTTTTGCCTGTACCTCGAACGCCTTGCGGATGGCCTTTTTGGCCTGGGTCAGGTGCTTGACCGTATCCACCGCGGTGCGGGCGCAGTAGACCACACCCTCCAGGGGAGCCAGCATCTCGGCCATGCGCAGGGGCGCTCCCTGGCTGGATGGGCAGCGGCCCGCGGTGCAGGTGGTGGTCTTCTGCCCTGCCAGGGTGGTGGGGGCCATCTGGCCGCCAGTCATGCCGTAGACCGTGTTGTTGACGAAGACGATGGACAGCCGCTCGCCCCGGTTGGCCGCATGCACGATCTCGGCCAGGCCGATGGAGGCCAGGTCGCCGTCGCCCTGGTAGGCGAACACGAAGTTGTCCGGCCGGGCGCGCTTGACTCCGGTGGCCACTGCGGGAGCGCGGCCGTGGGGCGCCTCCACGGCGTCCACGTTCAGGTAGTTGTAAAGGAACACGGAGCAGCCGATGGAGCTGGCCAGGATGGTCTTCTCCGTGAGCTTCATCTCGTCCAGCACCTCGCCCACCAAGCGGTGTATGACGCCGTGCTGGCAGCCTGGGCAATAGTGGGTGGCCCGGTCGATGACCGATTCGGGCCGGGAAAAGACGGTCTTCTCTGTCATGGCTACGCTCCCTGACCGAGATGGTTGCGGATGGGCTCCAGGAACTGGTCCGGCGTGGGCAGTTCACCGGGCATGACGCCGTAGAAGGCGCTGTCCGACTTGGGCAGCACGGACAGGCGGACGTCCTCAACCATCTGGCCCAGGTTGTGTTCGATGGTCAAAAACCGCTTGCCCTGCTCGGCCAGGTTGGACAGGACGGCGGTGGGGAAGGGGTAGAGGGTGATGGGCCGGAACAGCCCCACCTTGTGTCCCTCCGCCCGCAGGGCGCGCACGGCGCTCTTGGCGATGCGGCCGATGGAGCCGTAGGCGCAGATGACCAGGTCGGCGTCCCCGGTCTCGAACTCCTCGTAGCGGATTTCCGAGACCATGGACTCGTATTTGGCGGCCAGGGCGCGGTTGTGCCCGGCCAGGGCGCCCTCTTCCAGGTGGAGGGATTTCAGCAACCGCTTCTCGCGGCCCTGGGCCCCGTCCAGCCGCCAGTCGGAGGCCTCGTCCGGATCCGGGGCGCGGTCCTCACGGGGGGTGATGGGTTCCTTCATCTGGCCCAGGATGGCGTCGCCCAGGATCATGACCGGGTTGCGGTACTTGAAAGCCAGATCGAAGGCGTCGATGGTCAGGTCGTAGGCTTCCTGGCAGGTGGCCGGGGCCAGCACCAGGGTGCGGTAGTCGCCGTGGCCGCCGCCCTTGACCGACTGGAAGTAGTCGCCCTGGGAGGGGCCGATGTCGCCCAGCCCGGGTCCGCCCCGGTTCATGTTGACGATGACCGCGGGCAGCTGGGACCCGGCCAGGTAGGATATGGCCTCCTGCTTCAGCGACACGCCGGGCGAGGAGGAGGAGGTCATGGCTCGCACGCCGCAGGCGGCGGCGCCCAGCAGCATGTTGGCCGCGGCCACCTCGCTCTCGGCCTGCACGAACTCCCCTCCGGCCTCGCACATGGCGGTGGAGAGGAATTCGGGAATGTCGTTCTGGGGGGTGATGGGGTAGCCGAAGTAGCAGCGGCACCCGGCGGCCAGGGCCCCCCGGGAGATGGCCTCGTTGCCCTTGATGAAGATGCGCTCGGCCATCCTAGCCCTCCTTTGCCTTCTTCGCGGTGCGGTAGACGGTGATGCAGCAGTCCGGGCACAGCTTGGCGCAGGCGGCGCAGCCGGTGCATTCCTCCAGACGCTCGGGGTCCGCCTCGACCACCTTGTAGCCCATGGCGTTGAAGCGGTCGGCCTGGCGCAGCAGGTCGACGGGACAGGCCACGGTGCACAGCAGGCAGCCTTTGCAGCGGTCTTCCTGAATCTCGATGCGGGACATCCGGTCCTCCTGACGAAACGGCCCCCGCCGGGGCCTATCTGATGAGCATGGCGTCGCCGTAGGAGAAAAAGCGGAAGCCCGAGCGCACGGCCCGCGCGTATGTTTCCAGAATCCGCCGCCTCCCCGCGAACGCAGAAACTAGTAGTATAAGGCTTGAGAAAGGTAAATGGAAGTTGGTCAGCAGGCCGTCCACCACCTTGAACTCGTAGCCCGGCCGCATGAAAATGTCCGTCTCGCCCCGGAAGGCGCCGACATGCCCCAGGGCTTGATGCATGCCCTCCAGCACCCGCGCGGAGGTTGTGCCTACGGCCACCACCGGGCGGCCCTCCGCTTTGGCCCTGGCCACGGCCTCGGCCGTCTCCGGCCCTACCTCGATCCACTCGGCGTGCATGTGGTGCTCCCGCAGATCCTCCACCCGGATGGGGGAGAAGGTACCGTAGCCCACGTACAGCGTCACCGAGGTCCAGCCGAAGCCCGCCTCCACCAGCCGCTCCCGCAGGTCCGGGGTGAAGTGCAGCCCGGCCGTCGGGGCCGCCACGCTGCCAGCCCGGGCGGCGTCGGCGTATACGGTCTGGTAGCGCTCGCGGTCCATGTCCTCCGGGGCGCGGCGAATGTAGGGTGGCAGGGGCACGGCCCCGGCCCGGGAGAGCACCTCCCCCAGGTCCCCTCGCCAGGTGAGCCGCAGGGCGTGGCGGCCGAAATCGCCGCGCCGCAGCACCTCGGCGGTCAGCCCCTCTGGGAAGGTCAGCACCTCGCCCTCGGGGATGCGCTTGGAGGCCTTCAGCAGTCCCTCGGCCTCGGCCGTGCGGGAGCCGTCGGCCGTTTCCCCGGGCTGGAGCAGGGGAGGCGGGGTGAGCAGCAGCAGCTCCACCCGGCCGCCGGTGGGCCGGGTGCCGGCCACCCGCGCCGGGACCACGGCCGAGTCGTTGGCCACCAGCAGCGCGCCCGGCGGCAGCAGGTCCGGCAGGTCGGCGAAGGCGGCTTCCGAGGTCTCGCCGCTCCGCCTGTCCAGGACCATGATCCGCGAGGCTCCGCGCTCCCGGGGCGGGTGCTGGGCGATCTGCTCCTCGGGCAGCTCGAAGCCGTAGCTGGAAAGCAGCAGGTCGGGATGGGTCGGACCCGCGCCGGAATGTTCGTCCATGTGGTTGTGGGAAGCGGACATCTTGTGGTTTGATCTTGAAAGGTGTACCTCGTGCTGAATGCCCGGAGGCGGACGCCCTGCATAGCCCAAGCGGGCGCGGGGCGCAAATCCGGGCGATTCCCCTGTGTTGCAAGGAGAAAAGACCCCATGCGTGCGACTATCCTGTGGACGATTTGTCTGGTTCTGTGCCTCGGCCTGATGGGCTGTGAATCCCTCAAGAGCACCGGCGGCTCGGAAGCTGGCGGCGGAGGCGGCGCCGACTCCCCGGACGGGAGCAGGCAGCAGTACGAAGAGGTCCACTACTACTACGACTTCGACGACGTCCTCATCCACAAGGACCTCAAGTACGACGACTCCAAGTCCGTGGTCATGGAGACCCCGCAGTTCAAGATCGGCTCCCAGATCTTCGACGGCGACATCGAGCATCTGGATTTGGTCAACTTCTTCATCAAGAACATGGAGAAGGACAACTGGCGCATGGTCAACATCCTCAAGTCCGACCGCTCCGTGCTGGTATTCGAGAAGTACCAGAAGGTCTGCATGATCAAGGTCACGGACGAGTCCTTCTCCAACACCCACGTCGAGGTCTGGCTGGTGGACCTGAAAACCTCCGGCTCCGGCTCCAAGTCCATGCCCGGCGGCGTGCAGGAGCAGAGCCTCGGCGAATAGCCAGCCCATGCTCAGACCGGCTGATTTCCGCCACTTCACCGGCCGCCGCGCCCACCTGGGCCTCAGCGGCAGCGTGGCCTGCCTCAAGGCGGCTTCCCTGGTGCGGGAGCTAATTGGCGCGGGCGCTTCGGTGGGCGCCACCCTGACCCGCGCCGCCTCCCGCTTCGTCACCCCCCTCTCCCTAGAGGCCCTGGGCGCGGCTCCGGTCTACGGAGCCATGTATCCCGAGGCGGGCGACCCACCCGCGCCGGACATCTACGGCCACCTGGAGCCCGCCCAGAACGCGGACTGCCTGGTCATCGCCCCGGCCACGGCCAACGTGCTGGCCAAGCTGGCGCACGGCCTGGCGGACGACATGCTTTCCGCCCAGGCCCTGGCCTTCGGCGGCCCGGTGGTGGCCGCCCCGGCCATGAACCCCCGCATGTGGGACGCCCCGGCCACCCGCGAGAACGTGGCCAAGCTGGCCTCGCGCGGCGTCATCCTTGTCGGCCCCGTGGCCGGAGGGGTGGCCTGCGGCGAGGAAGGAGCGGGCCGTATGGCCGAGGTGGAGGCCATCGCCTGGACCGTCCTGCGTGCCATGGCGAGCCGCGACCTGGACGGAACCCGCGTGCTTTTGACCATGGGGCCCACCCGGGAGTGGTTCGATCCGGTCCGCTTCTGGTCCAATCCCTCCAGCGGCACCATGGGCGCGGCCCTGGCCGTGTCCGCCTGGCTGCGCGGGGCGCGGGTGACGGCCGTGTGCGGTCCGGGCTGCCCGAGCCTGCCCGAGGGCATCGACCGGGTGGACGTGGAGACGGCGCGCGACATGCACAAGGCGGCCACCGACCTCTGGCCCGAGGCGGACGTGGGCGTCTGCGCCGCGGCCGTGGCCGACTTCCGTCCCCGTCCGCATGAGGGCGGCAAGCTGAAGAAGGCCGGGCGGAGCGAGCTGGAACTCACCCTGGAGGCCAACCCCGACGTGCTGGCCTCCCTCGGCGGTTCGCGCCGGGAGGGGCAGAAGCTGGTCGGTTTTGCCGCCGAGTCCGGGGATCCTGCGGCCGGGGCGCGCGACAAGCTCCAGCGCAAGGGCTGCGACATGGTGGTGGGCAACGCCGTCTCCGCTTTCGGCTCGGCGGACAACGCCGTGGTTCTGGTGGACGGGCATGGCCGCGTCGAGCAATGGCCCAGCCTGCCCAAGACCGAGGTTGCCTGGCGCATATGGGATCACGTTTCGCTTCTCTAGACCTGCCCGAGCACCTGCGTCCGTGGCTGGAGCAAGGCGTGCGCTTTCTCTACCGCGAGGAGGGCTGGCCCGCGCCCAAGCCCGCAAGGCAAGCGCGCCAGCGGGCGTCCCAGCAACGCCCCGCCCCACAGGCGCGCCAAGCCGAGCGCCCCGCTCCCGGTGGGCAGCCCACCCAGGCCAAGGCCGCTCCGGACAGGGCGCGGAAATCCCCTGATCCGCAACTATCCGCAAACCGTTCCGGATCGCCCTCCATGCAGGCCTATCTGCAAGGAACACGGACGGATGCGAACCAGACCTGGCCCGCTCCCTGGGACACCTATCTGCAACGCCTTAATCCCAACGCCAAGGTGGTATTCACCTATTTCGAACTGTGCCGCGACCTGGGCGGCGAGCCCAACCGGGAGCGGGGCGACATTTGGCGCAGGCTGTTGACCAAGCTGGCCTGGCCCAAGGGCTTCTCGACCTTTTGGCCCGTCAGCCAACCCCGGGCCGACTCCCCCGCCAGCCAGCCCACGGCCAAGCCGGCGCTGTTCTGGCGGGGCGCGTCGCGCGCCAACGTCCACACCCTGGCGGTATTCGGCAAGCGGGCGGCCATGATCCTCTTTCCGGAACGCCCCTACCGGCACTGCCGCTTCACCTTCCAGGGGCTGAACATCCTTTTCCTGCCTTCCCCAGCTCAACTGGTGGACCAGGACGTGAGCTCCATGCGCACCACCTTCCAGGCGCTGTCCTCCATCTCCACTGACGTTTCCTGACAGCCCTTGCCGCGCCACCGCCCCTGGGGTAGAAAGGCTGTATGGTCGGCAAACTTTCCCTGGCCGCGCTTCTGGCCGGACTGCTGCTTCTGGCTGCTGGTACCGCCGTTTCCCAGCCTGACGGAAAGGCGGGAGGGGAGCCGTTCGAGGTGGTTTCCGTGCGCATCGAGGGCGGCATCAGCCCTGCGCAGGACGGCCTGCTGGGCCAGGCCATAGCTGCCGCGGCAGAGCGCGAGGCGGACATGGTGTTGGTGGAGCTTGACACCCCCGGCGGCACGGCCAAGGCCATGCGCGACATGGTGCAGCGCATCCTGGGCTCGCCCGTGCCGGTGGCCGTGTGGGTGGGCCCGTCCGGCTCGCGCGCCGCCTCGGCCGGGGTCTTTCTGGTGGCCGCGTCCTCCCTGGCGGCCATGGCCCCGCAGACCACCATCGGCGCGGCCTCGCCCGTGCCCGTGGGCGGCGGGGAGATGGACGAGACCATGGCCCGCAAGGTGAAGAACGACATCCTCAGCTTTGTGCGCGGTGTGGCCGAGTCCAGGGGGCGCAACGTGGAGTGGTACGAGAAGGCGGTTGAGGAAGCCGTCTCCATCACCGCGGAGGAGGCGGCCATGCTCAAGGTCATCGACATGGTGGCCGACTCCCCGCGCGACCTGCTGGAGCAGGCGGCGGCCAAGGGGGTGCCCTTCGGCGGCGAGATGCTGCGCTTCGATCCGGAAAGCGTGCGCATCATCCCCCTGGAGCCCTCCTTCCGCTACAAGGCCCTGGCCTGGCTGCTGGACCCGCAGATAGCCTATTTCCTGCTGCTGGGCGGCATGGCCGGACTCTTCTTCGAGCTATCCTCCCCCGGGGCCATCTTTCCCGGTGTGCTGGGCGGCTTCTGCCTGCTGCTGGCGCTGTACGCCCTGTCCATCCTGCCCACCAGCGCGGCCGGACTGGCCCTGCTGGTCTTCGGGCTGGTGCTGTTCCTGCTGGAGGTGCACGTCACCAGTTACGGCCTGCTCAGCGTGGCGGGCGTGGCCGCCCTGCTGGTGGGGTCGATCATCCTTTTCCCGGAGGGCTCCGGCGGGACGCCGCGCCTGCCCCTGTCCACCATCGCCGTCACCGTAGGCGGGCTGGCCGTGTTGCTCGGCCTGGCCGTGTTTCTGGCGGCCAAGGCGCACATGGCCGCGCCATCCGGCGGGCTGGAGGCCATGGTGGGGGAGCTGGGCGTGGTCCGCTTCTGGCGGGAAGGCGCGGGGCAGGTCTCGGTGCGGGGCGAGCTTTGGAGCGCCACGACGGACTCGGGCCAGGCCCTTGAACCCGGGGCCGTCGTCGAGGTGGCCGAGGCCAGCGGTCTGAAGCTGGTGGTCCGGCCGGCAACCAACCACAAGGAAAATCTGACATGACCACCTTTCTGCCCATCCTGGCCGTCGTCATCCTGCTGCTGTTCGTCGCCATCAAGGTGCTCAACGAGTACGAGCGCGGCGTGGTTTTCCGCCTGGGGCGGGTCATCAAGGCCAAGGGGCCGGGGCTCATCATCCTCATTCCCGTTGTGGACCGCATGCTGCGCGTCTCCCTGCGAATCCTCGCCATGGACGTGCCCAATCAGGACGTCATCACCCGCGACAACGTCAGCGTGAAGGTCAACGCGGTGGTCTACTTCCGAGTGGTGGACCCGGTGAAGGCCATCATCGAAGTGGAGGACTACATGTTCGCCACCTCCCAATTGGCCCAGACCACCTTGCGCAGCGTCTGCGGCTCGGTGGACCTGGACGACCTGCTTTCGCGGCGCGAGGAGGTAAACCAGCAGGTCCAGTCCATTCTGGACGAGCACACCGATCCCTGGGGCATCAAGGTCACGGCGGTGGAGTTGAAGTACATCGACCTGCCCCAGGAAATGCAGCGGGCCATGGCGCGGCAGGCCGAAGCGGAACGCGACCGCCGGGCCAAGGTTATCAACGCCGAGGGCGAATACCAGGCGGCCAACCGGCTGGCCGAAGCGGCGGAGATCATGTCCGCCCATCCGGCGGCCCTGCAGCTGCGCTATCTGCAGACCATGAACGAGATGAGCCAGAACTCCCATGCCTCCACGGTCATCCCCATCCCGTTGGAGTTCTTCCGGCTGGCGGCTGCCGTGGCTAAAGACACGGACGGGGAGAAGGCGTAACTCGCGGAGACCCGCCCGGGGTAGCCATCCTGGTCCATTTTCGCTATATCCGGCACGCGCGCCCGGGCGGGAACGTCCGGGCCGATGCAATCCGCAATCATCTCCAATACAATGCCACAAGGACGGCGCATGAAGATCCTCGTCACCGGAGCCGCCGGATTCATTGGCTTTCACCTCTCTCGAAGACTGCTGGATGAAGGCCACGAGGTTGTGGGTCTGGACTGCTTCTCCGACTACTATTCCGTTCAGCTCAAGCGCGACCGCATCAAGCGGATCGACGGCCGCGAGGGCTTCTCCCTGGTTGAGGAGGACATGAATGACCAGGCCGCCATGGAGCGGCTCTTCAGCGACCACTCCTTCGACGCGGTGGTCAACCTGGCAGCCCAGGCAGGGGTGCGCTACTCCCTGGAGAACCCGAAATCCTATGTGAATTCAAATATTTCAGGGTTCCTGCACATCCTCGAGGGCTGCCGGCACAGCGGGGTGGGGCACTTGGTATTCGCCTCCTCCAGCTCTGTCTACGGCTTGAACACCACTATGCCTTTCTCGGTGCACGACAATGTGGACCATCCCATTAGCCTATACGCTGCCTCCAAGAAGGCCAACGAACTGATGGCCCACAGCTACGCCTACCTCTACGGCATCCCTTGCACCGGCTTGCGGTTCTTTACCGTGTACGGCCCCTGGAGTCGGCCGGACATGGCGCTCTTCCTTTTCACCAAGGGGATATTGGAAGGCACGCCCATCAACGTATTCAACCACGGCAAGATGAAGCGAGACTTCACCTTCATCGACGACATCGTCGAGGGCGTGGTGCGAGTCGTCATGAACAAGGCCGCCCCCAACCCCGAGTGGGACGGCGCAGACCCCGACCCCAGCACATCTCCCGCGCCGTACCGCATCTACAACATCGGCAACAACAACGTGGTGGAGCTTGAGCGGTACATCGGGGCCCTGGAGCAGGAGTTGGGCAAAAAAGCCATCCGCAATTACATGGACATGCAGCCCGGAGACGTGCCCGCCACCTTCGCCAATGTTGACGATCTGGTGCAAGATGTCGGCTTCAAGCCGGATACACCCATTGAAGATGGCATCAAAAAATTCGTTGAGTGGTACCGCTGGTACTTTTCTGAATAGCCGCGCGTTCTTCCGCTACTTATGAACAGCCCGGGCTTCGGCCCGGGCTTTTTTTGTGGTGTTGCCAGGTCTTTTCATTTCATTCGATTCCATGTAGCAATTGCCAAATCGCAGTGACCACATGTTTCACGTGAAACAACCATGGGCCGGGAGCGGCCATTGTTTCACGTGAAACATCCTGGGGCAGACCGCGTGCCTGTTTCACGTGAAGCAATGGAGGCTGCATGACCAGACAGATTGTCGTTGCCAACCAGAAGGGCGGGGTGGGTAAGACCACCACGGCTGTGAACTTGGCGGCTTGTCTGGCCGCCATGGAAAAAAACGTCCTGCTGGTTGATTGCGATCCCCAGGCCAACGCATCCAGCGGGCTCGGCTACTACCCCGAAGAAGGTGATCTTGGTCTGTATGATGTCTTTTTTCAATCGGAGCGGGTGCAAGACGCCATTCGCGGCACAGATCTGCCGTATCTTTCCCTGTTGCCGTCCTCGCAGGATCTCGTAGGGGCGGAACTGGAGCTGGCCGACAAGCTCGGCCGTGAATTTTATCTACGCGACATGCTCGAGAGCGTTTCCGGCAAATATGACTATATCTTTCTCGACTGCCCGCCGTCGCTCGGTCTGTTGACGGTCAACGCGTTGTGCGCTGCCACGGAGCTGATGGTTCCCTTGCAGTGCGAATACTACGCGCTGGAAGGAATCGCCCAGCTACTGAAAACATATACCTTGGTGAAAAAGCGGCTCAACCCGAGTTTACGTTTTCTCGGCGTGGTGCTGACCATGTACGACAAGCGCAACCGGCTTTCCAGCCAAGTGAAGAACGAAGTGAGGCGGACTTTGCCGGACCATCTGTTCGAAACGGTGGTCCCGCGCAACGTCCGCCTCTCGGAAGCGCCCAGCTTCGGCAAGCCCGTCATCTCCTATGACATCCGCTCGCCCGGCGCGTCGTCGTACTTGGCCCTGGCCCAGGAGGTGGCCAGCCGTCCTCCGGGGAGGAGGGCCTAGGTGAAGTGGGCCCGGTTGCCGTGGTACACGGCGTTGAGTTTCGGGTCCTTGGTTTCCTTGTGAGGCTGGGTCTCGGAGGTGATCTTGTCCTTGAAATGCTTCTTGATGATCCTGGACTTGCACGCGCGGCAGTGGAACGTGACCTGCCCGCCGAGTCCGGCGCTGGTCATCAGGAACTTGCGCGGTTCGTCCTCCCGCCAGTTGGAGGTTGACTCGCCGCAATGACCGCACTCCACCTCGTAGTTGACCGGGTAGTTGAAGTCCCAATACTGGGTGAGCATGTCCCAGTCCTGCAGTCGCTCGGTGGGTTCCGGCTCGGGCTGGTCCGCTTGCCGCGAGGGAAGGTGCGGCCGGACGTGCGGCTCGATCTTCTCCCAGAGCTCGGGGCTGATGAACACCCCCTGGAAGTTTTCCGAATCGTCGAAGAGAAAAAGGGCAGGCGCTTGCACAGGCGTCTCCTTGGTTCTGGTAGCAAAGCCGTCCCGGAGGTCTCCGGGACGCCATTTCAAATGAGGCCTTGGCCGCGATCTGTCAAGGCGGAGGGAGCACGACATGCCTGAACCCCGAGGACTCGGCAGAGGACTGGAGGCGCTGCTCGGCGGCGATTCCGACCACACGGAAGTCGAATCCCAGGCCAGCGGCGACGTCCGCAGCCTGCCCGTGCGGTCGGTGGAGCCCAACCCCACCCAGCCCCGCCGCTCCTTCGATCAGGAGGCGCTGCGCGACCTGGCCAACTCCATCCGCCATCAGGGCGTGCTGCAGCCCATCCTGGTGCGGCGGGTGGAAGGCCGCGACAAATACGAACTTGTGGCGGGCGAGCGCCGCTGGCGCGCCACCCAGATGGCCGGGTTGACCAAGATTCCCGCCCTGGTACGCGACCTCGACGACAACGAGGCACTGGCCATCGCTCTTATCGAGAACCTCCAACGCGAAGACCTCAACCCCATTGAAGAGGCGCGCGGGCTTAAGGAATTGCAGCAAAGGTTAAGCCTGAACCAGGAGAAGCTGGCCCAGCGGGTGGGCAAGAGCCGATCCGCCGTGGCCAACACCCTGCGGCTGCTCAGCCTGCCGGAGAGCGTGCAGGGCGACATGCTGGAGGGCGGGCTGACCGCTGGCCACGCCCGGGCGCTCATGGCCGTCACCGACCCCGACGCCCAGCGAACCCTCATGGACCGCATCATGAACCTCGGCCTCTCCGTGCGCCAGGCCGAGGCCCAGGCCGCCTACTACCGCACCGAGGGCGATTTGCCGGAGGAGGGGGCCACCGTGCGCGTACGCAGCTCCTCGCCCAAGTCCTCGTCGCCAAAGGAAAAAGACCCCCAGCTGGACGAGGCCGCGGACAAGCTCGCCCAGGCCCTGGGGGTCAAGGCCACCGCCTCGGGCAGCCGGGAGAAGGGGCGCATCAGCCTCTATTTCGAGTCCCCGGAGCAACTTGCCGAGCTGGTGGAGCGGTTGACGGACGGGATGGCGGAGGCGGAGTGAACACCGCCCCGGAGCGGTTGGCGGGGCGGCTTAAGCACCTCATCGCCGCCTCCTGGCGGCTGGCCGAGGTGGACTCCCGCCACCAGCTCCTTGAAGAGCTGCTCGACCTGGCCCAGGAAGTGGTGGAGGCCGAGGCCTCGGCCATCCTCCTGTACAACCCCAGGCGCGACCTGCTGGAGTTCGCCCACGCCCGCAACGACGTTCTGGGCAGGGCGGCCGAGGACGTCCTCAAGCGCAACATAGCCCTCAAGCCAGGCGAGGGCCTGGCCGGATGGGTGGCCCAGAACCGCCAGCCCGCCCTGGTGGCTGACGCGGCCTCCGACCCCCGCTTCTTCACCGGCGCGGACTCGTCGACCGGCTTCGTCACCCGCTCCGTACTCTGCGTGCCCATCCTGCACGACGAGGAGCTGCTCGGCGTTCTGCAGGTCATCAATCCCAAGGCCGAGTCCGCCTTCACCGATGAAGACCTGGAAATCCTGTCCAGCTTCGGCAACCTGGCCGGGGTGGCCATCATCCGCTCCCGCCTGCTGGAGGACCGGCTGGAACAGGAGCGCATGCAGGCCCAGCTGGACGCGGCCTCGCGCATCCAGACCCAGTTCTGGCCGACCCTGCCCGAGCTTCCCGGCGACAGCCACGTTTACGCCGCTACCATTCCAGCGGTTTCGGTTGGCGGCGACCTCTACGACTGCATTTCCCTGGCCGACGGCAGCCTGCTGGCCTACGTGGCGGACGTGGCGGGCAAGGGGCTGCCCGCAGCCCTGGTCATGGCCGCGCTGTGGTCCCGGTTCCGCAGCGAGGCACGTCCCGAACGCGGTCTGCCGGACCTGTTGGCTGCCCTGAACCGGTCCATGCATGAGCTGCTGCGCGGTTCGCTTTTTGTGACCATGGCTGCGGCCCGCTACCATCCGTCCGTCGGTTCCTGCGAACTGGCCGCCGCCGGGCATGCTCCGCCGCTGTATTTTCGGCACGGCATGATCGCGGAGGTCGTGGGCATCAGGGGGATTCCGCTGGGTGTGCGGCCGGATGAGGAATACGGACGGACCAGCGTGCGGCTTGAGACGGGTGACAGCCTGCTTTTCTGCACAGACGGCGTGAGCGAAGCACGAAACGATGCGGGGGAGTTGTTCGGCGAGGATCGCATCCAGGCCCACGCGGCCAACCTCGGCCGTCCGCCCTTCGGTCCCGGACTGGTGGAGCGGGCCCGTATCTGGCAAAGCGGAGACAGGGCCCGCGACGACCTCACCGTGCTGGAAATCTGGCGGGGACTTGCCAACGAGCCCGGCTGATCGCACTATCGAGAGTGAACGCGGGAGGGCGCATGGTGCGCGCTCCCGCAGGCAACCCGGCTTGACCAGATCATGTTTGATCCCATCCAGACCATCGCCGAAGAACGCATAAGCGAGGCCGAAAAGCGGGGCGAGTTCGACAATCTCCCCAAGCGCGGCCGCCTCAATCTCGACGACTATTTCCGCGTTCCCGAGGAGTTGCGCATGGCCTACACCGTGCTCCGCAACTCCGGCCACATCGACGAGAGCAAGGACCCCTCCAGGGACATCCAGACATCCCGCGACCTGCTGGAGCACCTGGACGACGAGGGCGCCAAGCAGCGCCAGTTGCAGCGTCTGGACGTCATCGGAAATAAAATCGGGCAGATACGAGGCGAGCCCCTGCGCGTTGACGAGGACTCGGGCTACTACGCCAAGGTCACGAGCCGCGTGGAAGTGCGCAAGAAGGGAAAGTAGTTCCCAAGACGTCGGGTTGCTGACGCTTTTTCCACGTAACCCCTTGTCATAACAGATACCATGCGGCGGACCAGGCTGACGCCGGACAAGGCCCGCCCGTCGATTGACCCGGCGCGGAACAGCCCCGCGCCCTGTCCCCGTCCCATCCCTTCGCTTCATTCGGTGATTCTGCTATGCAGGGGGCGGGAGAATCCGCATGTCCGATCCCTCGTTCACTTTCGAAATGGCTCTGACCTTCGGCGTTGTGGCCGTGGTGGTCCTGCTGTTCCTTTCGGACAGGCTGCGGGTGGACGTGGTGGCGGTGCTGGCCATGCTCTCGCTGCCCTTCCTGGGCCTCATCCCGCCGCGCGAGACCTTCCAGGGACTGGCCTCCAACGCGGTGGTGTCCATCATCGCGGTCATCATCATGGGCCGGGGGCTGGACCACACCGGCATCATCAGCCGCACCGTGCGGCCCATCATGCGGCTGGCCGGGGGGCGCAAGCGGCGCATCGTGCTCATCTTCTCGGTCACGGTGGCAATCATCTCCTCCTTCATGCAGAACATCGGCGCGGCCGCGCTCTTTTTGCCCGCCATCCAGCGGCTTTCGCGGCAGGCGGCCATCCCCATCTCGCAGATGCTCATGCCCATCGGCTTCGCGGCCATTTTGGGCGGCACGGTCACGCTGGTGGGCTCCAGCCCCCTCATCATGCTCAACGACCTGCTGCGGCCGTACGACCTGGCGCCCTTCAATCTCTTCAGCGTCACCCCGGCCGGGCTGCTGCTCATGGGCGGGGGCATCCTCTTCTTCATGCTCTTCATGGGGTGGGTGCTGCCCAAGAGCAAGGACGGCGAAGTGCGGGAGCAGGTGGACCCGCTGCATTTCTACCCCGAACTGAACACCTTGCGGGAGATGGTCTATCCGGCGGACGCGCGCAACGCCCTGCGGGTCATGGACCTCTGCGACGTCTACAACATCCACGTGGTGGCCCTGCGGGAGCGGGAGGAAAGCGGGGTGCTCCTGCCGCCGGACAGGGAGATGCACATCCCCCCCGGCGCGGTATGCGCGGCCTACGGCACGGAGGAGAAATTCGCCGAACTGGCCAACGACCTGGGCTTCACCGTGCGCGAGCCGCGCGAGCTGGCCAGGGAGTTTTCCAGCGACCTGGCGGGCGTGGCCGAGGGGGTGGTCTCGCCGCACTCCGCCTTCCTGGGCAAGACCCTGGCCCAGGTGCGCTTCCGCCACAGCCACCGGCTGGCTCCCCTGGCGCTGTCACGGGGCGAGGAGGTGCACTACACCGGGCTGGGCCGCATGGTTCTGCGGCCGGGCGACACCCTGCTCATGCACGGCGCGTGGGAGAGCTTCAAGGCCATGCGGCCCAAGCGCGACGTGCTCTTCGTGCAATCGCTGGACTTCGAGGTGCTGCACCCGCGCAAGGCCCTGGCCGCGGTGAGTTGCTTCGCCCTGGCCACCCTGCTGGTCATTTTCTCCGGCCTGCCGCTGTCGGTGAGCCTGATGACGGGCGCGCTGGGCATGGTGCTCACAGGCGTGCTGACTATGGAGGAGGCCTACAGGGGGGTGGACTGGCGCACGGTTTTTCTGTTGGCGGGCCTCATCCCCCTGGGCGTGGCCATGCAGCGCACGGGCGCGGCGGCCTGGCTGGCCTCGTCCCTGTTGGGGCTGGCCGGGCAGCCGCCGGACTGGCTGTTCTTCTTCCTGCTGGGGCTCATCTCCACGGTGCTCACCCTGGTGGTCTCCAACGTGGGTGCGGCCGTTCTGCTGGTGCCCCTGGCCGTGGACATGGCCACGGGCCTGGGCATGGACCCGCGCCTAGCCGCCCTGGTGGTGGCCCTGGCGGCCTCCAACTCCTTCATGCTGCCCACCCACCAGGTCAACGCCCTGTACATGGGGCCGGGCGGCTACCGGGCCGCGGACTTCATGAAGGCGGGCGCGCCGCTCTCCCTGGCCTTCCTTGTCCTGCTGACCCTGTACGCCGTGGCCGTTTCCTGAACCACAACAGACACGCAACGGAGCAGGCTCCATGTTCTTGCCGCTTGTGGCCGTCCTGGCGGGCCTCGTCATCCTGGTTTTCAGCGCGGACCGCTTTGTGGCCGGGGCTTCGGCCACCGCTGGACACGCGGGCATGTCGCCGCTGCTCATCGGCATGGTGGTGGTGGGATTCGGCACCTCCGCGCCGGAACTAGTGGTCTCCGCCCTGGCCGCCTCCCAGGGCAATCCCGGTTTGGCCCTGGGCAACGGCTTCGGCTCCAACATCGCCAACATCGGCCTCATTCTGGGGCTCACCGCTCTGGCCAGGCCGCTGACCATGCACTCCAGCGTGCTGCGCAAGGAACTTCCCATCCTCCTCGGCGTCACCGCCCTGGCCCTCATCCTCCTGGGCTACAACAACGCCCTCACCAGGGCGGACGCAACCGCGCTGCTGCTTGTGTTCGCCGGACTCATGGCCTGGACGATCCTCGCCGGGCTGCGCTCGCGCGGCGACAGCCTGCGCGACGACGTGGAGGCGGAGAACCTGACGCGCATGCCGCTGAACCGGGCGGTGTTCTGGCTTGTGGCCGGGCTGCTCCTGCTCATCGGCGGCTCGCGCGTGCTGGTCTGGGGCGCGGTGGAGGCGGCCCGCTACCTTGGCGTGGGAGAACTGATCATCGGCCTGACCATCGTGGCCGTGGGCACCTCCCTGCCGGAGCTGGCCTCCTCCCTGGCAGCGGCGCGCAAGGGAGAGAGCGATCTGGTGCTGGGCAACGTTCTGGGCTCCAACCTCTTCAACACCCTGGCGGTGGTGGGGTTGGCCGGGGGCATCGAGCCGCTGGGGCTGTCGCCGGAGTTTCTGGCCCGCGACGGTTCCGCGGTCATGCTGTTTACAGCGGCGCTGTTCCTCTTCGGCTGGCGTTTTGGCGGGCTGGGACGCATCACCCGCATGGAGGGAGGACTCCTGCTCATGGGCTACATCGCCTACACCCTGGTGTTGCTGGGCACGGCCTGAGCGGGGGAGGGGCTCCACCGCCTTGCCGTAGAGCGGCATTGCCGGTACACCTGCCACAATGCGGAACTATGCGCGATCCAACCGGGCCGTCTGGCTGGCGGCCCTGACAGCCCTGCTGGTGCTGGCCGTGTGGCTGACCGGCAAATGGCTGCACCAGGACTGGTTCGACAACCCCTGGAAATACCCGGCCAAGGCCGCTTCACTGACCTCCACCACCCTCATGTGCTGGGCGCTGCTTCTGGCCACCCGTTGGCGGCCGCTGGAGCACTGGCTGGGCGGTCTGGACAAGGTCTACCGGGTCCACTCCAAGCTGGGGCGCTGGGCCTTCTACATTATCCCAATCCACCCGTTCTGCCTGGCCATGGACCGGCTGCCGGATGGCGGAGCGTTCCTGTCCGTGCTGCTTTTCCGCGTTCCCCAGGGCGACCGCTATCTCTGGGGACAGAACGCAGGGGCCGTGGCCTTTCTGCTCATGGCCCTGCTGGTGGCGCTCACCCTCTGGTGGCGGCCGGCCTACCACCGCTGGAAGAAGAGCCACGAGTTCTTCGGGCTGGTCATCGGGCTGGCGGGGCTGCACGTCTGGCTGGTGGACGCGGACGTGGCCGCCTATCCAGGGCTGCGCTGGCTGTTCTGGGGAGTGCTGGCCGTGGGACTGGCCTCTTTCGTTTCCATCCGCTTGCTCTATCCCCGTTTCGGGCCGCGCTACCGGTACCGGGTGCAGCACGTGGACCTCATCGGCGACGTGCTGGACATCACCTTCGCCCCAAAGGGCCGCATGATGGACTTCCTGCCCTCGCAGTTCGTCTACCTGGTGGTGGACAAGCCGGGCATTCCGCCGGAGCCGCATCCGTACTCCATCGCCTGCGGCTACAATCTGCAGGCTCGGTTCAAGCTGGGCATCCGCATGGTGGGCGATTACACCAGCACCCTGGACGCGCTGGGCAAGGGTGACGAGGTCACGGTCTACGGTCCTTACGGCCGTTTCTCCGAACCCTTCCTCTTCGATCATCGAGACTGCGTGTTCATCGCCGGGGGCATCGGCATCACGCCGTTTCTGGGCATGTGGCATGTGGCCCTGCACTCGGAGGAAGGGTTGCTGGACGGCCAGGCCCCGGAGATTCTGCGCCGCCACCATCCGGAGCTGGTGCGCACCTGGCGGTGCCCCCGGGTGTCGATGTTCTACGTGTGCCGGGACGCGGAACAGGCCAGCTTCGACAAGGACATCCGCCGCGAGGCCGTGCTCAGCCGCTTTCACGGTTTCAGGCGGCTGGAGGAGCGCGGTCACCACTACGAACTGTATCTGTCCTCGGAGAAGGGGAGGTTCACGGCGGAGTACGCGGACAGCCGCGTGGAGGGCGGCCTGCGGGGCAAGCTGGTCTTTCTCTGCGGGCCGCAGGATATGATGAACGCCATGATCGAGCAGTTGAAGGCCCTGGGCGTGCCCGAGGGCGACATCTTCTTCGAGGACTTCAGCCTGGTGTGAGCCGGGCCGCGCCGGTATTCAGCGCACGCCGCGCTGGCGCAGGAAGGGGGCGTAGCGCTGGTCCACGCCCATGATGTGCTTCACCAGCCAGTCCTTGAGGAAGTTCATGACGTCCATGGTAACGGTGACCTTGCCCGCCTTGAGGTCCTCCTCGAACTCGCCCACCTTTTCCACGAACCTGCGGTGCGCTTCCTTGTGGGAATCCGCCTCGGGATAGCCGTGCTCAGCGAAAAGGCGTTCTTCGGTGGAGAAGTGCTCCAGCACGTAGCTCTTGAGCCGGTCCACCACGTCCAGGATGACGTCCTTGCCCTCGCGCCGCTGCATGGCCCGGTTCAGTTCGTTGATGAGGTCCACAAGGACCTTGTGCTGGCTGTCGATCTTTTCGATGTCCACGGCCAGTTCGTCGGACCACTGGAAGAGGTCGCCGGAGGCCTCGCCTTCGCCCGAGGCCATGCGTTTGATCATGGCGTCCAGCTCGTCCACCAGGGAGACCATCTCCGCCAGGGCGGAGGCGGAGCGCTCCATGCCGTCCGAGGTCTCCCCGGCCACGCGGGTGACTTCACTCAGGGCGCGGTTGATCTCCTCGGAGGCGGCGGACTGCTCCTCGGAGGCGGTGGCGATGGAGTCCACCTGGGCCGAGGTCTGGCCCACGATGTCCACGATCTCCTCCATGAAGCGCCCCGATTCCTCTGCCGCCTCGGTGGAGTCGGTGATGTCCTGGGCGGCGGCTTCCACCGCCTCCACGTTCTCCTGGGCGGAGGACTGGATGGTCTGGATGACGCCCTCCACCTCTTTCGTGGCGGTCATGGTCTTTTCCGCCAGCTTGCGCACCTCGTCGGCCACCACGGCGAAGCCCTTGCCCGCCTCGCCCGCGCGGGCGGCCTCGATGGCCGCGTTGAGGGCGAGCAGGTTGGTCTGGTCGGCGATGTCGTTGATGACGCCCAGCACCTGGCCGATGGATTCGGCCTGCTGGCCGAGGTCGCGCATGGTCTCGCGCAGCCCCATGATGCGCTCCTCCACGTGCTTGATGGAGGTCACGGCCCGGCGCACGCCCTCCGCGCCGGTGGAGGCCTTCTCGCTTGAGGTCTGGGCGTTGGCCGCGGCGTCCGAGGCGTTGCGGGCCACCTCGGCCACGGTGGAGTTCATCTCCTCCATGGCCGTGGCCGTCTCCTCCATGCGCTGGCTCGTCACCCGCACGCCCTGGTTGACCGACTCCACCTCGCCGGAAAGCTCTTGCACGGACGCGCCCACGCGGTTGGAAATCTCTTCCGCCCGCCCGGCCGCATCGTGCAGGGAGTCGGCCAGCTTGCGCGAGGTCTCCTCCTGCTCCTTGGCCTGTCGCTGCGCCTGGTCGGCCTGCTGGGCACGTTCCTCGGCCTCGCGGGTCCGCTCCTCCGCCTCGCGCCGTCCCTTGGACAGGGCTTCGACCATGGCGTCCAGGCTTTCCGCCAGTTCGCCGAGCTCGTGGTTCATGTCACCATCCAGGCCCTCGGCCCGCTTGCCCTTGGCCAGGTCCGAAGCGCGGGAGGACAGGGCTGTCACCGAGGAGAGGAGCGAGGCGGCCTGGAAGGCGAGCAGGATGGCGGCCAGGGCGGATACGGCGGCCGTCGCGGCGGTCAGCCAGAACGGGGCCCCGCCGAGGCAGGCCAGGGCGGTTCCCGCCGAAGCCGCCACGATGACGGCGGCCAAAGTAAATACACGGGTCTTGATGCGCATGAGATTTCCCCCTCGGACGCGCGGATGAAGCGGGCGGGCGAATCCGGCCCGCCGACGGACAGGGCGGAAGCCCGGATTATAATTTTTCCGACGGCGCGAGTATTCCCCGCTTGTGGGGCGGGGTCAAGGTTCAGGGAGTGCGGGGGGAGGGATCGCGCGGAGGCAGGGTCAGCAGGCGGACGTGCCCGCCGTGGTGTTCCACCAGGGCCGCCAGCAGCCAGACGTCCCCGGTCTCTTCGGCGCGGCGGATGGGGTCGCTGACTTCGCGGATGCGCTCCAGCTGGGCCAGGGCCAGGGTCTCGGCGGCCAGGGATGGGTCGGTGTCGCCGGGGCCTTCCAGCAGGGGCACGATGGATTCCATGATGCAGCCGATGGCCGGGGTCTGGGGCTCGGCCTCGCCCGCCTTGACCGCCTGGGCGGCCTTGACCGCGCCGCAGTCGTCGTGGGCCAGCACCAGCACCAGCCGCACGCCCAGGTGGATGACGGCGAACTCCAGGCTGCCCACCGAAGGGCCCCGGGCCAGATGCCCGGCGTTTCGCACCTCGAAGAGGTCGCCGATGGTCAGGTCGAACAGCTCCAGCGGGGGCACGCGGGCGTCGGCGCAGGTGAGCACGGCGGCCACCGGGTCCTGGGGGGAGGTCAGGTTGCGGTGGTCCTCGCGGAACTCGTCGTGCACGCGGGTTCCGTCCACGAAGCGCCGGTTGCCCTCCAGGAGCTTGTTCAGGGCGTTGGGGGCTGATCTGGGCACGGGGTACGCCTACCCCACAGGGGACCGGAAAGGCAAGAAAATCCCAATGGCCCAAGCCGGGGCTGGACCCCGGTGCGGCCCTGCCCTATGAGGGCGGGGCCGGACAATCCATACCGAAGGAGCGCCATGCACATTTACGCAGACGCGGACGCCCTGCCCAACCCCATCAAGGAAATCCTCTTCCGCGCCGCCGAACGGAAGCGGGTGGGGTTGACCCTGGTGGCCAACAAACCCCTGCACGTCCCCGTCTCGGAGTACATCCGCACCATGCGGGTGGGCCGGGGCATCGACGAAGCGGACGAGGCCATCGCCGAACTGGCGCGGCCCGGCGACTTGGTCGTCACCGCGGACATCCCCCTGGCCGCCAAGGTGGTGGAGGCGGGCGCGTTGGCCCTCAACCCCAGAGGCGAACTCTACACCGCCGACACCATCAAGGGCCATCTGACCATGCGCAACCTGCTCACCGAGCTGCGCGACAGCGGAGTGGAGACCGGCGGCCCGCCGCCGCTGAGCAACCGCGACCGGGAGGCCTTCGCCAACCGGCTCGACGCCTTTTTGCGGAGTGGAGACCGGCGGCCCGCCGCCGCTGAGCAACCGCGACCGGGAGGCCTTCGCCAACCGGCTCGACGCCTTTTTCAGGGAATCATTGGGGGAGTGACGGGCCCTCCCGCCTAGTCCACCGGCACCTTGAAGGAGACGAAGGCGTAGCCGGAAATGTGGATGTGGTGGACGTCCCGGGCGATCTTGTGGAGCATATACAGGCCCAGGCAGTGCATGTCCTCCTCGGTGCCGGGGCTGACCTCGCAGCGGTCGATTTCCTCCACGTCCTCCACCCGCGCCCGCCCGGCGATCTCCACCTGCACGTGGTCCGGCTCCGGCCGCAGGCCCAGCGTCACGGCCCGCTTGCCGCTCTCGCCGCCCTCGCGCAGGTGCGTGACCACGTGGGAATAGACCTCCTCGCAGGCCAGCTCCAGCCGGTTGCGCGAGCGCTGGTCCAGGCCGTACTTGCGGGCCATGCGCTCCAGGTGCTCGGCCAGCCGCCTTGTCCCTTCCAGGCGGGCGGGCAGGCGGATCACGGTCCAGCGCTCCACAAGCAGGTGGTGGATCAGGCTGAGCAGGACCGCTGTCAGCCCGCCCACGGCGTAGCCGTTGCCGGTCAGGGGCTGGATGGATTCGGGGAAGGCGTTGGGGAAGAAGAGCCCGGACTGCACCACCAGTCCCATGACCAGGGAAAGCCCCACGATGAGGCCGCTGCGGAAGTGCAGGCCGTGGGAGGCGGCCAACATGGCCCCGGTGGCGAAGAGGTGGCCCACCAGCACCACCCCCACCGCGCCGATGACCGGCCCGGGGATGCAGGTCATGAACGCCAGGAACTTGGGGCAGAAGCACAGCCCGGCCATGAGCGCCACCCCGGCGATGCCCACCCGGCGGGAGTGCTGCCGGGTCATGCCCACCAGGGGGATGTTGGGCGAGTGGGAGGTGATGGGCAGCCCGCCCAGCAGGGAGGAGGCGGCCGAGCCCAGGCTGGCCGAGACCAGTCCGCCCTGGATGGCTTCGTGATCCAGCCGGTTGCCGGCGGTTTTCTGCAGGGCCATGGCGTCGCCGGTGTACTTCACCCCCGTGACCAGCGAGGCGGTCAGGAAGCTGACCAGCAGCGCTCCGTGCTGGGCCGTGTTCCAGCCAAAGTCTAGTCCGGGACCAACCGAGGGCAGGCCCATCGGCGCCGCCTTGGCCACGGGAGCCAGGTCCAGCAGTCCGGCTGGCCAGGCCAGCAGCGTGCCCACGACCAGCCCGAAGAGCAGGCTCCACGGCCGCAGAATCCTTCCGCCCAGCCATTCGGAAAAGAGCATGGCCGCCAGTGCCGCGCCGCCCACGCCCAGCCGCAGGGCGGCCTCGGTCCCGGCCACCTCCATGTCCCCGGTCCAGATGATGGTGGAGTCCTTGAGCAGCCCGGTCACGGCCAGCATGATGACCACCCCGCCCACGGCCGGGGTGATGACGTGGCGCAACCGGTGCAGGAACATGGCGTAGACCGCCTGCAGCGGCGCGGCCGCCAGCCCCAGGGAGAAGAGCAGGGGCAGCCCCCCCAGGTCGATGGCGTCGTGGGCCGCGGGCAGGAAGGCCCCGGCCGTGGCCATGAACATCAGCCCGCCCAGGCCGATGCTCCGCCCGCGCAGAAGCTGCAGGCCGGTGGCCAGGGCCGCGCCCAGGGCTGTGGCGAAGAAGAGCAGGTTGACCTGGGCTCCGGACAAATCGTGCGCGTGGCCAAGCAGGGAAGGCAGCAGGGCGATGGTGCCGAAAACCAGCAGCACGTGCTGCAGGCCCAGGGCGGTCGCCTTGCCCCAGCCGGGCGGCGGAGAGGGCGGACGGCCGTCTTTCTCCACAGGGGCGAACGCGTGGGCGATGGTTTCGGACACGGCCCGCCTACCCGCGGTCCAGCGTCAGCCGGGCTAGGCTTTCCAGGTCGTTTTGCAGGGCGCAGGCCAGTCCGCCGCCGCGCTGCATGGAGCCGAACAGCTCCCGCCGCTGCTCCGCCAGGCCGGGTACCGGCGAGGAGTCCGGGGAGTGGGAGAGGGTCATGTCCAGCCGTTCGGCCAGCAGGTATGTCTTTACTCCCAGGGCGAAGGGCTCCAGCCGTTCGGCGAAGTCTCCGGCGCGCTCCCGCCAGAAGGCCAGCGCGTCGTTTCCGGGCTCCACGGCCGAGGTCTGCCGGGCCAGGGCGGACAGGGCGTTGAGGGTCAGCCCGGGCAGCCCGCGCCGCCAGCCCGTGAGCCAGGGAGTGCGCTCGAAGAGCAGGTGGTGCTCCCGCCCCAGCCGCATGAGGTCGTCCAGCAGGGTCCGGGTGCGGGCCAGCACGGGGTCGTCCCAGGCCGGGGGCAGGTCGGCCAGGGGCCAGGGAGGCAGGGGGGCGTCGGGCGGCTCGGCTCCGGCCAGTTGCGTCAAAAGGCGGCGCAGCCAGGCGTTGGCCCCGGGGTGGTCCGGCGTCTCCAAATGGGCGTAGCTCAGCACGTAGCGGCCCCGGCCGGAGCGGCCAGTCACCAAGCAGGGCTGGCCTTGCAGGAAGCTGGGCCACAGGGACAGGCCGTAGCGCGCCTGCCAGTCGGCCAGCACCGACGGGGGCAGGCTGTCCAGGGGAATATCCGCCACCCACAGCTCGTCGCCTGGGCCGCCGTAGCGGGCCAGCACCTCCACCTCCCCGGCCTGGTCCGGGTCGAAGCGGCCGGGCCAGAAAACCGGAAATTGGAGATCGTCCGGGGCGTCGTCGGGCCGCAGGGGGGAGGGGTCTCCCGGCAGCACCCGCACCAGTCCGCTGATGAGGTGCTGCATGCGGTTCTCGAAAGGGCGGCGGCACCAGGGGCAGAGGCGCAGGCCGCCGTCGGACAGCCCCAGGCCCGCGCCGCCGCAGAAACCCAGATACGCGCCGCCAGATTCCACGTAGTTCCGGACCGCAGTCCGTCCGCCCTTGCCCAGGGCGGTGTGCTTGGCCCGGGCGTTGCCGCCGGGCACGGCCAGCATGTCCGGGGGGGATTCGACCAGCAGGCCGGAGCGGACTTCCTCCGCGGTGACCAGCCGGTGCTCCAGCCCCCAGGCGTGCAGGGCGCGCCAGAGCAAAAGCCCCCAGATGTGGGAATCGTCCCAGAGGACGTAGATGGACATTCCGCATGGGTAGCAGGCCCGCCACGGGCGGGCAAGACGCGCGTTGCCCTCAACAGGGGTGCTGGTGTATAAGCACCCCCTCTTCACGACCGAGTTCCCCAGAAGGAGTTCTCCGATATGTCATCCAAGACCCTGCCCAAAGGGTACGAGCCGGCCGACGTGGAAAAACGTTGGCTCGACCGCTGGGACAAGGAAAAGGCCTTCACCCCGGACCTGGACGCCGAGGGCGAGCCGTATTCCCTGGTCATCCCCCCGCCCAACGTCACCGGGGCCCTGCATATGGGCCACGCCATCAACCACACCATCCAGGACATCGTCTGCCGCTGTATGCGGCAGAAGGGCAAAAAAGTCCTGTGGGTGCCCGGCACGGACCACGCCGGCATCGCCACCCAGAACGTGGTGGAGCGCAAGCTGGCCGCCGAGGGCTCCAGCCGCGCCGAGCTGGGCCGCGAAAAGTTCCTGGAGCAGGTCTGGGAGTGGAAGGAGGAGTACGGCGGCCGCATCCTCAACCAGATGCGGCGGCTGGGCGAGTCCGTGGACTGGTCCCGCACCCGCTTCACAATGGACGAGGGGCTGTCCAAGGCCGTGCGCGAGGTGTTCGTCAGCCTCTACGAGCAGGGGCTTATCTACCGGGGCGAGTACATCATCAACTGGTGCACCCGCTGCGGCACCGCCCTGGCCGACGACGAGGTGGAGTACTCCCCGAACAAGGGCTCTCTGTACTACATCCGCTACCCCGCGGCCGACGGCTCGGGCGAGCTGGTGGTGGCCACGGTGCGGCCGGAGACCATGCTGGGCGACACCGCCGTGGCCGTGCATCCCGAGGACGAGCGCTACGCCCACTTGGTGGGCAAGCGGGTCGTCCTGCCCCTGGTGGGGCGGGAGCTGCCGGTCATCGCCGACCCCTACGTGGAGATGGAGTTCGGCACCGGCTGTTTGAAGATCACCCCGGCCCACGACATAAATGACTGGGAGCTGGGCCGCAAATACGAGTTGGACGTGGTCAAGGTCATCGGCGCGGACGGCCTGATGACCGGGGAGGCCGGGCCGGACTACGCCGGGCTGACCGTGGAGCAGGCCCGCGCCAAGATCGTGGAGAAGCTGCGCCAGGACGGCTGGCTGGTGGACGAGGAGGAGTACGAGCACAAGGTTTCGGAGTGCTACCGCTGCCGGACCGTCATCGAGCCGCACGTCTCCGAGCAGTGGTTCGTGGCTGTCCAGCCCCTGGCCGAGCGCGCCCGCAAGGCCGTGGAGGTGGGCGAGACCAGGATCCACCCCGTCTCCTGGCAGAAGACCTACTACAACTGGCTGGACAACATCCGCGACTGGTGCATCTCCCGCCAGCTGTGGTGGGGCCACCGCATCCCGGTCTGGTACTGCCAGAGCTGCGGCAAGATGCTGGTGGAGCGCCAGGATCCCGACGCCTGCCCCTGCGGCGGCGAACTGGTCCAGGACCCGGACGTGCTGGACACCTGGTTCTCCTCGGCGCTGTGGCCCTTCTCCACCCTGGGCTGGCCGGACCAAACCCGCGATCTGGATCTGTTCTACCCCACCTCCCTGCTGGTCACCGCCTTCGACATCCTTTTCTTCTGGGTGGCCAGGATGATGATGATGGGCCTGCACTTCATGGACCAGGTGCCCTTCAGGGACGTTTATATCCATGCCCTGGTGCGGGACGAGGACGGCCGCAAGATGTCCAAGTCCTTGGGCAACGTCATCGATCCCCTGGAGATGATCGAGCGCTACGGCTGCGACGCCCTGCGCTTCACCCTGGCGGCCCACGCCGCCATGGGCCGCGACATCCGCCTCTCTGAGGCGCGCATCGAGGGCTACCGCCACTTTGTGAACAAGATCTGGAACGCGGCCCGCTTCAGCCTGATGAACCTGCCCGACGCCAAGCCGACCGCCTCCATCGACCAGGCCGAGGGGCTGCACCATGCCTGGTTGCTCTCGCGGCTGGAGACAGTCAAGGCCGAGGTGGACGAGGCCGTGGCCGCCTACCGCTTCAACGACGCGGCCCAGGCGCTGTACCAGTTCACCTGGCACGAGTTCTGCGACTGGTATCTGGAGATGGTCAAGCTGGACCTGCAGGACGAGGACCGGGCCGGACCCGCTCAGGCCGTGCTCTGGACCGGACTGGCCGAGATCGTGACCATGCTCCACCCCTTCCTGCCCTTCGTCACCGCCGAGATATGGAGCGTGCTGCCCGGGGCCGAGCCGGAGGACCTGGCATTGGCCCCCGAGCCGGAGAAACGTACGCACCTGGCCGCCCCGGATGCGGAGAAGGCCATGGTGGAGTTGCAGGAACTCATCGTGGCCGTGCGCACCATTCGCGGCGAGCTGAACATCGCCCCCTCCGTGGACCTCGACGCGGTCATCCGCACCTCGAACGAAGCGGAAATCCGGCTGGTCGAGGAAAACGCCGAGATGATCCGCCGCCTGGCGCGGGTGCGCGGCATCGAGGTCGGCCCGGAGGTCTCCGCCCCGCGCGCCTCGGCCGCCGCGGTCATCGGCTCCATGGAGCTGCGCGTGCCCCTGGAGGGCAAGGTGGATTTCCAGGCCGAACTGGCCCGGCTGGACAAGGAGCTGGGCAAGATTGAAAAGGACTACGCCGTGGTGCAGAAGAAGCTCAACAACGAGGGCTTCCTGGCCAACGCCCCCGAGTCCGTGGTGCAAAAGGAGCGGGAAAAGCTCGCGGCCATGGACGCCAAACGCTCCAAGCTGGAAAAGCTGCGGGAGCGTCTTGAGGAGTCCATGGGCTAGCGGGCTGTCCAATACGGGCCGTGCGCGGCGTCGCTTCAAAAAACGCGACCCCTCGCGTATCACGGAATACGCCCCGGGTCCGCGTTAAGCAGCGCCTTGCACCCGCCCTTCTTGAACAGTCCGCGAATTGGAGTGCGGAAAGGAAATGAACGAGACGCCAACAGACTGGGCCGGGCAGGCCCCGGACAGCACGAGGATGACCATATGAGCACCGTCTATCTGGTGGGCGCCGGCCCCGGAGACCCCGGCCTGATCACCGTCCGCGCCCGCGACCTCATCGAGCGGGCCGACGTGCTGGTCTACGACTACCTGGCCAACAAGGAATTCCTGGCCTGGGCCCCGGATGGCTGCGAGAAGATCTACGTGGGCAAGAAGGGCGGCGACCACACCCTCTCCCAGGAAGGCATCAACGAACTTCTGGTGGACAAGGCCCTGGAAGAGGAGGGTCGTGTCATCGTCCGCCTCAAGGGCGGCGACCCCTACGTTTTCGGCCGTGGCGCAGAGGAGGCCGAGGAACTGGTCGAGTCCGGCGTGGCCTTCGAGGTGGTGCCCGGCGTCACCTCCGCCGTGGCCGGTCCGACCTACGCGGGCATCCCCATCACCCACCGCAGCTTCGCCTCCTCCGTGACCTTCGTCACCGGTCACGAGGACCCCACCAAGGACGAGAGCGCCCACAACTGGAAGGCCCTGGCCACCTCCGGCTCCACCCTGGTCTTCTTCATGGGCGTCAAGAACCTGCCCAACATCGCCGCTTCCCTCATGGAGCACGGCATGGACCCCCAGACACCGGCCGCCCTGGTCCACTGGGGCACCACCTGCCGCCAGCGCTCCTTCGTCTCCTCCCTGGACAGCATCGCCGAGGAGGCCGTGGCCCTGGGCTACAAGGCCCCCTCCCTCATCGTGGTGGGCGAGGTCTGCGCCCTCAAGGACGAGCTGGACTGGTTCGAGATGAAGCCGCTTCTGGGGGCCACCGTGGCCGTCACCCGCGCCCGCGAGCAGGCCTCCGGGCTGGTGGAGAAGCTGCGCGAGTTGGGAGCCTGCACCCTGGAGTTCCCTACCATCGCCATCCAGCCCCTGGAGGACACCTCCCAGGCCGAGGCCGAGATCGCCCGCGTTTTTGAATACCAGTGGCTGGTCTTTACCTCGGTCAACGGGGTCAAGCAGTTCTTCAACGTGCTGGACAAGATGGACCTGGACGCCCGCGTGCTGGCCCAGGCCAAGGTGGCGGCCATCGGCCCGGCCACGGCCCAGGCCCTGCGCTGCCGGGGCGTCCGCCCCGACTTCGTGCCGGAAAAGTACGTGGCCGAGCACGTGGTGGAGGGCATGAAGAAGCTCGGCGTCAAGGGTCGCCGCATCCTCATCCCCCGCGCCCGCGTGGCCCGCGAGGTGCTGCCGGAGCAGCTTTCCGAGGCCGGGGCCGAGGTGACAATCCTGCCCATGTACGACACCGTGCTCTCCGGCAACGACCCCGAGGAAATGACCGGACCGCTGGAGCGCGGCGAGGTGGACTACATCACCTTCACCTCCTCCTCCACGGTGGAGAACTTCTTCACCCTGGTGGACCCGGAACTCCTGAAGAAGCACCGCGACGGCGTAAGGCTGGCGGCCATCGGCCCGGTCACGGCCGAGACCCTGGCCTCCTTCGGCTTCACCGCGGACCTCCAGCCCGAGGACTACACCATCCCCGGCCTGGTGGACGCGCTGCTGGCCGCCTACTCCGCTTAGGCAGGGAGAAAAGAACATGGCCCGGCTCAACCTCGGCGTCCTCGTCTCCGGCGGCGGCTCCAACCTCCAGTCCATCCTGGACAAGTCCGCCTCCGGTGCGCTGGACGCGGATGTGCGGCTGGTGCTCTCCAACAAGCCGAACGCCTACGGGCTGGAGCGCGCCCGCCTGGCCGGGGTGCCCACCGCCTGCCTGGAGCACGCTTCCTGCCCCTCCCGCGAGGAGTACGACCGGGAAATGGTCCGCCTGCTGGAAGAACACGCAGTGGACACCGTGGCCATGGCCGGGTTCATGCGCATGGTTACTCCTGTCTTTCTGGACGCCTTCCACTCCCGCGTGCTCAACATCCACCCCTCCCTGCTGCCCAGCTTCCCCGGCGTGCGCGGCCAGGGCGACGCCGCCGCCTACGGCGTGCGTCTTTCCGGCTGCACCGTGCACTTCGTGGACGAGCACATGGACAACGGCCCCATCATTATTCAGGCCGCCGTGCCAGCCATGGCCGACGACGACACCAAGACCCTGGGCTCCCGCATCCTGGAGATGGAACACCGCGTCTACCCCCAGGCCCTGCAATGGCTGGCCGAGGAACGCCTGACCATCCAGGGCCGGCAGGTGGTCGTCCAGGAAGCACGCCCCGCGGCCAGCCCGGCCGGAACCACCGTCACCGGCGCGCTGGTCAACCCCGGGCTGGAAAACGGCTTCTAGCCGTCCCGCGTTGCGCCATTCGCCCCGCTCCTGCTATCCTTGCGGAACAAATCCCCAGGAGGAAGCATGAACCAGGAATCCTTCCAGTTCTCCCTCACCGACCAGGAAAAGGACTATCTCAAGAACCTCGTGCGGGAGTCCATCCTGCAGAGATACGATGGCACCCAGAACGTCCCCCAACCGCCCACCGACACCCTGCGCCTGAAGTTCGGGGCCTTTGTCACCCTCAAGTCCGGCGGCGACCTGCGCGGCTGCATCGGGCACATCGTGGGCGACAAGCCCCTCTTCCAGACCATCTGGGAAATGGCCCGCGCCGCCGCCTTCCAGGATCCCCGCTTCCCGCCCCTGCCCCGGGAGGAAGCCGAACAACTCGACATCGAAATCTCCATCCTCAGCCCGCTCGAACCCTGCCCGGACGTGGAACGGATCGAACCCGGCCGCCACGGCCTGCTCATCCGCAAGGGCCCGTACTCCGGCCTCCTCCTCCCCCAAGTGGCCAGCGAACACGGCTGGGACCGCGACACCTTCCTGGCCCACACCTGCCAAAAAGCCGGACTCCGGCCCGGCTGCCACCAAGACCCCGTGGCCCAGATGTTCTGGTTCGAAGCGGAAGTCTTTTAGGAAACCATCTCGCGAGCCATTTTTATGCCGGACATATGCCCGGCATAAAAATGGAATACTTGGAAAAGAAGATTTCTCCCTTCGGGCGACCAGGGGGCTTCGCGCTCCCTGGACCCGCGGCAGGATAATCCTGCACGTATATCGCGGGATGGTTCGCTGAAGTGCGCGGGAAGGGAGCACCCCGGCGAACTTGCTGTCGCGGCGTGATTCTTACCCGGTAAAACCCCGCCCTGACCCTTCGGCCACACATGCGTGGAACGTGGGATTCGGCAGGTATCCCCCGGCTCTCAGATCTCTGTATCCCACCCAAAAGCGAAGCGAGAGACAAGATATCCTGTATGTTGAGAAGCCACGGACTTCCACTTAGGTCAAGGCTGTTTCAAACCGGGGGCAGAATAACAGTCCCACGTAGGACGTTAGTCAGGGCCTGCCCATCCAAATCGCCCGCGACCGTTCCCCGGTCTACGGCATCGTGACCAACAAGGTCCCTGTCGACGTGACCTATAAGCGGGCCTGAGGGCGGCGGACCTACCAACTACCGCTTTCCGGGCACAAAAAAGGGCCGGTCCGCTTCAAGCGGACCGGCCTTTTTGTTTCCTTGAATCCGCGCCGTTCCCTCTATTCCGCCTTCCCCTTGGTGGCTTCGGTGAGGGTCTGGCGGACGCGGTTGACCAGGCCGTGGGGGTCTTCGAGGTAGCCGTCCAGGAGCATGGCGGACTCGAAGAGCTGTTCGGTGGCCAGGGTGACGAAGGGGTCCTGCTTGTCCTTTTCATACATGCGCAGGAGGTTGCGGACGAGTTCGTTGTCCGGGTTGACCTCCATGACGCGGGGCGGGGTGGACTCGTCGTGGCTCATGACGCGCATGATCTTCTGCATGGAGGAGGTCATGGAGCCGTCCGGGCTGACCAGCACGATGGGGGAGTCCTTGAGGCGTTTGGACTCGCGGACCTCGGTGACGCGGGCTCCGAGGATGTCCTTCATGCGGGAGAGCAGGCCTTCGAAGGTGGCGTGCTGCTCGTCGCTGAGTTGTTCGGCGGCCTCGGCCTCCTCGGTGTCGGGCAGCTTGTCCAGCTTGGCCGGGTCGGCGTGCTCGGCGGAGACGAGCTTGTATTCCTTGTGTGTGCCCACTGCGTCCATGACGAACTCGTCGATGGGCTCGAAGAGGTAGAGGACCTCCACGCCCTTGCGGCGCAGCATCTCCAGGTGGGGGCTGGAGATTACGGCCTGGCGGGACTGCCCGGCCAGGAAGTAGATTTCGTCCTGTTCCTCCTTCATGCGGGAGATGTAGTCGTCCAGGGAGGTCAGGCCCTTGTCGTCGTCGAAGTGGGAGGAGTTGAAGCGCAGCAGCTCGGCGAAGGCGTCCTTGTTCACGAAGTCGGTGTAGCCGAGCTTGAAGATCTTGCCGTGCTGGTTCCAGATTTCCTCGTAGGTCTCGGAATTGTTCGTGGCCAGCTTCTGCAGGTGGGAGAGCACCTGCTTGGTCACCTGCCGGGAGATTTTCTGCAGGAGCAGGTTCTCCTGCAGGGTCTCGCGGGAGATGTTCAGCGGCAGGTCCTCGGAGTCAACCACGCCGCGCAAAAAGCCCAGGTATTCCGGCAGCACGTCCTTGTTCTGGTGCTGGATGAGGATGCGGCGGACGTAGAGGTCCACGCCGTGCTGGCCCTGGTAGCCGCCCATGAGCAGGTCGTGGGAGGTCTTGGGCACGAAGAACAAGGAGTTGAACTGGATGGGCGCGTCGGCGGAGAGGTGGATGACGTCCAGCGGGGCCTCGGTGTCGTAGGTCAGGGCCTGGTAGAACTCGTCGTACTGCTCGCGCGTGATCTGGAACTTGGGCTCGCGCCACAGAGCGGCCACGGTGTTGACCTTCTCGCCGTCCACCATGACGGGGAAGGAGACGAAGCCGGAGTGGCGGCGGATGGTGGACTTGACGCGGTCGGGCTGGGCGAACTCCGTCGCGTCCTCCTTAAGGGAGATGCGGATGGTGGTGCCCCGGCCGACCTCGCCCTCCACAGGGCTGACAGAGAAGGAGCCCTGGCCGTTGGACTTCCAGGTGTAGGCGGGCTCGTCGTCGTTCACCGACTTGGAGGTGACGGCCACCTCGTCGGCCACCATGAACACGGAGTAGAAGCCCACGCCGAACTGGCCGATGATGTCGCGGGTCTGCTCGGCGGAAGTGGACTCGGAGAGGTTCTTGACGAACTCGGCCGTGCCGGAGTGGGCGATGGTGCCCAGGTTCTGCACCATTTCCTCGCGGGTCATGCCCACGCCGGAGTCGGCCACGGTCAGGGTCTTGTTGCCGGGGTCGCAGGTGATGTCGATTTGCAGGGGCAGGTCCTCGACCTCGGCACCCTGGAGCTGTTGGAAGCGGAGCTTGTCCAGGGCGTCGGAGGCGTTGGCCACCAGTTCGCGCAGGAAAATCTCGCGGTTGGAATACAGGGAGTGGACCAGGATGTTGAGAAGCTGGTTGACCTCGGCCTTGAACTTGAAATTGCCTGTGCCTTTGGGCTGGCTCATCGTATGGGTTCCTCCTTTGCGGTCGAGTTCGGACAACCGGGGAGGATAAGCACCCGGAACGGCTTGGCAAGGGGTGCGCCTTGACAGCGTTTCCAGGTGGCGTAGGTGGTATGTCATGGAACATGCGGCCATAGCGGCCCAGCGCATGCTGCGCGCCCTGGATTGGGACGTGCGGGACGTGCGCGGCGGGCGGGAATTCGACGTTTCCTCCGACCCGGTGGAACGGGTGCACCTGGTCTCCTGGCCATCGGCCAAGGGGCTTGAGCCGGGCGACCTGGATGCGGACCTCGGCCCGCTGCTGACGTATGTGCACATGCTGGCCCGCGCCCTGCTGGCCGAGCGCGTCCACCCCCTTTTCTCCACCCCGGCTTTTTCCAGCGACTCGGAACACCGGCTGGTGCCAGGAGTGCTGCCCGTGGCCCGGGCCTCGGCGGACTGGTTCGCGGAACACCTGGTCTTCGCGCAACTGCCCGGCATCAAGGGCGAGGCCGTGCGCACCGAGATGCAGATGGCCGCTTCCCTGGCGGCGGCGGGCGTGAAGGGGGACAACCTGCGGCAGGCCATGGTGGCCGCCCAGGCGGAAGGGTATCTGGGGATGAACCCGCAGGGGTACAGGCCGGAACTGGCCAGGGTGTTTTTGAGCGTGCCGCCCGGTTCGCCCAGCGTTTTCACGCTGCAAGCCCTGGGCGACCTGCTGGCCTCGCTGACGGCCGGAAGCCGCCTGCGCATCGAAGGGGAAACGTGGCGGGTCAGTCCGCCTTGATCTTGGAGAGCAAGAACTTCTCCATCTCGCGGCGGTCCTTGCGCAGCCGCACCAACTCCTGCTCCAGAACGCCCAGCTTGTCCCGCAGTTCGGCGTTCTCGCGGTGCAGATCGGCGGTGTCGGCCGAGCCGCCGCCATTCCCGCCGGAACCCGGCGCGGGGTATTCGTCCAGCCTGCGGCGCAGTTCGTCCACGGTCGCCCGCAGGTAGTCGTTCTCCTCCTGCAGGGCCTCCACCGCCTGGCGGTAGTCGTCCATCTCCTCCAGCCGCTCGCGCAGGGCGGGCAAATCGCCGCACACGGCCCGGATGCACTCGCCCATCTGCTGGCCCAGGCTCTTGGCGATCTCCTGCCCCATGGCCGCGGCCAGCCTGGCCTGCTCCTCCACGTTCGCGGCCGGAGCCTGCGACTGCCGCACCGCCGGGGCGGCGCCGCCCGAAGGCTCAATGTTCAAGGGATACATCCCGGTGAGTTCCTGTTTCACGTCGCGGGTGGTGTGACCCATCTTCAGCATGTCGGAAATGGTGCGGAACACGTCCAGCGCCTCGGGACGAAACCGCTTCTGCCGCCCGCGCCCCACGCTGGGAAGATACTCGGCGAACCGATTCTTCCAATAGTGGAGGGTGGATTCCGGGATGTTCAACTCCCGGGCGATATTGGCAATGGAAAGCAGCTTCTTGGCTGTCACGCCGGCCTCTCGGGACCAGAGGTGCACGATTCGGCCAACCGTAGAGGCAACCACCTCGCCAAGTCAAGACAACCCTTGGAGGAATTCGGGGAATGGAAGGTGGTTGGCGGGTGCGGTGGGTCTGGGCAGTGGGGGAAGAGGAAACTTATTTTCTCGCGACAAAAAAGTTTCCTCTTCCCCCACACACCCCCAACTCCTTCAAAAAATTCGCTTACCGCTCGCTTCGCTCGGGGCGTGGTGCTGGCGTGTTGCAGCCGCAGGAACCACAGCCCAGCTTCGCGTCCAAGGCATTGGAAAACAACCGGCCGAGTCCTGGTTCCACCGGCTGATATTGACCAGCAATCGCAGCTTCGCGGGCCACTCCCTTCCCTCCTCCTGACGCGCTCAAACCCGCGTCACGCATGCAAAGTTACTTTGCCTCGGGTCCAGGGCCGAGCAGGCCCTGGTCGCCCGAAGGGCGAAATCTTCATCTTCCCTCATCCAACGACAAAAGGGCTGGGCGCTTAAGCGCCCAGCCCTTTAATTTGTCTGTTTCCAGGCTTGTCTCTCGGCTTACGAGCCCACCAGGGTTTGCTTGCCTTCGATGAGGTCGGGGATGACGGTGGGGTCGGCGAGGGTGGAGGTGTCGCCGAAGTCGTCCTGTCCGGTGGATCCGGCGGCGATTTTGCGCAGCACGCGGCGCATGATCTTGCCGGAGCGGGTTTTGGGCAGGCCCTCGGCGAACTGGATGAATTCGGGCGAGGCGATGGGGCCGATTTCTTGGCGCACCCAGCCGCGCAGCTCCTTGCGGAGTTCGTCGGTTTCCTCCTCGCCCGCCTTGAGGGTGACGTAGGCGTAGATGGCCTGTCCCTTGACCTCGTGGGGCATGCCCACCACGGCGGCCTCGGCAACCTTGGAGTGGGCCACCAGGGCGGATTCGATCTCGGCGGTTCCCATGCGGTGTCCGGAGACGTTGATGACGTCGTCCAGGCGTCCCATGATCCAGAAGTAGCCGTCGTCGTCGGTGCGGGCGCCGTCCCCGGACTCGTACATGCCGGGGAAGCGCTGGAAGTAGGTTTTCTTGAAGCGTTCCGGGTCTCCGAAGACGCCGCGCAGCATGCCGGGCCAGGGCTTTTTGACCACCAGGTGGCCGCCGGTGTTGGCCGGGGCGTCGTTGCCTTCGGAGTCGACGATGGCGGCGTCCACGCCGGGCAGGGGCTTGGTGGCGGAGCCGGGCTTGAGGGGGGTGGCGTAGGGCAGGCCGGTGATCATGATGCCGCCGGTCTCGGTCTGCCACCAGGTGTCCACCACGGGGCAGCGTTCCTTGCCCACATAGGTGTGGTACCACAGCCAGGCCTGCGGGTTGATGGGCTCGCCCACGGAGCCGAGGATGCGCAGGGAGTCCATGGAGTACTTATCCGGCCAGTCCGTGCCTTCGCGCATGAGGGCGCGGATGACAGTGGGCGCGGTGTAGAAGATATTGACCTTGAATTTCTCCACCACTTGCCAGAAGCGGTCCGGCTTGGGGTAGGAGGGCACGCCCTCGAACATGAGGGAGGTGGTGCCGATGGCCAGGGGGCCGTAGACGATGTAGGTGTGGCCGGTGATCCAGCCGGCGTCGGCGGTGCACCAGTAGACGTCGTCCTCCTGCACGTCGAAGACCCATTGGGTGGTGTGGGCGGCGTAGGTCAGGTAGCCGCCGTGGGTGTGGACCACGCCCTTGGGCTTGCCGGTGGATCCGGAGGTATAGAGGATGAAGAGGGTGTCCTCGGAGTCCATGGGCTCGCAGGGGCAGTCGCCCTGCACGTCGTCGGCCAGGACCTGGTCGTGCCACCAGGAGTCGCGGCCTTCCTTCATCTCCACGTCGTTGCCGCCACGCTTGACCACCACGCACTGCTCGATGGTGGGGCAGTTCTTCATGGCCTCGTCGGCGTTCTTCTTGAGGGGGATGGTCTTGCCCGCGCGGATGACGGCGTCGGATGTGACCAGCACCTTGGCTTCGCAGTCCTGGATGCGGTTCTGCAGGGAGAGGGCGGAGAAGCCCGCGAAGACCACGGAGTGGGTGGCGCCGATGCGGGCGCAGGCCAGCATGGCGATGGCCAGCTCCGGGATCATGGGCATGTAGAGGGAGACGCGGTCTTCCTTCTTGACGCCCATCTTGCGCAGCGCGTTGGCGAAGCGGCAGACCTCGGTGTGCAGCATCTGGTAGGTGTAAACGCGCACATCCTCGTCGGGCTCGCCCTGCCAGATGAGGGCGGCCTTGTTGCGGCGGCCGTTCTCCAGGTGGCGGTCCACGCAGTTGTAGGCGGCGTTGAGCTTGCCGCCGATGAACCAGTTGATCTCGGGTTTGTGGAAGTCGTAATCCAGGACCTGGCCGAAGTCCTCGTCCCAGTGGATCAGTTCGCGGGCGCGGTCGGCCCAGAAGGTGTGGGGATCGTCGGCGGCCTTCTTCCGCAGCGCCTCGAACTCCTCCATGGACTTGACGTGGGCGGTCTCCTTGCCTTCCTTGGGCGGCTCGAAGGTCTTGCCTTCCTGCATCATGGATTCGATCTTGGCGTCGTCGCTCATCCTGGCTCCGTCCTTGTATTGCTTACCTTGCGGGGACGCCGGCGGGGCCGGCGGGCATGCCTCGACATTGCCCACCATATAAGGGAAAGGGCGTTGGGTTCCACCCTTTTTTTTGGTAAACGGCAGCATAGCGCCATGAGCGGTGGACCATCCCGCCGCGCGGCCGCACAACCCGGGACGGTTACATGAGCCTGAGCAACCTCGACGCCCTCTTCAAACCGAGCTCGGTGGCCGTGGTGGGCGCTTCCAACCAGCCGGGCAGCGCGGGCTTCCTGGTCATGCGCAACCTGCTGCACGGCGAGTTCCCCGGCCCCGTGATGCCGGTGGCGGACAAGGCCAAGGCCATCTCCGGCGTGCTGACCTATCCCAGCGTGGAGGCGCTGCCCCAGGCCCCGGACCTGGGCATGGTCTGCAGCGATGCGGCCGAGGCCCCGGACACCATCCGCGCCCTGGGAAAAAAGGGGGCGCGGGCGGTCATCCTCTCCGGCCCGGGATACGCGGGCCAGACGCCCAAGGAGGCCGAGGCCCTGCGGGGGGAAATACGCGTCGCGGCCAAGGAGGCCGGGGTGCGGGTGTTGGGTCCGGGCGGCCTGGGGCTCATCACGGCCAACCTCAACGCCTCCCTGGCGGCCACGGGCATCCTGCCGGGCCGCATCGCCTTCATCACCCAGTCGGACTCGCTGTTCACCACGGTTCTGGAGTGGGCCAGCGACAACGCCATCGGCTTTTCCCACTTTATTTCCCTGGGCGAGCAGCTGGACGTGGATTTCGCCGACGTGCTGGACTACCTGGGCGGCGACCCCATGACCCGCTCCATTCTGCTCTACGTGGAGAGCCTGACCGACGCGCGGCGGTTCATGTCCGCGGCGCGGGCCAGCGCGCGCAACAAGCCCATATTGGTCATGAAGCCGGACGAGGTGGTGGAGACCACCCTGCCCGAGGACATCTGCGTATTCGCCCTGGATGACGAGCAGGACGCGGTCTACGACGTGGCCTTCCGCCGGGCGGGCATCGTGCGGGTGCGGGACGTGGACTCGCTGTTCGACGGCGCGCGGACCCTGGTGCGGTCGCAGCCGCTTCTGGGCGACAACCTGGCCATACTGACCAACGGCCGCAGCGCCGGGCTTTTGGCGGCGGACGCCTGCCTTAAGGGCGGGGCCAACCTGGCCTGCCTCTCCGGGAACACGGCCATGGAACTGGAAAAGCGCATCGGGCGCCCCCGCGCGGGGGAGAACCCCGTGGTCATGCCCTTCAACGCGGACGGGGCCATGTACACGGACGTGCTGAAGCTGGTGCTCAAGGATCCGGACGTGCATGCCGTGCTGGTGGCCCAGGTGCCCTTCGCCGAGGTGGAGGGCGAGGAGTCGGCGCGCGGCGTGGCGGACATTGCGGTGAAGACCAAGCGCACGGTGCTGACCTGCTGGATGGGCGGGGAACGGGCACGGGAGGCGCGGGCCGTGTTCGCCGAGCGCGGGGTGGCCACCTTCGTGACCACGGACCAGGCCATCCACGCCTTCCAGCACATGGTGGACTACCGCCGCAACCAGGAGATGCTGACCGAGACCCCGGACTCCCTGCCCACGGATTTCTTTCCCGACACCACCCGCGTGCGGGAGCTGGTGGAGGCGGCCCTGGCCGACGGCCGCACCCGGCTGAGCGACCAGGAGGCCAAGGAGGTCATGACCTCCTACGGCGTGCCCATCGTGGAGACGCGGGTTGTGGTCAGCGCGCGGGAGGCGGTGCACGCCGCCGAGGAACTGGGCTACCCGGTGGCGGTGAAGGTGCGCTCGCCGGAGATCACCCAGCCCTTCGAGGTGGGCGGCATCTCCCTGGACCTGGAGACCCCGGAGCAGGTGTGGGACGCCTGCGCCCACGTGGCCCACCGCCTGCATCGCCACGCCCCCCAGGCGCACATCGACGGCTACATCGTGCAGCAGATGGGCCGCCGCCCCGGCGCGCACGAGTTGTACGTGGGCGCCCTCATCGACCCCACCTTCGGCCCGGTCATCCGCTTCGGCCACGGGGGCATGGCCTCGCGCATCATCGGCGACTTCGCCGTGGCCCTGCCGCCGCTGAACATGGCCCTGGCCCAGGAGCTCATCGACCGCACACGGATTTCGAGACTTTTGCACCAGCCCGGGGCCAACCGGGAGGTGGACCTGGACGACATCTGCCTGACGCTCATCCAGGTCAGCCAGCTCATCACCGACGTGCCCCAGGTGACCAGCCTGGAGATGAACCCGGTCTTCGCGGACGAGGAAGGGGTGCTGGCCCTGTCCGCCAAGATTACTGTGAGCCGCACGGAGAGGAGCGGTCCGGACCGGCTGGCCATCCGGCCGTACCCCTCGGAGCTGGAGGAGTGCGTCAAGCTCAAGGACGGCCAGCAGGTGACCATCCGGCCCATCCGGCCGGAGGACGCCCCGGCCCACCTGGAGTTCGTGCGCAAGCTGGACCCGGACGACCTGCGGCTGCGCTTCTTCGGCACGGTGCACGAGTTCGAGTTCGCGGACATGCCCCGTTTCACCCAGATCGACTACGACCGGGAGATGGCTTTCATCGCCACGACGGAGCGGCGGGGCGAACCGGTGACGCTGGGGGTGGTGCGCACCTCCACCAGCCCGGACAACGAGAAGGCGGAATTCGCCATCATCGTGGCCTCGGAGATGAAGGGCCAGGGCCTCGGCTCCCTGCTCTTCGACAAGATGATCCGCTACACCGCCTCGCGCGGCACCAAGTGGCTGACGGGCGAGACCATGCCCGAGAACAAGGCCATGGCCAAACTGGCCGAAAAATTCGGTTTCGAGGTCAATATCAACTACGAGGACGATCTGGTGACCATGCGCCTGGACATGGACAAGGTGCGGGCCGGAGGATAGCCGGCCGCCCACAACGCCCTTCGGCTGCGTTGCCGCTGGTGGCGGCGCGGCCAGGCCGTATGCGTGTGCCGTCCTGACGTTTCGGCTTCCGTGAAAAGACCCTGACGTGGGCTTTTTCCAGGGTAAAAGAGCCTTCTTCGGCCCGAAAAAGCCCCCTTTCCTCCACGGGGGTTCTGTTTCGGGCCGTTTTGTGCTTGTCTACGGCCACTACGCGCGAGGCGTAGACCGTTCCCGCCGATTCCCGGGGGGAAGCAGGCGCACAGGGGGTCTTTCATGCCGGGCATCTCTCTTCGCAACCTGACGCTTATGGTCGTGCTGGCCGTGTCCACCGTGTTGTTGCCCTCGGCCGCCGCCGAGGCCTGCACCGGCGTGCGGCTGGTGGGAGAGGACGGCGCGGTGGTATTCGGCCGCACCCAGGAGTGGGGCAAGTTCGACCTTAAGCCTCGGATGGCCGTGGTCCCGCGCGGGACCACCTTCCAGGGGCAAACGCCGGACGGGAGCAACGGCCTGTCCTTCGAGACGAAGTACGGCTTGGCCGGGGTGCTGCTGATGCAGCGCGTCATCGGCACCGGCATGAACGAAAAGGGGCTGGCCGGAGGGCAGTTCTACCACGAGGGATTCGCGGAATACGCGGAGTACGACCCGGACAAGGCAGGGAAATCCATCGCCCCGACCCAGGTGCTGCGCTACATCCTGGCCAACTTCGCCAGCCTGGAGGAAGCGCGGGAAGGGCTGCGCGAGGTGCGGGTGGTGGCCACCAGGGACAAGGACCTGGGGAAGGTCGCTCCCCTGCACTACATGGTGGTGGAGCTCGGCGGGGAGAGCATGGTCATCGAGTACATGGACGGCAAGCCTGTCTTCCACCACAACCCGGTGGGGGTCATCACCAACAACCCCTACTTCGACTGGCACCTGACCAACCTGCGCAACTACGGCTCTATGTCCACCAAGCCGTTCAAGGCCAAAAAGTGGGGCGACCTGGAGATCACCCCGCTGGCGGCCGGGTCCGGCATGCTGGGCCTGCCGGGCGACTTCACCTCGCCCTCGCGCTTCGTGCGGGCCACGGTCTTCGCCCAGACCGCGCGGCAGACCAGCGGCGGGCTGGACACCGCGCGGGAAGTGTTCCGCATTCTGGACAGCTTCCAGCTGCCCGCGGACATGTCCGAGGGCTCGGACACGGGCAAGAAGGTCTCGCTCCCCTCGGGCACGCAGTACACCATCGCCAACGACACCGCGAACCGCGTCATCTACTACCACACCATGTACAACCGCAGGCTCCGTAAGCTGGACCTGACCGAGATCGACTTCGGCCGGGACGGCACGCGCGCCGTGCCCCTGGACGAACAGCGCGCCGAGGACATTAAGGAAGTGACCGGGACGTTGCGCTAGAACGGAGCGGGCCGCCACGCATGCGGCGGCCCGCTCTCTTAAAATCTATACGGCGGGGCCGTCAGCCCAGGCGGCCCCGGAAGTCCCCGTAGCCGAAGGTCCTGACCACCTCGACCTCCCCTCCCCGCTCCGAGTCCGCGAGGCAGAGGGCGGGGAGGTCGATGCCGTTGAAGGTGTTGGTCTTGACCATGGTGTAGTGGGCCTGGTCCGCGAAAACCACCGTGTCGCCCGGCTTGAGGGGGGCGTCGAAGGAGTAGTCCCCGGCCTGGTCCCCGGCCAGGCAGGAGAGCCCGGCCAAACGGCAGGTCCAGGCCTTTTCCCCCGGCTCGCCCGCGCCCACCACGGGCGGGCGGTAAGGCATCTCGATGACGTCGGGCATGTGGGCGGGCACGGCCGTGTCCAGGATGGCGATGGGGCCGCCCCGCTCCACAACGTCCAGCACCCGCGTGACCAGGAACCCGGCGTTGAGCGCCACGGCCTCGCCCGGCTCCAGGTAGACATCCACCCCGTACCGCTCCTTGAAGGAGGCCACCGTGCGCTCCAGCAGGTCCAGGTCGTAGTCCGCGCGGGTGAGGTGGTGGCCGCCGCCGAAGTTGACGTAGTCCATGTCCGGGACGAAGCGGCCGAATTTCTCATCAAAGGCCGCCAGGGTGCGGACCAGGGCGTCGGCGTTGTGCTCGCAGAGGGTGTGGAAGTGCAGGCCCCGGCAGCCGGGGGGCAGGGCCTCGCCCAGCTCCTCCAGGCGGATGCCCAGCCGCGAGCGCGGGGCGCAGGGGTCGTAGAGGGGGGTGTGGCCCTCGGAGTGCTCCGGGTTGACCCGCAGGCCCAGGTGGATGCCCTCCCGCAGCTGCCTCGCCTGCCCGGCGAAGCGGTCCCACTGGGCCAGGGAGTTGAAGAGCATGTGGGAGCAGCGCGGGGCCATGCGGCGGACGTGCTCCTCGCCGTAGGCCGCGGCGAAGCCGTGCACCTCCCCGCCGAAGTCCTCCGCGCCGAGCCGGGCCTCGTGCGGGGAGGAGGCGCAGACCCCGTCCAGCACCTCCCGCAGCATAGGGAATACCGGGTGCATGGCGAAGCCTTTCAGCGCCAGCAGCACCCTCGCCCCGGTGCGCGCCTTGAAGCCGGAAATGACCTCCAGATTGGCCCGCAACCGAGCGCGGTCCACCACGAAGGCGGGGCTGGGCGCGGCCGCGGCGTCGAAGCCCAGCCCGTCCAGCGAGGCGGGCGTGGAGGCGGCCGCCCCCTGGGCGGCGGGATCGTTCGGGGTGTCGGTCATGCTGTCGCCTCTTTTCCTTTGCTTGGACTCCCCAAATCATCCGCAGGCAGCCAAACCATTGCAAGCGCACGGCGCGGGGAACGTCCAGTCAACGGGTAGAACGTTCCCCCGCCTCGCCGAGGCCTACTCGATGACTTTCCAGGGCAGGCCGTGCTTGCCCAGGGCCTCCAGGAAGGGGTCGGGGTCGAGCTGCTCCATGTTGAAGACGCCCTCGCCGCGCCACGTGTTCCGCAACATCATCATGGCGCCGACCATGGCCGGGACGCCGGTGGTGTAGCTGACGGCCTGGGCGCCGGTCTCGCGGAAGGCCTCCTGGTGGTCGCAGGTGTTGTAGATGAAGACCTGTTTCTCCGCGCCGTCCTTCTCGCCCCGGACCAGGCAGCCGATGCAGGTCTTGCCCTTGGTGCGGGGGCCCAGGGAGGCGGGGTCGGGCAGCAGCTTCTTGAGGAATTGCAGGGGCACGATCTCGCAGCCCTGGAAGTCGATGGGCTCGATGCCGTCCAGGCCGAGGTTCTGGATGACTTCCAGATGCTTGAGGTAGTTCTCGGAGAAGGTCATCCAGAAGCGCGCCCGCTTGATGGAGGGGATGTGCCTGACCAGGGACTCCAGCTCCTCGTGGTACATGAGGTAGGCGCGGCGCACGCCGACCTCGGGAAAGTCGTAGTCCCAGGTCTGGGACAGTGGCGGGGTGGCCTTCCACTCCCCTTCCTCGAAGTAGCGGCCCTCGGCCGTGACCTCGCGGATGTTGATTTCGGGGTTGAAGTTGGTGGCGAAGGGCAGGCCGTGGTCGCCGGCGTTGCAGTCCAGGATGTCCAGGTAGTCGACGCGGTCCAGGTGGTGCTTGGCTGCGTAGGCGGTGAAGACGTTGGTCACGCCGGGGTCGAAGCCGGAGCCGAGCAGGGCCATGAGCCCGGCCTTGCGGAAGCGGTCCTGGTAGGCCCACTGCCACTTGTACTCGAACTTGGCCTCTTCCGGCGGCTCGTAATTGGCTGTGTCCAGGTAGTCCACGCCGGTTTCCAGGCAGGCGTCCATGATGGACAGGTCCTGGTAGGGAAGGGCCAGGTTCATGACCAGATCGGGCTGGACGTCCTTGATGAGGGCCACGGTCTCCTGGACGTTGTCCGCGTCCACCTGTTCCGTGCGGATTTCGCGCGGCAGCTCGGCGGCGATCTCGTCGCAGCGCGCCTTGGTGCGGGAGGCCAGGGTGATTTCCTCGAAGACCTCGGGGACCTGGGCGCACTTGTGGGTGGTCACCCGGGAGACCCCGCCCGCGCCGATGATGAGTACCTTGCCCATGATTCCTCCTTGAAGGCTTCGCGCCGTTGTGAAGTCTTAGGATTGTACAGTCTGGCGCGCCCGGCGCAAGCCGGACGCGGCGACTCTCGCGGAAACGATGCCTTAGCGCACCAGGGGCGAGGAGTTCAATACCGGTGGCGGCGGAAAAAGGCGCATCCGGTCAAAGCGTGCTGGCTCCTGAATGAGCAGGGGCTCCCGCCCGCTTCTCCCTTCCGTTCAATCCAATCCCGGTGTATAATACACTGTTTGTGGACCACCGACGCCATGCCGGCGGGGGTGCGATGCCAGCGGCCACGGCGGATGCCGGGGAAATCCGCGCGTGGTACCGTGTTGTAAAGGACAATCCCGGAGTACGCATGAACGGAAACATCAAGGTGGCCGTGGCCGGTTTCCTCGCCACGGCCGTGGCCTTCGGCCCCGCCCGCATGGGATATGGGCTGTTTCTGCCCCGGTTTCGGGAGGAGTTCGGATTCTCGATAGAGACCGCGGGGTTCATCGCCAGCGCGGCGTACGGGAGTTTTCTGCTCGCCTTGCTGTTGACGGGATTCCTGTCCCCGCGTCTGGGGCCCAGGGCGCCCGTCATCGCGGGCGGTCTGGCAGCCGCTTCGGGCATGGGGCTGGTGGCGGGAGCCTCCAGCGTGCACTCGCTCGCCGCGGGCGTGATCCTGGCGGCCTCCAGCGCCGGTTTCTGCTGGGTCCCTTACAACAACGCGGTCGGAAGGGCGGTGTCGGAGAATCTTTGGGGACGCGTGCTTTCCATTGTCAGCACCGGCACGACATTCGGCATCGCCGGGGCGGCCGTCCTCGCCCTGGCTATTCTGAACACCGGGTTCGGCTGGCGGATCACCTGGGCCGTGTTCTCCGTGGCCGGTCTCGCGGCGGCCGTGGTCAATGCCTTCGCCCTGGGGGACATGCGCGGCGGCGGACCTCGCGATGAAGGCGCGTTCGGCATCGCGGAAGATATGGGTTTGCGGGAACTCCTGCGGGCCAGGGCGGTGCCGCTCTACGGGGTCGCGCTGTCGTTTGGCGTGACGAGCTCCATCTTCCTCTCGTTCGCCGTGGAACACGTGACAGATGCTGGCGGCCTGGGCGGGGGGAATGGTGAAATTGGGCCGATCCTGTTTCTCGCTTTCGGCGCGGTCGGCGTGCCCGGGATGTTCACGGGCGAGTTCGAAAGCCGGATTGGCTTGCGCAGGCTGCTGCGCATCATTTTCATCTGTTCCTTCGCCTCGCTGGCGCTTCTTGGTGTGGCGCCTGGATCATGGGCGACTGTACTTGTCTCCGCCGCGCTGCAAGGCGGCTTCGTCATGACCGTCAGCGCCGTCCTCGCCTTCTGGAGCCTGCGGGTGTTCCCGTTCATTCCGGCGGTCAGCTTTACAGCGGTGCTGCTCCTGGTAGCCGCCGGAAACGCCGCGGGCCCGGCCCTGGCCAGCCTCGCCGCCACCCGTATCGGCATGGGGATGATGTTTCTGGCGTGCGGCGGACTTTCCCTTCTTACCGCTTTGGCACTGCCGAGAGGTGTGCGGGAATACAGCGGAAACCAATCCGGCTCCTGAATCCAAGTCCCCCAGGATGTCCCCGACGTCGTCCGAGCAGGTATTTTCCGGGTGCACGCAAGCACCGCATGGAGATGGTGTTCACAAAATGATAGCCGAGCTTCCCCCGGGCGTGCGCAAGCGCGAACCGAGCCCGAAGCAACGAAGCCAGGGGGCGACCCTCGGCGGCCCGCACCCAATCAACCTATTGGACGAGCCAGAGAACGGCTCCGGTGAGGTTGCTGTAGAGCGTCGAGGACACCGAGCCCATGAAGAGGCGCTTCACCAGGCCCCGGTCCGCGCCGGTGCGGCCAGCGGCCACAACGGAGTGGCGCTGCCGATCCGCCTCGCGCAGGATGGACTTGGCCGGGTCGCGGCTCTCGATCACGCGCCGGCCGATGCGCTCCGGAGCCAGCCCGTGGGAGTGCAGGATCTCCCCGCAGCGGGCAAACAGTTCCTCGGCAATGATACGGTCGCCCGAGCCGGGGTCGAATACGTTGAGCAGGGTCACGTTCTGCCCCGGCTCTTGGGACAGCATGAAACCGACGTGGTCGATCATGCGGAAGGACTGCTCCGAGTCGTCCACGCAGGCCAGGACGTTGCGGCGCCCCGCCTCGGGCCTACGGCACAGCCACAGGGGGATGGTCAGCCGTTTGTCCAGGATGTCGCGGCTGACGCTGCTCTCCACCAGGCTTTCCAGCCAGCCCACCCCCCGGCTGCCCAGCACCACGGCGTCGTACAGTCCGCGTTCGCCCTCGCGCACAATGTCCATGGCCGTGGATTCCCCGCGGAAGTGCAGCTTGTCGGTCAGGGCGTCGCCGGGAAAGCCGTGCGAGGTTAGGTAGCTCCTGGCCCTGGCCAGAGCGGCCCGGCCGTGCCGCGCGTTCAGCCCGGCGATGCGGTCCAGCTCCGCTCGTTCCTCGTAGTCCGGCAAGCTGGTTGAGGATGCGGGCCTGGGCGCGGTGTAGTAGAGCGTCAGCTCCAGGCCTTCCTTGTCCGAGAAGAAGTCGCAGATGAAGCGCGCGCCGTGGGGCGCGCCCTTCTCCCTGCCCACCGTGACCAGCAGTTTTCTTTTCATCTTCTGCCCCGTAGGCCACGGAGCAGGTAATTCCTCCGTCATTCCACCACCCAGACCGTGCACGCCCTGGCGTGGTGCATGATCTTGGATGAGACGGAACCGAAGAGGAACTCCTCGGCCTTGGAGACCCCCCGGCGGCCCACCACCACGGTGCCGCACCCCTCCTCTTTGAGCACGGCCAGGATCTCCTGGGCGATGGAGGTGCCGTGGCTGCAGCGGGCCACGGCGCGGTCGGCGAAGGGGGACTTGCAACTGACCACGTACCGCACATCAATGTGCTCGGAGGGAATGCCCTTTCCCTCCAGAATGAACCGAGCCTCCTGGAGGAAGGCCTGCATCTTGCGGCGATGCTCCTCGCAGTTCTTCTTCCAGCTGTCCTCGTCGGGAAAGAGGTCCCGATCCGGAAAACGCTCTATGCAGAGCAGCAGAATGCGCGCCTCCGCGCTGTCATGCATCATCTCGCCGGTGTATTCCACCGCGCGGGTGGCGTTTTCCGAGCCGTCCACGGCCACGAGTATCTTCTTGCAATCCATGACCTGCCTCCCGGCCCCGGGTTTCAGCCAGCGCCTCCCAAAAGGCGCAGGCAGGGGCGCAATTCATCCAGCATCTCCTCCACGTGGTCGTAGAAAACATACGTTCCAATGGAGAAGTGCAGGAGAACGTTGTTCAACTCCCTGGGAATGTAGGGATAGAGCTTGCCGAGGTTGGCCAGGCGGTTGGCGAACATGAGGGTGAAGTCGTCAGGCTCCAGGGAGGAGAGAACCTCATCGGAGAAGCCCTTTTCCGCGAGGTTCTGGGTGGTGTGTTCCCCCTTGCCCGCGAGAAAGAGCAGGATGTTGCCCAAACCGAAGATGTCCAGCCCCCACGGATTTTCGTGGAAGTCAAAGGCGTAGTCGAAGTCGATCCAGCGGTAGGCTCCGGTTTCGTACTCCACAAGCAGGTGGTCGCGGCGGATGTCGCCGTGTTTCTCCCAGCGGGAGTGGAGGAAGGAGATGGCCTCGCAAGCTCCCATGAACTTGTTCAGGATGCCGGGGAAGTGCTCATGAAAGTAGGTCTCGTGGTCGGCGTCGATGTCCTCCACCCGCAGGTCCAGCCTCCTGCCCCGCACGATGTCCAGCACGCGCACGGGGTTGCCCTTGGCGTCGGGGATTGTCTCGCCCTGCATGAAGCGCAGGTCGCCCCGCACCAGGTTCAGGATGCGGGCCTCCTTTTCCGGGCTGCGGTAGCAGCGGATTTCGAAGTCGCCGAGTTTGATGGGGAAGGTCTCGTGAAAGACGAGCTTGAGGATGCGGCGTTCTCCGCTCTCCATCTCCCGGCAGCGCTTGACCCAGTACTTGGGGTCGTCGATGCCGAACCGCTGTTCGCATTCGTCCCGAAGGACCAGGTAATGCCGTCCGCCCAAGCGGATGACGTCCCCGTGGTCCACGGACATGAATTCGGACGTGTCCTCCACAATCCGCCCCGCATGTTTGGCGGAAAAGGAGGGGCAATACGCCCGGATAAGTTCGGAGACCTCGCTGGACATGGAAACCTCCGCATAATCAAGGTAGCATCAGGGCGGAGGAAATCAAGCGGAATGGAGAAGAAATACTGATACGCCGTGTGGAAACGCAACCACCCGTCAGAATGGACGAATCAAAGGAAGCAAAACCCCATCGCATCAGTCCGAATACAGACCAAAGCGGCGATTCCGAGAAAATACAACAGGAAGGAAACGGATCAAGCGACGAGGAAAAGAGGCAAGCGACCGGGTGCGGTCACCTGAAGGAGGCGCACTACCCGCTCCCCGGACCCGTACAAGCCACATGACGCGAACGGCGGCGGAGAATTCTTCCAGACGCGCGCGCAAGCGAGAAATTCCCCCTGGAACGGCAGGCAGATGACCTCTGTAAAGAAAGTACTCCCCAAACGCGTAAGCGAGAAGTGAACCCCGACCTTGCCCGCCCCTCCTCCAGAGCGCGAAAGCTCCCCCGGGCGCGCGCAAGCGCCCCTCCCCGCGATGTCCGTGCCCCCGGCGCGGACGAGCCCGGCGCACCGACGCGCTCAACAGGCCGTCGAGGTTGTTCCCTGGCTAGGCGCGAGAGGGGCGCTGGGACCGGACAGTACCCCTGTACGGCCGGTGCCAGCGCCCCTCGAAGCAACGACGCCAGGGGGCAACCTCGGCGGCCCACACCAGCGGGAGATTCTCACCGCTCGAAGTACGTGTAGCCTCTCAAGCCATCTTCAAAAGCGGTGAGAATCTCCCGCCGCTCGGCCGGAGCGATGCGGCCTTCGCGCACGGCGCGCTCGGCGCGGCGGCGGAAGGACTCGGAGAGGCGCTTGGCGTCGTATTCCACGTACTCCAGCACCTCTGCCACGGTGTCGCCCTCCACCTCGCGCACGAACTCGAAGCCTCCGTCCGGGCGGATGCGCACGGTGACGACGTTGGTGTCGCCCAGGAGGTTGTGCAGGTCGCCCAGGGTCTCCTGGTAGGCGCCAACCAGAAAGGCGCCGAGGTAGTAGTTTTCGCCGGGGCGCACCTCGTGCAGGGCCAGAGTCTTGCGGGGGCCGCGCGGGTCGATGAACTGGTCGATGCGGCCGTCGCAGTCGCAGGTGATGTCGGCGATGACCCCACGCCTGTCCGGGCGTTCGTCCAGCCGTTGCAGGGGCATGATGGGGAATACCTGATCGATGGCCCAGGCGTCGGGCAGGGACTGGAAAACGGAGAAGTTGCAGTAGTAGGTGTCGGCCAGGGCGGCCTCCAGGCTCTCCAGGGCCACGGGCGGTCGGCTCATGGTGTTCATGAGGGAGGCGATGGACTGGATGGTGTTCCAGAAGATGGTCTCGGCCAGGGCGCGCTGGCGCAGGGTGATATGGCCGTGGCGGAAGAGGGTGCGCACCTCGTCGCGGTAGTAGATGGCGTCGTTGAAGCACTCCTGGATGGTGCGCGGATTGACCGACTCGGCGGTCTCCAGAAGGTTCTCCACCAGGGGCGGGGTGTCCTCGGGCAGCTCCTCCGGGGTGGGCATGGGCTTGATGGAGGAGACGTCCAGGACCTCGAAGAGGAGCACGGAGTAGTAGGCCACCAGGGCGCGGCCGGACTCGGTGATGATGGTGGGGTGCTCCACGCCCTCGGAGCCGTCGGCTTCGGCCAGGCCCTCCATGACGGCCTCCACCACGTCGGCGCAGTACTCGTCCAGGGTGTAGTTGCGGGAGCCGTCGTAATTGGTGTGGGAGCCGTCGTAGTCCACGGCCAGGCCGCCGCCCAGGTCCAGCCAGCCCATGGGTGCGCCCTCCTCGATGAGGCCCTTGTAGACGCGGCAGGCCTCCAGCACGGCGGTGCGGATGTCGCGGATGTTGGGGATCTGCGAGCCCAGGTGGTAGTGTAGCAGGGTCAGGCAGTGGAGCATGTCCTCGTCGCGCAAGCGGTCCACCACGCCCACGATCTGCTGGGCGTTGAGGCCGAAGATGGAGAGGTCGCCGCCGGACTCGGTCCAGTGGCCGCCCGCCTTGGCGGTGAGCTTCATGCGCGCTCCAAGCAGGGGCTCCACGCCCATGGCGCGGGAGCGCTCCAGGATGAGGTCCAGCTCGCTCTCCATCTCCAGGACGAAGAAGATGCGGAAGCCCATCTTGCGGGCGTACAGGCCCAGGTCGATGAACTCCTGGTCCTTGTAGCCGTTGCAGATGAGGGGGGCGTCCGGATCCTGGAGCATGGCCAGGGCGGCCAGGAGCTCGGCCTTGCTGCCGGCCTCCAGGCCGTGGTGGTAGCGCGCGCCGAAACGGGTGATCTCCTCCAGCACGCCTTCCTGCTGGTTGACCTTGATGGGGTAGACCCCGCGGTAGGCGCCCCGGTAGCCGAGGAGGTCCATGGCCGTGCGGAAGGACTCGTGCAGGAGGGTTATCTGGGAGTGGAGGATGTCCTCCACGCGCAGGAGCACGGGGAGTTCCAGGCCGCGCTCCTTGAGGCCCTCGATGATGTCGGTGAGGGCCACGCGCACGGACTTGTCCGCGAACGGAGTGACCACGGCGCTGCCGTCCGGGGCCACACCGAAGTAGCCCGCGCCCCAGTTGAGCACGTTGTAGAGTTCGGCGGACTGTTCAGCGTTCCAGCGTTCCAGGGCGTCCGGCTTGGGCAAGTGCATGGTTCCACCTCCTTGTCCCCGGAGACCGGGGCGGGCCCGGAAGGACCCCGATGATACACCCGCGCGGCGATCCGGCAAACCGCCCGGAGGGTGAACCCGCGCAGGTAAGGCAGGCCGGGCGAAATGTAAAGGGCCGTGGGAGTTTGGCCAAAGGGTGGGTTGCGTCTTGCCCCGTGGCCCGGCTCGGGCTAGGTTGCCGCCAGACACGAAGGGAGGAAACCATGTCCGGCAGGGTGTCGGAGTTCTTTCGCGAGCTGCATACTGGGTTGCCCCGCCAGGGGCCGGGTGACGACGCCAGCACCCGAAAGGCGCTTTCCATGCTGGAGGAGCTGCCCCGGGAGTGCCGGGCGGTGGACATGGGTTGCGGCCCGGGCGCGCAAACCCTGGTGCTGGCCCAGGAGCTTGAGGGCGCGGTCACGGCCGTGGACGTGCATCGTCCGTTTTTGCAGGAACTGGCGGAACGGGCGGAGCGTGCCGGCCTGAGCGACCGCATCGACGTGGTCTGCGGCGACATGGCCCGGCCGGATCTGCCGCGCCGCTCCTTCGACCTGGTCTGGAGCGAGGGCGCGGCCTACGTCATGGGCTTCGGCGCGGCTCTGGACCTGTGGAAGCGGCTGCTCAAGCCCGGCGGCTACATGGCCCTGAGCGAGCTGACTTGGCTGTCCGAGGAGCCCCCGGCGGAAATCCGCGACTACTGGGAAGAGGCCTACCCGGAGATGGCCCACGCCTCGGACAACCTGAAGTCCATCCGCCGCGCGGGCATGGAGCCGGTGGGGCACTTCGTGCTGCCCTCCGAGGCGTGGTGGTCCGGCTACTACACGCCGCTGGAGACCAACCTGCGGACCTTCAAGGCCCGCCACCAGGAGGACCCGGAGGCCCTGGAGGCCGCCCAGGCTGTGGAAGAGGAAATCGAACAGTACCGGCGATTCTCCTCCTACTACGGCTACGTGTTCTACTTGGCTAGGCTGCCCCGGCAATGAGCCGGGAGCTGGAGTCGCTGGCGCGGGGCATCGCCCGTTGCCGGGCCTGCCGGCTGTGGGAGACGCGCACCCACGCCGTGCCGGGCGAAGGCCCGGCCGAGGCGGACATCATGCTGGTGGGCGAAGGGCCGGGCGAGGCCGAGGACCTGTCCGGCCGCCCGTTCGTTGGCCGTACCGGGGAGTTCCTGAACCGCTTCCTGGCCGAACGGGGCATCGAGCGGAGTGAACTCTTCATCACATCCTCGGTGAAGTGCCGCCCGCCCAGCAACCGCGACCCCAAGCCGGACGAGATCGAAACCTGCCGCGAAAAGTGGCTGCTGCCGCAGATCGAGGCCATCCGGCCGCGCGTCATCCTGCTGGCGGGCAAGGCGGCGGTGCGCTCCCTGGCGGGCTGGACCGGGGCCTTGGGCAAAGCCCGTGAAATGGCCTTCACTGTTGGCGGCGTGCCCGCCCTGGCGACGTACCACCCCACAGCCGCCATGCGTTTTCCCAAGCCGCGCGCCGGGCTGGCCGAGGATATTGAGCGCGCCCGGGAGCTCGCCATTGGCTGAGCGGCGAAAGCCCTTGCCAACTCCCATCGACACGGTCTAGAAAGACGCCTGCAACCCGATTGGGGTGCCCCGGTTCGCGCCGGGGCTGAGATTACACCCATGGAACCTGAAGCGGTTCGGACCGCCGGAGGGAATCGGGAACGCGGAGACAACCGTCCGCCGCGTCCAACCCATTCGCATTCCACCGTATTCCGCGCCGCTTCCGCAACAACACGGAGGCGACCATGCGTATCGAGGAAACACACGTAAGCCGGCTCATCACCCGGCGCTACTTCGAGAAGTTCGACGACTGCCTGGAACTGGACGTGGCCATCGTGGGCGGCGGCCCGTCCGGCCTGACCGCTGCCTGGAAACTGGCCGAACGCGGGGTGAAGGTGGCCCTGCTGGAGCGCAAGCTGTCCATCGGCGGCGGCATGTGGGGCGGCGGCATGTGCTGGAACGTGCTGGTGGTCCAGGAGGACAGCCGCCACGTGCTGGCCGAGGCCGGGGTCTCCCTCACGGACGAGGGCGAGGGCTACTTCACCGCGGACGCGGTGGAGGCCACCACCTCCCTGGCGGCCAAGGCCTGCCAGGCCGGGACGCGCATCTTCAACTGCCTGAGCGTGGAGGACGTGCGCGTGCGTGACGTTGAGGGCGAGACCCGGGTGGACGGGCTGGTCATTAACTCCTCCCCGGTGGAGATGGCCGGATTGCACGTGGACCCGCTGGTCATCGGCTGCCGCTACGTGATGGAAGCCACCGGGCACGCCCTGGAGGTGCTGCACACCCTGGTGCGCAAGAACGGGGTGCGGCTGGACACGCCGTCCGGCGGCATCGAGGGCGAGAAGTCCATGTGGGCGGAGCGGGCCGAGGCCACCACGCCGGAGAACACGCGCGAGATATTCCCCGGCGTGTGGGTCTGCGGCATGGCCGCCAACGCCTCCCACGGGGCCTACCGCATGGGGCCGGTCTTCGGCGGCATGCTGCTTTCCGGTGAGAAGGCGGCCGACGCCATCGCAACCGCCCTGGGCAAGTAGCTGAAAGAAACGGTCGGCCGGAGCGGTTTTTTCCCACCGCTCCGGCCTTGTTTTCTGGCATTCGGACGAAAATTGACGTACAAATTTCTCATGGGAAACTCTTCCCCTGAAGCCCCGGATTTTCTCTATCGATTGCGGAGCGTCCGCGTATTCCTCATCTCCCTGGGGTTCGGCCTGCTCTTCGGATTCATCGACGCCCTGGCGGATTATTTCTTCTTCTACCCGGACGACCCGCTGCGCGGCATCTTCCTGACCAACGTTCCCGCGCACGAAATCTGGGTGCGCGGCCTCTTCCTCCTTTTCTTCATCGGTTTCGGAGCGTTCGCCCAGTGGCGGGTGAACAGCGAACGGAGATTGCGGCAAGAGCTGAACGAGCGGCACCGCGAAAAGGAGGATCTGCTGCGGGAGATGAACCACCGGGTGAAAAACAACCTGCAGGTGGTCAGCGGCCTGGTTGGCCTGCAGGCGGCATCCAATCAACAGGAAGCGGCCTCCCGCGCCCTGCGCCACGTGGGCATGAAGCTGGACTCCATCGCCCAGGCGCACAAGCACTTCTACCGCGACGACGCCCTGCGCCACCTGAACCTCTCCGACTACCTGCGCGACCTCCTGGACCGCGTGGTCCGGGCCAATGGCCGCGCCCCCGTGGAATCCAGCTTCGAAGGGGACGACGTCCGCTGCTCCCTGGACGCGGCCGTGCCCGTGGGCCTCATCCTTACGGAACTGGTCGGCAACGCGCTGGAACACGCCTTCCCGGAATCCGAAGCGGAGGGAGTCATCTCCGTGCGTCTGGAAGCGCTTGACGACGGCGGGTTCCGCCTGCATGTTGAAGATAATGGAATCGGTTCAACCGTATACAGGAACGACAACGCCCCCACGGGAACCGGATTGCGGCTGGCGCGGGGACTGGCCAAGCAGATCGAGGCCGAATTCGCGGTAACAGCCGATCAGGGAACACGGGCCACGCTCACTCTATCAGGAGGGGAAACATGTCCAAGCGGGTGATGATAGTGGAGGACGAAGCGGTCACGGCCATGTTCCTGGAGCACGAGCTCACCCAGGGGGGATTCGAGGTCCCCCACGTGGCCGACACCGGGCGCGGCGCCATCACCTACGCCGAAGGGAACCCGCTGGACGCCATCATCATGGACATCCGCCTCAAGGACGACGTCGACGGCATCGAAGCCGCCCGCGTCATTAACCGGGGCATCCCGGTCATCTACCACTCCGCCTACGCCGACGACGAAACCATCACCCGCGCCCGCGAGACAAACCCAGCCGATTTCCTGGAAAAACCAGCCCCGCCCGAGTCCATCCTCGCTTCCCTGCACCGGGTATTCGCAAGGCAGCGGTAGAAGCGGGGGCAAGGAAAACGTACTTCGTCGGAAAACAGCCCATCTTCCCCCCGCTTTCCCGCGTCACGTTGCCATGGAAACGTGTTTGGTCCATAGTTGTGGACTGGAATAATCGATCACAAGGAGATCTTCATGAGCAAGACAGAAGACAATCTGCAGCAGGCGTTCGCGGGCGAATCCATGGCCAACCGCCGTTACCTGGCCTACGCCTCCCAAGCGGCCAAGGAAGGGCACCCCAAGGTGGCCAAGCTCTTCCGGGCCGTTGCCGAGGCCGAAACCATCCACGCCCACAACCATCTTCGCATCCTGGGCGAGATCAAGGACACCGCCGAGAATCTCAGGGAAGCCCTGGGCGGCGAGGAGTTCGAGTTCAAGGAAATGTACCCGGAGATGATCGAACAAGCCCAGGAAGAGGGCAACAAGCAAGCCGAGCGCACCTTCAACTTCGCCAACGAAGTGGAGAAAATCCACGCCAAGCTCTACCAGGACGCCCTGGACAAGCTCGGCCAGGATGAAAACGCCGACGTCACCTTCCACGTCTGCGGCGTCTGCGGCTACACCGTGGAAGGCGAAGCCCCCGACACCTGCCCCGTCTGCTCGGCCAAGAAGAAAATGTTCTTCGAGGTCGAGTAGCCATACGTCCGCCAGCCGGGGAGAGGGCTTGCCCTCTCCCCGGCTTTTTTTTGGGAGAAGGGGGGGAAGATTTCGCCCTGGCGGGCGACCGGGGGCTTCGCGCCCCCTGGGCCCTGCGGCAAAGTAACTGTGCATGTGTCTTCGCGGGATGGCGCGCGTGAGGGAGATGTCCGGGAGCGCTCCGGCGAAGCGGCGATTGCGGGGCTTATTTAGCCGGTGAGATCCTGCCCAGGTCGTCTGACTTCCGATGCGTTGAACGCGAAGTCGAGCTGAGATGCCCCGGCCACCATTTGCTCGCACCTCGCCCCGAGCGGAGCGAGAGCCACCCCTCATTCCCTTCACACCCGCTCTCCCTTCTTTCCTCGACTTGAAGCCTTCATGCAGTCCTGGTAGCCGATAGGTGGCCCGAGTGTACGTTGCGGGCCGGGAGGACGTATGCGCAAGCGGGTTGTTCTGCACATCGGCACGTTCAAGACGGCCACCACGGCCATGCAGCACTACATGTACGACAACCGGGAGGCGTTGCTGGAGCGGGGCGTCATGTACCCGAGGGTATGCAGCTTTCGGGACACGGGGCACGTTGTGCTGCCGGCCAGCCTCTTGCGGAAGTGCGGCCGCCGGGTGCCGTTCTGGCTGGATGTGGACCGCGAGGCCGACTACTACTGGGAGCGCGTGGCCGGGGAGATCGCGGCTTCGGACTGCCATACCGCGGTGCTCAGCACCGAGCATTTCTCCAATTTCGGGCAGGACGATTGCGCGGCTTCCCTCGCTCCTCTGGCCAGGGAGTACCTGGCGGATTTCGACGTCACCGTGTTGTGCTACCTGCGCCGCCCGGACCACTACCTGCTGTCCTGGTACAACCAGGTCGTCAAGATGGGGGAGGCGCTGGTTCCGTTCGAGGAATACTACCGCCGGATTTTGCGTAATGGCGGGTTCCAGCTCTTCCAGAGCCGCATTCTGGACGCCTGGGCCGAGGCGGTGGGAATGGACGGCATGTCGGTGCATTCCTTCGACGCCGTGCGCCGGGAGGGGCTCGATGTGGTGGAGCATTTTCTTGGAGAAGTGGGCGCTGGCGCGAACGTACCGCCAGTGAGTTCACACCCTGCCAACACCTCCATCGATTTCAAGCTGATGACGCCGCAACTCTTGCGGAACATTCTCATGAAGTCTGTCAAGGAGGGGGACGACGTGGTGGACCTGCCCGCCTTCCTTCGCCTCTACGGCGAGTACCTGCGCGGCATTGACGACGACGGGCTGGCTGAACTGGACGTGGCGGGCGACCTGGAAGAAGAGATTGGGGTCATTTCCTCGCGGTATCTTCCGGTTTTCGAGCGAGTTTGCGCCGACCCGAAATCAAGCGCGAAGTTCCGCAAGAAATGCGCGGACATCCTGCGGGGCCGCCAGCACCACCAGGCCAACCTCCTGCACACGGTCATGCGGTCAGCCGGACTGAACGCCGCGGGATGATCGGGTTCTTCCCGGCTTACCAGAAGGACCAGGAACCGGTTTCAAGCACGTACAGCCCCAGCAGGAGGTTGGTCAGACCGTGGGCCAGGACGCACTGGGCGATGCTTCTGGTCAGGTACAGGAGCAGGGCGTAGGCCACGCCGGCCATGAATCCGGCGATCAGCAGGTGGTGGGCGGAGGCGAACAGCGCGGCGACAATGAGCAGGGAGGGCCAGGTAAAGGTTCCCACGGCAACTTTCTGGAAGTCGTCGGAAATGACGTAGCGCATCAGGAAGGAGCGCCAGAACAGTTCCTCCATCACCGGAACCACGAGCACCGCCCCGAAGAGCCTGAACCCGGTCAGCACGCCCCGGACGGTTGCGTCGTCGACCAGAGTGGGGTCGTATCCGGCTGATTCGCCCAGAATCGCCCAGTCCATGTTGATCCAGAGAAGGAACACCGCCACACCAGCGGCGAGGCTGGCCGCCGTGTGTTTGAAGCGCAGGAGGTCGCCGAAGCGGAGTTCGGTGTACCCCTTCCAGAAATACAACAGCAGGCAGGCCACCGCCAGCGCCTTCAGCGGGTAGACGTACAGGAGTTGTCCGGGGCCGATGGGAAGCGTTCCGTTTCCCGCCAGGAACTCCAGAAGCTCTTCCAGACCGATAAAGGCCATGAACAGGGCGAAGGGGAGGATACGGGGGATCACTGTCTCTCCGGGGATTGCGGGGGCCGCCGAGGGGTGTCCCGGGTTTTTTCCGAGGACACGACTTCGTGCAGCGTATGGATACCTGCCTGGCTATCAACCTGTCGCATGCCTTTACACTTCTGTCAGAGGGCCTTGCACACTGTTCTCGCAGGTATGCGCCAACGCATGAGCAGGGTCGGCGTATATGCACGCATCGAACCGTAAGGCATGATTTGTGCCAAAAGCCAGCATCCCGCAACAGCTTCTATAAAGGAAGGATGCAGTATGGGAAAGCGTGTTTGTCCGCTGGCGCTCTTGAGCGTGCTGCCGGCATCTGGAGGGATCGCGGGCCGATTTCCTTTCCACGGACATTTTGGGAGTGCTCGTCCGCTGGGAAGGCTTGGCCGGGTCGGCGACCATTCTCAAGGAAACCTCCTCCAGGGCACGGTCGATTCGCCAGGTCCCGAGTCCTCTCGCGTGATGCCGGACAGCCCGGGCCTGCTCCTCGCGGGCGAAGGCGGGAGAACGATGCGGGCGGACTCTTCGTTTCCGAAAATCGGTTCACGCGAGGGCGGCCATCGGCCGCCCCTGTGTTTCGAGGCGGAGGGGTGGGCGGGCGGTTTTTGATGGACCCGGGGGTACAGACAGTGCCCCGTCCGGCTGGATGGGGGGCGCTAGTTGTTCGAGGCGTTGCGCAGCAGGCAGACGACCTCTGCCGCGTCCTCCAGCAGGCAGCGCAGGTCATGGTCGGGCGGCTTCTCGTCGATGAACTCGAAGCTGTGCAGAAACGTTCCATCCTTGAGGATGAAGGCGTCGCGGTACGCGTAGCCGGGTTCGCCGGGCAGGGATATCTTGGCGGTAAACCTGGGGAAACGCGTGTGCTTGATGCGGGATTTCACGGATAGCGCGTCGTTGATGACGCGCCAGTTGCCTTGTTTGTTCGACGTGTCCGGCATTTCCGCCCTCCTCCTCCCGAAATCGTGTGCTGCCGGGGATTCAAAGCCTTTTGTCTTCGCCGTCAAGTGATATACCGGCGTGATTCGGGTTTCAATAGTCCGCTGCGGTTATTAGTATGATTTTGTTCGCTGCGAGACAGCAAGGTAAGATGCATGTCGGAACGAACGTATTGACGGGTTTGTTTTTGCAAACCAATCAGGCCGTCAGGGTAGAGAAATAGTTCTGTCCGAGGCTTGGCCCCTCCTTCATCCGGTCCGCTCAAATGCACATCTTCTCTTCAGTGCTGTAGATGAAGCTGCCCTTGCGGCGGCTGCTGACATGCACGTACTCCTCCACCACCATGAAGAGGGCCTCGGTCATGCGGCCGTACGAGATGCGGGCCGCTCCTGTCCGCGCCAGGGCGTTGCGCAGGCGGGTGCCGTGCTCCAGGATATCCGCGTCGCCGAAGCCAGCCCGCCGCATGATCATGACCACGTCGTCCGCTTCCAGGGCGATGACCTCCCGGTTGGGAACGGATTGCACCAGGATGTCGTCCGAGTCCGGGGCGTAGCTCTTGCCGCAGCCCGCCAGCAGCAGGCAGCAGGCCAGAAGCGCCAGGACGGTGAGCCGCGCGGCGGGGGTGTCCGCCGGGGGAAGGGCGATGGTTCTCACAGGGGGCATGTGAGCAGGGCCTCCTTGAGTTGCGGAATGAACAACTCCTCGCCGATGGTGGGGATGACCTCGTCGTCGCGCGGGGAGCGGCGCATGCCGTTGCGGTCGTCGGGCACGATGCGCGCTGTGACAAAGACGGCGATCTGCTTGGTCTCGGTGGTGCCGGAGCGGTTTTTGAACAGTTCTCCGAAGAGGTCGATGTCCGCCAGGCCGGGAACCCCTTCGTCCTGTTTGCGGGTGCGGGTGTCCATCAATCCGGCGATGGCAGTGGTGCCGCCGTCCTGGATGCGCACGGTGCTTTTGGCCTGGCGGCGCGTGACCACGGGCAGGTTGTCCGCGAAGCGGGCCACCACGTTGCTCACCTCGGCCGAGACGTCCAGGGTTATCTCCCCGTTCTCGCCGATGCGGGGCAGGATGGTCAGCAGCGTGCCGGTCTCGATCTTTTCCAGCTCAACCCGCTCGTACACTCCGCCGGTGGTGATCTGGAAGTATTCCTCGGTGGCCACCTTCAATTCGGCAGGGCTGCCGTTCTGGGCCATGACCTGCGGCGTGGCCACGATGGTGGCCTCCTCGTTCTGCTGCAGCAAGTTCAGGGAGAGCATCAGCGAGTTGGTGAAGGACTTGTCCGGGGTGTAGCCCACCTGGAAACCCCACGGCCACCTGGGATAGGCGTCGCTGTCCGTGAAGGAGCCGAACTGGGCCGAGGGGAAGTCCCACTCCAGCCCCAGGTCGAGGAGGTCGGTGTGCTCCAGGACCACCACCCGGGCGTCCAGCAGCACCTGCCTGCGCGGCACGTCGATCTCCTGGATGGTGCGCGTGATCTCTTCCGCCACCCGGCTGGGCGCGTGGACCATGAGCAGGTGGTTCTTCTCGTCCGCGGTGACGTACTCCTTGAGGTGCTTGGGCAGCACGGCCATGGCGCTGTCCGTCTTCAGGTGGCTGAGGCGGCAGAGCCGCTTTTCAAATTCCAGCTTGCTGGCCAGGCCGTTCTCGTCGGGCGGCAGCTCCATGCCCTCCACGTCCATCTGCTTGATAACGCCGAGGATTCGCATCAGGTCGCCGTAGGGCGCGGTGATCATCAGGGAGTTGGTGGCGTCGTCCGCCCGCACGTACTGCCGGTCCACCTCCGAGAGCAGGCCCAGGGCCACCCGCGCCGGGACGTGTTGCAGCCTGACCAGCTTGCTGCGGCTGACGTCCCGGAAGGAGGGGCTGGCCGGGTCCGGGGAATAGACCAGGTAGTAGTTGCTGCGCTTGGCCACCTCGTACCCGGTCCCGGCCAGGACCACGTCCAGGGCCTCGCGCAGGGAGGCTTCGCGCAGTTCCGCCGTGACCAGTCCGGAGACTTCCGACCCGGCGATGATGGTCGCGCCCGCCTGCAGGGCGATGTCCTGCAGCGCCTGCCGCAGGTCGGTGTCGATGAAGACGTTGCTGATTTTTCCCTGGGCCGAGGCGTTGCCACAGAGCAGAACCGCCATGGCCAGGCCCGCCAGAAGCCCCCTCCAGATTCTCTTATCCGGCACGGTCCCCGTCCCCCTCGTCTGCGGCCGCCCGCTCCAGCACGCTTACCGTGACCGCGCCGCCCTCGCGTGTGACATGCACCGGCGTGGTCATGGCCGTGTTCTCGTCCTCTCCGTACACCAGCGTGGTGCGCAACTCGTATGTTCCCTCTTCCACCTCGGCGAAATCCAGCGTGCCGGAAAACCGCCGCGTGGCCAGGGGCAGCATGAGGCCGGACTCGCCTTCCATGTCCACGGACTGAACCACCTCGCCGATACCCGTGACCAGGTCCGCGCGCACGCGGGGGGTGAAGTGCTTGCCGCCGATGTTGACGCACCTGGACGTGACCACGTAGCCGCTTTCCCCGCCAGCGGCCAGGGAGGTCTCGGAGATGGCCGCGTCAAGTTGCGCGTCCTTTGCCGAGTTGCCCAGGCAGACCAGGGTGCGGGTGGTGCCCGCGCTCTGCCCGTCCGGGTAGGCGGACTCAAAAACCAGGTCGCCGTAGTAGGTGGAGTGGTCCGCCCCGGTGCGCGGGAGATTGGTCACCACCCGCACGTTCTGGGTGGCGCCGCCTCGGATGCGGAACTTTTCCGGGTAGATGCGTATCCAGTCCGCGCAGGAGAGGTCGTGCCCCATGAGCTCGCCCATGGAGACTCCGGCCAGGTCCTTGGGAATGGTGGAGTAGGTTTCCACCGTGATGGTGTCCGGCGAGGCGTTGCGCAGCCTGAGCACGGCCGTGCGCATGGCCCCGGGGGTGGATTCCACGAACAACTCCGGCGGCTCCAGATAGAGCGCGGAATCCAGGGCGATCTTTTCCACCGTGGGGTCGCCCGTAAAGGAAATGGTTTTTTCCAGCGGCTTCACGCGCCTGCCGTCCACGTACAGGGTGCCCTCCAGTTTGTACGTGCCGGATGGCAGCCGCCGCTCCAGGTCGGAGAGCAGGTTGAGCTTCACCCCGGGCAGGATGCGTTTTTCCTTGTAGTCCACGTCGGCCACGGTGAGCCACTTGTCCTGCACCTGGGCCCGCAATCGCATACGGCCCTCCACCGTGGAGAAGGTGCGCCCATTGTTGGCCACATCCAGCCTGACCAGGGTGGTGGCGGGCGACTGCGGTTCCGCCTCGCGGAAGCGCATGTCCACGTCGTCGATCTCCACCCGCTGCCGCACGGTCCTGCCCTGGATTTCCACCATGATGGGCACCTGGAAGGCCATGGCGATGTTCACCCCTTCCGGGGCGCGCTCCTTGACGTAGAGGGAGGCGAAATAGCTGCCCTTGGCGTTGGCCGGGATAGTCATCTCCACCCGGGCCTGGCGCATCCGCATGGGCTCCACGGTGAAGCTTGCCCGGGGCAGGTTTATCCACTCCCGGCAGGAAACAGCGGCGTTGCGGCCGCCGTCGAGGCTCGGAGCCACGCCGGTCCAGCCGCCGGACGGGGTCTGGGCCAAATCGTAGGCCATGATCTCGAAGGTCTTGGGCGCGGGGTTGGTCCCGCCGGTGTTCTTCAGCTCCAGGGCGAAATTGACCCGCTGCCCCGGCTTGGCCTGGAAGGCCACTTCCATGGGGCGGACCATGAAGCTCTGGCACGGTGCGGTAACTGGCAAAAAAACCAAAAAAAGGCAGAAGGCCAAAGCCCCTGCGAAGGCGGATTGCATCTCGACCCCTCCGGTGCGCCGGTTGAAGTGGTTGAAAGAGGGGGCGGAGCCGAAGCCCCGCCCCCTGTGTCGCGGTTGCGAGTGGTTAGTTGACGGTGGCGGTCAGCAGGATGGTGCCGGTGTAGGTGCCGGGAGCGGCGAAGGAGCCGTCCGGGGTGTCGTTGCCGCCGAGCGCGCCGCCCACGCCCATGATCTCGGTCTGCCGGCCCATGGCGGCGGGATCGACTACGTAGGAGATCTCGTCCTGCTCATTGCCGTACAGCACGTTGTTGCTGCTGGACGGGATGGTCATGTCCTTCTTCAGGGCGATGTAGTAGCCGATGATGTCGCCGGCGCTGTTCACGGCCTTCCAGAAGGGGTTGTTGTCGGTGGAGCGGACGAAGGAGTCGTCGCCGTTGGCCTTCAGAGTGTAGGGGCAGTTGGCGCTCACCTCGATGGTGGCGCTGGGCTCGAAGTTGACGGGGTCGCCAGCGGAGTTGTTGGCCTGGCCGCTGCTGTCCACCGTCATGGTGAACTCGGTTTCTTGCGGGGCGATTTCGACCCACTTCTCGACGGCGATGTTGATGGTGATGTCTTCGCTGTCGGTTTCAGCCGCGAAGGCGGAACCGGCGACCAGGACCAGGGCCATCACCGAGATGAGCGAGATGAGTTTTTTCATGAGTCAGTCTCCTGTGCGTTGATGTGAATTTGTCGATCATGGTCGGTTTCACGCTGGCTCGACCCGTCCCTTCCGTGACCAGCTTCGGGACGGGGGTCGTCGCCCCCACGATCACAGTTGACTGCCACGTGGCCGGTTTCACGACTCGCTCCCCTTCGCTCCATTCGTGACCAGTTTCGGAGCGGAGAATCATCGCGTTCCACATAGCTGTTCGAGTCCCCCCATCCGGCCGGAAGCGCGCGGGACTCGTCACGCGGTTCCGGAGCCCGCATCCGTTCCCCGGTGGGCTAGACCGGGACACGGATGAAATATGTCAGCGCATGCCCGCCTTGAGCCGGATTGCGCCGCTGTATTCGCCGTGTTGCAGGAGGCGGCCGGAATCCAGCAGCCCCGCCAGGTACACCCTGTTCACACCCCGCCCCAGGTCGATGCGGGCCTCGGAGCCTCCGCTCTTGCCCGCCATCCGCCTGGCGCCTTCGGGCGACCCGGCCAGGGCGATGCGTATCCGCTCGCGGGGAATCCGCTCCCCGCCCAGGTCGCGTCGCGCGTCCGTGACGTCCGCCACCAGCAGGGCGCTAGCCGCGTTCGTGGCCACCACCACCTCCGGGGCGTTCAGGGAGGGGGCCCGCTCCGGCCCCAGGACATTGAAGCGCATGGCCTGCTCGGCCAAGCCCAGCTCCACGAACTCCCGTATGCCGAATCCCATTTCCACGGTGCGCTCCACCGCCCGCCCGTTGCCGCGCCGCAGAGCAAGGCGCAGCCTGGCCGTGTGCTCGCCGGGCGCGGAGAACCGGCCCAGTTCCAGGTGCGGGGTGCAGCGCAGCCCCCGGCGCGGTCCTTCCAGGAACAGCCGTAGGGAGGCCGACGGCTGGGCTGCGTCCAGGCGGACGGTGCGGCTCTGGCCGGAAGAGGCGTCCAGCAGCTTGAGCTCCAGGGAGAAGCCCTCCAGGTCTGCGCCCACTCCGCTCAGGCGGCATTCCAGATGGCTCCGGCCGGGCGCGGAAAGGCCGATGTCGAAGGGATCGGCCGTGAAGCGAAGCCTTCCGGAGGCGGTCTCCCCGCCCTCGCTGAAATCCAGGGAGGAGGCGGAGACCTCCATATCCAGGGAGTTTCGAACCGGAGGCGCCGGATTCTCTTCCGCGTTGGCCATGCCGCACGGCGCGCCGACCACGGCCAGGAAAAGCAGGAGAAGAAGCAGTCCGCCGGGGACAGTTGGAATGGCGCGGCTCATTGCGGGACACCCGATGCGGTGGCGAGCAGGACTCCGGGCTGGTCGAAGCACACGGCCATGGCCCCCTCGCCGCGACGGATCACTTCGCCCTGGGAGCGGATAACCGATTGGCGGCTCCCGCCAAGTTCGCCAGGTATGCTCAGAAACATGGTCACTTCAACCCGTGTGCCCGATTCCAGAGGCTGTTTGGTGTGAAACAGGGCGCCGTGAGAGGAGACGTTCTCCGTGACCAGGTGGTAGGTCGCTTCGTCCGCGACCGCCATCACCCTCGAGGGCAATTTCAGGTCGAATCGCTGTACTGCTCGCCGGTCGTCCATTTCGTTGCATCCTGGGGCCATTCTGACTGCATTCCAAGGAAATCAAACATCCAAAAGGCGTATTTTGCCGAAGAAGAAAACTCCCCCGGAATAGGGAAGGGAGTAGGGTTTGCCCGCCTGTCCCACGGAGGGGGATGTGCGGGTTTCCCCCTAGTCCGATATGTGGAGTTGAACTGGAATCTCTCTGAGCATTCCAAGCAATTTCAATATATTAAAAAATTTGCTGCTGCTTACGGAACGCCGTTGGGTGGTTCCCTGGGAAGGGACCACAGGGGATGCGAGGAGCCGGCCGGTTGGTGGGTGGCTGGCATTCCCGCCGTCATATGACGGGGGAAAGTCGTCGGGTCGGGTAAAGAATCAAAAATGCCATATGCGGTAGGGTAAGACCGTATTGACCGGTCGTTGGGGCGGGGATAAGCAACCCACTATGAAACGAAATGTGATCCTGGTCGGCAAGACCATCATCCAGAACTCGTTTCTCGCCAACTCCATCGGTGAAAGCACGGGCATCCCGTGCACCATCCAGGAGGCGGGCGGTCTGGCCCTGGGCATGAATGGAACCCGCGACCTCTTGCTGTGGGACTACACCAGTCAAACCCTGGAGCGGTTCTGGGACATCTGCCAGACAGCCTCGACCCAGGGAAACCTTTACTGCGCGCTCATCAACGCGCCCAGGCGGCAGGCCCTGGCTGAAGAGGCCCTGCGGCGGGGCGCGCACGGCATCTTCCACGACGACGACTCTCTGGCCATCCTGGCCAAGGGGGTGCGGGCCATCCTGGACGGGGAGCTGTGGTTCTCCAGACGAATCATATCGGACCAGCTGGTTCGCGCTCGGCGCAAGGAGTTGGTGAAAAGCAACTCTGTGCAGCTTACCCCGCGCGAGGAGGAAGTGCTGCGTCTGCTCGCCTCGGGCAAGGCCAACAGCGACATCGCCGAGGCCATGTGCATCAGCCTCTGCACGGTCAAAAGCCACATCTCCAACATCTACGGAAAAATACAGGTCCCAAACCGCACCCAGGCGGCCCTCTGGGCGGCCAAGAACCTCTAGACCGCGACCGACTCTCCCCCCGCCACGAAAAAAGCCCCCAATCTCGCGATTGGGGGCCTGAAATCCTGGAGCCGGCGAGCGGATTTGAACCGCTGGCCTGATGATTACGAATCAACTGCTCTACCAACTGAGCTACGCCGGCCTGTGGTGAGGGGGTAGATATATCGGGGCAATTGGGCCGTCAAGCCCGGGGGGGCGAGTCCGGTTGGAGAGGGGCGTTGCCGCTGTACGGGGAGGCGAATGGGCGTTCGGCGTGGATTCTCCGGCGGCGCGGGGTTCGGCGCAGTCGGCCTAGCCGCCCGTTTTCCCCTCCTCCCCCACGGGGGCACGGCGGTCGCGGGCGTAGGAGTTGCCCGGGAGGGACTTGGCGTACTTCTTCATCTCCGCCGCCCGCCCCCCGATGGCCGCCAGGTCGCATTGTCCGGCGCAGTCCACGATGGCCAGGGAGACGGAGACCAGGGGGAAGTCCTCCCATTGGCCGGAGCGGCTTTTGGCGGTGATGTGACCCCGCTTGCGGTCCTCCGGGGAGTAGCAGGTGGGAATGACCCGCTTGAAAACGCGGGTGACGGCCTTGCAGACGCGCTCCGCCCGGTCCGGGTGGCAGATTGCCACCAGGTCGTCCCCGCCCACGTGGCCCACGAAGTCCTGTCCCGGATGGCCGTGCCGCTTGCAGGCCCAGTCCATGATGCGGGAAATGAGCATGATGACGTTGTCGCCAGCCTTGAAGCCGTAGATGTCGTTGTAGATCTTGAAGTTGTCCAGGTCGGCGTAGATGATGGAGAAGGGGTCGCCCGAGCCGCACCGCCGCTCCAGCTCCTGCTCTATGCTGACGTTGCCGGGCAGGCCGGAGAGGGGGTTGGCGCCCTTGGCCATCTCCACCTGCACGGCGGCCAGGGTGTCCAGTATCTTCTGCACCGAGACGATGCCGGAAAGCTGGCCCTGGTCCGTCACCACGATGTGGTCGTAGATTTTGTATTTTTCCCGGTTCATGGCCATTTTGGCCACCTTTTCAACGGGTTCGGCCTGGTCCACCACCAGGGGGTTGCCGTCCATGATGCGGGTGGCTTCCCGGTGGTAGTACAGGGACATGCCGTAGCGGGTGGACAAGGCGCGGTCCAGATGGTGGCTCATGATGAGGCCCATGGGCCGCTTGGAGTCGTCCGCCACCACGATGGCCGTGATGGGGTCGTTGCCGCGCAGGAAGTCCTTGACGCGGCTGACCCTGGTGTCCGGCATCACGGAGAAGGCTTTTTCGGCCATTTTGCGCACCGGTATGGAGCACTTGAGGTCGTTGTTCCCTCCCAGGCCGCGCGAGCCCAGGCAGAGGGGCAGGGCTGCGTCCGGCCTGGGCTTGGGGTAGTCCGGCCGTCCCAGGAAGTAGCCCTGGCCGTGGTTGACCCCGATGCCCATGAGGCAGGTCAGCTCGGTTTCCGTCTCGATGCCCTCGGCGATGAGGTGGCAGCCGATCTTGTCGGCGAAGGCCACGAAGGTCTCGATGAGGGCGCGCTTGACCGGGTTCTTGTCGATGTCCCGGATAAGGGACATGTCCACCTTGATGAAGTCGGGCCGGAGCTCCGCGATGGACCACAGGCCGGAGTAGCCGGTGCCCACGTCGTCCACGGCCACCAGGAACCCCTGGGAGCGGTAGTGCTCCAGGGTGCGGTGGAAGAGGGTGAAGTCGCGGATGGAGTGGCGCTCGGTGATTTCAAATACCACGTTGGAGGGGCCCAGGCCGCAGACGTCCAGCAGCTTGAGGGTCTCCCCCGGCGAGAAGGAGGGGTCCACCAGGGTGCGCGGGTGGATGTTGATGAAAAGCTTCTGGGAGGGGTCGATGTCGCCCAGCTTGGAGATGGCCGCCTCGCGGCAGACCTTCTCCAGGGTGAAGAGTTGGCCCACTTCCTCGGCGAAGTCGAAGAGCATGGTGGGCATGGCGAAGGGGGAGTCCGCCGGGCCCCGGGTGAGGGCCTCCCAGGCGGTGACGTCCCCGGCGCGCAGGTCCATGATGGGCTGGTAGGCCACGCCTAGCCGGGGCACGGAGACGACTTCGCGGAACTCCTTGAGCAGGGAGAGCTTGGAGGTGTCCAGCTCGCCCTTGGCCACGTGCTGGGCCTCGCACAGCGCCTCAAACAGGGAGTGCTCCAGCCCCTGCGCCCCCAGGGTGGAAACCAGGGCGAACCCGGCCCCGATGTCCAGGGTCTGCCCGGTCATCTTCAGGGTGAGCTGCTTGATGCCGGTCTTGATTTTCAGCCGGGCCGAGGCGGTGACATCGGTCAGCCAGTCGCCGCCGGGGGGCCCGGACAGGCTGCACAGGGCCATTATCCGGCCCTCGTCCATGGCTTCGGCGTGGACGAAGTCCGCTCCGGGGACCGCCTGGCGGAGGATGGTCCGGGTTTCCGCGATCATGGCCTCCAGGATGGAGTCGGTGATGTCCGCGCCGAAGAGGTTGGAGAAAATGAGGTAGTTCTTGATTTGGAAGAAGAACAGCACGAACGGCCGCCCGCCTTCCAGGTGCTCCTCGATGTCCCGCCTCTCCGTGGAGGAGAGGAAGGAGAAGGAATAGGGCGCGGACGCGGCGGGCCGCTGCTGCCGCGATTTGGCGAATCCGGTGGTGTACCCCCGGAGAAACTCGTACACCGCGCCTCCCCCCGAAGCCGCGGACATTAGAGGTAGATGAGGCCGAGGTGCAGGGTGAACATGGCGGCGGGACCGCCCAGGGCGACGTAGAGCATGCGGTGAGTGGCCTGGCGGGCGTCGAAGGAGAAGCGCGGGATGTCGAACAGCATGGGAGGCTCCGGGTGTTTGCCTGAAAAAGAGAGAGGCGCGGCCCCTCGTTTCGGGGCGCGTGGGGAATGGAAATAGCAACCCGGCGTGGCGGAGGGATTGAATGGGGATGACTTTTTGGTGACGGAACGGGGGCGGTCCGCTTTCGAAGCGGTGAGGCGGCCGGGGTGCGCGGCTAGAGGTTGTAGCGCACGGCCAGGCAGGTGAATTCGGGGCGGGGCTTGTGCCCCACGCCCACAGCGCCCTTGTGCATGTAGAGCACGTAGGCCCAGTCCGTTTCGAAGAAGGAGGTGGTGGAGGACCAGTAGGCCTCGCCCACGCCGAAGAAGGGGTGCTTTTCGGGCAGGGCCGGGGAGTGGCTTGAGGCGTCCACCAGGGACTCCAGCTCGTTGATGGTGGGCAGCCGCCAGGGCAGGCCGCTCTGGGTGCGCAGCATGGCCACGGCCTCCAGGGCCTGCTCCCAGGAGAGGAGGCTGCCGGCCATATCCGCGTTGGTTTTCCAAACCAGCCCGGTGAGCTGGTCCAGCACCTCCACCCCGCGCCGCAGCTCGCCGTCCTGGCCGGTGCCGATGCAGGCGATGACGTTGCCCTCTGGATCGAAGCACTCGGTCTGGCCGGTGCGCGGCAGCACGCGCGACTCTCCGGCCACTGGCCAGGCCAGGCGGTCCTCGGTCTTGCGGCTGTAGAACATGCGGCCCCCCTCGAGATGCACGTTCCAGGCGTATTCCGGGGACATGGCCGAGGTGGTGGAGGTCCAGTGCCAGCCCAGAAAGACGTTCTCGAAGGGGTGGCCCCCGGGCAGGGCGGGCTTGCGCGCGCCGTGACTCACCAGGCTGCGCAGCTCGCGCCGGTTGGGCAGACGCCAGTCGTCGCGGCCCAGGTGGGTGGAATCGTTCCATTGCCGCACCCGCTCCAGGGCATCGGCCCAGGACATGGGAAAGTCCAGGGGGTTGGCCGAGCGGGGCCAGATCAGCCCGGTCAGTTCGTCGCGCACAAGTCCGTCCCCCGCCTCGGTGAAGCGGGGCTCGGGCCAGGGCAGGCCAGGCTTGGTTTCGGCGTCCTGGCCGCTCCCCTCGCAGTCGATGGGGTCTCCCAGGGTGTCGTGGCAGGTTTCGAGTCCGGTTTCCAGCGGGGGGGCGGGGGCGTCGGCGAGGATTGGGGGCATGATTTATCGAGCATACACGATTGCTTGCGCCGGGCCAACCGGCTCCAGGCCGCGTGGATGGGTGAGGCGGGCCGTCCCGGCATTCTCCCTGGTTTCTCCCCTGCCCAGCCGCGCGCGCATGGGGTTAGGAAGAGAATCGGAAAAGAGTCCCGGACGACAAGGAGGATCCATGAAGCCGATACTCAAGTGGCAATACGACCAGCTGGTCAAGGAGCTGCTGCTCTTGCAGGAGCACCAGGCGAACCCGGACTGCCCCTGCGACACCGAAGGGGAGATGTGCGTGCGCAAGCACCTCATGACCATCGAGGGGTACGCCGAGGAAACCGGGCCCATGGAGCCGGACGGGGAGCGCGGCGAAAAATTGCGGGAGCTGGCCATGGAGGCCAGGGAGCACCGCGAGCGAGAGGAACGCGCCCTGTGCGGGCAGGACGTGTCCGAGGATCTGTCCGGCTGGACGCGCGGCTGGCGCAAGGAGATGGAGGGCTTCAGCCTGGCCTGCGACGTGGCGGCCGGGAACAACGGAGACAAAGAGGGTGGTCAGGCCGAAACGTAGAGGGCGAAGGCGTAGGGCGGCAAGTCCAGGCGCTCCTCGCCGCCCAAGCATTCCAAAGGCAGCGACGGGCCCGGCCCGCCGAACCGTTCCTCGGCCGCCTCCAGCGTCTTGCGCCAACTGCCCGGCGGCAGCAGGCGTGAGGCGGTGAATCGCGCGGCCGCGTCCGAGAGGTTGGCCACCACCACGGCCTTTTGCCCGTCGTCCCCGCCCCGCTCCATGACCAGCACCCCGTCCGGGGCGAAGGGAGTAACCCTCGTGTGGCGGGGCTCCAGTCTCGCCAAGGCGGAGTGCTCGCGGCGCGCGGCCAGCAGCTCGCGGGTGAAGCGCAGGTGGCAGCGGTAGCCCATTTCCGCCGGGGCCTGCCAGTCCAGCTTGCATTGCAGGTAGGTCCCCAGGGCGGAGGGGTCGGGCGGCTCGCCATGCCATTTGAAGCGGGAGAACTCCCGCCGCCGTCCCTTGCGCACGGCCTCCAGCAACCCGGGATCGGTGTGGTCCACGAAATAGAGGAATGGCTTCTCCTCGCCCCACTCCTGGCCCATGAAGAAGAGGGGCAGGAAGGGCGAGAGCAGCCACAAACCGGTGGCCGCCTTGGCCGCCTCGGCCGGGACCAGGCTGTGCAGCCGCTCGCCGCGCAGCCTATTGCCCACGAAATCGTGCGTCTGCAGGTAGACGGTGTGGGCCGTGCCGGGCAGGTCCGGTCCGGCCGCGCCGTGGGCGCGCCCGTAATAGCCCGCGTGCTGCCCGGTGAAGGCGAAACCCCGCTCCAGGGCCAGGGCCGTGCGGGAGAGGCTTCCGTAGTCCTGGTAATACCCCTGCCGCTCGCCCGTAACGATGGCGTGCAGGGCGTGGTGGAGGTCGTCGGAGTAGGCCGAGTCCAGGCCCCGCCCCCCGCGCGAGCGCGGCCGGGTCAGGGCGGGGTCGTTGGCGTGGGTCTCGGCGATGAGGCGCAGCGGCTTGCCGATTTCCCGGCCGTAGCCGTGCACCGCCTCGGAGAGGTCGGCCAGGAAGTGGGCCGGGCGCATGTGGTCGTGCAGGGCGTGCACCGCGTCCAGGCGGAAGCCGTCCACATGGTAGTGGCGGGCGAAGTGCAGGCAGGTCTGGATGAAGTAGGCCCGCACCTCGTCCGAGTCGGCCCCGTCCAGGTTGACCGCCTTGCCCCAGGGGGTGCGGTAGGCGGAAGTGAAAAAGGGGCCGAAGTCCGCCACGTAGCAGCCCTCCGGGCCGAAGTGGTTGTGCACCATGTCCAGCACCACGGCCAGTCCCAACTCGTGGGCCCGGTCCACGAAGGCCTTCAGCCCGTTCGGTCCGCCGTAGGTTTCCTGCACGCAGAAAGGCTGCACCCCGTCGTAGCCCCAATTGCGCTTGCCCGGAAAGGCGGAGAGCGGCATGAGCTGCACCGCGGTGATGCCGAGGTCGGCCAGGTAGTCCAGCTTTTCCGCGGCCGCGGCCAGGGTGCCGCGCTGGGTGAAACAGCCCGCATGCAGCTCGTAGAATACCCATTCCTCAAGCGGCGGCGGGACGAACCCCGTTTCGGTCCAGGCGAAGGCCTCGTGGTCAACCAGGGCGGAGGGGCCGTGGACCCCGCCCGGTTGGCGGTGGGAGGCCGGGTCGGGCCGCTCGTCCAGCCGTCCGGGAGCGAAGGCGTACTCGTCCCCGGGCTGCGCCTCGGCGGTCAGGCGGAACCAGCCGTCACCGCCCCCCTCCATGGGGCCGGTCCATTCCGCCTGCCCTTCCCGGCGCAGGATCAGGCGGCAATTCTTCACCCTCGGCGCCCAGACCCGGAAGGTCCAGCGGCCGTCCGCCTCTTTGGCCGGGCCGAAGGGAAACCGTTGGTCCATGCGCGGCCCTCGCCTAGCCCTCGCCCGTGTGGCGCAGAAATACCGCGCCCAGCGGCGGCAGGGTCATGGAAACGGAGTCGTAGTGGCCGTGGCTGGGCACGGGCACGGACTCCAGCCCGCCGGTGTTGCCCCAGCCGGAGCCGCCGTAGGTGGGCGAGTCGGAGTTGAGGACCTCCTCCCAGAAACCGGGCGCGGGCACGCCGATGCGGTAGGAGGCGTGCGGCTCTGGCGTGGCGTTGCAGGCCACCAGCACGGTGCGTCCCTGGCCGTCGCGGCGCAGGAAGACCAGCACCGAGTTGTCGCTGTCGTGGAAGTCCACCCACTCGAAGCCCTCCAGGTCGAAGTCCAGCCGGTGCAGGGCGGGTTCGGCCCGGTAGAGCAGGTTGAGATCGCGCACCCACAGGCGCATGCCGTCGTGCCAGTGGATGTCCAGCAGGTTCCAGTCCAGTTCGGCGTCGTGGTTCCACTCCTTGCCCTGGGCGAACTCGCCGCCCATGAAAAGCAGCTTCTTGCCGGGGTGGGCCCACATGTAGCCGTAGAGAAGGCGCAGGTTGGCGAACTGCCGCCAGGCGTCGCCGGGCATTTTGCCGATGAGCGAGCCTTTGCCGTGCACCACCTCGTCGTGGGACAGCGCCAGCACGAAGTTCTCGTTGAAGGCGTACCAGATGGAGAAGGTCCACTGGCTCTGGTGGTAGCGGCGGTAGACGGGATCCTTGCGGAAGTAGTCAAGGGTGTCGTGCATCCAGCCCATGTTCCACTTCATGCCGAAGCCCAGGCCGCCCAGGTAGGCCGGCCGGGAAACCTGCGGCCAGGCCGTGGACTCCTCGGCGATGGTCTGGACGCCCTCGAAATCGCCGTACGCCGACTCGTTGAGGATGCGCAGGAACTCGATGGCCTCGATGTTCTCCCGGCCGCCGTACTTGTTGGGAATCCACTCCCCGTCCTCGCGGGAGTAGTCCAGGTAGAGCATGGAGGCCACGGCGTCCACGCGCAGGCCGTCGGCGTGGCAGACGTCCAGCCAGAAGTGGGCCGAGGAGATGAGGAAGCTGCGCACCTCGTTGCGGCCGTAATTGAAGATGTCTGACTTCCAGTCCGGGTGGTAGCCCTGGCGCGGGTCCTCGTGCTCGTAGAGGTGGGTGCCGTCGAAGGTGGCCAGGCCGTGGGCGTCGGACGGGTAGTGGGAGGGCACCCAGTCCAGGATGACGCCGATGCCCGCCTGGTGCAGCGCTTCCACCAGCCGCATGAACTCCTGCGGGGTGCCGTAGCGGCAGGTGGGGGCGAAGAAGCCAAGGCACTGGTAGCCCCAGGAGCCGTAGAAGGGGTGCTCCATGACCGGCAGGAACTCCACGTGGGTGAAGCCCATGTCCAACAGGTACCGCGGCAGGGTGTCGGCCAGCTCCAGGTAGCTCATGGCACGCCCTTCGGGGTGCTCGTCGTCCGGGGTGTGCCGCCAGGAGCCAAGGTGCATCTCGTAGCAGGAGTGGGGGGCGTCCAGGGCGTTGCGCTGGTGGCGGTTGGCCATCCAGTCGGCGTCCTCCCAGGTGCGGGAGAGGTCCCAGACCACCGTGGCCGTCTCCGGCGGCAACTCCCATCGGAAACCGTAGGGATCGCCCTTGTCGAACTCGTCCCCGCCTTGCCGCGAACGGATGCGGTACTTGTAGCGGTGGCTGTGCATGGCCCCGGGCACGAAGCCTTCCCAGATGCCGGACTCGTCCTGGCGCAGGCGCAGCTGGTGGCGCTTGGTGTCCCAGTCGTTGAAGTCGCCGAAGACCGCCACCGACTCGGCGTTGGGCGCCCAGACCGCGAACAGCGCGCCGCTCTGGCCGTCCACCTCCATGGGGTGGGAGCCCAGCTTGCGGTAGAGCTTGTGGTGGCGCCCTTCCTTGAACAGGTAGACGTCGTGGTCGGTGAGCAGGCTCACGTCGTGTCTGATGTCGGACATGTCACTCCTCTCCTCCGCAGAGGTAGGCGATGCCCCGCAGCGGGATGACCAGCCAGGCGGGGCGGTTGTTCATCTCGTAGCCCATCTCGTAGACCGCCTTCTCCAGAAGGTACGGCACGAGCAGGTTCTCGAAGCCCTCCTCGTCGTCCGGGGCCAGCCCGGAGCCGCGCACGGTCTCCAGGTAGCCGCGCAGGAAAGCTCCGCATGAGTGTTTGTACCACAGGTCCGCCCACGGTTCGAGCAGGGCGGCGTCCTTCTCCCGCACGGCCAGGCCCGAGAGCAGGGCGGCGAAGGCGGCGTAGTGGTAGGAGCGGATCATGCCGGCCACGTCGCGCACCGGGCTGCGCTTGAGCCGCCGCTCGGACAGCGGCCGCACCGGCTCGCCCTCGAAGTCGAAGATGACGAAGTCGCTGCCCGTGGAGAGTACCTGGCCCAGGTGGTAGTCGCCGTGGATGCGGATCTTGCTGGCGGTCAGCTTGCGGGCGGTGATGCGGCCGAGCCTGGCCAGCAGGTCCATTTCCATCCCCGCCACCGCCTCGGCCTCGCGGGCCACGTCCCGGGGCAGGGAAGGCAGCTTGCGGCGCAGGAAGCGCAGCTGTTCCTTGGCCTGGTTCTGCATGGATTGGTACAGTGAGCGCTGGTACAGGCTGGAGAAGGGCTCCGGGGCGAAGTTCTCGTCCTGGCGGTCCGAGGCCAGGGCCAGGTGGAGCTGGCCGGTGCGCCTGCCCAGCAGTTCGGCCATGTCCAGGGCCACCGGGGAGATGATGTCGCGCAGCCCGTCCGGCGGGGACTGCTCCGCCGCCCGCATGAGGCTGGATGGCCCGGCCGGGGGCGCTCCGGGGAGTCCGCGTCCGTCAGCACGCGCTCGAAGTAGCGGCGGACCATGTCCTGGGTCATGTCCCAGGCGTCGCCCTGGTTGGGCACGTACCCCTGCATGAGCCCCAGCATGACCACGCCGCCGTCCTCCCGGCGGTGCTCCGCCGAGCCCGCGAAGGGCGGGGTGTGGGCGAAGCCCGCCTTTTCCGTGAGAAAGCGGGCCAGCTCCACGTCCGGGTGGGTGCCCTTTTCCGTGCGGCGGTACAGCTTGAGGATGAGTTGCTGGCCGTAGAGGATGGAGGTGTTGGATTGCTCCGCCCCCAGCAGGCGCGGGTCCAGTTCCTCCTCCGGCAGCTTGGCCACGGTGCGCAACAGCTTGCCCGAGGCGGCCATGAGGCGGCCGCTGTGGCCGGAAAGCCGCTTGCGTCCGGCCATGATGCGGAAGAGGTCGCGGCAGAAGCGGCTGGAGAACACGGCCTCGTAGACCGCGCCTTCCGCGCCTTCCATCTCCAGCCAAGCCATGCTGCCGCGGGGCAGTTCGTAGGTTTCGTCGCCAGGGGCCTTAGGCGCGAAGGCCACCGGCAGCACGTAAATCTCCGGGTCGCCCTCCTGGTAGGAGACCTCCACCAGCAGGATGATGGGCGTCTGCTCGTCGCGGCGGATGTGGATCCACTCCAGCACGGAGACGTCGCGCACCACCCTGGCCTTGCCCCCGAACCAGCGCTGACCGCGCATGTAGCGCGGCAGCACGGCGTGCTCCATGCGGCGGCGCATGCGCTTGTCCTCGGGCAGGCCCCACCAAGTGGAGGCCTGCAGCCGGGGCAGCTCGGCCGCTTCCAGCCCGGCCTCCCCCTCGTCCGGGGCGCGCAGTTCCAGGATGTAGTAGCCGTGCGGGGTGAGGGTGAGGGAGTAGGGGGCCTCGCCCACCTGGGGGAAGGGATTGCGGGAAAAGGCGTCGCGCGGGGTGTGCCCGGCGAATTCGGACAGCTCCAGGGTGGCGGACTGCGAGTGGCGGGAGAGGTTGACCGCTACCAGCACCCGCTCGCCCTGGAAGGTGCGCACGAAGGCCAGCACCTTGGGGTTGTCCGGGGCCAGGAAGCGGATGTCCCCCCGGCCGAAGCAGCAGTAGTTCCGCCGCAGGGCGATGAGGTGGCGCATCCACCACAGGAGCGAGGACCGCCGCCCTTCCTGGGTGTCCACGTTGAGGGAGCCGTAGTGGTATACCGGGTCGATGACCAGGGGCAGGTAGAGCTTCTGGGGGTTGGCCGGGGAGAAGCCCGCGTTCTGGTCGCCGTTCCACTGCATGGGGGTGCGCACGCCGTCGCGGTCGCCCAGGTAGAAGTTGTCGCCCATGCCGATCTCGTCGCCGTAGTAGATGATGGGCGAGCCAGGCAGGGTCATGAGCAGGACGTTCATCAGCTCAATCTTGCGGCGGTCGTTGTCCAGCAGGGGGGCCAGGCGGCGGCGGATGCCAAGGTTCACTCTGGCGCGCGGGTCGGCCACGTAGATGCGGTACATGTAGTCCCGCTCCTCGTCCGTGACCATCTCCAGCGTCAGCTCGTCGTGGTTGCGCAGGAAAAGCGCCCACTGGCAGGCCTCGGAGACGCTGGGGGTCTGCTCAAGGATGTCGATGACCGGGTAGCGGTTCTCCGTCTCCAGGGCCATGAACAGGCGCGGCATGAGGGGGAAGTGGAAGGCCATGTGGCACTCGTCCCCCCGGCCGAAGTACTTGGCGGCGTCCTCGGGCCACTGGTTGGACTCGGCCAGCAGCACGCGGCCGGGGAACCGCTCGTCCACATGCCTGCGGGCCTGCCGCAGGAACTCGTGGTTCTCGGGCAGGTTCTCGCAGTTGGTGCCCTCGCGCTCGTAAAGGTAGTTCACCGCGTCCAGGCGGATGCCGTCCACGCCCAGCTCGAACCAGAAGTCCAGTATCCTGAGCATGGCCTCGCGGACCCTGGGGTTGTCGTAGTTCAGGTCCGGCTGGTGGGAATAGAAGCGGTGCCAGTAGTAGGCCTTGGCCTGGTCGTCCCAGGTCCAGTTGGAGCGCTCGAAGTCGCGGAAGATGACCCGCGCCTCGGGATAGCGCTCCGGGTCGTCGCTCCACACGTAGAATTCGCGGGCCGAGGTGCCGGGCTTGGCGGTGCGCGCCTTGCGGAACCAGGGGTGCTGGTCCGAGGTGTGGTTGAGCACCAGCTCGGTGATGACCCGCAGCCCCCGCTTGTGCGCCTCCCGCAGCAGCCGCTTGAAATCGCCCAGGGTGCCGTAGTCGGGATGCACGCGCGTGTAGTCGGAGATGTCGTAGCCGTCGTCGCGCATGGGCGAGGGGTAGAAGGGCAGAAGCCACAGCGCGGTGACGCCCAGGTCCTCCAGGTAGTCCAGCTTGGCGATGAGACCCTTGAAGTCGCCCATGCCGTCGCCGTTGCCGTCGGCGAAGCTCTTGAGATGGACCTGGTAGAGGACCGCGTCCTTGTACCAGTCCCCGGGGCCGGGGCAGAGGGGTTCGTCGGCCATGTCGCTTCAGTCCTTACATGAAGTAGTCGAAGTCGGTTTCGCGGCGCAGGCGGGTGCGCAGTCGGAAGACGCGGGCGGGCAGCACGCGCGGGTCGAAAGCCATGCGGTTGGTGCGCCCGGCCCAGACGAACTTGTCGTCGCCGAGGAGGTCGTGGACCATGTAGGTGGCCCCCTCCTTGATGCCCAGGTCCTCCAGGGGCAGCTCCAGCTCGGCGGTCTGCGGGTTGTGCGGATCCAGGGAAACGGCCGTGAGGGTGGTTTCGCGCCTGCCCTCCTCGCCCTCGGCCCACTTGGCGAAGAAGACCACGTGGTCGTTGTGGGAGGGCAGGAAGCGCACGTTCCAGGTCTGGCGCAGGGCCGGCGTTTTGGCCCGGATGGCGTTGAGCCGGGTGATGAAGGCGGTCAGGTTGCCGGGCCGGTCCAGGTCCCAGTCCTTGATCTCGAACTTTTCCGAGTCCAGGTACTCCTCCCGGCCGTCCAGGCCATGGTTCTCGCACAGCTCGAAGGCCGGGCCGTAGATGCCGTAGTTGGAGGACAGGGTGGCCGCCAGCACCAGCCGGATGAGGAAGGCGGGGCGGCCGCCGTACTGCAGGTACTCCGGCAGTATGTCCGGGGTGTTGGGCCAGAAGTTGGGCCGGAAGAAGTCGCGCGGGGCGGTCTCCACCAGCTCCTGCATGTAGGATTCGATCTCCTGCTTGGAGTTGCGCCAGGTGAAGTAGGTGTAGGACTGGGAAAAGCCCGCCTTGGCCAGCCGGTACATGATCTTGGGCCGGGTGAAGGCCTCGGACAAAAAGACCGTCTCCGGCCGCTGCTTCTTCACTTCGCCCAGGCACCACTCCCAGAAGGGCAGGGGCTTGGTGTGGGGGTTATCCACCCGAAAGACCCGCACGCCCTGCCCGGCCCAGAAGAGAAAGACGTCCCGCAGCGCCTGCCACAGCTCGCGCCAGGACGGGGTCTCGAAGTCCAGGGGGTAGATGTCCTGGTATTTCTTGGGCGGGTTCTCGGCGTACTGGATGGTGCCGTCCGAGCGGTGGCGGAACCACTCCGGGTGAGCCTCCACCCAGGGATGGTCCGGGGAGCACTGGAAAGCGATGTCCATGGCGACCTCCAGCCCCTCGGACCGGGCCGCGCCCACCAGCTCCCGAAAGTCTTCCAGGCTGCCAAGGCGGGGATGCACCGCGTCGTGTCCGCCCTCGGCCGCGCCGATGGCCCAGGGGCTGCCGGGCTCGCCCGGAGCGGCTGTGGTGGTGTTGTTGGCGCCCTTGCGGAACCCGCGGCCGATGGGGTGGATGGGCGGCAGGTAGAGCACGTCGAAGCCCATGGATTTGACGCGGGGCAGTTGCTTCATGACGTCGCGGAAGGTGCCGTGCTCCGTGCCTTGCCCGCAGGAGCGGGGAAACAGCTCGTACCAGGCGGAACAGGCCACCAGAGCCGGCTCCACCGCCACGTGGCAGGCCTCTCCCAGGGATTTGACCAGCTCGGCGTGGTGGTGGCGGACCATCATGGCCCCCAGCAGGGGATCGGAAGCCAGGGCCAGTCCCTCCTCCCCCTCGTCCGGGCCGAAGGAGGCCAGGGAAGTGGCGAAGCCTTCCAGGGCGTCGGCGTCGGCCCTGGCTCCGCTTTCGCGGGCGCGTCCGGCCGCGTCCATGACCAGGGAGGCGCCGTCGGCCAGGGGCACGGTGACTTCCTGCCCGGCGTCCACCTTCTTCTCAAGCCCCGTCAACCAGCTGGCGAAGTGGTCGATCCAGCCGCGCACGGTGAACTCGTGGTCCACCTGCCGCTCGATGGGAAACCGGGCCGTGAACACGTCGTTTCCCTGCCGCTCCATTGGCTCGTCGCGCCACTCGGCCTCGTCCACCGGCCGCCAGGCCACCACGGCCCGGACCACGTCGTGTCCGTCCGCGAATACGTCGGCCCGCACGGCCACGTCCTCTCCCACGGCCCGTTTGGCCGGAAACCGGCCTCCGTCCACACGGGGCCGGACGTTCTCGATGACAACCCGCTTGCGTCCATCCTGCATAGTCGGCTCCTCTGAAGAGAGTCTCTCATATCTCTATGTAGCAGAGCCTGCGGGCCATGACAAAGATGGATGAATAAAAACGCGCCCCGGGAGCCGTTCGGGCGAGAACGGTTCCCGGGGCGCGCTGAGGGGCGGAATACCGGCGGTTACTCCGCGCGGCGCGTCTCTCGCAGGTAGTGGGCCAGGGTGTCGTCCAACTCCAGCTTGGCCCGGTGGAGCAGGGCGCGCACCTCGGCCTCCCCGGCTTGGTCCATCATGGCCTTGTGCAGAGTAACGAGGGCCGGGTAGTCGCGCAGCATGGAGCCAGTCACGCCGTCCACATTGGGGCTGACTTCCTCGTACGGGACCACCGAGGCGCGCCGTCCGGCGGCCAGCAGCTTGACCCCCTCCAGGGCAAGGTCGCGCTCGCCGCGCTTCTCCAGGGCGTTGAGGATGGTGTTGATGCGGTCGATGGGGTTGTTGCGAGGCTCGTCGGTGTGCGCGGGGTCGGCGGACCACCGCTGCAACTGCCTCCGTCCCACACGGAACAGCCGGGTGAAGAAGGCGTCGCCCAACACCCGCCGAGCCTGCCGGAAAAAACTCCACGAGGCATATCCGTTATCCATGTCTCCTCCTTCGTCGCGTGGCGGAGCAAAGTACTGGCTTTCCGCATCTATGACAATTTGGTCGCTTTTTAGAAAAAAGCGACCTTGCATTGCGTCTCCCACAGTATTACAAAAATTACCAAGGAGACGGTATGCGCTTCAATGTACTGGTCGTCGAGGACGACTTCGTCATCCGCAAGTTTCTCAGTGACATGCTGGAGCAGACCGAGTGCTCGGTCCACGCGGCCTCCAACGCGGACGAGGCCAGGAAGTGGCTGACTGAAAACGGGAATTCGTGCGACCTTGTCCTCATGGACGTTGGGCTGCCGGGGGAGACAGGCCTGGAACTCACCAAGCGCATCCGCAACATGGAGCCCCCCACCCGCGACCTGCCCATCGTGGCCGTGACCGCCTACGCCATGTCCGGCGACCGGGAGAAATGCCTGGAAGCGGAAATGGACGACTACCTGGCCAAGCCCTTCACCTTCGACGACCTCCTCGGCGTTCTGCAGCGCCATCTAGGCGACCGCTAACCCCCCTCCCAGACTGCCCATAAGGCGCCGTCTGCTTCGTTGCTTCGAAAACCGCGAAGCCCCGCGTATTACTCTATACTGCGGGCCTCCGCGGTTTTCTCGCGCCTCGCATCCGGCGCCTTCTGAGCAGCCTGGGGTTTTGTGCGTTGGGGAAAAGATGGGAAGAGGAGGGAGCAACCTGATTCCGCTCCTCGCGTGCGTAAAGCCAATCAGCCGGGGCGGGGTTGTACCGGGCAGACTCGCCACGCAATCGCCGATCCGCCGATGCACTCCCTTGCATTGTCCCGCCGTGCCCCAACCCGCGAATACACATGCAAAGGTAGTTTGCCGCAGGGTCCAGGGGCCGCGCAGGCCCCTGGTCGCCCGCAGGGCGAAATCTTAATTTTTCTTCGTCTAAATCACGGCGTTGAAGAGGTAGCCCACCAGAAGGATGCCGCAGCCGAGGACGGTGATGAATACGGCGATGAGGCGGGGTTTGAGGACTTTGCGGAGGATGACCATTTCCGGGAAGGAGAGGGCGATGACGCTCATCATGAAGGCCAGGACGGTACCCAGGGCGGCGCCTTTGCCGAGGAGGGCGTCGACGATGGGGATGATGCCAGCGGCGTTGGTGTACATGGGGATGCCGACGAGCACGGAGGCGGGCACGGCCCACCAGGCGGACTTGCCCATGATGTCGGCCATGAAGCCTTCCGGCACGTAGCCGTGGATGGCCGCACCGGCGGCGATGCCGATGACCACGTACTTCCAGACTTTGCCCACGATGTCGCGCACGGAGTCCAGGCCGAAGCGGAGCCTGCCGAGCCAGTCCAGGTTCTCGTCGGCTTCCTCGCCTCCGGCGCGCAGGTGGCGGACCCAGTCCTCCACGTGGTTTTCCATGTTCAGCCGTCCGATGACCCATCCGGCGGCCACGGCCACCCCGATGCCGGTGGCGAAGTAGAGGGCGGCCACCTTCCAGCCGAGCAGGCCGTAGAGCATGACCAGGGCGATCTCGTTGACCATGGGCGCGGCGATGAGGAAGGAGAGGGTGACGCCGAGGGGCACACCGGCGGTCATGAAACCCATGAAGAGGGGAACCGCCGAGCAGGAGCAAAAGGGCGTGACCACGCCGAGCAGGGCGGCCAGCACGTTGCCCGCGCTCTCCCGCCTCCCGGCCAGCAGCCGCCGCGCCCGGGCCTGGGTGAAATAGCTGCGCAACACCCCCACGCCGAAGACAACCAGCACGAGTAGAAGCAAGACTTTGGGGGTGTCGTACAGGAAAAAGCGCACCGCCTCGGCCAGATGGCTGCCTTCGGCCAGTCCGGCCACCCCGAACGTCAGCCAGGCGGCCAGCGGTGCCAGCTGCTTATAGATGGCGAACCAGGCCGCAAGCCCGGCCACCAGCAACAGCGTGGCCGTCACGGGAGAGAGCCGGGAGGCGCGCTCCTGGGCCGGAGACGAGGCCCCGTCACCCGCGCACGGGCAACTCTGCTTGGCCAACTCTTCGTTCAAATCCTGCATGGAAATCTCCCTCGATATTTTCTATTTGGCAAAATAGCCAATAATCAGGGCGTGTCAATGGGAGCGATGGAAGGGGCGGGTGAATGGAAGGGGTGGGTGAATGGAAGGGGCCTAGGCTACTCTAAATTAAGGCGGCATCCCGATTTCGCGCCACGCGCATGGCCAGCCAGGCGACCGGAACAAGCTGTACCGGCCTGTTTACCCAGCTCTCGCCGCTTCGCCGAGGTGCTCCCTGTCCACCTTCCCCCTGCCCATCAACCGCGAATACACGTGCAGGATTATCCTGCCGCGGGTCCAGGGCCGCGCAGGCCCTGGACCCGCGGCAGGGCGAAATCTTTTCCCTCCCCATCTTCCTCGATTTTCCTCAAAAGTTCGCCGGGGCGCTCCCTTGATGCGATTCCACCTTGCGCCCACCCGCATCGTACATGCAAAGTTACTTTGCCGCGGGGTCCAGGGGCGTGTAGCCCCCTGGCCGCCCGCAGGGCGAAATCTGTTTCTTCACTCTTCTCCCGAGGAGGCGTCATGCGCAGCGAGATGGTCGAGAAGCTGGGGATGGACCTGGAGCCGGTGGCGGTCCGGTTGATGGACGAGAAGCCGGAAGACGCCAAGGGGTTCAAGCCGGGCAAGTGGGGGTGCGTGATGTTTCTGCTGGCCGGAGCGGCCAGGGGGAACGTGGGCGCGTTCGACCGGGAGACCTACGGCTGCCCGGGCGGCGGTGTGGGGCTCGCTTTCGGCAACCGCTACGTTGACTTCCCAGGCGGCGAGGCGGGATTCTGCCGCTACCTGTCCACTGGCTACGCCGCCTGGGAGGAGGGCAAGCCCATCCTGGAGGGCGTGCTGCCGCACCTGAAGAACGAGCAGGCGGACAATTTTGTGCATGGCGAGCGGTATAAGCGCGACCCGGAGCTGGTGCGGGACTTCATCAACAGCCTGCCGATTCAGGATGTGGCGGCGGAGTACGTGGTTTTTCAGCCGCTCTCCCAAATGGGCGAGGACGAGACGGCCGAAGTGGTGGTTTTCCTGGCGGACATGGACCAGTTCGCGGCCCTGAATTTCCTGGCCAACTACGCCCGGCCGGGGCTGGACGCGGTGCGGCTGCCCTTCGCCGCGGGCTGCCAAGCCTCGGTGCTGCTGCCCCTGGAGGAAGCCAAAAGCGAGAACCCGCGCGCCGTGGCGGGCATGACGGACATCTCGGCGCGGGTGCACCTCAAGCGGCAGCTCAAGCGCGACGTGCTGAGCTTCGCCATGCCCTGGAGCCTGTTCAAGGAGATGGAGGCCAACGTGCCGGGCAGCTTCCTTGAACGCCCCAACTGGAGCCAGCTGCGGGAGATGGCCGGAAAGGGCTGATGGACGGGGGGCGGCTCGGCTGGCCGGCCGCCAACGTCCGCCTAGACGATGTTCAGGGGGTCGTCCTGCCCTTGCGCCGGGCGGAAGATGCAGCGCAGCTGGCCCGGCTCGTCGAAAAATTCCAGGTCCCACGCGCCGCCCGCGCCGAAGGCCTGGTGCACGGCCAGCCGCACCTCCGGCCGCACCAGGATGTCCACCGCGCCGGTGGACTCGCGCAGGGCGGAGCGCATTTGCGGGATGAGCCCGCAGGTCATGTCGCTGAGGTCGATGGTGGGTCGTTCGCTCATGTGGTCTCCCTGGATGCAAGAGATACGGAAAATTTTCCTGAAATCAAGAAAGTGCTGCGGCTGACGCGAAAGTAGTACGAAAGGTATTTCATTATCTTCCTTGCTTGTCCGGCTCACCGTGGTGTGAAGCGGATTCTTTTCCGCCGTCCATTTCGCCGCCATCCTTCCGGTGCTGACGGTGAAGGAAACGCGGCCGGATGAAAAGCGACCACAGGCTCAAGAATTGCCTTCCCACCGCCGAAAGGATAGTCTGTAGTCGAAACGTATTGCAGGAGGGGAGTGCAATGAGCCGCAAAGTACGCAGCGTCCGGGTGCCCGAAGAACTCGCTTCCCTGGACCTTTCCGGTCTGGTGCGCGAGTGCGAGCGCTACCTGCGCGACCTGGAATCCGCAACCCTGCTCAAGTCCAGCGGCAACAAGGACGCAGCCGAAGCCCTGCTCCGGGCCCGGCAGTCCGACCTGGGCCGCAAGATCGGCAAAAAGGTCTGGGAAGCCCGCGTGGCCTACTCCGGGGACAAGCCCAAGTAGCCCGCGGCCTCCATCACCAGGTTCACCGGCCCGCCACCGGCAGGCGCTCCGCCAGCCGCACGCCCGCCTCGTCCACTTCGGCGCGGTACGGCCACGCCTCCACGCCCGCGTCCAGCGCCCGCTCGAACGCCTCGGCGTATTCCGCGTCCACCGGCCAGGCCGGAGCCAAACAGCACGCCCCCGGTATCGACACCAGATAGAACGTGGCCACCCGCGCGCCCGTCTCCCGCTTCAGCCGCATCAGCTCCTCCAAGTGCTTCCGCCCCCTGGCCGACATCGCGTCCGGAAACAACGCCTCGCCTGCCACCTGCAAGGTGCAGTTCTTGGCCTCCACCCACACCTCGCCGCCGTCACCCTCAAACCGCGCGTCCAGTCGCGACTCACCGGTCTTGGCCTCCCGCTTCATGGCAGTCGCCCCGGCCAACTCCGGCAGCGCTCCCGCCTCCCAGGCCACCGCCAACATCCGGTTGGGCGCCAGGGTATTCACGCAGCACCACCCACCATCCGTCTCCATGGCCTCCAACGTCCACGGCAACGTCCGGCCCGGCCGCCTGGCCGGAGACAGCAATACTTTCCGGCCCGGCCGCAGCAGTCCAAGCATCGCCCCGGAATTGTTGGTATGCACCCAAAACCGCTCACCCCCCGGAAACTCCACCAACACCCGAAACCGCTTCTCGCGCTTGATGAAAACGGCCCGTGTGGTGCCTTCAGGGAAAGGGAGGAATGCCGTCATGTTGAGACCTTTATCGTGTGAGAAGGGAAAGTTTTCGCCCTGCGGGCGACCAGGGGCTAAGCGTTTCGCCTTCGGCGACCAGGGGGCTGCGCGCCCCCTGGACCCTGCGGCAAAATAATTTTGCATTTGTATTCGCGGATGGCGCGCGGTGGAATCGCGGGTAGGGAGCACTTCGGCGAATCCGTGATTGCTCAATTATTTCAGCCGATACAACTCCGCACTGGCCGTTTCGCTTCAGATGCGTTGGGACGCGAAAATTGGAATAGTGTTCCCTGCGGCTGCCATCCTTCAGTACCCCGCCCCCGAGCGAAGCGAGTGGCAAGCGAATTTGGGGAAAGAGGATGGAGGGGTGTGGGCAGGATAGAGAAAACCCCTTTGTCGCCAGAAAAGGGGTTTTCTCCTTCCCCCCCACTGCCCAGAACTCCAACCCCAACCAACCATCATCCATTCCCTTCATCCATCTCCAATTCTCGGTCTTTGCGGCCTTCGAGGCCGCAAAGACCGCCGACAATCATCCTTCCCCTACTTCACCAGCCTTAACAAGTACGCTTTCAGGTACTCGGTTTCGGGCATGGCCGGGTGGATGGGGTGGTCGGAGGCCTGGTGTCCCTGGGCCAGGATTTGGGATTGCAGTTTGCGTTGGTTGGCGGCGCGCAGCAGGGTGCGGCGGAGGTTGTCGGTGCTCATGTGCTGGGAGCAAGAGCAGGACAGCACCAGGCCGTCCGGGCCGAGCAGTTTCATGGCTTCGCGGTTGGCCTTGAGGTAGGCCTGTTCGCCTTTCTTGATGTCCTTTTTGGATTTCATGAAGGCGGGCGGGTCCACGATGATGACGTCGTATTTGCGGTCCTGCTGGCGCAGGCTCTCCAGGGACTCGAAAAAATCGCCGCGCATGGTTTCCACCCGGCCGGCGGTGCCGTTCAGTTCGGCGTTGCGTTCGGCGTATTCCAGGGCTGTTTTGGAGGCGTCCAGGCAGGTCACGGCTTCCGCTCCGCAGGCCGCGGCGGTGACGCCGAAGCCGCCCGCGTAGGAGAAGCCGTCCAGCACCCGCTTGCCCCGGCACATGGTGGCGATCAGGCGGCGGTTGTCGCGCTGGTCGTAGAACCAGCCCGTCTTTTGCCCTTCCGCCAGGGGGGCCAGGAACCGCAGGCCGTTTTCCTCTATCTCCACTTCCTCGGGCGGCGTGCCCAGGCCGGGTTCCACGTATTCCGGCAGGTTTTCCAGCTTGCGGGAGGGGGAATCGTTTTTCAGCAGGATGGAGGCCGGGTCCAGCAGATCCCGCAGGCTCTCCATCACCGCGACCTTCTCGCGCTCCATGCCCGCCGTGGTCAGCTGCACCACCAAGTGATCGCCGTGGCGGTCCACGATGAGGCCGGGCAGGTAGTCCGCCTCGGCGAAGCAGAGGCGGTAGAAGGGCGCGTCGAACAGGGTTTCGCGCAGGTGCAGCGCTTGGCCCAGCCGTTCGCGGATGAGATCCGGCCCCAGGACTTGCGACGGTTTGCGGCCTGTGACGCGGGCGCAGATAAGCGAGCCCGGGTTGACGTAGGCCGCCGCGATGAAGCGGCCCTGGGAGTCCACCACCCGGGCGGGTTCGCCCGGCGCGAACTCCTTGAGCGGGCTGCGCGCCGTGTCCACCTCGTTGGAAAATACCCAGAGGTGGCCGATCTTGAGGCGTTTTTCCTCGTTGCGTTTCAGGATGAGCTGTTTCATGGCCGCAGGGGGTAGCACCTGGGGGGCGGGGCCGCAACGCTTTGACGCCCGGGCTGGAAGCGATTAGGAGGATGACGGCGCGCCCGCGCCCCAGTTTTCTTCAGGAGAAATACCATGAGCCTATCCATCGGCATAGTGGGATTGCCCAACGTGGGCAAGTCCACCCTCTTCAACGCACTCACCAAGGCCCAGAACGCCGAGAGCGCCAACTACGCATTCTGCACCATCGAGCCCAACAAGGCCGTGGTGCCGGTGCCTGACTCCAGGCTGGAAAAGCTGGCCGAGCTGGCCAAGCCCGAGAAGGTCATCAACACCACCGTGGAGTTCTGGGACATCGCCGGTCTGGTGGCCGGCGCCAGCAAGGGCGAGGGCCTGGGCAACAAGTTCCTGGCCAACATTCGCGAGACCTCCGCCGTGCTCCACGTTGTCCGCTGTTTCGAGGACGACGACGTCATCCACGTCCATGAGAAGGTCGACCCCGTCCGCGACATCCAGACCATCGAGACCGAGCTCATCCTGGCCGACCTGGGCGTGGTGGAGAACCGCCTGGAGCGGGTGCGCAAGCAGCTCAAGGGCGACAAAAAGCTGGCTTCCACCGTGGACGCCTGCGAGAAGCTGGCCGCCCACCTGGGCGAGGGCGAGCCCGCCGCCTCCTTCCCCCGCGATACCGAGGCCGCCAGGGAGCTGCTGCGCGAGCTGCGCCTGCTTACGGACAAGTCGGTCATCTATTGCTGCAACGTGGACGAGGAGGCCCTGGGCGAGGACAACGCCCACGTGGCCGCCGTGCGCGAACTGGCCGAACGCCGGGGCCACGGCTGCATCAAGGTCTCCGCCAAGGTGGAAAGCGAGCTCATCGAGCTGGACGACGAGGAGGCCGCCGAGTTTCTGCACTCCTACGGCGCGGAGGAGTCCGGCCTGGGGCAGGTCATCCGCAGCGGCTACCACACCCTCGGCCTCATCTCCTATTTCACCGCCGGGCCCAAGGAAGTGCGCGCCTGGACCGTTACGCGCGGCACCAAGGCCCCCCAGGCAGCCGGGGTCATCCACACGGACTTCGAGCGCGGCTTCATCCGCGCCGAGATCGTCTCCTTCGAGCAGTACGTGGCCCACGGCTCCGAGGCCGCCTGCAAGTCCGCGGGCGTCATGCGCCTCGAGGGCAAGGAATACATCGTCCAGGACGGCGACGTCATCCACTTCCTCTTTAATGTGTAGGGGGGCCGTCGAGGTTGCCCCCTGGCGTCTCGCGCCTAGCCAGGGAACAACCTCGACGGCCCCGTTCACGCGCCGGTGCGCCGGGACTCGTTCGCGCTTGCGCGCGCGAACATCGCGGGGAGGCTCGCCCGTGCCGGGGGCACGGACATCGCTGGGGGGAGGGCGCTTGCGCGCGCCTGGAAGAGGCTGGGATGGTTGGGTTCCACCTTGGGCGCTTGCGCGCCCGGAAGAAGTTGGAATGTTTGGGGTTCCAATTTGAGCGCTTGCTCGCGCCTGGAAGCTGGGTGCCCCGAGGCCTCCGGTGGAAAGGGAGGCCGCGTTCGGGGGCGTATGGGTGCCGTGTTTCGGCGGCAGCCGGGCGGTTTGGGTCAGCTCTCGGGTTTAGCTCCCTCTGTGCCGTTCTCGCCCGCGCCGTTTCCGGTTTCCGCCGCGTTTTCTTCTGATTCCTGGGCGGCCTCGGCGGCGGGCTGTTCCCCCGCGTTTTCGCCTTCTCCCTGTTCCTGGGCTGGTTCGCCTTCGGCCTGTTCCTCTCCTTCGGCTTGCGGCGGCTCCGCGGATTCCCCGGCTGGTTGCTCGGCGGCTTCGGCCGCTCCCTGTTCCGTCTCGGCGGGTTCCGTGGTCTCGGCCTGGGGTTCGGGCTGTTCGGTGGGTTCTTCCTGTTTGGCTTCCGGGGCGATGTCCGGGCCCATGTCGCGGAAGATGGCCTCAATGACCGCCTTGGACTCGGCGTTGGCCTCGTGGCCGTGCTCGGCGTAGGCATTGTCCTGCACCGCTATGGCCGCGGCGAAAACCGCCCGCACGTTCTCCGTCTCCAGCACACCGCGCTCGTGCAGCTGCTCCATCAGCTTCTTGACCAGGGTCAGGGCGGCCAGGTTGGCCCCCATGGAACTCACGTTGCCCAGATCGGCCATGTTAGCCCTCCTGTTTGCCAAAGCATAGCAGGTTCGTGCCGCACGGCAAACCGCCGCGCTTGCCATGTCCGGGTCGCCGGGGCATCATCCGCCCCCTCGGAGGAACCACGTGACAAGCCTCGACAACCTTTCCCTCATCCTGGTCCGTCCCCGCTTTCCTGAGAACATCGGCTCGGTGGCCCGCGCCTGCCTCAACTTCGGCTGCCCCCGGCTGGCCTTGGTGGCCCCGGAGAATTTCGACCAGGACAAGGCCCGCCCCCTGGCCACGGCCCATGCCGCCCACATCCTCGACGCCGCCGAGATCCACCCCGATCTGGAGTCCGCCCTGGCCGGGGTCCACACGGCCGTGGCCGCCACCGCGCGAACCGGCGGATGGCGCAAGGGCATCCTGCCGCCGGGCGAGGCCGCCTCGGAAGCCGCAGCCACCATGGCCTCCGGCGGCGGGGCCGCCTTGGTGCTGGGGCCGGAGGACGCCGGGCTGAGCAACGGGGAACTGATGGTCTGCACCCACCTGACCACCATCCCCACCGCCATGGAGGGCCGCTCCCTGAACCTCGCCCAGGCCGCGCTGCTGCTGCTCTGGGAGTGCTTCCAGGCCGCCCGCCCTGCCTCCGCCGCCAAGGAGCCGGGACGGCTGGCCACCGTGCCGGAGCGGGAGGCCCTCATGCGCAACATCGCCCGCTCCCTGCGCCAGCTGGACGTCATCAAGGGCGGCAACGACGACTACTGGCTCTTGCCCATGCGCCGTTTCCTGACCCGTTTCCCCCTTCGCCGCGTGGAATTCGACATGCTCATGGGCATCACCCGGCAGGTGGACTGGCTTGCCGGGCGGAGCGGGGAAAAATAGGCCGACCGGCGATTTCCCGCCTTGCCCCCGTCACCCGGCGCGGGTAGGTTGCCGCCATGCAAGAACTCAAGCGGATCTGCGTTTTTCTGGGGGCCAACCCCGGCGTCAACTCGGACTACGCCGAGGCCACGCGCGAACTGGGCGCGGAACTGGTGCGGCGCAACATCGGGCTGGTCTACGGCGGCTCCAGCGTGGGGCTCATGGGCAGGCTGGCGGACACCGTGCTGGAGCTGGGCGGAGAGGTCACGGGAGTCATCCCCCGCGCCCTCTTCGACAAGGAGATCGGCCACACCGGCCTGACCGACCTGCGGGTGGTGGAGTCCATGCACGAGCGCAAGGCCATGATGGCCGAGCTTTCCAACGGCTTCGTGGCCCTGCCCGGGGGCATCGGCACCCTGGAGGAGCTGTTCGAGGTGTTCACCTGGGCCCAGCTCGGCTTCCACCACAAGCCCTGCGGCCTGCTGGACGTGGCGGAGTACTACCGCCACATCGGCGCTTTCCTCGACCACGCCTCGGACCAGGGCTTCATCAAGCCCGTGCATCGCACCATGTTGCTGCGCGAGGAGAGTCCGGCCGGGCTGCTGGACCGCATGGCCGCCTACGTCTCCCCCAAGGTGGAGAAGTGGGTGGAGCGGCCGGAGCAGCTTTAGCCGCTTGAAATGCCCCTTCCGCGCAACGGACAGGGCCCCGCTCCTTCTCGATGGAGCGGGGCCCTGTCCGTTGCGGCCCATGAGAGGCCGCCGGGTTCTCTGGAACGGAGGGTCAGAACTCGATCAGCGGGTTGTCCGCAAAGTACCGCAACTCGTCCTTCGGCGCGCCGTCCATGGCCGGACCCCGCTCGGGGAGCCTGAATTCCGAGCCCTCGAAAACCATGGGCTGCAGCCGGAGAAGCAGGTCGGCGGTCTGGTCCACAGCCGTCTCCAACAGCTCGTTGAGGCTGTGGGCGTGCTCCTCCCCTGTGGCCGGGTGCAGGTAGGGTATCTCGCCTTCCAGCCTGGGCAGCTGCTTGCGCATCTGCGGGATGTAGAACAGGGCGCCCAGCTCCTTCAGCCCGCGCGGCAGCATCCTCCGCAGCCGGTAGATCATCTTGGCGTTGAACAGTTTCAGGGACATGCCCTGCACCGAGGCGTACACCTTGAAGGCGGCGGTCATGGCCTCGACGGTCTGGCTGCGCGACACGCCCCCCACTTCGGCGAAACCGCATTCGGAGAAAAGCCGTTTGAGAGCCACCAGCCTGGAGTTGAGCATTCCCTGCAGGGAGTAGGTCATGACCTCCTTCAGCCCTCCGGCCAGATGGATGTCCATGAGCGTTTCCATGGCCCGGTGGCGCTGCACCGCCCGGGAACGATCGCGGGTGTTCTCGTGGTGGTAGTTGCCGGTGTGGTGGAAGACCAGGGGATGGAAGGCGGCGTCCAGGTGGATGTGGCTGGCCAGACCCGCCAGCCAGGCACACAGGTGGGCGTTCTCCGCGCCGCCGCCCTGTTCGATGATGTTGCCGGTCAGAACCCGGATGACGTCGTAGGTGTCCTCGCCGTTGTGTCCGGCCAGGATGTGCGGCACCCGCTTCACTTTCTCGGGGTAGGTGGCGGGCAGGAAATACAGGGCGTCGTGGGCCACCGCGCCCAGGTCCAGGCAGCTCGGGTTGGCCTCGATGGCCCTGGCCCAGGGGGTGCCTTCCAGCTTGCCGCGCAGCTTTTCGGCCGCTATCCAGTGGGTTATTTCTTTGGGCACTCCGCCTCCATGCGGCGTTGCAGCAAAAGGAAATCGGCCAGGGCCAGCCGGACCATGGCCGCGCACACGGGCACGATGCGGGGGATGGCGGAAATGTCGTGGCGGCCGTCGATGGTTATCTCGGTCTCGCGGCCGTCGCGGTCCACCGTGGCCTGCGACTGCCCCAGCGAGGGAATGGGCTTCACCGCCGCGCGCACCACCACCTCCTGGCCGCTGGACACGCCGCCCAGCACACCCCCGGCGTTGTTGGAGCGGAATCCCTCCGCGCCGATGAAATCGTTGTTTTGGCTGCCCAGGGAGCGGGCCGCCTCCAGGCCGGAGCCCACCTCCACCGCCTTGACCGCGCCGATGGACATGAGCGCGGCGGCCAGCCGCGCGTCCAGCTTGTCGAAAACCGGCTCGCCCAGGCCCGGGGGCACGCCGCGCGCAACCACCTCCACCACGCCGCCCAGGGTGTCGCCCGCGGCCTTCACCTCGCGCACCCGCTCCTCCCAGGCGCTGGCCGCCTCGGGGTCGGGGCTGAAGAAGGGCCGCCCGGCAGCGCCGTCCACGTCCGTCCGGGCGGCGGAGATGGAGCCCAGTTCCACGGTGTAGGCCAGCACCTCCACGCCGTGGTCGGCCAACAGGCGTCCGGCCACCGCGCCTCCGGCCACGCGCATGGCTGTTTCCCGGGCGCTGGCCCGGCCGCCACCGCGATAGTCGCGCGCACCGTATTTCATTTCGTATGACCAATCAGCGTGGCCCGGGCGATACACGTCCTTGATTGTGGAGTAGTCGTGGGAGCGCTGGTCCTGGTTGGCGATGAACAGGCCGATGGGCGTGCCCGTGGTGCGGCCCTCGAACACGCCGGACTGGATGGTCACCCGATCCGCCTCCTTGCGGGCGGTGGAGGCCACGCCGCCCTGGCCGGGCCGCCGCTTGTCCAGTTCCGCCTGGATGTCCGCCTCGCTCAGTTCGAGACCGGCCGGGCAGCCGTCGATGACCGCGCCCAGGCCGGGGCCGTGGGATTCGCCGTAGGTTGTCAGCCGAAAGAGGGTGCCGAAGGTGTTGCCGGGCATGGTCGTCTCCGGGGGTTGGTTCCGAGGGTTTCCTAGCCCGGAGCGGGCGGGGGTGGCAAGCTCACGGCTTGCGCAGCAGACAGGCGAAGAGGAACTCGCGCAGGGAGGAGTCCGGCGGAGTGGTGAAGCGGACCGCTTCCACAGCGCCTTTGTCGCGGATGAGCGACTCCACCCGTTCCTCGTTCTCGGCGCGATTGAGAGTGCAGGTCACGTAGGCCAACTCCCCGCCAGGGGGCAGGGTATTCCAGGCCGCGCGCAGCAGCTTGTCCTGAATGCCAGCCAGCTTCTTGGCGTCGCGCGGGGTGCGCCGCCACTTGGCGTCCGGCCGGCGGGCAAGCACGCCCAGGCCGGAGCAGGGCGCGTCCAGAAGGATGGTGCGCGGTTGTCTGCCCAGCGGAGGCTGGGTGGCGTCGGCCAGGAAGGCGGGCAGTTCGGGCAGGCCCAGGCGTTTGGCCTGGCTGTTGAGCTTCTTCAGCCGTCCCGGCCGCAGGTCCGAGACCCACAGGGGACGCACGCCGCGTTCGGCTAAAAGCCAGGACTTGCCGCCGCGCCCGGCGCAGGCGTCCCACACCGGCGGTGACCAGTCCTCGGGCTCCAGCCGCAGCACCGCCTCCTGGGAGGCGGCGGACTGGCGGGTGAGCCGTCCCTCGGCCTCCAGGGCGGGCAGGTCCAGTTCGGTTTCGCCCAGGGCGAAGGCTGTCTTGTCCAGGGAAAACACCGAGCCGTTTTGCAATTGAGGCAGCAAGTCGGCCGCGCCGGGGTGGCGGGTGTTCAGCCGCACGCCCACGGGCGGGGCTTGGCACGAGGCCGCCAGCACCCGCTCGGCAGCCTCGTCGCCCAGCTCCTTGCGCCACAGCCGCACCACCCACAGGGGCATGGAGTGGTAGCGGGAAAGGAAAACGTCGCTGTCCGGGTTGTCCTGGCGGTAGTAGTCCGGCTTGGCCGCGTCCTCGCCCAGGCGGGATATGTTGCGCAGCACGCCGTTGACAACCCCGGCCAGGGAGTCGCCGAAACGCTGCTTGGTGGCCTCCACCGACCAGTTCACCGTGGCGTAGGAGGGCACCCGGTCCAGCAAGGTCAGCTCGAAGGCGGCCACCCGCAGCAAGTCGCGCAGGGGCGGGGGAACCTTCTCCGGCTTGCGCAGGTGGCGGTCCAGCAGAAAATCCAGCCGGGCGCGCAAACGCAGCACGCCATAGGTCAGCTCCGTGGTCAAGCCGGTATCGCGAGGGGGCAGTTCGTCCAGCAGGGGATCCAGGGCGGCCTGCACGTCCGCTCCCCTGCCGACCCGCTCCAGGGCCTCCAGGGCGGCGCGGCGCGCCTTGGGGGTTTCAGCTTGCGCCAAGGGCTTCGTCCTTCTCTTTCTTTTCGGCTTTTTCCCTGGCCTTTTTCTCCGCCTCTTCCCTGGCCAGCCGCTCCCGCTCGTCCGCCTCGGCCACGGCCTGGGGGGTCAGAAAGCGCCGGGCGGCCGCCTCCAGGGCGGGCAGGGCCACCTGGGTGTCCAGGCAGGGGCCAAAGGGCCGCTCGTTGAGCACGCCGAAAACGGGCAGGGGATAGGTGTCCTGGATGCCGGAGGCGAGGTCGCGCTCGCAGGCCACGGCCAGGATGATTTTGGGCCTGGTCTGCACCACGATGCGGCGGGCGATTGTCCCGCCGGTGGCGATGGCGATGTGCAGGCCGTACTTCTCGGCCAGGGAGATGAGTCCGTGGATGGGGCAGCGGCCGCACCGCTTGCACTTGGACATGTCGTGGGTCAGGCGGATTCCGCAGTCGGAACGCTGGAGGCAGTGGGGCAGCAGCACCAGCACCTTGTCCGGCGGGTAGGTTCCGGCCTGATGCTCCACCAGCTCGTTGTTGACCTTGATGAAGGAGGCCCGGATCTGCCGCTTGGAAAAGCCCAGCGCCTTGCCCAGCAGGGTCATCAGGGGCAGGAAGAGCTTCACCGTGACCCCGCGTACCCGGTGGAAGAGCGGCAGGGAGCGTCCGGTGAGGATGTTGTAGACCAGCCCCAGGGCCGCGCCCAGCACGGCCAGCATGACCAGCAGCAGCACGCCGCCGGTTATCCAGGGGGCCAGGGGGTGGATGTCGCGCAGGCCGATGTAGGGCACGGCGAACAGAAGCGCCAGCGCCAGGCACAAAAGCAGGCTGGAACCAGTGATGAGCCCGATGAAAAGCCGCTTGCGCGCGGGCTGGGCGAGCTCGTCCGCGATTTCGTCGTTGAGGTCGTTGGTCATGCGTACTGTCCCGGCATGCTGGGACTATGGCACAAACGGTCCGGCGAGGCCATTATTCAGGAGCAGGCCCGGGCCTGCTGGCAGCGGCCCAGGTAGCCGCAGGCGAAGGCCTCGGCGTCCATGGATTTCTTGCCCCGGGGCGTGAGCCGGGCCACCCGGTAGACGCGGTCGCCGCAGGCGATTTCGAGGCGGCCGCCGCACACGCCCAGCACCTGGCCGGGCTCGGAGTCGTCGGAGCGCATGTCCCCGATCTCCCCGGGCTGGATGCTGACCCGCAGCGGCTTGTCGCGGTCGTCCATGTCCAGGTGGAAATAAGCCCCTGGCCAGGGGTGCATGGCCCGCGCGCGGCGGTCCACTTCCTCGGCCGGGCGGGAAAAGTCCAGCAGCCCCTCGTCCTTGCTCAGCTTGGGGGCGTAGGTGGCCAGGGCGTCGTCCTGGGGGATGGGCGCCAGGGTTCCGTCGCGCAGCATGTCCAGGGTTTCGCACAGCATCCGTCCGCCCATGTCCGCCAGCTGGTCGTGCAGGTCGGCCGCGGTGTCGGTGTAGCTTATGGCCAGGGCGCGCTGCAGCAGCATGTCCCCGGTGTCCATGCCCTCGGCCATCTGCATGATGGTCACCCCGGTGGCGGGGTTGCCTTCCAGCAGGGCGCGCTGGATGGGGGCCGCGCCACGGTACTTGGGCAAGAGGGAGGCGTGCACGTTGATGGCCCCGTGCCTGGCCGAGTCAAGCACCGCGCGCGGCAGGATGAGGCCGTAGGCGGCCACCAGCAAAACGTCGGCATCCAGGGCGCGCAGTTCCTCGACCGCCTCGGGCGTCTTGAAATTCTCCGGCTGGTACACGGGCAGGCCCTCTTCCAGGGCCAGGACCTTCACCGGGGTGGGCTTGCAGGCCCGCCCCCGGCCACAGGGCCGGTCAGGCTGGGAGTAGACCCCCACCACCTCGCCGTGGCCGGTCTCCCGGCACCAGTCGAGCACATGGCGCAGCACCTCGGAAGCGAAGTCCGGGGTGCCCATGAAGACCAGCCTCAATCGTCCGTCCTGGCCGCCTGCTTGACCCATTTCTTCACCTTGCGGTCGTAGAGGGAGCGTTTCAGCCGGGAGATGCGGTCGATGAACAGCACCCCGTCCAGATGGTCGATCTCATGCTGCAGGCAGATGGCCTTCAGCCCCTCGGCCTCGATCTCGATGGGGTTGCCCTCCAGGTCGTAGCCGCGCACCGTGCAGCTGGCCGCGCGGGTGACCTCGCAGCGGTAGTTGGCCACGGACAGGCACCCCTCCTCGGAGACCACCTCGCCGTCGGAGCAGACGATCTCCGGGTTGACCACGGCCATGGGTTCGGCCCGGTGGGAGGGCCCGGTGACGTCCACCACGATGAGCCGGATGGACTCGCCCACCTGGGGGGCGGCCAGGCCGATGCCCTCGCTCTGGTACATGGTTTCCAGCATGTCCTCGGCCAGCTGGCGAAGCTCCGGGGTGATCTCCTCGATCACCTCGGCCTTCTTGGCCAGGACCGGGTCCGGGTAGCTCAGTATCTCCAACGGCATGTCCCTATTGCTTGGCTTTTTCCCGCAGCTTGATGTGCAGCTCGCGGAGCTGCTTGGCCCCGACCGCCGAAGGGGAGCCGGTCATGAGGCAGGTTCCCTTCTGGGTCTTGGGGAAGGCGATGACGTCGCGGATGGATTCGCCGCCGCACAGGATCATGATAAGACGGTCGAAGCCGAAGGCAATGCCCGCGTGGGGGGGAGCGCCGTATTCCAGTGCGTCCAGCAGGAAGCCGAACTTGGCCCGGGCCTCCTCCTCGCCGATGCCCAGGTGCTCCAGCATGCGGGACTGGGTGTCGGCGTTGTGCACGCGCACCGAGCCGCCGCCGATCTCGAAGCCGTTGAGCACCATGTCGTAGGCGCGGGAAAGCGCCTTGCCCGGATCGTTGCGAAGCACGTCCTCCTGCCCCTCCTGCAGGGCGGTGAAGGGGTGGTGCACCGCGGTCCAGCGTTTTTCGTCGGAGTTCCACTCCAGCATGGGGAAGTCGGTGATCCACACCGGGGAGTACTGGCTGTGGTCGATGAGGCCCATGCGCTCGCCCATCTTCACCCGCAGGTGGCCCAGGGCCTCGTTGACCATGGTGGCCGCCCCGGCCTGGAAGAAGAGGATGTCCCCGGCCTTGGGGTCCAGCCGCTCGGCCAGGGCCGCCTTCTCGTCCTCGGAGAAGAACTTGACGATGGGGCTCTGCCACTCCAGCCCGCCGCCCTCGGCTTCCTTGAACTTGATCCAGGCCAGGCCCTGCGCGCCGTAGATCTTCACATACTCGGTGAGGTCGTCGATCTCCTTGCGGGTCAGCTCGCCGCCGCCGGAGACCAGCATGGCCTTGACCAGCTCCGCCTTGGCGAACACCTTGAACCCGGAGCCCTGAAAGACGTCGGAGACCTCGGTCAGGGGCAGGCCGAAGCGCAGGTCCGGCTTGTCCAGGCCGTACTTGCCCACCGCCTCGGCGTGGGGCATGCGCGGGAAGGGCGTGGGCAGGTCGATGCCCCCGGCCTCTTTGAAGAGCCGCACGATCATGCGCTCGGCCACGTCCATGACCTGGGCTTCGTCGGCGAAGCTCATCTCCATGTCGATCTGGGTGAACTCCGGCTGGCGGTCGGCGCGCAGGTCCTCGTCGCGGAAGCACTTGCAGAGCTGGTAGTAGCGGTCCAGGCCGGAGACCATGAGCAGCTGCTTGAACAGCTGCGGGGACTGCGGCAGGGCGTAGAACTCGCCGTCGCTCAGGCGGGAGGGCACCAGGAAGTCGCGCGCCCCCTCGGGGGTGGACTTGGTCAGGATGGGGGTCTCAACCTCCAGAAAGCCTTCCTCGTCCAGGTAGCGGCGCACGGCTTGGGCGGCCCGGTTGCGCACGATGAAGTTGTTGGCCAGCTTGGGCCGCCGCAGGTCCAGGTAGCGGTTGGTCAGGCGGATGGTCTCGCCCGCCTCGCTGCGGTTCTCGATCTCGAAGGGCGGGGTCTTGGCGGTGTTCAGCAACTTGAACTCGCGCACGGCCACTTCCACGTCGCCGGTGCCCAGGTTGGCGTTGGTCATGCCCTCGGGCCGGGCGCGCACCACGCCCTTGATGGCCAGCACGAACTCGCTGCGCAGGGCGTGGGCGCGGTCCAGGGACTCGCGGTCCACGTCCGGGTCGAAGACCACCTGGGTCAGCCCTTCGCGGTCGCGGAGGTCGATGAAGATCAGCCCGCCGTGGTCGCGGCGGTACTGCACCCAGCCCATGAGGCAGACCTCGGTCCCGATGTCGGAGGCCCGCAGGTCGTTGTTGCGGTGGCTTCGCCGCCAGCCGCCAAGATCGTCGATACGCCGCGCGTCGCTCATGCTCGCTCCTTGGAAAGAAAGGCGGCCTCAAGGGCCGCCCATGGGATGATTCGTCTTAGGCCAGGCGTTCGGCCGCCCGGTCCATGGAAATTGTTTCCTGCTCGCCCGTGGCCAGATTCTTGACGGTCACCGTCCCCTGGGCCAGCTCGTCGCCGCCCAGAATGAGGACGTGGCGCGCCCCGGACTTGTCCGCGGAGCGCATCTGCGACTTCATGGACTTGGCCTCGAAGGCCGCCTCGCCGCGCAGCCCGGCCTGGCGCAGGCCGCGGGCCAGCAGCAGCCCGGCCTGAAGCCCGGCTTCGTCCAGCACGGCCACGTAGAAGTCGGGCTTGGCAGCCTTCTGCTCGGCGAGCAGCAGGGCCAGCCGCTCCATGCCGCAGGCGAAGCCCACGCCGGGCACGTCCGGGCCGCCAAGCAGCTTCACCAGGCCATCGTAGCGGCCGCCGCCGGCCACGGCCGACTGGGAGCCGATGTCCGTGCTGGCGACCTCGAAGGTGGTGCCCTTGTAGTAGTCCAGGCCGCGCACCAGGCGGGGGTTGACCGTGTAGTCCAGTCCCGCCTCCTCCAGCACCTTCTTGACCACGGCGAAGTTTTCCCGGCACCCCTCGCAGGAGGCCTGCAGCGTGGTGGGCGCGCCCTTGGTGGCCTCGGCGCAGGAGTCGCGCTTGCAGTCCAGCACCCGCATGGGGTTGGTGGCCATGCGGCGGCGGCAGTCCTCGCACAGGGCGTCGGCCGTGAGGTTCTCGAAATACTCCGTGAGGAAGCCCCGGTAGGAGGGGCGGCATTCGGCGCAGCCCAGGGAGTTGATCTCGAAGGACAGCCCGCGCAGCCCGATGGCCGTGAGGAAGTCAGCCAGCATGAGGATGGACTCGGCGTCCGCCAGGGGGGAGGGCGAGCCGAAGCACTCCGCGTTGACCTGGTGGAACTGCCGCATGCGCCCCTTCTGGGGCCGCTCGTAGCGGAACATGGGGCCGAGGGTGTAGTACTTGTACACCCCGCCCGGCTGGTACCGCTTGGAGTCGATGAAGGCGCGCACCACCCCGGCCGTGGCCTCGGGCCGCAGGGTCAGCGAGCGGCCCCGGCGGTCGGGGAAGGTGTACATCTCCTTGCCCACCACGTCGGTGTCCTCGCCGATGCCCTTGGCGAACAGCTCGGTGCGCTCCACCACGGGGGTGCGCAGTTCGGTGTAGCCGTAGCGCGCGAACACCTCGCGCGCGGTGTTCTCGATGAAGGTGTAGGCGTCGGCCTCGGGCCCGAAGAGGTCCGCGAAACCGGTGATCTTTTGAATGGCCATGTCCGCTCCCGGTACGTGAAACCGGGAATCATTACGAGATCGGGGCCGGAATGTCAAAAGCCCGCGCCATGGCCGGATTGCGGGCTTTTCAGGCGATGCCTTGAGGGCTTCCGCTCCTTATTGCTCCGTCTCCCCCAGGCTCTCGTTGATCCGCCGCAGGGCCTCGGTGGCGGTGCGCAGCAGTTCGCGCAGCTGGTCTCCGGCGACTTCCGTGGCCTTCTCGCCCAGTTCGCGGGCGCGTTCCTCGCCGCGTTCCTTCAGCCCTTCCAGGGTCGTCTGCATGGTCGCGGTCAGGGCGGACAGCTGTTCGCGCAGCTTCTCCAGTTCGTCATCCAGGGCGGAGCGAAGACGCTGGGTCTCCTCCCGCAGGCGCTCCACTTCCTCGGAAAGCTGGGCCTGCTCCGCCTCCAGCCGCTGCATCTGCTCCCGCGACTGGCGCGAGGCGCAGCCGAGCAGGGAAAGCGAAACTACCACCAGGACCAGAACGAGAGCGAATCGTTTCATGGCCACCTCCAGCCTTCCTCTTCCCACGTTCGCGCCCGCATGGGAACCCCCGCTTGCCTAGTGCGCCTCGGAGGCGTATTTTCAGGGCAGATTGGCGGTCCAGGATGAACGGCCGCCGAAGGAAGAACCACATGGCCAAGGTCATCCCCATAACCAAACCCCGCGACACCCGCGACAAGTGCCTTGAAGTCGTGCTCGACCTGCTGGCCGAGCGCGGCTACTCCGGCCTGTCCCTGGAAGCCGTGGCCGCCCGCGCCTCGGTGGAAACCCGCGTGCTGCACCGCCTCTTCGGCGGATTGCAGGGGCTGGTCCTGGCCGCGGGGGAAACCGACGCCCACTGGCCGGACCTCGACGAACTGCAATCCCTGGCCTCCACTCCGGCGGACCCCGAGGAGCAGGTGGCCGTCTTCTACGAGGCCCTGCTGGAAGCCCTGGCCGAACGCCCCCGCACCGCCCGCATTCTGGCCTGGGAACTTGTGGACCGCAGCCCCCACGCCGAACTCATGGAGCGCAAGCGCGTCCGCACCTCCCTGGAATGGTTCGAGGCTCTTCCCGACGGCCTGCCCGAAGAGGAAGCCGACCTCGGCGCCGTTGTGGCCGTGCTGGCCGCGGCCTGCTCCTACCTGGCCCTGCGCGCCGGAGTCCGCCCCCAGTACGGCGGCGTAGACCTCCGCTCCCCCAAGGGGCGCGGCCGCCTGGCAGAAGCCTTCCGCCGCCTGACCCGAGGCCTCTTCGCCCCGGAATAATAATTCGCCGGGCCGTCCTTTCAGCGTACGCTCTCCACCCACCAACGGAAGGAGTGCCAATGGCCCGAATCTGCATCATCGACGACGATCACGCCCTCCGCAACGCCATGAGCCGCAGCCTGGAACGGTTCGACTTCGAGGTCGTTACCGCCGAGGAACCCAACGAGGGACTGGCCTTTCTCCGCAACCAGGGGGCGGACCTGGTGCTGCTGGACTACAACCTGCCCGGCATGGACGGCCTGGAAACCTTCGGGGCCATGCAGCGCGAGTTGGACGACCTCTGCCCGCCGGTCATCATGATAACCGGGCAGGGCAGCCTCCACCTGGCCGTGGAGTTCCTCAAGGCGGGCGGCGCGGACTTCGTGGAAAAACCCATCGTGGATTACGAAATCCTCGATATCCGCATCCGCCGCGCCCTGGACAACGAACGCCTCAAGCAGCTCCAGCGCGAGGAAACCGTGGCTCGCCGCGCCGCCGAAGCCTCCGACCGGCTCAAGGACCTCTTCATCGCCTCCGTGGCCCACGAACTGCGCACACCCCTGACCACCGTGCTCGGCTACGCCGAACTCTCCTTCGAGGCCGCCCGCAACAACCGCTGCGCGGATGCGGAAATGACCGGCCAGCTCCTGGAATCCGCCAAGGACCTCGCCTCCGTGGTGGATGACGTTATCCAGCTCGCGGAAATGGAAGGCGAATCGCCGCTGCCTGTCTCCCCCGTCGACCTGTCCGCCGAACTCAACCTCCTCAAAGAGGAGGCGCAAAGCAAACTCGCCGCCTCGGACAAAGACGGCCAGGTGGAAATCGGATGGGATGTCCCCGAACGCCTCCCGGCCGTACTCGCCGCACCCGAAAAACTCCATCGCGTCCTCTCCCAGCTGATGGACAACGCGGTCAAATTCACCGACGACGGGAAAATTGATGTGTTCGTCCAGCCGGACGAGGACCATGTGCTCGTCAGCGTCCACGACACCGGAGTCGGCATCAAACCCGAAGACAGCGAACGCATCTTCCACCGTTTCGAGAAAACCGACGCCACCGGCAACAGCCCGGGCGCCGGAGTTGGACTCTACCTCGCCCGGCGGCTCGCCGAACGCATGTCCGCCAAACTCTGGCACGAACCCAACGACAACGGCAGCACCTTCCACCTCGCCCTGCGCACCGCCGGGTAAGAGGAAATAAGAAAGGAAGAAGGGAAGATTTCGCCCTGCGGGCGACCAGGGCCTGCGCGGCCCTGGACCCTGCGGCAAAGTAACTTTGCATGTGGGGTCGCGGGTTGGGGCGAGTCAGGGGGTGGATGCCCGGAAGCGCTTCGGCGAATCGGCGATTGTGGGGGGCTGCTTGGTACATATCCTGCCCCCAGTTTGAAACAGCCTTGATTTAAGTGGAAGTCCGTGGCTTCTCAACAGGCAGGAGGTTTGCCATGAAGCGACGGAAGTGGACCCCGGAGCAGAAGACTCGGGTCGTCCTCGAAGGCCTTCGAGGACGACCCGTGGGCGAAGTGTGCGCCGAGTACGCCATCTCGCAGAACCAGTACTACAAGTGGCGCGATCAATTCCTTGCCCAGGCGCACAAAGCGTTCGAGACCGAGCACGGCGCACAGCGTACGGCCAAGCTTGAGCGCGAGAACATGAAGCTCAAAAGCCTGATCGGTGAGTTGACCATTGAGCTAAAAAAAAGCGGGCCGTTCGGATGAAGCGCGGACCATATGCAAAGGTCGCCGAGCGCAACGCCGACCTCCTGGCCCGCATTCGCGGCATCAAGGCCGACCATCCGTTCTGGGGATACCGTCGGGTCTGGGCGTTCCTGCGCTTCGTGGACGGCGTTGTCGTCGGCCAAAACCGCGTCTACCGGCTCATGAGCGAGCATGACCTCACGGTGAAGCCCAACCTGCGACTCAAGGCCAAACGCAGGCCGACCGGCGTCAAGCCCCGGCCCACGCGACCCAACGAGTGGTGGGGTATCGACATGACCAAAATCAAGATTGACGGCTACGGCTGGCTGTACGTGGTCATTGTGCTTGATTGGCGCACCAAGAAGGTCGTCGGCCATTACGCCGGCGACCAGGCCAAGGCGTGGCATTGGCTCTCGGCGCTCAACGCGGCTGTCGGCAGGCAGTTCCCCGAAGGCGTGCGCGACGGCGGTCTTCATCTCATGGCCGACAACGGCTGCCAACCGACCTCGACGAGCTTTATGAAGGCTTGCCGCGTCATGGACATCAAACTCGCCTTCACCAGCTACAACAACCCCAAAGGCAACGCCGACACAGAGCGCTTCATGCGCACCATGAAGGAAGAGCTGGTCTGGATCAATGAATGGCGTAGCCCGACGGCCTTTTACCAAGCCTTGGGCTCCTGGATCGAAGAATACAACCAAGGCTACCTGCACTCGGCGCTGGGGTATAAAACCCCGGTGACAACCGAGCAGGAACTGATCAACTCGCGGACTCTCTTAAAAAAGGCTTGCTAAACCGGGGGCAGTACAAACCATTTTTAAAGGGTTTTTCCTCCCTCTCCCACTGCCCTGAACCACCACCCCCGCCGACCACCTTCCATTCCCTCCACTCCTCTTCAACATGAAAAGGGGAGCGGGGCCTTGCCCGCTCCCCTGAGAAAACGGCACTGCAACTCCGCTTATTCTTCCGTGGAGGTGTCGTCTGCCGGGTTGGCTTTGTCGAGGACTTTGGAGAAGTCTTTTTCTTCCACGAAGCGGTAGCCGCAGTGGTCGGAGAGCTGGCCGGAAACGAAGTAGAGGTCTGGCTTGGGGTAGTCGCGACAGAGTTTGAGGCGGTGTTCGTGGTCGGCGCAGAGGCCGTTTTCGTCCATCCAGGTGCAGGTGAAGGTCAGGAAGCCGCGTTTCTTGCCGGTAATTTTGTACCGCGCCAGGCCGAGGTGGTCCTCTTTGGCCCGCTCGAATTCCTCCGGCGTGCGAATCCACCCCTCCTGCCAGCTCAGGAATATCCCCTGGCAGCATTTGCCGCACAGCTTGCACGACCCCCGGACAACGATGCGTCTGCCCATGACGTGCAGACGCAACCGCGTCCAGCCCCGCCAGAGACTCCAGATAATATCGTTCAACATGGCGCACGGAAGGTACAACCCATGACCGCCCCGTCAACCAGCGAAGTAAGGAAAGAGAAGATTTCGCCCTGCGGGCGACCAGGGCCTGCGCTGCCCTGGACCCGCGGCAAACTCCCTTTGCATGTGTGTTTGCGGGTTGGGACGCGTCAGGAGCGCGAACGGGGAGCACTCCGGCGTATGGGCGATTGTGGAGCGTGTCCACCCGGTAAAACCAGCCCTGGCAGTCAGGCTTCACATGCGTTGAAGGCGAAATTGGGCGAGGGGTCCCCGGCTGGCATATGGCTGTACCCCGCTTCCAAGGGGCGAGAAGATTTCGCCCTGCGGGCGACCAGGGCCTGCGCTGCCCTGGACCCGCGGCAAACTCCCTTTGCATTTGTATTCGCGGATGGCGCGCGGTGGAATCGCGGGTAGGGAGCACTTCGGCGTATGGCGATTGTGGAGCGTGTCCACCCGGTAAAACCAGCCCTGGCAGTCAGGCTTCACATGCGTTGAAGGCGAAATTGGGCGAGGGGTCCCCGGCTACGCCGCGTCAGTACCACGCCCCCGAGCGAAGCGAGGCCCCAGCGAATTTTTGGGGGTGAGGGGGCAGGATAATCCTGCCCCCAATGCCCTGATTTTCCACCCCAGCCAGCCACCTCCAATTCCCTCACTCCCCCACAAAAGCGAACGACCGGGGAGGCTTGAAGCCTCCCCGGTCGTTCTCCCTCTCCTCTAGTCCCTTCGTCAGCACTTTTCCAGAAATTCGGCCAGGCGGATGGCGAGCTGCTTGTCGGTCCAGCGGGTGGTGATGAACCGGCGGGAGGCGTGTCCGGCCTTGTCGCGGAGGCCGGGGTTTTGGATGAGCTGGCGGAGTGTTTGCGGAAGGTTGCGGGGTGTTGTGGTTATCCAGGGGAGGTTGGTTGTGCCGGTGAGTTCGGTGATGTGGCGGCGGTTGTGGTCGTCGAGCCCGGCGATGGTGGGCAGGCCTTGGGAGAGGCCTTCGATGGAGCTGACGCCGTAGTAGCCCTGGAGGTGGTCGAAAAGGATGTGGGCGCGGCGTTTGCGGCGCAGGCACTCCACGTGGGGGGCGTCGTCGATGAGGTCCAGTTCCAGGTGCAGGCCCTCGGTCCGCAGCTGGTCCACGGCGCGAAGGAGGTCGTCGGTGTTCTTGAGGTCTTTGCGGGTGGGGGAGTGGGTCAGCCGTACGGGGTGGTCCGGAACGGAGCCGTCCGCCGGGTGTTTGCCGGGCATGGGCAGGTAGCGCGGGTCGTCCTGGGGGACGAGGTTGGGCTGCCAGCGGGCCTCGGGCAGCAGATGCAGCAGGTCCGGCGTGGAGACGAGGAGGTTGCGGCGGTTCCGTTCGGCGTACTTGCGGCGGTACTTGTCCGGGTCGCCCCTAAAGTCCGGGTGGCCGTGGTGGTGGTGGACCACGGCCTTGCCGCGCAGGTGGTCGCGAGGCAGGAAAGGGCCGAAGGGCTGATCCTCGTCCGCGGTCATATGGAAGTGGAGGACGTCCGCGTCCCGCAGCAGGGCGTGCACTTCCTCCAGTCCCGCCTCGTCCAGATCGGGCAGGTGCAGGTCCGCGTCCCAGCCGTGGTTGTACCGCGTCTCCAGGGTGACCAGCCGGCAGGTGTGTTCCGTGTGCCGGTTGAGCGCCTTGGCGAAGGCGATGGCCGTGCCCGCCGGGTCGTTGACGGCCAGCATGAGGACGAGCACGCGGCGGGGCCTCCTGTCAGCCGGGCCGGGCTAGGCTGTCTTGCGGTTGGCCAGGTGCAGGTGGCCGACCAGATCCCAGGTGAGCAGGGTGTCCGCCTCGATGTCGCGGGCCGCCTTCAGCCCCAGGACGTCGTCCCAGTACAGCGGCGAGATGCCGGTGCCCGGGCTCTTGACGGTCAGGTGCTCCTCGGTGAGGACTTCGCCCGCCTTGATGTCGCGGGCGGCCACCACGGACTTGCGCAGTTTCTTGGCCGCGCCGTCCTCCTTGGGGGTGACGATCTTGTCCGTCTGCCGCATGGCCCGCTCCACCTCGCGGATCATGCCGATGAGGCTCTTGAGCTGGGCGGGTTCCAGGGAGGCGCGGTGGTCGGTGCCGGGCAGCATTTTGTTGAGGGTGAAGTGGCGCTCCACCACGCTGGCGCCCCGGGCCACGGCGGCCAGGGTGGGGGCCAGACCCTCCTCATGCCCGGAGTAGCCCACGGGCAGGCCGTAGCGCTGGAGCAGGGCATCCATCACGGGCAGGGCGATGTCCTCTTCCGGGCAGGGGTAGGAGGAATTGCAGTGCAGCAGCACGATGTTTTCGTGGTAGGCGCGCAGCTCCGCCACGGCCTGGTCGATTTCCTCCCAGGTGGACATGCCGGTGGACAGCACCACGGGCACGCCGGAGCGGCCGATGCGGCGCAGGGTGGGCAGGCAGACCAGGTCGGCCGAGGCGATCTTGATGAGCTCCACGCCCAGGTCCAGGGTCTGCTCCAGGCTGACCGGATCCCAGGCGGAGGCGAAGAAGACCATGCCCAGCCGCTCGGTGAGGTCCTTGGCCTGGGCCATCTCCTCGATGGAAAGCTCCAGGGCGTCGCGGTGCTCGCCGTAGGTGGGCCCGAAGCTGTTGGGGCCGGTGTAGGCCGCGGCCATGCCCTCGGCGGTGAGCAGGGAGGGGGTGTCGCGCTTTTGGAACTTGACCGCGTCCGCGCCCGCTTCGGCGGCGGCGTAGATCATTTCCTTGGCCATTTCCAGCTTGCCCTGGTGGTTGTTGCCGATCTCGGCCACCACGAAGCACGAGTGGCCGTGGCCGATGCCCAGGCCCGAGGGGAGGGTGATGCGGTCGATGCGTTCGCTCATGGTCACAACCTTACGATTTCGAGGTTTCGCCGCTCGGCCAGGGGCTGGAGCTGACGGTGGATTTCGTCCTGCCTGCCGAAGGAGGTGATGACGACTGCCTGGGCGCTGATGGTCTCCAGAACCTGCGGATGGGAGACCACGTGGCCGTGGAACAGGGAGCCGTGCTTGGCCGGGTCGTTGTCCGTGACGGCCAGCACCCGGAAGGAGGAGCCATTCAGCGCGGAGAGAACCACCTCGCAGGTGTCCGAGGCCCCGAACAGGGCCAGCCGCTCCACGCCCTGTCCGCGCAGGTGGTCCAGCTTGCCCCGGATGGAGGCCTTGAGCGAGGAGTAGATGCGGACGATCTCGGCGCAGTATTCGCCCAGCAGTTCCCGGCGTTTGGCTTCGCCCGCCTCGGTCAGGTTGTACTCGAAGCTTTTGCGCGTCACGGGGGTCAGGCGCACGGTGCCCTCGCTGCGCAGCGACTTGAGGTACTTGTTGACCATGGCGCCGCTCATTTCGGTCAGCCGCCCCAGGTGGCACTGGCTCACCCGGCTGCCCGCGGAGACCCCCTCCAGCAGGGAGAGGATGCGCGTCTGCTTGCCGGGCTTGAAGAACTGGTTTTGCTGGGAGAGCACCTGACCGTTCACCTTGTTAGCAGTTGGCGGCGAAATGGTTCAATAACGTGACACCCGTCCGCAGGGCAAGGCGGTCCCGCCAGTCCCCGGCATGCTTGCGCTCCTCCCTGGTCTGACCCAGAAGTCGCCGCACTTCGGGGCAGGGCCGCAGGGCGTTGCGCTGCAGCGACCAGGCCAGCCGCTCCCGGTGCGGGTTCCTGCCGCGAGGCGGCGGAAGGGGATTCGCTAACCCGGTAAACAATGTATCGGTTCCCCGGCCGATCTTCTTAAGGGATTTGGCGGCGTGCAGCCCGGCGCGGCGGCCAAAGACCTGTGTTGCCAGGACCATGGCCCCGCCCACGCGGTTGGCCCCGTGCATGCCCGAGGCGCACTCGCCGCAGGCGTACAGGCCGGGCAGGGAAGTGCGGCCCCAGGCGTCCACCCGCGCCCCGCCGTTGCCCGCATGGGCCATGGGGGCAACGCGCAGCCTGCCCCGGCTGGGGGAGAGCACGGTGGCCGCGCCGTCCCAGTCCAGGTAGTCGGCCAGGAAATGGTCCAGGGCGGCGTCCTCCAGGCCGAAGCCGTAGGGGCAGTGGCCGCGCCGCGCGCCGGCCAACTTGGCGATCTCCGGCGGCGGGACCACGAGGTTGCCGGAAGCGTCCAGCACCCCGGCCCCGGGGCGGGCCAGCTCGGCGATGTTCCAGAAGGTGCGGTCCGGCAGGCTGGCCCACATGTATTGCAGGTAGCCCGCGTTGATCAGCTCCACCCCGGCCTCGTCCAGCAGGCCGTAGGAAAAGCCGGGGTTGCGCGGCCCGGCCTGGGTGTAGGCGAAGAGGGGGGCGGGGCCGCCCAGGGCCATGATGGTGGCCTCGGCGCGCAGTTCCACCCGTCCGCCGTCCGCTTCGCTCTCCAGCAGGGCGCCCCGGCAGCGGCCGTCCCCGGCCAGCAGGCGGCGCACGGTCAGGCCCGGCAGAAATCGCCCGCCCAGGGCCTCCACCCGTTCGGCGAAACGGCGGTAGGTCGCGCCCAGGTCGGTAAATATGGCCGCCCTGCGGCTGCGGGGGCTGAAACAGGCGGAAAAGGCGCTGCGGCGGCCGTCCCCGTCGCGCAGGAACTCCGCGCCCAGGTCCTCCAGGTCGCGGAAGCGGTCCAGGCTTTCGGCGGCCAGAACCTCCACCAGGACGGGGTCGATCTCACCGGGACCGGCTGCCGCCAGCACGTCCTCCACCAGGGCGGCGCGCTCGGCGTCGTCGCCGCAGACCTGGATGCCCAGGCGGTCGTGGAGGTTGGCGAAGGAGGAGCCGGACGGCCCCCTGGCCGCGCTGGCCACCACCACTCCGGCTCCGGGGTTCTCCTCCAGGGCGGCCCACGCGGCGCGCAGGCCGGCCAGGCCGGAACCGAGGACCAGGATGTCGGCGTCCAGGGCGCGTGCGGGGGATGGCGGGTTCTGCATCTGCTTGCTCCAGTGGCCGCGTCGGAAAACCGGCGGCCGTGGTGGAACGGGATGCAGGGAGCGTGCCAGGAGTTCTCAGCCGGTGGTCGGCTTGGCCTCCGAGGCGAAGGAGGGCAAGGTGGTGCCGGTGCGCTGGGGGTCCATGTCCAGGCGCAGGCAGCACCAAGCCCCCATCCACGGGGGGTAGAAAGGCGTGTTAACCAGGTTCCAGATTCTGCCGCGCCCCCAGGTGGAGTAGGGCCCCGGCAGCACGGAGCGGGCGGTGCAGCGGCCGGAGGCCCCGGCGCGCCGCAGCCACCGCTTGACCCGCATCCAGTCCTGCCAGTTGGCCCGGCGCAGGGTGGAGCGGGAACAGCCCGGCCAGGGGATGCCCCGGCTGAGATAGTACAGGGAGAAGCGGTTGAGCACGGCCACCATGACCCCCCGCGAGGCCACCCGTACGGCCTCGGCCAGCACGGTCCGGGGGTCGTCGGAGAACTCCAGCATGGTCAGGAGCACGGCGTAGTCGAACTCGTCGTCCTCGTAGGGCAGCTCCTCGGCCCGGCCCAGGTGCAGGTCCGCCCGGTTGCCCAGCCGTTCGCGGGCGGCGGCCAGCATCACCGCGGAGGCGTCCAGGCCGGTGACGTCGAAGCCCGACTCCCAGAGGAAGTGCAGGAAGACGCCGGGGCCGCAGCCTATCTCCAGCAGCCTGCGGCCGCGCCGCCGCCAGGCCGAGAGCATGTGCCCCAGCAGGGCCCGCTCCCGCCCGTAGGCGAAGAGGCCTTGGGGGGTCTCGTACCAGTCCTGGTAGCGGCTGACGATGGCCTCTTCCGTGCCCATAACCTCAGTCCGAGAGCACAGCGCCCTGCGCCGCCGAGGACACCTGGGCGGCGTAGCGCTTGAGCTGCCTGGATCCGGTCTTTGGCTCGCGCGGCGTCCACTCCGCCTTGCGGCGGGCCAGCTCGTCCTCGTCCACCAAAAGCTCCAGCCGCCGCTCGGGGATGTTCACCTGGATGGTGTCGCCGTCCTTGATGAGGCCGATGGGCCCCCCGGCCGCGGCCTCGGGCGAGACGTGGCCGATGGCCGCCCCGCGGGTGCCGCCGGAGAAACGGCCGTCGGTGATGAGGGAGACCTGCGAGCCCAGGCCCATGCCCGCGATGTTGGCCGTGGGCGAGAGCATCTCGCGCATGCCTGGGCCGCCCTTGGGGCCTTCGTAGCGGATGACCACCACCTGTCCGGGCTGGATCTCCCCGGCCAGGATGGCCTGGTTGGCCTCCTCCTCGCCGTCGAAGACCCGCGCCTCGCCCTGGCTGACCAGCATTTCCTCGCCCACGGCCGACTGCTTGACCACGCACCCATCCGGGGCGAGGTTGCCGCGCAGCACGGCGATGCCGCCCTGCGGGGCGTACGGCTCGGCCACGGTGCGGATGACCTCAGGGTCGAGGATGGCGGGCTGCAGGGCGTCCAGGTTCTCGGCCACGGTGCGGCCGGTGGCCGTGAGGCATTCGCCCTCGATGCGGCCGTCGCGGCGCAACTCGTCCATGACCGCGGGGATGCCCCCGGCCCGGTGCAGGTCCTCAAGGTGGTGCGGCCCGGCCGGGGAGAGGCGGCAGAGGTTGGGCGTGGCCCGGGAGATTTCGTCGAAGATGTCCAGGGACAGGTCCAGCCCGGCCTCGCGGAAAATGGCGGGCAGGTGCAGCACCGTGTTGGTGGAGCAGCCCAGGGCCATGTCCATGGTCACGGCGTTGGCCACCGCCTTGGGGGTGACTATGTCGCGCGGGGCGATGCCTTTGGCCAAAAGGTCCATGACCCGCTCGCCCGCGGTGTGGGCCAGGCGCACCCGCTCGGCCGTGGGCGCGGGGATGGTGCCGTTGCCCGGCAGGGCCAGGCCGATGGTCTCGGAAAGGCAGTTCATGGAGTTGGCCGTGAACATGCCGGAGCAGGAGCCGCAGCCGGGGCAGGCGGTCTGCTCCAGTTCGGCCAGTTCCTCCTGGCTCATCTCGCCGCGCCGCACCTTGCCCACGGCCTCGAACACGCTGACCAGGTCGGTGCCCCCTTTGCCCGCCAGCATGGGGCCGCCGGAGACGAGGATGGCCGGGATGTTCAGCCGCAGCATGGCCATGAGCATGCCGGGCACGCTTTTGTCGCAGTTGGGGATGAGGACCAGGGCGTCGAAGGGATGGGCCGTGGCCATGATCTCCACGGAGTCGGCGATGTTCTCCCGCGAGGGCAGGGAGAAACGCATGCCCTCGTGGTTCATGGCCAGCCCGTCGCACACGGCGATGGCCGGAAATTCCAGGGGAGTGCCGCCCGCGGCGCGGACTCCGGCCTTGGCCGCCTCGGCCAGCCGGTCCAGGTCGCGGTGGCCGGGCACCACCTCGTTGGCGGCGTTGGCTATGCCCACCAATGGGCGCTCCATCTCCGAGCGGGTCAGCCCCAGGGCGTGGAGCAGGGACCGGTGGGGGGCCCGTCCGGGGCCGCCCGTCATGTTTTTGCTTCGCATGTGTCTCTCCTGTTTGGTGCAACCGCCTTTGTAGCGTCAGGCGACCGTCCCGCGCAAGGCGCGCTTCCCTTCCCAATCGCGGCGAGTTGGTACATCATGGGGGAATGCTTTCAAGACGCATTTTCCTCACCGTGTTCCTCGTGCTGCTGCTGGCCCCGGGGCAAGCGGCCCGGGCCCAGGACGATCCCCGCATGACCCCCACCGTGCGCGCCGTGCGCCAGGTGGCCCCGTCCGTGGTCAACATCACCTCGGCGCGGATGGAGAAGCGGGCCCCCAACCCCTTCGCCGACATGTTCCAGGGATTCCCGCCCATGTTCCGCGACTTCCTCAACCAGGGGCGCGAGCGCAGCGTGGAGGTCACCTCCCTGGGCTCCGGGGTGGTCATCGACGGCGGCAAGCGGCTGGTTGTCACCAACTCCCACGTCATCGCCGGGGCCTCGGAGGTGCGGGTCAACCTGCTGGACGGCCGGGAATTCCAGGCCGAGCTGGTGGGCGCGGACCCGGACTTCGATCTGGCCGTGCTGCGCCTGTCCGGCGAAGGCGACCTGCCCCAGGCGGAGATGGGCGACTCCTCGGACCTCTACATCGGCGAGGAGGTCATCGCCATCGGCAACCCCTTCGGCTACTCCCACACCGTGACCACCGGCGTGCTCTCGGCCACCGGCCGCAGCGTGCGCACCAAGCGCGGCGCCTTCACCGACTTTCTGCAGACCGACGCGGCCATCAACCCCGGCAACTCCGGCGGCCCCCTGGTGAACATCAAGGGGCAGGTCATCGGCCTGAACACGGCCATCGCCGCCCAGGCCGAGGGCATCGGCTTCGCCATCCCCGTCAACAAGGCCAAGCGGGCGGTGGAGGAGCTCATCGAGACCGGCCGGGTGGCCCTGGTCTGGCTGGGGCTGGCCGGGCAGGACGTGGACGAGCGCATCGCCGGGTATTTCGACCTGCGCCGCCCCGCCGGGCTGTTGGTCAGCGATCTGCTGCCCGGCACCCCGGCCGAGGGCTCCGGCCTGCAGCCGGGCGATGTGGTGGTGGAGGTCAACGGCGTGCGGGTGGAGGACAAGGTTCATTACGTGCAGCTGTTGCGCAACTTCACACGGGGCCAAAGCGTCAAGCTGCTGGTGGACGGCCAGGGCGGCAGGCGCACCGTGGAGCTGACCGCCGCGCCCTTCACCTGGGAGCAGGCGGTGAAGATCCTGCGCGGCCGCTGGGGGCTGAAACTGGCGGACGAAGCCGAGTCGCGCGGCTTCCGCATCAACGGCGTGGTGCAGGGCGGCCCGGCCGCCCGCATCGGCTTGCGCACCGGGGACCACATCTTCAACATCGGCGGGCTTGTCCTCAAGGACCCCCGCCATGTGGTCCGGGCGGTGAACCGCTACCGGCTGCACAACACCGTGCTCCTCAAGGTGGAGCGGGACGGCCGGGGCTACCACGTGAAGCTGCCCGTGGGGGGCTGATGCTGGCGGTGCTGTCCGACATCCACGGCAACTTCCAGGCCCTGGAGGCGGTCTGGGAGGACCTTCAGGCCCGGGGAGCGGACGAGGTGCTGACCCTGGGCGACAACGTGGGCTACGGCCCCCAGCCGGACGAGGTGGTGGCCTTTCTGCGCGAGCGGGGGGTCTCCTCCTGTCTGGGCAACCACGAGCAGGGACTGGCCGACCCGGCGGAGGCGTCAGTCCGTTTCAACCCCCACGCCCTGGAGGCGCTGGAGGTAACCCGGAGCCTGCTCTCCCCGGATTCCCTGGCCTGGTCCGTGGACCTGCCCCGGGCCATCGTCCGCCACGGCGTGCGCTTCGTGCACGGAGCGCCGCCGGATTCGGTCAACGCCTACCTCTTTCAGGAACTGCACAAGGGCAAGCTGGCCGGGCGCATGCGGCGCATGGAGGAGAACCTCTGCTTCGCCGGGCACACCCACGAGCTGCGCCGCTACTCGCTGGAGGGGGACGAGGTGGTCAAGACGCGACTGGAGCCGGGCTGGTTGCGCATCGACCCCGGGGTGAAGACCATTCTCAACGTGGGCGCGGTGGGCCAGCCGCGCGACGGCGACCCCCGGGCCAAGTACGTGCTCTGGGACCGGGGGGAGCGTGCCGAGGTGCGCCGAGTGCCCTACGACGTGGAACTGACGGCGCGGCTCATTCCCGAGGCGGGGTTGCCCGAGCGGTACGCCAGGAGGCTGTGGGGATGAACATCGGCAAGTACCGGGTTGCCGGGCTGCTGGGCGCGGGCGGCATGGGCCGGGTGTACAAGGCCGTGCTGCCCGTGGCCGGGCGCGTGGTGGCCCTGAAGCGGCTGATGCCGGACGAGACCCTGGAGATGCTGTGGGGGGAGGACGCTGTGGAGCGCCTCTTCCTGGACGAGGCGCGGGTGCTGGGGCGGCTGCGCCACCCCCGCATCGCCTCGGTGCTGGACTGCGACCGCGACGAGGCGGGGCGGCCCTTCTACACCATGGAGTATTTCTGCGCCAACCTCGGCTCCATGCTGGCCGAGTCCTATCAGGCGGAGGAGCCCAGCCGGGTGCTGCCTCCGCCCTGGGCTGCCCGGCTGGGGCGGGAGGTGTTGGACGGCGTGGGCAGACTGCACCAGGACGGCGTACTGCACCGCGACCTCAAGCCCTTCAACGTCATGCTGGACGACGAGGGCCGGGCCAGACTCATCGACTTCGGCCTGCACCGGGTGCGGGGCGAGCGGTGGGAGTCGCCGCGCGGGGTAGCCATCGGCACGCCGTTCTACACCGCCCCGGAGCAGGAGGCGGACCCGGACGCGGCCGGGCCGGAGGCGGACCTCTACTCCGTGGGGGTCATGCTCTGGCGCATGCTCACCGGCGCGCTGCCGGACGAGAACCCGGCCGCGCGCACCCCGCCCTCGGCCGCCAACCCCGGTTTGTTCGAGGCCTTCGACGCGGTGCTGACGCGGGCCGTGGCCCCCGACCCCGGCCGGCGGTACGCGGATGCCGGGGCCATGGCGGGGGAGCTGTACGAGGCCCTGACCGCCTGGGAGCAAGCCCGGGCCGGGCACTGCGAATTGCCCCCGGAGCCGGGCGGCGCGGAGGGCCCAGCCAGGCCCGCCCCCCGCTCGCGACCCTCCAAGATTTCCAAGGACGAGGCGCGGGTCGTGCTGGGGCTGGACGCCCTGCGCCACCCCTGGCCCCCGCCCGCGCCGGACCCGCTGGACAACGGCGACGGTACCGTCACCGACCGGGCCACCGGCCTGACCTGGGAGCGAGGCGTCAGTCCACACACTTTACAATGGGACGAGGCGGCCGACTGGGCCGGCGAGCTGAACCGGCAGGGCCTGGGCGGGCACGGCGACTGGCGGGTGCCCACGGCCTCGGAGCTGGCCGGGCTGCTGCTCCCGGCCGCCGGGGTGGAAACCCTCTGCCTGGACCCGGTATTCGCGCCCGCCCGGGGCGGGCTGTGGAGCGCGGACCGGGCCACCTTCACCAAGGCCTGGTTCGCCGACCCCGCCCTGGGTTGCATCGACCGGGCGGACATGGACTGTTTGCGTTCCGTGCGCTGCGTGCGGGGAGGCGAACCATGAGCGAATGCCAACGCTGCGGCGAGTGCTGCAAGCAGGGCGGACCTGCCCTGCACCGCGAGGATTTGGATCTGGTGGAGAGCGGCCCGGTGGGGCTGGCCCATCTGCTGACGCTGCGGGCCGGGGAACCAGCCTTCGACCAGGTGGCCGGGGCGGTGGCCCCGCTGGCCGGGGAGATCGTCAAGCTGGCCCCGGCCCCGGGCGGGGCCTGGACCTGCCGCTTCTACGTCGGGGAGGCGGGCTGCTCCATCTACCGCAACCGGCCCCTGGAGTGCCGCCTGCTGGACTGCCGCGACCCTTCCGCCCTGGCGGCCGCCTACGACCGGGACAGGCTGGTCCGCGCCGACCTGCTGGAGCCGGACAGCGCCTTGGCCGAGCTGGTCCGGGCCCACCAGGAAACCTGCCCGGTGGAGCGAGCCCTGGAGCTTGGCCGGCGGGCCAGGACGGGCGAGTCCGCCGCCCGGCGCGAGCTGGAGGCCATGTGCGGCGCGGACCAGGCCTTCCGCCAGGGGCTCACTGCCAGGGCCCCTGAGGCCGAGGCCTGGCTGGGCTTCCTCTTCGGCCGCGAGCTGGAGCGTGTGGTGCGGCGGGCCATGAATGCCTCGTTCTGAACCCGGCCTTGCGCTCGCCCCGAAGAGGTGGCTACAACTCCCAGCCGAGGGAACCGGGGGAGGAGAACCCCCCAATTTCGCGAGGAGCTGAAATGGCTAAACGCATCGTCATCATCGGCGGCGTGGCCCTGGGCCCCAAGGCCGCCTGCCGCGCCCGCCGGCTCGACCCGGAGGCCGAGATCGTCCTGGTGGATAAGGCCGACATCATCTCATACGGTGGTTGCGGCATTCCGTATTACGTAAGCGGCGACGTATCCGACTCCAAGGAGTTGCGATCGACCGTGTACCATGTGGAGCGCGATCCTGCGTTCTTCAAGAAGTTCAAGGGATTCGAAGCCCGCATCAACACCGAGTGCCTGGCCATCGACCGCAAGGCCAAGACGGTCCGCCTGCGCGACAACGCCAGCGGCCGGGAAGAGGACCTGTCCTACGACACCCTGGTCCTGGCCACCGGGGCCACCCCCTTCGTCCCGCCCGTGCCGGGCACGGACCTGCCCGGCGTGCGCACCATCGCCGACCTGCACGACGCCGACGCCGTGCTCTCCCAGGTGCGGTCCGGCAAGGTGAACCGGGCCGTGGTCGTGGGCGCCGGGGCCATCGGCCTGGAGATGGCCGAGTCCCTGGCCGATCTGTGGGGCGTGGAGACCACCGTGGTGGAGATGGCCCCGCAGGTGCTGCCCCAGGCCCTGGGCCGCGACATGGCCATGCTCTGCCAGCGGGAGCTGGAGCGCAACGAGGTCACGGTGCTCACCTCCGAGACGGTCACCGAGGTGCTGGGCGACGAGAACGGCGTCACCGGCATCAAGACCAAGGGCGCGGGGGACCTGCCGTGCGACCTGGTGATCTTCGCCTCCGGGGTCCGGCCCAACGCCGCCCTGGCGCGGGAGGCGGGGCTGGCCACCGGGCCCTTCGGCGGCATTCTGGTGGACCGCCGCATGCGCACCTCCGACCCCGGCATCTACGCGGGCGGCGACTGCGTGGAAGTGCCCAACCAAATCTCCGGGCACACCATGCACCTGCCCCTGGGCTCCCTGGCCAACCGCCAGGGCCGGGTCGTGGGCACCAACATCGTCGGCGGCCGGGCGGAGTTCCCCGGCGCGGTGGGCACCTTCATCATCAAGCTCTTCGAGCGGGCCGCGGGCAAGGCCGGGCTGACCATCGACCAGGCTCGGCAGGCGGACTTCGACCCGGTCCACGCCCTGGTGACCATGGCCGACCGGGCCCACTTCTATCCCACCCAGACCTGGATGTACCTCAAGCTCGTGGCGGACCGGGCCACGGGCCGGGTGCTGGGCGTGGAGTGCTTCGGCGAGAACGGCGACGCGGTCAAGGCGCGGGTTGACGCGGTGGCCGCCCTGTTGCCGCACAAGCCGGGCGTGGAGGACATCTCCAATCTGGAAGTCGGCTACGCCCCGCCCTACGCCTCGGCCATGGACATCGTGAACGCCTGCGCCAACGCCCTGGAGAACGTGCTGGCCGGGCGCAACACGCCCATGGACGCCGAGGAGTTCCTGGAGAAGTTCCACAAGGGCGAGATCCAGGCCCTGGACGTGCGGCCGGAAGGCCCCCCCAGCCGCGCCTGCAGCGAGGCCTTCGGCTCCTGCTGGACGGCCATCCCCCAGGAGGACCTGGCCGGGCGGCTGGACGAGGTGCCCGAAGGGGAGGACAAGCCCCTGGCCATCATCTGCAACTCCGGCCTGCGCTCCTACGAGTCGCAGTGCTACCTGACCTCCGAGGGCAGGAATGCCCCCCATGTGCAGGGCGGCTGGCTCATGCTCAGCTGTTTCGAGCCCGGCTTTCTGGAGTCCGGGAAGAAAAGCGGATAGCGTCCCGGGCGGCGCGCTCCCCGGGCCCGCGCCGCCCGGGGGGTCCGCCCGGTCTTGACAAGGCGGGCGGATGGTGGAAAAGGGCTTTTTTCCCGAACGCACCCCCGCAGGCAACGACGCGAGGAGTTCATGCCCCTCTCCGACCGATACAAGCGCATGTACCCGGTCAGCTGGGAACAGCTGCACCGGGACTCCAAGGCCCTGGCATGGCGGCTCTCCGAGCTGCCGGACATCAAGGGGCTAATCGCCATAACCCGCGGCGGGATGTTCCCGGCCGCGGTCATCGCCCGCGAGCTGGACATCCGCCTCATCGACACCCTCTGCGTGGTCAGCTACGACTGGCAGCAGCAGCGGGACAAGGCCGGGCTGCTCAAGGGGCTGGCCCAGGAGACCGACGGCCGGGGCTGGATTCTGGTGGACGACCTGGTGGACACGGGCAAGACCGCCCGCTTCGTGCGGGAGCTGCTGCCCGAGGCCCACTTCGCCACCGTCTACGCCAAGCCCGAGGGCAGGCCCGTGGTGGACACCTTCATCACCGAGGTCAGCCAGGACACCTGGATCCTCCAGCCCTGGGACGCCGAGACCCAGTTCGTGCAGCCCATCGCCAAGCTGCGTTCGGTTCCGCAGCAGGGCTGAACCACTTCCCACACAGGAGCGCGCCATGACCATGCACCGCACCGCAGTCCATCTCCTTCTCGCCCTGGCCCTGGTACTGGGCCTGGCCGGAATCTCCCAGGCGGCCGACGACGAACTCAAGGTCGGCTTCATCTACGTCTCCCCCGTGGGCGACGCGGGCTGGTCCTACGCCCACGACAAGGGCCGCCAGGCCATCGAGAAGATGGACGGCGTGACCACCTCCTTCGTGGAGGCCGTGCCCGAGGGACCGGATTCCGAGCGCGTGCTGACCAACATGGCGCGGCAGGACTTCGGCCTCGTCTTCGCCACCTCCTACGGCTACATGGACCCGGTCATCAACGTGGCCAAGGAGTTCCCCGAGACCACCTTCATGCACTGTTCCGGCTACAAGCGCGCCGAGAACGTGGGCACCTACTTCGGCCGCATCTACCAGGCCCGCTACCTGACCGGCCTGGTGGCCGGCTCCATGACCGAGTCGGACAAGATCGGCTACGTGGCCGCCTTCCCCATCCCCGAGGTCATCCGGGGCATCAACGCCTTCACCCTGGGCGTGCGCGAGGTCAACCCCGACGCCGAGGTGCGGGTGGTCTGGTCCAAGACCTGGTACGACCCCGCCACCGAGAAGGAAGCCGCCAAGAGCCTGCTGGACGTGGGCTGCGACGTCATCGCCCAGCACCAGGACTCCCCCGGACCGCAGGAGGCCGCCCAGCAGCGCGGCGTCTACTCCGTGGGCTACAACACCGACATGTCCCAGTTCGCCCCCAAGTCCCACCTGACCTCCGCGGTCTGGAACTGGGAGGCCCTGTACGAGGACATCACCCGCCAGGTGAAGAACGGCGAGTGGGAGTCCAAGGACTACTGGTGGGGCCTGGAGCACGGCCTGGTGGACATCTCCCCCTTCGGCCCCATGGTGCCCCAGGACGTGCGGGACATGGTCACCCAGGCCAAGGCCGAGATCATCGATGGTCAGGAGACCGTCTTCGCCGGTCCCATCAAGGACCAGGACGGCGCCCTGAAGGTGCCCGAGGGCAAGGCCATGAGCGACGAGAAGCTGCTGGGCATGACCTGGTTCGTGGAGGGAGTCGTCGGCTCCACCGAGTAGGATTCCCATGCGAGTACGTTTGACCCGGAGGCAGGAGTCCTGGAAATGGGGCTCCTGTCTCGTTTTTTTGGGAGCCGTGGCCTTCTCCCTGGGACTCTCCGCCCTGCTGCTGGCGGCCCAGGGCAAGCCGCCCCTGGAGGCCCTGCGGGGCTTCTTCCAGGGGGCCTTCGGCTCCGGCTACGCCCTCACCGACACCCTGCGCAAGGCGGTGCCGCTCTACCTCTGTTCCCTGGGTGTGGCGGTCACCTTCCGCATGCGGGTCTGGAACATCGGGGCCGAGGGCCAGTACGCCCTGGGCGCGGTGGGGGCCACCTGGGCGGTGCTGACCTTCTCCGCCCTGCCCATGGTCCTGCTGCTGCCGCTGATGTTCATCTGCGGCGGCATCGCGGGCGGGCTGTGGGCCCTGGTGCCCGGCCTGCTCAAGGCCCGGCTGCAGCTCAACGAGATCATCTCCACCCTGATGCTCAACTACATCGGCATCCTGCTTTTGGAGTACCTGGTCTACGGCCCCTGGAAGGACCCGGCCAGCTTCGGCTTCCCCATGACCGAGCAGTTCCCGGCCGCGGCGGTCATCCCGCGCATCCCCGGCACCAAGCTCCACTGGGGGCTGGCGGTCTGCCTGCTGGCCGGGGCGGCGGTCTGGATATGGCTGACCCGCACCCGTCTGGGCTATGAGCTGCGCGCCTCCGGCTCCGGGCCGCGCGCTTCGCGCTACGCCCGCATGCCGTACGGCTTCCTGGTATGCTTGGTCATGGCCATCTGCGGCGCGCTTGCCGGGTGGGCCGGGCTGGTGGAGACCTCGGCCTCGGCCGGGCGGCTGCAGCCCTCCATCATGGCCGGGTACGGCTACACCGCCATCGTGGTGGCCTGGCTGGCCCGCCTCAACCCCCTGACCATCGCCGTGGCCGCCTTTCTGCTGGCCGGGCTGCGGGTTGGCGTGGAGAACATCCAGCTCATGCACCAGGTGCCCGCGGCCTTCGGCGACATCATGGAAGGGCTCATCCTGCTGAGCGTGCTGGCCGGACAGTTCTTCACCACCTATAAGGTGCGCCTGCGGCGTGAAACGCCCGTGCCCGGAGAGGAGGGCGCATGACCTGGGAACTGCTGATCCCCCTGCTGGCCGCGGCGGTGCAGTCCGGCACCCCGGTGCTGTACGCCACCCTGGGCGAGATGATCACCGAGCGCGGCGGCGTGCTGAACCTGGGCGTGGAAGGCATGATGCTGGTGGGCGCCCTGACCGCTTTCCTGGTGGCCAAGGCCACGGGGCAGCCCTGGCTGGCCTTCGTGGCCGGGGGGCTGGGCGCGGCCGCGCTGGCCGCGGGGCACGCCCTGGTCTGCGTGGTCTTTCAGGGCAACCAGGTGGTCTCCGGCCTGGCCTTGACCATTCTTGGCGCGGGACTGGCCAACTACCTGGGCACGCCCTACATCGGCCAGTCCACCCCGGGCTTCATGCCCTTCGACGTGCCCCTGCTGGCGGACATCCCGGCGCTGGGGCCCATCCTCTTCCAGCACGACGCCCTGGTCTACCTGTCCTTTTTCCTGCCGCTTCTGGTCTGGCTGCTCTTCCACCGCACCCGGCTGGGCATGCACATCGACGCCGCGGGCGAGAACCCGGAGGCGGCCAAGGCCGCCGGGCTGAACGTATTCGGACTGCGCTGGCTGGCGGTGCTTTCCGGGGGCTTTCTGGCCGGGCTGGGCGGAGCCTACCTCTCCCTGGCCTACACCCACCTGTGGACCAACGGCTTGGCCGCGGGCCGGGGCTGGATCGCCGTGGCTCTGGTCATCTTCGCCTTCTGGCGGCCGGGGAGGGCGGTGCTGGGGGCCTATCTCTTCGGCGGGGTCATGGCCTTCCAGCTGCGGTTGCAGGCCTCCGGGGCCAACCTGCCCTCGTCGCTTCTGCTCATGCTGCCCTACGCCCTGACCCTGCTGGCCCTGCTGTTCGCCACCCTGCGCGGGGTGCGCTCCGGCGCGCCCGGCGCGCTTGGAACCAACGTGGAGCCCGAGACATGAGCCCCGTGGGACGCTTGGCCAAGACCGCCCTGGACAAGGCGCGCGCCCGCATGGCCCGCTTCTCCCGCTTCGGCGAGCAGGAGTACCGGCGGCTGCCCGAGGAGCGCCTGGAGCCGGGCCATCCGCCGCCGGCCGCGCCCACGGTGAGCCTGCGCTCCATTTCCAAGTCCTTCGGCAAGGTCAAGGCCAACAAGGACATCTCCCTGGACATCCGCCCCGGCCGCGTGCTGGCCCTCCTCGGCGAGAACGGCGCGGGCAAGTCTACCCTCATGTCCATCCTGGCCGGGCGTTTCCCCCCGGACTCGGGCGTCATCGAGGTGGACGGCGAGCCCACCCGCTTCCAGTCAAGCCGCGAGGCCATCGAGGCGGGAGTGGGCATGGTCTACCAGCACTTCATGCTGGTGGAGACCATGACCGTGGCCCAGAACGTGCTGCTCGGGCAGGAGGGCTCCTTCTGGGTCTCCCCGGCGGAGATGGAGCGGCGGGTGGCCGCCCTGGCCAAGCGGTACGACCTGCAGGTGGACCCCTCGGCCCTGGTCTCGGATTTGTCCATGGGCGAGAAGCAGCGGGTGGAGATCCTCAAGCTGCTCTACCGCAACTCCCGGGTGCTCATTTTCGACGAGCCCACCACGGTGCTGACCCCGCTGGAGACCGAGGGGCTGTTCAAGGCCCTGCGGGCCATGGCCGCCCAGGGCAAGGCCATCGTCTTTATTTCGCACAAGCTGCAGGAAGTGCTGGACATCGCCGACGAGATCGCGGTCCTGCGCCACGGCGGGATCGTGGACGACATGCTGCGCGAGGACGTGCGCTCCCGCTCGGAGTTGGCCTCCCGCATGGTGGGCAAGGAGGTGGTGCTCGACGTGGACCGCGCCCCCCAGACCCTGGGCGGGGTGGTCATGGAGTTGCGCGACCTCTCCGGCGACGGCCTGCAGAACCTCAACCTGGTGCTGCGCCGGGGGGAGATCGTGGCCGTGGTCGGCGTGGCGGGCAACGGCCAGAAGCCATTGGTGGAGGTCTTGGCCGGGCTGCGCCAGCCCCGGGCCGGGGAGGTGCGCATCCTGGGCCGCGACTGGCGCGACTTCCACGAGAACCCTTCCTGGAAGGACTCCCTGTCCTACATCCCGGAGGACAGGCTGGGCATGGCCACCTGTCCCGAGCTGGACATGGTGGACAACATGCTGCTGACCACCCGCCAGGGCTTCACCAAGGGGCCCTTCCTGGAGAACAAGCGCGCCCTGCGCACCGCCTCGGAGCTGGTGCGGGACTACAACGTGCAGCCCACCCGGGTGCGCACCGAGGCGGCCAAGCTCTCCGGCGGCAACCTGCAGAAGCTGGTGCTGGCGAGGGAGTTCTATCGCTCTCCCAAGGTCATCATCGCGGAGCAGCCCACCCAAGGGCTGGACATCTCCGCCACCGAGGAGGTCTGGAAGCGGCTTTTGCAGGCGCGCAAGCACGCCGGCATCCTGCTGGTCACCGGCGACCTGGGCGAGGCCCTGCGGCTGGCCGACCGGGTGGCGGTCATGTACCGGGGCCGCTTCATGGACGTCATTCCCACGGCCGATGAAGAACGGCTTGAAGGCGTGGGCCTGCTCATGGCGGGCATCAAACGGGACGCCTGATCATCCCCCGGGATTCCCCGGGGGCACATGCCATACAGGCCAGAAACGCGTAGGCGCGAGTGGCGGCGCGGGGGAAGCCCCGCGTCCGGTCATTCCGGTGGTGTTTCGCCGCGCAGCTTGGCTAGTTCGCGGCGGCAGCGGGTCAGCTCTTCGCCGGTGTCCCGCAGCCTTACGGCCAGGATTTCCGAAAAGAGCTTGTAGAGCATGGCGTGGAAGGGATGCCTGTCCTCCTCGGACAAGTGGTCCATGAAGGACGTGTCCATGGCCAGGCAGGTGGTGTGGGTGGCCGCCTCGATGGTGGCCGAGCGCGGCTGGCCGTCGATGACGCCCATCTCGCCGAAGACGTCTCCGGCCATGCGCAGCCTGGAAAGCTCCTCGCCCCCCTTGAGCACGCGCACCTCGCCGGAGATGACCACGTACATCCAGCGGTCGCTCTGGCCTTCCTCGATGATGGTCTCCCCCGGCTCGTACTTGCGGATCTTGGAGAGGGAGAGGATCTCTTTGAGGTAGCGGTTTTCGAAGTTGTGCAGCGACGGGATCTTCCGGAATTGACCGATGAGCTCGTCGCGGCCCTTGAGGTAGCTGGTTTCCTTCATCGTCCCTCCGTCCGTTCACGGGATACACCACCCCCGGGCGCGTGGCAACGCCGCTTGCCAAAGCCGTTCCGCCATTTTACGGTCATAAGGTGGAACAACCCCGGATTCCCTCATGACCGAGAAGACCGCTCCCACCGCAGACATCCTCCTCCAGGAAACCGAGGGCCCCGAAGGCATCGACCCGAGGGAGGCCAGGAAACGCGTGGAGTTCCTCTCCAGGCGCATCCATGAGAAGATAGACGATTACGAGGAGTACCAGTTCTCCAAGCAGGAGAGCAGGGCCCTGAACATCTTCTTCGATCTGGCCCAGGAGAACACGGGCAAGCATGACCTGCTGGCCCTGTCGGTGGTCGTTCCCAAGGTGTTTTTCGACAAGGACACGGACCTTTACCTGCTCAACGCTGACGGGGAGCTGGAGTGGCGCTGCTGCTCGGACGCGGGCTGTCCGGCCAGCGGCATCGCCCTGGAGCCGCCCGCCTTCTCGGCCGAGCCGCGCCTGGAGGGCAACAGCTACCTCCTGCCCATCAAGGGCAATCACGAACTGATTTCCCAACTGCCCATCAAGCCCCGGCGTGATGTCATCGGCATGCTGGTGGTGCGGCCCGCCTCGGACCTCAATGAGCACCAGCGCCTCTTCTTCGAGAAGTACGCCAACCGAATTGGCTACAGAATCCACAACAGGCTCATATCACAGAAGAACAAGGAACACCTGGAGTTCATCCGGAATCTGGTGGACGACATCGGGCACAACGTCATCGTGCCCAATATGTATTTTAAATTGTATTACAAGCGCCTCGAGAGCAAGATCAATATCCTCCGCGACATCGCCAAACAGTTTCAACGGTTCACCAGCGACTGCGGCATGGACGACCCCAAGCGGGCCGAGGTCTGCAACAGCCTCAAGCAGGAGATGGATTTCACCTTCCAGTCGCTCATGGACCAGTACCAGGAAATCCACCGCCACTACGAGCAGACCTCCCTGTTTTTGGAGACGCTACTGCGCCGCTCCCACTTCGAAAAGGGGCACTACGTGGTGGATCTCAAGCCGGTGAACCTGCACGCGCAGGTGGTGAAGCCGCAACTTGAGCGCTACCGGGGCAGGCTGGAGGACAGGGGCGTTCGCATAGAGGCCGGGCCGGGGACGGAGTCGGTGCGCGACCCCATGGTTCTGGCGGACGTGGGGCTCATCTCCCAGGTGGTGGCCAACTTCTTCTCCAACGCGGCCAAGTACACACGGCCCGCACCCCGAGGCGCGGACCGCCCCGGCGAGAGCTTCGTCATCTACGACTGGGACGAGGTGGAGCGCGTTGGCGACAGGGAAATGCCCGCGGTGCGTTTCAGCGTGCTCACCTCGGGCGAGCCCCTGGCCGACGAGGAGGCGGGCCAACTGTTCACCGACGGCTTCCGGGGGCGCAACGCCTCCCAGGAATACGGCACCGGCCACGGTCTCTCCTTCGTCCGGGAGGTGGTGGGTCTGCACCGGGGCGTGGCCGGATATGAACCCGCGCCTTCCGGCAACCTCTTTTTCTTCTATCTGCCCCAGCCGGACGAGGGAGAACCGGTCTAGGCGAACCTTCCCTTTACATCCGGGGACTTCGACCTTACTTGACACCTGCTTCGCGGCTGGGCTATTGCAGTCCGACCCTTGAAGGGGGCGAGAAACCAAGCCTGACGGGGGTTTCCGGCGAGGCGAGTGGCCGGCGGGGAGAAGCCGGCTCTGCATTCAATACACCTTTTTGGAGGGACGAAATGGGCTACAGCATCACCATCGACACCGACAAGTGCACTGGCGACGGCGAGTGCGTGGACGTCTGCCCCGTGGAAGTCTACGAGCTGCAGGACGGCAAGGCCGTCGTCATCAACGAGGAGGAGTGCCTCGGTTGCGAATCCTGCGTGGAAGTCTGCGAGCAGGACGCCATCACCATCGAGGAAGAGTAACCCTCCCGCGCCACAAGTGGCCTTCGGGGGAGCGGTGTAGGCCGCTCCCCCTTTTTCTCACGTCCAGACCCCCCCCCGGTCTGCCCAGCCCTCCAGACACGGGAGGCGAGAGCCCATGCCCATAGATTTCAGTGACATCCTGCAAGAATACCGCGAGCTGGCCGCAGAGACGGACAAGCTCTTCGAGGCCGTGGCCAAACAGTGCCCGGATGAAGTGGCCTGCGAGAAAGGCTGCTCCGACTGCTGCCACGCCATCTTCGATCTTTCTTTCGTGGAAGCCTACTTCCTGAACCAGGCTTTTCTCGAACGCTATGAGGGGACCGAGCGCGACGCCATCCTCATGCGCGCCGACGAGGCCGAGCGCCGTCAGCACAAGCTGGTGCGCAAGGCCCTCAAGGGCAAGGAGGAGGGCGCCGACTCGGAAGCCGTGCTGGAGGAGCTCGCCCGTCAACGCGTGCGCTGCCCCCTGCTCTCCGAGGAGCACGAGTGCGTCATGTACGACGTGCGCCCCATCACCTGCCGGCTCTACGGCGCGCCCATCGCCTTCGAGGGCCAGGTGCGCACCTGCGGCCGCTCCGGCTTCGAGGAGGGCAAGCCCTACCCCACGGTCAAGCTGGACCGCATCCAGGACCGGCTGGTGGACCTCTCCGCCCGCATGGTGGAACGGCTCAACACCCGCTACCCCGGCCTGGCCACCATGCACGTGCCCGCCTCCGTGGCCCTGATGAACAACTATGACGCCGAATACCTTGGCCTGAAGGAAGAAGAGCCGGAGGAGGACGCCTCCCTGGCCGACGCGCTGCCCGGCGACGGGGATGACGACATCTGGGGCGACGGCTTCGACCAGTCCTTTGGCGAGGGGCCGGCCGATCCCAACGCCTTCCAGCCCGGCCGCCGCATGGACTTCCCGGCCGAGGAGTGCGCCTCCTGCTCCACCTCCGATTGCGGAGGCTGCGACAAGGCCGGACCCGGCGGCTGCTCCGGCGAACCCACCATCATCGAATTCGGCGGCCCGGCCCGCCCGGAGGACGGCGAGGAATGAACGTCTCCCCCGAGGAGCGCGAGCGCCTCAAGCGGGCCATCTACGAAAAGATGGCCCCCCGGCGGCGCCGCTGGATCGAGAAAATAGGGTACGAGAACTGGGACCCCTTCCAGGAGCCCCAGGATCCCATCGATATCCGTAAGGACAAGAACCGCCTGACCGCCTCCCAACTGCTGGAGGCCTTCCGCCGCGCCCACCCGGACAAGGAATTCCCGGAACCGTACATGCGCGGTGCCAACGAACTGGCTCTGGGACTCATCAACGGCGACGAGCGCATCCAGGGCATGTACGAATTCGCCCGCTGGTACGCCGAAAAGATGGACCGCCCCGAGACCCCCGAGGAGTAAAACATGTCCAGCACCACCGCCAAGAACGTCGACGAATACATCGAGGAACAGAAGCAGGCGCTCAAGAACAATCCCTCCTGCGCCAACACCCTTTACAACCTGGGCACCGCCTACCTCTCCAAGCGCATGTTCCGCGAGGCCGAGGAAACCCTGCTGCAGGCCGTGGACAACGCACCCAAGCTGGTGGAAGCCTACGTGCAGTTGGGCGGCATCGCCATGAACCGCGGCGACATGGAAACCTGCCTGCGCTACAACCAGATGGCCGCCCAGGCCCGGCCCTTCTTCGCCGTGCCCCACGCCAACATCGGCTTCGTGCACATGCAGCGCGGCGAGGCGGACGAAGCCATCGCCGCCTTCAAGAAGGCGGTCAAGCTCGACCCCAAGTACGTCCAGGCCATGGCCAACCTGGGCGGCATCTACTTCATGAAGGGCATGCTGGACGCGGCCGAGAACTGGTCCAACAAGGCCCTGGCCCTGGAACCCCACTTCGGCCCCGCCTACGGCAACCTGGCCCTGGTCTGGCTGGAGCGCGGGGACAAGGAAAAGGCCGCGGAAAACGTCCGCAAGGCCGAGGAAAGCGGTTACGAGGTCCCCGAGGACCTGCGCGCCGAAGTGCAAGACCTCCTCTAGCCGCGCATCGTATTCCGCACGAAAAACGGGCGCGTCCTCCCAGGGAGGGCGCGCCCGTTTTCTTTATTCGCGCTTTGGCTGCGTCAGGCGATGGTCACATCGTCGTCCAGGAACACGTCCTGAATGGCGTGCAGCAGCTTGACGCCCTCCTCGATGGGCCGCTGGAAGGCCTTGCGGCCGGAAATCAGCCCCATGCCGCCCGCGCGCTTGTTGATCACCGCCGTGCGCACCGCCTGGGCCATGTCGCTGGCCCCGCCGGAACCGCCGCCGGAGTTGATCAGCCCGCAACGCCCCATGTAGCAGTTGGCCACCTGGTAGCGGGTCAGGTCGATGGGATGGTCCGTGGTCAGCTCGGAATACACCTTGTCATGGGTGTGGCCGAAGCCCACCGCCCGGTAGCCGCCGTTGTTGGTGGCCTGCTTCTGCTTGATGATGTCCGCGTGGATGGTGCACGCCAGATGGTTGGCCTGCCCCGTGAGGTCGGCCGAGGTGTGGTAGTCCACCCCCTCCTTCTTGAAGGCGTCGTTGCGGGTGTAGGCCCACAGAATCGTGGCCATGCCCAGCTCGTGCGCTTCCTCAAAGGCCTGGGCCACCTCCTGCAGCTCCCGGTTGGAGTTGGGATGGCCGAAGTAAATGGTCGCGCCCACGGCCACGCAGCCCATGTCCCAGGCTTGCCGCACGCTGGCGAAGGGAATCTGGTCCCGCTTGGCCGGGTAGGTCAGCATCTCGTTGTGGTTGATCTTCAGGATGAAGGGAATCCGGTGGGCGTACTTCCTCGCCACCGTGCCCAGCACGCCCAGCGTGGAAGCCACCGCGTTGCAGCCGCCCTCCAGGGCCAGCTTGACGATGGTCTCGGGATCGAAAAAGGCCGGATTCGGCGCGAACGACGAGGCGGCGGAGTGCTCGATGCCCTGGTCCACTGGCAAAATCGACAAATACCCCGTGTCAGCCAACCGGCCGTGCCCGAACAAAGTCTGCAGAGACCGCAGCACGCGCGGCGACCTGTCCGAATGATACCAGACCCGTTCGATGAAATCCGGGCCAGGCAAATGCATGTCATTCTTGGGAAACGTGTTGCACTTGTGCTCCAGCAGCGACTTGGCCCCGTCTCCAAGCAAACCGGCAATATCAGTCATGGCCACCTCCAAGGTTGTACGACTCACTCCCAACATTACCGCGAACAAACCAATATGAAAACAGGCCGGGCGAAAGAATCATGCTGGAAGAGGGATGAGCGAAGGAGGGGAGAGGGAGAGGGAGAGGGGAAATGGATGGTGGCTGGCGGGGGCAGTATATCTCCCTCTCCCGAGCCCCTCTCCCTCCTTTTCCAAAACTCCTTACCGCTCGCTTCGCTCGGGGGCGTGGTACAGGCAGGTGGGAGCCGGGGGACCACAGCCCAATTCAGGGTTCAACGCATCTGAAGCCAGACGGCCATGGCTGGTTATTATCGGGTGGACGCGTTCCACAATCGCCGGTTCGCCGGAGTACTCCCGCGTATGTTCCCCTGACGCGCACCAACCCGCGAATACACATGCAAAGTTACTTTGCTGCGGGTCCAGGGCCGCGCAGGCCCTGGTCGCCGAAGGCGAAACGCGTTCCTGCCCTGGTCGCCCGCAGGGCGAAATCTTCCCCGCTACCCTTTCACGAATTCATCCAACGGCGGTGTGTCCACGCCGATGGCACGCATGTCGCGGAGGTTGTCCTGGGTTATTTGGGCAGTGTCCGCGGCGGTGGCGTCGCTGATGACGGTGGTGCGGTAGCCGAGGCCCACGGCGTCGAACACAGTGGCGCGGACGCAGTTGGCGGTGTTCACACCGGTGACGGCCAGGCCGGTGATGGAGCGGTTGCGGAGAATGAGGTCCAACTCGGTGTGGAAGAAGGCGGAGAAGCTGGGCTTGGTGATGACGGTCTCGCCGGGCAGGGGCAGCAGCTCGTCCACAATGCGCGCGCCCTCGGAACCTTCCAGGCAGCATTGTCGCTCGCCGGAGAGGAACCCACCGCGGCGGGTGTACTCCACGTTGGAACCGTCCGCGCGGTAGGAGCGGGTGACGTACACTACGGGCCATCCCCGCCCCCGGAACACCGCAAGGGCCCGCGAAATCCCGTCCACGGCCACCCCAGCCTCCCCCACCGCGCACGGCGCGCCGGGAACGACGAAATCACGCTGCATGTCGATGATGAGAAGGGCGGTGTGTCGCATGTGGCTGATCCTCATGCCCGCAGCTAATTAGTCGGTCCTGAAAAAGGCCTTTCAGATTGAATCAGGCGTACTTTAGTCTGCCCCGACTCCAGGTTCCGAAGCAGAGCCAAGGGGCGAAAAGAGACAAAAAGTGCTTCAGTCCCCGCATCCACTTCTTGAAGTTGAACGCGGCTGCGGCCATCAGCAGGTTGATCGCATCACCGAGGGCCCCTTTCAGGAAGTTTTTGGCCATGCGGAAGTCGTGTTTGAGATGTCCGATCACCGGCTCGATGCCAGCGCGTCTGCGAAAACGTTGCCTGGCCTTTCGTCTCTGGTAGGGCGTGTCGCTTTTCTTCGGCCGGCCCGGAATCAGAATGCTCGTGTCACCGACTTTTTTGCGCCCCCTGTAACCCCGGTCACAGATGGCCGCCTCGGGGCAGGATTCCGTGATTTGCGAAACTTGCTCCAGAACATCCGGCAGGGTGTGACCGTCGAAAACGTTCTCCTTGAAGGACATGGCTCCTACGATCACACCGGTGGTCTTGGTCCAGGCGATGGAGGCCTTGCGTCCGAACTCGTACTTTTTGTGCTCTTTGCCCTTGCCGATGCAAAGCACGTCCGGTTCGTGCAGGCTGTAGATCTTGTTCTTGTCGGTACGTTTCTGGTCATGGACCCGGCGGAAGAGCTGCATAGCTTCCCTGTGCCTGGCCAACGAATCCCTGGGCAGTTTGCGCTCAAGTTCGCGGATCAGGACGCCAGCCATGGTCCGAATGCGTTTGATGATCTTGCGACTCTTGAATCGCTGGCGCAGGAGGCCTGGCAATTCACGGCGGAAACTGCGGCGCAAGCTGATTCCTTCGAACTCGGCGATGGCCCTGCATCGCTTGATGACCTTGGTCAGAAGCTTCACGTCAGTGGGGAAGGTGATGTTCTTCTCCTGGACCGTGGTGTCCACGGCGATCTCCCGCTCCATGGCGTCGTCGCCGTGCAGACCCACCGAGACCTCGAAGATCAAACGCGCCCCACCCTCGCCGATGCGTTTGCGGAAATAAACCAAGTCCGTGGGGTCACAAGGAAGCCTCCACCGGAAATGCGTCTCACCGCAGAAGGCCTGATAGTAGGGGTTCCGGACCCAAGCCTCAATGACACGCTCGTCGCTCAGATTTTCAAGCTGCTTGAGGATCATGAGCCCGACCATGAGTCTGATGGGCTTTGCTGGACGACCATACTCACTATAGAGGCTAGAAAACTCCTGCTCGAACCTTTCCCAGGGGATGTTCGCTGCAAGCTTGAGCAGCGGGTCCTTGGGATTGAGCTGATCGATGAGGTCCTCGTAGAGGAAATTGCCCTGATCGCTTTTGGCTGGCTTGGCCTTCATCATCACTCCCGAACCGGTGACGGCGCGACCGGTTTCTTGCAGAATCACTACAGTTCCTGGTCGAGAATGATACATTGAATGCTACACTTTGTTAATTCTTTTCAGTGTCATAGATGTTTTTCAGGGCCGACTAATTAGGTAGTGATAGGCGAAGATGGGAAATTAACCAGCTAGAGCGGGACTTCCCTGGCTGTGGGATTCCTCATCACTTGTAGAGTTGAAAGGATAAGTAGGCCAGTCAGGTTTATAATCTTCTGCTTGGTCCCCCCAACAAGCCCAGCCAGACCGGGGGCCCCTTGCGAAGAGTTCCAAGAAAGGTCCTCTGCTACACGACTCAATGAGTTCGTACTGCTCGTCAGGTTTACGAGAATGTTCTCTTTTGCGAGAAGCGATAAGATTGACTTGACTTCTTGCAGGGTCAAGAGTGCGAGCGTTTTTGCCCCGAACCCCAAAAAGGATCATTTCTGTTACATTGCGATAATAAAAGCCTACTCCACGCCCGTCAGGGCCTCCATCTTTACGGATTTTGTACCAAATAATATTTGTTTTATACTCGAAGCCCCATGCTCTGAGCACTTCAATTCCTTCTGGCAAGAGAGCATTTGGCACCCACAGATATAAATGCGCGGGCTCTGAAACTATAGATTGCACAGGTAAGTCTTTAATATCTTTTAAACCCAATGTTGGATATCGAGATAAACGTTTGTGTTCTGGGGCCATTTTCCCCGTTCTATTTGTGAATTGCCAAGGGGGATCGGCTAATACAGTATGGAAATATCTGTTACCTGTGAATTCAAGTAAAGCTTGATTGATGTCGTTCATTCTGCTTCCTCGATAAGCTGAGGTGTGAGTCCGAAAACAAGAACAGGACATCCTCCACTCCGACCTGCTTGGAGGCGAGGAAGCAATTTTGACATATGAGTGGTGCTTGCACCATATTTTTTCATTATGCCTAATTCTCGAAACCACGGGTTTAGCTTGTCACTACGAGTAATCAAGACAGCGGCACTTATTCGCCCATACTCATGAAATGCCCTGAAAGCATATAAGTCTCGGTCAAATTTTTGATCCTTGGAATTCCATTCCATATCACAGGCGACGCGCCCTTTTAGATGATCAACTTTGTGGGTGTCATGTTGAACGGAGACACCATCAACTACGAGTTGCGCTATGAGCTTGTCTTCTTTCCATCCATTATGTGTTTCTAAGAGCGAAGCGAACCTTTTAGGAATTTGGCTCTTGCTTCCACCGCTTTGCAAAACATCATTAGGCTTGATCCTGAATTGAATGAGAGCGGAGCATAACTCTTCATACTCATCACGAAGGTCGCAAGCTAACAATGCTGCAGCGTGACGATATTCATGTACTTCATATAGTGCTTGGATATCTTCGGGGACGAAGTCTTGAATTGTCATAATTTCAGCTTGTTATGGATTGCGAAAAGGTTGCCGATTCGTTTCGGTAAATTGTAGCTAGACATTATAGACCAAGTCAACCTGAGCAAAAGATGTGGAAAAATTCCTTGCGGGATATCTGCCACCTGAGCACATTCGCCGAAGTACTCCCGTCGCAGTCACCCACCCGCGCGCCATCCCGCGAAACCACATGCAAAGCTACTTTGCCGCAGGGTCCAGGGGGCGCGCAGCCCCCTGGTCGCCGAAGGCAAAATCTTCAGCTTTGGTGCCGGGTACCACCCGGCATCAAAGCGCCGAGATTTGTCTCGCCGCCTACAGCGCGGCCTGGATGAAGACCATGACGAAGAGGGCGACGGTTTCCACGACGCCGAGGGTCATGAGGTAGTTGCCGAAGCCCTGGCCTGTTTCGCCCAGGGCGTCGGAGGCGGCGGCCCCGGCTTTGCCCTGGAAGGCTGAGGAGGCACCCATGGCCAGGCCGCCCACGATGCCGGCCATGAGCATGGCGGGCCAGTTGATGAAGGCGGCTTCCCCGGCCTGGGAGGCGGCCACGGCCTGATCGACCATGCCGTTCATGACGTTCATGAGGATCATGCCGTAGATGGTCTGGGAGAGGGGCGCGCCGATGAAGGCGATGAGGATGAAGGGCGCGGCCTTGGACTGGAGGTAGGCTTTTTTCCAGGCTCCGATGGCGGCCATGCCCGCGGTGCCGATGCCGATGGCCGAGCCGAGGGCGGCGAAGCCCAGTGCGGCGGCTGCTCCGGCCTTGCCCAGCGCGGCGCTCATGAGGATGTCCATGTCCGTCTCCTTTGTTGGCTCAATCGGTTGTCTTGTTGTGTTCGCGGAAGGGGTCGAATTTGCGTCCCTTCCATTGCAGGCCCAGGTGGTTGGCGAATTCCAGGGTGTTGAGGCGCACGCCGTGGACCAGCACGCCCATCATGGCCAGCAGGATGTTGAGGCTGTGGCCCAGGAAGAGGATGAGGGCGGCCAGCAGGGCCCCGAGGGGGCCGGAGACGCCGTCGCCCACGGCCATGTTGTTGAAGGCGGCGGCCACGGCCAGGGTGGCCGCGCCCACGGCGAAGAGGCGCACGTAGGAGACCACGTCCACGAAGTTGCCGATGAGGTTGAGGGGGAACATGACGTGGTTGAACCACTCGCTTTTCAGGCGCGAGGGCGGGGTCATGAAGACGACGATGAGGGCCACGCCGGCTGCCAGGACCCAGAGCATGGCCTGGGGGAAGGGTTCGAGCAGGACCATGGCCCGGGCGGCGAAGAACATGGCCCAGGTGGTGGCGATCCAGCCCAGCTGGGCCAGGAACCGCAGATCCGGGAAGAAGCGGACCAGGTTCCAGAGGTGGGCCAGGGTGAGGTGGACCGCGCCGATGATGAAGCACAGCAGCATGACGTTGTGGTCCGAGCCGGGTCCGGTGAGCCAGTCGACGCGCAGGGAGCGCAGGGGGCCGGGCAGGGCGGTGAGGCCGAAGTAGGTGCCGGTGAGCGCGCCCCAGACAATGGTGGCGCAGCTCATGACGGTGAGCAGGGAGAAGACGCGGGAGGGCACCTTGTGTCCGGCCAGCTTGCGGCCCAGGAAGGTGAGGCCCAGAAAGAGCGTGCCGTAGCCCGCGTCGCCAACCAGCATGGCGAAGAACAGGGAGAGGAAGAGCAGGAAGGCGGCGGAGAAGTCGATTTCCCGGTAGCCGGGGACCACGCCGATCATGTCCATGACCGCCTGGATGGGCCGCACCCAGCGGGGATTGCGGATGAGGGTGGGCGGTTCCTCGTCGGCCGGGGGATCGGAGAGTTCCAGGCCGAAGCCATGTTCGGCCGCGGCCGCGCGCAGTTCGCCCTCGCGCTCAACGGGAATCCATCCGGAGATGGCCGCCAGGCCGCCCGCCTCGTCGAAGCGGTCCATGGACTCGCGCATGCGCAGGTAGTGCAGGTGGGAGGCGGCCTCGTCGCGCAGCGCGGCCACCACGGGCCGGTCTCCGGCGTGCTCACGAAGGTGGGTGTCGATGCGCGCCAACTCCTCGTCGGTATCCGCCATGAGGCGGTCGATGGCGGAGAGGGACAGCTCGGGCATGGGCACGGACACGGCGTCCGGGGTCTCGTGTTCTCCGGGTTCGCGGCGGCCCACCAGGGCGTAGTCCGTGCCGTCGGAATCCTGGGTGAGCAGGCGCAGGATGAGGCCCTCGTCCGGCTTGGGCGGGAGCTTTTTGGGCGGACCGTGGAAGAAGCGGACCACAACGCCCTTGGATTCAAGTTCCCGGGCCAGGCCGGGGTCGAAGTCGCCCAGCCGCTCCGCCCTGCGACGTTCGGCGGCCAGGCCGGCGCGCTCCTCAAGGAGGTGTTCGCGGCGGTTGACCAGGGTCCAGACACGCTCCACCACGGTGCGGGCGTCTTGTCCCGAGGGCCGGGCGCTGGAGGAAAGGGGCATGGCCCGCAAAGCCCCTTCCACGTGGGCCAGCCAGGAGGAGGCCCCTTCCAGGCCGTCGCCGTGGGGCTCGCGTGACGGCTCCAGGTGCACCGCGCCAAGGCGGCGCAGGCCCACCATGACCTCGTCGCGGTCGTCCCGGCGGCACAGGAGCAGGAGCTTGCGCATGGGCACGATCACGAGGCGGTCTCCCTTTCGCGCATTTTGGCCTTGGCGATCTTGGAGCGGGCAACGGCCGCGGTCTGCTCGTCGCCCAGGAAGATGTTGATGCGCCGGATGTTTTCCAGGCACTCGGGAATCTTGACCTTCTCGAAAAGGTTCACCCGCTGGGTGGTGGTGGTCAACTCCTCGTTCAGCAACTCGTACTGCCGCTCAAGGGTCATGCGCTCCAGGCGCAGGGTGATGAGGTGGCGCAGGGTGCGCACGCCTTCGTCCACCCAGGCCGGGGTTTCTCGGTAGTCGGGGTGGGCTTCGGGGAAGCGGACCTCTTTGAGGAGGGGGATGCGCACGCCCACGATGTTGCCACGGCCGGTTTCCACCCGCTCCGGCCGGACGAAGGGGGTGAAGTCGAAATCCTCGGAGAAGAGACGTACCCAGGAGTCCATGCGCTCCAGCGCGCCTCGCTCCTCCTTCTCCTTTTCTTCCATGATGCGGCGGAGGTTGCGCACCTCGTTCTGCAACGACTGCTTCTTGAGCTGCAGCGTGGGCAGGAACCGGCGGTAGCGAGCCAGGGCGTCGCGCTGGTTCTTCAGTTCGTTCTTGGTGAACTTGATCTTGGCCATGGGGACGCCTCCGTGGGGCTAGGCCCCCTCCTCCGCCGTCTCCGCCGGTTCCTCATCCCGCGTGGCGGCCTCGCGTTCGCGCGGCCAGTATTCCTCGATGAGGGAGGAGGGGATGCCGGTCTCCTCGGGCAGGAAGCAGTCGCCAAGGATTTTCCAACCCAGATCCAGGGCGCGCTCCAGGGGAAGATTCACCGAGAGGTCCATCATCTCGTCCTCGAAACGGCGGCCGTACTTGAGCAGCTTGCGGTCCCAGTCCGTGGTGCGGAAGCCCATGGACTGCTTCTCCAGCGCTTCCTTGTAGGAGGCGTAGAGCTGGATCATGACGTTCATGATGGTGCGGTGGTCGGAGCGGGTGTCCGCGTTGACCTGCTGCTTGAGGCGCGACAGCGAGCCGAAGGGCTCGATGCGGCCGCCGCGCAGGTAGAACTGCCCTTCGGTGATGTAGCCGGTGTTGTCCGGCACCGGATGGGTGACGTCGTCGCCGGGCATGGTGGTGACCGCCAGGATGGTGATGGAGCCCGCGCCCTCGAAGTCCACGGCCTTCTCGTAGCGGGAGGCCAGCTGGGAGTAGAGGTCGCCGGGGTAGCCCCGGTTGGAGGGGATCTGCTCCATGGTGATGGCGATCTCCTTCATGGCGTCGGCGTAGTTGGTCATGTCCGTGAGCAGGGCCAGCACCCGCTTGCCCTCCAGGGCGAACTTTTCGGCCACGGCCAGGGATATGTCCGGCACCAGCAGGGCCTCCACCGTGGGTTCGGCCGCGGTGTGCACGTACATCACCGAGCGGGACAGCGCTCCGTGCTCCTCCAGGTGGTCGCGGAAGAAGAGGTAGTCGTCGTGCTTTAGCCCCATGCCGCCCAGGATGATGACGTCCACCTCGGCCTGCAGGGCGATGCGGGCCAGGAGCTGGTTGTACGGCTCGCCCGCCACCGAGAAGATGGGCAGCTTCTGCGATTCCACCAGGGTGTTGAAGATGTCGATCATGGGGATGCCGGTGCGCACCATGTTGCGGGGGATGACGCGCCGCACCGGATTGACCGACGGACCGCCGATAGGGGTGGGGTTCTCGCGGATTTCCGGGCCCCGGTCGCGGGGGCGCCCCGCGCCGTCGAACACCCGGCCCAGCAGGTTGTGGGAGAAGGCGGTGCGCATGCCCTCGCCCAGGAACTGCACCTTGGAGTCGGTGGCCACGCCGCGCGACCCGGCGAATATCTGCAGGTAGACGCGGTCGCCCTCCAGCCGGATGACCTGGGCCAGGGAGGTGCCCCGGGTGGATGTCACCCTGGCCAGCTCGTTGTAGGCCACGTTGGTGGCCTCCACGATGACCACGTTGCCGGCGATCTGCTCAATGCGGTGATAGACCCTACGCATAGCTGGCCACCTCCGCGACCATGTCCTCCACTTTTCGCTCCAGGTCCTTGAAGTCGTCCGACTCGAAGGGGGCGCGGTTCCAGTCGCGGGTGGCCTGGGTCAGCCGCTGGAAGAAGGCCCGCGCCTCGTTCTTGTCGGAGAACTCCATGTCCGTGGTCAGGATGGAGTGCAGGCGGTCGAAGACGTAGCGCTGCCGTTCGGCGGGGGAGGCGCCGTCCACCTCGTGATAGGCGTCCTGCTGCAGGTAGACCGCGTCCAGGTACTCGCCCTTGAGGTGGATGAGGAAATCCTCCATGGAGGTGCCCTCCTCGCCGACCACCTTCATCATCTGGCCCACCTCGTTGGACTGGCGCAGAAAGCGGTCGCCGGTGGCCACCTTGTCCGGGTCCACCACCGGGGCGTACTTGGACCAGCTGTCCAGGGGATCCAGGGCGGGGTAGCGGCGGGCGTCGGAGCGGGCGCGGGAGAGGCCGTGGAAGGCCCCCACCACCTTCAGGGTGGCCTGGGTGACCGGCTCCTCGAAGTTGCCGCCCGCGGGCGACACCGTGCCGCCGATGGTCACCGAGCCCAGCGAGCCGTCGCGTAGCCGGACCACGCCGCCGCGCTCGTAGAAGGAGGCGATGACCGACTCCAGGTAGGCGGGGAAGGCCTCTTCGCCGGGGATTTCCTCCAGCCGTCCGCTCATCTCGCGCAGGGCCTGGGCCCAGCGGGAGGTGGAGTCGGCCAGCAGCAGGACGTTGAGCCCCATCTGCCGGTAGTACTCGGCGATGGTCACGGCGGTGTACACGCTGGCCTCGCGCGCGGCCACGGGCATGGAGGAGGTGTTGCAGATGATGAGGGTGCGCTCCATGAGGCTCTTGCCGGTGCGCGGGTCGGTCAGCTCGGGGAACTCGCGGATGGTCTCCACCACCTCGCCAGCGCGCTCGCCGCAGGCGGCGATGATGACCACGTCCACCTCGGCGTGGCGGGAGGTGATCTGCTGCAACACGGTCTTGCCCGCGCCGAAGGGGCCGGGGGTGCAGTACACCCCGCCCCGGGCCACCGGGCAGAAAGTGTCGATGATGCGCACCTTGGTCACCAGCGGCTCGGTGGGCCGCAGCCGCTCGGCGTAGGCGCGGATGGGAATCTTGATGGGCCACATCCGCAGCATTTTGGCCTGGTGCTCCCGGCCCTTCTCGTCGCGCAGGGTGGCGATGGGCTCGGTGATGGCGTAGTCGCCCGCTTCGGCCAACCACTCCACGGCCAGCTTGCCAGGCAGGTCGAAGGGCACCATGATCTTGTGCTCGAACATGCCCTCGGGCACCCAGCCCAGGAAATCCCCTGCGCGGAGCTCGCTTCCTTCCCGGGCCGTGGGGGTGAAGGGCCACTTGGCTTCGGTGTCCAGGGCGTTCAGGTACAGACCGCGCCGCAGGAAAAAGCCGGATTCCTCGGCCAGCCGGGGCAGGGGATTCTGCAGGCCGTCGAATACCTGGGACAAAAGGCCCGGGCCCAGCTCCACGGAGAGCAGCTCGTTGGTGAACTCCACGCGGTCGCCCACCCGCAGCCCCTTGGTGTCCTCGAACACCTGCAGGTCGGCGTAGCGGCCTCGCACGCGGATGACCTCGGACTTGAGCCGTTCCTCGCCCACTTGGGCGAAGGCCACCTCGTTCTGGATGACGGGATGCTCGAAGGCCACGGTCAGCATGTTGCCGTTGACTCCGACCAGCCGGCCCGCGTTCTCGCTCATGGGGATATCCTCACTTCTTCGGCGGCCGCGTCGATGACGGCTTCCACCGTCTCGCGGCCCCGCTGCCCGTCCAGGGCGTGCCAGCGCAGCAAAATGGAAAGCTTGGCGGCGAAGGCCAGCACGGCCCGGAACTCGAAGTCCCGGTTGACGGTCATTTCGTCCAGAAGCCGCCAGCGCAGCCGGTCCAGCTCCTCCTCGGCGCGCAGGGGGGTGTCCTGGTCAAAGGCGGCCTCGGCCCTGCGCGCCACCAGGGAACTGGAGCCCCTGGCCAGCTGGGGGCAATCCTCGTCCAGGGCGCAGGCGCGGCGCACCCGGGCGCGGGACACGGCGTCGAGAACCTGCTCCCGGGCGTCGAACCATTCGTCCACGAAGGGGTCGCCGCCGCCGGGTTCCCCGCGCAGCACCAGGGAGAGGTCGCGCTCTTGGGATTCGGTCAACTGGCCGCCAAGGCGGAACCGGAAGGTCCCCAGGCCGAAGGGCGGAGGCTGGCCGAAAACCAGGTGCGGCAGGGAGGCGGCCAGGTAGTAGAGCGCCATCTAGCCCTCGTCCCCCCCGCGTTCCTCCTGGTCCTCCTGAGGGGGGCATTCCACTACCTTGCAGGCCTCCTCGGCGCGCTGCCGTGCCTGGGCGGCGTGGGAAACGATCTCGGCCAGATGCGGGCGCAGGAAGGCTGACAGCGCCTCGGCCACGGCCTCGTCGGTGAAGTCCAGGTAGACCGAGTCGTTCTTGAAGGAGACGCGGAAGCCCTTGAGGATGTCCTGGTCTGTGTGCAGCTCGATGCCCTGGCGCATCTTGTCGCGGTACATGTCCGCGAAAAAGGAGATCAGCTCTTTCTCCTCCTCGGGGCTGACCAGCACGGCGATGTCCTGCCCCTGGCCCAGGGCGCAGCGCTCGGTGAGGTTGCGCAGCATGTCGCGCACGGTGTCGTCGTCCATGGCCCTGGTCACGGCCTCGGCCACAAGGCCGTCCATGATGTGCTCCACCCCGCGTCCCACGGAGATGAGCAGGTCGCGGGCGGCCTGCTCCAGGGTCCGGCGGGAGCGCTCTTCGAAGATTTTGGATTCCTCCTCGGCGCGTTCCTTGATGTCGCGGGCCTTGTCCTCGGCCTCACGGACGATGCGGGCGGCCTTCTTGCGGGCCCCGGCCACGATCTCCTCGGCCTCGGCCTCGGCCTTGGCCACGCCCTCGGCGTGGATGCGCTCGATGAGGTGCTGCAGGTCCTGGCTCATATCGTTCCCCCTGGCGGGTTTTCCAGCTTGGCGCGCCGTTCCGGTCGGCCATAGGCCTCCGTGGAAGCCGGTCCGGCGAAAGACCACGGAAGTCGGGCATTCGGGACTGGTGATACCACGAGGCCAGTGGCCTGTGAAAGGGGGTGGCCCAATTTATCACCTCCCGGGCGGAGTGCGGCGGGGGTGGAGGCGGTCGGGAGGCGGGGACTACGGAGCGGCCACCAGGCGGAAGCCGGTGGTGGCGCCGCCCCGGCCGGGGGCGCGGTCGTAGCGGTTGAAACAGCGGGCGTTGCGCACGTAGGAGCCGTCCCGCCCGCCGCGCAGCACGCCGTTCAGGTCCGGGTCGGTCTGGTCCGGCTTGGGGTAGGAAACGTAGGCCCCGGCGGTCCACTCCCAGACCCCGCCGGACATGCCCTCCACCCCGAGCAGGTTGGCTCGGGAGGGGGTGCGCCATTGCGCGTCCAGCCCGTCCTGGGGGCGGCCGGTGGGGGTGCCGTAACCGAAGCGGCGGCCGCCGGAGCGGCAGGCGTACTCCCACTGCGCCTCGGTGGGCAGGGTGTAGGTGCGGCCGCTCTCCTGCGACAGCCAGGCCGCGTAGGCCATGGCAACCACCCGGGAGACGCCGGTGGCCGGGGCCTCCGGGTCGCGCAGCACCACCCAGTCGCCGTCGCGGATGGCCAGTCCGGGATAGTCGCCCGCAGTGCGTCCGGTCTGGTTGAGAAAGGGGGCGAACTGCGCCCGGGTCACGGGCGTGACCGAGAGCAGGAAATCGTCGGGGCAGACTGGATGGACCGGTTTTTCGTCCTGCTCGCAGTAGGGGAACCAGGGGCCGCAGCCCATCTCGAAGCAGTCCCCCTGCACGCGCACGAAGCGCATGCCCGCCACGGGCTCACGAAGCAGGTCCGGGGCCCGCAGCTCCCCGCTTAGGGGGCCGGACAGCCCCTCGGGGAAGTCCCGCAGAACATTCCAGACGATGCGCTTGTCCGGTCCGGGGGAAATCTCGCCCAGGTCGCCTTCCAGATGGAGCTCCGCCGGGTCCAGCAGAGTCTGGCCAAGGCGCAGCAGCAGGCCCACGCGGACCTGTTCCGCTTCGCTGGACACGCCGAAGTCGAACATCACCCGGTCGTCCTCCTGGCGGGCGGAGAAATCGGTCACAAGCCCCGCCCGGGCGGCGGACGGCAGGAGCAGAAGCAGCAGGCAGATACAGGCGGCGGCGCGCGCGGTCATCCCGTGTCCTCCGGAACCACGTTGAGGTGGAGGCGGAAGAGGCGCACCCGGCCGGCGTCCGGGTCCTCAGGCGAAGGAGCGGCTTCGGCGGCGGGCTCCTCGGGAGCGGGCGGAGCGGGTTCCGGCTCGGGCGCGGGTTTGGGCATGGGCTTGTCCGGATCGGCTCCCGGCGGGGCGGCCAGTTGTTCGGGCGCGGGATCCGGGGCTGCGGCCAGCGGCCGATCGGCCTCGGCGGGCCGGTCATCGGACTGGCCCACGCCCAGCGGACCCAGGGCCAGAAAGGCGCCGCCCCCGGCCACCAGCAACAGGACCAGCAGCGCCAAGGCCGGTTTGAGCCACGGCTTGGGCTGCAGGTAGCGGCGCAGGCAGGCCCGGCAGCGGAAGGGCCGGTAGGGCAGACCACGGCCGAGGATGCGCTCCAGGGCGCGTCGTCGGGAGGGCCAGAACTCCCTGCTGCCGCAGTGGGGACATCTGGTGCCGTTGGCGTTCATAGTCGTTCCGTCGGGAGCTTGGCCGTGTTGGTTACGCGATTTCCAAGATTTTTACCAGTCTTGCGCACCAAGCAGCGCGTTTGGCCATGGTACGGGAAGAATGCGGCCTCATTGTGACGCCGTTTCCCGCCTCGCCGCCACCCGCAGCCAGGCGTCGAAGTCCGTTTCCCCCGCTTCCTTGCAGGCCAGGTAGTGGAAGGCGAACCGTTCGTAGGTCATGGGCGCGCCGTAGACGTTGAAGCGCGTCTCCCGTCCGGCCCAGGCCAGTTTCTCGCGCTCGGCCACTTGGGGGTGGACGGGCAGGTCCAGCCCGGCCAGGGCTTGATCCGCCGCGTTGTAGGCGGAGTCCGGCAGGGGCGGCAGGCCCAGCCAGCCAAGCACCGGCTCGGCCACCAGCCGCAAGACCCTGGAACGGGGGTGGTTGATCGTGCGGAAGAGCTGCTCCTCCCTCCAGTTGGCCAGCACGAAGTCCAGGTACTTGATGGAGGTCCGCTCCTCCTTCTCCCGTTCCATTTCCAGGGAGCGGGCAGGGCCCTCGTCCAGGTCGGCGAGCTTGGCGATGTCCGTGCGCAGGGCCATGTGCAGGGCCTCGGCCGGGGACAGCCCACGGGCCAGCAAGGCGTCCAGCAGCCGGTCGGAGTAGTCGAAGTCCGGGTCGGAGCACCACAGCGGCCAGGGGTGCATGAAGAACATGGCCGGGATGCACTCGGCCCGGGCGGAGCGGGGCAGCTTGTCCAGCAGGGCGGCCGAGGACAGCTCCCCCCACTCGGGCCCCAGGTGCTGATAGAGAAAAAGGTCGCAGCGGGCCAGGGACTCGTCCGGAACGGGCTGGCGGCGGTAGTTGGTGTACAGTTCCGCCCGCCAGGCCTCGTCGAAGCCGGGCGAGGCGCGCAGCAGGCGCAAGAGCAGCTCCCCCTGGCAGTTGGCCTGGATGACCAGCCGCCCGGGTCGTTCCCCGAAGCGCACGACGGCTCCCCGTCCCCTAGTCCGACAGCCGTACCGGGGTTCCGGCCAGGCCGCAGTAGCCCGGGGAGTCCGCCTCGGTGGCGGCCGGATCGGCGTAGCGCCACATCATGCAGTCCGGGCCCTGGCAGAACTTGAGCTTGTCGTCGCTGGTCTTGAGCAGGGGACAGAATTTGAATTTGGCTTCGCCGGGCTTCTTGAGCATGGGGCTCCTTTGGGTTTTGGGTCACAGCCAGCGTCTGTGGCGGAACCAGATGACCAGGCCGGCGACCACGCCCGCCATGAGCAAGAGCACAGCGGGGTAGCCCCAGGGCCAGGTCAGTTCCGGCATGATCTCGAAGTTCATGCCGTACACGCCGACGATGAAGGTCAGGGGGATGAAGATGGTGGCGATGACCGTCAGGGTGCGCATGACTTCGTTCTGCCGCAGCCCGATGGTGGACAGGGTGGCTTCCATCATGGAGGTGAGGTTTTCGCGCAGGGCCTGGGCCGCCTCCACCAGGGAGGCGGCGTGCTCGCGCACGTCGCGCAGGTAGTGGCGGCCGAAATGGTTGGCTTCGGCCTCGTCCCCGAAGCGGGCCACGATCTCCCGCAGCGGCCGCAACCCGTTCAGCAGAAAGAGCAGGTCGCGCTTGAGGTCGTGGATGGAGCGCAGGGTGTCCTCGTCCGCCTTGTCCATGATGCGCTCCTCCACCAGCTCGGAGCGTTCCGCCAGGGAGGCCACCACCACCCTGGCCGAATCCACGGCCGTGTCCAGCATGACCAGGAGCAGGTAGTCCGGGCCGGAAGCGCGGATGCGGCCCGTACCGCGCAGGATGCGCTCGGCCACGCCGTCCAGGGCCGGGGCGTCGCCCTCCTCGAAAGTGATCACCAGGTTCCCCCGGCGGGCCAGGCTGACCTGCTGCCGGGTCAGGCCCTCCTCCATGTCCAAACCGTACAGGGGCATCACCGCGAAAACGCGGTCGCCGTCCTGCTCCAGCTTGGGCCGCTGGGTGGTGTTCAGGGCGTCCTCCACCAGCAGGGGATGCAGGTCCAGCAGGGCGGCTGTATTCTTGACCAGCTCCAGGTCCGCCAGCCCCCGCACCCGGCACCAGGTCACGCCGCCTTCCGGCGGATGCAGGCGCTCGGCGTCGGGGAGCTGTTCCCGCCGCAACTCGCCACCCTCCGGCCCGTAACGCAGGACCTCCAGGCGCGGGGCCACGCCCCAGTCGCGGCCAACGTACTCGGCCCGGCCCGGAGGCGCGCCCGCCTTGCGGCCAAGGAGCTTCAGCAACTGGAACATGGCCTACCGTATACATGGAATGCCTGCCCGGGGAAACCACCGCGGAGCGCGGTTCCCGCCGCCTTGCCCAGCCTGTCCGCTTCTGCTAAACACGTGCCCACCAATCCGCATCCCCAAGGGAGAACCGACATGGCGCGCAAAGCCGCCTCCAAAGCCAATCCGCAAGAAAATCGGCGCGACGCGCTGAAGACCGCCCTGACCACCATCGAGCGCAAATGGGGCCAGGGCTCCATCATGAAGTTCGACGACAACGCCCACCAGAAGGTGCCCGTCTTTCCCTCGGGCTCCATCGGCCTGGACATGGCCCTGGGCGTGGGCGGCGTGCCGCGCGGCCGCGTCTCCGAAATCTACGGCCCGGAATCCAGCGGCAAGACCACCCTGGCCCTGCACCTCATCGCCGAGGCGCAGAAAAAAGGCGGCACGGCCGCCTTCATCGACGCCGAGCACGCCCTGGACGTGAACTACGCCCGCCGCCTGGGGGTGAACGTCAACGAGCTGCTCATTTCCCAGCCAGACTACGGCGAGCAGGCCCTGGATATCGCCGACATGCTGGTGCGCTCCGGCGCGGTGGACCTGGTGGTGGTGGACTCCGTGGCCGCCCTCATCCCCCAGGCCGAGCTGGAGGGCAACATGGGCGAGACCCAGGTGGGCGGCCAGGCGCGGCTCATGTCCCACGCCCTGCGCAAACTCACCGGCTCCATCCACAAGTCCAATTGCGGGGTTGTCTTCATCAACCAGATCCGCATGAAGATCGGCACCATGGGCTACGGCAACCCCGAGACCACCACCGGCGGCAACGCGCTGAAGTTCTACGCCTCCCTGCGCCTGGATATCCGCCGCATCCAGAGCCTCAAGAACCAGGAGGAGGCCTACGGCATCCGCTGCCGAGTGAAGGTGGTCAAGAACAAGCTGGCCCCGCCGTTCCGCGAGGCCAACTTCGACATCCTGTACGGCACGGGCATCTCGCGCCTGGGCGAGCTTTTGGACCTGGGCGTGGACCACGGCGTGGTGGACAAGGCCGGGGCCTGGTACGCCTACGGCGACGAGCGGCTGGGCCAGGGCAAGGACAACGTCCGCCAGATGCTGGCCGAGAACCCGGACTTGGCCGCCCGCATCGAGGGCGAGTTGCTGGCCCACCTGGGCATGGCCGAGGACGAACCCGCCGAGGCGGCTGCCGATGCCACGGCCGAGGCCGAGCAGTCCTGACTCCGCCGAACTGAAGATTTGGGGGCGGTCCGCGCGGCCGCCCCTTTTTTTCCGCGTCCCCTAGCCAAGCACGTTTCGATACCTAGAGGAAGACTATGCTTACGGCCAACGAAATCCGCAGCCGATTCCTTGAATTCTTCGCCTCCCGCGGGCACGAGGTGGTCAAGTCCGCCCCGCTCATTCCCCGCGAGGACCCCAGCCTGCTCTTCACCAACGCGGGCATGGTGCAGTTCAAGAAGGCCTTTTTGGGCCAGGAGAAGCGCGACACCCCGCGCGCCGTGACCTCGCAGAAGTGCCTCCGCGTGTCCGGCAAGCACAACGACCTGGAGAACGTGGGCCGCACCGCGCGCCACCACACCTTCTTCGAGATGCTGGGCAACTTCTCCTTCGGCGACTACTTCAAGGCCGAGGCCATCCGCTACGCCTGGGAGTTCTGCACCGCCGAGCTGGGCCTGGCCGCCGAGCGCCTCTACATCACCATCTACACCGACGACGACGAGGCGGATGAACTCTGGCGGTCCGAGGCCGGGGTGCCGCCGGAGCGCATCTACCGCCTGGGCGACAAGGACAACTTCTGGTCCATGGGCGACACCGGCCCCTGCGGCCCCTGCTCCGAAATCCACTACGACCAGGGCGCGGAGCACGCCTGCGGCCCGGACTGCGGCATCGGCGTGTGCGAGTGCGACCGCTACCTGGAAATCTGGAATCTGGTCTTCATGCAGTACGACCAGGTGGGCCCCGGCGAGCGGGTCAACCTGCCCCGGCCCTCCATCGACACCGGCATGGGTCTGGAGCGTATCGCCGCGGTCTGCCAGGGCGTCTTCTCCAACTACGACACCGACCTCTTCCAGCGCATCATCGGCTTCGCCGCGAACCTAGCCGATGTGAAGTACAAGGACGGCGACGAGGAGACCGACACCGCCCTGCGGGTCATCGCCGACCACGCCCGGGCCGCCGCCTTCCTCATCCCCGACGCCGTGATGCCCTCCAACGAAGGGCGGGGCTACGTGCTGCGCCGCCTCATCCGCCGCGCCCTGCGCTTCGGCAAGTTCCTGGGCCTGAGCGACCCCTTCCTCTTCCGGGTCTGCGAGGAAGTCGCCCGGGCCATGGGCGAGGCCTACCCGGAAATGGAGGAGGGCATCTCCTTCACCGCGCGCGTGGTGCGCGAGGAGGAGGAGCGCTTCGCCAAGACCCTGGACAAGGGGCTGGAAATCCTCGACCAGGAGCTGGGCAAGCTGGAGAAGAAAGGCGCCTCCGAGGTCCCCGGCGAGACCGCCTTCATGCTCTACGACACCTACGGCTTCCCCATCGACATCGTTTTGGACGTGGCCGAGAAGCGAGGCTTCACCGTGGATCAGCCCGGCTTCGAGCAGGCCATGCAGAAGCAGCGCGAACGCGCCAAGGCCGCCTGGAAGGGCTCGGGCGAGTCCGACGCCTCGGTGCTCTTCAAGCATCTGCTGGAGACCGGCCACCACAACGAGTTCCTGGGCTACGACCGCCTCGCCGCCGACGCCTCCACCGACGCCCTGCTGGACGAGTCGGGCGAGCCGGTGGAGCGGTTGCTCCAGGGCCATGGCGGCTGGGCCGTCTTCGACAAGACCCCCTTCTATGGCGAGTCCGGCGGCCAGATGGGCGACCGGGGCACCATCGACTCCATCACCGGCGACGCCGACGTGCTGGATACCCAGCGCCCCAGCGACAACCTCATCGTGCACAAGGTCTTCGTCAACGAGGGCGAACTCATCCAGGGCCAGAAGGCCACCCTCAACGTGGATGCCCTCCGACGCCAGGCGACCGCGCGCAACCACACCGTTACCCACCTCCTGCACGCCGCCCTGCGCGAGGTCCTGGGCGAGCACGTCAAGCAGGCGGGCTCCCTGGTCGGCCCCGATCGGCTGCGCTTCGACTTCACCCACATCTCCGCCATGAGCCCCGAGGAACTGCGGGACGTGGAACTGCGGGTCAACCGCGCCATCCTTCAAGACCTGCCCGTGGCCCGCGAGATCATGTCCGCGGCAGACGCCCAGGCCAAGGGAGCCACCGCCCTGTTCGGGGAAAAATACGGCGACGAGGTCTGCGTGGTGGAGGTCCCCGGCGTGTCCATGGAACTGTGCGGCGGCACCCACCTCGGCTCCACCGGCCAGGCCGGACTCTTCCTCGTCCTCTCGGAATCCGGCGTCTCCGCCGGCGTCCGCCGCATCGAGGCCGCCACAGGCGAAAACGCCCTGCACCAGGCCCAGTCCATGCGCGACGAGCTGACCAAGGCCGCGGCCCAACTCAAGTCCAACCCCCTGGACGTGGCCGACAAGGTCCAGGCCCTGCGCGGCGAAACCCGCTCCCTGCAAAAGGAAAACGAGCGCCTCCAGGCCAAGCTCCTGTCCGGCGAAGGCAAAAGCCTCATGGACGACCTGCGCGAGGTCAACGGCACCAAGGTCCTGGCCGCCAAGGTGGACGCCCCCTCGGTCAAGGTCCTGCGCGAACAGATGGACGACATCCGCTCCAAACTGCCCTCGGGCATCGCCTGCCTGGCCTCCCCCCAGGGCGAGGACAAGGCCTCCCTCATCCTCTACGTCTCCAAAGACCTCCACGACCGCTTCACCGCACCCTCCCTCATCAAGGAAGTCGCCGCCCTCATCGGCGGCTCCGGCGGCGGCCGTCCCGACATGGCCCAGGCCGGCGGCAACCAGCCCGAACAAATCGACGCGGCCCTGAACAAGCTGGTCGAACTGGTCGAGGGGTAGGAAAGAGCTGAATCCCGGGGGAGAGAAGGAAACTTTTGGAAAAGTTTCCTTCTCTCCCCCAGACCCCCTCTTATCATTCAAAACTTTTCATCGCTCGCTTCGCTCGGGGGCGTGGTGCGGGGAACGAGGCTGGCCGGGGACCGCCGCCCAATCCCGCGTTCGACGCATCCGCAGCCAAGCGCCGGGGCAGTGGTGAACCGGCATCGGTAGCCCCCAATCGCCTGTTCGCCGGGGTCCTCCCGCATGTCCCCCTGACGCGCGCCATCCCGCGAATACACATGCAAAGGTAGTTTGCCTCGGTCCAGGGCCGAGCAGGCCCTGGTCGCCGAAGGCGAAATCTTTTCTTCCTCCTCCTCTTCTTCTTTTCCAATGAAAAAGGGCGTGGCGGTGCTAAGCACCGCCACGCCCTTTTCTTTCAGCCTGTAATCCCGCCTTCTAGCAGATCATGTCCGCGGAGATGTCGCCGGTGACGTCGGCGAAGACGATGCGGTCCATGTATTCGGCTTGTTTTCCTTTGTTCCACTGGCTGACGGGGCGGTAGTAGCCCACGATGCGGGTGAATACTTCGGACTCTTTGCCGCAGGTGGGGCATTGGAAGTGTTCGCCCGCGATGTAGCCGTGTTCTTTGCAGATGGAGAAGGTGGGGGTGATGGAGAGGTAGGGAATCTTGGTTTTGGTGAAGGCTTTGACGATGAAGTTTTTCAGGGCTTCGGTGTCGGTGACGGCTTCGCCCAGGTAGGAGTGGAACACGGTGCCGCCGGTGTAGAGGGGCTGCAGCTTGTTCTGGTGGTCCAGGGCCATGAAGACGTCGTTGGTTTCGCCCACGGGCAGGGCGGTTGAGTTGGTGTAGTAGGGGGTGCCGTTGCCCGAGGCGTGGATGGATTCGTAGAGGCCCTTGTCGATTTTGGCCAGGCGGTAGGAGGTGCCTTCGGCCGGGGTGGCCTCGAGGTTGTAGAGGTGCCCGGTTTCTTCCTGGAAGCGGGAGGTGACCTCGCGCAGGTGTTCCAGCACGCGGACCATCATGCGTGTTCCGGCGTCGGTTTCGATGCCTTTGCCCAGGAGGTTGAGGCAGGCCTCGTGGCCGCCCACCAGGCCGATGGTGGAGAAGTGGGCCTGGTAGCCGTTTTTCAGGTAGCGCTTGGTCCAGGGGAACATGCCCCGCTCGAAGTTGTCGTTGACCAGCTTGCGCTTGAATTCAAGGGAGTCCTTGGCCATTTCGGCGTATTCGGTGAGCAGGTCCAGGAAGTCCTCTTCGCCCTGGGCCAGGTAGGCCAGTTTGGGCAGGTTGAGGGTGACAACGCCGATGGAGCCGGTGAGGTCGCCCGCGCCGAAGAGGCCGCCGGTCTTGTTGCGCAGTTCGCGCAGGTCCATTTGCAGGCGGCAGCACATGGAGCGGACGTCCTCGGGGTCGAGGTCGGAGTTGATGAAGTTCTGGAAGTAGGGCGCGCCGTACTTGGCGGTCATGGAGAGCAGGAGCTGGCCGATGTCCGAGTCCCAGGGGAAGTCTTCGGTGACGTTGTAGGTGGGGATGGGGAAGGAGAAGATGCGGCCGTGGTGGTCGCCTTCCAGCATCACTTCCAAGAACGCCTTGTTGATCCAGTCCATTTCCTTTTGGAATTCGCCGTAGGTGGCGTCCTGGATCTCGCCGCCGATGATGACCCCTTCCTTGGCGATGTGCTTGGGGGCCTTGAGGTCGAAGGTGAGGTTGGTGAAGGGGGACTGTCCGCCCCAGCGGGAGGTGGTGTTGAGGTTGAAGACGAACTTCTGCATGGCCTGGCGGACCTGCTTGTAGTTCAGTCCGTCGTGGCGGATGAAGGGCGCCAAGTAGGTGTCCACGTTGTTGAAGGCTTGCGCTCCGGCCCATTCGTTTTGCAGCGTGCCCAGGAAGTTGTTCATCTGTCCCAGCACGGAGTCGAAATGGCGCGCGGGACCGGCGCAGGAGCGGCCCTCCAGGTTGAATCCCTCAAGCAGGAGGTCGCGCAGGGACCATCCGGCGCAGTACCCGGCCAGTCCGAAGGACAGGTCGTGGATGTGGAAGTAGCCGTGCTCGTGCGCGTCGCGAATTTCCTCGGGGTATTTCTCCAGGGCGTAGCGGGCTTGCACGGTGCCGGAGAGGTGCAGCATGAGCCCCTGGAAGGAGTGGGTCATGTTGGCGTTTTCATTGACGCGCCAGTCGGCCTTGGTGAGGTAGTTGTCGATGGTCTGCTTGATATCGACGTAGGCCTGCTTCTGGTCGCGGAGCTGCCGCCGCTGTTCGCGGTAGATGATGTAGCGCTTGGCCACATCGTACATGCGCGACTCCATGAGGACCTGTTCGACCAGGTCCTGGACCTGTTCCTGCTCGGCGACCTCGACGAGGCCGAGCTTCTGCTCAACCTTGCGGGCCAGACGCTTGGAGAGGAGCGGGTCCTTGACGCCGCTGGCCTTGAGGGCTTTGAGGATGGCTCCGGCGATCCGTTCCGTGGACCAGGTCTCCAGGCATCCGTCGCGCTTCTTGATCTGTTTGGGCATTGCTCCTCCTGGGGGGGATGTAATCTTGTACTGTCAGCTCGAATCCTTCCGGCAGGGCGGCGCGAACGGCGGCCAGGTCGGAATCGTCGAGCGGGGGTACCTTGGTGGTGCGGAAGGTGAAGGCGCGGGGGAAGCGTTTGGTCAGGGCGAAGATTTCCGAGAGGCAACCCTCGGCTTCCTCGGCGCTGGCGCCGCCGCCGGTGAGTTCGGGGTATTTGGCCCATGGCCCTTTGACGTCAACGTAGGCTTCCTGGATAAGCCCGGCGGACAGCAGGGCCTCCACCACGTGGGGGCGCAGGCCGTTGGTGTCCAACTTCACGGGAAGGCCGTACTCGCGCAGTTCGCGCAGCAGCCGGGCCAGGTCTGGGATGATGGTGGGCTCGCCGCCGGAGACCACCAGTCCGTCAAGCCAGTGGCGGCGTTTTTTGATGAAGGCCAGGATGTCGGGCTTGTGGATGGTGGGGTGGATCTGCGGCCGCCAGGCCAGGTCGGCGTTGTGGCAGGTGGGGCAGCGCAGGTTGCACCCGCCGAAAAAGAGGACCGCGGCGTGGCGACCCTTCCAGTCGATGAGGCTGACGGGTTGCAGACCCCGTAGGTGTTCCCAGGCGTCGGAGGCGTGCATGAACTCCCGATGGCGTTCCCGATTCGATGGTTTGCGCGGAAGGGGTGGCCCTTCCGGGTACAGGGGCCGCCGCGAGGCGGGCCGGTCCTTTCCGGGCCCCCGGCCCGGACCGATGTCTGAAACCGCGAACATCGCGGCTCCCTTCCCCCCTCGTGTCCGGGCCCCGGATCCGCCGGGCTGCTCACCCACGAACGTGGACGGTTGGTGCAGAGCGCGGCGCAGGTCGGACGCAATAGGAACTACATCACCACCCGCTTTTTGTACAGACGGTAGAAGAATCGCACGTCGCGTCGCGGAAACACAACGTGTATGCCCGTCATTTCTGCATTACAGCACGGGGAGCGCACCATTTTCCACAGGCGACTTCTGCTTCGAGCCTCGCGTTGACTGCGAAAAAAAAGGGGATGTGCAAAACAAGTTTTTTCACCGCGCGGTCGGCGTGAACCTGTTCAATAGTCGGCGAACGCCTCGGCATGCTTGGCTTATTCCTGGTCCGGGGCTGTGGATTGGCCGCCTTCCGGAGGGGGCTGGGCAGGGTCGGCCTTCTCCTTGGGGGACTCGGGGGCCTCTTCCGCCAAGGCCAAACCGGCGGCCCGGTCGAGTTCGGCCAGTACCAGCCGCAGCAGTTCCACGGGCCGCATGTCGCGGCGGTCGGGGGGCGGCTGCACGGCCCTGGGGCGTGTCTCCAGGGTGGCGTTGCCGGAAGCCAGCAATTCGCCCGCGCCCAGGTAGACCGCCTCGACGCGCAAACGGCTTTCGCCCTCCAGGTTCAAATGGCGGCGCAGCTTCGACGCGGCGGAGGCGTTGCGCAGCAGGTCGCGAAGGCCGCGCGCCCGGCCATGGTCCAGGACGACGGCCGGTTGCTCCAGGAAAATCTCCCGCAGCACCATAGGCCCCCGGCGCACCAGGCTTGCCCGGTCGAACGCCGCTTCCACGCGGGGCAGGCGCAGGGCTTTCCCGCCTCCGGGCGCGTCCACGTCCACGTCCAAAAGCACGGCCTCCCGCTTCAACAGGCTCACGTCCGCCCGGCCCACCGAGATGTCGGCCAGCAGGACATGGGAGCAGAAGTCCTCCACGCGGTCGGCGGTCCACCGGTCCACGGCCCAGTCCAGGGCCAGAGGCAGGGCCACCAGCAGGAGCAGGAAGCCAATTATAATCTTCCGCATCTGGTTTTCTCAGCAGAAATGTGTTTAGGATGAGAATCGAGAACCCGTCTTCGCGGTGGCTGGTTGTCGCAAATGGCGGCCGGAAAGTACAGCCCCGCCATGGGCGCGCGAGACGTCACCGCCCCGTTCGTCCGGGGTAACGGGTTCGTCACGGCAAGGCTGTAATCCGGTTTTCGTTTTATGAGAACAACCCGGGAAGGCCCCGACAACGGAGGTACCGACATGGCCATGGCCAGGAAGCACAAGAAGCAGCCCGCGCCCGAGTCCGTGCAGACCCAGATCAACCGTTCCGACGCGGTCGACGAGGAGGCGCTCGTTCGCCGCCTGCTGGAGATGACATGCCCGGAACTTGAAGAGGGGGAGGCCAATCTGGCAGTTCGCCGCATCTGCAGCGAAGCCCTCTAGGCCGTCCAGCGCCACGCGACCCCGGAATCCCTCTTGGGTTCCGGGGTCTTTTCGTGCGCGGCCTGCGGAAATCCGCCAGGCCGCTTGCACTGGCGCGGAAAAACCTTATCCTCATGTGTGAATCCGCACTAAGCAAACCAAGCGAGGTATCCATGCGCCGCCTGCTTCTCCTGTTCGCCTGCCTGACCCTGACGTTGGCCGCCTGTGGCGGCGGGGACACCGGCCCCGGCGGGAAGGTCGGCTGGGAAAAGGGGAGCGAGTTCGACTCCATGTACGACCCGGCCGAGTTCGACAAGATCAAGGGCTATTTCCAGGAGTACATCGAGGTCACTCCCATGGAGGGCATGTCCCGGGGCATGGGCCTGATCATGGAGGACCGCACCGACGGCGAGCCGGTTAAGGTCATCTTCGGGCCCGAGGACTACGTGCGCGAGGCCCTGGAGCAGCTGGACCCCATGCCGGGCCAGAAGATCAAGGCCTACGGCTGCTGGGCCTACATTGGCGGCGAGGACGTGCTCATCGCCACCAAGCTCAAGAAGAGCCAGAAGGAATTCATCAAGGTCCGCCGCACTTCCGACGGCATGCCGTACTGGGCGATGTCGCCCCAGGAGGTGGCCGCGGAGAACACCGGCTACATCGAACCGGACGATTTCGACTGGGAGGACGAGGGGGCGAGTTGACCCCCCGCGTCCCACCGGACGACAGCATGCCCCCCGGCGTTCACGCGCCGGGGGCCTTGTTTTGTATTTGGATGGAGGCCGTCAGCTTCCGGCCTGGAGCAAGGTCAGGGCCCGGCGGATGGAGCCGCTGGGATCGGCTGCGCGCAGGCGGCTGGCAAAGGCTCCGTCGCGCCCCGCCTCGCGGGCGGTGTCGCGGGCCAGGGCCAGTTCCTCCAGCCCTTGCTCCACCCGGAAAATGCGCAAATTGGCCAGCCCCAGCTCCATTCCCGTACGCCAGTCGTCCGGTTGGTGCAGGCTGAGGCCGGACAACAGCCCCGCACGCACGGTGTCCGAACCCGGCACACGCCGCAGCGCTTCCTCCAGCCGTTTGGCCGCGCCACGGTCGGCGGGGTCCTCCTGGTTGGCCAGCACCAGGCAGTCCAGCTGGCAGGCGGGCAGGTGGCGGGCGGAGTCGAAGGCGAAGCCGGGCCGGTGGGTGAGCCCGGCGCGGCGCATGAGCCCGGCCCAGGCGGTCCAAAGTTCCTGCGGTGATTGCGGCAGGGCCGCGCGCGGCTGGCCGGTCAGCCTCCGGTGCCGTTCCAGGAGGAAGCGGGCCAGGGCCGGGTCGCCAGCGCGCTGGGAAAGGGCCGAGGCAGCCAGGGCGCACTCCGGATGGCGGGAGAGGGCATCCGAGGCTGCCGCGTCCCGGGCAGTGGCCAGCCCGCGTTCCATCTTCCCCGTGAGGGCGTGCACGGACAGCAGCCCGGCCGCGCAGTCCGGGTCGTCCGGCCGGGCGGCCAGCTCGCGGGCCAGGGAGGCGGCGTCGTCCGCCCGCCGTCCGCCGCGCCACATTTCCATGCGGGCCAGCAGGAGCAGCCGCTCCGCCTCGGCCCCGCGCGTGCGGCCGCCGGTTGTTCCGGCCAGAAGCTCCACCAGCCGGGCGGCCCGGTTGGCGGGCATGTGGTCGGCGCGGGAACGCTCCCAGGCGGCCCGGCCCATGGCCTCGGCCTTGTCCGGGTTGGCCCGCGCCCACTCCATGCCGTGCAGCAGGTCCAGGCCGTGATGGTACGGGATGAACTCCTCGCCCGGTTCGAAAAACAGCTCCTGATCCACCGCCTCGGCCGGGGAAAAGACCAGGCAGCCGCTGGCCGCGCCCTCGAAGAGGCGCATGTTGGCCTCGGCCGCGATGGTCTCGTTGGGCACCAGCCGGGCATCCAGGTAGGCGTCCTGCACTTGGCGCAGCAGCAGGCCGGAGTGGGTGGCCAGGTCGAAGCGGCTTTGCAGCAGCTCCACCATGGCCGAACGGGCCGGGCGGTAGGCGGAGAGCCGCCCCACGAAGGCCGCCAGGGAGGTCCGCTCCGCCCACGGCCGCCAGGGCCGGGAAAAGGCCAGCCAGGGCAGGTTTTCCGCGAGGGGCGAGCCCGCCTGGCGCAGCGGCTCCACCCAGGAGGGCTGGGTGGTCAGCACCAGGTCGAAAAGCGGGGCCAGCCTGCGCTGCCAGAAAAAGTTGAGATGGGTGTCCAGCCCCCAGAAGGCCACCGGGCAGTCCACCCCGTCCAGCCCGCGCGGCAGGAACCGCCGCCCCAGGTGCTCGCAGACCACCACGGCGTCCGGCTTGAACCCCTCCCGCTCCAACGCTTCGGCCACATGCAGGTCGCCCCGCTCCGGGGCGTCCAGGCAGATTGCCTCGTGGCCCGCCTCGCGCAGCGGGTTCAGCAGCCAATGCAGGGAGACGAGGCAGACGCGCATGGCTACAGCCCCAGGAAGGCCGCCACGCCCTCGGCCATGGAGCGGGCCACGCCCCGGCCCAGCTCGCGGACGCGCGGGGTGGAGCGCTTGTAGGTCCCGGCCTCCACGGCCCGCAGGGCCCCGGCCAGCTTGTCCGGGTCGCGGCCCACCAGGGTGGTGGTGCCTTCCTCCACGTAGACTGGCCGCTCGGTGTTCTCGCGGCAGATGAGGCAGGGCGCGTCGAACCAGGAGGCCTCGGCCTGCACCGAGCCGGAGTCGGAGAGCAGCAGGCGGCAGGAGCGCATGAGGTCCAGAAAGCCCAGGTAGGGCAGGGGCTCGACGGGGCGGACGTGGCGTATGGCCGCCAGCCGCCCGTCCAGATCGAAGGCCGCCAGCCTGTTCTTGGTGCGCGGGTGCAGGGGCAGGAGGATGGGGCCCTCCACCATCTCCAGCAGGTTGAGGATTTCCGTCAGGGCCTCGGGGGTGTCCACGTTGTGGGGGCGGTGGATGGTGCACAGGGCGTAGCCCCCCGGCTCCACCCCGTGTTCGCGGGCGGCGCAGGCGCAGCGGATGGATTCCAGGTGGCGGTCCAGACTCTCCAGCATCACGTCGCCGGTCAGCCGGGCCCGGTCCATGTCCACGCCCTCGCGGCGCAGATTGCCCATGGCCGAGGGCTCCGAGGCGAAGAGCAGGTTGGCGAGGCTGTCCGTCAGGCGGCGGTTGATCTCCTCCGGCATGGTCTCGTCGAAGGAACGCAGCCCCGCCTCCACGTGGGCCACGGGGATGTGCAGCTTGCGGGCGGTCAGGGCGGCGGCCAGGGTGGAGTCCACGTCGCCCACAACCACCACCAGGTCGGGCGGGTCGGCCAGCAGCACCCGCTCGAAGGCGGCCATCACCCGGCCGGTGGTCTCGGCGTGGCTGCCGGAGCCCACGCCCAGGTGGTGATCCGGCTCGGGCAGGCCCAGTTGGCGGAAGAAGACGCCGCTCATGGCGTCGCCGTAATGCTGGCCGGTGTGCACCAGCACCTGCCGCAGCCCCAGCCCGCGCAGCTCGGCGTGCAGCGGCCCTGCCTTCATATAGTTGGGCCTGGCCCCGACCACGGTGCAGACGGTTGGCATCCGGCCTCCCCTCACGCCCCGGCCGTGGCTTGGTCCGGCAGGGTCACGCCGTACACTCCGGCCATCCATTCGGCGGTCAGGCGGATGCCCTCGCGCAGGGAATAGGAGTTGGCGTGGCCCAGGTCGCGCACGCACTTGGTGGGATCCAGCTTCTTGACCTTGGTGGTGAGGATTTCCGAGTCCTTGTAGGAGACCAGGGCGGGGTCCGCCCCGGTGGCCTCCAGCACGGCGTCGGACAACTCCTCGATGGTGTGCATGGCGTCGCCGCCGATGTTGTACACCTCGCCCGGCTTGAAGTTGTCCGGGATGTTGCACAGGGAGTTGACCGTGTCCGGCAGGTAGGTGGAGGTGCGCTGGTGGCCCCGGTAGACCACCCAGGGCAGGCCGTGCAGGGCGCAGTAAATGAAGCGGCAGTTCACCGAGCGGTAGGGGGCGTAGAATTCGCCCGGACCGTAGGTGTTGAAGAGGCGGATGACCACGCTCTCGGTGCCGAACATCTCCATGGAATTGCGGACCTGCATCTCGTTGGCCCATTTGGTCATGGCGTAGTCGTTCATCTGCCGGATGGCGTACTCGTCCGGCACGGTCTCCACCATCAGCCCCGGCCAGTCGCCGTAGACCTCGGAGGAGGAGAAGTGGATGAGCCGAAAGCCCAGCCGCTCCTGCAGGCGGATGACGTTCTTGGTGCCCACGGCGTTGGTGCGCCAGAGTTGCTCATAGTAGTCCTCGCCGTTCCAGCGGCCGAACTCCGCGGCGCAGTTGTAGACGTAGTCGAAGGGACCGCAGGACTCGAAAACCCGCTCCAGCTGGCGGAATTCGGCGATGTCGCAACGCACGTAGCGCGGGGACTCCATGTCGTTGCGCAGGGAAAAGGCCAGCTGGTCGTGCTGGTGGGAGAGATCCAGGGACCAGACCTCGTGGCCGCGCCGCCGCATCTCCTTGACGATGCCGCCGCCCACGGTGCCCAGCCCGCCTGTCACGAGAATCCGCATTCCGCCTCCTTGCTCGCCGCGCCCGGGCGGCGGTTGGCCGGTCATCAGAAGTCCGCCCCGGTCAGGGGGGCGTGGTCGCAGTCCAGCCGCGCCACGGGCAGGCCGCGCTCCCGCAGCCGCGCCCAGGTCTCGAAATCCAGCGCCAGGATGATTTCGCCGTTTTCAGGCGCCGCCTCATCTTCCACAAGCCGCACGCGGTAGCCCGCCATGCGCAGGGCCTCGGCCGCTACTCCGGCGTGGGGTGAATCCTTTTTCACAGCCACGGCCTCCGTGCCCGGGGGCAGGCGCAACGCAGCCGCGCGGCCCAGCTGCTCCGCCGCCCGACGCAGGGCTGTCAGGCGGTCCATGAGGCAGGGGTCGGCGCGGGGGGCGGCGGCCATTTCCCCGGCCAGCCGCTCACGCACCTGCTCCGCCAGCTCTTCCCGGCGAAGCACCGTCTGCATGGCTCCGTGCTTGCGGTTCTCGGCCAGCACCTCGGGGACGTGTGTGAAATCCCATTCACGGGCGGCCCGCAGCCAGTAGTCCAAATCGTTGCAGACCAGGTCGCGGTACGCGCCCAGCCGCTCGTACACCTCGCGGCGGTAGAGGAAGCCCACGCCCACCGCGCCGGGGTTCACCAGCAACAGGCCGGGGTAGTAGGGTTCCAGCCGCACCACGTCCAGAAGGTTCCCGGCCGCGTCCAGGTTGGCGAAATCCGTGTAGGCCAGGCCCGCGTCCGGCCGGTTTTCCAGGGCCTTTAGGCAACGGGCCAGAAACTCCGGCCGGAACAGGTTGTCCGAGGCCAGCCAGGTCAGAAAGCGTCCTTCGGCCACGGCGAAGCCCGCGGTCATGGCCGCCGAGGCCCCCTGGTTCTTCTGGTGCAGCACTCGCACGCGGGGGTCGGCCAGGCCGTCCAGATAGGCGGGGGTGGCGTCGGTGGAGCCGTCGTTGACGATGACAAGCTCCAGGTCGTCCACGCTCTGGGCCAGCACCGAGTCCACCGAGGCGGCGATGTACTCCACTTGGTTGTATGTCGGCATTATGACGCTCACCAGGGGCATGGAGCGGCTCCCGTGGGCTGCAATTCGTCGGCCCGCCGACGCGAGGCCGCAGGTGGCGGGTGTGGTTGGGTGCGTTTTGTTCGCCGCATGAACGGTTTTCCGCCTTTCTGCTCTTTGCCCGTTCGTCTCGCGTCGCCGGTGGATTCCGGCCGGTCGGGGGTTGGTCCGGGGCAATGCCCTAAAGCGTTTATCGGCCGCAACCGATACTTCCTTTACTCGGTGAACGGTTTTGGGGCAGTCTGCCGCCAGTGGCGCGGCCGCCCAGCCAGCCAATACAACCCAGCTGATTTTCCCATGCAAACACCGCGCCCAACCAGCCAGGACACCGCCCCGCAAGGCCCCGCCACGGCCGGGGGGAACGCCCAGCGCGTGGCCCACATCGGCTGGCTGGCCTCCAGCCACCTGTCCCGCCGGGCCATGGGCTTCGCTGGCCTGGGGCTGGAGCAGCTTGTCCTCACGGACGCCGTGCCGCCCCACCTGCGCGGCGCCGACCTGCCCTTCCGGGTGGAGCTGCTGCCTTCCGGCCTGCGCTCCCGCCCACTGGAGGCCGTGGCCTGGGTGGAGGAAAAGCTGGCCGCCTTCGGCGCGGACGTATTGCACATCCACTCCACCCATTTTCCGGCCGTGCTGGGCATGTTCTGCCGCACCACGCCGAGAATTGCCAGCATCTGGGACTTCGTTTACTCCCGCGACCCGGTCTCTCCCCTGTGGCACCGGGGCGTTCTGGAAGGGTTGTTCAACGGCCCGGCCGCCGAGGCGGTCTCGTTTTCCTCCAAAGTCATCATGGACCAGTGGCTTGACCGGGGCATGGACGCGGGCCGCGCCCGCTTCCATTCCTGGGGGCTGGACCCGGAGGTATTCGCCCCGCGCCTGGACTCCGCCGGGCTGGACGGCCTGCGCGCGGAGCTGGGCATCGCCCCGGACGAGCGGGTAATCTTCTGCCCGCGCACGCCCAGCCTGCCAGCCAACGTGGACATGGTGCTGCGGGCCCTGCCGCGCCTGCGCCGCGAAACCCGCTGCCTGCTCACCGGGCATGTGCTGCCGCCCGAGACCCGCTACCTGGAGCCGCTGCTGAACGACCCGGAGATCGCCTCCCGGCTGACCATTCTGGAGCCGGTGCGGGACGCCTCCCGGCTGGCCGGGCTGTACCAGCTGGCCGACGCGGTGACCTCCCCGCACTGTAACGACAACAACCCGGCCACCGTGCTGGAGGCCATGGCCTGTGGGGCCATCCCGGTGGTGGCCGCCTCCTCCAGCGTGGAGTACTGGGCGCGGCCCGGGGTGAACGGCTTCGTGGCCCCGCCGCGCGACCTGGACGGGCTGGTGGAGACCCTCGACGAGGTGCTGGACCTGCCGCGCAAGCATCGGGAGGAGATGGGCCGGGCCAACCGCGCCCGCATCGTGGAGGAGGCCAACTTCCCCCGCACCCTGCGCCAGGTGACGGAGGACTACGCCGACTTGGCCGGGCGGGGGTGCCGCCGGGGCGAGCCGGACGAACTGGAGCTGGGGCTGCTGCACGACGCCTGCGGGCTTCAGCGCGAGGCCCTGGAGCATTACAGCCGCGCCTCGGCGCACCGCTGCGGCTCCCTGGTCCACCAGCTGGCCGAGGAAAAGCGCGCCCTGTTGCATGGCGATGCCCGCGCCTTCCACGCTGTGCGCTTCGACCCCGCGGCCCGCTCCGTGGCCCAGGCCGACTCCGGCGACCGCGCCGAGGCGGCCCGCGACCTGTCCCGCTCCATGCACCTTTTCGCCCATGACCAGATCGCCGGACTGTACCCCCTGGCCGCCTCGGGCGACGTGGAAGAGTATCTGGATTGCCTGCGCGTTATGGAGCGCACTTTGCATGTGCACCACGTGGTCTGGGTCTCGGAGAGCGTGGCCTGGTTCGGCGGCCGCTGGTCCATGTGGGACTTCTGCGCCGACCTGCTGCTGGCCGCCTGGCCGGAATACGGCTGCCTGACCCGGGCCGTGGCCGACACGCTGGCCGCCCTGCCGGAGGACGACGGGCGGCGGCCCGTCCTGGCCCGGCTGGCGCGGGCCTGCGGAAGCCACGGCCTGGAGGGCATAAGCCCGGATCTGGACCGCCGCTTCCGCCGCGAGCCGCTGGCCGCGCTGGACGGGTAGGGCCAAGCAAGCAGCATCAACCACACACCGGGGCGTGAGCGCCCCGAGCAAAGGACAGGGCATGGACATTCGAGGCAAGACCTTCCTGGTCATCGGCGGCGCTGGCTTCATCGGCTCCCATCTGGTGGACCAGCTGCGCCAAGAGGACGTGGCCGAAATCCGCGTCTTCGACAACTTCACCCGCGGCAGCGAGGAAAACCTGGCCGAGGCGCTCAGCGACCCGCGCGTGAAGATCTACGAGCTGGGCGGCGAACTGCTGCACACGGACATCCTGAACGCCGCCATGAAGGGCGTGGACGGGGTGTTCCACCTGGCGGCCATGTGGCTTTTGCACTGCTACGACTTCCCGCGCTCCGCCTTCGAGGTGAACATCGCCGGGACCTTCAACGTGTTGGAGGCCATGCTCAACAACGGGGTCAGGCGGCTGGTCTACTCCTCCTCCGCCAGCGTGTACGGCGACGCGGTGGAGGAGCCCATGACCGAGGACCACCCCTACAACAACACCAATTTCTACGGCGCCACCAAGATCGCGGGCGAGCACATGTGCCGCGCCCTGCACCACCGCTACAAGGACACGGACAAGCACTTCGACTACGCCGGGCTGCGCTACATGAACGTCTACGGTCCGCGCCAGGACTACCAGGGCACCTACATCGCGGTCATCATGAAGATACTGGACCGGCTGGACCAGGGGCTGCCCCCGGTGGTCTACGGCGACGGCTCCCAGGCCTACGACTTCGTCTACGTGGGCGACTGCGCCAATGCCAATCTGCGGGCCATGCGGGCGGACGCCACCGACGCCTTCTACAACGTGGGCACCGGGGCCAAGACCACCATCAAGGAGCTGGCCGAGCTGATTCTGGAAGTCACCGGCTCGGACCTGGAGATCGAGTACAAGCCGGGCGGGCTGACCTTCGTCAAGAACCGGGTGGGCGACCCGGCCAAGGCCTCGCTGGAGCTGGGCTTCGACGCCAAGGTGGAGCTGCGCGAGGGGCTCAAGCGGCTCATTGAGTGGCGCGACAGCCACAAGGCCGAGGTGGAGCGCCGCCGGAAAAAGGCCAGGTAGGAAGCATGTACGACATCCCCCTCATGCGCCCCCACCTGCCGGACGCGGCGCGGGAGAAGGTCTTGGAGGTGCTGGACTCCGGCTACCTCACCGAAGGCCCGGTCACCCGCCGCTTCGAGGAAATGTGTTGCGACTGGCTGGGCGTGGGCCACGCCCTGGCCGTGACCTCCTGCACCACCGGGCTGGAGATGGCCCTGCGGGCGCTGGGCGTGGGCCCGGGGGACGAGGTGGTTTTGCCTGACTACACCTACCCGGCCACGGCCACGGCCGTGGCCCTGGTGGGGGCCACCCCGGTCGTCGTGGACGTGGACCCGGCCACCATGCTCATCGACTACGAGGCCATGGAGCGGGCCGTAACCCCGCGCACCAAAGCCCTGTTGCCGGTCTCCCTGTTCGGCAACCCCGTGGATCAGGGGCGGGTGGACGCGGTGGCCCGCGAGCACGGCCTGCGCGTGCTGGAGGACGCGGCCTGCGCCTTGGGCGCTTCGTTCGGGGGCGAAAAGGTGGGCGGCATGGCCGACGTCTCGGTCTTTTCCCTCCACCCGCGCAAGTTCGTGACCACGGGCGAGGGGGGCTTGGTGACCACCAACGACCCGGACCTGGACGCCTGGATGGATTCCTTCAAGCATTTTGGCCTGGACCGCGAGGCCTCCCGCGAGGGCGCGGTCTTTTCCATGGTGGGCAGCAACCTCAAGCTGTCCAACCTGCAAGCCGCCCTGGGGGTGGCCCAGATGGAGATGGTGGACGAGCTGCTGGCCCGCCGGAGGGAGCTGGCCGCCAACTATCTGGACCTGCTGGCCGGAACCGGGGGCGTGGAGCTGCCCGCGACCACCCCTGGCGGCGAGCACTCCTGGCAGACCTTCTGCGTGCTGGTGGACGGCCGCGACGAGGTCATGGCCCGCATGCGCGCCGCCGGGGTGGAGGCGCAGATAGGCACCTACGCCCTGCACCTCCAGCCCGCCTTCCGCGACAACCCGGCCGTGCGGCTGGAAGGGGACATGGCGGGCAGCCGGAAGGCCTTCGACCGCGCCCTGGCCCTGCCCCTCTACCACACCATGACCAATGCCGAGCAGGAGCGGGTGGTGGACACCCTTCGGGAGGCCGTGCGGTGAGCGGCGCTGGCGGGAGCGGCGGGGGCCCGGTGCTGGCCGTGGCCGGAAACCAGACCACCTGCGCCGACGTGCTGCGCGCCCTGTGCGCCGCCGGGCACAGGCCCGCCTACCTGCTGCACATGGGGCCGGAGCACGCGGCGGGCATCGCCGACTACACCGACCTCGCGCCCCTGGCGGAGGAATTGGGCGTGGAAGTCATCCGACCGGCCACCTACGCCTTTTCCAGCCAGGCGGACCGCGACCTGTTCTCCGGCCTGCGCATCGACCTGCTGGTTTCCGCCGGGTGGCAGCGCATCTTTCCCGAGTGGTTCCTGCGGGGGCTGTCCATCGGGGCCTTCGGCATGCACGGCAGCGCCGACGACCTGCCCCGGGGGCGCGGCCGCTCGCCCATGAACTGGGCCATCATTGAGGGCCGCGACACCTTCCACACCTCGCTCTTCCGCTACGACGCCGGGGTGGACTCGGGCGAGGTGGTGGGCACCCTGCGCTTCGACATCACCCCGCGCGACGACATCCGCAGCCTGCGCCACAAGAATACCCTCAGCCAGATCCGCCTGCTGCTGCGCCACCTGCCCGCTCTGCTGGACGGAACGGCCCAACTGACCCCGCAGCGCGCGGACGTGGCCCCCACCTACTACCCCAAGCGGGAGCCCCGCGACGGGGTCATCGACTGGCGGGACAGCCTGGAGCGGGTGGACCGGCTGGTGCGGGCCGTGGGCCGCCCCTATCCCGGGGCCTTCAGCCTGTGCGGCGGCTCGCGGGTCAACATCTGGGCCGGGCGTCCCTTCGACTCGCGGCTGGATTTTCCCGGCTTCGAGCCGGGGGAGATCGCGGCCGTGTTCGAGGACGAGACCTTCGTGGCGGTCTGCGCGGGCGGGGCGGGCTACCTGGTCACGGACTGGGACGCCCCGGACGGCTGGCGTCCGGCGGAGGGCCGGGTGTTCGAGAGCCGGGAGAATCCCGGCTGGGAGAAGCTGGCGGCCATGCACGCCGGAGAGGGGCAGGAGGGCCTGGCCTTCACCCGCCCCATGTACGCGCGGCTGCTGGACGCCCTGCTGGAGGGCGGCTACCGCTTCGCCCCGCTGGACGAGCCGGATGACGGCGCGGAGCCGGTGGTTTTCCTGCGGCACGACGTGGACAAGTCCGTGGCCCGAGCCCTGGAGATGGCCCGCATGGAGCATGAGCGCGGGGTGCGGGCGACCTATTTCCTGCTTACCCGGGGGGCCTTCTACAATCTGCTTGAGCCAGAAACCGCGGCCATGGTGCGCGGGATAGCCGAACTGGGGCACGGCGTGGGGCTCCATTTCGATCAGCGCATGGTCCCGGGAGCGGACGGCGACCTGGACCGGGCCGTGGAGCGGGAGCTGAACTTGTTGGACTCGCTGCTGCCGGTAGGCGCGCGCCGGGCCGTGACCTTCCACAACCCCCGTCCAGAGGTGGTGCGCCGCCAGCCGGGCGGGGCGTATGTCAGCGGCTACCAGCCGGACCGGATGCCCCCGGCCTGCAAGTATCTCAGCGAGAGCAACGCGGTCTGGCGCGAGGGCGACCCGGCGGAGGACCTGCGCCGGGCGCGCTGGCCGAGGCTGCAACTGCTCGTCCATCCCCTGTGGTGGATGAACGGGCACCGCATGCGGCCCCAGGACGTGCTGCGGGAGGTGGTGGCCGAGCGGCTGGGCCGGGTGGACGCCTACCTGCGGGAGTCCAACCACCTCTGGGAGGCGGCCCGCTCCAAGGGGGAGCCGCTTCTGCCCAAGCGTTTCGCGGACGGGGAGGGCTGAGGCGTGCGCGTGAACCTGCACACCGGTCCCGCCCCGGAGGAATACCTGGACCTGATCGCCGAGGCCCCCTTGGCCATGCCCACCCACGCCCCGGCCTACCACCGGCTCATGGCCGGCCTCACCGGCGCGGAGCCGCTCTATTTCCTGGCCGGCGACCGCCATGGCCGCACCCTGGGGGCGCTGCCCTGCCTGGCCCTGGACCATCCGGAGTATGGTCCGGTGCTCAACTCCCTGCCCTTTTTCGGCAGCGTGGGCGGTGTGGTCCGCATCGGCGAGGACACCGACCCCGCGCCCGCCCTGGTGGAGGCCATGCTGGCCCACTGCCGGGAAATCGGCTCCCCGGCGGCCACGGCCATCCCCTCGCCGCTGGACGGGGGACGTTTGCCGGAAGCGGAGCACGGCTCGCGGCTGCTGCACGACGAGCGCATCGGCCAGATAACCCCGCTGCCCGCCGGGGCGGAGGACGCCGGGGAGAAGCTCTTCGCCGCCTACGAGGGTTCCGCCCGCCGCAACGTGCGCAAGGCGTTCAATAGCGGGGTGGAGTGCCGGATTTCCGACGACCCGGCGGACCTGGAGCGGGTGCAGGCCATTCACCGCGAGAACATGGCCGCCATCGGCGGGCTGGCCAAGCCGGACGGTTTTCCCGCCGCCGTGGCCCGCCATCTGGAGCCCGGGCGCGACTGCCGCCTCTATCTGGCCCATCGGGACGGCGAGCTGGCCGCTGGCCTGCTGGTGCTTTCGCACGGCCGGGTGGCGGAATACTTCATGCCCTGCGTGGCGGCGGAGCACCGCTCCGCCCAGCCCCTGAGCCCGCTAATCCACCGCGCCATGACCGACGCCGCCCTCGAGGGGCGGGCGTACTGGAACTGGGGGGGCACCTGGACCAGCCAGACCGGGGTCTACCGTTTCAAGCGCAAGTGGGGGGCGCGGGACATGCCCTACGCCTATTCCACCTGGCTGCTGGAGCGCACGGAACCGCTCTTACATCTCGCACCGCAGGAAATCCAGCGGGCCTACCCCTGGTTTTTCGTGGTGCCCTTCAACCAACTGGCGCAAAACAAGGGATGACGACCATGTCCCATATCGAGGGATCCGGAGAACTGGAACGGCTGGTGGCCGAATGCGAAAACTCCCGCCTGATGGCCTGGGCCGGCGGCCGGGAGACGGTGGAGGCCGGGCCGTGGCTGGTCTACATTAACCCCACCAACATCTGCAGCAACCGCTGCGTGATGTGCCCCCACGACGAGGCCATGCGGCCGGAGCGCGGCCACATGCCCATGGAACTGTTCGAGCGCATCGTGGACCAGCTTCCCGCCGGGGTGCGCAAGGTCTATCTGCTCAAGCAGGGCGAGCCGTTCCTCAACAAGCGGCTGCCGGATATGATCGCCCATCTCAAGACGTGGCGGCCGGACATCCACGTGGCGGTCATCTGCAACGCCACCGTGCCCCTGGCGGACAAGCTGGACGCCTTCATGCCGCACCTGGACTCCCTGGGGCTGTCCATCAGCGCCCTGAGCCCCGAGACCTACCGCGCCATCCACGGCACGGAGCACCACGGCCGGGTGCAAGACAACCTGGCGGCCCTCGACGCCTGGATGGCCCAAGCCGATCCCGAGACGCGGCCGCACGTCTACGTGGCCTACGTGCGGCAGCGGGCGAACATGCACGAGGGCATGGAGGAGGTGTTCGAGCACTACCGGGCGAACTACCCCAACCTCTGCTCCATGGACTTCCACCCCCTGTTCAACTGGCAGGGCTACATCGAGGAAGGCAACCCGGACCTGGCCGGGCCGGTGGAGGACGAGGCCCTGCCGTGCTGCATCTACCCCTGGTCCACCCTGACCATCTGCCACGACGGCAAGGTGGCCTACTGCCAGGAGGAATGCCGGGAGGACCACTTTCTCGGCGACCTGACCGAGCAGTCCCTCATGGAGGTCTGGAACGGGGAGGCGTTCCGCCGCTTCCGCCGCCGCCTGGCGGCCGGACGGTACAGCGAACTCTGGGACGACGGCTTCCTGTGCCGGGAGTGCTCCTATCTCTGGGACTGCCACTCCCAGTCGCCCCAGAATCTCGCCCAGGGCTACGCCATGGGGCTCGGCCAGCGGGAGCCCAGCTTCGGCAACCTCCTGGCCCTGCCAGCCGCGGAGCTGGCCGAACTGGCCGCCAAGTGGTTCCTGCAGGGGGAGCTGCACAAGACCGCTGGCTGCCTGGCCCATTTCGGCCGAGCGGGCGCGCCCGGGGAGTTGCGGGCCCCCCTGGACCGCCTGCGCGTCCTGGTGGACCGGGTTCTGGCCGCCAATAAGGGGCACTATGAACGGAAGGTCAAGCCGGGAGAGACCGGCCGCCCCACCTACTTCCCCCTGCCGGGCGGCCTGCGGAAGTAGCCGGAGCGATTGGCATGTGCGGCATCGTCGGAGTGATCGACTTTTCCGGGCGGCCGGTGGCGCGGGAGACGCTGGCGGCCATGACCCGGACCATGGCCCACCGGGGTCCGGACGGCGAGGGGGTGCTGGCCAAGGGCAACGTTGGCCTGGGCCACCGCCGCCTGGCCATCATCGACCTCAGCCAGCGGGCGGCCCAGCCCATGACCTCGGCCGACGGCCGCCGCCATCTGGTGTACAACGGGGAACTCTACAACTTCCGCGAACTGCGCCGCGAACTGGAGGCCGAGGGCGCGTCCTTTCGCTCCGACTCGGACACCGAGGTGGTCCTGCAGGCCCTGACCCACTGGGGGGAGAAGGCCCTGGAGCGGTTCAACGGCATGTTCGGGCTGGCCCTGTGGGACGAGGACCGGCGGGAGATACTGCTGGCCCGCGACCGCTACGGCGTCAAGCCGCTGTACGTGGCCCGGCGCGGGGAACTGTTCGTCTTCGCCTCCGAGGCCAAGGCAATAGCCGCCCACCCCGGCTTCGAGACCCGGCTGGACCACGAGGGGCTGCTGGAATACTTCACCTTCCAGAACTTCCTCTCCCGCCGCACCCTTTTCCGCGACGTGGAGACCCTGCCTCCGGGCCACTGGATGAAGGCCAACGGCGAACGCCCCCTGGGCGGGCCGAGGCAGTACTGGGACTTCGACTTCAGCGAGCCGTGCGGGGCGGCGGACGAGCGGGAGTACGTGGAGGAGCTGGATCGGCTGTTCAGCCAGGCGGTGCGGCGGCAGCTGGTCAGCGACGTGGGCGTGGGCTCCTACCTCTCCGGGGGCATGGACTCCGGCTCCATCACCGCCGTGGCCGCCTCCGAGCGGCCGGGCATGCGGACCTTCACCTGCGGCTTCGACCTGGGCACCGCCCGGGCCGAGGAGCTGGACTTCGACGAGCGCAGCGCGGCCGCGCGCATGGCCCGGGCTTTCCGCACCGAGCACCATGAGGCGGAGTTGGACTCCGCCCGTATGATCCAAAGCCTGCCGGACATCGTCTACCACCTGGACGAGCCCAGGGTGGGGCAGAGCTACCCCAACTACTATGCCGCCAAGATGGCCTCCGAGCACGTCAAGGTGGTGCTCTGCGGCACCGGCGGTGACGAGCTGTTCGGCGGCTACCCCTGGCGGTACTACCGCGCTGTGTCCAACGCCTCCTTCGACGAGTACGTGGACACCTACTACGGCTTTTGGCAGCGCCTCATCCCCAACCGGGTCATCCGCCAGGTATTCGCCCCGGTATGGCCCAGCGTGAAGGACGTCTGGACCCGCGACATCTTCCAGGGCGTTTTCAAGCGTCACGCCCGCCGTCTCTGTTCGCCCGAGGACTACGTCAACCACTCCCTGTACTTCGAGTGCAAGACCTTCCTGCACGGCCTTCTGCACGTGGCGGACAAGCTCTCCATGGCCCACGGGCTGGAGAGCCGGGTGCCCTTCCTGGACAACGACCTGGTGGATTTCGCGGTGAAGGTGCCGGTGCGCATGAAGCTGCGCGACCTGACCCGGGTGGCGGCCATGGACGAGAACGAGCCCGGCCCCAAGCAGCAAAAGTATTTCCAGCGCACCAACGACGGCAAGATCCTGCTGCGCAGGATGCTCTCGCGCTACGTTGACGACTCCATCACCAACGGGGTGAAAAAGGGCTTCAGCGGGCCGGACGCCAGCTGGTTCCGGGGCGAGAGCATCGGCTATGTGCGCCGCACCCTCTTTTCCCGCGAGACCCGCCTCTTCGACTACTTCGACCGCGAGGCCATCCTGGAGCTGGTGCTGGACCACCTGGAAGGCCGGGCCAACCGCCGCCTGCTGGTCTGGTCCCTGCTCTCCTTCGAGCAGTGGTGCCGCAGATTCCTGGGTTAATCCGGCGGATAGAGGGGAATCTCGGGCCGGGTGAAGATGGACTTCAGGGTCTCGAAGCGGCGCTGCCGCCTGGCGTCCTCTTCCGGGTCGCGGGCCTTTTCCTCGCTTTCTGCCGCCTCGCGTCGCTCCACTTCGTCCACCAGCCGGTCAAGCTCTTCGAAGTCATCGCTTGTCGAGTGGACCGGGGAGTAGCCCAGCATCTCCATTTCCCTGGCGCAGACGTGCTCGATCCAGCGCACCTCGGCCTCGTCCAGTTGGGTGGCGAATTTTCCGTAATTCTCAGGGTTCAGGGGGGAGGAGAGGTTACGGAAGGCCTGGCTGGCCTCGGCGTCGCCGCGCGCCTTGTCCGACTTGTGGAAGTCCAGCATGGCGGGCTCGTAGGCAAGCCCCAGGGTGTCGCACACCCGGCGCAGTTCCGTTTCAGGCCGGCGCAGCAGGTCTTCGTAGCGCAGCAGCACGATGCGCCCGGTGTCCCGCAGGGCGGAGTAGACCTCCAGGGAGTCCCGCTGGTTCTCCATCCACAGCTTCGCCCCACCCCGGATGCCCCGGTCCTCCTTGCCCGCCATCCACCAGGTGATGCGCTTCCAGGACAGGGCCATGTCCCTGGGGTCGCGGACCATGAACACGAACCGGCAGTCCGGGTAGTTGGCCATGAGGAAGGGCACCAGCCGGTAGCACCAGTTCTCCTTGATGAGCACGCTGGACTTGCCGTAGCGCTCCATTTCGGCCTCGTAGATGCGGCGGATGACCTCGGCGGGGTTGCGCTCGCGGCAACGGCGGAGCAGGTCTTCCTCGTCCACCCCGCTTTCCCAGTGGATGAAGGTGGTGCGCATCAGCTCGGCGCAGTCCGCCACCATGCGCCGCCACTCGGCGTCGTCGGCGAGGTCGCCGTAGCGGGAGCGGTTGTTGTGCATGATGCGGTGCAGGTGGGTGGGCGCGGCCCCCAGGCACTCGGAGTTGGCGTGCATGATCCGCAGAAACAGGTTGCTCCCGGAACGCTCGCTGACGATGAGGAAATTGAACGGGGTTTCCGCCATGCTCTCTCCGCCCTCTCGGGCCTTGCTCAGGAATACAGCCGGTGCACCCGCAGCGCCTCGCCGTGGGCGTCAACCAGGGACCGCTCTATATCGTACTCGAAGGCGCGGCTGCAAATGACCACCTCCGAGGCCCATTCTGGGATCTCACTCGGCGGCACCACCGGCAGGTCGCGGAAGGTGGAGCCCCACTTCCTCTTGTCGTTGTCAGAAAAGGCCACCACGTTGGCCCGGGCCAGTTCCGTGCTGTCCAGCAGCAGATCGGCGCATCCCCCCGCGCCGAAGAGCACCACCGGCCCGCCCGCGGTCTGGGCCAGCGCCTCGTCCGTCCTGGCCTCCACCACGTCCGGGGAGAGGACGTGCACGCGCTCCTTGCCCAGGCATGTCTCGGCAAACTCCTTGTAGCGGTCGAAATCCCGGGAATAGCAGGCCAGGAGGAAGGGTGTGTCCAGGCGCGGAGCTTCCTCCGGCGGGATGATGGGCAGGCCCAGCACCTCCGTGACCTCCTCGGGCAAGTCCTCCAGCAGGCAGACCCCGGCGATGGTGAAGTCCGGCTCGGTGGCTTGGTAGTGGAAGAGGAAGTAGCCCGTTTCCTCGGTCAGCCCCAGCAAGATGACGCGCTGGCCCCGGAAGCGGCTTTCCAGGTGGGCGGTGAGGTGCTCCAGCCGGTCCGGATAGGCGCGGTAGTAGGTGTTGATTCCTTTCTCCGCCTGCAGTTCCAGTTCATCCCGTCGCTTGGCCAGGTGGCGTCGCAGCCGCTCGTGCCCGGCTTCCCGGGCGGCTTCGATGCCCCGGTCGAAGTCCGCCTTCCAGTCCATGCCCTTGAGCAGGCCGCTGAACATGTAGACGTTCTCGTCCAGGAAGTCCCCGAAGATGGGCGAAAACTCCGGCTCGAAGCCAAGCTCCAGAAAGAGGGGCACCATCTCCGGCAGGGAGGGGATGGTGGTGCGCATGAGCACGGTGCGGGTGGCGATCCGCCATCCGGGCCGCTCGGCCGCTTCCTGGCTCAGGAGGCGGAGGTTGGCGAGGATGTGCTCCCAGGTCTCGCCCACCCGGACCTCCTCGTAGGCCTGGCCGTGGCCGTCCACGCTGACATTGACGTCCAGGTGGTCGAACCGGCGCAGCAGGTCCATGTGCTTGTCCAGCAGCTTGCCGTTGGTGGTGGTGGACAGGATGGTCTGCGGATGCAACTCCCGGGCTGCGAAGTCCATGATCTCCAGGGTGGCGGGCGTGAACAGGGGTTCGCCCCCGGCCACGGTGAGCATGGGGATGCCCCGCTTTTGCAGGGAGGCGATGAGGCTCTTGGCGTGGGGCACGAAAACGTTGCCCTTGCGCGGCTTGCCCCGCCTGGCGTCGCTGTGCACCGTGCACATCTTGCAGCGGATGTTGCAGACACCGGGCAGGGACAGGGCCAGGTTGAGCGGGGGCTGCTCCATCTCCTCGCGGCCCTGGGCGATGGCCTCCCGCACCGCCTCCACCCGCTCCCGCAGAAGCGGCGCGGTCAGGCGGGAGTAGTCGGCCAATTCGGGATAGTGCAGCTCCGCCCGGATGCAGCTCTGGCAGGCGGTCCCCTTCACGTCGCCCGTGGCCAGCCTCCGGCGCAGGTCGCGCATGAAGGGGCTGTTGAAGACCTCCAGCAATTCGGCCTCGTTGGAGGGCGGCTGCCGGTAGACCCCGGCCATGATGCGGCAGCAGGGGCGGTACCTGTTCTCGGCCACGATGATGTTTTCCCAGGGGGCCACGCACAGGGGAGCGAAACCGTCAGACATGTCGTTCTTCCTTGTTTCGTCGTCTCGGGGCCGCCGCGCTCATGCCGCCGGCTCCCGCGAGAAAATGTCCGGATTCGGCCGGAACCGCGCCAGGCACATGGCCTGTGACTGCGGGATGGTGGGCACGGCCGTCTTGAACAGCACGTACAGCAGGCCGTCCGCCACAAAGGCCTCCATGCCCAGACCGGAACCCAGGCCGAGGGCCTCCTTGAGGGGCCGCCAGTCCAGGAAGCCGCGCCCCGTGACCGCGCCGTCCTTGATGAAGAGCAGGTGCAGTCCGGACCAGTCGCAGACCAGCAGTCCGCCGGGGAATGGCTTGGCCCCCACCGGGCGGTGGAATCCCCCGGCCAGCGGGCGGAACCGCCCAGTCGGCCCGGCCAGGGAGATTTCGCCGTAGTCCGCCTTGGCCGGGTAACGCTCCAGCAGCACCGCTTCCCCGCCCAGCAGGCAGGGCAGGGAGGGAATGAAGGGCAGGCCGTTGCCGCAGAGGCGGATGACCTCGCCCGTGGGATTCAGAAAGGCCGGGCCGTCCTCGCCCAGCACGGCCAGCTGGTCCGCGCCACCTGCCAGAAAGGAGGCGGGCCGCTCCAGCCCCCGGATGGCCACCCGCTCCCCTAGGCGCATGTCGCGGTCGGTAAAGCGGAGGGACAGGCCGTCCTCCCCCAGCAGGGCCAGCCCGCCGCCCCAGGGGGTCATGGCGCGGAAGCTCCCGGCGTCCAGGGGTTCCGCTTGGCCGCCGGAGTCGTCCAGGTCGACCGCCACCACGCCGCCGCCCCGGATGTTCAGGCCCAGCAGCCGGGAAGGACCGGCAAGCGCCATGTGCTTGAGCATGAACGGCCCCCGGGCGGGGTCGGAGCGGAAAAAGTCCTGGGGATGCAGGCGCAGGGTCCGCGTCTCACCGCCGGAGGCATCCGGGCGGACCGCGCCGCAGATGTCGCCGTACAGCCGTCGGGCCCTGCCCTGGCCCCGGCTGGCCGGGTCCAGGCCGTGCAGCAGGCGGCGCGCGGCCATGCGGTCCACGGGGACGGTGTCGGCTTGGTGGAAGGTGACAGGTACGGGAATGGGCGCGTCAACCGGCATCAGGGCCTCCCTCGGCCATCCGCCGCCGCACCACGCGCCGCAGCAGTTCCAGCGGTGTGTCCGCCGCCCAGGAGCGCTCCGGCGGCAGGCGCAGGAGCCGGGCTCCGCCGGCACCTCCCCCGTGCTCCAGGCGGGCCAGGTCGTCCAGCCGTCCCAGGCAGAGGCTGCCGTCCGGCACCAGCACGTCCGGCAGTGACTGCCTGCCGGTGATGGGCTTGCCGTCGGCCGTGGCGTGGCGCTCGGCCGACCAGGCCGCGCCGGGGTCGAAGGGCCGGGTGAAGCCGTAGGAGCCCCCCCGGCAGCCGCGCTCCACAGCGTACAAAAAGCCGGGCGCGTCCGAGTCCTCCAGGCGGGCGGAGCCGTCGGCCAGGGACGGCACCAGCCAGTGGCCTTCTTCCAGGCCGTCCCCGGTCAACGGGGCCAGCCGGGCTTCCCCGTCCGCGATGCCCGGCAGGGCGAGCCGCACCCCGTCCGGTCCGAGAACCAGCCAGGGCGGGGCCGGGCGGCCTCCGTCCAGGCCGAAGGAGGCCCCAGGACATTCCCGTCCGCCGTCGCCCCGCGCCAGACAAGCCGCGCCGTGCCCCGGCCCGTGCGCAGCAGCACCGAACCGGAGTCCCCGCCGTCGAGGTCGGGGCGTCCGGCCGCGTCCAGGGAGAGCGTGTCCGCCTCGGGGACGGCCTCCCCCCAGGCCAGGGGAAATTCGCGGGAGACCGGGCCGCCCCGGGCCAGTTCGCGCGCCTCTTCGGGCGGTTCGGGGTCGAAGCGCAGCACCAGCCCGGCTGCGGGCACGTCGTAATACTGGCGGAGCTGGGCCGGGTGGTCCCGGGGCACGGCCACGGACAGCACGGGCGTGTCCGGGGCGGCGGCGTGCAGGCGCAGCGCCCCATACACGTCGTCCGGGTGGAGGAAGGGATTGCGTGGGTCCAGCCCCAGCACGGCCGTGCCGCCGTCCAGCTTATCCCCCAGCAGTTCGGCCACCCGGCCCTGCAGGCTCGCCGAACGTGGAGCGGAACACCGGACAACCTCCAACCCAGAAGCCAGGGCGGCGGCGCGGGCGGAGTCGGTGTACAGCGCCACCCGCGCCACACCCTCCAGTCGGGCCAGCCCGGCCAGGGTCTGACCCAGCAGGGCGGCGGCTTCCGGGGCCAGCCAGTCGGCTCCTCCGGCGTTGGGGAAAAAGGGCAGGCAGGCGATCATAGCTCGAAGTCGTACAGTCCCAGGCGGATGACTTCCTCCGCCAGTCGCAGGTCTTCGGGTTCGTCGATGTCGATGCACTCCACCTCGTCCTCGATGACATGCAGGTAGTCCCCGCGCGCCTGGAAGTCGAAGCTGGTGCCCTTGAAGAAGCCGTAGGAACGGTAATAGGTCCGGCCCGCCGGGGAGACGTCGTGGTCCAGAAGGGGGCGGGCCGCCCCGTCGTGGTCCGTGAGGTAGCCTGCCGGGCCGGGCATCACCCGGCGGCAGGTGGTCACGGTCTCGTACCCTTCCAGCAGCCGCCCCACCAGCCGCCCCACCACCGGGGCCTTGCGGAAGGGATGGGTGGGGTAGAGCACCACCTGGGCCTGCGGGGCGTAGCCTTCGGTCTCGAAAAGCCGGTTGCGCAGGTGCAGCAGGGCCTGGCTGATCTCCGCCTCGTCCGTGGCCAGTTCCGGCGGCCGCAGGAAGGGGACCTCCGCCCCCAGCCGCACCGCCTCCTCGGCCAGTTCCGGGGAGTCCGTGGAGACCACCACGCGGTCGATCTCTGGCACGGCCAGGGCGGTGCGGATGGAGTGGCCGACCAGGGGCACACCGCCCAGGAGGCGGAGATTTTTGCCCGGAATGCCCTTGGAGCCGCCCCGGGCGGGGATGACCGCCAGGACGCCCCGGCCGCGCAGGGGGGTTCGGCTCACGTGTTCCTCCGTCGCAGCCGTTGCCGCAGCCAGGATCGCGCCTCGCCCGCGCGGCGGTAGGCGATGAGCAGGGGGCGGATGGCGGCGTTGCCCAGCCGGAACCGCAGGCAGCGGTGGCCGTACCGTTGCTCCATGGCGCGGTAGGCCAGCACGGCTGTGCCGATCTCGGCCATGATGCGGCGCATGGTCAGGCACTCGCGGAAGTCCAGGTAGGTCTCCGCCCACTCGGAAACGCGTCTGCGCCGCTCGGCCATGTCCTCCGGTCCCAGGGCCAGAAAGGATTCCATGGCCGAGCAACATTCCTCCACGCTGGACGCGCGGGTCAGCGGCGGCTCCGCGCCGAAGACCTGGGCGTTGTAGAAGAGGTCCGCGGCCCGCACCAGCGGCGCTCCCAGGGACAGGGCTTCCCGGGAAAGTCCGCCCAGCGGGGCCTCGCTCGGGTTGAGGTTGTCGAAGACCACGGCGTTGGGAATGCTCAGGTAGGTCATCAGCTTCCAGAAGGGCAGGTGCTCCACGTAGTCGATGCGGTCCTCCACGCCCAGCTCCCGCGCCCTGGCCTTGAAGGCCTCGACGTCGTAGCCGTGGGAGCCCACCACCGCCCGGGCGTCGCCGCCTTCCCGCGCCACGCGGGCGAAGGCCTCCAGAAAAACGTCCGCCCGCTTGGTGCAGCCGGCGCGTTCCACCTGGAAGTTCACCCGGCTCAGCCAGAGGAAGACCTTGTTGCTGTCCGCGTACCTGGCGGTCAGCTCCGCCAGCAGGTCCGCGTCCACGTACGAGCGGTTGCGCCGCACGTCCTCGGGAAAAATGTGAAACATGACCCGGCCCTGGATGCCGAGGTCCTTGCACAGCCTGGCCAGGCTGGCCCAGATGCCGGAGAATACCCGGTCGGTGTGCAGCAGGGCGCGGCGGTAGATGAAGCCCGTCACTTTGTCCGCCAGCGGCTTGCGGTCCAGCCAGCCCACGGAGGGGATGATGGCCGCGTTCTCGCCCATGCCGATGTGGAAGACCGGGATGGTGTCGAACTGCAAGCCGAACATGACGGACGGGCCGCTGGTGAAGACCAAGTCGAAGTCGCGCTCGATGGCCCTGGAGGCCGGGGTCTTGCGGAAATAGGGGTAGGGGGCGTTCAGGTCCGTGTACATGTGGACCCACGGACAGGTCGTTATGTCGAAGTTCCTGTCCATGAGGACCGGGCGCGAACGGACCTGGTTGAGGTTGTCCGGGTGCATGTACACGTGGGCATCGAACCCGAAGGCGCGTAGCCAGCGGCAGAGGCGGAAGGCGCAGTTGTCCTGGTTGCCGATGAAGGCCACCCGGATGGGGCCGCGATTCGGTTCCGCCGCTTGCGCGCCGCACCGGGGGGTCTTGTCTTGCGGTGCCGTCATCATGCCGTCTTTCTGAATCGCCCGGAGTAGCAGGCCTTTTCCTTGTGGAAATGCACGGTCTCCATGGCCGCCTCCTCCACCCAGGAGCGGAACTCCTCCTCGGTGTACCGGAAGGCCTGGGAGGGAGAGTACCAGTCGTAGTTGGTCATGACGCTGACGAACTCGCCCAGCTCCTCGTTCCAGTAGCATTTGAGCAGGTTCCAGTAGATGAACCGTTGCACCGTCATCTCCCCGCCCTCGATGCCCAGCAGAGGGACGTCGGGTATGGCGAGGGGCTGGTCCAGGGAACTCAGGACTCGGCCAAGTTCGGTGAGCTGCTCGGAAAGCTCCATGAGCTGCTCATGGCTGTAGTCCGCGCAGGCCTCCCGGAAATAGTCGTCCAGCAGCTCCCTGGGCAGCGCCTTCTTGCGATAGACGTAGACCGAGACGTCCCCGCCCGTGGCGGCCACCCGCGCCAGCTCCCGGAACGTCCGGCGCGGCGCCTCGGTGTGGTGGATGACCTGGTCGCAGGAGACGTAATCAAAGGAGTTGTCGCGCACAAAGCCCAGGTCGGCGATGTCGCACTGCACAAACAGCAGATTGGGCAGGTGGCGGTAGTAGGCCGAGGCCTCAATGATGGAGTCGGAGATGTCCGCGGCCACCACGAACGTCTCCGGGGAAAGCTCCGCGAACCAGGCGGCCTTGTGCCCCATGCCGGTCCCCGCATCCAGGACGTGGCCGCAGTTCCGCAGATAGGAGCGCAGCTCGTCCTCGCTGGAGAAGCCGTACAGGTCCAGGTACCACTCCTTCTGGTTGGCCACCATCTTCTCGAAATCCGCGTCCCCGTGCGTCATCTGCCCCCATTTCTTGGAAAATGCTTGGGCGGTCTGGTCCTGGGTCGCGGAACCGGGGGCGGAAAGGAATGAGATGCAGTTTTCGCCGAGGGTCGCGAAGCCGGTGGAGGACAGGAAAGGGAGCTTGCCGATTTCAATGGTGCCCATGCCGGGTTCCTTTATAATGCGTTGCGTCAGACAGCGTTTCGAATCGATTCCGGGGATGACTCACGTCGCGCCTCCGGTGGCCGTGGCCTCCCGCCAACTCGCCACCGACTCCAGAATGGTCCGTTCCAGCACCCCGCCGGTGGTGCGCATGTCCAGCTCCCCGGCGCGGCGCACGCCCTCGCGGGAGAAGCGGGCGTAGGTTTCGGGGTCGCGCAGCAGGTCGAGTATGGCCGGGATCCGCTCGTGCTCGCCCTCCGGGTAAATGAGGCCCGCCCGGCCCCGGTCCAGCACGGCCGGAATGTCGCCGATGTCCGGGGCCACGCAGGGCACGCCGCTGGCCATGCCCTCCATGAGGGTGATGGGCCAGCCCTCGTGTGTGGAGGCCAGCAAGCAGACGTCCACCTCCTTGAAGAAGGCGGCCGGATCGGCGGCGTAGCCCAGATGGGCCACCGGGGCGCTCTCCATAGCCCGGGCCACCTCCCGGCAGTAGTCCGGGAACAGCTCCTTGCCCGCCAGCACCAGTTCGCACCGCCCGGCGCGCAGGTCGTCCCCCAGCACCTCGATGACGCGGGCCTGGTTCTTGTGCGGGGCGATGTTGGCCAGCATGCCCACCCGAAGCCGTTCCGGCTTCCCGGCCCGGCGCGGGTGCATGGGGAAGTTTTCCAGCCGCAGCCCGTTGGGCAGGATGCCGCCGGGCGGCAGGCCCATGTCCAGGCGGCGGGCGTTGTCGCGCAGCCTCGGCCCGCTGAAGAGCAGGGCGTCCACGTTGGCGTAGGTCAGCGCCTCCAGCTCCGGGTCGAAATACTCCTGGTTGCCCTCCCACCAGCGCAGGTAGCTGCGGATGTACACCGCCGGGGCGGGCCGCCGGGACAGGAAATCGGCCGTCTGGCGGGCGTAGCGGTTGGTGCGGATGACCAGGCAGTCCGGCTCGGCGCGCTCCACCAGCCGGAAGGCCTCCTCCGGCCCGCCGCTGACGTGCTCGATGCCCATGCCGTCCAGCATGTCCTCGATGGGCCCGTGGTCGTAGGACCAGCAGAACTGCTCGAAGCGGGGGGCCAGGTGCTCCACCAGCATGGCGTGCTGCCGCTCCACTCCGCCCACGCGGTAGGAGTTGAAGAAGTGGACCAGCCGCATGCTCAGTCCGCCTCCCGCACGGCGAAGAGGCTGATGAGGGGGTTGCCGTGCTCGCAGCGCGTTTCCACCGGGGCGAACCCGGCCGCTTGCACCATGCGCGTCAGGATGTCCCGATCGAAGTGGTGGGTGTGGTTCCAGTAGAGGAAGTTCCAGTTGGCCCCCAGCTCCTCGAAGGCGCGGCAGCCGGTGTGGAAGGTGTTGACGTAGAGCACGCCGCCGGGCCGCAGGGCGCGATGGGCTGCCAGCAGGTCCCGGTAGGGGTGGTAGGAGTGCTCCAGGTAGTCGCACATGGTCACGGCGTCCAGGCTCCGGGGCTCGATGTCCATGCGCGGCAGGGGGGCGCCGGAGACGTCCAGGCCCAGGCGCTCCCGCATGGCCCGCACGGCGTAGCCGTTCAGCTCGTTGCCGCTGACGCGGATGCCGCGCTTTCGGGCCGCCTCCATGAACAGGCCGACCCCGGCGCCCACGTCGTGCAGGCGTTCCAGGGGGCCGCCGTGCACGCGTTCCAGGTCGTCCAGCAGCGCGCCGAAGGAGCGCAGCCATTTCTCCTTCCAGCCCGGCAAGGAAAACTTGATGTTGGAGGACAGGGCCACGCCGTACTTGAGGCGGTTCTCGGTGAACTCGACGGAGCGCGGGGTCTCGGCCAGCAGGTAGTCCTCCCAGACGTCCTCGGCGATGCGCGGGGTGGTGAACCACAAGCCGCAGCCATCGCAGGCGGCGATGCGGCCGCCGTCGCCAGTGACCAGCCGCTCGGTGGATTCCTCCGCGCCGCAGAAGTCGCAGGCGGGGTATTCGTCGAAGGGGGCCACGCGGTCCTTGGACTGGTCCGCCTTGGTGTAGTCCGGCTTGAAGAAGCCGCGCTTCTTCAGGGCCAGGCACAGCCGTCCCTTGGCCCACCAGGCCGCCTTGCCGAGGGGATTCACCGCGCCTCCCGCGTCATGCCGCCTCCGGCGGTGTTGTCAGATGACCATGCCATGCCAGTCCATGCCTCGCAGCTGCTTGAGGACATCGTTGCGCAAAAGCGGGGTCATGGCCAGGATGACCACGTCCACGGCCTCCTCGTCCAGGGCCTGCGGCCCCATGACCGGGTGGCCGTCGCAGGTGGAGCCCCACTTGGCCCGGTCGTTGTCGATGAAGCCCACGAAGGAGAAGCGGTCCCTGGCCTCGGCCAGCCAGTCCGCCCAGGAATGGCGGTAGTTGGAGCCGGTGCCCCACACCGCCACCCGCTTGCCGTCCGCCCGTCCCGCGGCCAACCACTCGTCCGGGTCCTCGTCCAGGGCGCGGCAGTCCGTGCCGTGGGCCTCGGCCGCTCCCTCCAGGGTGTGCCGGTAGCGGCGCAGCCCGGCGGCCCCGCGCGCGAGGCCCGCCTCGTCCAGCAGCCGTTCGGCCTCCAGAAGATTCTCCCGCCAGGGCAGTGTTTCCAGCAGGGCGGGGTTGCCGGCCAAGTCCTCGTGGCGGGTCTGGCGGGTGGGGGTCAGGGGCTGGAACAGGGGCTGGATGGAGCGGTCCAGGCACCAGCGCACGTACTCCACCAAGCCTTCCACCGAGGTTTTCATGAGCACGGTGGAGGCGTTGACCACCCAGCGGTCCTTGCCCAGCCGCTCGCGCATGTCCGCGACCCTCTCCAGATTGGCTGAAACCTTCTCCCAGGAGCCGCCCCGGCGGATGCGGGCGTACCGCTCGCCCACGGCGTCAATGCTGACGTTGAGTTGCATGCGGCGGATGGAGCGCAGGTCGTCCAGCACCCGGTCCAGCAACAGTCCGTTGGTGATGAGATGCAGGTGCAGGTTGGCCAGCCTGGGGTCGGTGGCCATGGCGTGGATGAAATCGATCGCCTCGCTGGAGACAAGCGGCTCCCCGCCGCTGACCCGGAAGCTGTCCGCCGCCTCAAGCGCATCCATGTTCTCCAGCAGCGCCCGGCCGGAGACCTCGCCCACCTTGGCCTTGTCCCGGGAGTCGTGCTGGGCGCACATGACGCAGCGCAGGTTGCAACGGGTGGTGAACTCCGCGCTGTAGCGCACCGGCAGGTGGTCGGAGTCGGGATCGGCAGCCTGGCTGGCCTCCACCGCCTTGCGGTAGTTGGCCTCCTGTTTGGGCGCCAGATCGTCGGGGATTTCCGGGGCGTAGCGGTCCGCGGGGGTGAGGTTGCGGCAGCCCCGGCAGCCGCTGTCCGCCACCTCCCCGTCGCGGAAGGCGCGGCGGATGTCGCGGTACCAGTCGGTGTACCACAGGGCCGGGATGTCCAGCTCCTCCACGGACAGGGGGAAGGGCTTGCCTTTGTAGAGGCAGCAGCACAGGGTGCCGATGCCCAGGGGGGTGAAGTGCAGGTCGGTCCAGGGGGCCAGGCAGCGCGGTTCGGTCATGGGGCGATCCAGCTGTTTGGGCGACATGGCCGGGGAACATCCCTCCGGCCTGCGCCGGGAAAAGCAATATCCGTTCCACCATGTCCCGGCAACCGGCCGCCACACGGCGGCGGGGCGGATTGACCCCCTCACACCCTGCGGGTACCTTGCCGTGGTGTCGGCGGTCCGGGCTTTGCACGCGCCCGGCAGGAACACCGAACGCCAACCCACGCGACCGTCATGCAGCAGACCCTCAGCACCGTCCTCCGCCGCCACCGCCTCTTCGGTTACCCCGACCCCTCCTGGTACATCTGGGGCGCGGGGCAGATCATCCAGCGCGTCTCCGAGACCTCGCAGCGGGGCGGGATGGAGCGCGAGCGCTACCAGGCCTTGCATACGGCCATCCATCTGCTGCGCCAGGGCGGCGTCTTTTCCCCCTTCGACCGCGACCTCTTCAACATGCTCTTTCAACTGCAGGGGCTGGTGGGCCTGCCGGACGAGAAAGTCGCCTGGCACCGTTGGGCCTTCGACCAGGTGCGCGGCCTGGAGATGGACAGCCAGGGCGAGGCCGTGGTCCGGGTGGACGAGGCGCGCGGCGATCCCGCCAAGGTGGCCGCAGCCCTGGACCGCGAGCCGCCCATGCACGAGCGCTACCTGCTCCTGCTGGAACTGTGGCGGCTGGGCGAGCGGCCGGAGTTTTTGCGGCGGGCGCGGCGTTTTATGGCCCTGGAAGGCACGGCCCCGGCCGGTCCCGCCCTGGCCCTGGCCGCCTGGCGCGCCGGGGAGGACGACCTGGCCCGGGAGTTGGCCGGCGCTTCGCCCGCCACCTTCCTGCACCACCTGCTGGAGGGCGAACGGTCCCGGCGGGCGGGCGACCTGGAAACCGCCCGGGGCTACTGGCGGCTGTCCCTGAAGATGGAGCCGCTGCAACCCACCCTGGTCTACAAGATCGCCGACTCCCTGGCCCCGCCACCGGAGAAGGGGCTGGTGGAGCGGGCCGACGTGCACGTGGCCTACTACACCTTCAACAAGCTGGACATGACCCTGGACACCCTGCGCAGCCTGCTGGCCTCCAACATCGGCCCGGCCACGGTCAGCCTGCTCAACAACGGCTCCACCGCCTTCTCCCGGGGGGAGCTGGAGGCCGGTGTGGAAGCCGTGGCCCAGGGGCGGGAGGTGAACCTCGTCCACTTGCCCACCAACATCGGCGCACCCGCGGCCCGCAACTGGCTGCGCAACCTGCCCGAGACCCACGCCGCCGACTACCTGGCCTACCTGGACGACGACGTGCTGCTGCCAAGGGACTGGCTGGCGCACTACCTCCAGGACCTCAAGGAGGATTCCAGGGCGGTCTGCGCCGGACCGCTGTGCCTCAACCCCGGAAGTATTCCCACCATTCAGTACGTCTGGCGGTTCTTCGACGAGATCGGCGACCAGAAGATCCGCTTTTCCAACAACTGCCCGCAGTACATGGACTTCGGGCAGTACGACGCGCGCCGCCCCGCCCTCTCGGTGATGGGCTGCTGCCATCTTTTTGACATGCGCCGGGTCAACGGCCTGGACCTGCCCGGCTTCGACATCCGCTTCTCCCCCTCCCAGGTGGACGACCTGGAGCACGACATGCAGATCTGGAAGGCGGGCGGCACGGTGGTCTACGACGGCCGCGTGCGGGTGGTGCACCGCCAGGACGCCGGGCGGCAGGCTCCCATGACCCGGGCCTCCCTGGGCAACGTGCTCTCCAACCACCGCAAGATGGAAGCCAAGTGGAGCCTGGAGGATCTGACCCGGGTGGAGGCGCGGGTGCGCGAGGCGGACGACGCCCACTACCGCCGCTGTCTGGACATCGCCTCGCCCCTGCTGCCCCAGAATGTACGCGACTGGCTGGCGGCCTACGACCTGCCCGAACCCCGAAGCTGACCCCAACCGCGCAGGAACGCATGATACGAACGTCCATAGGCTCCCTGGAGAAGTACGACGGCCGCTCCCTGGTGCTGGCACTGGGACCGGTGGCGGCGGAGGAGATTTCCGAAGGGGCCGTTCGCGTGCCCTCCTTTTCACCGGAGGAGTTGGAGGCGGCCCGGGCCACCCCGGTGGAGCGTTTCCGCCACGGCGTCCACTTCCTGCTGGCACAGGGGGCCTGGGAGGAAAACCCGGAGGCGGTGCGGGAGATGCAGGCCTGGGCGGTGTCCGTCCACTACAAGTATTTCCACCTTCCCGCCGCCTCGGAGGATCTGCCAGACCCCCAGGGCGTACGGGAGAATACCCCTTTCAACATCCTCCACCACCTGCGGCTGGCCGAAAACGTTCCCCTGCATCTGCTACACCCCTTGGCGGACAAGCTGTCCGGCGCGGGGGAGGGCAAGCCGGCCCTGCTTCTGCTGCCCGGCCCCAGCCTCAAGGAAATCGGCCCCCACTTGGCCGAGCTGAAGAAGCACTGTCTGCTTGTCACCATCTCCCGCTGCCTGCCAATGTGTCATCAGCACGGAGCCATGCCCGACTTTTTGGTGCAGCTGGACTGCACCAGCCAGCAGGGCCTGTTTTTCCCCGAGTACCTGGACCTCTCGGGCACAACCCTGGTCGCCTTGAGCGTGGCCCCTGTGGCGGAAGTCGCCCACCGCTTTGCCGGCGTATTCTTCATGGAGTCCTTCAGCCCGGACATCCTGCCCAACCCCTTCCGGCTGCGCGAGTCCTGGCTCAGCTCGCTCATGCCCTGCATGGGGCTGGCCGAGACCCTGGGCTGCTCGCCGGTGGTCCTCACCGGTTCGGACCTGTGCTTTCCCGTGGAGGGAGAGGTCTACTACTCCGGCGCGCTGCGCGCCCCCAAGCCCAAGCAGGGGCGCTGCCAAGCCCCGTTGCTGGACGATTCGTGTCACCACATCCAGCTTGACGACCGCCATGGCCAGCCAAAGCGGACCACCTTCCACTACCTTGCCACCGCCGGGGAAGTGGAAACGGTCATGCGCGAGATCACCGAAACGCAGGGAGTATCCTTCCGGGTGTTGGAAGGCGGCGGAATCCTCTCGGCCGATTTGGCCCCGGACGTGTCCGGCCGGGAACTGCTGGACATGCCCACCCTGGACCGCACCGGCCTGGAGGCCGGATTGGCTGAGGCCGACCGGGGAGAGGAATCGCTGCATCCACTGCGGCTGAAGATGAGCCTGCTCAAGCAACTGGAGTCGCTGACCAGCCAGCGGCGGCTGGTGGAGGGTATTCCCCAGGAAGGGGCGGTGGAGTGGATCGACCGCCATCCTTTCCTCAAGAGTTTGGCCAAGGCCGGGGGGAGCAAGCGGGTGCCCTTCATGGACAAGCCCCAGGTGCTGGGCGCGCTGCGGGAGATGCTGGACCGCTGGGAAAATCGATTGCGGCTGGGGCTGGCCTGGACGGCCTTGGCCATGAGCCTGGGCAAGGGGCAGGACATCCACCTGCTGGCCCTGCGCGAGGAGCGGAGGGCCTGGGCGGAACGTATCGCGGGGGAGCTGGCCGGAGCCAGGGTGCGGATTTTGGTTCTGGCCGACGGCGGGGGCACGGACGCGGATGACGAAGTGCCCTACAACGACCTCTTTCGCTGGCTGCAGGCTCGCACCGCCCTGGCGGCCACGCCCGAGGCGATGGCCGCGGTGCGGCGCGTCATTCCCTGGAAGGACTTCCCCCAGATCGTGCCCTTCGCCGAGCTTGCCCGGCTGTACCGGGCTCGCCCGCCCGCGGGCCGCGCCTAGCGAGGACGGCCCGCGGAGGAGGAGGTTCAGGCGGGTTCGTCGGGCATGGCCCCCAGCCGTTCGGCGATGGCACGGGCCGCGCGGCGTCCCGTGCCCATGGCCAGGATGACCGTGGCCGCGCCAGTGACGATGTCGCCCCCGGCGTACACTCCGTCCACGGAGGTTTCGCCGGTCTCCTCGTTGACCTTGATGTAGCCGCGCTCGTTGAGGTCAAGCTCCGGCGCCGCCTCCAGCAGCACCCGGTTGGGGCCCGCGCCCACGGCCACCACGGCCAGGTCGCACTCCATCTCCCAGATGTCGCCCTCCACCGGCTTCGGCTTGCGGCGGCCGGATTCGTCCGGGTCGCCGAGCGCCATGCGCTGCAGCCGGATTCCGCGCAGGCGGCCGTCCTCGCCGGAGAGGAATTCCACAGGCGAGTTGAGGATCTCCAGCTTCACCCCTTCCTCCAGGGCATGATGGATCTCCTCCTTGCGGGCGGGCATCTCGTCCTGGGTGCGGCGGTAGACCACGGTGACTTCGCTCGCGCCCAGGCGCAGGGCTGTGCGGGCGGCGTCCATGGCCACGTTGCCCGCGCCCAGGATGATGGCCTTGCGGCCCCGCGCCGGGGGGGTGTCGTGGGTGGGGAACTCGAAGGCCCGGCCCAGGTTGGCCCGGGTCAGGAACTCGTTGGCGGAATAGATGCCGATGCTGTTCTCGCCAGGAATTCCCAGAAAACGGGGCAGGCCAGCGCCGGTGGCCGTGAAGACCGCGTCGTGCCGCTCACGCAGGCTGGCCAAATCGATGGTCTTGCCGCCCACCCAATTGAGCCGCATTTCCACGCCCAGCGAGGCCATGGCCTCCACCTCGCGCTTGACCACGGACTTGGGCAGGCGGAACTCGGGGATGCCGTAGGCCAGCACTCCGCCGGGCTCGTGCAGGGCCTCGTACACGGTCACGGGGATGCCGCGCGAGGCCAGGAACCCGGCGCAGGTCAGCCCGGCCGGGCCGCTGCCCACCACGCCCACGCTCACGTCGTCGCGCATCACCGGGCAGACGGGCTGGTCGGAGACCACCTCGCAGTCCCCGGCGGCGTACATGTCGGCCACGAACCGCTCCAGGCGGCCGATGGCCACGGGCTCGCCGGTCTTGGCCAGCACGCATGCCCCCTCGCACTGGATTTCCTGGGGGCAGACGCGGCCGCAGACCGCGGGCAGGGAGTTGGTGTGCAGGATGGCCCGGTAGGCGGACTCCAGGTCCTTGTTCTGCAGGTGGCCTATGAAGGCCTTGATATCCACCTCCACGGGGCAGCCTTCGATACAAGTGGCCTTTTTGCACTGCAAACAGCGGGCTGCCTCGGCCAGGGCGAGCTCCCAGTCGTAGCCCAGGCCCACTTCCCTAAAATCGGCGATCCGCTCGGCCGGATCGCGCTCGGGCATGGCGGTGCGGGGGGGGAGTTTTTTCTTAGCCATCCCGCAGCCTCCGGAAGTCTTCCATGGAGAGGATTTCGTCGCCCCGGAAGGCGGCCAGCCTGGCGCGCAGCTCGGCGAAGTCAACCTGGTGGCCGTCGAACTCCGGCCCGTCCACGCAGGCGAAGCGGGTTTCGCCGCCCACCGTCACGCGGCAGGCGCCGCACATGCCCACTCCGTCCACCATGATGGCGTTCAGCGAGACCGTGGTGGGCACGTCGAACTCCCGGGTCAGTTCGGCCACAGCGGCCATCATGGGCACCGGGCCCACGGCCACCACCTCGCCCACGTCCGGGTCGTTCTCCAGCCGCTCGCGCAGGGCTTCCGTGACCATGCCCTTGCGCCCCATGGAGCCGTCATCCGTGGTGACGACCACCTCCGGGCAGAAGCTCTCCAACTCGTCGCAAAAGAGCAGCAGGTCCTTGGAGCGGGAGCCGATGATGGACACCACATGGTTGCCCGCGGCGTGGTGGCCCTTGGCGATGTGGTGCATGGCCGCGATGCCCGTGCCGCCGCCCACGCAGACCACCGTGCCGCGCGGCTCGATGTCCGTGGGCCGGCCCAGGGGGCCGCAGACGTCCAGAATCTCGTCCCCGGCCTCCAGGGAATCCAGCAGGGCCGAGGTCTTGCCCACCACCAGAAAGACCAGCGTTATGGTTCCTCGCGCCGGATCGGTGTCCGCGATGGTCAGGGGAACGCGTTCCCCGGTCTCGTTGACGCGGATTATGACGAACGTTCCCGGCTTGGCCGTTTCGGCTATGGCCGGGGCATCGAGATCAATCCTGGAGACGGAGCCGGGAATGAGCTGTTGCTTTTCGAGAATTTTCGTCGGCATATATGTCCTTTTGGTCTGTGCATCGCACCATCCACTTCCCCGCGCGCATGACTACTCAAAGGACGGTCCCCTGGCAAGGCGCTGTCATGCTCTTGCCAAACGGGTCTGCACGTTCTATGGTTGAAATGTCCGAGGTGTCCGGCGAAAGCGGGCACCGAGCCGTCTACCATGGATGGTAGACGCGCGGAACCCCCGCCGTTCGCCTCCGGGAAGGCGGGATCGGCCGACGGCGACGGAACCGCCGCAGGCCGGATGGAGTGATTCCCGTGCGCATCGATTCCCACGGCTACACGCCCTACGACGACGCGGTCAGCCGCTTTCGAGCCCAGGAGCTTGGGCAGAACGCGCGGCAGCAGCGCGACCAGGCCCAGGCCAGAGTGACCACTACCCAGGTGGGCTTCAACCTCGGCAAACTGGGCGTGCGCTACCGCTCCGAGGACATGCGCCTGGACCACGAGGCCATGGACCGCCAGGCCGAACAGCAGGAGCACCGCCGCCAGGCGCGCTCTTTCGGGCAGGCCATGGAGGAAGCCGTCCTCCGTGCCCGTTCGGCCCAGCCGCCGCCGGACCAGGCCGGAGACCTCTCTTCCCTGACCACCATGCGGCAGGGACTGGCAGCCTACGCCAAGGCCACCTATGCCGGGCCCAGCCAGCCCACGCCGCGCCCTTCGCTGGGCACTGTGTAGCCTCTGGCCTCGCCAGACGCAGCCGCTTTTCCCTGAAGGAACCGTTCACCGTGCGCGCCGAAAGGCCATGCAAACGGCGTGACAATATGTGGCGATGTCCGGCCGACGGACTTTTTCCCCGTGCACGCCCTGCTATCCCCCATCCGGCGACCCGGCCGCGTCAGTCTTCCGACACCCCCGCCGCCCTGAGGTAGGCCCGGCGCAAATCCCCGTCCTCCAAGCTCTCCGCCCAGTGAAGGCAGAGCACCCTCAGCCCCCGGGCCAGTTCCTCCGCCCGGTCAGGCCGCGTCCGCCGGGCCTCCCGCGCCGCCTCGCTCCGCAGCAGCCCGTCCAGGGTCTCCGCCCGCCTGGACTGGCGGTGGTTGGCCTCCACCTCGGCGTTGCCCGCCCTGGCCATGGCCTTCCGGCCCGCCGGATCGGCCAGCAGGGCGGACGCCTTGGCCGCCGCGTCCGCTGGGTCCAGGTTGGCATAGGTCTGCAAATGCACGCCCGGATGGAACAGGTCGGATTGGCCATGCCCCACCTCCGGCGTCAGCAAGCACGCCCCGCAGGCCAGGGCCTCGAACACCCGGAAATTGAGGTCGCCCCGCTCGGCCACGTTCAGCACCACCCGCGCCTTGGGAAACAACTCCGCGTACGCGCCCGTGGTGATGTGCAACCCGCCGCCCAAAAGGCGCGACATCTCCGCCAGGAATACGTGCCGCCTGGGCGTGGTGGACGGATCCACGTGGCCGGCGAAAAGCACGTCCCACTCCTTTTCAGCCTCCCAGTCCGGCTTGTGCCACTCTTTGGGATACGGCGGCAGCCAGGCCACCCGGTCCACGGACAGTTCAGCCGCGAACCTCGGCAAATGGTCCCGCAGGGAAAGCGCGCAGCAGTCGAACGCCCTGGCATAGGCCGGGTACCAGCCGTGGATGTGCGAATCCACGCAGTAAAAACAGGTCAGCGCCGGAAACGACTCCAGCCCCGCCAGCGGCGGTGGAAAACTACGGTCCGAATAGACCACCACCTCCGGCTCGCACCCGGCCCGCTGGCACAACCCGGACCAGTCCAGCACCTCCGGCCGCTCCAGCGGCACGTGCGTCACCTCGTACCCCATATCCCGCATGCGCCCGGCAAACCCCGGCGTCCCAAGCCAAACCATCTTCGTCATGCGCCCGGTTATCGGCCTTCAAGGCAAGACAGTCAATGAATTGGGGAAGAGAGGACGAGGGAAGAAGGGAAGATTTCGCCCTGCGGGCGACCAAGGGGCTGCGCGCCCCCTGGACCCTGCGGCAAACTACCTTTGCATGTGTATTCGCGGGATGGCGTGGGGTGGGGAGACACGCGGGAGCACCCCGGCGCATGAGTGATTGCGGAGCGCGTCTACCCCGTAAAATCAAAATCCGGCCGTCTGGCTTCAGATGCGTTCGACGCGGAGTTGGGCTGTGCTCCCCGGCAACGCTACACCCGTACCACGCCCCCGAGCGAAGCGAGCGGTAAAGAGTTTTGTGGAAAGATGGAGGGAGTTTGGGGGAGGAAGGAAACCACTTTTTCAAAAGTGGTTTCCTTCCTCCCCCAATGCCTTGAACCACCACCCCAGCCAATCTATCCCATTCCCGGCCAATCTATCCTGGGAGTTCCACGCGCAGGGTGGTGCCTTGGTCCTCGGTGGAGGTGAAGGTGATGTCGCCGCCGTGGATGCGGGCTATGAGGCGGGCGGATGTTGTTCCCAGGCCGGTGCCGGTTTTCTTGCCGTGGGAGACGTAGGGTTCGAAAAGGCGGTCGCGGATTTCACGGGGGATGGTTCCGGGGTTGTGGATGGTGATGACTGTTTTGCCGGTTTCGCGGCGCAGGTCCAGTGTCACGGTTTCGCCGGCCGGGGTGGCCTCGATGGCGTTCTTGAGCAGGTTTTCCAGCATGCGGTGCAGCAGGTCGGCCTCGCCCCGGTGGGGGAAACCGGTCTGCCGCAGATTGTCAGGGGGAATCTCCTCGTCATTGACGCGGTAGACGAGGTTGACCTGGAAGTCCTGGGCCGTTGACTGGAATTCCCGGTGCAGTCCGTCCAGCATGTCCGCCAGGTCCAGGTTCTCGGGCTTCAGCTCGTAGGTGCCTTCCTCCATGCGCAGGAAGTCCATGGAGCGCTGGATGGAGCCGAGCATGCGCTCGGATAGCCTGGTGATCTCCCGGGCCCACTCCCGTTCCTTGTCCGAGAGGTTCTCCGAGCGGGAGAGGAGCCGCGCCAATCCGCCGACTCCGGCCAGGGGTGACTTGAGGTCGTGGCGGGCGATGCGCTGCACGTCCTCGCGCAGCCGCTCGTGGCGTTTGCGGATGGTCACGTCGCGGATGATGGCCCCGAAGAACCGTTCTCCCCGCGAGGTCCAGGTGGAGAGGGAAAGTTCGATGGGAAACTCGCGGCCCTCGCGGTTCAGGGCGTCCAGCTCGGTGCGGTTGCCGATGAGTCGTTTACGCCCGGTCTTCATGAAGCGGCGCATGCCTTCGTGATGGGCTTGGCGAAGCCGCTGCGGGATGATCATTTCCACGTCCCGGCCAACCGCCTCGTTTTCTTGCCAGCCGAAAAGCCGTTCCGCCGCCGGATTCCAGGAGAGAACCAGGCCGTTGGCGTCCGTGGTGATCATGGCGTCCACTGACGAGTCGGCCAGGGCCCGGTGCTGGTCCTGGCATTCCGCCAGCATGGAGGCCAGGATTCGCGCCCTGCGGAGCAGTTCCTCGCGCGAGAGGGATTCGAAATCCGGGTCCGTCATGCGCGCAATCTAGCACCGCGCGCCTCCCGACGCCAGTTTCGCCTTGATTTGGCGGGAAAAATCCAGCCGCGCCCAATTCGGCGCGCCCCCGCTTCCGTCGCGGTCGCCCTCGTGGATTCAACCCGACGCCCGGCTATGCATGGCGGCGTATTTCTGTATACTGGAATGTGGTGGAAAAACCTTATTGGAAAGGAGCACTTGCATGACATTGAACGGCAAGCGGATTTTGGTTGTAGGCGCGAGTTCCGGTATCGGCAAGGCAGTGGCTCGGGCGGTGTCGGAAGTCGGGGCCGAGGTTCTGCTTTGCGCCCGGTCCAGGGACAAGCTGGAGGCGCTGGCGGGCGAACTGCCGGGCGAGGCGAGTGCGCTGCCGGTGGACGTGACGGACGAGGAGGCGGTGAAGGCCGCGCTCGACGGTGCGGGAGAGCTGGACGGGCTGGTCTGCACGGCCGGAGCCTTCAAGGTGGGCCCGGTGCGCGACCTGCCCACGGACGAGGCCAGGGCCAACTTCGAGGTGAAGTTTTGGGGCGCCTACCACGTGGCCAAGTGGGCCTGCGTGCGCCAGGGCGGGGCCATCGTTCTCTGTTCCGGCATCTGGAGCCAGCGGCCCCAGTCCGGTGTGGCCCAGATGGCCTCGGTCAACGCGGCCCTGGAAGGGCTGGCCCGCAGCCTGGCCGTTGAGTACGCCCCCACGCGGGTCAACTGCGTCTCCCCCGGCGTCACCGACACGGAGTTATACGAGAAGAACATGAACCGGGAGCAGTACAGCCATCTCATGCGCACCGTGACCGGGGAGTTGCTCACGGGCAGGCCCGGTAAGCCGGAGGACGTGGCCCAGGCCATCCTGATGCTGCTGTCCAATCCCCAGATAACCGGGGAGACGCTGGTCATCGACGGCGGCGGCAAGCTGGCCTGACGCCGCCCAGGCGCGGGACCGGCTAGGCCGCGCCGCCGGCCAGGGTCTCCCGCGCCTTGGCGTAGAAGGCGCGCATCTGGTCGTCGCCGCAGAGGTCCAGCACCCTCTCGAGGAGGTCCATGGCCTTGTCCCGGCGGTTGGTGGCGGCGTAGACCAGGGCGGTGTGGAAGATCGGCTCCGGGTCCCGAGGCGCGAGCTCAGCGGCCTGGAGGTAGTGGCGCAAGGCGGCGGGCAGGTCGCTTTCCGCCGCCCTGTGCCCTCTGCCCATGTGCTGGTGGAAGGGCAGTTCGGCCACGTCGCGCCCGGGGTCGTCCAGCAGGTCCCGAAACGGCGTGTCCTTGAGGGCGGCGACCACCTCGTCGTAGTTGCTCAGGCTGTACCGCAGCTGGGCGGGGTTGATCTTGCGCATGGGGTTGACCGGGACCTCCCGCAGCGGGGGAACCTCCAGAAAACCGAACAACCGCTGTTGGCATTCGGCCGTCAGGTAGTTGGTCTCCGGATCGATCATGGCCTCGTAGTCCACCGTCAGACAGGGGAAGTTGTCCTCGAAGATGCGCTGGTAGTGGTCGATGCGGGCGCGGGCCTCGTTGAGGAGTTGCGGCAGTTCGTTGGGGTTTGGCAGCGGCAGCAGCACGCGGTTGATGGTCTCCGTGGCGTGCATGGGCCGCTTGAGCGCCTTGCGGATTTCAGGCTGGTGCAGCAACCAGGACACGTGGCGGCGCAGAAGGTTCCGACGCACCACGTGCACCACCCGGAAGTTTTCCGCCTTGTAAACGGGCAGGAAATCGTTCTTCCATTCCAGCTGATAGTACTTCACGTCCACGCCCACCGCCTTCCTCCGCCTGCGGGAAGCCAGGTAGCGCAGGTACCTTCGGAACACCTGGGGCAGGTGTTCCAGGGAAATGACCGAAGGATCCCGCTCGATCTGTTTCAGCCAATAGTGGTGGAAATGGTGCGGTTCGGTGTGGTCCGGCATTATTTCGCCGAACGCGCGGATGTCCGGGTGGGCGTTCAGCGAGGCGTTGAGAAAAGTGGTCCCCGAACGGGGCTCGGCGAAAATCACGAATCGAACCATACCGGGAATCCCCCGCCTGAACGTTTATCCACCAGAAACCACCGGAAACCGGGCACCGGAAACATACGACCATTCCAGCGCGGCCGTCAAAAAGATGGAAGTGGGCGGTGGGAGCGAGGGGATGGCGAGTGGCCGGTTGAGGTGGTGGTTCAGGGCATTGGGGATGAAGGAGAAGCCCCACCATCCTCTTCCCCCAAATTCGCTTACCGCTCGCTTCGCTCGGGAGCGTGGAACAGCCATGTGGCAGCCGGACATTCACAGCCGAATTCCGCATCCAACGCATGTGTAGCTTGACGGCCGGGGCTGGGTTTACCGGGGAGCCGCGCCCCGCAATCGCTCATGCGCCGGGGTGCTCCCTGCCCGCGATTCCACGGTGCTCCATCCCGCGAATACACATGCAAAGGTAGTTTGCCTCGGGTCCAGGGCCGAGCAGGCCCTGGTCGCCGAAGGCGAAATCCTCACTCTTCCGAATTCTTCCTTCTACGGCAGATACCGTTTCTGATTGACGTGCAGCGAAAGGTTGAGGTGGCGGGCAATCTGGGCTGGCGGGAAGAGGGCCAGTTCCATGAGGGGGGTGGGCTGGTCGGGGTCGAGGCCGAGGCGCAGGGTGCCCGGGTCGCGGAGGAAGGCGGAGAGGGCTTCGCCCGTGGCCTGGGCGATTTGGCGCCCTTGTTGGCTCTGGGCCATCTCCAGCAGGCTTTGGGAAGCGATGTCCGCCAGGCGGTCGGTGTAGACAGCGGGGTCGAGGTTGTTTTCCTTGGCTGCCAGTGCCAGGCGTTTTTGAGTCAGGCCGTGGTCGGTGTAGGCGATTTCCGCCTGGGCGATCTGGGTGAAGGCGGCCTGGGCGGCCAATTGTCCGCCCTGCAGGCCTCCGGCGGGCAGTTCGCGCAGTTTGGCGCCTAGTTCCAGCAGGCCCATGCCGGGCGCTTCCAGCCGGGCGGCATCCAGGTCCAGCCGTCCTTCCTCGGGGTCGTAGGCGGCTTCCAGGTTGAGTTGCATGCGGATGAAGGCGGGGTCGTACTCCATCTGCCGGAAGCGGTGCTCCATCCAGGCGGGCATGTTGGGCCGCACGCCGGTGCAGTCCACCGCGATGCGGTCGGGAGGGGAGAGGGTGATGACGGCGGTTTCCACGAAGGCCGTGGTCCGCATGGCGTTGCCGGGAATCTTCAGGTCCACGCCGTGCAGGGTGACGGAGCGGGAGAAGGGCGAGGCGTCCAGGCTGTCGTATTCCACCTTGGCCAGGGCGGGGTAGGTCTGGTTGAAGCTGGCCACGGCCTTTTCGGCCTGGTTCTGCATCATCCAGCCCGCGCCCAGGTAGATGGCGAAAGCGAGCAGGGGTAGGATTGCGAGGGCGATGGTCAATTTGCGCACGGGTATGCCTCCGGAGAGGGTTGTACGCCCGCTCGGCCGAGGGGGCAACTCTCGACCTCGCCCGGGGGCTCTGGTATGTGGCGGACGGGATGGATCAATCCTTTTGGAGCGATATCGTGAAGATGAGCCTGAATATCGATCCCTCGGTGGAATTCTTCAAGATGCAGGGCAGCGGCAACGACTTCGTGGTCATCGACAACCGCACCGCCCGCGTGGCCGAGGCGGACATGGCCGACTGGGCCAAAAAGCTGTGCCGCCGGGCCTTCGGCGTGGGGGCGGACGGCCTGTTTTTCCTGGAAGGCCCGGGGGACCGCGAGGACGTGGATTTCGTCTGGCATTTCTACAACTCCGACGGCTCCCGCGCGGAGATGTGTGGCAACGGCAGCCGCTGCGCCGCGCGCCTGGCCTACGAGCTGGGGCTGGCCCCGGAGGGCTGCGCCATCGGCACGGACGCCGGGGTGGTGCACGCCCAGGTCTATCCGGACACGGGCCGGGTCTCGGTCAAGCTGACCCCGCCCCGGGACATGAAGCTGGACGCGGACCTGGGCATCGCGGGGCTGGATTTGCCGGTGCACTTCGTGAACACGGGCGTGCCGCACGCCGTGGTGGTCTCGGACGACGTGACGGCCATGGACGTGGACCGGCTGGGCCGGGAGATTCGTTTTCACCAGGAGTTCGCTCCGGCCGGGGCCAACGTCAACTTCGCCCAGGTGGCGGACGATCGGACCATGTACCTGCGGACGTACGAGCGCGGGGTGGAGGCGGAGACCTTCGCCTGCGGCACCGGGGCCTGCGCCGCCGCGGCCGTGGTCCACGAGCTGGGGCTGACCGGCGAGGAAGTGGAAGTCACCACCTCCGGCGGCGAACGCCTGGTCATCACCCTCTCCGGCGGCGACGTCTACCTCACTGGCGGCGCGGAAATGACTTTCGTGGGTCGGGCGAACCTGGAGAGCGTGGGGCTGGTGTAGATCCCCCAAGGCGATACGCCGCAAACGAAAGCCCCGCACGGCGTTTGCCGCGCGGGGCGTTTTTCCTGCAAGGGGCGGGGGAACGGAGCGAAGGGCGCTATCCCCCGGCTTCGGCCTTGGCTCTGGCCCGCGCCTGCCGCCTCTCCTCGGCCTCTTCCATGCGGCGCTGGTCGTCCTGGGTTTCGGGGATGAGGCGGGGGGTTTCGGTGGGGTGGTTGTCCGGGCCCATGGAGACGAAGGTCAGGTAGGCCGAGGCCACGTGGCTGATCTTGCCGGTGTAGAGGTTCTCCACCTCCACCCGCACGCCCACTTCCAGGGAGGTGCGGCCCACGCCGTTGACGCTGGACTTGAAGAAGACCAGGTCGCCCACCTTGACCGGCAGGTGGAAGTCGAGGCGGTCGATGGAGACCGTGACCGTGTTGCAGCGGCAGTGGCGCATGGCGGCCACGGCCGCGGCCACGTCGATGTTCTTCATGATGACCCCACCGTGCACGCTGCCGAATGGGTTGGTGTCCTGGGGCTCCATCATGCGGGTCAGCACGAAGCGCGACTCGCCCACCGGCCGTCCTTGTCTTTCGTCCATTGGTAAACCTCCGCCCCCAGGCTACCCGCAACAGCCTTCACGGTCCATACGACTTTGCGGCGGGGGACTTCTGTGTTTTCACGCAAGCTGGTATGGTGGCCCAATCGTGGAAAATCCGCAGACAAGGAGGCGAACCATGGGTAAAGACGGACCACCGGAACATTACCGCAAACTCAACGAACGTTTTCCCGAATTCATGCGCGCCGTGCAGAACCTGGGCAAGACCGCCCAGGAGTCAGGCCCCCTGGACGAAAAGACCGTGCTGCTCATCCAGCTCGGAGCGGCCGCGGCCGACCGCTCCGAAGGCTCGGTGCGCTCCCACGTGCGCCGCGCCCTGGCCGCCGGGGCGGAGGAGGCGGAAATCCAGCACGCCCTGCTGGCCGTGACCTCCACCATCGGCTTCCCCAACGTGGCCGCGGCCCTGAACTGGGCACACAAGGAGCTGGACTAGGCACGAACCATCCCGAAAACAACGGGCCGCCCTCGGCGACAATGCCGGGCGGCCCGTTTGCTTCAGGCCGGGCTGAAAGCGCGTCAGGGATGGCCCTGGCGGCGTTTCTCCTTGAAGATCTGTTCCCGCTCGTTCTCCCGCCGCTCTCGCTCCAGCTTCTCCTTCCACTGGCTATGCTCCCGCTCCTGCTTGCGCCGCATTTCTTCCAGCCGTCGCTGGCGCTGTTCCCGCATTTCCTCCAGCCGCTCCAGCCGCTCGCGTTCCCATTCCCGCTCGCGCAGCCGGTCGATCTCGTCGCGATCCTCCTCCTCCCGCCACTCTTCCCGGCGGTCCGTTTCCTCAAGCCGCTGGCCGTCCGCCTCGGCATGCAGCGGGGCTGACGGAATCAGCCACGCGCCGAGCAGCGCGGCCAGGGCCAGGGTGATGAATCGGGATGACCAGCGCATGGGGATTCCTCCATGTACAGGGAATACGCCGGGCTCACCCCGCCCGCAACGGATTTGCGGGAGCGTGCGGCTGGCGGGTACAAAAAAAGCCGCCCTCGGCGAATGGCCTGGGCGGCGTTTTCCCGGTCGGCGGGGAAGGGCGTCAGCCGTTCAATCGGCTTGTCCGTCCCCGGTGTCCCGCTTCTTTCGGCTTTCCCCGGCCTGCATTTCCTCCAGCCGTTCCTCCAGCCGCTCCTCAAGCTGGCGCATGCGGACTTTGCGTTCCTCCTCCTTCTGGCGGAAGATGCCCATGCGTTTCCGCTCCATGTCGTCCCGCCGTTCGGTGCGCGCCCGCTCCATGTCCCGAAGGATGGCCTTGCGGTCCTCCTCGAACCGCTGGCGGAGCCGTTCGTCCGGCTCCGCCGCGCCGGGTCCCTCTTGGCGCATGCGGCGCATGGATTCCAGCCGTTCCCGCCGTTGCTCCTGGATGCGTTCTTTCATGCTCTGGGCATCTTCAGCCCCCGCCGGGTCGGGCGCGGACGCCAGGAGAAGCAGCGGGACGGCCGCCAGGAGGGCAAACCGCGAGAACGGGAACGGGAGGCGGCGATGGAACATGACGGTTCTCCTTTGCTCGTTGCTGCAAGCGAGGGGGAACACTAGGAGCGAGAGCCGTTTTCGGCAAGGCGCTGGAGCGGGACCAAATGGCGGCCCGCTGCCGTGTCCGGCGGACGGGGACGGCCGGCAAGTAGCTACTTCTTGTCCTTCCAATCGGCTTTTCCCCGGTCCTTGCCGCGTCCAGGGTTGTCCATGCGGCGCTCATGCCCGAGGCCCATATGTTCCCCCTCGCGGTCGCGGCGAAGCCCTTCCTGGTCCTCCTCGATTTCTTGCAGCCGCTCCTCCCGGGCGCGCTCCATCTCGCGCTTGCGTTCCTCCCGCTGGCGCTCCATTTCATCCAGGCGCTCCTTGCGCTGCTCCTCCATTTGGCGATTCATGCGCTCGCGTTTCTGTTCCTCGCGCATCTTGCGCATCTCCTTGCCCGGAACGTCGTCTGGCTGGGCGGCGGCGGGACCGGTAAAGACGAAGCAGAGGGCCAGTACGGAGGCAAGGACGATGATCGCGGGGATTTCGCGGCGGGTTTTCGTGTTTGTCATGGTGAACCTCCTTGGCGTGATAAGGGATATCCCAGTATTCATTCCTACGCCCGCAAGGTCCGCCCCGCAAGGGTGCAAGTGTGAGACCCGGGCTCTCGGCCTCCTTTTCAATCCGCCTTGCGCCTTGAGCCCCTCGGCCCAACCATGTAGACTCCGTCATCCAAATTTATTTCTGGAGACACTGCATGACCCAACCCGACGTTCCGGCCGATCTGCCGGAACCCGTGCTTACGGACAACGCCAGGGTGGTCCTGGCCAAGCGCTATCTGCGCAAGGACGCCGAGGGAAACCCCATGGAGGACTTCCGGGGGATGTTCCTCCGGGTGGCCGGGACCGTGGCCGCCGAAGAAGCCAAATACGAAAACTCCCCGTACACGGTCGAGGATCTGACCCGGGAGTTCTACCTGCTCATGACCTCCGGGCGCTTCCTGCCCAACTCGCCCACGCTGATGAACGCGGGCACCGACCTGGGCCAGCTGGCCGCCTGTTTCGTGCTGCCGGTGGAAGACTCCATGGACGGCATCTTCGACGCGGTGAAGCACGCCGCCATGATCCACAAGTCCGGCGGCGGCACCGGCTTCTCCTTCTCCCGCCTGCGCCACGAGGGCGCGCGGGTGGGCTCCACCGGCGGGGTGGCCTCCGGCCCGGTTTCCTTCATGAAGATTTTCAACACCGCCACCGAGCAGGTGAAGCAGGGCGGCACCCGGCGCGGGGCCAACATGGGCATCCTGCGGGTGGACCACCCGGACATCCTCAAGTTCATCGAGTGCAAGAGCAGCGAAGGCACCGAGCTGAACAACTTCAACATCTCCGTGGCCCTGACCGAGCGCTTCATGCAGGCCGTGGAGAACGACGAGGAATACGAGCTGATCGCCCCGCACACCGGCGCGGTCAAGGACACCCTGCGCGCCCGCGACGTGTTCACCCGGCTGGTGCGCAAGGCCTGGGAGTCCGGCGACCCCGGCATCGTCTTTCTGGACCGGGTCAACCGCGACAACCCCACCCCGGAGCAGGGGGAGATCGAATCCACCAACCCCTGCGGCGAGCAGCCGCTTTTGCCCTACGAGGCCTGCAACCTGGGCTCGGTGAACCTGGCCGCCCTGTACGACGCCGAGGCCGACGACGGCATCGACTGGGAGGAGCTGCGGCGGGTGGTGCGGCTGTCCGTGCGTTTTCTTGACGACGTTATCGACGCTTCCCGCTACCCCCTGTCCGAAATCGACGAGAAGGTGCGGCGCAACCGCAAGATCGGCCTGGGCGTCATGGGCTGGGCCGACCTGCTCTTCCGCCTGGGCGTGCCCTACGACTCCCGCGAAGCCCTGCGGCTGGCGGACAAGGTCATGGAGGCGGTACAGGCCGAGAGCAAGGCCGCCTCCAAGGAGCTGGCCCAGGAGCGCGGCCCCTTCCCGGCCTATGACAGTTCCTCCTACGCCCAGATCAACCTCGGCCCCTACCGCAACGCCACCACCACCACCATCGCGCCCACGGGCACGCTGTCCATCATCGCCTCCTGCTCCTCGGGCATCGAGCCGCTTTTCGCCCTGGCCTTTTCCCGCAACGTCATGGACGGCGAGCGGCTGGTGGAGGTGAACCCCTACTTCGAGGACGCCTTGCGCCGAGCCGAGGCCCACTCCCGCTCGCTTATGGAGGACGTGGCCAAGAAGGGCACCATTCACGCCATGGAGCACCTGCCCGAGGACATCCGCCGGGTCTTCGTCACCTCCCACGACATCTCCCCGGAAATGCATCTCAAAATGCAGGCCGCCTTCCAAAAGCACACGGACAACGCGGTCTCCAAGACGGTGAATCTGCCAAGCGACGCCACCGAGGAGGACATCCACCACATCTACACCCTGGCCTACGAGCTGGGCTGCAAGGGCGTGACCGTCTACCGCGACGGCTCCCTGAGCGGGCAGGTGCTGTGCACCGGCGAACCGGGAGAGGTGGAGAAACCCAAGCTGGGCGAGGCCTCCCGGGTCATGCAGCGGCCGGAGATGGTCTATGGCTTCACCCGCAAGGTGCGCACTGGACTGGGCGAGCTGTACCTGACCATCAACGAGGTGGACGGCAAGCCCTTCGAAGTCTTCGCCACCATCGGCAAGTCCGGCCACTCCATTATGGCCAAGGCCGAGGCCGTGGGCAGGCTGGTCTCCCTGGCCCTGCGCTCCGGCATCGGCGTGGAGGAGATCGTCAAGCAGCTGGAGGGCATCGGAGGCGAGTACACCGTCTTCGCCAAGAAGCGGCTGCTCAAGTCCATTCCCGACGCGGTGGCCTACGTGCTGCGCCAGCGCTACATGGACGACATGAACGCGGGCAACGACTCCGGCCTGGGCAAGCCCGGCTGTCCCGAGTGCGGCGACACCCTGGTCTTCGAGGAAGGCTGCCACCTGTGCCGCTCCTGCGGCTACACCAAGTGCGGCTGAAGGGAAGCGCGTCATGAAACGGGCCGCGGCAAGCACCCCAACGGCCAAAGCGGGCCACCCCAGGGAGGGAACGTTTGTCGCGGCCTGACGCCAACATCGTCGAACTGGAGCGGGTTTCCTTCAACTTCGGCTCCTCCTGGGCCCTGCAGGATGTCTCCCTGGCCCTGGGCAAAGGGGAGTTCCTGTTCCTCACCGGCCCTTCGGGCGCGGGCAAAACCACCCTGCTCAAGCTGCTCTACGCCGCCCTGCCGCTGCGGCGGGGCACCCGGGCCAATGTCTGCGGCTTCGACCTCAAGCGCATCCGGCGTGGCCGGGTGCCCCTGCTGCGACGGGAGATCGGCGTGGTCTTCCAGGACTTCAAGATCCTGCCCCGCCGCACGGTTTTCGCCAACGTGGCCATGGCTCTGGAAGTGCGGGGCATGGCCCGGCACGTCATCGAGCGGCGGGTGCGGGCGGTGCTGCGCGTGCTGCGGCTGGAGAACAAGGCCTACGAGCCCTGCGTGCGCCTCTCCGGCGGCGAGCAGCAGCGGGTGGCCATCGCCCGCAGCGTGGTGGTCAACCCCAAGCTCATCCTGGCGGACGAGCCCACCGGCAACCTCGACGCCGGGCTGTCCCGGCGGCTCATGGACGTCTTCAAGCAGTTTCACGTCTACGGAACCTCCATCATCATGGCCACGCACTCGGCCGAACTGCTGGACACCGTGCCCGAGGCCAAGGTGCTCCACCTGCAGGACGGCCGCATGTGCACCGACGACTGCCAAGTGGAGTCCCAGCCCGGACCGCTGTCCCGCTCCCTTGACGAGGAGGGGCCGGACGCCCCGGGCGTGCCCAGCGGAGGGCGCCGCTGATGGGCCTTCTCCGTCTGGCTATCCGCGGGGTGCGCGACCTGTCGGACCACCCCTGGGCGCAGGTGTTCACCCTCATGGCTGTGACCCTGGCCGCCTTTCTGGCCGGGCTGTTCCTGCTGTTGCTGCACAACCTCGACCAGGAGCTGTCCAAGCAGCGGGGCGAGGTCACGTTCCAGGTCTACTGGGCGGAAAAGGCGGACATGGACGATGTACGCCCGGTGTGGGACGAGCTGCGAAACATGAAAGGGTTGCGCGTGCTGCGGACCTTCACCCCGGAGCAGGCCTTCGAGGAGCTCTCCGCCTCCATGGATGGCGAAATGCGGGCGGACTGGATGGGCGGGCGGCCGCCCCTGCCGCCCACCGCCCTGGCCACTTTCGAGGCGGTGGAGACGGCCGAGGGGCGGGACTGGACCCGCGTGGTCTTCGACCGCCTCAAGGAACTGGAAGGGGTGGAGTCCGTCCACTTCAACCCCCTGCAGTTGGACCTGGCCCGCTCCTGGATGCGGGTCAGCCGGGGGGTGGTCTGGCCCCTGGTGGGCCTGTTGGCCCTTGTGGCCGGGCTCATCGTGGGCAACACCATCAAGCTGGCCCAGATAGCGAGGCTGGACGAGGTGGAAATCCTGCGGCTGGTGGGCGCCACCCGCACTTACATCCAGCTGCCCATGCTTTCCGGCGGGGCGGCCTTGTGCCTGGCGGCCGGGGCCGTGGCCACGGGGCTGCTCAAACTCTTTCAGCTCCTCTCCGCAGACATCATCAACGTCCCGCCGCTGTTCATCCGCATCGACTTCCTGCCCCTGTCCCAGCTGGGCGCCCTTATGGGCGGCCTGGTGCTTGTGGGCGTGGTCAGCTCCTGGGTCGCGGTCAAGGAATAGCGTGATTCCGGCCCCTCCGCCGGGGTATCCTTTCCTACTTGTTGCATCCGGAATGTGGATATGCGAAGAGCCGTGGATTCGTCGCGTACACATACGTGGAGCCAGGAGTCTTTTGCAGTTCGTCGATTTCACCATACTCCGCCCCGGCAGGGACGAGTTCCGCTACCGGGTGGAGGCCGATACCGGAAAGGTCTGGTGCACCCAGGCGTGCGAGGGCGGCTCCCTGCGGCCGGAAGCCAGGTGCCCAACCTGCCGGGCGGATTCCGACGAGTGCCAGGCGCTCAGGATGATCCTTCCCGTGCTGCGCTTCTTCTCCACGGTCACGTCCTCGGAGCGGGTCAAGGTGGCCTACAAGGACGAGACCATCTCTGCGGTGCATGAAACCTCCGCCCAGCGGGCGGCCTTCCTGGTCATGATGCATGGCCTGGTCCTCTCCCGCTGCGTGCTCTTCAACCGCTTCCGTTTTCTTCTCAACCTCTACAAGTTCCGTCTGGACGAGCACATCTTCTTCCACATGCTGGTGACGTATTCCCTGCTCAACGCCATGTTCGAGGGGCGGGAGACCAACGAGGACGAGGTGCGCCACCGCATCGCAGAGTACACCTCGGAGATAAAGTCCCGGCTGCACCGCATTCTGCGCGGAGCGCGGCAACTGGGCGACAAGGACGCCGCCCTCAACGGCCTGAACATCATCTTCAGCGTCAATCAGCTCTCTCGCGACACCCTGGGCGGGATCCTTAAGCAGTTCCGGGATGAACTGACCCCCTCGCCGCTGGTTTACCTGCGCGGGGAGTGAAGCCATCGGCGCAGGCTTTCGCTTGGTCGCAACCGCATGGCGTGGTACAAACCGTACTCAGAGGACGATCGTACTTGGCGTGGGCATGGGCACGGTGGCGGAGGGGGAATGAAGGAATACATACGCATACCGCTGGTTTACGTGGCCTTTTCGGTCTTCTGGATCGTGTTTTCCGACGCGGCCGTGTTTTGGCTGTTCGGGGCGGGGGACGAATCCAGGCTGGCGCAGACCGTCAAGGGTACCGCCTTCGTTCTGCTCTCGGGCGGGTTGCTCTTTTATCTCTCCCGCAAGCAGTTCCGGACCATTGTCGAGCGCAATCAACGCCTCTCCGAGGTTCTGCGCGGCCAACGCGCCCTGGTCCAGGAAATCCACCACCGGGTGAAGAACAACCTGCAGGTGGTCATCAGCCTGCTCTCGCTGCAACGCTCCAAGTCCGAGGACGACCAGGCCATCGAGGTGCTGCAGGAGTGCGAGGGACGCATCCGTTCCATAGCCCAGGTCCACAACCTCCTCTACGCGGACGGCGAGCCGGGCAGCCTTGATCTGTCGCTCTACATCCGCAAGCTCGGCGCGAGCCTGCCCCGGACATACGGCTTGGCCGGCCGCGTGGAGATGGACGTGCGGGGGGGCGAGAGCAGGGTGGCCATCAATGAAGCCGTCTCCATCGGCCTCATCATCAACGAGCTCATCACCAACTCCTGTAAATACGCTTTTCACGAACGTGGACAGGGAAGTGTCTCTGTGGAGCTGACCAATGAAAACAGCGGACTGACCCTGACCTACCGAGACAACGGACCGGGACTCGACGACCCGGGGCTGGTGGAATCCGACCACACCCTCGGCTTCCACCTCGTCCGCCTTCTGACCCGCCAGCTCAACGGCACTTACGCTCTCCTGGAAAAACCCGGCCTGGCTATGCGCTTCCACTTCCCCCTGGACGAGTGATGAAAGACTGGGGGAGGAAGGAAACCACTTTTGAAAAAGTGGTTTCCTTCCTCCCCCAATCCCCCTCCATCCTTCCGCAAAACGTTTCGTCGCTCGCTTCGCTCGGGGGCGTGGTGCGGGTAAGGCGCGGCCGGGGAACTACAGCCCGGTTTCGCGTCCAAAGCATGTGAAGCGAAACGGTTGGGGCGGGGTTGAACCGGTGGACGCGTTCCACAACAGTCAGTTCGCCGTGGTGTTCCCTCTCCTTTAACCCGACGCGCTTCATCCCGCGATACACGTGCAGGATTATCCTGCCGCGGGTCCAGGGCCGCGCAGGCCCTGGTCGCCCGCAGGGCGAAATCTTCCCCGTATCTCTCCTCTTCCTATTTGCTCACCCACAGGGTGGTGTTGATGCGGCGGAGGAGCTTGGTGGTTGTGGAGGAGGGGAGGAAGCGGTCTTTGCTGGAGGGTTCGTCGGCGTTGCGTCCGCAGGCAACCACGGCGTAGCGGCCTTGTTCGGCTTCTTCCAGGATGGCGCTGGCCGGGTCTTTGGCCTGGGAGACGCGCACGGAGAGTTGTTCCTGGGGGAATCCGTTTTCGATGAGCACGGATTCAGTGTGATCGATTATTTTCTGTGTTTCCGTGGTGATGCGCGGATTGTCGCGTTTGACATGGAATATGGTGATGTTGTGCTCCTCCTCGTTGCCGAGCATGAATCCCACGTGGTCGGCGATGCGGTCGGAGGCGGTGGTTTCGTCCACGCAGAGCAGGACGTTCTTGCGCTGGTTGAGTTCGTCGGGGCGTCGGCAGATCCAGATGGGGAAGTCGAGCTTTTGCCACAGGATTTTGTGGGAGACGGAGTCGCTGACCATTTCCTCCAGCCAGGAGACCCCGCGTCGCCCCAGGGCCACGGCGTCGTACATGCCCTTTTGCGCTTCATGGATGATTTCGCCCACGGTGCCCATTTGCGAGTGGACTACTTTCTTGGTGACTTTGGAGGGGTCGCAGGCGCGGTAGGTGATCCAGTCGTAGGCATAGTCCAGGGCCTCGTGGGAGGAAGTGCGTTTGGCCTCCTCCATTTCCGCCAGGGCGTGCTGCTCCGGCTGCAGGGAGGGGTCGAACGTGCCTCCGGCTGGCCGGGGGGCGACGTAGAGCAGGGTGATGCGGAGGTCGCAGAACTGGTTGAAGAAGCCTTTGACGAAACGCAGCGGGTAGGAGGCGGTGCGGTCGCCGGAAACGGTCAGCAGAAGGTGTTTTTCCATGGGAGGCTCCGGGTGTGCTTGTCTGATTTTCTCCATTGTTATGGCAGGGGGAGCGGCCGAGGGCAAGGAAGCGTGGCTGATTTTGCCGTCAGCGCGCCAGGTTGGGGGAGCATCTTCATTTTTTCCGGGCTGTCGTGCTATGCTCGGCAAGACCCGGAATGGTCCGGGCCGAGACCTATGGAGCCCGAAATGAAGCTGACCGATCTGATGTACCTGGGAATGGGCGCGGCCTATATGGCCAAGGACCGTCTGGACAAGCTGGCCGACGAGATGGCCGAGCAGGGCAAGATGAGCCGTGAGGAGGCTGAAAGCTTCCTGGAGGAGATGCGCGCCCGGGGCGAGAAGGAGAGGAAGGAGTTCGAGGAGCGCACCAAGGAGATGATGAAGGAGGCCGCCGAGGAACTGGGCCTGGCAACCAAGAAGGACATCCAGGAACTCAAGGACATGCTGGCCTCCAGGGGATAGGGCGTGATTCCCTCGCCCGGGCGTTTCTGCAAGGCGTTCCGGGTTCTTTTGACCGTCTTTTGCGTGGTGCGGCGGCGGGGTCGTTTCCTGCTGCTGCGCCCGCAGGGGCCGGCCGAACTGCGGCGGGCCATACTGGAGCTTGGCGTCAGCTTCATGAAGCTGGCCCAGGTGCTGGCCACGCGGGCGGACTTTTTCACAGAGGAGTATCTGGCGGAGTTGCGCACCATCCATGACGAGATGGAGCCCATGCCCGCGGAGGACCTTCGGCGCCAGTTCGCGCGCGCCTACCCGGATGGCTCGCCGTTCGCCGTGTTTGATGAACGCCCCCTTGCCTCGGCCACCATCGGCCAAGTGCACCACGCCAAACTGCCGGACGGCACGCGGCTGGCGGTGAAAATCCGCCGCCGGGGCATCGAGCGGCGGGTGCGGGAGGATTTGCGCATCCTGCGCCTGGCCCTGGCGTTGTTCCGTCCCTTTTTCTCCCGCGCCACCCGCAACTCCCTGGAGGCGGTGCTGCTGGAGTTCGACGCCATGCTGCGCCGCGAGTGCGACATGGCCCGGGAGCGAGACAACCTGGAGCGGTTCCGGCGGTTGTACGGCGGGTTCACCGGGGTGGTCCTGCCGCGTTCGTACCCGGAGCTTTCCTCCAAGGCCGCCCTGGCCATGAGCTACGAGGAAGGCTTCCGCATCGACGACCGCAGGGCCATGGCCTCGTCCGGGGCGGACTTCCGGGTGGTGCTGAACACGGTCATCGAGTTCTACACCGAGCAGATGCTGGTCAAGGGGGACTTCCACTGCGACCCCCACCCCGGCAACATCCTGGTGCGAGACGACTCCACCATCGTCCTGCTGGACTTCGGCATGGTCAAGCGGTTGCCGGAAAGCACTCGCGTAGCCATGATCGAGCTGGTCAAGGCGGCCAACGAACGGGATTTCGACCAGTACGTGGCCGCCTGCAAGCGGCTTGGGGTGGTCACACGGCAGGCCCCGGACGAGCTGGTGCGGGAGTTCGCCGAGCGCATGTTCTCCATCTTCGAGAACGAGGCCCTGTCCGCCTCATCCATGCAGGAGCTGGCCTGGGGCGTGCTGGAGGAGATGCAGGACCTGCCCTTCAAGCTGCCGCAGGAGGTGGTCTACGTCATGCGCGCCTCCTCGCTGGTGGAGGGGCTGGGCACCACCTACATAGAGAACTTCAACGGCATCAAGGACGTGCTGCCGGTGCTCAAGGGGAACCTTCGCCGGGCGCTGGGCCGCTCCGGCCTGCTGCCCACCCTGGCCGGGGAGGCCAGGGACCTGCCCCTCACCGTGCGGCGAGCCAAGTCCGTCTTGCAGGGGCTGGCGGAGGAGGAGTTGGCAGTCCGGCTCCACGGGGACACCATCTCCGAACTGGTGCATGCCTTTCTGGACAGGCTGCGTCCGGCCGCCCTGGGCCTGGTTCTGGTGGCCGTCGGGCTGGCCGCCGCCCTGCTGGACACGGCCTGGGCCGCCTGGACCCTGCTGGCCCTGGGGGCCGTGCGGTTGTGGACCGCCCTGCGCTGATCCCTGGCCCTGAACCGCGAACAGGTTTACAGTCCCCGTCCATGTCCGAGAACGTCATCGAGGTAACCGGTCTGTCCAAGCGCTTTGGCGATGTCAGGGCCGTGGACGACGTGACTTTCGGCGTCGGCCGGGGCCGCATCGTGGGGCTTTTGGGCCCCAACGGCGCGGGCAAGACCACCACCATCCACATGCTCCTGGGCCTTTTGACCCCCACGGGGGGCCAGGTGCGGGTGCTGGGCATGGAGCTGGCCGCCAACCGACGCGAGGTCCTCTCCCGGGTCAACTTTTCCTCGGCTTACGTGAACATGCCGGAAAACCTGAAGGTCTGGGAGAACATGCGGGTATTCGCCATGCTCTACGGCGTGGACCGACCCAAAGAGCGCGCGGCGGAAGTGCTGGAGTGGCTGGGCATAGCCGAGCTGGCCAACCGCCTCACCGGCTCCCTCTCCAGCGGCCAGACCACCCGGCTGAACCTGGCCAAGGCCCTGCTCAACAAGCCGGAAATCCTCTTTCTGGACGAGCCCACCGCCTCCCTGGACCCGGACATGGCCGACCGCATGCGTTCCCTGGTGCGCGACATCCGCGAGGAATCCGGCACCACCATGCTCTTCACCTCCCACAACATGCGCGAGGTGGAGGAGGTCTGCGACGAGGTGGTCTTTCTGGCCCGGGGGCGGGTGCTGGACCAGGGCCCCGTCGCCGAGGTGGTGGCCCGCGCCCAGAGCGAGGACCTGGAGCACATGTTCATCCGCGTGGCCCGCGACGGCGCGCTCACGCCGGGAGGCAAAGGCTGATGCGTCCCCGCCCCGTGGCCGCCATCATGCTGCGGCACGCCTACCTGCACAAGCGCAGCCTGCCCCGCTGCATGGAGATCGTCTTCTGGCCCCTCATGGACCTTTTCGTCTGGGGCTTCCTGACCCTGTACGTGCGGGAGCTGGCCCAGGGCGGGGCGGTCTCCTTCCTGCTGGGAGCCATGATCTTCTGGGAAATCCTCTACCGCGCCCAGCAGTCCATCTCCCTGTCCATCACCGAGGAGTTCTGGGCACGCAACATCATCAACCTCTTCATCTCCCCGGCCACGCCCGCGGAGATGGTGGCCGCGGTCTGCGCCATCGGCGTGGTCAAGAGCCTGCTCACCTCCTGCCTGCTGGGGGTGCTGGCCATGCCCTTCTACGGCTTCGACATCCTGGCCGTGGGCTGGATGATCGCCCCCCTCTACGGCGCGCTGCTCATCTTCGGCTGGGCCGTGGGGCTGGTCACCATGGGCCTCATCTTCCGCTACGGCCGCGCCGCGGAAGGCCTCATCTGGGGCGTGCCCTTCCTGCTGCAACCCTTCTCCGCCGTCTTCTACCCCGTCACCGTTTTGCCGGAGTGGCTGCAATACGCCGCCCTCTCCCTGCCTTCCACATGGGTGTTCGAGGGCATGCGCGCCACCCTGCGGGGCGAGGCCTCGCCCGAATACCTGGCCTGGGCCTTCGGCCTCTGCATCCCCTGGATGCTGGCGGCGGGCCTCTACTTCCGCCGCACCCTGGTCAAGGTGCGCGAGCGCGGCAGCCTGGGAAGGCAGGTCATGGAGTGAGGAGATATATGAGGGAAGGGGAGGAGTCGGGAGATTGCAGCCCGATTTCGCGACCCACGCATGAAAGGCCGATGGGCGAGGAGGGCCATGCCTGGCAGACGCTTCCCGCAATCTCCGGACCGCCCGGCATTCCCGTCATCTTTTGTTCCCGACTGTGGCGACTCGTCTGATTCCCTGAAAAAAGGCGCGGGAAGGTTTGCCTCCCGCGCCTCGTTCACCACGCTGTGAAATCGCATTCACCACGGCTGTGAAAACGAATTCACGATGCTATTCTTTTTCTGATTTTTCAAGGCGTTGCCAGACGTCGGCCCCCTCTTTGGCCAAGCGGTTGATCTCCCGGCCGTAGGACTGGCGGAGGGCTTCCAGGTACTCGGGGTCCTGTTTTCCCTTCCAGGTCTCCACTTCCAGAAAGCGTTTGGGCACCTTGGTCTGGGAGGGGTCGTAGCCGGTGTCGGCGCGGGTTTTCCAGCGCAGCCTCTGGATGTTTCGTCCGGCTTCGCCCATGGACTCGGCCAGCTCAGGCAGGTCCATGGCGGTGAAGCATTCGGCCAGCAGGTCCGGCTTATAGACGCCCCGCGCGAAGAGGCAGGAAACCAGGGAAGTCAGGATGCAGCGGTCGGCCTCGTCGTCCACCAGGAAATTGACTGCCTTGTCAACGTCCTGTTCCTGGTTCTTCTGGTCGAAGCCGTAGGCGCCCACGTCCAGGTGGGAGTGTCTGAACGACATGGACTGGGCCGCGAAGAAGACCTCGCCGGTGGCGTAGCCGGCCATCTCCTGCCCCAGCACGCAGGCGAAATCCTCGCCGCCGTAGTGCTGGGCCGCCACCATGGCGCCCTTGGCCAGCCTCTCGTAGAACTCGCCCTTGGCGTGTCCCAGCAGCCAGATGGCCTCTTTGTAGTTCTCCGCGTCGCCGAAGGCCAGGGGCACCTCGGTCTGCTCCTCGGAAACGAGTCCCTTCTGGAAGGCCTCTGTGGCCCAGGCCAGGGCCACGCCCGCGCTCATGACGTCCACGCCCTGCTTCTCCACCTCGTCCATGATGGCCAGCACGTCGGAGGCGTCGGTCACGCCGAGCATGGAGCCCACGGCGAAGATGGGCTCGTAGTCGTAGCCCACCTGGCGAAGCTGGAAGCGGTATCCTTCCTGGAACATCTCCCGCAGCATACCCACGTGGATGCAGCCCACCGGGCAGCCCGCGCAGGCGGTGTTGCGCATGAGCAGCTCCTCGGCGAACTTTTCGCCGGAGATGCCGGAAACGCGCTCGTCGTGGGTCTTTTGCAGGTTCTCCCAGGGCAGGGATTTCAACTCGTTGAGGGGGATGAGGTTCTGCGGCGTGCCCAGGTCGTGGTATTTGCTCATCATGTCGGTGGAGGTCATTTTCTCGTAGACCCGCTTGAAGAGCTTGGTGTAGCCGCGCGCGTCCGAGGGCAGGTCCAGGTTGCCGTCGCCCACCACGTTGAGCGCCTTGAGGTTCTTGATCCCCATCACCGAGCCGGAACCGAGCCTGCCGAAATGGCGGAAGGTGTCCACGTTGATGCAGGCGTAGGAGGAGAGGGTCTCCCCGGCGGGGCCGATGCGGATGTTGGAGCGGTGCCCGGACCCGCCGGGGAAGGTGCGGCGAAGCACCCGCCCGGCGGTGAACACGTTGGTTCCCCATAGGAAGTTGACGTTCTCGAACTCGATGGCCCTGTTGGCCACCTGCACGGCCACGGGGTGCTCGGCCCGGCCCCGGATGACGATGGCGTCGTAGTCAGCGAAGCGCATGGCCAGGGCCAGCCGCCCCCCGGCGTGGGATTCGGCGTACTGGTCGTGGTAGGGCGACTTGAAGCCGCAGACCACCTTGGACATGAGGGGGAAATACCCGGTCAGGCAGCCGATGGCGAAGATGAGGGGCTGGTCCGGGTGGGACCAGGACACCTCCGGCAGGCCGTATTCCTGGTACAGGGCGGCGGCCAGGCCGCTGCCCCCAAGCCAGCGGGTCTTGTCCGAGAAATGGCGCACCTGGGACTTGTTCTCGTCCAGGTGGAGCACGAGGACGCGGAAGGCTCTATTCGTCGACATCGCAGGTCCCTCCCACGCAGACGTGTTCCGGCTTTTCCATCATCTCAAGGCAGTCGTGCGGGCAGAAGGGCACGCAACGGCCGCAGTGGATGCAGACGAAGGGCTCGTTGTCCGGGGACAGGTAGATGGCGTCCACCGGGCAGGCCTCGGCACAGGCCCCGCAGCGGATGCACTGCTTCTTGTTGACCAGCACGCCGCCGCCTTCCCGCTGCCGGTAGGCCTCGGTGGGGCAGGCCTCGGCGCAGGGTGCCGGGTCGCAGCCCAGGCACAGCCGCGCCTCGAAGCCGGTGGTGATGCCGCCCGAGGATTTGATGCGGATGCCGCATTCGTTCCAGGAAAGCTTCTTGTGCACCTGCCGCGCGCAGGATAGCGAGCAGGAGTGGCAGCCGATGCAGCGCTCCATGCGGGGCGCGCGGAGTATTTTCTTGGGTTTTGCCATTCTCGTATTCCTCCCGTGTTCCGGAGGTTGCCGGGTTCCAGGTGGCCGGGGCTACCCCCGGCCGAAGAGCTTGGTCAGGGAAAGCAGTTGTTCCTTGACGCCGTCGTTCAACAGTCCGGCGTCAAGCCGCCATTCCCAGTTGCCGTTGGAAACGGCCGGGATGTTCATGCGCGCCTCCGAGCCCAGGCAGAGCAGGTCCTGCATGGGGAAAAGGCACAACTCGGCCACCGAGGCCTGGGCCAAGCGGATCATCTCCCAGGGGGCGCGCTCGGCCGTGAACGCGTGGCCGCAGTAGTCGAAGAGGTGCTTCTTGTCCTTTTCCGTGGCCTCCTCCTCGAACCAGCCCCGGGTGGTGTTGTTGTCGTGGGTGCCGGTGTAGGCCACGCAGTTTCGGGTGTAGTTGTGGGGCGCGTCGTGGGAGTCGCCCACGTTGTCGCCGAAACCGAACTGGAGGATCTTCATGCCGGGCAGGCGGAAGGCGTCGCGCAGTTCGCGGACGTCCGGGGTGATGACGCCCAAGTCCTCGGCGATGATGGGCAGCGAGGGCAGGGCCGTGGTCAGGGCGTCGAAGAACTCGAAGCCGGGGGCGTCCACCCACTCGCCGTTGATGGCGGTTTCCTCTCCGGCCTCGATCTCCCAGTAGCCGGCGAAACCCCGGAAGTGGTCGATGCGCAGGAAGTCGAACAGGGACAGGTTGTGGCGCAGGCGGTCGATCCACCAGTCGAAGCCTCGCTCCTGCAGGCGGTCCCAGTCGAAGACCGGATTGCCCCACAGTTGGCCCGTTTCCGAAAAGTAATCCGGCGGCACCCCGGCCACGTGGGTGGGCTGGCAGTCCTCGTCCAGCTTGAAGAGGTTGGGGTTGGCCCAGACGTCGGCCGAGTCCAGGGTGACGTAGATGGGCGCGTCGCCCATGAGGTGCACCCGGCGGGCCATGCAGTGCCGCCGCAGGTCGGCCCACTGGCGGGCGAAGATGTACTGGTTGAACTTGATCTGGCTTATGCGCCCGCGGTGTTCCCCGGCGAACTCGCGCAGGGCGCCTTGTTCGCGCAGGCGAAGCTCCCGGGGCCACAGGGTCCACATTTGTCCGCCGCGCGACTCCTTGATGGCCTTGAACAGGGCGAAGTCATCCAGCCAGTAGGCGTTCTCGTCTTTGAAGCGGTGGAAGAGGGTGTCCTCGGCCAGCCGTATGAAGTTGCGGTCGTAGGCCCGGCACAGCAGGTCCTCTTTGAACTCCTCCACCGCGCTGTAGTCCACCTTGTCCTCGGGCCATGAACCGTCGGAGTCCACGTCGCCCTCGTCCAGCCAGCCGTCGGCCACAAGCTTGTCGGGACTGATGAGCATGTAGTTGGCAGCGAAGGCGGAAATGGCCGAATACGGCGAGTTGCCGATGCCCGGTGTGGTGGGGTTGATGGGCAGCATCTGCCACACGCCCTGCCGGGTTTCGGCCAGAAAGTCCGCGAACCAGTACGCCCCGGGCCCGAGGTCGCCGATGCCGTAGGCCGAGGGGAGGCTGGTGAGATGAAGCAGGACGCCGCTGCGTCTGCGCATGTTGTCGTCTCCTTGTCATCCATTGGCGCCCCGGTCCTGGGAGCGCCGCGTCAAACCGGCAGTCTACACCACGCGCATGGGCGCGTGAAGCCGGGGGGGCACCTTCCGCCCGTTCGTGTAACGCCAAAGGGTTACGGAACCATGCCGCCGTTCTCTTCTCTTTTTCCCAACTCCCTGTCCAAGACCATAGGCTGGCAAGAACGCGCCGGGCGCGAGGCGCGAGAAAACCACAGGCCCGAGCACCTGTAGCCGTTAGGCGAGGAACGAGCCGTACGGATACAGAGAGCCGCGCTGTATTGGGAAATACGCGAGGGTCTGCGGTTTTCGAAGCAACGTAGCGAACGGCGCGTTCTTGCCGGCCTAACCCAGCATCCTCCGGATGGCGCGAAGCGGAACGCGAGCCTGGGAGGGGGCGCGCTCCAGGGCGCGGCCCAGGTCGGCGAAGCACTTCTCCAGTACGTAGGCATCGGTCATCACCGTCACGTCGCGTTCGTTCTCCGGCATGAAGTGGGCCTCGGCCGCCCGGGTGAGCCAGGCGCGCAGGAAGGCGCCGAAGGCTGCCTGCGCCCAGGCCTCCACCCACGGCTCCAGCCCGGGCCGGTCCTCCGGCCGTAGCCAGCTGGAGTTGTCCAGGGCTTCCCAGGCGGTGTCGAAGATGGACCGCTGCATGTCCGCCAGGTCGCGGAAGGGGGAGCGCTTGATTCGGCGCTCGGGCAGCGGCCGCTCCGGGTTGCCCTCGAAGTCGATGACGACGAAGTCCTTGCCCGTGGAGAGCAGGTGGGCCAGGTGGAACTCGCCGTGGATGCGCAGCTTCAGGCAGCGAATGGTGGAGGCGTGGAAGCGGTGGAAGATCTCCAGGCACCGGCTCCGCGCCTCGCGAATGGCGTCCGCCTCGGCCCGCGCGCCCTCGTCCAGGCCGGAGCGACCCCGCTCCAGCTGCGTCATGACCTTCTTCATGGAACTTTGCATGGTCTGGTAGACCGAGCGCTGGTACAGTCGCGAGAAGGGCTCGGCCGCGAAAGCCGGATCGCGGGTGGGCCGGGCCAGGGCCAGGTGCATTTCCGCGGTGCGCGCGCCCATCAGCCCGAACAGTTCCAGGTCGGAGCCGGTCATCAGGCTCCACAACTCGTCCGGGGGATCGACGTAGGCCGAGGCCCCGGGCGAGGCGGGCAGCTTGGGCGGAGCCATGTTCTCCGGCCCGTGGGCCAGCACCCGCTCCAGGTAGCGGTCCACCGCCTTCAGCCCCAGGGAGTGGCCGTCGGTTTCGGCCGGGACGTATTCCTTGAGGGAGGCCACCACCACCGGCTCCTGCCCTTTGCGTCGGTATTCCATGCTGCCCACGAAGCGCGGGGTGTGGTCGAAGCCCACCACCTCGGTGAGGTGGCGCACCATCTCCACGTCCGGGTTGACCCCTTCCTCGGCTTGCCGGAAGAGCTTGAGGAAGTACCGCTGGCCGAAGAGGACGATGGTGTTCACCCGCTGGGAGATGGAGTGGGAGGTTTTCAGTTCCCTGCCTTCGCGCAGGGCCTTGCGTCCCAGCCGCCCAGGCAGGGGGGCCAGTTCTCCGGAGCGGCCCCTGACGGACTTCTTGCGGGCCACAAGCTCCAAAAGCGGGGTGCAGGGCTCGCCCGGCGGCACGCCCTCGTAGATGACCCCGTCGCCTTCGGGGGCGGGAAAGGAGCAGATGACCTCGGGCCGCGACTCGGCCCGCATGCTCTCGGCCTCCTGATTCACAGCCGTGGACAGCAGCAGGTTGAAGGTGCGCGGCGGGTGGTCCACGAAGGAGGCGCGGGTGATGACCAGCCAGCAGGGGTGGCGCTCGGAGCCTACCTGCACCGCCTCCAGCATGCTGAAGTCCTTGACCTTGCGCTCGTCAGCCAGCCAGCCGCGCCGGGCCACGTAGCCGGGCAGCAGCCGGGCCAGCTCTGCCCTGGCCTTGGCGGTCAGCAGCTCGCCGCTGCGGGGGTCGGCCGCCAGCTTGGGCAGGGCGCTGACCTCGTGCGCCCCGGCCTCCCTGCGCAGGGAGAAGATGTAGTAGCCGCAGGGCCCCAGGGTGAAGGGCGTGCCGCCTTCGCGCAGGGTGGGGAAGGCCTGGCGGGAGAATACCTCCTCGGGCACGAAGCCGGACCAGTCCTCCAAATGGAGTTCGGCCATCTGGGGGTGGCGGGAGAGGTTGGCCACCACCAGCACGGCTTCCGGATCCCCGCCGTCCCTCTCCAGGGTGCGCAGATAGGCCAGCACGCTGGGGTTGCGCGGCAGCACGAACTCCAGCTTGCCCCGCGAGAGGGCGGTCAGCCGCTTGCGTGTGGCGATGATGCCTTTCATCCACCACAGGAGCGAGGAGCGGTTGTGCTCCTGGTTTTCCACGTTGACCGCCTCGTAGTGGTATTCCGGGTCGATGATGACCGGCAGGAAGAGGCGCTGGGGGTTGGCTGCGGAAAACCCCGCGTTGCGGTCCGCGGACCACTGCATGGGGGTGCGCACGCCGTCGCGGTCGCCCAGGTAGTAGTTGTCGCCCATGCCGATTTCGTCGCCGTAGTAGATGACAGGCGAGCCGGGCATGGTGAAGAGCAGGACGTTCAACAGCTCGATCTTGCGGCGGTCGTTGTCCAGCAGCGGGGCCAGGCGACGGCGGATGCCCAAATTGATGCGCGCCCGGGGGTCGCGGGCGTACATGCGGTACATGTAGTCCCGCTCCTCGTCCGTGACCATCTCCAGGGTCAGCTCGTCGTGGTTGCGCAGGAACATGGCCCACTGGGAGCCCTCGGGGATTTCCGGGGTCTGGTCCAGAATGTCCACGATGGGGAAGCGGTCCTCCATCTGCAGGGACATGAACATGCGCGGCATGAGGGGAAAGTGGAAGGCCATGTGGCAGGCGTTGTCGTCGCCGAAGTAGGCCACGGCGTCCTCGGGCCACTGGTTGGCCTCGGCCAGGAGCATCTTGTCCCGGTGGTTCTCGTCCACGTGGGCGCGCACCTGCTTGATGAACTCGTAGGTCTCGGGGAGGTTCTCGCAGTTGGTGCCCTCCCGTTCGTAGAGGTAGGGGATGGCGTCCAGCCGCAGGCCGTCCACGCCCATGGCCAGCCAGAAGTCCAGCAGCTTCATGACCTCCCGGCGCACGTCCTTGGAGTCGAAATTGAGGTCGGGCTGGTGGGAGTAGAAGCGGTGCCAGAAATAGGCCTTGGCCACCGGGTCCCAGGACCAGTTGGAGGTCTCGAAATCCTTGAAGATGATGCGCGCTTCCGGATACTTCTCCGGGGTTTCGCTCCAGACGTAGTAGTTGCGGTGGCGGGTGCCGGGGGCGGCCTGGCGGGCGCGCTGGAACCAGGCGTGCTGGTCCGAGGTGTGGTTGAGCACCATCTCGGTGATGACCCGTATGCCCCGCTTGTGCGCCTCGCGCAGGAAGGCCTTGAAGTCGCGCAGGTTGCCGTAGTCCGGGTTGACTTTTTTGGGATCGGCGATGTCGTAGCCGTCGTCCCGCAGGGGCGAGGGATAGAAGGGCAGCAGCCAGACCGCGGTGACGCCCAGGTCCTCAAGGTAGTCCAGCTTTTTCGTCAGGCCCTTGAAGTCGCCGATGCCGTCGCCGTTGGAGTCCGCGAAGCACTTGACGTGCAGCTCGTAAATGATGGCGTCCTTGTACCAAAGGGGATCGTTCATGAGTGCTCTGGATTCCTTTATGGTGTTTGCGGCAGGGTAACACCTTATCCGCGAGGCGGCTTCCTCGCAAGGAAGAACGGCTTCTTGTTGAAAGGGACCTTTGGAGAAGGTATAAGAAGGAATTGGTATGGTGGAATCTTTCGCCGCCACGCCACGGGAGACAAGGTGCAGGGCATACAAGGAATCTTCTCCACCACCACCGGCACGGGCGAGGCTGCGCGCAAGGTCTACTGGACCGCGCGGGAGCGGGACGACGGCTCCATCACCGTACAACCCCTGAGCCGCAATTTCGCGCCATCCGGCCAGCCCAGGAACGTCTCCCGCGAGGATTTCCTGGAGCGGTTCGAGCCGGAGCCGGAGTTCTTTCTGGACACCGTTTCCGACCGCCGGCAAGGCAAGGAGGTCGTGGACGGCCGCCCCCTGGCGGACATGGACCTGCCCGGCGCGGAACAGGTCAACGAGGACAACATAAAGGCCAATTTCAATCTCGGGCTGTGGCTCCTGGAAAACGGCCGCAAGGCCAAGGCACGGCGGGTATTCGAGCGCATTCTGCGGCTGGAGGGGCCCTTCCGCCGCGAGGACAAGCACCTCTTCAACGGTTTCGGCATCGCCCTGCGCAAATACGGGCAGCCCGACATGGCCCTGTCCTTCTACGACAAGGCCCACCTGCTGGCCCGAGACGACGAGAACCTGCACCACAACATGGCCCGGTCCCACTTCGAAAAAGGCGACACAAAAAAGGCCAGGGAAGAACTGGAGAAGTCCCTGCGGCTTAACCCAGGCCTCAAGGAATCGAAGCGGTTCCTGCGCTATCTCAGCGGACAGGGACGCCCCAAGCCGCGCGTTTACCGCCAAACACCGTTCGAGGAGTAGCCCAACAGGGAGGGTGTTCGTGCACATCGGCATCGACGCCGGTTCTGTCAGTGTCAAGACTGTCGTCACGGATTCCGGCGGAAAGGTGGTGTTCAGCGCCTACCGCCGCCACCATGGAGCGCCGCTGCGGGTGGCCCGCGAGATGCTGGCCGAGGCGGCCTCGGAATACGGCCCCCTGCCGGTGGCCTGCACCGGCTCCAGCGGCCGTCGGCTGGCCGCCGCCCTTGGGGCTCCGCACTTCAACGAGTTGTCCGCCTTCGCCCGGGGCGCGGCGGCCCTACGGCCGGACGCCGCCAGCCTCTTCGAGATGGGCGGCGAGGACTCCAAGTTCCTCCTGCTGGAGGACGGCCAATTGGCCGACTTCGGTCTCAACTCGGTCTGCGCCGCGGGCACCGGCTCCTTTCTGGACCAGCAGGCCGAGCGCATGGGCCTCTCCCCCGAGGAGTTCGCCGAGCTGGCGCTCGAGAGCCGCAATCCCCCGCGTGTGGCCGGGCGTTGCTCCGTGTTCGCCAAGTCGGACATGATCCACCTGCAGCAGATCGCCACCCCCCTGCGCGACATCGCCGGGGGGCTGTGCTTCTCCGTGGCCCGCAACTTCCGCGGCGCCATCGTGCGCGGACGGCCCACTCCCGGCCCGGCCCTGTTCCTGGGCGGCGTGTCCCTGAACAAGGGCGTGCTGCGCGCCTTCCGCGAGGTTTTCGGCATGGAGGACATCGAGGTGCCGGAACACTCCACCCAGTTCGGCGCGCTGGGCGCGGCCCTGCGCGGGGCGGAGGCCGGAACCGCCGTCCCCCTGGACCTGGACGGGCTTGACCGCGCCCTGGCTCGCGACGACTCCGGCGCCACCTCCCGCCGCAAACCCCTCATCCGCTCCGGCGACCGCTTCCAGGAACGCCACGCCCCCCACCCGGAGCACCGGCCCGAGCGGCTCACCGGGCCGCTTTACATGGGCATCGACATTGGTTCCATCTCCACCAACCTGGCGGTCACGGACGAGCACGGCCGCCTGCTGTCCAAACGCTACCTGCGCACCGCCTCCAAGCCCATCGAGGCCGTGCGCACAGGGCTGGCCGAGATCAAGGCCGAGCTGGACCCGGACGGCGGGGGGGTGGACATCGCCGGGGTGGGCACCACCGGCTCCGGTCGCTACATGATCGCCGACTTCACCGGAGCGGACATCGTCAAGAACGAGATCACCGCCCAGGCCACGGCCGCGGCCTTCATCGACCCGGAGGTGGACACCATCTTCGAGATCGGCGGCCAGGACTCCAAGTTCATCTCCCTGCGCGACGGGGTCATTGTGGACTTCGAGATGAACAAGGCCTGCGCCGCGGGAACCGGCTCCTTTCTGGAGGAACAGGCCGAAAAGCTGGGCGTTGACATCAAGGGCGAGTTCGCCGAGCGTGCCCTCAAGGCCCGCGCCCCGGCGCGGCTGGGCGAGCGCTGCACCGTGTTCATGGAGAACTCCCTGCAGGCCGGGGCCTCGCAAGGCGTGGAGACCGACGACCTCCTGGCCGGGCTGGCCTACTCCATCGTGGAGAACTACATCGGCCGCGTGGTTTCCGGCCGGACCATCGGGGAGCGCATCTTTTTCCAGGGCGGCACCGCCTTCAACCGCTCCGTGACCGCGGCCTTCGAAAAGCACCTGGGGTTGGAAGTCACCGTTCCGCCCAACCACGACGTCACCGGGGCCATCGGCATGGCCCTCATCGCCCGCGACCACATGCGGGCCACGGGCGGCGAGTCCACCTTCCGAGGCTTCGACCTGGCCCACGTGCCCTTTGAGCAGTCCTCCTTCGAGTGCCAGGGGTGCGACAACCGCTGCGAGATCAACCGGGTAAAAATCGAGGGTTCCGACGCCAAACTCTTCTACGGCGGCCGCTGCGAGAAGTACGACCAGGCCAAGAAGAAACCCGACCCGTCCGGAGACCTGTTCCGCTTCCGCGAGGAGACCCTGCGCGCCGAGCACGAACAGCGGCGCGACGCCTTCACCCAGGCCGGGTTCACCGCGCCGCGCGGGGTCATGGGCCTGCCCATGGTCTTCTTCATGCACGACTACCTGCCCTATTTCTCCACCCTCTTGTGGGAGCTGGGCTTCGAACCGCGCCTTTCTCCGCGCACCAGCCGCAAGGTGGTGGGCCTGGGGGTGGAGGCCGTGCTGGCGGACACCTGCTTCCCCATCAAGGCGGCCCAGGGGCACGTGCGCGCCCTTTTGGAAGAAGGCGTGGACCGCCTCTTCCTGCCCAGCTTCACCGACCTGGCCACCCCGGAGGACGACTTCGACTCCGCACAGGCCTGTCCCCTGACCCAGTCCTTCCCCTACCAGATCACCGCGGCCCTGCCCCGGGCCGACGTCATCGCGCCCACCATTTCCCTGCGGCTGGGCACCAAGCCCGTGCTGCGCGAGCTGCACGCGGCCCTGCACCGCTTCGGCGTGGGCAAGGGGGAACTCAAGCGGGCCATGCGGCTGGCCTCCCAAGCCCAGGCCCGCTACGCCGAGGCCATCCGCGAGCGCGGGCGCGAGTACCTGGACAACCTGGAAGGCCGTGCCCTGGTGATCATGGGCCGCGCCTACAACGCCTTCGACCCCGGCATGAACCTGGACCTCCCGGCCAAGGCCGCCGCCCTGGGCGAGAACGTCATCCCCATGGACTTCCTGCCCCCGGCGCGCATCACCGATTCCTGGCCGTACATGTACTGGCGCTCAGGACAGCGCATCCTCTCCGCCGCCCGGGTGGTGCGCGACGACCCGCGCCTCTTCCCCCTCTACCTGGGCAACTTCTGCTGCGGGCCGGACTCCTTCATCCTCAAGTTCTTCAATGAGGAAATGCGCGGCAAGCCCGCCCTGCACCTGGAGATCGACGAGCACTCCGCCGACGCCGGGGCCATCACCCGGGTGGAGGCCTTCCTGGACTCACTGGACGCCCTGCCGCAACCCCACGTGGACCGCGAGGCCCGGCCCAAGCGCCATGTCCCCTTCCGGCCCGGCCAGGGCGGCGGGCGCACCATCTACGTCCCTCCCATGTGCGACCACGCCCATGGCTTGGCCGCCGCCTTCCGCCACTGCGGCCTGGAGGCCCGCGTCATGGACGAGGCCGGCGACGAGGCCATGGAGCGCGCTCGTCACTATGTCTCCGGCAAGGAGTGCTACCCCTGCGCCGTGACCGTGGGCGAAATGCTGGGCGCCGCCGCCTCGCCCATATTCAAGCCGGACTCATCCGCCTTCTTCATGCCCGGCGGCACCGGGCCCTGCCGCTTCGGCCAGTACAATCTCTTCCACCGCATGGCCCTGGACCGCGCCGGGCTGCCACAGGTGCCCATCTTCGCACCGGTGCAGGACGCCTCCCTCTACGAGGAACTCGGCCTGGTCGGCTCCCGCTTCTCCCGCCGCGCATGGGAGGCCACCGTGGCCTTCGACCTGCTCACCAAAATGCTCCACGAGACCCGGCCCACGGAAGCCACCCCCGGCCAGACCGACGCCCTCTACCAGGACGCCCTGCGCCGCCTGGAGGAAACCCTGGCCTCGGACGAGGAGGACATCGCCGGACTCCTTCAGGACATCGGCCGCGACTTCCAGGCCGTTCCGCAGACCGGCGAAACTCGCCCCCTCATCGGCGTGGTGGGGGAAATCTTCGTGCGCTCCAACCGCTTCTCCAACGAAGACCTCGTCCGCAACATCGAGGCCCTGGGCGGCCGCGCCTGGCTGGCCCCTGTGGACGAGTGGATCCTCTACGTGGGCTACGTCTCCCGCCGCAAAGCCCGCCAGGACTGGGACTACAAGCGGCTGCTCAAGCTCTGGCTGGAACAGCGCGTCCAGGACAAGATCACCCACCACCTGGAAGCCGCAGCCAACGGCTTCCTCCACACCCTGCCCGAACCATCCACCCGGGAAGTCATCGACAACGCCAAGCCCTACATGCGCGACACCTTCCAGGGCGAAGCCATCCTCTCCGTGGGCAAAACCGTGGATATGGCCAAGCGCGGCGCCGTGGGCATCGTCAACGCCATGCCCTTCGGCTGCATGCCCGGCACCGTGGCCACCGCCGTCCTCCGGCGGGTCTGCGACGAGCACTCCCTCCCCGCCATCTCCATGCCCTTCGACGGCACCGCCTCCCCCACCCTCCACCTCACCCTGGAAACCTTCATGGAACAGTGCAGGCAGCGGGTGGAGTAGGAAGAAGAGGAAGAAGGGAAGAGGGAAGATTTCGCCCTTCGGGCGACCAGGGGGCTACGCGCCCCCTGGACCCTGCGGCAAAGTAACTTTGCATGTGTGTTCGCGGGATGGCGCGCGTCTGGGGTGAATACCAGAAAGCACCCCGGCGAAACGACGGTCATTGAGCGCGTCCTTCCTGAAGCCATCACACGGAACGAGCCTTCCGTGGTGCGGGGCATCCCTGCTCAAGCCTGATAAGTTTCCACCGGCCGTGGACACTCCCCGGTCGATATGTTTTATTTCTACTTTGATGGTCACCTTTCAACGGCGAGGATCCGCGGAACGTTTGTGCTCCTTAGCTGATCGGTGTGCTTCGATATCGCGTCACTCGCCACAAACGCATGGGATGTTCCTATGGCTATGAGACGAATCGCCTTTTTCATCGCGGGAGCAGCGGCGGGCGCCGTGGGCATGGCCTACGCCAAGAAGGGCAAGGACGAGAGCCTGCTGCAGGAACTGGTTCACACCGGCCACGACCTCTCCGAGAGGGTTCTGGGGACGGTGGAAACCATCAAGGAAGATGTCGAGGATTACTTGGCCGAGGCCAAATACCGGCATGAAGAGAGAGTGAAGCAGCGGGCCTCGCAACCCGAGCAGGGCGGTCCCACAACGGCCGAGTCCGGCGTGGCCCAGACCGCAAGCGCGGGCCCGGCGGATGAGGCGGCGGAGCCCCGGGCTTCCGACGAAGGAAGCGGCAAGGAGTCCTAGACAGTGGCTCCGCTTGTGCGCCGGTTTTCCGCTCGCCGCTTCCGCAGTTGCACCCAAGCCCGCGCTCCACGATGAGCATAGTCCGCAGCATTCCAGGCCGCATCCGTTTCGATGTGGGCTCGGAGGAGGCCTTCGCGAAGGTTCGCGACCAGCTCCTCGACGACCTTGGCGGAGAGCTCGGCGAGCTGGAACTACGCTACAACCCCCGCTCAGGCAGAGGGTTGGCGCTTTTTTCTCCGGACGAAGGGGCGACCAGCAGGGCGCTGGAAATCCTGGCGGACATCCTGCACACCTCCCTCCCCATGACGCTGCCGCCCTGCCGCGGCGCCGATTTGGGAGACGAGCGGGCCTGCGCTCCGCCGGGGCTGCACCCCGGAGGGCATGCCGAGACCCCGCTGGAACATCCCTTCGTGAGCGTCGCGCGCAAGGTTTTCCTCTTCTTCCTTCGCCGGCGTTTCATGCCCATGCGCATCAGGCCCTATTTCGTGGCCTTCACTGTGGCTCCGCTCATTCTTGAGGGGCTGCGCTCACTGGTGCGGGGCCGGATCAACGTCAGCGTGCTGGACGCCTCGGCCGTGGGCTCGGCCATGCTCATGCGCGATTTCGACACGGCGGGCTCCATCCATCTGCTGCTTGAGGTCAGCGAGGACCTGGAGGACTGGACGCGGGAAAAGTCCAGGGGAGACCTGGCTTCGCTGTACAGGGGGGACGGAAGGCCGGCCTGGGTGCAGCGCGGCGAGGGTGAGGTGCAGATTTCCCAGGACGAGCTACGGCAGGGCGACCTGGTGGTGGTCCGCTCCGGGGCCCGGATTCCGGTTGACGGCGTGGTGGCGGACGGAACGGCCATGGTCAACCAGTCGTCCATGACCGGGGAACCGCTCTCGGTGAAGCGCGGCCCGGGCAAGGAGGTGTTCGCCGGGACCGTGGTGGAGGAAGGCAAGCTCATCATTTATTCCGAGAGCGTGGGCGACGAGACGCGCTTCGCCAAGATCGCCCAGGTCATCTCCGATTCCGAATCCATGAAGGCCGACGTCCACAGCCACGCCGTCCAGCTGGCGGACAGGATCGTGCCCCTGTCCTTCGTCCTCTTCGGGGTGGTCTTCGCGTTCACGAGAAACTGGATGAAGGCCTCGTCCGTGCTCATGGCGGACTACTCCTGCGCCATCAAGATCGCCACGCCGCTGGCGGTGCGTTCCGCCATGCTGGAGTCCGCCCACTTCGGAGCGGTCATCAAGGGGGGCAAATACATCGAGCAGCTTTCCAAGGCGGACGCCATCGTCCTGGACAAGACCGGGACGCTGACCAAGGCCTCGCCCGAAGTCGTGCGCGTCTGCCCCGTGAACGGCTATTCCCGCAGCTACGTGCTGCGCAACGCCGCCTGCATGGAGGAACATTTCCCCCACCCCATAGCCGACGCCATCGTCCGCAAGGCCGACGAAGAGGGCCTGGTGCATGACGAGCGCCACGCCGAGGTGGAGTACACCCTGGCCCACGGCGTCTCCACCACGCTGGGCGACGACCGGCTGGTGCTGGGCAGCAGGCACTTCATCAGCGACGACGAGGGCATCCACATCGACGATTCACAGGAGGCGGTGGCCGAATGCACTAGGCAGGGCCTTTCCACCCTCTACCTTGGCGTGGGCGGCGAGTTGGCCGGGGTCATCGCCCTGGAAGACCCCTTGCGCGAGTCGGCCTACCGCTTCGTCCGGCGGCTGGAGAACATGGGCATGCGGCGCATCGTCATGCTCACCGGCGACGGCGAGGCCTCGGCCAAGGCCGTGGCCGGGGAAGTGGAGATCAAGGAATACCACTCCCAGGTTCTGCCGGACGACAAGACGCGCATAGTGGACGAGTTGCGGGAGGAAGGCCACATCGTGGCCATGGTTGGCGACGGCATCAACGACTCCGCCGCCCTGAGCCGGGCGGACGTGGGCATCTCCATGAAGCACGGCGCGGACATCGCCCAGGAGGCGTGCGACGTCATGCTCACCGTCGACCGGCTGGACAGCCTGGTGGACTCCATCACCCTTTCGCGCTTGGCCATGAAACGAATCCGGAACAACTACGGATTCATCGTGGCCAGCAACACGGCCTTCATCGGACTGGGCGTGTCGGGTCTCATCACCCCGGCTCTTCTAGCCTTTCTGCACAACTCCGGCACGGTGCTGACCTGCGCCTGGAGCATGCGGCCGTACTTGTCGCGAAAGTAGGGAATCCGCGACTTCTCCGGTTTCCCAGAGAAGCCGGGGAAGTCGCGGGCTATGCGGCTCGAATGACGTATGGTTCCGGTCGCGGCTACTTGGCGAGGGTTCTCTGGTTTTGATACAGATGCAGCGTCAAAAATCCCAGGAAAACCGAGCCTCCCACGACGTGCCAGTTTTCGGACACCGTCAGGGCGGCCAGCGCCCCGCCCAGGGAGGCCATCATGCCGCGCTTCACGTAGCGGCGGCCCTTGGCGCTTTTCAGCGCCTTGCCGGCGTTTCGGGCGCGGTTCTTCACCTTCTCCACGTCAATGCCCAGCGTGGTTGCTATCTTCCCCATAACCTGTTCGGCCGAGGTCTTGCCCCGGTCGTAGAGCACGAGCAGGCTGCCGATGCGCTTGTTGACCTCGACCTGCAGGACACCCTTGGCTTCAAGAAGGGAGTCGCGGATGGAGTAAGCGACCTCGGCCACCTTCAGTGCCTCGTTGCGAAAGCGGACCCTGCCCGTGGTTGCTGCCGTGTTCATCGAATTCCTCGCATGTGAATGGTGCTTCCCGTCAGTATTGCAGAAAAGTCGCCATTGCTGTCAACGCGATTGCGGAATATGAACTCCCTTCGCCATACCGCTCTCTTCCGGCGCGCCGTCCGGGCTGGCGCAGCCAGCACTCCGGGCAACCCGCCAAAGGAAACGCCATGAAATTCGACGCAATAGCCTCCCTGCGCCGTTACATATCCATCAAGCACAGCCTGCCCGGCCGCATCCGGATCAAGTTTTCCAAGGATATCCTCCAGGACCCCGACGCCCTGGACCTGGTCCGTTCGGCCATGGACCTTCCCTCGGCTGTCACGGATACCAAGCTGAACCCGTTTTCCCGGACCCTGCTCATCGAATACGACCCCGCGACCGTCCCCCCCGGTCTGCTCGAGGAACTCATCACCACCAGCGACGACGAACGCGCCTCGACCATCGTCGAGCAGCTTCACGAAAAGCTCTACAACTGAACCCGCCACTTTTCGCGCGCCCGCTGTCCGGGCTTTCGCTCCCCAGGCGGGCCGCGTGCGCCCCGCCTTTTCCGGCGCACCTGGGGGAGGCCTGCCGCCCGTCCATTCCTGTGTCCGCTTGGTAATCCGGGCTTTCCGGCTTCCAGTGCGGCGTTGTCCCCTCGCTCCACCTCCCCCGCCCTTCGAAATTTTGCCAAAAAAAAATTATCCTTCCCCCCCTTGCAATAAGAATTATTCCTAAGTAGGAATGATCCTCATGGAAGCCATCGGACGTTTTCAAGATGTGTGTCGGGAGCGCGGCCTGAAGGTGACCCAGCAGCGGCTGGAGGTGTACCAGGCCTTGCGGAGCTTCAGCGGCCACCCCACCGCCGAAGAGGTGTACCGGGAGGCCAGGGAGCGCGCGCCGACCATTTCCCGCGACACGGTCTACCGCACCCTGGGACTGCTGGAGGAGTCGGGGCTGATCCACCGCGCGCCGTCCAGCGGCCCGGGCGACACCGCGGTGCGGTACGACAAGGAACCCGCCGGACACCATCACCATCTGGTCTGCACCGTGTGCGGCGAGGTGGAGGACCTGCACGGGTACGGCCTGGACACTTCCATCCTGGCTCAAGCCGTGGGGGACTGGGGGCGAGTCTATTCCTGTCAGATGGTGGTCCAGGGAATTTGCCGCGCCTGCCTTCAAGGCAAGGCACAAACAGGGTAGGCTTGGGAGCGCTTTTTTTTGGCGCCTGCGCCAAGAGTGAATCCGAAAATCATGCAACCGCCCAATGAAATCGGGCACAAAGCAAGGAGGAACAGCATGACCAATTTGAATCTCTGCCCCATCGGCGAAGGTTTCCCTGAGATGGAAGTCGTCACCACCCACGGCCGCATGAAGCTGCCTCAGGACTTCAAGGGCAAGTGGTTCGTGCTCTTCAGCCACCCCGCCGACTTCACCCCCGTATGCACCACCGAGTTCGTGGCCTTCCAGAAGCGCATCGACGAGTTCAAGAAGCTCAATTGCGAGATCATCGGCCTGTCCATCGACCAGGTGTTCTCCCACATCAAATGGACCGAGTGGATCGAGGAAAAACTCGGCGTGGAGATCACCTTCCCCATCATCGCCGACGACATGGGCCGCGTGGCCGAGCGGCTGGGCATGGTCCATCCCGGCAAGGGCACCAACACCGTGCGCGCCGTCTTCATCGTGGACGACAAGGGCGCCGTGCGCATCATCTTCTACTACCCCCAGGAGCTCGGCCGGAACATCGACGAGATCCTGCGCGCCGTGGAAGGCATGCAGACCTCCGACAACAACGGCGTGGCCATCCCCGCGGGCTGGCCCAACAACGAACTCATCCAGGACCGCGTCATCGTCCCGCCTGCCCAGGACGTGGAAACCGCCAAGAAACGTTCCCAGGAATACGAGTGCTACGACTGGTGGCTCTGCCACAAGAAACTGTAGCCTCATCCACCTCCAAGCGGCCCGGCCGGGAGCGCGTCACCGGCCGGGCCGCCACCTTTCGAGGGGAAACGGCGCGAGAGTGCAGGCAGGCGCGGTGAGAACCCAGTTCTCACCGCGCCATTTTCATGGCGTTTGGTGGAGGGGAATGGATGGCGGCTGGCGGGGGAGGAAGATCAGGGCATTGGGGAGGAACAACAGTTCGGTTTCGCGTTCAACCCATGTGAAGCCAATCGGCCAGGGCTATGGCACCGGGTATGCGAGTCCCCACAATCGCATGTCCGCCGGAGTGCTCCCGCACAACATCCCGACGCGTCCCAATCCGCGAACACACATGCAAAGTTAGTTTGCCTCGGGTCCAGGGCCGAGTAGGCCCTGGTCGCCCGCCAGGGCGAAATCTTCCTTCTCTCCCGCCTCCGTCTACACGGGTTTGGTGATGATGTAGCCGGTGGCGTTTTCCGGGATGTAGCCTTGGGTGGCGGGGGCTGGGGTGAAGGAGCCTCCGGGTGTGGGGACCACGTGTCCGGCCGGTGCGGGGGTGGTGCTTCCGGCTGGTCCCGGTGTGGTGGAACCCGGCGGTCCGGCGAAGGTCACGCCGGCGCCTGCTGTGAGTAGGGACATGGCATCCTCCTTCCCTAGAAAGTGCCCCAGGGTTCCGGGGTGGTCAAGTCGCGGGCTGGGCGGGTTCGTAGGTACGGGCCTCAATCTTGTTGTTCTCGGGGTCGCGGAAGTAGACGGCCTCGGCCATGCCGCGCGCTCCCCAGCGCTGGACAGGCCCTTCTTCAAGCCCCACGCTCACCTTGTCCAGCCGTGCGAGCAGATCAGTCCAGGCTTGGCGGTCCAGGGCCAGGCAGAAGTGGTTGAAACCCGGGCCGTGCTCGGGTTCCGGGGCATGATCCGGCTCGTTTTCGCGGTTCTTGCGCCACAGTCGAGGCGGGAAGATGTTGATGAGGGTGTCCGGGCTGACGCGCAGGGAGGGGAAGGGAACTTCGCCGCGCCGCCACTCCTCGGCGCTTTCCTCTTCCAGGCCGATGACGTCGCGGTAGAAACGGAGCAGGGCTTCGGGGTCGGCCGCGTTGAGTGCGATGTGGTCAAACCGCATGGGGGCCTCCAAACAGGTCGTGCAGGGTTTCGCGGCGGTGGCCGAAGATGCGGGCAAGCTGGCGCCTGACCAGCGGCGCGGCCAATTCGCCAAGGGGCGGCAGAGGAAGGGCGTAGGTGACAAGGTCGCGCATGCGCACGCCGCCCGGAATCTCCTCGAGAAAATGCTCGTGGTGCCACAGCCGGTAGGGCCCCAGCCGCTGCTCGTCCACGAAGTAGCGCGGCGGGGCGACGTGGGTGATTTCCGTAAGCCAGGGCAGCTTGAGTCCGGGGAACGGCGCCACCCGGTACTCGATCATCTGCCCGGCGTGCATGACAGCGGGGTCCCCCAGCAGGGTGAAGCAGAGCCAGTCCGGGGTGATGCGGCACAGATTGCGCGGGTCGGCGAAGAAGTTCCAGGCCTCGCCCAGGCCGCAACCCAAGTCCTGGGTGGTGTCGAGTCGGCGGATCATGAGAGGTGAAAGGGCGCGGCCCGGGAGAGGCCGGACCGCGCCGTAGACCGGGTCAGGCGCGGCCGCGCTCCTTACCCGGATGAAACTTGCGTTTCTCGGTTTTGCTCGGGTTCTTGTCCAAATGGACGAAGCGCTTGACCGCTGTTTCCGCGAAACGCCCCACGATGTCCGGGAGGTCCGAGTCCTTCCAGGCCTCCTTGAAGTCATCCCGCTGTTTCAGCCCGTCGGACAACTCGAAGCCGGGCTCGCTGTCCGGGGCCAAGCTTATGTCGTCGTACTCCACTTCCCCGCCCTCGAGGATTTGATTGAAAAGTTCCCGCATGGTGTAGGTGAAGAACTTCTTCACGTCCTCGGTGGACTCGGCCTGGTCCATTCGTTCCCGCATTTTGGGGCGCAAGGCGTTTTCAAGCTTGGAGTAGGACGCGATCTCGGTCATGTGTCGTCTCCTTATCATCTAAGTTCAACGGACTTCGCCGTATCTTTCAGAGTACCACATTCAGCCCGCAGGGCAAGGTGGACAAGATGGAAGGAAAAAGGGATTGGCTACAGCGCGGCCAACCAAGTGGCCAGTTCGCAGGCTAGGCAGCAGGCGCCAAGGAAGTCGCCGTTGAGGCCGTGCTCGCGTTTGCCCAGAAGGGAGAGGGCCAGCACGGGGACGGCGGATAGGGCAGTGGCCAGGGCGAGACTGGCGGGGGGCAGCAGGATGAGGCCAAGGGCGATGTATTGGATTGCGGCCCAGATGAGGGCTGGACGGTCGGCCCCGGCGAGGAAGGTTCCGCCCAGACCGGGCCGGGCCAGGGGGCGGGCTGTGTGAGCCAGGGCGACCATGGCGAAGCGGCCGGCGATGAAGCCCATGAGGATCGCGCCGGGGTCGCCCGCGTCGAGCAGGCGGCCGAGGGCGAGGCCCTGCGCGCCGAGGACCAGGATGAGGCCGATGACGGCGAAGGCGCCGCAGCGTGAGTCCTTGAGCACGCGCCAGAAAGCCTCGCCTCGCGCGCCGCTGCCCCAGGCGTCGGCGATGTCGGCCAGTCCGTCGGCGTGCAGGCCGCGGGTGAGCACCAGAGAGAGGGCCAGCAGTGCCCATCCAGCCAGCAAGGTGTGGTCGGCCAGCAGGCCGAGGGCGAAGGGCATCGTGGCGGCCGCGCCCAGAACAAGTCCGGCCACAGGGAAGAGCCGGATGGTCCGGGCCAGATCGGCCGCTTCAGTTTGTCTGGCTGGAGCCAGGCGGGTCAGGAAGGAGAGGGCCAGCAGCAGGTCGGCCACCGGGTTGGGGGGCCTCACGCGGGGCCTCCCGCCAGCCGGACCAGGGACCCGATGCGCAGGTCCAGGAATTTTTTGGCCGAGCTGCGGTTGAGGGCAAGTTCCAGAAAGTCCTGGGACCCGGGCAGCAGCCCCAGGCCGCTTCCGGGCAGTTCCCCGTATGTGCGGGCCAGGGTGAGGGGCAGGCGCGCCGGAGCCACAAGACTTATGCCTGTCCAGTCACGCAGGGTGGGCAGCCAGTCCCTGGTTGGCATATTCAGGATGCAGTTGCCAAAGCGATCTATATGCATGACATGGGCCACCAGCCCGTCCCGGGTGATGCGGGGCAGGGAGCGCTCGAAGCGGTGGAGCCCCTGCTGGCGTATGGGCTTGCCCAGTGCCGAGGGGTCGGCGCCGCTGGCCAGCTTGGCTGCCGCCGGAGCAAAGACGTCGCGGCCGTGGAAGGTGGACGCCCCGTTGTGTTCCGGCGCGGGCAGTTCCCAGGCCTCGATCCGTTCCGAGGATTGCAGGGCGAGGGAAAGCAGGCCGTTGTCCGGGGCCACGTAGAAGCGGTCGTCGATGCGCGCGATGACCGCCCGTCTGGCTGTGCCGACGCCCGGGTCGACCACGGCCAGGACCACGGCCCCGGCGGGCAGGTGGTGGTGTGTGGCGGCCAGGAAGAAAGCCCCCTGGATGATATTGAAGGGGTTCACCTGGTGGCTGATGTCCACCAGCCGCGCGTTGGGCGCGTGGGACAGGCAGGCCGCCTTCATCTGGCCCACGTAGGCGTCGTTCAGGCCGAAGTCGGAGAGCAGGGCGATGATGGCCATTTCTTCAGTGTGAACCGGTCGCGGAATATTGGCAAGCCAGCGGCGCTGAGGCTGCCTAATACGCCCTTCTGGCGGAGAAACCCCGGCCGATGACGTTGAGGGTTGAGCCCATGATGGTGAAGGCGCCGGGGTCGGTGGTGTAGACCAGCTCCTCCAGCCGTTTGACCTGTGTGTTGTCGATGACGGTCATGAGCACCTCGCGTTCCTGCCCGGTGTAGGTGCCCTGGGCGTGCAGGAAGGTGGAGCCGCGAGCCATCTCGGTGTTGATGCGCCGGGCGATCTCGTCCACCTGGTCGGAGATGATGAGCACGAAACGGCGGGCGTTGAACATGCCCAGAAAGTACTCCGTGACCGCGCCGGTGATGAATACCATGGCCACGGAGTAGAGCACCATGTCCACGGTGAAGAGTCCCCAGCCCAGGGCGAAGACCAGGCCGTTGAAGGCGAAGTTGGTCTGGCCCATGCGCAGGTTGTAGCGCTGGTTGAGGAGCACGGCGAATACGTCGGTGCCGCCCATGGACCCCATGGAGCGCAGGGCGATGCCCGCGCCCGCGCCGGTGACAACGCCGCCGGCCAGGGCGGCCAGCATGGGCTCGGTGACGCCCAGGGTCCAGGGCACGAGTTCGATGGAGATTGTGACCGCGCTCATGCCGTAGAGGCTGTAGAGGAAGAAGCGCCGGGAGACCTTGAGCCAGGCCAGGGCGAAAACGGGCAGGTTGATGAGGAAGAACCACGCGCCCGGGGTGAGGGAGTCGGTGCCGTAGAAGACGAGCAGGGCGATGCCGGAGAGGCCGCCCATGAGGAAGCCCTCGGGAACGATGATGGCCTTGAAAGCCCACCCGTAGAGGAAGGCCCCAAGCGTCAGGAGGATGAGGTTCCACCAGACGGAGAAAGTGAATCGCTGCAGCCGCTCGGACATGGCCGTACTCCGTCCCAGCCCTGCACTCTAGGCAGGGTGGATGGCAAGGATTTTTTTGCGGCCGTGAGGCCCGGGGCGGGAGTCGGCTCAGGTCTCGCGCGAACTGAGCGTGATGTTGAAGGCCACGTTGTAAAAGTGGTGGAAGAAGTCCACGTACTCCACTGTGATGTGGGAAGGCACGGTGATGCGGGTAGGGGCGAAGCTGATGATGCCCTTGATCTCGGCGTCGATGAGGTAGTTGGCCGCGCGCTGGGCGCGTTCGGGCGGGGTGGAAATGATACCGATTTCGATGCCCATTTCCTTGACTTTCTCGCCCAGGCGGCGGGAGCAGATGACCTCCAGGCCGGAGACCACCTCGCCGATCTTGAAGGGGTCGCAGTCGAAGGCGCCGGAGATATGGAAGCCGCGCTGCTTGAAAACCTTGTGGCGCAGAAGCGCCCGTCCCAGGTTGCCCACGCCCACCAGCGCGCAGTTCCAGGTGCGGTCCACGCCCAGGGCCTTTTTGATGGATTGCATCAGGTCCTGCACGTAGTAGCCCACCCCGCGTACGCCGAACTCGCCGAAGTAGGCGAGGTCCTTGCGAATCTGAGAGGGGTTCACTTCGCAGATGCGGGCCAGGTGCTCCGAGGAGATGACCTCGGTGTTCTCCTGCTTGAGATTCTCGAGGACCTGTACGTAGACGGCCAGCCGCTGGATTGTGGCTCGGGGGATGTGTTCGCTTTTTACGCCGGGCATCGTCTTACTCATGTGAAATGAGTAACATATTTATGGGAAAAAAAGGGGGACCGCGGGCGCGGTCCCCCCCAAGCGTTCTTAGTGACCCAGGGCGACGCCACCGATCCAGGGGTTGGCGAAGATGAGGATCAGGTTCACGACCAGGGCGTAAATGGCCAGGGACTCGATGAAGGCCAGGCCCAGAATCAGGGTAACGGTCAGCTTGCCGCCGGCCTCGGGGTTGCGGGCGGTGCCTTCGCAGGCGGCCTTCAGGCCCAGGCCCTGGCCGATGCCGCAGCCGGCGGCGGCCAGCGCCATGCCCATGGCGGCGCCCCAGGAGGTGGCGGAGACGGCCGCGGCGGCGCCGTCGGCGGCGAAGGCGGCGGAGGCCACGGCGACCATGGCCAGAGCAGCGGTCAGGATGAAGGTCATCTTACGCATGTCAAAACTCCTCTTGTATGAATGTTGTTGGTCCAAGGACCATTTCCCCCGCTAGTGGGCGTGCTCCAGAGAGCCCTTGAGGTAGATCATCGCCAGGATGAAGAAGATGAAGGCCTGGATGGTCTTGGCCAGCCCGAACAGGAAGTACATCGGGATGGTGGAGACGACCGGGGCCAGGGTGAAGAGCAGGACCAGCACGATTTCCTCGCCGCGGATGTTGCCGAACAGCCGCAGGGTGAGGGAGAGGGGCCGGGCCAGGTGGGAGACGATCTCCAGGATGAACATCAGCGGAGCCAGCGCGGCCACCGGGCCCATGAAGTGCTTGATGTACCCGAAGCCGTGGGTGCGGATACCCCAGTAGTTGTAGTAGAGGAAGACGAAGATGGCCATGGCCGCGTTGGTGTTGACGTTGGCCGTGGGAGCGTCGAATCCGGGAACGAGGCCCTGCATGTTCATGAACCAGATGAAGAGGAACAGGGTGGCCAGCAGGGGGAAGACCTTGCGGCCCGCCTCGCCGATGTTGCCCACGGTGAAGTCCTCGAGACCACCGATGATCATCTCGAAGAAATTCTGCAGGTGGCCGGGAACCATCTGGATCTTGCGGGAGACCATCAGGCTCAGGACGATGAGCACTGCCATGGTGAACCAAGTGAAAAGCACGTGATTGGGCACGTGCAGCCCGACGGCCTGGGCCAGTTCGGGCAGAATGAGCAGCGGATGTGGAAGTCCTCCTGCGGCAGCCATTGGATGCGCCTCCTTGCCGAATCGTAGTTACGCGGCGGCCCCCTCCGAGGCCAGCCGGCTCAAGCCAAACACAACACCGGTCGCGACAACGCTGGACAGCCCGGCCAGAAGACCCGTCACGGGCGCCGCCATGGGCACCACCAGCAGGTACAGGGCAACGCCGGTCAGGGCCAGGCGGAGATAGAAACGGAGCAACTGCTCCGTCACCGCGCCCCTCTCCATGCGCAACGCCTTCTGGGCGAATCCGGCCAGATGATAGAAATTGAGCGAGGCGATGGCGGCTCCGGCGGCGAATGCTCCGGCCCAGGCCATGGCTCCCAGGGGGAGGCAGGCCATTGTGGCGGCCAGGGTCCCGGCCAGGGCGATGCCCAACTGCAGGATCACCAGGCCGCGCACGTCGCGACGCTCGAATCCCCTGCGGTAGAGGGCGGCTTCAAGAGCCCTGGGGCGGAGTGCCGGAATCCTCTTCATCGTCCTTCGCTTCCTTTCCGTGCCGTTCGCTTTCAGTTTGGCGGTTCATCCTGCGGGCTTCCTCGATGATGTTCTTGAAGCCCGCGCCGATCCCCGCCAGGAGCCAGAAGAGAAGAATCCATGGTCTGAAGCACCAGCCCAAATCACACAGCCAATCCTCGAGAAAGTATCCGATGGCCAGCCCCACGAACGTGCAGGTGACCATGTGGATGCCGATCAAGGCGGCGCTGCTGATAAGGTCCCAGGGCCCTGGCCCCTCGCTCTTCAATCCGCTCCTCGGGACGAACGGGACGTCGAGCCCCGTTCTTTCGTTCAATTTCTCACAAGGACGGTTGAGTGCTAGCATGGGGCCTTTGCCCAAGTCAACGCGTTCCGAGTAAAAAATGGCCACGGGGCCACATCCGGGATGAACACGAGCCGGTGACGTACCGCCTCCACAAACGAATGACAACCCCACGCCGCCGCGCTATCTTCCCGGCCCATGGCACGCAGTAAAGAACTTTCCCCGGCCCGCCTGTCCTCCCGCCTCGACCCGGCCCGCTGTCCTTTCGAGTCCTCGCGGGACGCGCCGCCGCCCACCGACCCCGTCCGGCAGCAGCCCCGGGCCGTGCACGCCTTCGAGCTGGGCCTGTCCATCGCCGGGCAGGGCTACCACATCTGCCTCGCTGGCCAGCCCGGCCTGGGCAGGAGCCACTTCGCCCACCGCCTTCTGGCGTCCCGCGCCGCAGAGATGCCAACTCCGCCCGACGCCCTCTATGTCTGCGATTTCGACGACCCGGACCGGCCTCGGCTTCTCTATCTGCCAGCGGGGATGGGCCGGGCCTTCCGCAACGACATGGCTTCCCTGGCGCAGGCCGTGGGCCGGGACCTCCCCTCCCATCTGGATCAGGAGGCGGTGCACGCCCGCCGCGAATCCCTGCGCGCCGGGTTCGAGGAGAAGCGGGGCGGGGTTTACGCGGACATGGAACGCCGAGCCCGGGAGGCCGGCTTCACCCTCTCTCTTGACTCCGAGCAGGGGCTCTCCATCACCCCCCGTGGCGACGAGGGGGACCGCCCGACCGGAGAGGAGCAGCACACCCGGCGCACGAGACTGCTTTCCGATCTGGCCCGCCGGCTCCGCCTGCTGCAGGCGGAGGAGCGGGACCTGCGCGAGGCCTTGCGGGACATGGAGCGGGAGGAGGCGGCAGAGGCCTTGGATCGGCTGCTGGCCCCCTTGCGCGAGGCCTACGCCGATTTCTCCGACGTCCTGTCCCACCTGGAGGCCGCCCGCGCCCACGTGCTGGACAGCCTGGACGACCTCCTGCCAAGCGGCGAGGAGTCCGACCGGGAATCGGCCGAGTCCGTGACCTCCCGCTTGGAGGCCAACCTCTTCGTGGACAACGCCGAGACCTCGGGCGCGCCCATCATCGAGGAGGAGCACCCCACCTTCTTCAATCTGCTGGGCTGCATAGAGCGCGAGGCGGAGATGGGCGCGTTGTCAACGGACTTCTCCCTGGTCAAGGCGGGCAGCCTGCACCGGGCCAACCACGGCTTCCTCATCCTCGACGCCGAGGACGTGCTGGCCTCGCCCGCCGCCTGGGACGGACTGCTGCGCGCCCTGCGCTGGCAGAAGGCCGGGGTGGAGGACCCCACCGACCACGACGCCCGCGCACCCGCACCGTGCGCCCCAGGCCTGTCGACCTGGACCTCAAGGTGGTCCTCATCTGCGGCGAGGAAGCCCTGGAGCTGCTGCTGCACGGCGAGCAGCGCTTCCGCCGCCTGTTCAAGGCGCGGGCGCACATGCAGTCGGACGTGGCGCGCTCGGCCCGCTCCATCAAGGACTTCCTGCGGGAGACCTGCCAGATAGCCCGCGACCTGGAGCTTTTGTCCTTCCCGCGCGAGGCCCTGGCCGCCCTGGCCGACTTCTCCTCCCGGCTGGCCGGGCACCAGAAGCGGCTTTCCCTGGAGTATCCGGCCGTGCGCGACCTGCTGGTGGAGGCCGACGCCCTGGCCCGGGCCGAGGGGCTGGACACGGTGCCCGCGCGGATCATCGCCCGCGCCCAGGAATTGCGCGACTTCCGCGACAACCTCATCGAAGAGGAGTTTCTGGAGGACTACGACAAGGAGATCATCAAGGTCCCCACCACGGGGTCGGCTGTGGGCCGGGTTAACGGGCTTACCGTCACCGGCTTCGGCGACTACGTTTTCGGCCTGCCCCACCAGATAGCCTGCACCGTGGGCGTGGGCGAGGGCGGCATCATTGACCTGGAGCGCGAGGCCGAGCTGGGCGGGCCAATCCACACCAAGGCCATGCTCATCCTCAAGAGCTACTTGCTGGGCCGCTTCGCCACGGACAAGCCCATCGTCCTGGCGGGGTCGCTGTACTTCGAGCAGTCCTACGCCAACGTGGAGGGCGACTCCGCCTCCGGCGCGGAACTGGCCGCCCTGCTGTCCGCCCTCAGCCAGGTGCCCGTGGACCTCTCCCTGGCCTTCACCGGCGCGGTCAACCAGTCCGGGGCCATCATGGCCGTGGGCTCGGTCACGAACAAGATCGAGGGCTTCTTCAGCGTGTGCCGTCGGCGGGGGCTCACCGGCTCCCAGGGGGTGCTCATTCCGAGCGACAACGTGGACGACCTCATGCTCAAACCCGAGGTGGTCCAGGCCGTGCGCGACAAGACCTTCCACATCCATCCTGTGCGCACCATCGAGGAGGCCATGACCCGCCTCACAGGCCGGAGCACCCGTTCGCTCATGCACCGCGTGGATACCCGCCTGGCCGCCCTGGCCGAGACGGCCCGCGCGTATAGAAACTGATGCCAGAGGTTGCCGCCGGGCGGCGGGGCTTATTCGCCCCCGCCCTGGCCGCCCTGGGTGTTCTTTTTGCGCGGGCGGCGCTTGCGCTTCTTTTTGGGCCCGCCGTCCTGGCCGCCGCCCTCGCTTTTGCCACCCTGGTTCCGGCCATCCTTGGGGCCGCCGCCGGAGGGCTTGCCGCCTTCCTTGGGCTTGCCCTCGGGCTTGTCCGCTTCCGGCGCGGGGGGCGGGGTGTGCAGGTTCTTGTGGTGGAAGTCGTCCAGCAAAAAGGCCAGCAGGGCCAGGGAGTCGTCCTCCCCGGCCAGTTCCCTGGCCAGGGGCAGGAAGCGCTGGATGCGCTCCTGCTGCAGGGCTTTGGTCTTGCGCAGTTCGGCCTCCAGCAGGGCGGTGGTGCGCTCGGCCACCACCTTCTGCACGTCTTCTTCCGTGGGGGCCTCGCGCTTTTCCAGGTTGATCTTGTAGTTGCGGGCGATGCGCTGGAGGTTGACCTCCTCCATGGTGTCGGTCAGGGAGATGACCTCGCCCGCGGCCCCGGCCCGGCCGGTGCGCCCGGCGCGGTGGATGTAGGACTCCTGGTCCTCGGGCGGTTCGTAGAGCACCACGTGGGACAGTTCCGGCACGTCGATGCCCCGGGCGGCCACGTCGGTGGCCACCAGGAAGCGCACCTGCCGTTTGCGTACGCGCTCCAGAATCTTTTCCCGCTTGGCCTGGGTCAGGTCGGCGGAGAGCTCGTCCGCGTTGTAGCCGAAGTTCTGCAGCACGGCGGTGAGATAGTGCACCTGCGCCTTGGTGTTGCAGAAGATGAAGGCCGAGGCGGGGTTCTCCGTCTCGATGATGCGCACCAGGATGCGGTCCTTCTCCATGCGCGGCGCGTTGTAGTAGACGTGGTTCACCTCGGCCACGTGTACGCTGGACGAGGAGAGGGAGAGCATCTCCTGGTCGGTCATGAACTCGTTGGCCAGGCGGATGACCTGCGGCGGGTAGGTGGCCGAGAACATGAGGGCGTTGATGCGCATTTTGGGCAGGTAGCGCTGCACCGCCTTCATGTCCGGGTAGAAGCCGATGGAGAGCATGCGGTCGGCCTCGTCGAAGACCAGCATGCGGATTTCGTCCAGGGTGAAGTTGCGGTGCAGCAGGTGGTCCAGCACCCGGCCGGGGGTGCCCACCACGATCTGCGCGCCGCCACGCAGGGCCTCGGTCTGCTCGCCGTAGCCCACGCCGCCGTAGACCGCGGCCACGCGCGGACCGTCCGGTCCGGACAGCATTTCCGCCTCGCGGGCCACCTGGCGGGCCAGCTCGCGGGTGGGCAGCATGACCAGGGCCTGGCAGGCGTCCTTGGCCGGGTCCACCTTCTCCAGCATGGGCAGCACAAAGGCCCCCGTCTTGCCGGAGCCGGTGCGCGACTGCACCATCAGGTCGCGGCCCTGGAGCAGGTAGGGCAGGGAGTGGGCCTGCACCGGCATCAGCTTGGTCCAGCCCGCGCGCTCGCAGGCTTGGCGCAGCCCTTCGGGCAGCTCCTCGAAAGATACCTCCGGAAGGGAGTCTTCCGGCGCCTCGATCTTCATATCGCTCTTCTCGTCAGACATATCGACCTCGTTTCGATTCCATTGGGGACGGCGACCATACCCGACTTGGGGCCATCCCGCAAAGCGGGACAGACGGACCGGGAGGGACGGCGGCCGCCGGGGATGCCGTTTTTCAGTCGCCCTCGTCCGCGAAGGCGAAGTAGCGGTCCGGCTCCCGCTTGGCGCGGTACATGGCCTTGTCCGCCAGGCGGATGAGGGTGGAGGGTGTTTCGCTGTCCCGGGGGTAGAGGCTGACGCCGATGGAGCAGTCAACCTGAAGAAGGTGCCCGTCGGTGGAGATGGGGTCGTCTCCGGTCAGGGCCACGTGGAGGCGTTCGGCCAGGGTGGCGGCGTCCTGGCGGGAGCCGAGCTCGCCCAGCACCGCCACGAACTCGTCCCCGCCCAGGCGGGAGATGGTATCCGCGTCGCGCAGGCAGGAGCGCATGCGGCGGGCGGTTTCCCGCAGCACCTCGTCCCCGGCGTCGTGGCCGTGGCGGTCGTTGATTTCCTTGAACCCGTCCAGGTCCACATACAGCACGGCCACCAGGCCGTTGCTCCGTCCGGCCGCGGCCAGGGCCTGCTGCAACCGGTCCTGCAGCAGGCGGCGGTTGGGCAGTCCGGTGAGGTTGTCGTGCAGTGCCTGCTGTTCCAGCTGCTGCTTGGCCAGGGTGATCTCCGTGACGTCGTGCAGGTTGACCACCACCTGGCCGTTGCGCATGGCGGAGAAGCGGGCGGTGATCCACTGCTTGCCGCGTCCGGGCGGATCGAAGGCGTAGACGCGCTTGGCCGGGAGGTTGGGCAGGACGCGCTGGCGCAGGTCCTTGAGAAAGGTCTCGCGCTCCTTGCGCGAAGGCAGCAGCAACTCGGCCAATTCCCGCGTGGTGGCGGGCGGGGAAGCGTCATCCAGGCCGACCATCCTGCGGAAGCCCTGGCTGATGAAATGCAGCGTGCCTTCCTCGTCCACCACCACGATGCCGTCGATGGCGTTGCTCAGAAGGTCGTCGTAGAACTCGCGGCTCTCCCGCAGCTCCCGCTCCATCTCGTCGCGGCGTACCTCGGCCCGGCGTCGTTGCACCGCCAGGCGCACGGCCCGCCCCAGGGGCTCCGGAGACAGGTCCTGCTTGATGAGGTAGTCGTCAGCGCCGTGGCGCAGGGCGGAAACGGCCACGTCCTCGGAGCCGAATCCGGTCAGCAGAATGGCCGCCGGGGGGTGCTCCAACTGGCGCAAGTGCCGCAACAAGTCCACGCCGGAGCTTTCGCCCAGGCGGTTGTCCACCAGGCACAGGTCGGCCGGGGTCCGCTCCAGTTCCTCCATCGCCTGCCTGGCGCTGGTGGCCTCGCGCAGGGTGAAGGGCGCGTCGAGGCCCTGCTCCAGGGTGTCGCGGATCAGTTCGACGTCGTCCGGGTTGTCCTCCACCAGGAGGAGTTCATAGGTGTCCAGGCCGTTCCTCACAAGTCCGAAGTGGGTCGGTGCGCTTTCCTCACGGTATCCGGAAAGTACCGCCGCGAGGGGGTTTTGACAAGAAGGGGGGCCGGAGGGCGGCTGGCTGGGAGGGGCGGGATGTTCACGGGCGGAAGCGTTTTTCCAGGAGGGCCACTTCCTTGTTCCCGTTTTCCGTTGGCTGGCGGCCGACCTCGGCGAAGCCCAGCCGCTGGTGGAAGGCCATGGAGCCGGGGTTTGGCGGGCGCACGTTGACCTCGCAGCAGAGCAGGCGAAGGCGGCGCGCACTGGCGTGCTCCTCGGCGGCCCGGTACAGGCCGCGCCCCAGGCCCAGGCCCGCGCCGCCGAGGCCACGGCCACGCGGTCGATGTAGAGGAAGGCGGAGTGGTTGGCCGCGAAGTAGCGGTAATTGGGGCTTTGGTAGTCGCTGCCCTGCTCCAGGGCCAGCAGCATCCCCGCCAGGGCCCCGTCCGGCGAGCGGGCGGCCAGGGCCAGGGCGCAATGCTCAAGCAGGGCGGCAAGGAAGGCGGGGTCCAGCTTGCCCAGGGCGGGCACGTTGGCCTGGTTCAGCTCCAGCAGGTCGTTATGGTCGGCCGGGCCGACCGGATGGATGACGGGTTCGGGCATGGCGAGGGGGTGTACTCCGGCGCGCCGGGAGGGTCAAAGGGTAAAGCCGCCGCCCCGGGTCCGAAGGAAAGGTATGGGGTCGCGCCGTGCAGCTTGAGAATTTGATGGCCGGGGTCATGGACGGCTTGCGGTCCGGGATGGGCCGCGTGTCCCCCAAGAGCGCGGACAATGCGGACAGTGGGCTGCCAGCGGGGGGTGGCGAGTCCTCGGGGGACACCGCCGCGACAGCCTGCGGCGCGGCCCCCTAGCCGGAAAGGGGGACGAAGGGGCGCGAAAGGCCCGGCCGCGGCGTGAGCGGCCGGGCCTTTTCGTGTTTGCGCGGATGGGGCGGAAGGCGGAGCTCACGGGCATGACTCTCCGTAACGGGAGACCCGGTCGCCAGCTCGCCTGCCAGGGATGAGGTGTAAATGAAGAGAGTGGAGATCAGTTTCCCGGCGCTGGAAACCGCAGTTCCACGCGGGTGCCGGAGCCGTGGGTGGCGTGGATGGTGCCGCGAAGCTGGCGGGCCAGGCCGTGGAGGATGCTGCCGCCCAGGCTGTCGTCGTGTTCCCAGAGGGCCTCTTCGGGCAGGCCCACGCCGTTGTCCTCCACGGAGAGGCGGTAGCCGCCGTTCTCCTTGGCGCAGGCCACCGCCACCCAGTTGTGGTCCTGCACGCCGTCGGGGAAGGCGTGCTTGGCCGCGTTGAGCAGGACCTCGGTGACGAACATGCCGATGAGGCAGAGGTGCTTGGAGGTAAGCTCTTCCTTATAGCACTCCTGGTCGAGAATGACCGGGAAGCCGAAATCGACGCACTCCTCCAAAGAGGAGAGCAGCTTGCGCAGGTAGGGGCCGGGCGCGGCCAGGCGGGATTGGCTGTGCCGGTAGATGGCTTCGTGGGCGTCGGCCACGGCCTGGATCCGGCTGGTGACCTCCCGCGCGGACAGGCTGTCGTTGTCCATGGCGCGCAGGCGGAAGTAGGACGACAGCATGTTGAGGTTGTTCTTGATGCGGTGGTGGACCTCCTTGAGCAGGGTGAGGTCCCCGGAATTCCCGGACGGTTCTGCGGAGCGCTCCGCCTGCTCGCGCGGCAGGACGGAGCCGAAGAGGATGGGCTGGCTGTTGAAGGTGAACCGGCCAATGCTGAGCCGGGCGGGGAGCAGTTCGTTGTCCAGCCGCCGCAGGTCCACGTCCCAGGGCATCATTTCCCCGGTGTCCGGCAGTTCCTCCAGAATGCGACGCCGCCGCTCCGGCCGCAGGTAGAGCTGGTCCGGGATGCTGCGCACGCGGCGCAGCAGGTCTCCGCTGTTCTCCGCACCCAGCAGCCGGGCCAGGTGGGCGTTGGCCGCCAGCAGCCTGCCGGACTCGTCGCTGCAGAAGATGCCCGTCCTGAGATCGTGGAAAACGGCTTGCAGGCATTCCCGCAGATGCATGCCGGGCGCGGCGGACTCCTCCGCCTGCCCGTACACGCCGGAGAAACGGAACAGGGCGTCGACTCCGACGTCCAGAGCCCCCGCCAGTTTTTCCAGGGTGGTCAGCGAGGGCGAGGCAAGACCGCGCTCCATGCGTCCCACGTATTCACAGGAAATGCCGGCGGACTCGGCGAGCTGTCCCTGGGTGAGGTGTCTGGCGAGCCGAAGCGAACGGAGCCGTTGCCCGAACTGGGTCTGTATCGGCGAGCGTGGCATAAAGTTGAACATACATCCCATTGGTTGACTGAAAAGGACCCGAGAGTGCGTCCCCGCGCGGTATGCGCTGCTTGGCGGCTTCCGCGCCTGTAGAGTGAACGATAGGCGGGGAGGAAACCTGTTTCCCCGTTCGGATGACCTGTTTGGGGATTTGGGCGACCAAGTAATTTCAGGCAAAAAGGGGAGGATACCGGCTGGCGGCACGCGCACAATAGGGTTTTGCCGCGAGGATGCAATTATTATCTTTTTTGTGAAGTATTTTGGTTGAATGGAAAGCGGGGACCGGATTGGACGTGGCCGGGCCGCGCCGGCGAGTGGTCCCGGCATCAGGGCGGCAGGCCCGGGGAGGTTAGCCGGGGATGGGCTGGCCGCCGTTGCTGGCGGGCCTGGGCTTGCCGTACAGGGACTTGTGGAAGCGGTCCATGTTGGCCCGGGGGCCGATGGCGATGAGGGTGTCCCCGGCGTGGATTGGTTCCAGCGAGGCGGGGTTGTAGATCCGTTTGCCATCGCCGCGCTTGATGGCCACGACGATCAGGTCGAAGTCGTTGCGGATGTTGGATTCCATGAGCGACTTGCCCGCGAAGGGGGCGCTCTCCGGAATGCACAGCTCCTCGAGTTCGAGTTCCACCTCTCTGCCGGAAACGGCCTGCTCCATGAAGTCGGTGATGGTGGGGCGGAGGATGTTCTGGGTGATGCGCATGGCCGCGCTGGCGTAGGGCGAGACCACGTGGTTTGCCCCGGCCAGGTAGAGTTTTTTCTCCACGCCCCGGCTGCTGGCCCGGGCGCTGATGAACACCTCCGGGTTCAGGGCGCGGGCCGTGACCACGATAAAGACGTTGTCCGCGTCGCGGTTGACCACCGAGATGACGCCCCTGGCGCGCTCCACCCCGGCCTCGGCCAGGCTCTCCTCCTCCATGGCGTCGCGCCTGATGGCGGGCGCGCCCAACTCGCGGCAGCGCAGTACCGCCTGCTCGTCGGTGTCGATGACCACAACGGACACGCCGTTGCGCATCAGTTCGGCGGTGACGATCTGCCCCATCTGCCCGAACCCGCAGATGACGTAGTGGTCGGAGTGTTTCCCGAGTTCCTTGCGCATCTTTCGCCTCCGGTACAGTTCCAGGGCCTGCCCGTCCAGGAACAGGTTGCCCACGAAGGCGGCGGTGGCCGCCACCAGGCCGAACCCGGACAGGATGAGGAGGATCGCGAAGACCCGCCCGCCTTCGGTGAGGTGGAAGGGGGCCACCGTGGTCAGGGTGCCGATGGTCAGGTAGAGGGCCTCCACGGGCGAGACGTCCTCCACCAGCATGAACCCGCCCATGCCCAGCAGGAGCAGGCACAGCAACGAGAGCAGCAGAAAGGCGGCGAAGCGCAGCCTGCGTGAGAGGCCTGCGCGTCTCATGAGGCGGCGGGGTTGGGTGCTGCTGGGGGCATGTCGCGCGTACCTCCCGGGCCACGTGGTTCCGGCGCGGAGCCGCGTATCGGCCCCGCGCCGGGGAACAAAGCACAAGCCCGGAGGGATGTCCAGGCCCCGAGGCCGGGGGCGCGCGTGAGGCTAGCCCTGCCCCTCCTCCTGCAGTTCCTGGATGAGGGTGCGCAGCTCCTGCGCCTGCTGGGAGAGCGAGCTGACCGCCTCCGCCGCCTGGTTCATGGCCTGGGAGGTCTCCGCGGAGATGGTGTTCACCTCGGTCATGGAGCGGTTGATCTCCTCGCTGGAGGCGGACTGCTCCTCCGAGGCGGTGGCGATGGAGCGGACCTGGTCGGCGGTGGACTCCACGATGCCGAGGATCTCCCGCAGCGCGCCGCCCGCCTGGGAGGCCATCTCGTTGGTTTCGACCACCACCCGGGCGGCCTGGTCCATGCTCTCGATGTTGGTCCGGGTGCCGCTCTGGATGGCCTCCACCGCCTGCCCCACCTCCTTGGTGGCGGACATGGTCTTCTCGGCCAGCTTGCGCACCTCGTCGGCCACCACGGCGAAGCCGCGACCCGCCTCGCCAGCGCGGGCGGCCTCGATGGCCGCGTTGAGCGCCAGCAGGTTGGTCTGGTCGGCGATGTCGGTGATGACCTCCATGATCTGGCCGATGCCCTGGGCCTGGCCGCCCAGTTCGCCCAGGGAGTCCTTCATGCCCTGGGCCTGGTGGTTGATCTGCCCGATGGACTCGATGACCCGCTCCACGATCCGTTCGCCCTCCTGGGCCTTCTGGCGGGCGTTGTCCGCGCTTTCCGCCGCCTTGGAGGCGTTCTGGGCCACCTCCAGGACGGAGGCGTTCATCTCCTCCATGGCCGTCGCCGTCTCGGTGACGCGCTGGGCCTGGCTCTCGGCCCCCCGGCTGGACTGCTCGATCTGGGCGGCCAGCTCCTCGGAAGCGGAGCCAACGATGTGGACCACGCTCTCCAGCTTGTCCGCGGCCTGCAGCATGCCTTCGCTGCGGGCCTTGCGCGCCTGGCGCAGGGCCTCTTCCGCCTCGCCCTTGGCTTCCTCGGCGGCGGCCGCCTTCTCCTCGGCTTCGCGGCTCTTGCGGCGGATTTCCTTGTCGTTCTCCTCCAGGGTGGAGGCGGTGGCGTTGAGGGTGTCCAGAATGTCGCCGATCTCGTCGGAGCGGGTATGCTCTTCGCGGTAGGCGTAGTCCCCGCCGGAAATGGTGTTCAGCGCCTTGGTGATGCGTCCGAGCGGCCGGATGATGACCCGGTTGGAGAAAAGCCAGATGACCACCGCGATGACGGCCAGGGAGATGAGCCCGACCAGGGAGAGGTAGGTGATGGTCCGCTCCACCGGCTGGTTGATCTCGGCCATGTCCAGCAGGCCGATGAGCTTCCAGCCCGTGTCCGGCGCGGTGACGACCACGCCGAGCTTCTCCGTGCCGTCGGCCGTGACCCGCGCGGAACCGGAGCCCATGGCGAAGAGGTCGGACAGATAGCCGGCCTCCAGTTCGTCCACGTTCTTGAAGATGGCGTCCTCGTTCCTGGGGTCGGCCAGGATGACGCCGTCGTCCTGGAGCAGCACCACGTAGCCGGACTGGCCGAGTTGGATGGAGCCGACCAGCTCGGTCAGCCTGTCCAGGGAGATGTCCATGCCGACCACGCCGATGGGCTCGCCGTCGCGCAGCACCGTGCGGGTGACGCTGGCCACGATCTGCCCGGTGGTGGAGCGGTAGGCCTTGGAGATGGAGGCGCGGCCGGTGACGGGCAGGGCCTCCTTGTACCAGGGCCGCGCCCTGGGGTCGTACCCCGGGGGCATGGTGGTGTCCGTGCGCGCGCTGATGAAGCCGCCGTTCTCGTTGCCGAGGTAGACTTCCACATACGAGGGGTGGGATTCCTGCATGGCCCGGAAGGACTTGACGATCTGCCGCCCGACGAAATCGCCGGAGTCGGGTTCTGCGGAGCGGGGCTCGTCGGCGTCCACAAAGCTGGTGGCCACTCTGTCCAGCCGCTGGGACATGGGGAGGCTGGCCAGCATGTCGGCGTTCATGCGGCTTTCTTCCAGAAAGATGGAGATGGCCTTCTCCACCTGGGAAAGCTCGCCGGTTATGGAGCGCTTGAAGGACTCGTAGGACTGTTCCCTGAAATTGGATGCGGCCAGGACGAGAATGGCCACCATCATCAACGAGATGAGGACCACCAGCCCGGCGATGAGCTTGGTCTTGATGGAGCGCAGCATGGTACTTCCCCCCTTGCTGTGGTTGTCCGGAGCGTCGCGGCCCTCCAAGCCGGGATGCCCCGTTGGTCGCTGTGTTCCCGGCCGCGTGTCGAACCGGCGGTCCCTGGACGTCGTATACTTGCCGGATACCGGCGGGCGTCCCGCTCCAGGACGTTGCCGGAGCGCGTGGAGAGGCGGAGCGGCTGCGGAATGGCGGTATTTTGAATTTGAAATAGTATCCAGTCGCATTCCGGTTGTCGATGATAAAGATCGTGCCTACAATTCGACGTGGCTGCGGCGACGGTTGACCTAGCGGGTTGTCCGGACAAGCGGCGAAGCGATTGCGCGGGGCGGCTGTGGACCGCCGAAACCCTTTTCTGGCAGGGGTTTTGCCGCTCGCGGCCAAGGCATTGCCATTCAGCCGCTCCCTGGTATGATGGGAGTGAATATCCGGCCGGAAATCACCGCCGGGAAACGATTTCACGCCGCGGCCAATCAGCGGGGAGTGTATGAACGTACTGCTTGTCTATCCCAGGTACCCGGACACCTTCTGGAGCTACCGAACCATTCTCCCCTACGTCTCCAAGAAGGCGGCTTTCCCGCCGTTGGGGCTTCTTACCGTCAGCGCCATGCTGCCTCCGGAGTGGAATCGCCGGCTGGTGGACGTCAACGCCCGCCAGCTCACGGACGAGCAGATCAGCTGGGCGGACATGGTGTTCGTCAGCGGCATGATCGTGCAGCGCGACTCGGCCGCGGAGATCGTCGGGCGCTGCAAGGCCATGGGCAAGACCGTGGTGGCGGGCGGACCGCTGTTCTCCACCCAGAAGGCGCGGGTGCCGGGGGTGGACCACTTCGTGCTGGACGAGGCCGAGGTGACGCTGCCGCGCTTTCTCAAGGACCTGGAGGAGGGGCGGCTCGAGCACGTCTACTCCTCGGATGAACGGCCGGACATCTCCACCACTCCGGTGCCGGACTGGAGCCTCATCGACATGGACGACTACGTCTCCATGTCCGTGCAGTACTCCCGTGGCTGCCCCTTCAACTGCGAGTTCTGCGACATCGTGGCCATGAACGGCCGCAGGCCGCGCACCAAGCGGCCGGAACAGATAATGGCCGAGTTCGAGTCCCTCTATGAGGCGGGCTGGCGCGGCGGGGTCTTCGTGGTGGACGACAACTTCATCGGCAACACCGCCGAGGTGAAGAACATGCTGCCCCGGCTCATCCAGTGGCAGCGGGAGCGCGACTTCCCCTTCCAGTTCATGACCGAGGCCAGCACCAACCTGGCCGACGACCACGAGCTGATGTCCCTCATGAGCCGGGCCAACTTCCACAAGGTGTTCCTGGGCATCGAGACGCCGGAGGCGGAGAGCCTGGCGGAGTGCGGCAAGCACCAGAACGCCGGGCGCGACCTGGCCGAGGCCGTGCGCACCATCCAGTCCAACGGCATGCAGGTCATGGGCGGATTCATCGTGGGCTTCGACAGCGACACGGAGCGGACCTTCGACGCCCAGATCCGCTTCATCCAGCAGGCGGGCATCGTCACGGCCATGGTCGGGCTGCTCAACGTGCTGCCGCGCACCAGGCTGTGGAAGCGCCTCAGCGCGGAGGACCGGCTCCTGGAGGATTCCACGGGGCAGAACACGGACGGCTTCCTGAACTTCGTTCCCAGGATGGAGCCGGAAAAGCTCATCTCCGGGTACAAGCGCATCATCGAGCGCATCTATTCCCGGCCCATGTACTACCGCCGCATCCACACCTTCCTCAAGACCTACACCCCCACGGCCCGCACCCACATGCGCCGGGAGGACGTGCAGGCCTTCCTCAAGAGCCTTTTGCGCATCGGCCTGCTCTCCAAATCCAGCCCCCACTACTGGAAGCTGCTGCTCAAGACCCTCACAACCAACATCCGCTCCCTGCCCGTGGCGGTGGAGCTGGCCATCTGCGGCGAACACTACGTCCGCATGCGCGACAAGCTGCTGCGCGGGGAGGGAGAGGACCCCAACGCGGTCAGCGTGACGGCCTCCCGCTAGCCGGACTTCTTTTCGCTGATCGCGCGGCGGATGTCGGCGTCGAGTTCGCTGAAGACGAAGGGCTTGGCGATGTGGCCGTCCATGCCGTTGTCGCGGAAGCGCTGCACTTCCTCGTCGCGTACGTAGGCGGTCAGGGCGATGATGGGGATGTCGCGCGGCGCGCCGGTCTCCCCGTCGCGGATGCGGCGGGTGGCTTCCAGGCCGTCCATTTCCGGCATCTGAACGTCCATGAGCACGGCGTCGAAGCCGTCCTCGTCCAGCATATCCAGGGCCTGTTGGCCGTCTCCGGCCACGGTGACGTGGTGTCCGGCCTCGGCCAGAAAACGGGTGGCGGCCAGCTGGTTGACCCGGTTGTCCTCCACCAGAAGCAGCCGCAGGCTGGGAACCTTTTCCTTCGGCTCCAGCCGGGATTCTTCGGGGTCCTGCCTCCGTTCCCCGGTCGCTTCGGCCAGGGGCAGGGTAAAGCGGGCCTCGGTGCCTTGGCCCTGCTCGCTTTCCACGCGCAGCTCGCCGTCCATGAGCTCCACCAGCCGCTTGACGATGGCCAGCCCCAGGCCGGTTCCGGCGATCTTCTTGGTGTAGGTCTCCTCGGCCTGGGCGAAGGGCTGCATGACGTGCTCCAGCCGGTCCTTCGGGATGCCCCGGCCGGTGTCGCGCACAATGAACTCCGCCAGCCTGCGGCCCTGTTCGTCCAGGCCCGCGTCCCGCACCCGCACCCCCGTGCGTGTCTGTGGCTCGCTTCGGGCGGCCGCAGAACTCAGGGCGGAGGAAAGGGGGTAGGACAGCCCCTTGCGGGCCATCTCCAGCACGTTGGCCCGGGGCGCGCCCTGGGCTGGCTCCAGATAGCGCCCGGAGCGGCCGTGGAAGTACAGGGCATCACCGTTGCGGTTGACCAGCACCGCCGGACCGGCGATCTCCAGAAGAAAACGCTCCGCGGACCGCTTGAAATCCCGATTCTCGTCTCTGGCCGCGTTTCCGCGCCGAGCTTGCGTCTGAGGGGTGCGGGGGCGGTATTCGGGCAGTTCAGGCGTTTCGGCCAGCCGGACCGACGCCTTGCCCCGCTTGATGCGGTAGATGCGGGACTTATTGTCCAGGGGGGCGAAGACGGCGGAGAAGTCGCCCACGCTTTCCGAGGTGCCCAGCATGAGCAGGCCGCCCTGCCGCAGCCCGTAGCGGAACTGGGAAAGGGCCTTCTTCTGCGCCTTGGGCTTGAGGTACATGAGCAGGTTGCGGCAGCAGACCATGTCCAGGTTGGAGAAAGGCGGGTCGGCGATGAGGTTCTGCTCGGCGAAGACCACCATCTCCCGGATTTTTTGCCTGATGTGGTATTTCCGTTCGCTTTTCGAGAAAAAGCGCCGCAGCCTCTCTTCGGAAACGTCGGCCTCGATGGTGGCCGGGAATATTCCCCGGCGTGCCTGGGCTATGGCGTCCTCGTTGAGATCCGTGGCGTATATGTCCACTTGCAGGTCCAGTTCCAGTTCATCCATGGCCTCGCGCAGGATGATGGCCACGGAGTACGCCTCCTCGCCCGTGGCGCAGCCTGGAATCCAGACTCGGTAACGGGCTTGGTCGAGCTCCGGCAGGGCCGTCTTGACCAGTATCTCCTTGAGCGCCTCGAAGGCCGAAGGATCCCGGAAGAAGTTGGTCACCCCGATGAGCAGGTCCTTGAACAGGGCGCGGAGTTCGGCCTTGTCGTCCCGCAGATGGGCCAGGTAGTCCTTGGGCCGGCCGGTCTGGTGGAGGATCATCCGCCTGCGGATGCGGCGGTTGATGGTGGATTCCTTGTACAGGGAAAAGTCGTGGCCGGTCTGGGTCTTGAGCAAAAGGAGCAGCTTGTCCCGCGCGCTGGTCGGCAGTGTCTCTTTGCCGGGCTGCGCGCCAGAGGGGACCAGCGGAAGCCGCCGGGCGTAGTCCATGATGTGGGAGGCCATCGCCGCCGGTTCCAGCACCAGGTCGGCCAGGTCCTCGTCGATGACGCTCTGGGGCATGGTGGGGAACTGGGCGGTTTCCGGGTTCTGGGCGATGACCAGGCCGTTGGCCTCCTTGATGGCCCGCGCCCCCAGGGTGCCGTCGGCGTTGGAACCCGACAGCAGGACCGCCACAGACCTGCCGCCCGCCTCCTCCGCCAGGCTGCGGAAGAGAGTGTCGATGATGGCCCTGGAGGTGTGGTCGTCAGGCGGCTCCAGCAGCATTTTGCCGTCATAGACGGTCAGCGAGTTGCCCGGCGGGGTGACGTAGATGCGTCCGGGCTCCACGGCCATGCCGTCCTCGGCCACGGCCACCGGGACCTCGGTCTCCTTCTGCACCAGGGAGGAGAGGATGTCCCGCTCCGATTCCTTGGCCTGGTGCTGGATGAGGAGCAGGCTGCAGCAGCCGTTGTTCTTCAGGGAGCCCAGCAGGGCCGAGAACGCCTCCAGCCCCCGGCGGAGGCCCCCACGCCCACCAGCAGATGGGCCGGCTCGTCCGGTTCGTCCTCGCTGGCGTGGCTGTCCGCAGGGACTTCCTCGTCCCGATCGCCTTCAGCGCCTTCCCCGGGAGACCCTTCGGCCTCGTCCCGGGGTTCCTCTGCGGGAGGCTGCTCCCCGTTTTCCGGAGCCGCCTCCCCGTCCCAGGTTTCCGGGCCGGTGTTCTTCTCGCTGCTCATGGCTCGTCCTTGTGCTGGATTCCTGGTTCATTCTACGCTCACAGGTTGCGGCGGTCCAGGGAAAGCGGGCCGGCAGCCTGTTCCGGCCGTTTCGCCCCGTCCGTAATTCTTTTCACCGGCCCATGCCTGACGCCCTCCCCCATGGCGCAAGGAAGGTCTCTTGCAACCGGCAAGCATCTGCTTTTCCTCGATTGATTCATCACCTCGAAACCAGGCACGGGATTTCACGCTATTCGTTTGACCATATTTTTGAAAACGTGGTAGTTTCCTGAACTAAGAGTGAAAAATCCAATGATCACGACGAGCGAGGATTAGTAGCCGGTACGCCGGGATGGTCGAGCCGAAGTCTGATCACGGAACGCGGCGGGGCGGAGGCCTCGCGCAATCAGGGGCCATGCCCCGCAACTTCACCCGTTTCGGGAGGAACCACATGAGCAACGACAACCGCAAACCAACCACCACCGATGCCGGCATTCCGGTGAACAGCGACGAATTCTCCCTCACCGTGGGGCAGGACGGGCCCATCCTGCTGCAGGACGCCTACCTCATCGAGCAGATGGCCAACTTCAACCGGGAGCGCATCCCCGAGCGCCAGCCGCACGCCAAAGGCTCCGGGGCCTTCGGCCACTTCGAGGTCACCCAGGACGTCAGCGCCTACACCAAGGCCGCGGTCTTCCAGCCCGGCACCAAGACGGACACCCTCATCCGCTTCTCCACCGTGGCGGGCGAGCGCGGCAGCCCCGACACCTGGCGCGACCCGCGCGGCTTCGCCCTCAAGTTCTACACCACCGAGGGCAACTTCGACATGGTGGGCAACAACACGCCGGTCTTCTTCGTGCGCGACCCCATGAAGTTCCAGCATTTCATCCGCTCCCAGAAACGCCGCGCCGACAACGGCCTGCGCGACCACGACATGCAGTGGGACTTCTGGACCCTCTCCCCGGAATCCGCCCACCAGGTCACCTGGCTCATGGGCGACCGCGGCATCCCCAAGACCTGGCGGCACATGAACGGCTACTCCAGCCACACCTACATGTGGGTCAACGCCCAGGGCGAACGCTTCTGGGTCAAGTACCACTTCAAGACCGACCAGGGCATCGAGTGCCTGACCCAGGAAGAGGCCGACCGCATCGCGGGCGAGGACGCCGACTACCACCGCCGCGACCTCTTCAACTCCATCGAGAAAGGCGACCACCCCAGCTGGACCCTCAAGGTGCAGATCATGCCCTTCGAGGAGGCGGAATCCTACCGCTTCAACCCCTTCGACCTGACCAAGGTCTGGCCGCATGAGGACTACCCCATGCACGAGGTCGGGCGGCTGACCCTCACCCGCAACCCCACCGACTTCCACACCGAGATCGAGCAGGCGGCCTTCGAGCCCAACAACTTCGTCCCCGGCACCGGACCCAGCCCGGACAAGATGCTCCTGGCCCGCCTCTTCTCCTACGCCGACGCCCACCGCGCCCGCCTGGGGGTCAACTACAAGCAGATCCCGGTGAACAAGGCCAAGTGCCCCGTGCACAGCTACTCCAAGGACGGAGCCATGCGCGTGGAGAACGTCACCGACCCGGTCTACGCCCCCAACTCCAAGGGCGGCCCCGCGGCCGATGGCCAGCGCTACCCCGAGGACGCCGTCTGGGGAGCCAGCGGCGACTTCGTCCGCGCGGCCTACACCAAGCGCAAGGACGACGACGACTTCGTCCAGGCCAACGCCCTGGTCAACAAGGTCATGGACGACGCCGCCCGCGACCGTCTCGTCTCCAACGTGGTGGGGCACCTCTCCAAAGGCGTCTCCGAACCCGTGCTCGAACGCGCCCTGGAGTACTGGCGCAACATCGACAAGACCATCGGCGACCGCATCGCCGAAGGCGTCGGGAAGAAGTAGGACAAGCAAGTTAAACCGCCCATCAGGTCTGGCCGGGCCAGCCCTGATGGGCGGGAAGATTTCGCCCTGCGGGCGACCAGGGGGCTGCGCGCCCCCAGGACCCTGCGGCAAAGTAACTTTGCATTTGTGTTCGCGGGTGAACGCGCGTCAGGTGTGAAGCAGGGGAGCGCCTCGGCGAATGGGCGCTTTGGGAGAGGCGAGACGCCGGTACACCCCCGCCCTGGCCGTTTGGCTGGCGATATGCATGGACGCCGGATTGGGCTGGAATCCCCAGGTCGCCACGTTCCGCCCCCCATCCTTTTACTCCGGCCAACCTCCTTCATTCTCCACCTCCAAGAGTGTCCGCCATGTCCGAACAGTACGAAGATGTCTGCGAATCCAACGAGTTGTTGAACACGGTGCTGGACAACGTGGATGCCGGTGTTCTGCTCATGGACGACGGCTTCAACGTGGTCATGGTCAACCAGACCTTGCTGCGTTTGTTCGACGTGACGTGGGAGAGCATTCAGGGGGTGAAGTGCGGCAATGCCCTGGGCTGCATCCACGCGGTGCTGGAGGGCGGGAAGTGCGGCGAGACCTCGCAGTGCGAGGAGTGCGGCTTGCGCGGTTCTGTGCTGGACGTCATGCGCTGCGGGGTGCCTTCCGACCGCAAGCGATTGCGGCGGGAGTTCGTGTCCGGCGGCACGCGCAGGCGCATGTTTCTGGAGCACTCCACCAGGCGTGTGGAGCATCGCGGCAGCGGGCTGATACTGGTGGTGCTGTACGATGTCTCGGAGCTGGAGCAGAGCCGCCGGGACCTGATGGAGAGCAAGGCGCAGCTTGACCGGGACATCGAGGCGGCGGCGGAGATTCAGCGGAGCCTGCTGCCTTCGGCCAGCCCCATCGCCCGCCGCCTCAGGTTCGGCTGGAATTTCCGCCCCTGCGCCGGGGTGGGCGGCGACCTGTTCCACGTGGCCCGCCTGGATGAGAAACGGGTGGGGATGTACATGCTCGACGTCTGCGGCCACGGGGTTTCCGCCGCCATGATCACGGTCTCCGTCTCCAGGATGATGCGGCCCGAGACGGGCATGCTGTTCAAGCCGGGAGGCGGCGGCGAGCCGCTTCCGCCCAGCGGGGTCATGTCCATGCTGGAGCGGGAGTATCCCTTCGAGCGGTTCGGCAGCTATTTCACCATGCTGTACATGATCGTGGATACGGAACAGGGGGAGATGGTCTGGTGCAGCGCCGGACACCCGTGGCCCGTGTTGGCCAGGAGGGTGGGCGGCGAGACGAGCGTGCGCACGCTGGATTCCGAGGGCCCGGCCATCGGCATCGGCGCGGATGTGCCGTTCAGCGACCGGCGGCTGCGGCTGCGCCAGGGCGACCGTGTGATCCTCTACACCGACGGCATCCTGGAACGGGCGGACGACGAAGGCGAGCAGTACGGCGAGGGTCGCATGTTCACGGACGCCTTGCGCACCGCGGACCGGCCCATCTCCGAGGCCATGAACGCCATGCTGCGGGACGTGCTGGCCTTCGGCGGCGACACCCCGCCCCAGGACGACATCGCCCTGCTGGGCTTCGACTACACCGAAAGCCAGGGCTGACGGGCTCTGGCGCGCTTTCGCCTGGCACGTATCATGCTTCCGATGGCGCATCCGGAAGAGTGTGCCAGCAGGGGAGCGCGCCATGGTCAATCCAATCGAGTCCGGCTACGCGGCCCAGGCCGTCAGCGCCACGAATTCAGCCAGCCAAAAGCCCAAGGTGCAGCAGACGAACGGGCAGGGCGGGGATACGGTCAGCCTGTCCAGGGAATCCCTGTCCATGACGAGCTTTTTCCAGGGGCTGGGGGTGGAGCACACCCCGGGCAAGTCCGTCACCCTCAAGGACCTGCGGGCCGGGCTGGAGCGCACGGAGGAGGCCTTCCGGGGCGACGTGGGCGCGCTGTTCATCGAGAACGGCATCCGCGCCAAGCCCCCCGTGGAACTGACCACGGCCCGGGACGGCTCCGTGGTGGTCAAGGGCGACCACCCGCAGAAGGAAAAGATCGAGCAACTCTTCGAGGACAACCCGGACCTGTCCAACGATTTCCGCAAGGTGGCCTGCCTGACCAGCATGATCGAGGCGGGCCAGGAGCACATGGAGTTCGCCCGCGCCTACCGCCAGGACCCCTACGCCGCGGTGGCCGAGTACGGCCACCTCTTCAACTCCATGCCCGCCGACCCCTTCAGCCTGACCATCGGCGAGGAGCGGACGGCCTAGGCCGCGAACGCCCCGTCCGGCGGGCGTTCGCGGGATGTTCCGGGGCGGCGCGGTTCCGCCTACCAGAGGTTGTCGCTGCCCAGGACCAGGTTGGACAGGGTGATCATGCCCACGATCTCTCCTTTCTCGTCCGCCGGGGCGCGGTGCACGCCCACGTGCTGCAGCAGGCGGATGGCGTAACGTATGTCCATGTCCGCCGGGACGGTGACGACCGGCTTGGTCATGATCTCGTAGACGAACACCTCGTCCGGCCTCTGTCCCTGGGAGATGACCTCCCTGGCCAGATCCTGCACGGTGACGATTCCCCAGGCGTCGTCCGGGGTGCGCTTGGCCACCAGCAGTTCGGACACCTGGTTGGAGCGCATCATGGCCGCGGCTTCCTTGGCGGTGGCCATCCCCTCGATGCTGAGGACTTCCTCGATCATGACGTCGCGTACCCGGACTATCGGCATTGCCGCTCCTCCTGTTCACTGCGTTGCTAGAGGTACTTGTCCCTGACCTCTTCCTTGAACTTCTCGATCTGGCTCTCCAGGCCGACCACCCTGTCCACCGGCATGACGAAGGCGATGCCGGTGCCCGGCTTGTGGAACTCCCCGGCGGTCTTGATGGCCTCCAGAACGGGGTCCACCAAGTGCTCCTCCAGGAGGAACATGACGATGTCGGTCTGGTCCTCCAGGGTCAGGCCGAAGAAGGTCTTGGCCTCCCGCATGCCCGTCCCCCTGGCCTGGATGATGGTGGCCCCGGTGGCACCCGCCTTCTTGGCGGCGTCCACGATGGGGTCGGTCTTGTGCGGCTTGACCGGCGCGTAAATCATCTTGAACTTCATCGGCTTTCCACTCCGGTGGGTTTCCGCCGCGTTGGCCGCGCGGCGATCCAGTGGGCGATTTGGGCGTACCCCATGACGGTGATGATGGGAAAGAGGCTGGCGAAGGCGATGAGCCCGAAGCCGTCCAGGGCCGGGTCGCGGCCCGGCACCGCCTCGGACAGGCCCAGGCCCAGCGCGGCCACAAGGGGGACCGTGACCGTGGAGGTGGTCACGCCGCCCGAGTCGTAGGCCAGGGCGATGATCTTCCGCGGGGCGAGGAAGGTCTGGATGACGACCATGATGTATCCTGCGAGGATGTACATGTAGAGCGGGGTGCCGGTGACGATGCGGAAGGCCCCCAGGGAGATGCCGATGGCCACCCCGGCGGCCACCGTGATGCGCAGGCCCCACTGGCTGATGACGCCGCCGGAGACTTCGTTGGCCTTGAGGGCCACGGCCAGCAGGGAGGGCTCCGCGATGGTGGTGGAGAAGCCGATGAGGAAGGCGAACAGGTACACCCAGCCGTAGGCGGTCCAGGCGGTCGGGTCGCCGCCCAGCAGGAAGTCCGGGCTGGAGAGCTGCAGGGCCATTATCTTGCCTACCGGGAAGAGCGCCTTTTCCAGCCCCACCAGGAACAGGGCCAGGCCGAGCACCACGTATATCCCGCCCACGATGAGGCTTTTGAGATGGGGGATGGGCTGGCGCAGGATGAGCAACTGAAAGCCGACGATAAGCCCGATGATGGGCAGCACGTCCCGCACCGTGGACAGTAGGGTGGATCCGAACTTGGCAAGGAATTCCATGTGGTTCCCGCTGTCCTAGTTGAACACCAGCACCCCGTAGCCCATGACGAAGATCATGGGCAGGAGCGAGGCGAAGGCGATGAGCCCGAAGCCGTCCAAGAGGGGGCTGCGGCCTTTGATGATGGAGGCGAGGCCCACGCCCAACGCGGCCACCAGGGGCACGGTCACGGTGGAGGTGGTCACGCCGCCCGCGTCGTAGGCGATGCCGATGATTTGCTCGGGGGCGATCAGGGTCATGAGCATGACCAGCACGTAGCCGCCGATGATGAGGTAGTGGATGGGCCAGCCCTTGAGGATGCGGAGCACGCCGATGAGGATGGCCAACCCCACGGAAAAGGCCACGGACAGGCGAAGCCCCAGGGCGTACTGCTCCATCGCCTGCTGGCCGGAAGTGATGAGGCCTCCGGTGGAGGCGATCTCGGCGGCCTCGGCGGCCACGGCGATGAGGGCGGGTTCCGCCACCGTGGTGGAGAAGCCCAGGGCGAAGGCGAAGGTGAGCAGCCAGAAGAGGCTGCCCTTGCGGGCCAGGGCGTGGGCCATGTTCTCGCCGATGGGAAAGAGGCCCATCTCCAGCCCCAGGACGAAGAGCATGAGCCCGAGGACCACCAAAAACCCGCCGAACAGGGCTTCCAGCATGTCCGGCAGCGGCTGCTGGATGACCACGCCCTGAAAGAAGGCGATGACCAGGATGATGGGGAGCAGGTCCTTGAAGGCGCTCCACAGCTTGGTGCCGAAGGCGCGCCCCAGGAGGCTTATTTTCCGTATGCCGGGCGTCTGTTTCATGTCCATTTCCGGAGCGCGCCGCGCCGGCGTGCGCGGGGGACGTTGCGCGCGCCGTGGGTGATTGAGCCGGATGCCGCGAGCGTCCGGGGAAGATCAGGAGCGGGCTGCGCGGACAACGCCGTGCTTGGCAAGAATTCGGTCATCTCCAGCCGCTTTAGTGGCATTTGGCCGGAATGACAAGACATGACGCCCCGATGGCCGCGCGCCGCGGTGCGGATCATTCCGGAAACCTGGCCATGAACCGGCGCTCGGATTCCGCGTCGCCGATGACCAGCAGGGAGTCCCCGCTCTTGAGTTTCGTGGCGGGATCGGGATTGATTTCCAACCCGGCTTGGCGGTCGATGCCGATGACGCTGCAGCCGGTATCCTCCCGTATGCCGCTGTTGATAAGGGCCTTTCCGGCCAGGGAGCTGTGCGCCTTCACCCTGAAGATGTTCAGCCCCTCGGTCAGGGTCAGCACCTTGCCCGGGCTGAGCAGATTGATGACCGTGTTGGCGGTAATGGTGGAATAGGACATGACCAGGTCGGCCCCGGCCTTGTGCATCACGGAGATGCTGCGGTCCTGGGTGGCGCGGCTGATGATCTGGATGTCCGGCCGCAGGCGGCGGCAGTAGATGGTCAGGTAGATGTTCAGGTCGTCGTTGTGGGTGGTGACGAACACCGAGGGCGCCTCCTTGATGCCCGCCCGCACCAGGGTGTCGTAGTCCGAGGCGTTGCCGGGCACCCAGTTGGCCGCGTCCGGAACCCGTTTGGGGTTCTTCTCCACGATGCGGTACTCCACGTCCCGTTGCCGCAGGACTTCCGCCGCGGCCTGGCCCACCCTGCCGCCGCCCAGGATCAGCACCGGGGACGAGACCGGCGGGGACTCGCCAACAAGTTCGTCGTAGGCCTCCAGCTGTTCCGTGGTCCCGGCCAGAATCAGGGCGGCGTTGGGATCGATGACGGTGTCCAGCTGGGGCGGCACCATCCGGCCGCGCTGCCACAAGCCCACCACGTTCATGCCGGTGGATTCCCGCAGGCCGCTGTCCTGGATGGAGCGACCGGCCAGCGCGGTTCCCCGGGCTGGGGCTTCCGCGATGTGCAGATCCCCGAGACTGCCGATGACGTTGCTCTTTGTGCCCGTGCCGAGGATGCGCCGGGCAAGCATCTGCCCGAGCATGTGCATGAACTGGTACGTGTGCTGCGCTCCGGCCAGCTGCAGAATATCCACCGAGTCCCCGGAGTCGGCGTTGGCCACTATGGGCACAGTGCCGGTGACTTCCCGGATGGTGTAGGAGGCATGGGTGTTCTTGATGTCGTCGCTCAGGGCCACGATCATGGCCGCCTGGTGCGCGCGCAGCCGCTGGTATGTCTGGGTGGCGTCGTACTCCCCCACCACCACCCGGAATCCCTGGTCCACCAGTTCCAGGGCCTGGGCCACCTCGGGCACCAGGATGCAGTAGTCATAGGAGAAGCGGCGCAACCGCATGGCCAGGCTCAGGGCCGCGGCCCCGGCTCCGATGATGAGCAGATGTCCGGAAGTCCGCTCCGGCAGCTCCCTGGGGGCCCTGGATTTGGTCTGGGCCTCCAGGAACGGGGCGTAGAAGAACTGGATGAAGGCGAAAGGCAGCATGACCAGCAGGAACACGATGCCAGTCAGCAGGACGATGGTGGAGAAGAGCCTGCCGACGTCGCTGGTGAAGGTGATGTCGCCGAAGCCGAGCGTGGACATGACCGTCAGGGTCCAATACAAGCCGGTCATCCAGGAGAACTGCTGCCCTTCGCGCTCCATGAGGACGTGGAACAGGACGCTGTACAGGGCCACGAAAAAGACCAGCACAAGGACGAACTTGAGCAGGGAGCGCAGGTTGCGCCTGGCCCGGCGGTCCTGCAGCAGGTACATCAACTGGGACGGAATGAACTTCATGCCGCTTCCTTGTCCGGGCCAGGAAATCAGGCCGGCTTCGCATTGTGTGAAAGCTTCGCCACCCCGGTCGTCCCGCTTTGCTCCCGGTCCCGCTTTCCGGTTATTCCAGGCGATTTCACGCCCCCGGCGCCGACTCCTCGAACGTCGCCGCTCCGCAGCAATATCCAATCCGAAATGGGGAGGCAATCGAACAATGCGCGCTTTCTTCAGATAAGCGGCGGGTTGAACGAAGTCAGCGGGAGGTCCGCGTTCCCCTTCGGCAGGCTCGGCGGCGCCGCTTGTCATGGCCGGGCCCAAAAACCGCGTCTTTCCGATTGCTCATCGGGCTGTTTCGGCTATATAGGAGGGATGAGCAAAGAACCCCGGGACAGTACCGAGCGGCCGGACCCCAAAGGTGGCCTGAAGAAAGACCTCGGGCTCGGAGCCGTCTTGTGCATATCGGCCGGGGCCATGATCTCGTCGGGCTTGTTCATCCTGCCCGGCATCGCCCACGCGCAGGCCGGACCGGCCAGCGTCTTTTCCTACTTCTTCGCCGGGCTGGTGGCCTGCTGCGGCATGCTTTCCGTGGCGGAGATGATTACGGCCATGCCCAAGACCGGCGGCGACTACTTCATCGTCACCCGCACCCTTGGCCCGGCGGTGGGCACTGTCACAGGGCTGCTTGTCTGGTTTTCCCTGGCGCTCAAGACCTCCTTCGCCCTGCTCGGACTCTCGGTGTTTGCCGGCCAGGTCATGCCCTGGCACCAGGAACTGGGCGGCGTGGGCCTGTGCCTGATCTTTTTGCTGCTCAACATCGTGGGCGTCCGGCAAGCGGCGTTTCTCCAGTACGGCGTGGTCATCGGCGCGGTGCTGCTCATCGTTCTCTACTGCGGTGTGGGCGTACAGCATGTTCACTCGGACCACCTGCTGCCTTTCGCCCCCCTGGGCTGGCATGCGGTATTCGCCACCTCCGGGCTTATCTTCGTGTCCTACGGAGGTTTGCTGAAGACCACCGCGGTGGCCGAGGAGGTCCGGGATCCCGGGCGCAACCTGCCTCTGGGCATGATTCTCTCCCTGGTTGTGGTGGTCCTGCTGTACACTGTGGCCGTCTTTGTGACCTCGGGGGTTCTGCCGGGGGACGAACTCAACATGTCCCTCACCCCCATTTCCGACGGGGCGGATGCCATCATGGGCCAAACGGGCCGCCTGGTTTTGAGCGTGGCCGCGTTCTTCGCATTCGTTTCCACGGCCAACGCGGGGCTCATGGCCTCCTCGCGCTACCTTCTCGCCTTGAGCCGCGACCATCTCGCCCCGGAAATCCTTGGCAGGGTCAACACGCGGTTCAGCACGCCCCACATCGCTCTCCTCTTCACGGCGCTGGTGATCATCGGCTCCCTGTTCCTGGAGACAAAGGCCTTGGCGGGCGCCGCGTCCACAGTACTCATCGTGTCCTACATCCTGGCCAACCTGTCCGTGATCATCCTGCGCGAAAGCGGCCTTCTGCATTACAGGCCCGTCTTCCGGGCCCCACTTTACCCGGTGCTGCAGGTGCTTGGCATATTGGGATCGGTGTTCATGCTGTCGGAGATGGGTATGAAGGCCTTGGTCCTGAGCCTCATCCTCGTCTTTGCCGGGCTGTTTTTTTATTGGTTTTACGGCCGTATACGCTCCAACCAGGAATACGCGCTCAAGCGCATGATCTCCCGCATCACCCATGAGGAGCAATTCGGCGAGGAGCTGGAGCGCGAACTGCAGAACATCGTCCGGGAGCGGGGAGGCATCGCTGTCGACCGTTTCGATGAACTCGTTGAAAACGCCTTGTTTTTTGATCTGAACGAAAAGATGGAGGTTTCCGGAATCTCCACCAAGGTCGCCGACGCCCTGGCCGGCAAGTGGGGGATCGCCCCCTTGGAGGCCGCCGCCCGGGTAAGTGAACACTTGGCGAGAAACACCCTGGACGAGGTCGTGCCGCGTATCGCTGTCGGTGAAGTCGACATAGACTGTCAGGGGGTCTACGACCTGGTAATCATCCGGGATAGACAATATCTGGAAAGCGAGCGGGGAAAGTTCCACGCCCTGTTCCTGATCGTGACGTGCAAGGGCGAGGAAAGGCGTTTCGTGGAGACGGTGGCGGCCCTGTCCCAAATCCTCCTGCCCGCGGAATTCGAGAAAGAGTTTCTCGAGGCCAAGGACGAGCGGCGCGTGAAGGACCTGCTTCTTCTGGGGACCAGGCGCAGGGGGTGGTTGTAGAGTCTCGGGCAAGAAGCGCGAGCAGCCAGGGCGACCCGCCCGCCCATGCGCCCGGCTGGGTACGCGAGGGCGGATGCTTCAGAAGAAGGGGGCCGGCGGATGCTCCCGCCGGCCCCTTCGATGCGTTGCGTGTTCGGATCGGTCGGAAACCGGCCGTCCGATCGCGCGAAGCCTTACTCGAACCAGGAGTCGACCAGGTCCTTGTTGGCCTTGATCCATTTGGCCGCGCCCTTTTGCGGGTCCTCGGCCCGTTTGATGGTGGCGATGAGGTCGCCAAGGGTGGCGTCGGTCATGAACCATTCGTTCATCCAGTCCAGCACTTCCCCGAAATCCTTCTCAAAGCCCTTCCTGGTGATGAAGAAGATGTCGTCCCCCTCGCCGTAGACGTTCTTCGGATCCTCCAGATACTTGAGGTCGTACTCGGCAAAGGCGTAGTGGGGGTTCCAAAGGGTCACGACGACGGGCTTCCCTGCCTCGTAGGCGGATTGCAGGACGCCCAGCATGGCGGGTTCGGAGCTTTCCACGAACTCGTACGCATCGAGTTCGTATTTCTTGACCGCTTCGCGCGTCAGCTCGTTGAGGCTCGACCCGGAGTCGATGCCCACGATTTCGTTGTCGAATTTCCCCGCGTTATCGGGAAGCTCGTCCAGGGAATCGACGTCCACGTAGGACGGCACCACCAGGCCCAGGCTGGCGCCCTTGTACCAGGCGCTCTGGATGTCGAAGTCGTCGCCGAACTTCTCCACCAGCGGCTTGTCGGAGTTGGGCAGCCACACCTCCAGGCCGACGTCCAGGGAGCCGGAGGCCACGCCGCCGTACATGACGCCGTTGCCGACCTCCATCAACTCGACGTTGTAGCCGCGCTTTTCCAGCAGAATCTTCCACATGTTGGAGACGGCGACGTTTTCGGCCCAGTTGTTCACGCCGAAGCGCAGGGTTTTCTCCTTGGCCATGGCGGGCTGCGAAATGCCGGACAGGACAAAGGCCAGGGCGGCCAGCGCGATTATTCCTTTCAACCTCAACATACGTTCCTCCTTGTTTGCGGTTGCCCACTCGCTGTGGGGGACGCGCCCTTCGCCGCATGTCAACCGGCGGCGAGGCGCGATCCGGTTAAATTCGTTGTATTATGTAGAGATGGACCGGGTGCCTGCTGAACGTCTTGAGCCGCTTGAACTCGAACAGGGTTCTGGCGGAGGGCTCGGTAAAGCAAAGCGGCGACATGTAGACCGGGACCGTGCCCCCGGGGCCGCCTTCCCCGGCAAGGTCCAGAAACGCGGGGATGTGGCCGGACGGGAGCTGTTCGTCGAAAACGAAATTGGCCGAGCACTCGATTCCGCCGTGCTTGTGGTTCACCGCCCGCATTCTCTGGAAGCACCGAACGACATCCTCGCTCCGCAGGGGTTTGCCGATGGAGTCCAGCGTCTCCTGGTCCGCGGATTCCAGGCCGACGTTGATGAAGACGTTGGCCCCGCATGCCCCCAGTTTTTCGAAGAAGCGGTCGTCCTTCTTCAGGAAGGACGTGACGCTGGCGAAAAGAAAGACGTTGGCGCCCCGCATGTACGCCCTGTCGATTCCCAGGCGGTTTTTGGCCTCCTGGATGGCGAAGAGGACGAGGTCGCCGGCGGCGTTCATGGGGTCGTGGTCGCCGAGGAACACGGCGTTGTAGTTGGCCAGGTCGCGGCCGTAGAGCGTGGCGAGCTGATCGAGCCGCTCTTCGATGTCCGCTTGCGAGAGGCTGGAAAACGGCCTGGCGTTCTTCACCGCGCAGAAGCCGCACTTGTGCAGGCAGCCGTGGGAGATGTTCAGCGGGATAACGTCGTAGTCCACGTGGCGGGCGTCCGGCGGCAGCACGGAGGGCCGCCCCCCGCAGGCCTCGAACAGTCGCTCCGCCTTGGCTCGCAGCCGCTCGGGCGTGTTCTCCACGGCTTCATTCAGGAACCGCTGGAACCGCTCGGGCAGGCCGTCCGCCGAGCGCCGGACCTTGTCCAGCTCGTCGAACCAGCCGGTGGCCAAGCGCCACACAGCCGGGTTGGTGAAGGGGTCCCCGCCGAGGATGTTGTTCGAGTCGTAGGGGAGGTTGGGCAGGTAGTACTCCCCCACGGTCTTGAACACCTCGCTGTACGGCTCCGGAATCCTGAAGGAGACCTGCGCCGGGAAGGACGCGTCCGTCAGCGTCTCCCACGACCCGGCGTACCCTCCGGTGGAGTAGTAGACCCAGTCGTTTCCGGCGGTGCGCTTGAGGTATTCCAAATCGCTGGGCCAATCCGGGTCGCGTCCCTCGGCCCGGACGACCTCGCTGTTCAGGTTGAACTGCAGCAGCGCCGAGTCGGTCTCGATCTCGGAGTACAGGCCGTATTTGACCGGACGCCGCTGCTTGACGTGGGCGTCCTCCCCGCGCTTGTTCAGCGTGATGCGGAAGCCGTCGCCCGCGAAGGTCTCCGGTTGCGGATGTTCAGAGTCCATGAGCATGAAGCCGGGTCCTCTACTTCAACAGTTCTTCTTCAAAGGGGTAGTGGGTGAGCAGCCTGGTTCCCTCCTCGGTCACCAGCAGCTGCTCCTCCAGCTTGACGCCCTCGCGTCCGCCCTTTTCCCCGATGTAGGATTCCACGCAGAGTGTCATGTTCGGCTCGATGACACCGTCGTACCCCGCGTCCGGGAAGTCCGCCCGGTGGTAGAGGTATGGGTACTCGCCGGACATGCCCACGCCGTGGGCGGAGAGGTAGTACCGGTTGGCGTGGTATTTCTCCGGGATGTCCCAGGCCTTTTCCGCGTACTCGCGAAAGGTCATGCCCGGCTTGATGATGTCGATGTTGTGCTGGATCTGCTCATGGGCGACCTTGTAGAGGGTGCGCTGCTCCTCGCTGGGGGCGTCCGGGCCCACGTGGAAGGTGCGGGAGAAGTCGGAGTAGTAGCCGTGGCAACCCACCACGTCGGTGTCGAAGCCCACCAGCTCGTTCTCCCGGATGACCTTGTTGGCCGATTCCTGGAACCAGGGGTTGGTGCGCGCGCCGGAGTTGAGGAGCCGCGTCTCGACATAGTCACCGTTCAGGGCGATCACTTCCTGATGCAGTATGGACCACAGCTGGTTTTCGGTGATGCCGGGCTGGATGGCGCCACGCATTTTTCCGGTGGCCTGCTCCGTGGCCTGGAGCGAGGCGATCATGCACTTGATTTCCTCGTCGGACTTGATGCAGCGGGCCATCTCCACCGGCTGCTGCGCGTCCACCACGGGAACGCCGCACTTGGCCATCTCGATGGCCACCCCGGCGTTCATCCGCTCCAGGCCGATCCGGAGGTCCGGCCCGGCGAGTTCCTTCATGAGCGCGATCATCTTGCGCGCCCACTGCGCCTCCCGCTCCTTGATGTGCGGCCCGGCCGCCACGAAGCTGGCCGTTTCCGAGGGGCGGACCTCGTCGATGGTCTCCAGCCCGTCGGCGAGGTGAAGGCAGCCAGTAAACTCGAAGAGGATGCTCCTGTCTTCAGTGAGGAGGAGGTAGCGGGAGGGGGCGTTGCGGGACGAGAAAACCTGCATGTTGCGGGCGCCGGTGGCGTAGCGGATGTTCACCGCGTCGGAGAGGATCAGGGCGTTCACACCGTACCGCTTCATCTGCTCCCGCACACGGCCGAGCCGGTACTCGCGGACGGCCTTCAGGTCGATGCCCGCGCTCTCCGGGGCCAGATCGATCAGATCCGGCCAGTTCATGTTCCCGTCGTCCGTGTGCCACTCCATGAGGGGCATGGTTCTCCTCCGGTTCGGTTCCGGCCCGTGCGGGGCCGGGGTAGTGTTTCCAGGCTTTGATTGGCGGCATCCTATCCACCACTTGGCTGACTACAAAGCTAGGAAGTATCCATTTTTTAGATAGGTCGTGGACCGTCGGCGCCAAGCCGTGTAGGCTGCCGGTGGGTCGTTGTTGAGCAGTTGGAGGAGCGGGCTTTGATTTCACTCAATTTTTCGCATCTGCAATGCTTTGTGGCGGCGGCGGAGACCGGGTCCTTTTCCGCTGCGGGGCGCTTGCTGGGGAAGGCGCAGTCCGGCGTCAGCACCGCGGTGGCCAATCTGGAAATCGACCTGGGGACGCGGCTTTTCGACAGAAGCAGGAAATACCTGCGACTCACGGAGGAGGGCGAAGTCCTGCTGCGCGACGCCGTGGGTATCGTGCAGGGCGGGGAGAGGCTGAAGGACCGGGCCCTGTCGTTTTGCGCGGAGGAGGACACGCACATCCGCCTGGCGCTGGACGAGGGGGTGCACAGCCAATTCGTCGAACAGTTCCTCGCGCCCTTCGAGAGCGGGTTTCCGTTTACGGAACTCGACCTGCAGACCGGGATATTCAACGACGTGGAAGAGTGCGTGGCGTCGGGCAAGGCCGACCTGGGCCTGTTGATCAGCTCGGGAATCCCCAAGCGGCTGGAGGCCTACAAACTGCTTTCCTATGTTTCCTTCCACGCTGTGGCCGCCGCGGACCACCCGTTGACCGGAAAGGAAGCCGTGACCATCAGCGACCTGGAGGATGAGCGGCAACTGGTCGTCACCAGCCGGGGCGACGGAAAAGACACCGAAGTGACCCACTTCAGCCCCAAACGGTGGCTTGTGGACAGCTACGGCGCGTGCGCTTCGCTGGTGGAGCGGGGGATGGGGTGGGCCTTCTTCCCCGCGACCATCCTGAACGACCCGCTGGTCCAGCGGAACATCCAGCAGATATCCCTGGAGCTGGAAATCCGCGAGCACGCCTCTCCGCTGTACCTGATACGAAACAAGAACAGGAAGGTGGGCAAGGCGGGCCGCTGGCTGCTCCGGAAGCTCGGTGAATACGCAATGTGACGGTCGGCCCCTGGAACCGGGGCAATCCGACGCCGCCCAACAGGCCGGGTCATGCGCGGCTGTCGCGGATGCCTCGCGCCATGCCCGGGCGGAGTGCGATGGAAGGCGATGCGGGCGGGTCAGTCCGCGCAGGGCAAGTGCAGAGAGAAAGTCGCGCCTTTTCCGGGTTGGCTGTCGAAAGCGATGTCTCCGCCGTGAAGCTCGGCGATCTCCTTGGCGAAGGACATGCCCATCCCGGCGGAGAACTGCTTGGTGCTGAATGTGGGATCGAAGATGCGATCAGAAGATTCCGGCGGTATTCCAGACCCTTCGTCGGACACGGCAAAGGACGCCACCCCGCCCTCCCGCGTCAGGCTCAGGCGGACCACATCACCTGGCTCGGATGCTTCCACCGCGTTGATGACAATCTCGCCGAGGGCCATGGCGAGCAATTCCTTATCAACAAGGACAAGTGGCCCATCCTCTTCGGCACACTCCAGCTTCACGCCGGACTTTCTGGCGTAGTCGGAGTTTAATCGCACGGCCTCCCTCAACACGTCCCCTGCGTGCATGGACTGCAATTCGGTTTCGATCTGCCCTTGGGTTTTCAGGATGCTGCCTATCAGCCCTTCCAGAGAGGCCGCCTCTGAATAAATGATGTCCGCTTTTTCCCGTATCTCGTCCGGGGTCGCGTCGTCCGTCCCAATGAGCCGCGCAAAGCCGCCGATGGTTTGCAGCGGGTTGCGTGTTTGGTGGGCGATGCTGGTGACTGTTTTGCACGCCAAATTTTTTCGTTCCAGCGAGACAATGCGTTCCTGGTTCATTTTCAGCCGCTGGTGCGCGTCACCGAGTATGTTGTAGGACCGTTCAAGTTCTTTTGTGTAATGCCGAATGATGTCCACGCCCTCTTCAACCTTTTTATAGAAGAGGGATACGGAGGCGATGATGATGAAGGTTGTCGTGTTGGCCGTGCCTGAGATGGGCGCGATGCGAAGCCATGTGTCCATGCTTCCTGTGCTGAGAAGTATAATCCGCGCCAGGTGGCCGAACCCGCGACTCAAGGAAAAGGCGGCCAGTGCCATGGTCAGGGCCACCAGATAGGACCACATGAGATTGTCCGGTTCCTTGCGGGACAAGCGAAGTGCGAAATTGAGAGCGACCACGGCGAGCAGGATCATGCAGGTCGAGCCAAGCGTATCGACGATCCAGATCATGTATACGGGTGGTTCCGTCATGCCGAAACTTCCTTCAAGAAACTGCGGAGGCCGAGAACGAAAAAGAGCATGGCGGGAACAGCCAAAAGATGGTCAAAAGACAGGAAGTAATACAGCAGGGCGATGTTGCCGAGCTCGCTGGATATGGTCATGGTCCATGGATTGTCTCCAACAAAAGGGGCAACATCCAAATAAAGATGCACCAGATGCGCTGAAAAGGTGGCGGCATTCCACAGCGCGAACAGCAGGCAGGAAACGCGAAGGTAGAGCCTGCCCCGGCCCTTGGGAAGCGCGCTTAGCCCCAGGCCAAACAGCAGCAGAATGGAAGTGAGGAAAAAGAGGAAGTGCCCAAATTGATGGACGTAGAGCCCCTCGGGAGCGGGATGCACCTGCAGGGCTGCGGCCGGGCTTGCGGAGCAGATGATAGCGGCGACCGCAAGCGCGATGAGCAGCGGCGAGCGGGCGGCTTGTGGACCCTGGTGAAACATGGGCAACACTCCACGGCGTATCGGATGCTACGAATGCGCGTCTGGTTCAGTCCTCTTGGCCATGTCGTGTCCCGCGCATGGAAACCACTGGCTCCATGTGTCGTGCCCTGAACGGTGGGGATGCGCTAGGCGAGTGAACGAGGACGAGGAATTGTCCGGGAGAGGGGAGACGGGATGGTCGGTCCGCCCAGGGTTCCGGGATGGTTGACCCTGGGGCGCGGGGCTTTTGTGGGGCGGGCCGGACGGGTGGCCCCGTGGGAATCCTTGCCTTGCCGGAGCGGCCATCGGCAACAGCCCCTCTTGCCTGAAACAGGGCGCGGCAAAGTGCCGGGCCCCAGGCGCATCCCTGCGGAAAGTAGCGGTGAGGGCGTGACCCACTTGTCCCTCCTTGCCGCGGCACGTGCGGATAGAACAAAAGACTCGGAATAAGGATAGCACGCGCGGTGGAGTTTGCGAAGCCGAGAGCCGCTTATCGGCAAAGTGGGGAAACGGGTCGGAAGGTCAGCAGTCTTTCTTGAAAAAGGAGTGTTGCTTCCAGGGAGAGGCTGTCGGGAATTACCGCCCACGTACCAAGAAACATTGGCCCCAGGCCAACCCCGCTCTTTTTAACCCCGCAATCGAACTCATTCGGCCAAAGCAACGAAGGTTCCAATTTCCCCAGCACCTCCCCTCGAGCTAACATGAAGGGCAGTCCAATGGTGCCGCCCCGCAAACTGTGAGCCGTCGCCGGACCTCCAGCAGTTAGGCGAGCGGAGCGAGTCGTACGGGATGAAGAGAGCCGCGAAGTACTGCGGCAATCCCGGCAAAATAAAAGAAGGGGCTACTCGGTGAGCAGCCCCTTCGGGATTTACTTTGGCGTCCCCAGGGGGATTTGAACCCCCGTCGCCGGCGTGAAAGGCCGGTGTCCTGGGCCGGGCTAGACGATGGGGACGCTGGTAAAAAAAAGTTGGCTGGGGGACTAGGATTCGAACCTAGGTTAACGGAGCCAGAACCCGTCGTCCTGCCAGCTAGACGATCCCCCAGCGCGCGAGAGAAAGCTTGTAAGGGCCTTGGCCTTGGCTGTCAACCCTTTTTTGGGGAAGATTTTCAGCCGGCTCCGGGGCCGCTTTGCAAGGCCTCCAACGTCCCCGGCACAAGGGGTCGGCCCCGTGAAAGGAGAGGTGAGAGCGGTGATTTCGCCGCACCTCGGCCAAAGGCTGCCCAAAAAGACGGTGGACGCACGAAAAGCGCGCCCCTCCGCCGCCTGTGGCGGAGGCGGAGGGGCGGCGCGTTTTCGCGGAGGCGTCCCGCGGGGCCTGTGTCCGGTCCGCTAGGCGGACTTGGCCAGGCGGCGGGTCTGCTTCTTGAGCTTGGAGATGCGCTTGCGCAGGCGGTCCCGCTGGGCGGGGTCCTCGGTCTGGTCGCGCTGCGCCTTGAGGTCGCGCATGGTGCTCTTGAGCTCCAGGATCTTGCCCTTGTTCACCTCGGCGGCCGTGGGCTCGGTCTCCAGACCGAACATCTCCTTGATGGTGGAGATGATCTCCTCCTTGCTCATGGAGGAGACGCCCTGGATCATGGGCAGCTTCTCGATGCAGAGATCGCGAAGCTCCTTGGCCGTCATCTTCTCCAGGTCCTTGCTCAGTCCGAGTTCCTCGAACTTGATCTCGTAGGACCCGTCCTCCTTGACCTCGCCGATGCCCTTCTTTTCCTCGGTTTCGGCGGCCTCGGTCTCCACGGCCTCTTCCTGGACCTTTTCTTCTTCGCTCATGGCTTCCTCCGGTAAAACCTCTATATCTTGCCGAACCGGCGGAGGTAGGCGCGGTAGCTCCTGCCCACCGGATCGTCGGACTCCTTGAGACGCTCCAGCCCGCCGAGATTCTCCGGCGGCCGGGGCGCTGGGCGGGCCTTTTGGGGGCTCGCCGCCCGCTCGACATCGAGCGGAACCCGGTCGTGTAGCAGTTCGAATGTGGCCTTGTCAAACAGCTCCCGGCCCAGGAAAACGTTGCATTTGGTGACGATGTCCGGGGCCAGGAAGGACAGCTCCTGCATGACCATGGGGCCCTCCGCGCCCAGTACCAGCGTGCGGCCGCGAATTCCCAAGGGGCGGACCATGTCCGCCAGCTCGTCGCCCAGCACCTCGCGCCAGGAACGCCACAGGCGCACAGCGTCCGTTCGCTCCGAGCCGCCCATGCGCTCCAGCAGGGAACGCACCTCGTCACCGGCCGCCGCGGCCCGGCCCTCGGAGTTGTCGCGAGTTCGTTTGCGCCAGGTCATTCGTCGCTCCACATCCGCCGCGGTGGCTTGCCAACGCGCCGAGTCGCCCGGGTGCATCATCATATAAGATCGCGCTCGAGTCGAGACCGAGCCATCCCGGCGGTCCGTCCCGGGGCAAATATCTCAGCCACTGGCGGCACGTCCCCCCTATGTTCTTCCGTCCGCCAAGGCAACCACCAAAAGGCCCCTTGACGAGGGCCGGGGAAGCGTGTAGCTCTCTTATCCATACATCAACATTGATTGATATTGCACTATGGAAATACTTAGATACAGCAAGGCGCTGGCCGACGAGACCCGCGTCCGCATTCTGGCCGTGCTCATGGAGCGCGAACTGAACGTGGGCGAGATCGTCCAGGCCCTGGGTCTTCCACAATCCCGCGTTTCCCACCATCTCGGCCTGCTGGCCGAGGTGGGCCTCGTCCAGCCCCGCCGCGACGGGCTCTGGGTTTTTTACTCGGCCGCCGACCAGGGCAGCCAGCAGGAGTACCTGGAGGCTGTCTCTCCTTTTCTGGAGGAAGGCCCCCTGGCCCGCGACCGCGAGGCCGCCCGACACGTGGCCGAGCGGCGCCGCGACGAGACCCGCCGTTTCTTCGACGCCATCGCCACGGACTGGGAGTGCTTCTCACGCGAGGTGCTGGGCGACCTGGACCTGGGCGGCCGGGTGCAGGCGCTCCTGCCGGAGTGCTCCACCGCCGCCGACCTGGGCTGCGGGGACGGCGCGCTGCTGCCGTCGCTGCACCAGCGGGCCGGGCGCGTCATCGGCGTGGACCACTCGCCGGGCATGCTGCGGGCCGCCCGCCAGCGCCTGGGCGACGTGGACTGGGCCTCCCTGCGCATAGGCGAGCTTGAGCACCTGCCCCTGCGCGACGCGGAGGCCGACGCGGCACTGATTTGCATGGCCCTGCACCACCTTTCCCACCCCGCCGAGGGGCTGACCGAGTCGGCCCGCACCATCCGGCCGGGCGGGACTCTACTGGTGGTCGATTTTGATAAGCACGGCAAGGAAGACATGCGGACCCGGCACGGCGACCGCTGGCTCGGCTTCTCCGAGGACGAGCTGGCCGAACTGCTGCGCGAAGCCGGACTGACCCCGCTTCCCGCGTTGGCCGAGGAACTTCCCTCCGGCCTGCGCCTTCTCTTCCAGCCCGCACGGAAACCGCACGAACACAAGGAGACTTAAGACATGAGCGTGCAACCCCTCGACCTTTCCCTGGATTACAAGATCGCCGACATTTCCCTGGCCGACTGGGGCCGCATGGAAATGGAGATGAGCGAAAAGGAAATGCCCGGACTGATGGCCCTGCGCGAGAAGTACGGCTCGGAGAAGCCCCTCAAGGGCCTCAAGATCGCCGGCTCCCTGCACATGACCATCCAGACGGCCATGCTCATCGAGACCCTGACCGCCCTGGGCGCGGACGTGCGCTGGGCCTCCTGCAACATTTTCTCCACGCAGGACAACGCCGCCGCCGCCATCGCCAAGTCCGGCTCCGCCAAGGTATTCGCCTGGAAGGGCGAGACCCTTGAAGAGTACTGGTGGTGCACCGAGATGTGCCTGACCTGGCCCGACGGCTCCGGCCCCGACCTCATCGTGGACGACGGCGGCGACGCCACCCTCATGATCCACCTGGGCGCCAAGGCCGAGAAGAACGCCGCGGTGCTGGACGAGGGCGACACCGACTCCGCCGACTACATGGCCCTGGTGGGTCGCCTGAAGGCCTCCATGAAGGAGAACCCCCAGAAGTGGACCAAGATCGGCGAAGCCTGCAAGGGCGTCTCCGAGGAGACCACCACCGGCGTGCACCGCCTCTACCACATGCTGGACCAGGGCGAGCTGCTCTTCCCGGCCATCAACGTCAACGACTCGGTCACCAAATCCAAGTTCGACAACCTCTACGGCTGCCGCGAGTCCCTCATCGACGGCATCAAGCGCGCCACCGACGTCATGATCGCCGGCAAGGTCTGCATGATCTGCGGCTACGGCGACGTGGGCAAGGGCTGCGCCCAGGCCCTGCGAGGCATGGGCGCCCGCGTGCTGGTCGCCGAGGTGGACCCCATCTGCGCCCTGCAGGCCACCCAGGAAGGCTTTGAGGTGACCACCATCGAGGACGCCATCGACGAGATAGACATCTATGTGACCGCCACCGGCAACTGCAAGGTCATCACCGGCAAGCACATGGAAAACATGAAGGACCAGGCCATCGTCTGCAATATCGGTCACTTCGACAACGAGATCGAGATGGCCCACATCGAGAAGTCCGACAAGTGGACCTGCACCACGGTCAAGCCGCAGGTGGACAAGTGGAAGTTCGCCGACACCGGCCGCGAGATCATCGTGCTGGCCGAAGGCCGCCTGGTGAACCTGGGCTGCGCCACCGGCCACCCGTCCTTCGTCATGTCCAACTCCTTCACCAACCAAGTGCTGGCGCAGATGGAACTGGCCAAGGGCGATCAGAAGATCGACGTCAAGGTCCTGCCCAAGCACCTGGACGAGGAAGTCGCTCGGCTCCACCTGGACCGCCTGGGCGCCAAGCTCACCAAGCTGTCCCCGGACCAGGCCTGCTACCTGGGCGTGGACCCCATGGGACCCTACAAGTCCGAACACTACCGCTACTAAAATGTGTTGTCCCCGCCCCCGCCCAGGGTAGGGGGGACTCACACCGGAGAGAGGCTTGACGCGAACGCCTCTCCCTCCATCCGGTCACGCCCCGAGGGAAGCTCTGCCCAGGTTTCCCTCGGGGTTTTTTGCGGCGGGTGGTGAGGTGACACCTCACCACCCGCCGCCTTTTGAGAAAGCGGGAGAATGGGGGGTGGTTGGCGGGGGTGGTGGTTCAGGGCATTGGGGGAGGAAGGAAACCACTTTTCCAAAAGTGGTTTCCTTCCTCCCCCAATGCCCCCACCATCCTTCCACAAAACGTTTTAGCGCTCGCTTCGCTCGGGGGCGTGGAGCGTACGTAGTGCAGCCGGGCGACAACAGTCCAATTCCGCGTTCAACGCATGTTGAACCAAACGGCCGGGGTGGGAATATACCGGCCGAGGGAAATCCATTGGCCTATTCGCCTATTCGCCGGAGTGCTCCCTTGCCGCGCTCCTACTCGCCCCATCCCGCGAACACACATGCAAAGTGAGTTTGCCGCGGGTCCAGGGCCGCGACTAAATCGCCCCGGAGGGCGATTTGGAGCAAGCGCGGAGCGCTTGGCCCGAAGGGCGAGGGCCAAGGAGGGCCCGAGTAGTCATGCCCTGGTCGCCCGAAGGGCGAAATCCTCATGTACTGCCCCCGGTTTAGCAAGCCTTTTTTAAGAGAGTCCGCGAGTTGATCAGTTCCTGCTCGGTTGTCACCGGGGTTTTATACCCCAGCGCCGAGTGCAGGTAGCCTTGGTTGTATTCTTCGATCCAGGAGCCCAAGGCTTGGCAAAAGGCCGTCGGGCTACGCCATTCATTAATCCAGACCAGCTCTTCCTTCATGGTGCGCATGAAGCGCTCGGTGTCGGCATTGCCTTTTGGGTTGTTGTAGCTGGTGAAGGCGAGTTTGATGTCCATGACGCGGCAAGCCTTCATGAAGCTCGCCGAGGTCGGCTGGCAGCCGTTGTCGGCCATGAGATGAAGACCGCCGTCGCGCACGCCTTCGGGGAACTGCCTGCCGACAGCCGCGTTGAGCGCCGAGAGCCAATGCCACGCCTTGGCCTGGTCGCCGGCGTAATGGCCGACGACCTTCTTGGTGCGCCAATCAAGCACAATGACCACGTACAGCCAGCCGTAGCCGTCAATCTTGATTTTGGTCATGTCGATACCCCACCACTCGTTGGGTCGCGTGGGCCGGGGCTTGACGCCGGTCGGCCTGCGTTTGGCCTTGAGTCGCAGGTTGGGCTTCACCGTGAGGTCATGCTCGCTCATGAGCCGGTAGACGCGATTTTTGCCGACGACTACGCCGTCCACGAAGCGCAGAAACGCCCAGACCCGACGGTATCCCCAGAACGGATGGTCGGCCTTGATGCCGCGAATGCGGGCCAGGAGGTCGGCGTTGCGCTCGGCGACCTTTGCATATGGTCCACGCTTCATCCGAACGGCCCGCTTTTTTTTAGCTCAATGGTCAACTCACCGATCAGGCTTTTGAGCTTCATGTTCTCGCGCTCAAGCTTGGCCGTACGCTGTGCGCCGTGCTCGGTCTCGAACGCTTTGTGCGCCTGGGCAAGGAATTGATCGCGCCACTTGTAGTACTGGTTCTGCGAGATGGCGTACTCGGCGCACACTTCGCCCACGGGTCGTCCTCGAAGGCCTTCGAGGACGACCCGAGTCTTCTGCTCCGGGGTCCACTTCCGTCGCTTCATGGCAAACCTCCTGCCTGTTGAGAAGCCACGGACTTCCACTTAAATCAAGGCTGTTTCAAACTGGGGGCAGGATACTCATTCTTCCCTTCTTCCTTCTTCTCTCCCTCTTAAAACAGCCTCCACATCGAGTTTGGGGGGCGGGTGTGTTTGAGGCGGTCCCAGGTTTTGGCCAGGGGGTAGAGGGCGGCCAGGCAGAGGGCGGTGGCCAGCAGGGGGAGCCAGAGGGTTTCCGTGAGCGGTTGCAGGAGTGTCTGGGCCGCGGCCAGGAGCCAGAGGTGGAGGATGTAGGCCAGGAAGGGGGCGCGTCCCAGGGAGGCGAGCAGGCCGGAGCCGGGGAAGCGCGGGAAGCGGGTGAAGGTGAAGAGGAGCAGGGCGCAGAGGCCGAGGGTGAGGCAGAGGAAGGTTGGGCTGGGGGGGTATTTGACCACTTGAAGGAAGCCGGTGAGCCCGTCTTCCAGCGGCGGCAGGGTGCGCAGGTTGGCGGACATGCCGCCCCACAGCCGCAGCACGGGGAAGAGGGCCAGCAGGCCGATGCCGGTGGGCAGCAGGGTGCGCAGGGAGGTGAAGGGCCGGGCGGCCAGTTCCCGTCCCAGGGCCATGCCGATGAGCACCACCCCGGCCCAGGGCAGGATGGGGTAGTTGACGAAGGCCTCGCCCATCTGGCCGGGCAGGTAAAGCAGGGAGGAGGCCAAGTCCACCGGACCGCCGCCGGGCGCGCGGATGGTGAGGGTGGCGGTGGTGGAGATGAAGAGGGCTCCCAGCGGCGCGGTGGCGAAGGAGGGCAGCACGGCCATGGGGCCGAGCAGGGCCAAGCAGACGCCGAGCATGGAGAGCACGCCGAAGTAGGGTGCGAAGGGCGACGGAGCGGTTCCGGCGATGAAGTCCGGCAGCATCCAGGCGGTGTTGGCCAGGAGGAACTGAGCCAGGACCAGGATGAGGCCGCGCACGGCCAGGGTGGAGGCGCAGCGGAAGGAGGTCCAGCCCTGGGACATGCGGTTGTGGGTGAAAAGCACCAGCCCCGCGCCCAGGCAGATGGCGAATCCGGGCGCGGCCGGATGGCTGAGGAAGCGGAGCAGGAAGACCCCGGTTTCGGGGTCGGGGAAGGGGCCGTACCAGGTTTCCCCGCCCGCGTAGAGGCCGCCGGAGAGGAAGTGGACGGCGTGGTCCATGACCATGAGGGCCACGCACAGGCCGCGCAGCAGATCCAGTGGTGTGAGCCGGTCGAAGCGGCTGGGGGCGGTCGCCATTTGGCGATTGTGCCACGGCTGCACCGCGAAGGCCAGAAACACGCTCCTTGGCGCGCGAGGGCCGCCGCGTTGCCCCTGTTCCGAAAGACGTGGTACGTTGGTTGCCTGAATCATGCGCGAAATGCACGCGAAGGAGGCTTTCCCTTGACTCGCGACAACTCCGGACACGGCGAACACCACAAACACGACGACCACCAGGGCCAGGGCAACGACCACCAGGGCCACGGCGATCATGGAGGCCACGGCGGCCACGACCACCAGGGCCACCACGCCGCCATGCTGGCGGATTTCAAGAAGCGGTTCTGGGTTTCCCTGGTCCTGACCCTGCCCATCGCCGCCTTCTCGCCCATGCTGGGCGGCCTGCTGGGCTACGGCGAGGCCCTGGACATCCCGGGGCGGCTGCCGCTGCTTTTCGCCCTGTCCACGGTGGTCTTCTTCTACGGCGGCTGGCCCTTCCTCAAGGGCGGCGTGGACGAGGTGAAAAAAGGCCAGCCGGGCATGATGCTGCTCATCGGCCTGGCCATTGTGGTGGCCTACGTCTACTCCGGGCTGGTCACCTTCGGCCTGCCCGGCAAGGTCTTCTTCTGGGAGCTGGCCTCCCTGATCATTATCATGCTCCTGGGCCACTGGATCGAGATGCGCTCGGTCATGTCCGCCCAGGGAGCCATGCAGGAACTGGCCAAGCTCGTCCCCTCCACCGCCCACCGCCTCAAGGAGGACGGCTCCACCGAGGACGTGCCGGTCTCCGACCTGAAGCGGGGCGAACGCGTGGTGGTCAAGCCCGGCGAAAAAATCCCGGCCGACGGCCAGGTGGCCGAGGGCTCCAGCTCGGTGGACGAGTCCGTGCTCACCGGCGAGACCAAGGCAGTGGAGAAGGGCCAGGGCGACGAGGTCATCGGCGGCGCGGTCAACGGCCAGGGCTCCCTCACCGTGGAGGTCCAAAAAACCGGCGAGGATTCCTTCCTCTCGCAGGTCATGGAGATGGTGCGGCAGGCCCGCGAGTCCAAGTCCCGCGCCCAGGGGCTGGCGGACAAGGCAGCTGGCTGGCTCTTCTACATCGCCCTCGCCGCGGGCGTCCTGACCATGATCGCCTGGCTGGCCCTGGCCGGGAGCGACTTCGTCTTTTCCCTGGAACGCACCGTCACGGTCATGATCATCACCTGCCCCCACGCCCTGGGGCTGGCCATCCCCTTGGTGGTGGCCGTGTCCACCACCCTGGCGGCCAAGCACGGCCTGCTCATCCGTAACCGCACCCCCTTCGAGGCTGCCCGCAACATCCAGGCCGTGCTCTTCGACAAGACCGGCACCCTGACCAAGGGCGAGTTTGGCGTGGACCGGGTCATCCCCTTGGCCGACGCGGACGAACAGGAAATCTGGAAGCTGGTCGCAGCCGTGGAGGGCCGCAGCGAGCACCCCATCGCCCGGGCCGTGGCCGATGGCTACCAGGAAAAGCACGGCCAGCCGCCCCGGGCCGACGACTTCGACTCCATCCCCGGCAAGGGCGCCAAGGCCACCGTGGACGGAACGGAAATCCGCATCCTCTCCCTCAAGGCCGCAGGCGAGGCCGGGCACGACCTGCAATCCGAGGAAATCACCAAGGCCCAGGACGCGGGCATGACCGTGGTGGCCGTGCTGCGCGGCGGCTCCCCCATCGGCGCCGTGGCCCTGGACGACCAGGTGCGCGAGGCCTCCAAGGAAGCCGTCTCCCGCCTCAAGGACATGGGCATCCAGTGCATGATGCTCACCGGCGACAGCAAAAACGTGGCCGAGCGAGTGGCCAAGGAACTCGGCCTGGACGACTGGTTCGCCGAAGTCCTGCCCGACCACAAGGCCGACAAGGTCAAGGAAATCCAGGGACGCGGCCTGTCCGTGTGCATGACCGGCGACGGCGTCAACGACGCCCCCGCACTGGCCCAGGCCGACGTGGGCGTGGCCATCGGCGCGGGCACAGACGTGGCCGTGGAAACCGCCGACGTGGTCCTCGTCCGCTCCGACCCGCGCGACGTGGCCGACATGATCCGGCTCTCCGGCGAGGTCCGCAAAAAAACCATCCAGAACCTCTTCTGGGCCACCGGCTACAACGCCTTCGCCATCCCCCTGGCCGCGGGCGTCCTCTGGTGGGCCGGCATCGTCCTCTCCCCCGCCGTGGGAGCCGTCATCATGTCCCTCTCCACCGTCATCGTGGCCATCAACGCCAAGTTGCTGACCTTCCCGGAAGAGTAGGGGGAGAAGCATTTCGCCTTCGGCGACCAGGGGGCTGCGCGCCCCCTGGACCCTGCGGCAAAGTAACTTTGCATGTGTGTTCGCGGGATGGGGCGAGCAGGAGCGCGGCGAGGGAGCACTCCGGCGTAGTTGCGACTGAGGTATTCGAACACCCGGTAGAATCCCACCCCGGCAGTTTGGCTCCACATGCGTTGAACGCGGGATTGGGCTGTTGTCGCCCGGCTACACTACGTACGCTCCACGCCCCCGAGCGAAGCGAGTGACAAGCGAGTTTTTGAAGGAGTTGGGGGTGTGGGGGAAGATATCCTGCCCCCAGTTTGAAACAGCCTTGATTTAAGTGGAAGTCCGTGGCTTCTCAACAGGCAGGAGGTTTGCCATGAAGCGACGGAAGTGGACCCCGGAGCAGAAGACACGGGTCGTCCTCGAAGGCCTTCGAGGACGACCCGTGGGCGAAGTGTGCGCCGAGTACGCCATCTCGCAGAACCAGTACTACAAGTGGCGCGATCAATTCCTTGCCCAGGCGCACAAAGCGTTCGAGACCGAGCACGGCGCACAGCGTACGGCCAAGCTTGAGCGCGAGAACATGAAGCTCAAAAGCCTGATCGGTGAGTTGACCATTGAGCTAAAAAGTCGGCCCTGAAAAACATCCATGCCACTGAAAAAAATTAACAAAGTGTAGCATTCAATGTATCATTCTCGACCAGGAACTGTAGTGATTCTGCAAGAAACCGGTCGCGCCGTCACCGGTTCGGGAGTGATGATGAAGGCCAAGCCAGCCAAAAGCGATCAGGGCAATTTCCTCTACGAGGACCTCATCGATCAGCTCAATCCCAAGGACCCGCTGCTCAAGCTTGCAGCGAACATCCCCTGGGAAAGGTTCGAGCAGGAGTTTTCTAGCCTCTATAGTGAGTATGGTCGTCCAGCAAAGCCCATCAGACTCATGGTCGGGCTCATGATCCTCAAGCAGCTTGAAAATCTGAGCGACGAGCGTGTCATTGAGGCTTGGGTCCGGAACCCCTACTATCAGGCCTTCTGCGGTGAGACGCATTTCCGGTGGAGGCTTCCTTGTGACCCCACGGACTTGGTTTATTTCCGCAAACGCATCGGCGAGGGTGGGGCGCGTTTGATCTTCGAGGTCTCGGTGGGTCTGCACGGCGACGACGCCATGGAGCGGGAGATCGCCGTGGACACCACGGTCCAGGAGAAGAACATCACCTTCCCCACTGACGTGAAGCTTCTGACCAAGGTCATCAAGCGATGCAGGGCCATCGCCGAGTTCGAAGGAATCAGCTTGCGCCGCAGTTTCCGCCGTGAATTGCCAGGCCTCCTGCGCCAGCGATTCAAGAGTCGCAAGATCATCAAACGCATTCGGACCATGGCTGGCGTCCTGATCCGCGAACTTGAGCGCAAACTGCCCAAGGATTCGTTGGCCAGGCACAGGGAAGCTATGCAGCTCTTCCGCCGGGTCCATGACCAGAAACGTACCGACAAGAACAAGACCTACAGCCTGCACGAACCGGACGTGCTTTGCATCGGCAAGGGCAAAGAGCACAAAAAGTACGAGTTCGGACGCAAGGCCTCCATCGCCTGGACCAAGACCACCGGTGTGATCGTAGGAGCCATGTCCTTCAAGGAGAACGTTTTCGACGGTCACACCCTGCCGGATGTTCTGGAGCAAGTTTCGCAAATCACGGAATCCTGCCCCGAGGCGGCCATCTGTGACCGGGGTTACAGGGGGCGCAAAAAAGTCGGTGACACGAGCATTCTGATTCCGGGCCGGCCGAAGAAAAGCGACACGCCCTACCAGAGACGAAAGGCCAGGCAACGTTTTCGCAGACGCGCTGGCATCGAGCCGGTGATCGGACATCTCAAACACGACTTCCGCATGGCCAAAAACTTCCTGAAAGGGGCCCTCGGTGATGCGATCAACCTGCTGATGGCCGCAGCCGCGTTCAACTTCAAGAAGTGGATGCGGGGACTGAAGCACTTTTTGTCTCTTTTCGCCCCTTGGCTCTGCTTCGGAACCTGGAGTCGGGGCAGACTAAAGTACGCCTGATTCAATCTGAAAGGCCTTTTTCAGGACCGACTAAAAAAAAGCGGGCCGTTCGGATGAAGCGTGGACCATATGCAAAGGTCGCCGAGCGCAACGCCGACCTCCTGGCCCGCATTCGCGGCATCAAGGCCGACCATCCGTTCTGGGGATACCGTCGGGTCTGGGCGTTTCTGCGCTTCGTGGACGGCGTAGTCGTCGGCAAAAATCGCGTCTACCGGCTCATGAGCGAGCATGACCTCACGGTGAAGCCCAACCTGCGACTCAAGGCCAAACGCAGGCCGACCGGCGTCAAGCCCCGGCCCACGCGACCCAACGAGTGGTGGGGTATCGACATGACCAAAATCAAGATTGACGGCTACGGCTGGCTGTACGTGGTCATTGTGCTTGATTGGCGCACCAAGAAGGTCGTCGGCCATTACGCCGGCGACCAGGCCAAGGCGTGGCATTGGCTCTCGGCGCTCAACGCGGCTGTCGGCAGGCAGTTCCCCGAAGGCGTGCGCGACGGCGGTCTTCATCTCATGGCCGACAACGGCTGCCAGCCGACCTCGGCGAGCTTCATGAAGGCTTGCCGCGTCATGGACATCAAACTCGCCTTCACCAGCTACAACAACCCAAAAGGCAATGCCGACACCGAGCGCTTCATGCGCACCATGAAGGAAGAGCTGGTCTGGATTAATGAATGGCGTAGCCCGACGGCCTTTTGCCAAGCCTTGGGCTCCTGGATCGAAGAATACAACCAAGGCTACCTGCACTCGGCGCTGGGGTATAAAACCCCGGTGACAACCGAGCAGGAACTGATCAACTCGCGGACTCTCTTAAAAAAGGCTTGCTAAACCGGGGGCAGTACAAAGAGGATATCCTTGCCCTGAACTATCACCCCCGCCGACCGCCCTCCATTCTCCAGCGCTTCCCGCTTCTTTTCATTCCTCCCGGTTCCGGGCTACCATGACTTCATGTTTGAAGATCGTGTGGCCCGTTTGGGCGAGGTATTGGTGTCGCGGGGGTTGTGGCTGTGCACGGCGGAGTCGTGCACGGGCGGTTTGGTGGGGCATGTGTTGACGTCGGTTTCCGGGTCGTCGCTTTGGTATGTGGGCGGCGTGGTGGCCTATGCCAACTCCGTGAAGGAGGGGGTGCTGGGCGTGCCGCCGGACGTGCTGGCCCAGCACGGCGCGGTGAGCCGGGAGGTGGTGGAGGCCATGGCTTCCGGGGCCGCCGGTTTGCTGGGCGCGGACGTGGGGGTGTCGTTGTCCGGTGTGGCCGGTCCCACGGGCGGCACGCCGGACAAGCCGGTGGGCCTGGTTTGGATAGGGTTTTACGGGCCGTGGGGTGTCGAGGCGGAGTCGTTCCGGTTCGGCGGCGGCCGGGAGGAGGTCAAGCGCGCCTCGGCCGAGGCGGCTGTGGAAGGCGTCCTGTCCAGGTTGGAGGCGTCGTGAGCGGGCGGCTGTTCATCGCAGTGCCCCTGCCCGGGGAGTACAGGGAAATACTGGAGGGGCTGACCGGCCGGTTGCGGAAGCGTCTGCCCAAGGGCGCGCCGCTGACGTTCACCAAGCCGGATACCTGGCACCTGACCCTGCGGTTTTTGGGCGACACGCCCGAGGAGCGCATCGAGCCGCTCAAGGCGGCTTTGGCGGATATCGACTGGCGGGCGTTCACTTTGCGCGCGGGCGGGTACGGAGCGTTTCCCGGCATCCAGCGGCCGCGAGTGCTGTGGGTGGGGCTGCGCGAGGGGGCGGACGAGGCGCGGGCCCTGGCCTCGGCGGTGGAGAACGCCTCCGTGGCGGCCGGGTTCGAGCCTGAGGAACGGCCGTTCAGGCCGCATTTGACTGTGGCGCGGGTGAAGAAGGGTGGGCGTCTGCTAAACGCCGCGGAGTTGCTGGCGGAGATTGGCCGGGAGAGCTGGCCGGGCTTCCTTGTCCGGTCCTTTACTCTCTTCGGGAGCGAACTGCGGCCGGAGGGGGCGGTTCATACGCCGTTGGCCGAGTTCGGGGCTGGGACTGACGAGATCGGCTAGATGTAGTCGCCCCGGTTGAATTTGATGGTTTCGGTGACGCTCATGATTTCCAGCTCGTCCACCAGGGAATTGAGGTCGGGGTTTTCCTGGGCAAGGTTGGGTCGCTCTTCCTTGATGCGCCGCACTTCGGAGCCGATGCGCTCGAGCACGCCGTAGGCCTCCTTGAGGTCCCCCTCGCCGGGATTTTCCAGTTTCCCGGCGTAGTTTTCCCATTCCTCCAGCAGGTTTTCCACGTGCTTCATGACGGGCTCCGTCTGGCTGGGCGCCCCGGTCTGTCCCACTCCCAGCAGGGGATTGGCCAACGGCGGCGGCAGTGTTCCCGCCTCGGCGGGTTTTTCGCCTCGGTCCTGTTGGGCGCGCAGCATGTCCTCAAAGGAGGACTTGGCCCGTTCCTGCCGGGTCCGTTGCGCGTTTTCCTGCTGCTGGGCCCCGTGGATTTCTTCGGGACGAATTTTCATCTCCAACTCCAGGGTTCACGGTTCGCGAAGGTTGAAGCATTTTCCGTGCCACCCGTCAGGCGCCGTCATGCGTTTGAAATAACGTGTCTTTCCGTTGATTCCTTCCCGGCAATTCCTGCCCGGCGCAAGGCGGTATTCGCGTGTACCGTTGTGACATTGACGGTAAGACAGAACATGCCGCTTGTCTATCGCCCCTGGTTCTGGCAGGGGTTGGTAATGAGAGTATCGGCGGATTCGCGGATTTCTTGAGGCCGCAGGCCGCACCCGACCGCCAAGCGCAACAAGGAGTGAACCATGATACAAGTGAAGAAGATTCTCTGCGCGGTGGACTTCTCCGAGTTCAGCCCCCATGTGGCCGAGTACGCCGCCACGCTTGCCAAGGCCATGGGGTCGGAAGTGCGGGTGCTGTATGTGGCGCCTTCCCTGTCGCAGTACGTGGGTTTCCATGTGCCGCCCAGCTCCATCGAGAGCTTCGTCGAGGACATCGTCTCCGGCGCGGAAAAGACCATGGAGCAGTTCCTGGAGGACCACTTCAAGGACGTGCAGGCCACGGGCGAGGTCGTCACCGGCTACGCCGGGGAGGAGATTCTCACCCAGGCCAAGGAAAGCGGGGCCGACCTGATCGTCATGGGCACGCACGGGCGCCAGGGCATCGACCGCATCCTGTTCGGCTCGGTGGCGGAGAAGGTGGTCAAGTCCGCGGGCTGTCCGGTGCTCACCGTGCGCCCGGACTTCAAGCCCGGCAGGGAATAGTCCCGCACTCCCCAACACGACCGGAATCGGAACAAGGCCCGGCGCGATGACTCGCGCCGGGCTTTTTTGTCACCAGCCTTTCACTTGACCAGGCAGTCAGCCGGGTATACCAGAAATAAGGGAGTTCGCTTGTGCAGCCAGGCGGCGTACGGTGTAAGGTGGAATCGGAGAACTCGGTTTATTCGCAGTAAGGCGTTCAATTTACTGAAAGTGCATCTTGTTCCTTTGCGGTTTGAGAGAGGGGCTTCTGTTGGTAAATATGCTGAATATTTGTTCGGCCGATGTCCGAAAAGTCGAGAGGGAGCGGTTCCTGGGGGGGATGGGTCCGGTGCGCAAACCAGAGGGGAAAAACGGCATGACGGGACGGGTGGAGGACAACCCGGCCGCCGGAGACGGTGCGGCCGGGCGCGCGGAGCCTCGGTTGCGGGTTCTTCTGGCCGAGGACAACAAGGTCAGCGCCCTTGTCTGCGACCGCCTGTTGACCAGGTTGGGGCACCGGGTGTTCAGCGTGGAGAACGGGCTGGAGGCTCTGGAGCTTTTGTCCCGCCGCGAAGTGGACGCTGTGCTGCTGGACGTGCAGATGCCCGGCATGGACGGGCTGGAGTGCGTGCGGCGCCTGCGCCGGGGCGAGGCGGGCGAGCGGGCCGCAGGGCTGCCCGTCATCGCGCTGACGGCCCACGCCCAGCTGGGCGACCGGGAACGCCTGCTGGATGCGGGCATGGACGAGTACCTGACCAAGCCCATCGATTTCGAGAAGCTGGAGGCGACGCTCCGCCGGGTGGCCGCAGCAGGGGGATGACGCTTTTCCTCCCGGCATGGACGTGATACTCGGAGATCGAGAGTGAACCCAGGACCATGCCGGAACACAGTCCACATCCCCCAGGCGGACCGATGAACCTCGACGCCGAGGAGTCCTACCGCGCCTTCTTTCTGGACAGCGGCGCCGTGGCTTTCCTGGTCGATCCCGACAGCGGCCGCATCGTCCGGGCCAACAGGGCCGCCTGCGCATTCTACGGCTACTCCCCGCCGGAGTTCTCCGGCATGACCGTGTTCGACCTCAACACCCTCCCCCGCGACGAGGTGCTGGCCCGCATGAGCCAAGTGCGCGCTGGGGGCCGGGAGATTCTTCAATTCACGCACCGGCTTCGCTCCGGAGAACTCCGGGAGGTGGAGGTCTCCAGCGGGCCGGTCAGTCTCGGCGACCAGAACCTGCTGTACTCCATAATCCGCGACCGCACCGAGGAGAACCGGTCCCGCCGCGAGGTGGAGAGCTTCTTCACCCTGCCGCTGAACCTGCTCTTGGTGGCCGGAATGGACAGCCGCATCCACCGGGTCAACGAGGCCTGGCGCGGCGTTCTCGGTTATGCGCCGGAGGACCTTCACGGCCGTTTCTTCCTCGACCTGGTTCACCCGGAGGACCGCAATTCCACTCGGGCTGTGCTGGCCGGCCTGTCCAAAGGCAGGGTGGTTTCCCGCTTCGAGAACCACTACCAGTGCGGAGACGGCTCCTACATCCGTCTGGCCTGGTCCACGGCCCCGGACCTGGACGAGGGCGTCATTTACGCCACGGCACAGGACGTGACCGAGTCGCGCCGGGCCGAGGAGGAGCTGCGGTTGCAGAGCGCCCGGCTGCGGGCCTTGGTGGAGCTGGCCTCCATGGACGAGGCCGAGCCCAAGGAATTGGCCGATTTCATCCTGGGACAGGCCATGCTGCTCACCGACAGCGGCCTGGGTTTCGTGGCCGAGGCCAGCGCCGACGGCGAACGGCTGGTTCCGCTTGCTTTCTCTCCCGGGGCCATGCGCCTCAGCGCGGCGCACATGCCACGCGATGGATTCTCCATCGCCGCCTCCGGCATCTGGCGCGAACCCATGGAGACGGGGAACCCGCTGGTGGCCAACAACTACCCGGATCACTCCAAACGCGGCCAGCTTCCTGAGGGGCACGCGCCCATCAACCGGCTGCTGGCCGTCCCCATGCGCCAGGGGGACGAACCGCCGCTGGTGGTGGCCGTGGCCAACAAGCGCAGGGACTACACGGAAACGGACACGAACCAGCTGACCCTGCTCATGCGCGGCTTGTGGGAGCACATCCGACGCCGCCGCACCCAGGCGGAATTGCTGCGGGCCAAGGAGGAGGCCGAGGCCGCCTCCGAGGCCAAGTCCCGCTTTCTGGCCACGGTCAGCCACGAGATGCGCACCCCCCTCAACGGCGTGCTGGGCATGCTGCAATTGCTCCGCTCCACCGGCCTGAGCCCGGAGCAGGACGAGCTGGCCGAGACAGCCTTCACCTCCGGGCGCACACTGCAGCGGGTCATCGGCGACATTCTCGACTTTTCCTCCTTCGACGCCGACAGTGTTGAGGTTTACCCGGAATCCTTCGACCTCGCGGCCATGCTGCGGGGGCTGGCGGACATCTACCAGCCCGTCTGCCGCCGCAAGGGGCTCGCTTTCCGCCTGGAAAAAGCCTCCGGCCTGCCCCGCTGGGTGCATTGCGACATGCACCGCCTCCGCCAGATTCTAAGCAACCTGCTGGACAACGCGGTCAAGTTTTCCAGCGACGGGGAGATAACCCTGTGGGCCTCGGGGCGCCCCGCGGGCGGTTGCCTGCGGCTGGCCTTCGTGGTCTCGGACCAGGGGCAAGGCATCCCCGAAGATATGGTCGAGCGCGTTTTCAACCCCTTCACCCAGGTGGATGACTCCCCCACCCGCAGCCACCAGGGCGTCGGTCTGGGGTTGAGCATCGTCAGCGTGCTGGCGCGCGCTTTGGGCGGTTCGGTCTGCCTGGACAGCGGCCCCGGGGGAAGCTCCTTCGGCCTGTCCCTGCCCGCGGACAAGGGCAGCCAGCCCGGCCATCCCAAGGGTGAGCCCTCCAATGGCCGGTTTGACGGCCTACGCATCCTTTTGGCCGAGGACCACCAAGCCAACCGTGCCACCATGTCCCGCCTGCTGCGGCGCATGGGGGCCGAAGTGGTGGAAGCGGCCCATGGACGGCAGGCGGTGGAGGCCTTCGGGCGGCAGCCGGTGGATCTGGTGCTCATGGACGTGCGGATGCCGGTCATGGACGGCCTGGACGCGACCAGGACCATCCGGGCCGAGCCCAACGGAGGGGACGTGCCCATCGCCGCCCTGACCGCCCACGCCATGCCCGGCGACCGCGACCGTTTCCTGGCCATGGGCATGGACGGATACCTGGCCAAGCCCCTGGACCTCGGCGAGCTGGCCGACCTGGTCGCGAAACTGATCCCGGACCGCGCCGGCACGGCCGGATGACTCGGCTATGCGCGTTTTCCGCCTCGTACTCCCGCTGCCGCCGCTTCTGCTGGCCCTGCTGCTGTACGCGGGCGCGGCGCTGGCCGACCCGCTGCCGCTCACGTCCGAGGAGGAGGCTTGGCTGGCCGAGCACGAGGTGATCCGCCTGGGCGTGGATCCCAACTGGCCCCCTTTCGAGTTCTTCGACAGCCAGGGACGCTACAGCGGCATCGCCGCGGACTACATCGCCCTGCTGGAAGAGCGGCTCGGGGTGCGGGTGGCCCCGGTGCGCGGGCTGAGTTGGGAGGAGGTCCTGGAGGGCGCCGAGGAGAGGCGGATCGACCTCGTCCCCTGTGCTGTGGCCACATCGCCTCGCCGTGAATACCTGGACTTCACTTCCCCCTACCTGAGCTATCCCCTGGTCCTCTTTGCCCGCCAGGAAAGCTCCTACATCCCCGGAATCGAGGTCCTGCGCGACAAGCGCGTGGCCGCCGTGCCGGCCTACGCAACCCTGGACATGATCCGGGCGGACCACCCGTGGTTCTCGCCCACGCTCTTTCCTTCGGTTCCCCGCGCCCTGGAGGCCGTGGCCACGGGCAAGGCTGACGTTTTCGTGGGCAACCTGGCCGCCGGGGTCTGGACCATCCGCAACAACTCCCTGACCAACATCAAGGTGGCCGGACCCACCGGCTACAGGTTCGAACTGGCCATGGGCGTCCGCTCCGACTGGCCCATGCTGCGATCCATACTGGACAAAGCCTTGGCCTCCATCAGCCCGGCCGAACACAACCGCATCGAGGCCAACTGGTTCTCGGTGGAGGTGGAAAGCGACACAAGCCGTGTCGTGCGAGTGGCCCTGGCCGTGGCCGGAGTGGGCGTGGTCCTTCTCCTGGCGGTGCTGCTCTGGAACCGCTTCCAGCACAAGGAAATACAGCGCCGCCGCCAGGTGGAGGCCGCCCTGCGGGCCTCGGAGGCGCGTTTCCGGGCCATGTTCCAGGCCCTCATCGTGGGCATGGCCGTGTTCGACTCCGAGCAGAAGCTGATCCACCTCAACGAGGCCGGGGCGAAAATGTTCGGGTGCGACTCCCCCGAGGACCTGCTGGGTCGCTCACCCGAAGAGTTCGTCCACCCCGACGACCTGGAGGACCGCCGCCAAGCCCAGAAACGACTCTGGAGCGGGGAGACGGACTCCTACGCCGCCATCCGCAGGCTGCTGCGGCCGGACGGCGGCGAGTTCGTCGGCGAGATATACGTCTCCGCCGTGCGCGGTGACGATGGGGACATCGAGCAAGTGGTCATGCTCATCACCGACGTTACCGAGCGTATCCAGGCCAAGCGCGAGCTGGACCGCTCCAACGAACTCCTGCGGGCCACCCTGGACTCCTCGCCCACGGGCATCCTGGTGGTGGACGGCCATCGCAACATCATCATCTGCAACCCCGCCTTCCTCCACTTGCTCAACCTGCCCGAGTCCTGGCCAAAGACCCCGGATCTGGCCAGCCGCGAGGCCATTGCGGCGGAGCAGATGGCCGAGCCGGAACAGCAATTGGAACGCGTCAGGCAGCTCATGGCCAACCCCGGAACCGACGAGGTGGACACCATCCACCTCAAGAGCGGCCGCATCGTGGAGCGCCACGCCCACCCGTTCCGCATGGGCGGGGAAACGGTGGGCCGGCTTTTTATCTACATGGACGTCACCGAGCGCAAACGCGCCGAGGAGCTGCGCGAGGACGTGGAGCGCATGACCCGCCACGACCTCAAGTCGCCCCTGGGTTCCTTCATTTCCCTGGCGGACGCCCTGCGGAGCGCGGACAACCTCACCCCCCGCCAAGCGGACATGCTGCGCACGGCAAAGGAATCCGCCTACCGCATGCTGAACATGGTCAATCTCTCCCTGGATCTTTACAAGATGGAGCAGGGCACCTACCGGCTCGACCCCGCGCCCGTCGACCTCCACAGCGTGCTCGACGATGTCCGCGACGAGACAGCGCAGCTGCTGCGGGCCAAACAGATCGAGGTGGAGCTATCCGGGCCGGACCGGGCCACCGCCTTCGGCGAACGGCTCCTCTGCCACTCCATTCTCGGCAACCTGCTGCGCAACGCCGCCGAAGCCTCGCCCGAAAACGGGACCGTCCACATCCAGCTCGCGGACGATGCCCACCCCTCGGTCAGCGTCACCAACAAGGGGGAAGTCCCGCCCGGCATCCGCGACACCTTCTTCGAAAAATACGTTACTTCCGGTAAACGCTACGGCACCGGCCTGGGCACCTACATGGCCCGCCTCACCGCCACCACCATGGGCGGCGACATCCACCTGGACACCTCCACCCCCGGACAAACCACCGTCACCGTCACCTTCCGCCCCGTGCCCAAGTAGGGAAAGGGGAAGAGGAAGGAGATTTCACCTTCGGCGACCTGGGCCTGCGGGGAAAAGCATTTCGCCTTCGGCGACCAGGGCCTACACGGCCCTGGACCCGAGGCAAAGTAACTTTGCATGTGTCTTCGCGTGTTGGTGCGTTGTGGGTGCGCGAGAGGGGAGCGCCTTGGCGGATGTGCCATTGCGGAGTGGCGGAGTTGGGGGACTCCTCCTTGGCCGATTGGCTGGCGAGGCGAGGGATGCGGAAGAGGCTATGCGGTGAGTGAGGCGACGAATCGAGTTCCCCTGAAAATTTGGCGGCAATGAGAAAGGCGGCCGCACCGAAACCGGTGCGGCCGCCTTTGTTGTCTTGGTAATGTGGCGGGAAGGGCTACCTGCCGTTGCCCCCGCCGTTCCCGCCGCCGTTTCCACCACCATTGCCGCCGCCGTTTCCGCCTCCGTTGCCTCCGCCGGGGCCGCCACCGTTGCCCCCGCCGTTGCCTCCGCCGGGACCGCCGCCATGGCCGCCCGCGTTGCCGGAGTTGCCGGGAGCTCCGGAGTTGCCGGGGCCGCTGCGGCTGTTGCCGGAGTTGCCCCGGCCCTTGCCTCCGGACATGCCGGAGGCGCCCGGGGCGCTGCGGTCGCTCTTGCCGGCCAGGCCCACGCCCTTGCCGGGATGGCCGTCGGAGGAGCGGCCCACGCCGTGGCCTCTGGATTCTCCCTTGCCCAGGCCGCGCGCGGTGGCCATGCCCATCTCCCCCTTGGCGGAGGCGCGGTCGCGGGAGCGGGCCATGGATTGGGTCTGGGAACGCTGGGTCTGGCCCTTGGCAACGCCGAGGCCCAGCACGCTGGGATGCACGCCCAGGTCGTGGGCGATCTGGCCCCAGCCCATGCCCTCGTCGCGCATGCCGGCGATGGTGTCCACGCTGACGCCGGTGGTGGAGGCCATGCTTTCGTCGGCCGCTGCCCGGGCGGCGTCCAGCTCCGCCTGCGCCTCGGCGATGGCCGCCTCGTCGCCTGTTTCCACGGCCGCGGCCAAGTCGGCTTCGGCCTCGGCCACGGCGTCCAGAGCGGCCTGGGTGTCCTGGTCGGTCTCCGTGGCCGTGGCCTCGGCCAGCGCCTCGGCACGCGTGACCTCGGTGGGGTTGTTGAAGGCGCTGGTCACGTTGTCGTCACCGGTGGTTCCGTCGTCGGTCTGGGTGGTGTCCGTGCCGTCCGTGGCGCCGTCGGTTGTCTGGGCCAGGGCCGGCGCGGCCAGCAGGGCCAGCAGCATCAGGGCCAGCAGGATCAAGCGTGTAAAAGGAATACGGTTTTGCATGTCCGCCTCCGATCTCATGTTGTGGTTTCGGGCACCCCGAAAATTCGGATGGATTGGGAAAGCGAGGCCGCGCCGGAGCCGGTTTCCACCGGTTCCGGGCTGCCGAACCAGCTGGTGCGGATGCGCTTCGCCCGCAGGCCGGGGGCCTGCCGGGTCAGCTCCCGCTTGACCAGCAGGGCGCGTTGCTTGGCCACCTCACGGTTGCCCTCGACAAAGGCCACCACGTGCAGGGTCGTCCCGGGGGAATGGCGCAGAGTCTCGGCCACGCCGCGCAGGGAGACGCGGCTCTCCGGGGTGAGGCGGCCGTCCTCGAAGGACGGGGCTCGGATGGCCAGCCTGCGCTTGCCCACGGTGGCCCGGCGGTAGGTGAAGTCGCCAAGGTCGTTGAGCATGGAGACCGCCCGCAGGGCCCGTCCGCCGGGAATGTCCTGGGCCAGAAGCTCCTTGAGGGAGGCGGCCGCCTCGCCGTTGCGGCCCAGCCTGGCCATGGCCTCGGCCCGGCCCAGCAGGGCCTGCTGGTCGCGCGGGGCGGATTGCAGGATGCGGGCGTACTCCGCGGCCGCCATCTCCGGCTTGCCGGTGCGCAGGAAGCCCTGGGCCAGACGGCGGCGGAGCAGGAAGGAGCGGTCGTCGATGGCCGCGGCCTTGCGGTACTGCCGCAGCTCCTCGTCCACCCGTCCGGCCTCGCCCAGCGCCTTGTCCAGCCAGATGCGGTATTCCACGCGCAGGGGCTCGCGCTCCACCGCCCGGGAGAGCATGGCCACGGCCTCCCCGGTATGGCCCGAGGCCAGCAGGCCCCGGCCGAAGAGGAAGGAGGATTCGGCGTTGCCGCCCGCTGCGCGGTACACCTCGCCCGGCGAGGCGGGCGGAGCCAAGCCGCCCCCGGCCAGGAACCCCCCGCTGAAGGCCAACAGCAGGCAGGCCGCCACCAGGGCGGGGGCGAGAGCGGGCCGGGTGGTCAGCCCGTCCAGCCAGCGCCGCCACCAGGGGCGGCTCGCGGCCACCCGGAGCATGACCGCGTCGGCAAGCCACTCCGGCGGCTCGGCTTCCGGCAGATCGCGGATGCGCTTGCCGAGGGCGTCATTGAGGTCAGTCCGTTCCGGGCTCATGTCCGTTCTCCACGAGAATCCGTTTCATCTTGGCCAGCCCGCGGTGTACCCGCATTTTTGCCCCGCTGGGGGAAATCTCCAGAGCGTCGGCGATCTCCCGCATGGTCATCTCCTCCTGAAACCGCAGCACCAGCGCTTCGCGGTGCTCCAGGTCCAGCTCGCCCAGGGCGTGGTGCACGGCCCGGGCGTCCGCGCCTAGGATGAGGGCCAGCTCCTGCTCCGAGTCATCGGAGGCGGGCAGGTCCTCCCCGCGGACCTCCACGGTGTCCGGGGCTGCCCGCTTCCTGCGGGCGTGGTCGCGGGCTAGGTTCACGCCCACGGCGTAGAGCCAGGGGAAGAAGCGCCTGTTGGCGTCGAAGCCGTCCAGCCCCTTGAAGGCGCGCGCGAAGGCCTCCTGGGTCAGGTCGGCGGCGGCTTCCTCGTCCCGCGCCGCGCGGTACATGAGATTGTAGATGGGTCGCTGGTAACGGCGCACGAAGCTCCCGAAGGCCTCCGTGTCGCCGGCCAGCACCAGCCGTATCGCGGTCGCGTCATTCATCCCGTGTACCCGGCGGGGGCGGCCCCGTTTACCAGGATATACGCAGACGGCCGGAAACGGTCACAAGGAGGAACCGGATTTATTCGCGGAGACGGCGAAAAGGTTCACTGACTGGCCTTCCTCGAAGGTCTCGCCCGAAACCTTGATGCGCTCGGCCACGCCGAACCAGCTGGGCTTCACACGCTCGGACGGCAGGTCGAAGTTCTCCAGCAGGTAGTCGCGCACGGCCAGGGCGCGTTCCCTGGCCAGTTCGCGGTTGTTGCGCTGGTAGGCGACCACATACAGGTCCAGGTTTTCGGCGTTTGCCAGAATTTCGCCCACCAAGTCCAGGGAGGCGGTGGAGCCGCCCCAAAGCTCCGGCTTGAAGGGCTGAAAGGCCAGTTTTTCCAGGGTGACTTTCCGCTTGCCCAGCAGGTGATTGCGGTAGCTGAAGTCGCCAAGGTCGTTGAGGTGGTCGGTGGCCAGACGGGCCAGGGGGCCGTCCGGCCAGGCGGCCAGATAGTGCTTCCAGGCGGTCTTTTCCTCCGGCGTCCGCCCCAGCCTGCCAAGAATGAGGGCGCGGTTGTAGAGGGCCTGCGTGGAATAGGGTCGCTTGTCCAACACCTTCCGGTAGTTGTCCAGGGCCTGCTCGTTCTCGCCAGCCTTGAGCTGCAGGTGGGCCAGGTGGAGTCGTGCGCCCAGGTGGCCGGGCTCCATGCGCAGCACCCGGCGGTAGCTGTCCCGCTCTTTTTCCGTGTCTCCCGCCTCGCCCCGGGCAACGCCCAGCCAGAAGAGGTAGTCCTCGTCATCCGGGGCGTACTGGGTGGCGCGTTTAAGGTACTTGGCCGCCTCGCCCGGCTTGTCCTCGGCCAGCAGGAAGCGGCCCAGGTAGAAGTTGGCCCGGGGGTTGGCCGGGTCTTCGGCCAGCTCGGCGCGGAAGCTTTCCGCCCCGGCCTCGAAGCTCTTGGACTGCAGGTAGTACTTCCCCTTCACGTCCTGCACCACGCCACACCCGGACAGCAGAACGCACATGACGAGGCACGCGGCCAGCCTCAGCGGACCGCGCGCGCAAAAGCGATGGTTCATGGATACCTCCTCCTGATGATGGAATGCATGCAGAATCCGCTCCAGCCGCGAAGGGGTCGAGCCGAACGCGGGCATGTCCCTTGTCAAAAAGCGACCAACGGTTCGTGTCAAGCCGCCCGATTTGTTTCATATCGTCATGAAATGCCCGAGAATCAAGCAATCGTGGACGCGTAATCATGGATCGGCTCTACAAAAAAGCGACCAAAAGGAAGGAAAATCGGCCACGCGAGCTTGAACGGAATGGGCGACTCGTATTATGAGTACGGGTAGGGGGACTTGGCGATGGGTGGACAGGGGGAGTAAATGGCCCATCGCTGGGCATTCCCTTTCCTACCCCTCCGGTCTTTGTGCCGGAGGGGTTTTCGCGCTGTGCGGTCAGTTTTCTCCGCCGCTCCCATCCCTCTTGCCCGACAGCCCTTCCAGGCCCGAACGCACGTGTACGTCGCGCTGGGGGAAGGGAATCTCGATGCCGTGTTCCTTGAAGCCGTCCCACACCGCGAGATAAATGTCGCTTTTGACGTTGACGATGCCGTTCTGCGGGTCGGCTATCCAGAAGCGCAGTTCCAGGTCCACGGAACTGTCGCCGAAGCCCACCAGCCTGGGCAGGGGCGGCGGGTCGGTCAGCACCCTGTCGGAGACCTTGGCGGCGTCCGCCATGATGCGCATGGCCAGCCGGATGTCCGAGTTGTAGGACACTCCGACCGGCAGCTTCAGGCGGATGTTGCGGTTGGAGAAGGACCAGTTGACCACCTGGGTGGTGATGAGGTCCTCGTTGGGGATGAGGTATTCCTTGCCGTCGCGCGTGACCACCGAGGCGTATCTGGCCCGCAGGGTGGTGATCCAGCCGTAGACGTCGCCTATCTCGATGACGTCGCCCGGCTTGATGGACTTGTCCATGAGCAGGATGAAGCCGCTGATGAGGTTGGCCACCACCTTCTGCAAGCCGAAGCCGATGCCCACGCCCACCGCGCCGGAGAATACGGCCAGGGTGGTCAGGTCCAGCCCCACGCTGTTCAGGGCGATCATGATCACCAGGGTGATGACCACCACCTTGATGAGCTTGCCGATGAGCACCCTCGCCGAAGGGGTGAGCCCTGTCATGGCCGCCAGCCGGTGCTCCGCCAGGTTGGACAGCCAGGAGCCCGCCCGCAGCATGACCAGGACCAGGATGGTCGCCTTGGACAGGGTCAGCAGGCTGATGCGCACCTCGCCCAGGTTGAAGGCCACCGAGTCCAGCAGGGCCATGGCCGGAGCCAGGAGGCCGAGGATGTTCAGGGCAGCCAGGGCCCAGACGAACCCGGCGATGAGGCGCGCCCAGAAGCGGGAGAGGACGAAAGCGGTGGCGAAGCGGATTGCCAGCCAAGCCAGCAGCAGGCTGGAGGCAAGACGGAACAGGGTCTCCTCGCCGCCCAGCCGGGCGTTCACCGCCCAGGCGATCCAGGTCAGCGCCAGGGCCGCGAGGTAGGGCGTCTGCCGGACAAGGGAGCGGAACAGCCTGGGACCCAGCCCCACCCCCCGGTAGAGGCGGTCGAAGCGGCGCTGCAGGGTCCGCCTGAGCGGCGCGGCCAGGATGAAGGCCAGAACAAGGAGTGCCAGCAGAACTCCGGCCTGGGTCGCGGTCTCCGCCGAAAGCAGCCGCTGGGCGGCCCAGTCTCCGGCTTGCCGCAGCCAGGCCAGCGCCTTGTTCAGATGGGGGGAAAACGTATCCATGATCGCGTATCCTCTGTCGAGAATAGACCGGGGGCGAGCGGAATGTCCATGCCGGGGGCGCGGTGGCGGCAATCGGGGTGCGGCCCTGTGACTGACGTGTCATGCCGCCGTCGAGGCTTGAGATGCCCGCCGACTCGTAGTAAACTGGAAAGTTCGCTAGAGTGGCGATTACTGGAATATGTGAAAACCGACCAATAGTCACAGGAGAGAGACATGTCTGATCCCGCCAAGATGGACAAGAAGGAACGCCGCGAGAAGGTCATCGAGGTGCTGAACAAGGCCCGCTCCATGGAACTGTACGCCATCTCCCAGTACATGGTGCAGCACTACGCCCTGGACGCCATGGACTACGGCGAGCTGGCCAAGAACATGAAGCTCATCGCCATCGACGAGATGCGCCACGCTGAACAGTTCGCCGAGCGCATCAAGGACCTCGACGGCGAGCCCACCACCGAGCTGGCCGACAAGATCACCCGGGGCCAGGAAGTGGGCCAGATCTTCACCTTCGACGCCGAGGTGGAGGACGACACCGTGGACGTCTACAACCAGTTCCTGAAGACCTGCCGCGACATGGGCGACAACATCAGCGCCCGCCTCTTCGAGGTCATCATCGAGGAGGAACAGGAACACGCCGACCACTTCGACAACGTGGGCGGCCACATCAAAAACCTCGGCGACACCTATCTCTCCAAGGTCGCCGGCACCTCCGCCTCCACCGGCCCCTCCACCAAGGGCTTTGTGAACATGGGCGGCGACGAGGCCTAGGAGCCTCGCCGGTCGATTCAAATGATGAAGGCCCCCGGCTTCTTGGAAGCCGGGGGCCTTTTCACGTCACGCGCAGGGGCGGGAAATCAGTAGTGGTATCGGCACTGGACCACAATCTGGCAGTCCTTCTTGTCGTCGTACTTGGAGACGAGGCGATGCTCCTGGTCGATGCGGCGGGACCAGTAGCCTGAGAGGTCGAAGCGGAGGGCTTCCGGTTTCCCCCGGCCTTCAAACGGACTGTGCAGGGCGTCGCGGAGCAGCATGTTGACGCGCTTGAGGCCTTCTTCCTTGTCCACCTTCCGCCAAAAGAGGTATTCCTCCCGGGCCTGGGGTGTCCAGGCGAGCAGCGTCACCTCGTCCTCCAGCAGGTCGCGTTCCTCTACGCCGGATTCCAGCCCCCGGCCCGCCGCCTCAGCGCAGCAGCAACAGGGGGGACTCGCTGGCGGTGAGCATGGCCGTGGTGGTGGAGCCCACCAGGAAGCGGCGGATGCGGGAGTGGCCGTAGGCCCCCATGACCAGCAGGTCCAGGCCGTGTTCGCGGCGGTAGTCGAGCAGCGCCGGGTTCACGTCGCCGCCGATGATGGCGGTCCGTATGTGTTGTCCTCCCGCGGAGAGCGTGTGCCGCGCCTCGTCCAGGGCGGCGCGGTTGGCGGTGTTGTCCGTGCCCACCATGACCACGTGCGCCTTCAGGCCAGTCAGCAGGTCGCTTTTGGCCACGGCGGCCAGCGCTTTCTTGGCCGTGGGGGAGCCGTCGTAGGCGATCATGTAGCTCTGCGGTTCGCTGAAGCCGGGCAGGGCCACGAACACAGGGCGTTTCACCGTGCGGATGACGTTCTCCAGGTGGCTGCCGATGGCCCCGGAGACTTCCTGGTGCGCCTCGCCGTGGCGGCCGATGACCACCATGCGGGTGGTGGGTTCCAGCTCGGCCAGCGACTCCACCAGCGTGCCGTGGCGCTGGGTCAGGTTCACCTCGTCGGCTCCGGCGTCCTGCACGCGCTGGCCCGCCGCCTCCAGCAGGTGCTTGCCCTGCTGCAGGGCCAGGCGGCTGCGCTTGCGGTCCAGCTCCACCAGTTCCTCGCGCAACTGCTCGCGGCTGCCCAGGCCGATGGAGCCGGAGAGGTCGGAGCGGCCGGATTCGTCCACCCGGGGGAACTCGTCCTTGTCCAGCACGTGGAGCATGCGCAGGGGCGCACCCAGGCGGCCGTGCGCCCACACGGCTGCGTCGCACACGGCGGAAGCCGCGCTGGAACCATCGATACAGGCGATGATGTCTTGCATTTCCGCCTCTCTAGTGTCCGGCGAGGAGCTTGTCCGCCTCGCCGGGTTTGTCGTGCACGCCGTAGCGGTCCACCAGGGTGGCGCTGGCCTCGTTGTAGCCCAGTATCTCCACCTCGGTGCCCTTGCGGCGAAAGGTGAGCACCACCTTGTCCAGCGCGGCCACGGCGGAGATATCCCAGAAGTGGGCCTGCGTCACGTCGATGGTCACGCTCTCCAGCACCTCGCCGAAGTCGATGGCGTTGATGAAGTCCGTGGCCGAGGCGAAGAAGACCTGCCCCCGGATACGGTAGGTGCGGTGCAGGCCGTCGAGGGTCACGTCGCTGGTGAGGTGCATGAGCCTGCCCACCTTGTTGGCGAAGAAGAGCGAGGAGACCAGCACGCCCACGAAAACGCCGATGGCCAGATTGTGCGTGGCCACGACCACCACCACGGTGGAGATCATGACGAGGTTGGCGCTCATGGGGTGGGTGCGCAGGTTGCGCAGGGATTCCCAGGAGAATGTGCCGATGGAGACCATGATCATCACCGCCACCAGCGCGGGCATGGGAATCTGGCGGATGACGTCGCCCAGAAAGACGACCATGAGGAGCAGCACCACCCCCGCGAAAAGGCAGGAGAGCCGCCCGCGCCCGCCGGACTTCACGTTGATGACGGATTGGCCGATCATGGCGCAGCCCGCCATGCCGCCGAGGAATCCCGTGCCGATGTTGGCCAGCCCCTGGCCGACGCACTCGCGATTGCGGCGGCTGGTAGTGCCGGTCAGGTCGTCCACGATGGTGGCGGTCATCATGGATTCCAGCAGGCCCACCACGGCCAGCCCCGCCGCGTAGGGGAAGATGATCCTGAGCGTCTCGAAGCTCAACGGCACGTCCGGCCACAGGAACACGGGCAGGGTGTCGGGGAGCTGCCCCATGTCGCCCACCGTGCGCACGGGCAGGCCCGCGGCCACGGCCACGGCGGTGAGCACCAGGATGCAGACCAGCGGCGAGGGAACCACAGCGCCCACCTTGGGGATGCGCGGAAAAAGGTAAATGATGGCCAGCCCGGCGGCGGTCATGGCGTAGACGTGCCATGTGACCCCCGTGAGCTCCGGCAGCTGGGCCATGAAGATGAGGATGGCCAGGGCGTTGACGAAGCCGGTGACCACCGAGCGCCCCACGAAGCGTATCAGGTCGCCGAGCCGGAAGAATCCGGCAAGTATTTGCAACAAGCCGGTGAGCAGAGTGGCGGCGAAAAGGTACTCCAGCCCATGCTGCTGGACCAGGGTGACGATGAGCAAAGCCATGGCCCCGGTGGCGCCGGAGATCATTCCGGGGCGGCCGCCGGCGATGGCGGTGATGACGGCGATGGAAAAGGAGGCGTACAGCCCCACCTTGGGGTCCACCCCGGCGATGATGGAGAAGGCGATGGCCTCGGGCACCAGGGCCAGAGCCACGACAAGACCCGCCAGAAGGTCGCCGCGCAGGTTGTGGAGCCAGTTTTTCTTCAGGTCGCGAAGCATGGAGAGTGATGGTCCGTTGGTTGAGCGTGTTGCTGGAGGGCGCAGCGAACCGCGTGCGACGGGCCGGGGCGCGTCTACGGGTCGCGGACGACGGGGCGGAGAAGGCGGCGGCGCGCGGGGCGCACGCAAGACGGCCTGTTCGCCGGGTATACGCGGAGGGTTCCAGAGCGAGTGGAGAGCCTTCGGCACAAAAACGGCCCGACGTGCGTTGAGGCCGCCGGAAAGCGCAAGCCGCCGCAGCGCGGCGGCGGGTGGCGCAAAGAAAAAGCGGTTACGACCAGCTGAGCCGTAACCGCTTGATTTTTCTGGTAGCGGGGGCCGGATTTGAACCGACGACCTTCGGGTTATGAGCCCGACGAGCTACCGAACTGCTCCACCCCGCGTCAGGAAGGAGGCATATTTAAGGCAGTTGGGTGAAGGTGTCAACCCTTCTGGACAGATTGGTTCAATTTCCGTATTCAAGCCCCGCCATGAGCGAGTCGAGAGAGCGAAACGCCGCGCCCCGAGCGGGTGCTGACGAGGCCCCGGACACTCCCCACCTGTCCGTGGTGGTGCCGGTATACAACGAGGAAGGCAACCTCCGCCCCTTGCTGGACGAGATTCGCGCCGCCCTGGACGGCGCGGGCATCGACTGGGAGGCGGTCTTTGTGGACGACGGCTCGGCGGACGACTCCCTGCGGGTCATCCGCCAGCTGGTCCTGGAGGAGCCGCGCCTGCACTACCTGGCTTTCGCCCGCAACCGGGGCCAGTCCGCGGCCTTCGCGGCCGGGTTCCAGGCCGCCCGCGCCCCGCGCATCGCCACCATGGACGCCGACCTGCAGAACGACCCCGCGGACATCCCGGCACTGCTGGCCCTGGCCGACCAGGGGCACGACCTGGTCTGCGGCATCCGCGCCCGCCGCCGCGACTCCTTCATGAAGCGCGTGGGCTCCCGCATCGGCAACGCCGTGCGCACCCGGCTCACAGGCCGCACTGTGCGCGACACCGGCTGCTCCCTGAAGATTCTGCGGGCGGACATGGCCCGGGCCATGCCCGTGTTCAACGGCATGCACCGCTTCTTCCCCAACCTCATGCTCATGCAGGGGGCCACCCTGGCCGAAACCCCGGTCAACCACCGGCCCCGCGCCTCGGGAACCTCCAAGTACGGCACTCTGGACAGGGCCATCGCAGGGGGCTACGATCTCTTCGGCATGCGCTGGCTCCTCTCCCGCTTCGTGCGGTACGAGATCAAGGAACGCAAGTAATTCCCCGCGCCGCCCGCCTTTCCCATGGACCAGAGTACGGAATCGACTGACAAGACCCCCGGCGACGGGGCGGAGAACGGCGCGTCCCGCCGCAATCCATACAGGGCGCTGCTTAAGGGGCTGGCCATGCTGCTGCTGTTGGGCGGGGCGGCCTTCGCCGCGCGCGCCCTGGGCATGGAAGAAGCCTTCGACAAGGCCTGGATCGACGCCAACATCCGGGGCCACGGCCTGTACGGCTACGCGCTGTACGTGCTGGGAACGGCCGTGTTTACCGGCTTCGGCCTTCCCAGGCAGATTCCCGCCTTCCTGGGCGGCTACGCCTTCGGCGCGCTGCAGGGCACCTTGCTGGCCACCCTGGGCGCTGGGCTGGGCTGTTTGGCCTCCTTCACCTACGCCCGTTACCTGGCCCGCTCCTGGGCGCGCCGCCGGTTCGGCAAGCGGCTCAAGCGGGTGGACGACTTCCTGGGCCGCAACACGTTTTCCATGGCCGTGGTGGCGCGGCTCATGCCCTTCACCTCCAACGTGCTGACCAACCTGGCCGCCGGGCTGTCCTCGGCCGCGCTGCTGCCGTTTCTGGCCGGATCGTTGGTGGGCTATCTGCCACAGTCCCTGGTATTCGCCCTGGCGGGCAAGGGCACCCGGGTGGCCCCGGAACTCCGCTTCACCCTGGCGGCGCTGCTCTTTGTGGCCGCGGCTGTGCTGGGCGTGTACCTCTACCGCCGCCACCGCGCCGCCGCGGCCGCCCTGCGCGACGATTGAGCGCAAGGAGTCCGCGACGACGAAAAAGCCCCGCGCATCAAGCGATGCGCGGGGCTTTTCTCGTCATGGCGGGCCTGAGCTAGTCCGCGTCCAGGGAGCGCAGGATGGCCCCGTACAGCCGCGCGCCCACGCGCCGTTCCTGGCCGTTCTCCAGGCCGGGGATGAGGCAGCGGACCACGGGCAGGGCCAGGTCCTCGCGGGTGAGGTCGCAGTAGACCGGCGGGTGCCCGCTCTTGGTGAGCACCTCTTCAAGCAGGGCCAGATCCTGTTCCGGGTCGCCGGTGGAGTGGTCCGGCAGGTCCTCGATCCGCCGCTCGGCAAGGCCCTCGGGCGGCTGGGCGGAGGGCTCGCCGCCGGGGAAGGGGTACATGGTCTCCAGCAGGGCGGAGACGGCCGCGCGCGGGCCGGAGGGGTGGCAGGCCGTGGCCCAGGAGACTTCCTCCCCGTCCTGGTGGCGGACCACGCAGCGGTAGGCGGGCACGCCGAAGGGGGAGGTGATGTCCTCCAGAATAGGTTGCACTCCGGCCTGGCGCAGGGCGTCCAGGTGGGTGGCCAGTTCGGGGTCGTCGGAAACGGGCAGGAAGCAGCGGGAAGGATCATGCACTGCCAGGGCGGCGGCGTCGCGCTCCAGCGTCTCGCACACCCCCTGCAAGCGCGCCTGGGCCATGGTCACGCCCGCGCCCAGGCCGGTGGAGTCGTGCCCCGTGGCCAGCTCAGGCTCGTCCAGGTTGCAGAAGAGGAATATCAGTTGGGCGGGCAGCAGGATTTCACCGCCGCCCGCGTCCCGGCCGAGCACCCAGAGAAGGGACAGGTGGTCTGAAGGTGTGTCCAGCCGCAGGGAGTCCGGCCGCAGGGCGATGCGCCCGGCGTCGGCCAGTTCGTTGTAGCTGCCACGCACAAGGCCCATGGGGGTGGTGTAGCCCAGGGGGCCGTCGTCGGTGATGGAGGCGTAGCTGGAGGCCCGTTCCACCATTTCCATGACCAGGGAGGCGCGCGCCTGGGGCAACCGCAGCCCCTTGCCGTAGCTGGTCTGGCCGCCGGAGAGGGCGTAGTCCAGCCCGCCCTGGCGCACCCGCACCTCCATGTGCCACTTGCGCAGCAGGTTCACCGGGCTGAGAGCCGCCTGATGGCGCTGTTCCTCCTCGGCCGAAAGGCCCATGCGGGCCAGGGCGTCCAGCCCCATGCGCACCACCTCGTCCGGGCCGGGAAGCTCCGCCGGGGCGGGCTTGCCCACGCCGAACCGCTCGGCGAAGGCCTCGGGCAGGGTGGCCGCCGGGCACAGGACCGCGCGGGCCACGTCCGGGTCCACCGGCGGCGGCAGCCCCCGGGCGATGGTCCGGGGCAGGGGGGTCAACGTCTCGCGCGCCTGGTCCAACAGGCCGAGCCAGGGGGTGTGTGAAGCCTCCTCCTCCAGGAGCGTGGCCCGGATGAGGGGCAGCGGGGTGGCCTCGGCCAGGGCCTCGCGGTCTGCCTCTTCCTCGAAGCGCACGGCGATGCCGGTGAACCGCTCGTGGGAGAGAGCGCTTTCGAAGAGTAGGGCCTGGAAGGCGTGCGGGGCCTCCTGGATGGCTCCGGCGCAGAGCTGGTCGAAGTCTTCCGGCTCCATCTCGCCCATGCGGGAGATGACGAAGCGGCGCAGAAAGACGTCGTTGGGCGCGGCCTTGAGTTGGTCCAGGGCTTCCTGGGGATGCATGGGGGCGGCCGGAGTTGGGGCGAAGAAGCCTGTTCCGGCCTGGGTGCGGTGGTGGCGGAGGACGTATTCGATCACGCCTTGGTCCTTCTGGCCTTGTATGCCCTGGCGGCCTCCACCATGCGCGGGGCCCAGTGGGGAGCGCCCAGGGCGTGGATGTGGGTGTAGCTGGCGAAGACGTTGTCCCGCGCCAGTCCGTCTAGGGAACCCTGGAAGCCGGGACAGGCCTCCTCCCGGGAACGGGCGATGCCCGAGCCCTTGTGCAGCCGCAGGCAGAATGCATCCGGATCGATGTCCGCCGAGCCGGGGCAGAAGGAGTAATGGAATTCGTGGCCGCGCAGACTGGTCCCCAGGGGGTGGTAGGGATTGTCGCGCACCGCCTCGGCGTGCACATAGCCCAGGCCCTTGGGCCGCTGGGCGACCTTGGCCTCCAGGGGGAGCACGCCGGACATGGGGTATGACTGGCCGCCGTATTCCAGGGTGCGGCAAAGGTAGAGGAAGCCGCCGCATTCCGCGTAGACAGGCACCCCGGCTTGGCACAGCCCGTACACGTGGTCGCGGGGGTTTGGCAGTCGCGGATGCGCTCGGCCAGGGTCTCGGGAAAACCGCCGCCCATGTAGAGGCCGTGGATGTCCGGCCAGGGTTCATCATCCAGAATGGAGAGAAAGACCAATTCCGCCCCCGCTCGTTCCAAGGCCTCCAGGTTCTCCGGGTAGTAGAACCACAGGGCGTCGTCGCGCACCACCCCGATGCGCACCGGCTCCCCGCCGTGGGATTCCGGCCACAGCGGAGTGGAGGACTCGGCCAGGGAGGGCGCGCCTTCGGCGGTGCGGCGGAGCATGTCCAGGTCGCACCACTCCTGGAGCAGGTCGGCCACCGGATCCAGCACGGCCGCGGCGTCCATCTCGCGGGCGGACCACAGGCCCATGTGGCGCTCCGGGATGGGGGTGTCGGAAATCTTGGGCAGGAACCCGGCGATGGGCACCTGGGTGTGTGTCTCGATGGAACGGCGCAGGACGGTGCGGTGGCGCTCGCCCGCTGTGCGGTTGAGGATGACGGCGGCCAGCCTGGTGCCTTCCTCGAAATTGTTGATGCCCTTGATGATGGCCGCGGTGGTGCGGGTCATCTTGGTGGCGTCCAGCACCAGCACCACGGGCGCGAGCAGCAGACGGGCCAGTTCGGCCGATGACAGGGAGCCGTGCTCGTCCAGGCCGTCGAACAACCCCCGGTTGCCCTCCACCACACCCACCTCCGCGGTGCGCATGCGTTCGGCGAAGAGGGCGCGGACCACGTCCGGCTCCATGAGGAAGGTGTCGAGGTTGGTGGCCGGACGGCCCGCGGCCAGGGAGAGCCAGGCCGCGTCGATGTAGTCGGGGCCCTTCTTGAAAGGGGCCACGGACAGGCCATTCCGTGCCCAGGCGCGGCACAGGCCCAAGGAAACCAGGGTCTTGCCGGAGCCGCCGGACAGCCCTGCCAGGAGGAGGCGCGGGAGGTGCTGCATAATGACAGAGCCGGGCCGCAAGGAGCGCCTTGCCGACCCGGCCTCTATGAAATCCCGGCCCGGCGGCCGGGAGGTTTCGTTTGCCTAGTCCTCGCCCTCGGCGTGCTTGCCGGCGCCGGGGAGGCTGTACATGGTGGTGGAGCCGGAAGACCAGAAGACCAGCTCGCCCTCGTTGACGAGGGTGGTCAGGACCTTCTTGACCTCGCGGGACTTGGCGTCGGGGAAAAGCTTGGTGAAGTCGTTGAAGTAGAACTTGGATTTGGAGCCGGACTTTTTGTTCAGAAAGTCCTTGATTTCCTGTTTGGCTTGATCTGCGTCGAGAGGCATGGCCACGCTCCTTTTTGGTGATGAGGGCGGGGCCTCGCGGCCCCGCCCTCGTTGCGTTCTGTCAGGCGACTACCACTTGAAGTTGGTGGTCTGGCGCCAGGAGTAGTAGGCCGGATCGCGGAAGTCGTCGATCAGGTGCTCGGTGAACTCCAGGCCGGTCTTCTCGAAGAAACGCTCCCAGCCGATGCGCTCGGCCCAGTCGCCGATGCGCTCGTACTTCTTGGCGTCCTGCTTGTAGGCATCCACGATCTTGCGGATGGTCTGCACCAGGGTCGGCCAGCGCGGCGGCTCGTTGGGCACATAGGCGGCCACGACCTTGGAGAACTTGGGGTTGGAGATGCGGTTGGACACCTTGCCGCCGACCATGATGGCGCAACCGTCGCCCTCGGCGTCGGCCAGGGGCAGGGCGGCGCACATGGTGTAGCAGTTGCCGCAGAACATGCAGCGCTCTTCCTTAATGGCCACGGTCTTCTTTTCCTTGCCGTTGACTTCCACCTTGGAGGGGCGGATGGCGGCGGTGGGGCAGGAAGCGACGGCCAGCGGAATCTCGCAGATGTCGTCCAGGACCTCGTGGTCGATGAGCGGCGGCTTGCGGTGGATGCCCACGACGGCGATGTCGGAGCAGTGGCAGGCGCCGCACATGTTCAGGCAGCAGGCCACGGCCAGGCGGATGGGCGCGGGCAGCTCCATGGACTGGAATTCGGAGTAGAACTCGTCCATGAGGGCCTTAACCGGGCCGGAGGCGTCGGTGGCCGGGGTGTGGCAGTGCACCCAGCCCTGGGTGTGGACCACGTTGGGCACGGAGGCGCCGGTGCCGCCGATGGGGAACTTGTTGGAGCCGCCGGGGAACTTGCGGCCCTCAAGGTCCTTCTTCAGGGGCTCGACCTTGTCCTTGGAGTCCAGGATGAACTCCACGTTGTTGCGGGTGGTCCAGCGGACGTAGCCGTCGCAGTGGGCGTCGGCGATGTCCAGGATCTCGCGGATGAGGCCGACGGACATCAGGCGGGCGGTGCCCACGCGGATGGTGTAGACCTCGTCCCCGGACTCGGCCTTGTGCATGAGCACGCCGGGCTCCAGGATCTCGTGGTACAGCCACTTGCCGTAGTTGTTCTTGATAACCGGCGGCAGGAAGTTCTGGTAGTTTTGGGGGCCGATGTCGGTGATGCGGTTTTCCATCGGCTTGTCAGGATTGTATCCCGAAGAAACGAACGCCATGGGGGTTCCTCCCTATGTTGTCTTCTAGAGTTTGTTACGCTGCCTCTGATAAACCGTCCGCTACCGCTGGTGGCGGCTGCGGAAGTCCTGGATGTCGCGCTCGAACCCGCCCGGAACGTCCTCGGACTTCCAGAAGATGTAGGGGTTCTCGCGGGGGTACTGCACGTGCCGGGCGTCGGCCTTGGTGCCGGTCACCTCGAGCAGCTTCTGGAAGCCCATGCGCTTCATGGTCTCGCCCAGGCGCTCGCGGTTTTTGCCTTCTTCCATCCACCAGTCCCAGATGTTCTCGATGACTTCCTTGACCTCGTCGAAGGGGTCCTCGACGGGCACGAAGGGCACCAGCAGGGAGGACATCTGCGCGCCGTCCAGGATCGGGGCCTTGGCGCCGCAGAGGATGCTCGCGCCGCGCTCGTCGCCGATGCGCAGGGCGCGGGGCATGGTGTTGATGCAGTGCATGCAGCGGTAGCACTCGGAGTTGTCAATGGTCAGCTTGCTGCCGTCCCAGCTCATGCAGTTGGTGGGGCAGCGGTTGATGACCTCTTCCTCGATGTCGAACTTGCCCCAGTCGCGGGAGGCGTGGGCGCCGGCGTTGGGCTTCAGCTCGCCGCCGACGTAGGCCTTCACGGCGTCCTGGTCGATCTTGATGTCATCCTTCCAGGTGCCGATGAAGGACATGTCCGCACGGGCGATGGAGGCCACGCAGCCGTTGGGGCAGCCGTCGAACTTGAACTTGAACTTGTAGGGGAACGCGGGGCGGTGCAGCTCGTCCTGGTACTCCTGCGTCAGGGCGTAGCACAGGGCGTGCGTGTCGTAGCAGGCGTACTCGCAACGGCTCATGCCCATGCAGTCGGCCGGGGTACGGAGGTTGGAGCCGGATCCGCCCAGGTCGGTTTCCATGTTGTGGGTCAGCTCGTAGAAGATCTCCTCGAGCTGCTCGGTGAAGGTGCCCAGCCATACCAGGTCGCCGGTGGAGCCGTGCATGTTGGTCAGGCCGGAGCCGCGCATGTCCCAGATGTCGATGAGCTTGCGCAGGTAGTCGGTGGTGTACCACTTGCCCGAGGGATGGTTCACGCGCACGGTGTGGAAGTGGGCCACGCCCGGGAACTGCTGGGGGGAGTCGCAGTAGCGTCCGATGACGCCGCCGCCGTACCCGAACACGCCCACGATGCCGCCGTGCTTCCAGTGGGTCTCCTTGTCCTTGTAGGAGAGCTCCAGCACGCCGAGCAGGTCGTCGCAGACATCCTCGGGAATCTGGTACTCCACGCCGTCCTTGTTCTCGTGGCGGCGGGCGGCCTCCTGCTTGATGTCGTCAACGAAGCTCGGCCAAGGACCCTTGGTCAGCTCGTCGAGCAACGGGGTCTCATGTTTCGCCATTGTCCAGTACCTCCGTCGTCAGGTGTTGAGGGCATATGCACCCTGTTTTGAAGCCATCCCTATTTCAAACCGCCCGTTTCGCGCCATGGGCTGCCGCGGGCGGACGGCGTGCGGGATCGTGTATTCAAGGAACATGGAGTTCCCGCTTGTCTAAAAGTGGACAAGCAGGACCGAAAACTAGTGAAAAGTAAACGTCCTTGTCAACCCAAAAAGCCCGCTTCGCGGGAGTTTGCGGGCCTTCGCGGCCGTCCGGCGGCACCGCGTCCGGCCCGCTCCCAGGGCGGGGTTTCCATGGCAACCACCTACTGGAATCCCAGGGAAAAGACAATCCCTCCTCATCCGGTCAGGGTGTCCAGGGCGCGCTGGGCCTCGGCCGCCACGGTGGTCTGTTCGCCGATGCCGTCCTCGCCTTCCAACTCCGTTTCCGAGCGGTCGTCCAGCATCGCCTCCAAGGCGGAGCGCGCCGTTTCCAGCGCCTGGCCGGAAAGATTCCCGGCGGCCAGCCCCAGGGCGCGGCAGGCCAGGGCCCGGGCGCGGGCGTCGTGGCATTCGTGCTGCTCGGGCGATCCCTGGTGGCGTTCGGCCGCCAGCCCGGGGTCCAGCACCCTGGTCAGGTGCGCCGCCCCTCGGGCCACCAGTTCCGGCCGCGCCTCGGCCAGCCGGACCAGCCCACGCAGCACGCCGTGGCGCAGGCCGGGGTTGTCCAGGAAGTTGCCGTGGCAGACGCCGTCGTGCTCGCGCACATAGGACAGCAGAATGGAGTGGTACTGCTCGGCCAGTCGGGGGCTTGCGGCCAGCACCTCGCCCATGGCCTCGGGCACGCCCCAGCCGATGCCCCCGCTCTCCTCGTTGAGCCGCCAGAGCATGTTGCGGACAATGGTCCGCCCGGCCTCCGGCTCGCTCGCGTCCAGGTCGGCGGCCACCTTGCCGAAGGCCTTTCGCGCCCGCCAGCGCAGGGCGGGGGAAGGACTCAGGATGAGGGAGAACAACGCCCCTGAAACGCGTTTCAGCCCCAGGCTATCCAACTCGCCCAGGCGCTCGCTCCAGTTGGCGTCCGCCAGGATGGCCTCCACCGCGTCCTTGGCTTTTCTCACTTTCGGCACGACGCCCTCTCCGGCCCGTGGCCCATCAATAATATTGCCAGGAAGTGCCTTCCTCCCGGAAGAGGGTGTCCATCTGCTCGGTGATGGCCACGGCCAGCATCTTCTCGGATTCGGCCAGGGTGACGTTCTTGTCCGGGTCCAGGCCCACGTCCAGGGCCACCTCGCGCCAGTGGTCGCGGGTGGTCTCGGCGGCCTTGCGGTGTTCCTCCTCCTTGCCGGCAGTTTTCACCCAGCGTCCGACCCATCTCCAGTCCGATCGTTCCATGGTGTCCTCCGTCGCGGTTCGCGGGACAAGGTTTTCAGGACAGACTATGCACCAGCCGAAGCATCGTGTAAACGCCGCCCTGGAATCAATGGGCTTGCAATCAAGCGGGCAACCGCTACCATGCCCGAATCCCGCCCCGACACGGGGCCAGGAGGCGATATGGAACAGGAACTCTACGAGGAAGACCTTATCGATCTCATCGAGAACGTGCTCGGCCCGCTGGAGAAGTACTTCACCACCTTCATCGACATCGGGGTGGACGATCAGGAGCCGCGCAAGGTTTTTGTGGACGACATCGGCAAGACCGGGCTGGCCTTGACCTCCCACGCCCAGGACGAGATCCGGGGCGCGCTGGAACTGCTCTATCAGAAGGTGGGGCGGGTCTCGGTGCGCCGGGCCGGCTACCACAACCGCATGGGCGTGCGTCCGCGCAAGATCATGGACGTGGACATCGCCGGGGGCGAGGAGCCGGACCAGGGCTGGGCCAAGCACTAGCCCTGGTCCCCCGCGGCGGCTCGGAGCCCGAACGCGGCGTGGCCGGGCGCTCCCGACCCGCCGGTCCGGCCCGTGGCCGCCGCCGGCTCGGGACGTGTCCGCATGCCCGGCCAGAGGCCCGGCGGCGTGTCGCCCCGCCCCGCTAGGCGGCCGTCCTGACGACCACGATGCGCTGCGGGTCCAGCCCGCGAAGCAGATCGGACCACTCCACGGCCTCCCCGTCCAGCTCGGCCCCGGCCACGTTCGCGGGGTCCACCCGCAGCAGCCTGGCGGCCTCCACCAGCACCCCGTGCTCCAGGAAGGCCGGACCGGCCTGATTCAGGGCCAGGTTGAAGAGCAGCACGCGGCAGCTCCCCTCTCCTGCGTCCGGGGTATCGTCCTCTTCAGCCTCGTCCGCGAGGGCGATGCCCGAACGCATGCCGCCCACCGGGCTGTGACGGCGCATGGTGATGCCGCATACTCCCGGCATTGCCCCGGACAGGGCAAGGCGGCAGCCCGGCCGAAGCCTGGCCGTTTCCAAATCATCCACCGGATGTCCGTCCAGAAAGACGGTGGCGCAGGCCGAATCCAGTACCTCCCCGCTCAAGCCGAGGTCCTCGCCGAGAAGCGACTGCAGGCTGGTCCCGGACCCGGCCAGGATGTCGAATCCCTCCCGAAGAAGGGGGAAAAGCGTTTTGTGCTCGGCCCGGACAGTGATTGAGTGAAAGGTGGACAAGGCGTCCTGTTCCCCGTGTGGCATAAGCACCTCAGACCGCGTGGTTTCTTGATTGCTGAGTGGTGGACATACTCTAGTTTATTTGCTTCATCATGACCAGTTCCGTCACCAGTCCGCGGCGAAAAAAAGGACCGCGGCCACAAGGAGGAAAGCATGGTCAAGATTTTGCGCATCAACACCCGCGAGCGTACCTTCACCCTGGAAGAGGCGGGCGACTACGCCGGGCTGGGCGGCCGCGCCCTGACTTCGCGCATCGTCAACCGCGAAGTCCCCGCCGACTGCCATCCGCTGTCCGCGGAAAACAAGCTGATCTTCGCTCCCGGGGTGCTCACCGGCACCAAGGCCTCCAGCTCCGGCCGCATCTCCGTGGGCGCCAAGTCGCCCCTCACCGGCGGCATCAAGGAGTCCAACTCAGGTGGCGTGGTTTCCCGCAAGCTGGCCAAGCTGAACCTGGCGGCCATCGTGCTGGAGGACAAGCCCGAGCGTGACGCCCCCTTCATGGTCGTCCGCGTGGACAAGGACGGCGTGACCATCGAGGACGCCCCGGCCGTGGGCAAGGGTAACTACGAGTACGCCAAGGAGCTTGACGCCAAGTACGGCGGCTCGGCCACCTGCGCCCTCATCGGCCCCGCGGGCGAGCAGTGCCTCAAGTCCTCCACCATCCAGTTCACCGACATGGAGGGCCGTCCGGCCCGTTCCGCCGGTCGCGGCGGCATGGGCGCGGTCATGGGCTCCAAGCGGGTCAAGGCCGTGATCGTCGACGACTCCGGCGCGGGCAATGTGGAGTACTCCGACCCCGATGCCTTCACCAAGGCCTCCAAGCGCTGGGCCGAGATAATCCGCGAGCACGCCATCACCTCCCAGGCCCTGCCCACCTACGGTACGGCCGTGCTGGTGAACATCATCAACGAGGCGGGCGCGCTGCCCACCAAGAACTTCCGAGAGGGCCGCTTCGACCGCGCCGCCGACGTCTCCGGCGAGAAACTGCACGAAATCATCGAGGCGCGCGGCGGCAAGACCCGCGAGGGCTGCCACGTGGGCTGCGCCATCCAGTGCTCCCAGCAGTACCTGGACGAGAAGGGCGAGTACGTCACCTCCGGCTTCGAGTACGAGACCCTGTGGGCCATGGGCCCCAACACCACCATCTCGGACATGGACGACATCGCCCGCCTGGACCGCGCCTGCGACGACATGGGTCTGGACACCATCGAGATGGGCAACACCATCGCCATGGCCATGGAGGGCGGCCTCATCCCCTGGGGCGACGGCCCGGCCGCGCTGAAGCTCATCGAGGCCGTGGGCGAGTACGGCTACCTGGGCAAGCTGGTGGGCAACGGCACCACCTACATGGCCGACGCTTACGGCGTGGACCGCATCCCGGTGGTCAAGAACCAGGCCCTGCCCGCCTATGACCCGCGCGCGGTCAAGGGCATCGGCGTGACCTACTCCACCACCCCGCAGGGCGCGGACCACACCGCCGGCTACGCCGTCTGCCAGAACGTGCTCTCCTGCGGCGGCGACGTGGACCCGCACTCCAAGGAAGGCCAGGTGGAGTTGTCCAAGACCCTGCAGATCGCCACCAACGCCGTGGACTCCGCCGGGTTCTGCCTGTTCGTGGCCTTCGCCGTGCTGGACACCGAGGACGCCCTGCAGGTCATCGCCGACATGGTGGCGGCCAAGGCGGGCGTGAACTTCACCCCGGACGACATTATGGCCCTGGGCAAGCAGGTGCTGGACGACGAGGTGGACTTCAACCGCCGCGCCGGGTTCTCCGAGGTGGACGACCAGCTGCCCCGTTTCTTCCGCAAGCAGCTGCCGCCGCACAACGTCACCTGGGACTTCGAGTACCAGGAGATGCAGGCGGTTAAGGCATAGCGGATTGTAGAAAACGCAGCCCGGCGAGACTGGGTTGAAGAGCGCTGAAAAGAAAGAAATGAAAGGGCCGGGACCGGGAGGTTCCGGCCCTTGTCTTTGTGGTCGGAATCGGGGAGAAGAAAGCATGCGCATAGACATAACCTGCTTCGCCACACTGAAGAAGTACGAGCCCAAGGCTCCGGTGGGGTACGAGACGGAGGCCGGAACCATCGGCCAGCTGGCGGGTGAGCTCGGCCTGCCGCCCGAGGAATTGAAGATCATCTTCATCAACGGGGCAAAGGCCTCCCTGGACTCGGAGCTTTCCGAGGGCGACCGGGTGGGGCTGTTCCCCGCCGTGGGCGGAGGGTAGCGTGCCCGGGGACCGGTCCAGCGAGTGGCCCTCCCAGCGTCCGGAGGAGTGGTCGGGCGAGTGGCGCGACGAATTGCGCGCTCTGGCCCGTCCGGCCTCCCTGCGCGAGGGCGACCGGCTGGTGGTCTCCGGCGAGGAGTTGGACGGCTGGGCCGCCGAGCGGAACCTCGACCGCCGCCGGGCCGAGGAGGCGGCCCTGGAGGCCGGAGTGGTCCCCGTGGCCCGGCTGCGCAACTTCGAGACCTTGGATTGTGCCGGGCAACTGGCCCTGGTGCGCTCCACCTGCGCCATGGCCGGGCTGGGCGGCCTGGGCGGAGTGGTGCTGGAACTTCTTGTCCGTGCCGGGGTGGGCCGCATCCGGGCGGCTGACGGCGACGTCTTCGCCGAGCACAATGAAAACCGGCAACTGCTGGCCACCACGGCCAACCGCAATCGGGCCAAGTCCGGTGCGGCCCTGGAGCGGGCCGCGCAGCTGGGCTCCTGCACCCACCTGGAGACCATCGGCTCCTTCCTGGAAGAGGCGGGCATGAACGACCTGGTGCGCGGTGCGGACTTGGCCATGGATTGCCTGGGTGGGCTGGCCCACCGCCGCGCCCTGGCTTCGGCCTGCGCCCGGCAGGGGGTGCGGCTGGTGTCGGCCGGGGTGGCGGGCTGGACCGGCTGGCTGGCCGTGGTGGAGCCGGGCGGCCCCTCCCCGGCGGAGATGCTTGGCGACGGGCGTTCCGTGGAGGAAAGCCTGGGCACCCCCGGCCCCATCGTCTGGACCCTGGCCTCCTTGCAAGCCGCCGAGTCCGTGCGCCTGCTGTCCGGCGGCACCTCCTCCCTTTCCGGGGCCATGCTCCTGGTGGACCTGGAGGCCATGCGCTTCGAGCGGGTGGATCTGGTCTGAGGTCGGCCAGGGATTCGGGGCCGTCCCTATTCGCAATGCCGCATTGACGTTTCTTTTTCACTCGGTGAGTATGAGGATTCGGGGACAGGATGGGGCGTTTCCGTTTCCCGCCGCCACGAGGCCGTCAAACGACTGGCCTAGCATCGTTTTTTCCGCCGCCAGGCAGCGCCCGGGGGAGCCCAGCATGCGAGCCATAGAGTTCTATTTCCGCCACTGCTCCGACCTCGCTTGCGAGGTCGAGGCGGAGGGGTTGCGCGTGCTTTCCGCCAACCCTCGCTGGCACGGTGTGGGCTGGCGGCCGGAGGATGTGATTGGCCTGCCGTTCCCCGAACTGCTGCACCAGGGCGACCGGGAAAAGGCGATGGAGATCCTTCACTCCCTTCCCGGCGGCGGCGAGGTCGGCGAACTGCGCTGCCGGGTGCGCTCACGGGGGCGCACCGGCGTGACCCTGACCTTCACAATGGCGGCCGAGCCGGAGCGCGGCCGCATCCATCTGCTGGCCTCCCTGGAGGAGACCTCGGCCGACGGCGAGAGCGCCACCCTGGATTCCCTGACCGGGCTGCCCAACCGGGCCATGCTGCTGGAACGGTCGGAGCGGATTCTGCGCGACGCCGAGGGCAAGGGGCTGAAAACCGCCTTCCTCTTCGTGGACCTGAACAAGTTCAAGCCCGTCAACGATACCCACGGACACGCCGCGGGCGACTTGGCCCTGAAGACCGTGGGCGAGCGGCTGACCGCCAGCGTGCGCGGCGACGACATGGCCGCGCGCCTGGGCGGGGATGAGTTCGTGGTGGTGGCCTCGGGATTGCGCCAGACCATCCACGCCTCCCTGGCCGCCAAGCGGCTTTTGGCCGCCCTGGCCCGCCCCATCGAAATCGGCGGCGGGGTCGAGGTGGAGGTGGGGGCCAGCGTGGGCATCAGCGTTTTTCCGGACAACGGTACGGACGTGCTCGAACTGCTGCAGGGCGCGGACGAGGCCATGTACGCCCTCAAGCGTACGGGCAGGCAGGGGTATGTCTTCGCCAAGACGGGCGGGGGCGACAAGGAGACGGCATGACTTCGGACCTGCAGGAAAAGCTGCTCCGCGAAATGGTGCAGGCGGTGACAAACGAGGTGGCGGGCATCGTCAAGGCGGAACTGGGTGAGCTTGTGGAGAAGGAAGTGGCCAGGGCGCTCTCCCGGGCCGTTTCCGAGGGCGACTTCCTGCGGACCATGAACCAGGACATGCGCCAGGGCCTCTCCGACATCTACCGCGAGATTTCCCAGGCCCGGCAGGGCCAGGAGAAGCTGGCCGAGGGCGCGGGCGACGAACAGGAGCTGCTCAACCAGGCCACCGGCGAGCTGGACTCGGTCATCCAGGCCACCGAGGAAGCCTCCCTCAAGATCATGGATATCGTGGAAAAGCAGATGGAGGCCGCCTCCAGGCTGGAGAAAATGCTGGCCGATGGGCCGGAGGGGGCCAGGGAACTGGCCTCGGGCATGAACGAGCAGCTCATGGAGATCATGACCGCACTTTCCTTCCAGGATCTCACCGGGCAGCGCATCCGCCACGCCATCGAAACGCTCAAGCGAGTGGAGGGACTGGTCACGGACCTTTACGTCTCCACCGGACTGATGCTGGAAGAGCACGAGCGCGACCCGGAAAAGGCCCCCGAGGCGGTCAAGCGGGAAAGTCGGGCCAAGCTGGTGGACGGCCAGGAAGGCTGCGACGACCTGCTTTCCCAGTTCGGCCTGGGCTGATTCCGTCTTCAGAAGGCCGCGTCCGCCTTTTCCTGGCCGCCCGCCGGTCCTTCGCCTCAGTTCCCATTTTATCCGGCTTTTGCTCACCACCGGCCGCGTCCGCGCGACCCGTTGCCGTTCGAGGCGTGCGTGCGGCAGCGAGGTCTCGCCTTGCCCGCGTGCGCCTGCCCGGCGGCCTGTTCCGGTTCCCCTGTTCAGTTTTCAGGTCCGGCACGGGCGGGCAGGGTGCCGCCATGGCTAAGGCTGGGGCGTGGTATCCAGTTAAAATATCGTTACATTGACAGCATATTCCAAGTCGAATAACTGATTAACTAGAAGCAAAACCCGAGGGGAGCATGCCGTCTGAAACACTCATCATCGCCCTGGCTGGGCTGGGACTCGGCCTGGGAGCCGGGTTTCTTTTAGCCCGCGCGCGTGCGGGCGCGGCGGGTGAGGCCCAGCGCCGCTTCGCCAGCATCAGCGACGAAATCAAGGACATGGTGTTCCGGTACGACATGTCCGGCGGGGGGCGGTTCGAGTTCATCAACACCGCGGCCGTGGACGTCACCGGCTACCATGCCAAGGAGTTGATGGGGAATCCCGAGCTTCTGTACCGCATCGCCGTTCACGATGAGGAATTCGACCCGCACAGCTTGAAAGCCATGCTCATCCAGGGGGCCAGAAAAAACCCCACTTTCGCCATCACGCGCAAGGACGGGCAGAGGTCCTGGGTGAAGATGCGCAACGTGCTCATCCGCGAGGGGGCGGCCGGGCGGGTGCGGGCCGTGGAGGGCATCATTTCGGACGTGACGCGCGAGAGGCAGGCCCGTGAAAGCCTGCGCGACTCGGCCGAGACATACCGGATTTTCTTTTCCGCCTCCGGCCTGGCCACGGCCATGGTGGACGAGGAGGGCAGGGTGCCCCGGGCCAACGACGCCTTCGCCGCCTTCTGCGCCGCGGACCTGGAGCGCGTCCAGGGCAAGGCCCGCTTCGACGAGTTTCTGGACGAAAGCTCGGCAGCCAAGTTCAAGCGCTACAACGCCCTGGCCATGGTCCAGCCCGACGTGGTGCCGCGCGGCTTCGGCGCCGACTTCCAGGACCGCAAGGGGGCCATCAAGCCGGTCTACATCTTCATGTGCCCGGTGCCGGAGAAACGGGTCAGCGTGTTGACGGTGCTTGACCTGCCCGAACTGCGCCTGATGCAGGAGGCGGCGGACGTCCAACGGCTCTACTTCCGCCAACTCTTCCACAACTCCCCCCTGGGCATCGCCATCCTGGACGAGGAAGGCCGGGTCATGGACATCAACCCGGGCTACACCGCCATGTTCGGCTATGCCCTGGAGGACGTGCGCAAGTGGCAGAGCCGGCACTTCCTGGTGCCCAAGGACCTGCTGGAAGAGGGGGGAGCCATCCACCAGAGCGTGCTGGCGGGCAAGACTGTGCAGCGGGAGACCCGGCGCACCGCCAGGAACGGCCGCGAGATCCCGGTGCAGTTTCAGGCCTACCCCTTCTATCTGGAAGACGAGATCGGCGGCATCTTCGCCATCTACCAGGACATTTCCCAGCGCAAGGAATACGAGGAGCAACTGGCCCACAGCGCGTTGCACGACCCCCTCACCGGCCTGCCCAACCGCGCCCTGTTCAAGGAGTACGTGCACAAGGCTATGCACCGGGGCGACCACGCGGACACGGAGTGCGGCGTGGTCATGCTGGATCTGGACCGCTTCCGGCGGGTCAACGAGACCTACGGCCACGAAGCCGGGGACGCCATACTCCGGGAGGTGGCCGCACGCCTGGCCGAACTCGCCTCTCCCGAGGACAGCTTGGCCCGGCTCACCGGGGACCAGTTCGGCATTCTGCTGGACGGCATGGAGTCCAGGTGGAACCTGCTGGCCAAAGTGACCGAGATCGGCCGTTCCCTGAACAGCGCGTACAGGGTTGGCGATGCCGAGGTCCACGTGGAGTGCGCCCAGGGCATCGTCATGGACATCCATACCCGCGCGGGGGCCGAGGAGGTGCTGCGGGACGCGGCCGTGGCCCTGGACAGGGCCAAGCTGGAGGGCGGCGAGGACCGCCTGAAGGTCTTTCGGGAGGAGATGTTCCAGGAGGTCGCCGACGCAGTCTCCCTGGAGAACGAAATCCGCCGGGCCATTCGCGGCAAGCAGTTCCGGGTGCACTACCAGCCTGTTATCTCCCTGCAAGACGAACGCGTGGTCGGTTTCGAGGCCCTGCTGCGCTGGATTCACCCCGAGCGGGGCGAGATTTCGCCAGAGGAGTTTATCCCCGTGGCCGAGAGCACGGGGCTCATCAACCGGCTGGGCGCCTTCGTGCTGCGGGCGGCCTGCGCCCAGATGGCCAGGTGGCACCGGGAGGTTCCCGAGGCCCGGGGGCTTGTCGTCAGCCTCAACATCTCGCCTAGGCAGCTGGAGGAGCAGCGTATGGCCGCGCTCATCGACCGGGTGCTGCGGGAGTCCGGCCTGCCGCCGGAATGCCTCAACATCGAGATCACGGAAAGCCTGATCATGCGGGACACAAAGGCGGCCATGCGCTTCTTCGAGGGCATGCGCGGCAAAGGGGTGCGCATGGCCATCGATGATTTCGGAACGGGCTATTCCTCCCTGGGCTACCTGCGACGTTTCCCGGTGGACTCCCTCAAGGTGGACAGGTCCTTCGTCAGCGGAGAGGCCAGCGCGGGCGGCCGCCAGATCATCAAGACCATCGTGGACCTGGCCCGGAACATGGACTTCCGGATCATCGCCGAGGGGGCCGAGACCCGGGAGCAGGTGGACATGCTCAAGGAATTGGGCTGCCACCAGGCGCAAGGCTTCTATTTCGCCAAACCCATGGAGCCGAGCGAGGCCCTCGCGTACTTCAAGGGAGAAGGGTAGCCCGGCGGAACGGAGGGGACCATGGCTGGAGAACGGAGCGACACCGGGGCCGAAGCGGGGACCGGCGCGTCGCCGGAGCCGCGGCGTATTCGCGAAGCCGGGGACACGGCCCGGGAGCGGCTGGCCGAAGTGCTGGGGGGCAAGGCCGCCGAGGCCCTGCTGGAGCACGCGCGCCGCGCCACGGCCGCGGGCCGTCCCGCCTTCGGCCGGATACGGGTGGTCGAGGGCGGCCTGGACCTCTCCGCCGCTGCCGGCGATCCGGAACTGGCGGGGGAACTGGAGGACGGACTGGACGACTTCCGCCGCAACCTCGTGGAACTGCTGGTGGAACTTACCGGCGGCATGCTTTTGCCGCGCCTGGGGCCGCTGCTGGAGGGCACGGGCTCGAGCCTGCGGCCGGGGGAGGGGCGGTGATGCCTGTCCGCCAGGAGGCGTTCGTCAGCGACGTTGGCCGGGGCGGAGCGTTCACGGTTGGAGAGCCAGGTCCCCGGGGGCGGGGAGGCCGGTCATGAGCGCCGCGGACAGCCAGCCCCGGGAACAGCTGCTCCGCCTCATTGGCGACAATCGCGAGAACTGTCTGCGGCAATGCCGCGAGGATGCCAGAAGCGAAAGCCTCCACGCGGCCGCGCTGACGGGCGAGGCCCTGGACGAGGTCTGCGGCGGCCTGCTGGCGGCTGTGGAGGCGTCCCTGTCCGATGACGGTGGCCCGACCGGGGAATCGCATGTGGATCGGGTTTTCCGGCGGGGCGGCTGGTCCATTCCGCACTCGGAACTCATGCGATGCCTGGATGGCCTCAGGCGGAGCCTGCGTGGCCTGCTGCTGGAGGACTGCCGGCTCGACCCTGGCCTGTTGGCCGGACTGGACCGGCTGGACGAGAGCATCGAGGAGATCAAGCGCGACTCCCTGAACCGGTTCCTGGTGGACCAGGAGCGGCGCTTCCGGCTGGTGTTCGAGAAGTCGGCCGTGTGCGAGGTCTTTGTCGACTCCCGGGGACGGCTCTTGGTGGGCAACCCCGCTTTCAGGGAGTCGTTCGGCTACGACGACGCCCAACTGGCCGACGGACTGCGGGGCCTTTTCACCTCCAGTGATGACTTTGACGCCTTTGTGAAGATGCTGTCCCCGGAAAAGGATGTTGAGGACCGGGGGTTCGAGGTCCGGCTCGCGGCCAGTGACGGGTCGGTGGGCTGGTACCGCATCGATGCGGCCGAGGCGGGAGGTTTCGGCGGAGAGGCCGGGGTCTGGCTGGTCATGTTCCAGGACGTCACTCTGCACAAGGAGGCGGCCAGGAAAATCCGCCGCCAGCGGGACCTGCTGACCACGGCGGAGGGGCTGGCGGGCGTCGGGGCCTGGGAGTGGAATCTGGTCGAGGACACCTGGTGGTTCTCCCGCAACTGGCAAGTGATTCACGGCACCTCGCGCAACGGCCTTCGCACCGGGGAACTGCTGGAACTGGCTCATCCCGACGACGCGGGGGAAATCCGCCGGGCCTTCCAGACGGCCAGGACCGAGGGCGTTGCCTACGACCTGGAGCACCGCGTGGTGCGCGAGAACGACGGGGAGGTGCGCCACCTCAAGGTGCGCGGGGAGATGGAATACGACGAGGACGGCCGGCCGTCGCGCATGGTGGGCGTGTCCCAGGATCTCACCGAACACCGGGAGGCGGAGCGGCGCTTGGGCTACAACCTCGCGCTGCTCCAGGCCCAGATGGAGGCCTCGCCGGACGGGGTGGTGCTCAGCGCCCCGGACTCGCGCCTGCTCTCCTGGAACCGCCGATTCATGGATATCTGGGGGGTGAGCGGCGAGGTCATGGACACCGCCGACGGCAACCGCGCCCTTGAGGCCGTGCGGCGGGAGTTGGCTGACCCGGACGGCTTTATCGCCGAGGCCAAGCGTTTAATGGGCGCACCGGACGAGAACGAGACGGGCCGCGAAATCCAGTTGACCGGGGGGCGGGTGCTGGAGCGGCATTCCCGGGCCGTGCGCGACCCGGACGGCACCTACTGGGGCCGGGTCTGGTTCTACCGCGACATCAGCGAACGCAAGCGCGCCGAGAAGGCGCTGCGGCGGTCCAACCGGGCATTGAAGGTGCTGCGCGACTCCAGCGACGCCCTGCTGCGCGCCGGGGAGGAGGACACCCTGCTGGGCGACGTCTGCCGCATCGTGGTGGAAACGGGCGGTTACAGCATGGCCTGGGTGGGATTCGCCATGGACGACCCGGCAAAGACCGTGCGGCCCGTGGCCCATTGGGGAATGCGGGACGATTACGTGGAGAACATCCGCCTGACCTGGGACGAGTCGGCCACGGGGCAGGGACCGGGGGGACGGGCCATCCGTCTGCGTAAGCCCCAGATGGCCCGGGACATCGCCACGGATCCCTTTTTCAAGCCCTGGCGCCAGGCGGCCATGGACCGGGGCTTCGCCTCCTGCCTTTCCCTGCCCCTGTGCTCCGAGGACTCCTGTCTGGGCGTACTGAACATCTACGCCTACGAGACCGACGCCTTTGACGACGAGGAGGTCGAGCTGCTGCGGCATTTGGCCGGACAGCTGGCCCACGGGCTCGTCACTCTGCGCCGGGGGCGGAAGCACGAGCAGGCGGTGGAGGCCCTGCGGACCAGCGAGGAGCGTTTCCGCAGGCTGGCGGAGAACGCCCGGGACATGATCTTCCGCATGTCCTTGCCAGAAGGCAAGTACGAGTACGTCAGCCCGGCCTGCGAGGCGGTCATGGGCTACCCGCCGGAGGATTTCTACGCCAGCCCGGCCTTCATCGGTGGTATTCTGGCCCCGGATTTCGGGGAGTACTTCCGGCGGAAGTGGAAGGGTTTGATGCGCGGGGAAGTGGAGCCGGTCTCCGAGTACAGGATCGTCACCCCGGACGGCGCACAGAAGTGGCTCAGCCAGCGCAACGTGCTGGTGCGGGACGCGGACGGGAACCCCGTGGCCCTGGAGGGCATCGTCACCGACATTGACGAGAGCAAGCGGTCGGCCGAGGAACTGCGCCACCGGTCCTTCGAATTGGAAATCCTCAACCAGCTTTCCGGCAAGCTGGGTTACACCCTGGACTACGGCGAGCTGCTGCGGCTTTTGATGAACAACCTGCACCAGGTCATGAACTACGACGTGGTGGCCGGCGCCCTGGTCAGGGAGGACGGCCTGGACGTCAGCATCCAGTGCGCCGTGCCCGCCTCGGACGGCATCAAGGAGTATGTGGCGGGCAGGCTGGCCAGGACCGTCGAGCGGTTCACGGGCGGGGCCGCCAGGGAGGCCGCTCCCTCCGCACGGGTGGCGGACTGCGCGGCCATGGAGGGGATGGGGAGCCTGGACGCGCTGCGGTCGTCCTTCCAGGTGCCATTGTTTACCCGAAACCGGGAGGTGGCCGGGGTCATCCTGGTCGGGTCCGGAACGGTCAACGCCTTCAACCTGGGGCAGGTCAGGATGCTCTACGCCCTGGCCGGACAGGCCTCGGAGTCGGTGGAGCGGCTGCGGGAGCTCATGGCCGAGGAGCGCAAGGGCCTCAGCCAGTTCCTGGGCGCACTGCCCGAAGGAGTGTTCCTGCTGGACAAGCACCTCCACGTGGAAGTCTCCAACGGCAACGCCCAACACATCCTGCGCCGCGTCACGGGACGGGCAGGTCGGTTCGAGACCATTCTGGATACGCCGCTGATGCGGGTGGTGGGAGAAGGCATGGACCACGGCGGACGGGTGGAGCTGCGCGCCGTGGACGAGCAGGCCGTGTACGAGGTGTGGAGCACGCCGCTGCGCCACGGCCCCTACGCCGGAGGGTGGATGCTGCTGCTGCGCGACGTGACCGCGGACAGCCTGGCCGAGGAGGCCCTGCGCAGCTCCGAGGAAAAGTTCCGCAGCCTGTTCGATTCCTCGGGCGACGCCATCTTCGTGCACGATCTCGAGGGGCGCTTTCTGGACGTGAACAGGCGGGCCTGCGAGCGGCTGGGCTACACCCGCCAGGAACTGCTGCGCATGAGCCCGGCGGACATCGACAGCCCAGAGTTCGCGGACAGGGTCGGGGAGCGCATCAAGCAAATCCGTGAAAAGGAATACACCTTTTTCGAGACCGAGCACGTTCGCTCCGACGGCACCACGGTGCCCACCGAGATCACGGCCAAGATCATCGAATACCAGGGGCGTCCGGCAATTCTCGCCACGGCCAGGAACATCACCGAGCGCAAGCGGGCGGAAGAGGCGGTGCGGGAGCGCGAGCAGCTGCTCAAGTCGCTCATCCAGGGCATCCGCGCGGCATTCTTCATCGTGGACCGGCGGGACCTGGAAGTGGTTGAGGCCAACCAGATGGGGCTGGACCTGCTGGGACGGGGGCGCGAGGAGGTGGTGGGGCGGTCCTCCCGGGAGGTGCTGGCCTTCCAGGACCTGGGCTACGGCGACGGCAAGAGCCTGGGGGGACGGCGCATCATCAGCCAGGAGCACGTGCTGCGGCGGCCCGACGACAGGCTCGTGCCGGTTTCGCTGTCCGTGCTGGAAGTGACCATCAAGGCCCACCCGTATTACGTATTCGTCTGTTTCGACATCAGTCAGCGCAAGGATCTGGAGCGGCAACTGGCCATCTCGCAGCGGCTGGAGTCAGTAGGGCAGTTGGCGGCGGGCATCGCCCACGAGATCAACACCCCGGTGCAATTCATCGCCAACAACCTGGATTTCCTCAAGGAAAGTTGCGAATACTACACCAACTACATCCGCGCCTGCGAGCGGGCCAGGGAGGCGGTGGAGCGCGGCGGCGATGCGGCCGGGGCCGTGCGTGGCGAGCTGGCGCCCGGCCTGCGCGACAGGCTGGACTTCTACATGGAGGAATCGCGCGAGGCCCTGGAGGAATCGGTGCAGGGGGTGGAGCGCATCTCCAGCATCATCGGCTCCATGAAGCATTTCTCCCACCCGGGCGGCAAGCGGAGGGAAAAAGTGGACCTCAACGAGGCGGTGGAGAGCACGGTCAACGTCTGCCGCAACGAGTGGAAGTACGACGCGGAACTGGTCTCGGACCTGGAGGAGGGGCTGCCCGTCATCGAGGGCTACCCCGCGGACCTCAACCAAGCCATCCTCAACCTGGTGGTCAACGCCGCCCACGCCGTCACCGAGCGGTATGGGGGCAGCGGGGAAATGGGGCGGATAACCGTCCGGACCTACGCGGAGGGGGCCAACGCGGTGCTCGAGGTCAAGGACACGGGCACGGGTATCGCCGAGGAGGATCAACCCAGGATATTCGATCCCTTCTTCACCACCAAGGAGGTGGGCAAGGGAACGGGCCAGGGGCTGGCCATCACCCACGCAGTGGTGGTGGAAAAGCACGGCGGGGAAATCGATTTCAACTCAACTCCGGGCAAGGGGACGACCTTCTTCATCCGCCTCCCCATGGAACCGCCCGGCGGGGAGCGAAACGGGAACTGACCCATGGAATACAAGCTGCTGCTGGTGGACGACGACGAGAACCTGCTGCGTTCCTTCAAGCGCGTGCTGTCGCGCCGCCTCCTGGTGGACACCGCGACGGACGGCAAGACCGGGCTGGAGAAGGTGCGCACCGGCGGGCCGTACGCCGTGGTCATCTCCGACTACAAGATGCCCGGCATGGACGGCGTGGAGTTTTTGGCCGAGGTGGGGCGCGTGAGTCCGGACACGGTACGCGTGCTGCTGACCGCCTACGCCAACCTGCAGGTGGCGGTGGACGCCGTGAACACGGGCAACATCTTCCGGCTGCTGACCAAGCCCTGCCCCAAGGAGACCCTGGCCGAGGTCATCAAGGCCGGGCTGCGGCAGTACCAACTCCTGCGCAGCGAGAAGGACCTGCTGGAGCAGACTGTGGCGGGGGCCATGAAACTCATGGGCGAGATGATGCACATGCTCAACGCAGAGGCCTCGGAGCGCATAGGCCGCATCCTGCCGCTGCTGCGCTTCGTGGGAAAGGACCTCGGCGACAGGAGCGTGTGGGCCACGGAGTCCGCGGCCATCCTCTCCCAACTGGGCTATGTGCTGCTGCCGGAAGAGGTGCGGGAGCGTGTGGAATGGGGCAAGGACCTCAAGAGCGGGGACCGCGAGCTGTACAAGCAGTACCCGGAGGTCTCGGGCAAGCTCATCTCCCATATCCCCCGACTGGAAAACGTGGCCCAGATAGCCCGGTACGCGGAGAAGAACTACGACGGCTCCGGCATTCCCGAGGACGGCGTGGCGGGCGATTCCATCCCGCTGGGTTCGCGCATCGTCAAGACGCTCATGGACTACGACCGCGCCCTGTCCGAAACGGCCGAACCGGCCAAGACCGGTGACAGGGAAAGGGCGGCCGTGGTGGAGAAGATGCGAGGCGACCCCCGCTACGACCCCAAGGTGCTGGAGTCCCTGCAGGCCGCCCTGGACGAGGAGAAGCCCTACCGCATCCGCGAAGTCCCCCTCTCCGACCTCAAGGTGGGCATGATTCTGGGCGAGGACCTTTACTCCGAGCGCAAGGGCCAGAAGACAAAAATCATGGCCCAGGGCCACGAAATCAACGCCATGGGTCTGGAATACATCCAGAGCTACGCGGGCTACCTCAACCTCAAGAATACCATCCGGATCATCGAGATATTGTAGGGGCGGTTCCGCGCCGCGCTTTTCCTGGTGCGGGCCGCGCTATGCTGCAGGCTGACGGGGGAGCAACCCCGGCCAAGGAGCGGAGCATGCTGGGAGCCATGGCGGGCGACATCATCGGCAGCCGGTTCGAGGGCGGCGGCGCGCCCGCGCCGGGATTCAAGCTGTTCACGCCGGGGTCGCGCTTCACCGACGACACGGTGCTGACCTGCGCCGTGGCCGAGGCCTGGCTGGACGGCCTGGACCCGGCCGCGACCCTGCGCAAATGGGTGCGCCGTTTCCCGCGCGCAGGCTTCGGCCCCAACTTCCTGACCTGGGTGGACGACCCGGGCCGGGCCATGCCCAGCAAGGGCAACGGCGCGGCCATGCGGGTCAGCCCCCTGGCCTGGCTGGCTGGAGACGAGGCGTACCTGCTGCGCGCGGCCGGAGAGCAGGCCCGCGTCTCCCACGACACGCCCGAGGGCGTGGACGGGGCCAGGGCGGTGGCCGCGGCCGTGTACTGGGCCAGACAGGGGCGGAGCAAGGCGGACATCCGCGCCGGGATCAACCGGCTCCTGCCGCGCTACCACCTGGGCTGGCCGCCAGCCCGCACGCCCACGGCCCTGGCGGAGGAGTCGGTTCCCGTGGCCCTGGCGGCCTTCCTGGCGGCGGAGGATTTCGAGGGCGTGGTGCGCAAGGCGGTTTCCGCGGGCGGCGACACCGACACCGTGGCCTCCATGGCCGCGGCCGCCGCCGAGGCCATGCACGGCCTGCCCGAGGCCATCCGGCGGGAAACCACCGACCGCGTCCCCCCCCGACTTCATCCACCTCACCGACCGGGTCCACGCGGCGGCTGGGACGTATGGGTAGACAAGGGGGGGGACTATTGATGTGGTCCATATGGCAGGATAATTCCCTTCACCTTGCCCCTTGCCAGTCAACCAGCTATTGCTCAATCCAACTGAATACTAGTGATGAAAGATATGCGAGGGATTTATGAAGTTGAATAGTCAGGTAGTGGGGAATATCGGCATGTACTATGCGAGCTATCGCCTTTCTCAGCTTGGATGGAACGTGATGCCAACTGCACGCAATGCCAGAGGAATCGATCTCGTTATGTATACCAGTGACGGCAGTAGTTTTCTCGGTATTCAGGTGAAGGCGTTAAGCAAGAAAAATCCGGTGCCGCTGGGAACTTCACTAGAGAAAATAATGGGGGACTACTGGGTCTTTGTCACCAAGGTCCGCCATGACCCCGTCTGCTACATCCTGAAGCCTGGAGAGGTCAGGGAAATGGCCCATCGAGGCGAGAAGAACGGAAAGGTATCGTTCTGGCTGCAACCGAAATCGTATAGTACGTTTGCCTTTCAGGAAGCCTGGGACCGAATCCAGCCAAAGCCCTGTAGTTGAAAAATGGATTTCTGAAAAGAGACGCGATAACGGGTGCTACGGTCCATAGGGCTTGCCTGTATTAACAAGATACATTGATGATTTGCCCCCGGCCTTGAATGGGCAAAAGTCGATGGCGTAGGACCTCTCCTCCCTGCCATCAGGCAGGGCCTTCCCCAGCTTTTCTGATCCTACCCTCTCCTCAGCCCAAGTACTGCACAGCCTTGCGGCAGGCTTGCAGAAAGGCATCGTTCAGTTCGTCGCGGTGCAGGGTCAGGCGGAGCCAGTTGTGGCCCTGGATGCCGGTCAGGCTATTCAGGTTGGCGGTGAGGAAGCCGCGCGCGGCCAGGGCGGCGTGGAGGGTGTCGGCGTCCGCTTGGTGGTGGCGGAACATGATGGTGTTGGTGTCCGAGGCCAGGAACTGGAAGCCGGGGAGTCTGGAAGCGTTGGCCAGGAAGCGGGTCCGCCGCCCGGCCGCCATTTCCCGCGCGCGGGTTGCGTGGTCCGGGTCGCTGGCGGCCAGCTTGGCCAGGTGCAGGGATATCCAGGGCGCGGGGAACATGGGGCGGTAGGCGTCCACCGCTTTCCGCAGTCCGCCGCTGGCGCAGAGCAGGTAGCCCACCCGGCCGCCCGGCAGGCAGTGCGCCTTGGAGAAGGTGCGCAGCACCAGCAGGTTGGGCGCCTCGGCCAGGAAGCGGGACGCGCTGACCACGCCTTCGGGGCGGTCCGTGTATTCGCCGTAGGCCTCGTCCACCACCACGGCTGTCCCTGCGAGGCGAGCCGCCTTCACCATCCGGCCTATCTCCGCCACGGGGATGTGCTGGCCCGTGGGGTTGACCGGGTTGCTCAGCCAGAGCAGCCGGAACCGGCCGTGCCGCAGCCGTTCGGCCGCCTCGCGGGTGACAGCCCGGTCCCAGCGCAGGCCGGGCGGGTGCAGCGGGTCCACCTCCGCGCCCATGCGGCGGGAGAAGGTCTCGAAGGGGTCGAAGTTGGGCACGGGCAGCAGGACCCGCGCGCCGGGCTCCAGCAGGGCCCGGCTGATCTGGTCGATGAGCTGCTCCAGACCTGCGCCGAAAAGCAGCCAGTCCGGCGGCACGCCGTGGGGGCGGCCAGCAGGCGGCGCAGGCCCGGGGGATGTTTTTCCGGATAGTGCCTCAGGCTCCCGGCCAGCAGCCCGGAAAGCTCGGGCGAGCGCAGGGCGCGGTCCACCAGGGGGGAGAAGCCGTCGGTGTTCCTGCCGATGTCGAACCGGTGCGGCGCGGGATGTCCGGGCCGGTGGATGGTGCCGCCGCCGTCCTGGTCCTTGCGCAGGTAGTCTTTGCTCCCGGCGTCCAGGGCGGCGCGCGTCAGGCTGGAGACGGCCACCCCGCTGCTCACGAGGGGCTCTCCCTGGTCAGCAGGTAGTGCGCCCTGTCCGATTCCGGCGGATCGGGGGGAAAGAAGGCGGAGACGGCGTACCCCCGCCGGTTCAGGTACTCAAGCAGCACCTCGCGGGTGGCCAGCCGGAAGGCCATCGCCGCGCCCATGTCCCGCTCCTTCAGGCTGTTCAGGTCGGACGGGATCGGCAGCAGCACGGCCTCGGCGAACGGCATCCGCCCGGGGGCGGCCACCGGGGCTCCCTTCAGGCCGCTCCGGGGCGGACGGGGTTTGCGTTCGGGCCGCGCGTCCAATCCGCACTCGGCGAGCAGCCTGTCCAGGGGCAAACCCTGGTGCATCCCGCTCTCCACCTGGAAGCAGTCCACCTTGTAGGCCAGGCAGCGCGCGCCGAACCGGTTGACGTACAGGTGGGCGTTGCGGCTCTCCATGGGCTCGAAGGTCCAGCGGAAGCGGCGCATCCCTTTCCGCCGCAAAACCTCGAAAACCACACGCTTCAGCTCGGAACCCAGGCCCGTGTTCCGCTCGCCGGGCAGCACGCCCAGCATGTGCCCGTAGGCGGTGCGCTCGTCCATCGTGGCCAGCACAACGGCCATCCCCACCATGCGCCCGTCGCGGTATGCGCTCAGCACCAGGCCGGCGGGGGAGGGCTCCATGGCCAGCGCCCCCAGGGTGATGGGCGAGGTGGCCCCGGCCTCGTCCAGCCCCCAGATTTCCCGCTGCAAATCGATGCACTCCCGCAGCCCGCTCGGCGAAGTCACCGGACGAATGTCGAAATTCCGGGAGAGCGACTCGCCGTCAAGGGCGCGATGCGCGGACGGGCCCGGAAAAGGGGGGTGTACGGTTTTTGCGTTCCTGGGTTCCATGAGCGGTTTTTCAAAGGCAAATGATACGGAAAGCAAATGAGTATAGCATGAAAAGCGAATTGACAAGAACCGGTCTGGCCGGTTCTACCCTGCGGAAGTGCCGAATTCGGGAAAAAATTTCACGAACAGCATAACGGGAAAGCCTGGGAGGGCAGCGACGTGCCGCTACTCGCCCAGGCTTCAATTGAAAAAGGAAGAAATGGGAAGAAGGGAAGAAAAGATGGTGCCCGGGGCGGGACTTGAACCCGCATGGCCGTAGCCCAGGGATTTTAAGTCCCCTGTGTCTGCCAGTTCCACCACCCGGGCGGGTGGGTTGTTCCTATAATCGGGGAGGGCGGCAGTCAATCGGGTGGTTGTCCTGGGCGGGCGCTTCCTGGTTTGGCGGGTTGCTTCCCGCCGGGTTTCGCATCTGATTCCCGGGGGCTGTTTCCGCCCGCGATCCGGTGCCACGTGTAGCGAGTGGTGGTACGGAGCCGAGGGGACGCCTCGCCTGCCTGTCCGATACATATCATCGCATTTCCACTGGTGCCCCCGACTCTCGACCGTTCCGAGCCGTGCGCCTTTCCGGCTTTGCTGTCCCATGGTCGTTCCTGTTTCCCATACCCCCGTAGCGTATAGCGTTGGTTTCTCGTCAGCGTACCGCCGCTGGTCGCCAAGCGGCCATATGGTTGCCGTCCCCTCATTCGCATTCGCCCGGAATTGCTCGTATGGCGAGGGAAAAAAATATTCGGCAGCAAGATTCCGACAGGATTTAGTTTTCCGATTATGGCCGGTGACGGGAGGATGAAAAGTGTGACAATCTCGTTGACACCCATACCCCCTATGGGTATTTAAGGGCCATGGATGCCACGCCCGGAGCGCATGCGTCCGGGCGAGACAACAACCTGAGGAGGGTTATCATGTCCCGCAAGATCATCGCTCTGCTGTCCCTGGTCCTTCTGGTCACTTCACTGGTGGGTGTCGCCCTGGCCGCTGAGCCGGACGGCAACTTCCGCAAGGGCAAATATCTCTTCCGCAAGAACTGCCGCACCGCCGGGTGCCACGTGGCGGGAGGTGACGGCGGCGACCTCAGCCCCGCAACCATGACCCAGGCCAAGTGGATCGAGACCTTCACCAATTGGCAGGAGATTCCCTGCGTGGATTCCTGGGGCGGCCTGTCCGACTCCGACCGCAAGGACATCTTCACCTACATGCACGACTTCGCCAAGGATTCCCCCACTCCGGCCAAGTGCAGCTAGACCGTCAGGTCAAGGGAGCAGGTCATGACGAGTGACTCCCCCCGTTTCACCAGGCGCGGCTTCCTCAAGGCGGCCGGCCTTACCGCCGCGGCCGCCACGGCCGGGTCCGTAGCCGGACCCGGCCGGGCCTCGGCCCGGGTGCCCGAAGCCAAGGCCCCGGACTGGGATTCCCGCTACTCCGTGTGCGACATGTGCTTCAACAAGTGCGGCCTCATCGCCCGGGTGGACCAGGAGGGCGTGGTTCGGAAGCTGGACCCCAACCCCAAGTTCCTCAAGTCCCGGGGCATGCTCTGCGCCAAAGGCAACGCCGGGGTAGCCCAGCTCTACAACCCCGACCGCCTCAAGCATCCGCTGCTGCGCGACGGCAAGCGGGGCGAGGGCAAGTTCAAGCGCATTCCCTGGGACGAGGCCCTGGACATGGCCGCGGACAAGCTCAAGGAGCTTGGCGGGAAGTACACCCGCTGCGGCACCCTGTTCACTGCGGGCAGCGACCTGCAGTCCAAGTTCGTCCACCGCTTCGCAGAGGTCTACGGATCCTTCAACATCACCAGCCACGAGTCCCTTTGCCTGGTCTCCAACAACCGGGCCTTCCTGGACACCTACGGCGAGGTGCCCTTCGCCGACGTGCTCCATTCCAAGTACGTGCTCATGGCCGGGGCCAACCGCTTCGAGGCGCTGGTCACGCCGGACTCCATGGACCTCGTATCCGCCATGAAGGAGGGCTGCAAGCTGGTGGTCCTGGACCCCCGCTTCACCAAGACCGCGGCCCTGGCCAACGAATGGTACGCCATCCGCCCGGGCACGGATATGGCCCTGATGCTGGCCATCGCCCACGTCCTCGTTTTCGAGGACTTGTACGACAAGCGGTTCGTGACCGAGCGCTGCTACGGCATCGACGAGCTGCGCGAGCACGTGCGCCGCTACGACCCGCGCTGGGCCGCCCACGAGACGGGCGTCGAGGCCCAGGCCATCGTGCGCATGGCCCGGGAAATGGCCCGTGCCGCGCCGCGCGCCATGGTCTACCCGGGACGCCGCAGCTCCGACTACTCCAACTCCACCCAGATCCGCCGCAGCTTCGCCATCGTCAACGCGCTGCTGGGCAACTGGGACCGGCCCGGCGGCCTGCTGGGCGCGCGCCAGGTGGGGCTCAAGGGCGGCATCCCCTATTCACCACCCTGGTACGACGACAACCCCTTTGACCGCGCGGACGCCGGGCGTGTGCCCATGATGTTCGAGGAGGAGGGGGCCTTCACCCTCATGCGCGAGGCCGTGCTCTCGGGCAAGCCGTACCCGGTCAAGGGCTGGTTCATCTACAAGACCAACCCCATGGGCACCGGACCCAACCGGGCCAAGACCATGAAGATGTTCGAGGCCATGGACTTCGTGGTCACCACCGACATCCTCATGACGGACACGGCCTGGATGTCCGACCTGGTGCTGCCCGCTCCCACCTACCTGGAGCGCGCCGACCCGGCGGCCGGATTGCAGGGCTCCAGCGCCTGCGCCTGCGTGGTGCAGCGCGACCCCGTGACCGAGCCGCTCTACGACACCCGTCCCATGTTCGACATCTGCAAGGGGCTGGCCGAGCGGCTGGACCTGGGCCAGTATTTCGACTTCACCGTCGAGGAGTACCGCACGGCCCAGCTGGAGGGACTGCCCGAAGCCGAGGACATCCTGCGCCGCGACGGGGTCTATTACAACGCCTCCAAGGTGTACGGCATCTACGAGGGGCGCATCTTCAAGACCCTGTCCAAGAAGATCGAGCTCTTCAACCAGCGCTACCAGGACATGGGGCTGGACCCCCTGCCCGTGTACCAGCCACCCGCCCATCCCAAGGGCGGCGGCCTGCGCCTGGTGGTGGGCCGCAGCGCGGTGCACACCCACTCGGCCACCCAGGACAACCCCCTGCTCAACGAGTTCGTGTCCACCAACACCCTCTGGATGCACCCCCATACGGCCAAGCGCCTGGGCATCGCCGACGGCGACCTGGTGGAGGTCTCCAGCAAGGCGGGCACGGGCGAGCTGCGGGCCGAAGTCACCGAGGCCATACGCGAGGATACGGTCTATACCCTCACCGGGTACGGAGCGCTTTCCACGGGATTGAGCCTGGTGCACGGCAACGGCGCCTCCATCGCCGCCCTGCTGGAGGACGGCTGGGACGAGATGACCGGCAACGCGGCCATGCATGAGACCTTCGTCACCGTGACGAGGAAGGAGGCGGCATGAGCGCCACCACCAAGACCCGAAAGAAACAGTACGCCATGGTCGTGGACGCGGCCAAGTGCATTGACTGCAAGGGCTGCATGGCCTCCTGCAAGGTGGCCAACGGCGTCCCCCGGGGTTTCTGGCGCAACTGGATCAAGCAGAGCGAGGCCAGCTACGCCCAGGGCCCGGCCTCCGGGCGCCAGTTCCAGCCCGGCGGCTGCATGCACTGCTCCGAGCCCACCTGCGTGACCGCCTGCCCCACCGGGGCCACCTACCGCGACGAGGCCGACGGCATCGTCAAGATCGACCGGGGGTTGTGCATCGGCTGCGGCAGCTGCATCCCGGCCTGCCCCTATGGTGCGCGCTACCGCCACCCCCGGCTCAACGTGGCCGACAAGTGCAACTACTGCTCGGAGCGCCGGGCCGCCGGCCTGGCCCCGGCCTGCGTGGACACCTGCCCCACCAAGGCCCGTGTCTTCGGCGACATCAACGACCCCGGGTCCGAAGCGGCCATCCTGCTGGCCGAGAACAAGGACCGCACCGTGCGGGTGGTCAACGCCCAGTCCGACACCAAGCCCAACATGTACTACGTGGGCGGCACCAGTCCGGCCGACTGGCCGGTGCGGGCCCAGATCCCCATGCCGCTGACCACCATGATGCGCGCGGCCACGCCCGCGCTGCAGGGGCTGATCGGCCTCACGGCCCTGGGCGTGGTGGGCCTGGCGATCAAACAGCTCCTGCTGCGGCAACACCCGGCGGAGGAGCAGGACGAAGCCTGCGACATCCCGGACGCGTCCTCCAAAGACGGACGCGGGGAGGACTGACATGGCCAAGCATCTCAAGCGACACAACCGCTGGGACATCTTCATCCACTGGTTCAACTTCGTGCTGTGGATGCTCCTGCTCATCACCGGGCTGGGGCTCATCAGCAACGAGAACATCGACCCCGTGGGCGGCTGGTGGCCGGACGCCCTGCGCGCTGTGACGGGCGGAGGGGCCAACCTGCTGCTCATCCACGAAATCCTGGGCGTGGTCTGGATACTGGGCTTCGTCCTCTACCTGCTCTTCAACTTCCAGGGGGCAAAGGTATTCCTGCGGGAGAGCTTCTCCGTGGACCTGCGCTGCGACGTGAACTGGATGATCAAGAAGCCCATCCACATGCTCTTCGGCGACGAAGGGCTGAAAAAGGCGGGCATGAAGCCCGGCCTGCCGCCGCAGGGGTTCTACAACATGGGCCAGAAGGCCTTCGCCATGGTGGCCGTGGTGGGCGGGGTGGTGCTGGCGCTGACCGGCATCGTCATGATCCTCTCCCAGAACGCGCTGACAGCGGAGCAGACCTGGCTGGCCCAGTGGTCCATCCTGCTGCACTACGTCTTCGCCGGACTCATCTTCGCCGGACTGCTGGTGCACGTCTACATGGCGGCGCTGGCCCCGGAGGAGCGCCCGGCCTTCCGCTCCATGTTCACCGGCACGGTTCCGGCGGACTTCGCCAAGCACCACCACCGTCTCTGGTACGACAAGGTCGTTTCCAAAGACGGCGAGGAATGAGGGAAGGGCTGCCCGGAGCGGTTCCGGGCGGCGCGATCGGACGACAACGCGCATCGCGAGGAGGGAAACCATGCGAGCCGCAATCCACGCCAAACTGCTGACCGCCGCCCTGGTGGTCCTGGCCCTGGCCCTGGCGGGCTGCTCCGCCAAGCACGCCCCGGGCAACGAACCGCCCGCGCAGGCCCCCGAATGGTCCTACAACGCCGAGGACATCGTTGACGCCGCCTTCGTCAAGCAGCACATCAACGTGCCGCGCACCGACGACGTGGTCATCATCGACGCCCGGCCCCACATGGCCAAGTACGTCAAGGGCTACATCCCCACGGCCATCAACATCCCGCAGACCAAGTTCGACGAGATGGGCACCATGCTGCCCGAGAGCAAGGACGCCCTGCTGGTCTTCTACTGCGGCGGCTACCACTGCAAGCTGTCCCACAAGGGCGCGCGCGCAGCGGAGAAGCTGGGCTACACCAACGTCAAGGTCTACGCCGCGGGCATGCCCGACTGGAAGCACCACGGCTACGACGTGGCCGTGGAGTCCGAGTACGTCAAGGACCTCCTGGCCGAGCGGGGCAAGGCCTACCTGCTGGTGGACTCCCGTCCGCACAACAAGTTCCTTGACGGGCACATCCCCTCCAGCGTGAACATCCCCGACTCCCAGTTCGAGGAGATGGCCGGCATGCTGCCCGCGGACAAGTCCACCGAGCTGGTATTCTACTGCGGCGGCTTCCACTGCAAGCTGTCCCACAAGTCCGCGGACAAGGCCCGCGCCATGGGCTACACCAACGTCCGCATCAACGAGTCCGGCTACCCCGGCTGGAAGAAGGAGTTCGGCGGCGCGCAGGCCGTGGCCATCCAGGAAGGCGGCGCCATGGGCACCATGGACGTGGCCCAGTTCCGCAAGATTCTGGAGGAGAACCCCGACTCCGTCCGTCTCATCGACGTGCGCGACCCGGACGAGTACAAGGCCGGGCACTTCCAGTCCGCTGAAAACATGCCCGTGGACCAGGTGGAGGAGAACATCGAGTCCTTCTCCGGCGACAAGCCCGTGGTCTTTGTCTGCTCCACCGGCGCGCGCTCCGGCGAGTGCTACTACATGATGCTCGACAAGCGCCCCGACATGGAGGATGTCTACTACATCGAGGCCACCATCGAGTACTCCGAGGACGGCGGCTACACCATCACGCCCAACAAGTAACCGCCATCGCCCGTGGCGGGCGGGGGGCGGCGAGCCCTCCGCCCGCGGCGGACGGGAGGACCGGTCATGAAAACCGCCCCCGCCGCGATTCTTCTGCTTTTCATCCTGGCATCCGCCGCCCCGGCGGAGGAACGGCCCATCTGGTGGGACGACGCCCAGCGCCAGGCCGAGCGCCACGGCTACCACCTCATCGACACCCCCGCACTGCGAAAGCTGCTGGCCGGCGACCCCGACGCGCTGCTGCTTGACGTGCGCCCGGATTACGAATACCGCGCTGGACACATCCCCGGCGCCGTGAACATGTCCTTCGACCTGGCCGAGGCGGACAGGCTGCCCAAGGAAAAAAAAGAGGATTTCAGGGACCTGCTGGGGTGCGATCTAAAGCGGCCGGTGGTGGTCTACTGCCGGGGCTTCAGGTGACTGCGCAGCCCCATCGCGGCGCGCTGGGCGGCGCGTCTCGGATACGGCAACGTGCTGCGCTACCCCGTCGGTTTCAAGGGCTGGGTGGCCGCTGGCGGCAAGGTGGCCACGGCGTCCAGGCAGGCCGAAAGCAGCAGGCAGGCCGAGGAGTAGAAGGGATGCGCATCCGCTTTGGCCACGGCCCGTCCGAAGCGGGAGGTCCAGTCCAACATTTCCCCGGCCAGGGCGCGCGCCTCGGCCGCGGATTCCCCGGAGCCGGACTCCAGGAGCAGGGAGAGATACTCCAACTCCACGCAGAGGTGGTCCGGCGGCGGCCCGCCGGGATCGGTGTCCAGGCCGGAGGCCCGGAGCCTCTCCGCCATGCGCCGCGCCGGTGGCCCCATCATGCGGGCTTCCCCGCCGGAGTGCGGGGCCGGGTGGCAGGAGTGGTAGGGCGGGGCGGCCACTCCACCGAGCGAGCTGACGAAGAGGCGCACGTACTCCGGCTCCAGCTCCCGGCAGAAGGCCTCGGCCCCGTCCGGGGTCGGCAGGGCGGCTGCCAGTTCCACCAGGGCGCGGCCGCAGGTGTCATCCCGGTCCGCGTGGGCCGTGGCGAAGGCGGGCAGGTCGGTGGACAGCATCTCCGGGCAACCCTGGTCCGGCCCGGCGAAGAGGTGCTGCAGCAGGTTCAGGGCGTCCAGCAGGAAGGAATCACATGAAGAAGAATGCATCGAAAAATTCCGTTGGGGACGAGGTGCGGGGGAGTAGCTCCCAGCATTATGACCCGCGAGCCGGGCAAACGCAACGCGGGGGGGACGGCGCCGCCCAAGACGAGGCACCCAAGCTGGACGACCTGCAAAAGGACGTCCTCTCCCGGCTCAAACGCATCGAGGGCCAGGTGCGCGGCATCCAGGGCATGGTGCGCCAGGGCAAGGAGTGCGAGGACATCCTCATCCAGGTCAAGGCGGTCTCCTCGGCCCTGAAGTCCACCACCCGCCAAGTGCTGCGCCGCTACGTGCGCACCTGCCACACCCGGGCGGTGAACGCCGAGACCGAGGAAGAGGCGGCCGCGCAGCTGGAAAAGACGGTCAAGATCCTCACCGATTTCCTGGACAAGTGACACCGCGCATTGCCACGGCCCGGCCGCCGCGCTAGATTCCGGCCGTGCTTCTTTCCCTGCGCATCGCCCTCAAATCCCTTTCCGCCCACAAGCTGCGCGCCGTGCTGGCCATGCTGGGCGTCTTTCTCGGCGCCCTGGCCCTGACCGGGGTGCAGAACGTCTCCAAGGCCATGGTGGTCAAAGCCGAACAGGAAGTGGAGAAGTTCGGCGTGAACCTGGTGGTGGCCCGGGCCGGGCAGGCCCGCTTCCGCCGCTCGGGCAATCTGTCCGTGGGGCCGGAGGCGCGGACCTTCACCAAGGCCGACGCCCGCGCCCTGGCCGAGTCCCTGCCCGGGGTTGTGGCCTACGCCCCCTTCATCGACGAGGAGACCCGCATCCGCGCCGGGGCCAAAAAGGTGCCCTGCCAAATCGTGGCCACCTGGCCTTCCTTCACCGGGATTCGCGCCTTCAACGCCCGCTGGGGCCGCTTCTTCACCATGGAGGAAGAGCGCGAACTGGAGCGCGTGGTCGTGCTGGGGGTGAAAGTGGCCGAGCGCCTCTTCCAGACGCCGGAGCGCGCCCTGGGCCGCATGGTCTTTCTGCAGCGGGCCGCCTTCCGAGTCATCGGGGTCATGGAGCCCAAGGGGCGCGACCTCTCCGGAACGGACCAGGACGAACAGGTGTTCATGCCCCTGACCACCTACATGCGCCGGGCGGCCAACGTGGACCACATCGGCGGGGTCTACCTGCGTGCCGCCAAGGGCGCGGACCTGACCCGGATCAAGGATGCGGCGGCCTCGCTGTTGCGCCGCCGCCACCAGATCGGGCCGGGCGAGACCGACGACTTCACGGTGCTCACCGCCCGCGAGTCCATCCAGTTGCAGCGCCAGGCCCTGGACCTGGTCTTCACCCTGGGGGTCATTTCTTCCTCGGTTTCCTTCGCCGTGGGCGGGCTGGGCATCCTCTCCATCATGATCCTGCTGGTGCGGGCGCGGCGGCTTGAGATCGGCATCCGCCGGGCCGTGGGGGCCAGGCGGCGGGACATCGTGCGGCAGTTTCTTTTGGAATCGGCCATCATGTCCACCACCGGCGGCCTGCTTGGCGTTGGCGCGGCAGCGGGGCTCTCCCTGGGCCTTTCCCTGGCCGGCGTCTTTCCTCTGGTTGTGGACCAGACCGTGGTCTCCCTCTCCCTGGCGGGGTCGGCCATTTTGGGCGTGGCCGCCGGGGCCTATCCCGCCTGGACAGCGTCCCGCCTGGAAATTCTGGGCGTGCTCAGAGACCAGTAAGCATTTTCACGCCGCCGGACCTTCCCGGCGGGCCGGTTCCCTGGTATCCATCCATCCATGGACAACAACGGACGCGAAGTGAAGGAACCGGACGCCCCTAGGCGGCGGGTCTACAATCCGCGCAGCCCCGGAACCCTGTTTCTGGTGGTTCTCGTTGTGGTGGTCGCGGCCCTGGTTCTGTTGGCTCTGCGCGGCTAGATTCCGCCCGGGGCGGAGGGCCGGACGGCCCGCGAGCCTTGACGCGCAAGGCCATTTGGACTACTCGCCGAAGCGGTGGACGGACGGCTGGGACACGGGCGGGAATCCCTTCTTCAGGGCCTCGTTCCGAATTGCACATGCGCTTGACGGCGCTCTTGTGACAACGTATTCCCCCGGGAAGTCTCCGGGATATATCATGGATGCGCGCGGGTCGGACGGGGATGGTCCCCGGCTCTCCGGGCGCGGCCTTGCGGATGGGAAACATGACCCTGGCGCAGCTCCTCACAGAAGAGAAAGAGGCGATGGTCGAAGCGTGGTTCGACCTGGTCCTCTCCACCTATCCCCCCGAAACGGCCAAGCTCTGGAAGGCCAACCGGGACCAGTTCACCAATCCGGTGGGCAGCACCGTTCTGCGCGCCCTGGGCGGACTGGTGGAGGAGTTGGCCGACTGGTCGGACGCCGACCGGGTTTGCGCCCATCTGGAGGAAATCGTCAAGATCCGGGCGGTGCAGGATTTCACCCCCGGCAAGGCGGTCTCCTTCGTGTATCTCTCCAAGAAGGCGCTGAAGCGGGTCCTCGGCAGCCGGGCCGAGTCCATGCGCGCCGAGTTGGAAACCTTCGAGAGCCGGGTGGACAACCTGGCCCTGCTGGCTTTCGACATCTACGTCAAAAACCGCGAACAACTGTATCGGATGCGCGTTGACGAATACAAGCGCGCCCACAACATGCTCTTCAGGCGGGCCGGGCTGATGTGCGAGCCCGAGACCGAGTTCGGAGACAATCCCCTGGGGCTGGCCGGGGGGATGAGCAACGACAAAGCGAGGTAAGGGCTGATGAACGCGTTCTACTCACTGTTTCTCGTCTGCGCGCTGGCGGTGGTCGCCATGCTGGGCGTGGGCGCGGCGCACCTGGAGGGCCTGTTCGGCATCGTGTTGCCGTACGCCGCCGTGCTCATCTTCGTGCTGGGCTTCATCAACAAGATGCTCGACTGGGGACGCTCGGCGGTGCCGTTCCGCATTCCCACCACGGGCGGCCAGCAGAAGAGCCTGGACTGGATTCCCTACAACCGCTTCGACAACCCGGTGAACACCCGTGACACCGTCATCCGCATGGCGGCCGAGGTGCTGCTGTTCCGGTCCCTGTTCCGCAACACCCGCGTGACCCTGGGCAAGAACCCGGACGGCGAGGTGCAGGTGGGCTACTGGTCGGCCAAGTGGCTGTGGCTGGCCGCCCTGGCCTTCCACTACTCCTTCCTGCTCATCGTCATCCGCCACATGCGGCTCTTCGCCGAGCCCATACCCTTCTTCGTCACCGGGGCGGACTTCCTGGACGGCATCCTGCAGATCGGGCAGCCCACCCTGTACATGACCGACGTGCTCATCCTGGCCGGCCTGGTATTCCTGCTGGTCCGCAGGCTGCTGGTGCCGCAGATGCGCTATCTGTCCAACGCCGCCGACTACTTCCCGCTCTTTCTCATCATCGGCATCGCCCTTTCGGGCGTCTACATGCGCTACATCGCCAAGGTGGACGTGGTGGCCATCAAGGAATTCACCATGTCCCTGGTGATGTTCAGCCCGCACATTCCAGAGAACATCGGCATCTCCTTCTGGGTCCATCTGTTCCTGGTGAGCGTCCTGCTGATGTACTTCCCGTTCTCCAAGCTCATGCACCTGGGCGGCGTCTTCCTCTCGCCCACGCGGAACCTGCCCAACGACAGCCGCATCCGGCGCCACGAGAATCCTTGGAACCCCAAGATTCCGCCCCATTCCTACGCGGCGTACGAGGACGACTTCCGCGAGCCCATGGCCGAGGCGGGGCTCCCCCTGGAAAAGCAACCCGAAAACGCCGAGTAGCCCGCAAGGAGTTGGCATATGGATAAGAAGCCGGAAGAACTTCTCGCAACCGTTGATTACGACAATCCGCCCGAGACGGGCTGGATGGACACGCCGAACGACTTCAGTCCGGGCCGCTGGGCCTACCCGGCCAAGCCGGACGTCTACTCCGGCATGGGCTTCCCCAACGCCCGCGAGTGGACACCCTCGGACGAGGACTGGAAGCTGCCCGAGAACTGGAAGGAGATCATCCACAACGGCTTTCGGGAGCGCCTGGACAAGTACCGCTCGCTGAAGGTCTTCATGGATGTCTGCGTGCGTTGCGGCGCCTGCGCCGACAAGTGCCACTACTACATCGGCGGCGGCGACCCCAAGAACATGCCGGTGCTGCGCGCCGAACTGCTGCGCTCGGTGTACCGCAAGGACTTCACCACCGCCGGCAAGATCCTGGGCAAGCTCAACGGCGCGCGGGTCATGGAAGAGGACGTCCTCAAGGAGTGGTTCCTCTACTTCTACCAGTGCACCGAGTGCCGCCGCTGCTCCCTGTTCTGCCCCTACGGCATCGACACCGCCGAGATCACCATGATGGCCCGCGAGCTGCTGCACCTGGTTGGCTGCGGCATCAACTGGATCATGGAGCCGGTCTCCAACTGCAACCGCACCGGCAACCACCTCGGCATCCAGCCCCACGCCTTCAAGGACATCATCGAGTTCCTCTGCGACGACATCGAGGACTACACCGGCGTCCGCATCAACCCGCCCTTCAACGAGAAGGGGCATGAAGTCCTCTTCATCACCCCCTCGGGCGACGCCTTCGCCGACCCCGGCATCTACACCTTCATGGGCTACCTGATGCTCTTCGAGCACATCGGGCTGGACTACACCCTGTCCACCTACGCCTCCGAAGGCGGCAACTTCGGCCTCTTCACCGGGGCCGACACCATGCAGAAGCTCAACGCCAAGATGTACGCCGAGGCCAAGCGGCTTGGCTGCAAGTGGATCCTCGGCGGCGAGTGCGGCCACATGTGGCGCGTGATCAACCAGTACATGGACACCATGAACGGGTACATCATGGAAGGCTCCAACATGGGCACGCCGCGCAACCCCATCACCGGCACGGTCTTCCACAACGCCGCGCAGACCAAGATGGTCCACATCACCGAGTTCACCGCCGACCTCATCAAAAACGGCAAGCTGGACCTCTCGCCGGAGCGCAACGACCACCTCAAGGTCACGTACCACGACTCCTGCAACCCCGCCCGGGGCATGGGGCTTCTCGACGAGCCGCGCTACGTCATCCAGAACGTGTGCAACAACTTCTACGAGATGCCCGCCAACACCATCCGCGAGCGCACCTTCTGCTGCGCCGGCGGCTCGGGCCTCAACACCGACGAAATCATGGAAATCCGCATGCGCGGCGGCCTGCCCCGCGGCAACGCCCTGCGGTACGTGCAGCAAAAGCACGACGTGAACATGCTGTCCTGCGTCTGCGCCATCGACCGGGCCACACTCATCCCCCTGGCCAACTACTGGGCCCCGGGAGTCGAAGTGACCGGCGTGCACGAGATGGTGGGCAACGCCCTCAATCTCAAGGGCCAGAAAGAGCGCGAAGTCAACCTGCGCGGCGAGCCGCTGGAGGAGGTCTAACCCATGAAGCTTTACAACGGTGCCGCCATCATCGCGGGACTGGTCGTCTTTGTCGGCCTGGTCTCGTACCCCTTCTGGACCAACATCGGGGACAAGGCCTACGAGCAGCCCGAACTCAAGCTCCCTCCGGAGGATAAGGCCACGGAGTGCGTGGAGGACACGCAGTGGATGCGCGAGAACCACATGGCGCTGCTCGATGACTGGCGCGACGCGGTGGTTCGCGAAGGCAAGCGGATCTACGTCTCCAAGACGAACCACAAGGAATACGTCATGAGCCTGCAGGAAGGCTGCATGAAGTGCCACGAGACCAAGACCGAGTTCTGCGACAAGTGCCACGACACCGCCTCGGTCTCCCCCTACTGCTGGGATTGTCACGTGGCTCCCAAGGAGGAGAACTAGCCATGGAAACCAGAAGGAAATTCCTCAAGTACGCCGGCGTTTCCCTGCTGGGGCTGGCCGCGGCCCCCGTTTCCAGGGCGGCCGCCTCCTACATCCCCCACGAGAGCCACACCAAGTCCCGGGCCGAGGCCTTGACCGGCTCCCGCTGGGCAATGGTCATCGACACCCGCAAGCTCACCCGCGAGTCGGACTTCAAGCCCCTCATCGAGGCTTGCCACTCGGTGCACAACGTGCCGGACATCGAGCCGCCGCTCGACATCAAGTGGATCTGGACCGACAAGAAGGAGCACGTCTTCCCCGGGAAGCACAACGAGTTCCAGGCGGAGAAGATCGAGCATAAGCCGTACCTGCTGCTGTGCAACCACTGCCACAATCCGCCGTGCGTGCGGGTCTGCCCCACCCAGGCCACCTTCAAGCGGGAGTCCGACGGCATCGTCGTCATGGACATGCACCGCTGCATCGGTTGCCGGTACTGCATGGCCGCCTGCCCCTACGGCGCCCGTTCCTTCAACTTCATGGACCCCAGCCCGCACATCAAGGAGCTCAACCGCGAGTACCCCGAGCGGATGCGGGGCGTGGTGGAAAAGTGCAACTTCTGCGTTGAGCGGCTGGCCGAAGGCAAGATGCCCGCCTGCGTGGAAGCGTCCGACGGCGCCCTCATCTTCGGCGACCTCGACGATCCCTACTCCGAGGTGCGCAAGGTGCTCCGCAAGGAATACACCATCCGGCGCAAACCGGGCCTGGGCACCGAACCCAACGTCTACTACATCATCTAGGAGAGGAGAGGAGCCATGCTCGAGACCGCACTGAAAGGAAGCCCCCGCTACTGGGGTTGGCTTGTCCTCCTGCTCATCATCATGGGAATCGGGGGAGCCGCCTGGTACGTCCAGCTGGACCAAGGCCTGCAGGTCACCGGACTCAACCGGGACGTTTCCTGGGGATTCTACATCGCCCAGCTGACCTACATGGTCGGTGTGGCCGCCGCGGCCGTCATGCTGGTGCTGCCGTACTACTTCCACCACTACAAAGCCTTCAAGAAGATGATCATCCTGGCCGAATTCCAGGCCATCGGCGCCATCATCATCTGCATCGGCTCCATCGTGGTGGACCTCGGCCAACCCCAGCGCATGCTCAACGTGCTGCTTTATCCCACGCCAAACTCCGTCCTCTTCTGGGATATGGTCGTCCTCAACGGCTACCTGTTCCTCAACCTCATCATCGGCTGGGTGACTCTGCAGAGCCAGCGCAACAACATGCTGCCGCCCAAATGGGTCAAGCCCCTCATCTACCTCTCCATCGTCTGGGCCGTCTCCATCCACACCGTGACAGCCTTCCTGTACGCGGGCCTGCCCGGACGCCACCTCTGGCTGACCGCCATCATGGCGCCGCGCTTCCTGGCCTCCGCCTTCTGCGCCGGTCCCGCCATCCTGTTGCTGGTGGCCTTCATCCTGGAGAAGCTCACCGATTTCCGCGTGGGCGAAGAAGCCAAGAAAGCCGTGGCCAAGATTGTCACCTACGCCATGTGCATCAACGTCTTCTTCTTCCTCTGCGAAATCTTCACCGGCTTCTATTCGCAGATACCGGGTCACATGCACCCCATGATGTTCCTGTTCGGCTTCGAACACGGCAACTACGTGGCCGTGCTGATGTGGATCGCCACCTTCCTGGCCTTCCTCTCCCTGGCCCTGCTCATTCCGCCCAAGCTGCGCGAAAACCATAAGATCCTGCCCTGGGCCCTGGCCGCCCTGGTTGTGGCCACCTACATCGACAAGGGCATCGGCCTGCTGGTGGGCGGTTTCACCCCCAACGTGTTCGAAGGCTTTACCTTCTACGCGCCCACCATGCCGGAGATTCTCATCACCGCGGCCGTCTACGCCTCAGGCATCTTCGCCATCACCATCCTCTACAAGGTGGCCCTCACCGTGCAGAAGGAAACCAGCTAGACTGGACAAGCGAAGCAACACAATCAAAAGCCCGCTTCCGGAAGGAAGCGGGCTTTTTTTGTTGGAACGGAGAGGGAAGAACGAGTGCGAGAAAGAGAGGATTCCGCCCTTCGGGCGGCCAGGGCATAACTCGGGCCGGCTCTGCTCTTTTCATCCCTAAGACCGAGCAGGCTCGGCCCAAGGGCTGAAGGCTCCTTGGCCCTCGCCCTTCGGGCCAAGCCTCCGCGCTTGCTCCAAATCACCCTCCGGGGCGATTTGGTGTCTCGGCCCTGGTCCCGCGGCAAAGTAACTTTGCAAGTGGTATCGCGGGAGGACGCTCGCCAGAAGAATATTCCGAGGCACCCCGGCGAATGGCGAGGGTAGAGGAGAGAAGGCGTGGAGGGTGAAGAAGGTGTTGAGGAACTGGGCGAGCACTCTCGTTTTCTTGAACCCGGGGACGCTAAACAATTGCCGGAAATCTTCATACCCGGCGCATGGTGCATCCCTCTCACGGTTTTGTGCAGCGCTAGCTCGTCCCCTTGGCGAGTTGCTCCACGGTTTCCAGGAGTTGCTTCTTCCGCACCGGCTTGGCCAGAAAGGCGGTGCAGCCGGCCCGCAGGCAGTGGTCGCGGTCGGATTCGAAGGCGTGGGCGGTGAGCGCCACGATGGGTGTGGGGGGAAGTCCGCGCTCGTCCTCGTGGCGTCGGATGGCTCGGGTGGCCTCGTACCCGTCCATGACCGGCATCTGGATGTCCATGAGCACCAGGTCGGGGGCGTATTGCGTGAAGAGGTCCAGGGCTTCCTTTCCGTTGACCGCGGGCAGGACGGTGTGCGGTGAGCGCTTGAAGTAGGTCTGGAAGAGGATGCGGTTGTTTTCCGAGTCCTCGGCAAGGAGGATGGTCAGAGGGCCGGCTACGGCCTTCGTGTCGTCGTGCGCGTGCCGTGACGGCGCGCTGAGGGCTTCCATGGCTTCCGCTGGTGTGAGCGGTTTGAAGAGGATGGCAGGTGCGGAGCCATTTCTGAATCGCGGTAACGTGACGGTGTGGTTGGTGGGCAGAAGGGCCAGGATGTGACCAGAGGGCGGGATGCAACGGCGCAGACCGGCCAGGTTTTCGGTGGAGACCAGCTCCGGCTGGTCTAGCAGGATGTGGTCGTAGGCCTTGCCCTTGCCCGCGGCCTCGCCCGCCGTGCTGGCCGCGTGCTCATGGTGAGGTTCGATGGCTGCTTCCACCCCGAGGCAACCCAGGGTGCCGGCCATGGCATCCGCCTCGTCCGGGTCGGCGCAGACCAAAAGCGTCCGTCCGTGGAGCGGTTGATTGGCCGTGCGCTGTTTTCCAGCGGGGATGATGACGGTGAATGTCGTGCCCTCTCCCGGCGTGGATTCGAGGTTGATGGCCCCGTTCATGAGGTCGAGGATGCGCTTGGAAATGGTCAGCCCCAGCCCGGCGCCGCCGAAGCGCCGGGTGGTAGTGGAGTCGGCCTGGGTGAAGCTGCGGAAGATGCTGTTGCGGAACTCGCGGGGGATGCCGATGCCGGTGTCGATGACGCGGAACCGCAATCCTGGCGTGCCTTCCGGGGTGTCGCACGGAGAGGCTTCAAGGCGCACACGGCCGCGCTCGGTGAATTTGATGGCGTTGCCCAGCAGGTTGACCAGCACTTGCAGCAACCGGTCCGGGTCGCCGGTGGCCTGGTCCGGCAGGCGGGGGGCCAGCAGTAAAAGCAGGTCCAGCCCCTTGGCGTGGGCGCTTGGGGCAAGGGCGCGGCAGGCCTTTCCGGCCACCTCGGCGGGGGAGTAGGGCGACTCCTCCAATTCCAACTGTTCCTCCAGCTTGGAGAGATCGAGAATGCGATTGATGATTTCCAGCAGGGCCTGCCCGGTGGTGCGAAAGATGGAGGCGTACTGCCGCTGATCCGGGGTGAGGTTGGTTTCGCTGAGGAGTTCGGCCATGCCCAGCATGACGTTGAGCGGTGTCCGGATTTCGTGGCTCATGTTGGCCAGGAATTCGCCCTTGGCCTTGCTGGCGGCTTCAGCCGCCTCCTTGTCCAGGCGAAGCTGCATGGCGTGCAGCCGTTCTGAGATGTCGGAGATGACGCCCTCGAGCAAGACGACTTCGCCGGAAGGACCGCGCACCACCCTCGACTTCAGTTCGACTTCAACGGCGGAGCCGTCGCGGCGGCGCACCCGGGTGCGGAAGCCGTGCAAGCGCTCCCTGGCGTACAGTTCCGTCAGCAGGCGTTCCCTGTCGGCCGGGTTGGCGTAGAGGTCGCGCCCCACGTGGCTCACGGAGCGCATGAGGTGTTTAGGCGAGTCGTAGCCCAGCATGCGGGCCAGGGCCGGGTTGGCCAGCACCAGGTCGCCGTCGGGAGTGGATTGGTAAAATCCGTCCGAGGCGTTCTCGAAGATGGAGCGGAAGCGTGCTTCGCTGTCGCGGATTTCGCTGTCGCGGCGCTGGATGCCGTCGGCCATCTGGCCGATGGCGTTGCCCAGCATGGCCAGTTCGTCGCCCTTTCGTGGCGGCGGCCGGGCGTCCAGGTCGCCCGCCTCGATGCGCCGCACCGTGGAAACCAGATCGCGGATAGGCCGTGAGAGCGTGCGGTGGATAAGCCAGGACAACGTCAGGCCGAGCAGCAAGCCGAGGGATGCCAGGCTGGCGGCGGCCGAGGTGTAGAACAGGGTGGCCTTTCGGGTGTCCAGAATGAGCCGGTCGAGGGCGAGTTCCCGGGCGTGCAGCATGGTCCGCATGGATCCGGTGAGCCGCTGCTGCGATTCCTTGAACAGGGTCAGGGTGTCGTTGGCATCCCGCAGCCGGCCCGGCTCCATGGAAAGGATGCGTTTGGCCAGGATGTAGTAGGGCTGGAAGGCCGAACGGAAATCGTCCACTTCGCCGGCGCTCTCCGGCCTGGTCCTGCGCAGTTCGTCCATGAGGCGGTAGAATTCGCGCGCCTTGGCGTCCAATTTCTGAAGGTGGGCCGTCTTGTCGCCCGTGCCCAGGACCAGGGGGTCCCATGCGTCGGCTTGGATGGAGCGGACCAGGAGGATGCCGCGTTGCACTTGCTTCTCGACCATGAAGCGCATCTCGGAGGCCTCTTCCATGGCCCGGTCCATGCGCAGGAAGGAGAGGTAGGCCATGGAACCCAGGATGGCCAGAAAGGCCACCAGCAGGCCGTGGCTTATGAGCAGCTTGCGCCGCAGGTTCACGGCAGCTCCGGAGGAAGCAGGCCGACCAGCCGCCACCCGTTCTCCAGGGTGCGGACCTCGGCCGGGCAGGGCGCGCCCAGCAGAGAGAAGGAGAAGCGGCGGTCATCGTCCGGCAGAACGCGGGCCAGCGCGGCCGCTGTGGGAGAGGACTGGCGGTCCAGCTGGTATTCACTCGGAGCCAGCACGTCCTCCCGCACGGTATCCAGGTAGTACACGTCGTCCAGGCAGGAAATGCCGTAGCGCCGCCTGGCCGGCGGCGTGGCGTGGACCACGGTTCTCCGCTCGTCAAGCAGCAGCAGGGCGGCCCGGGATGGGTCAAGCAACGACTCGCCCAGGGGACGTGTGCGCAGGTCGCAGCCCGCCGAGGCCACGTACCGCTCCCCGGAATAGACCGGCGTGCACACCGAGGTCACGTAGCCCTTGCCCGTGGCGTCCACGTAGGGCGGCAGCCAGATCGTTCCCCGGACGGGATTGGTTTGGGGACCCGCCATGTACACCGGACGGATGGCGGTGTTGAAGTCCATCCGCAGGGGAAGCAGGGCGGCGGCCTCCGTGGGTGGATAGTAGACAGCCACCGAGGAGGTGGTCAGCACGTAGGCCTGGTCGATGAACAGATGGCGGGTGACGGCCTCCTTAATGGAGCGTCCGCAGACGCGTTCCAGGGCGGCCATCCGCTCGGTCAGAAGGGGGTCACTCTGGTGGCGCCGGAGGCCCACACGGCCACGCCGCCGTCACGGGCGATCTTCCGGTAGGCGACGTTTTCAAAGAAGGCGTAGCGCTGGGCTTGGGGGGACTCGGAGGCCAGGGGCTCGGGCGGGGAGGCGAAAACACCCCACGCCTCGACCGCCAGGCCCCGGGAGAGCCTCGCTGCCTGTGCGAATACGGTGTTGAGCCTCTCCACCGTTTCCTGGGGGATGGCCTCCGGACCGTGCCCTTGGGAGCAGGCCGCCAGACAGAGCAGGCAAATGACCGCCGTTGCCGCGTTGCGGAGCATGAAGACCGACCTTGCCGGGGTTCGATGCTCCAACTGCTACTCCCGACCAGCCGTACTGTCCAGTCCGCCGCGAACGATGTCCGGACAGGCGGCGTGTCGTGGTCGGAATACGGCCAGGGCTGGCGGCGAGGGAAGATGCTGCGCCACGCTGCCGGCCAGAAAGAGCATGGGGGAGAGGCGCGGGGTGTCATCGTCCACGCCCACTGTCTTGCAGAACATTTCCCCCCAGTTGGTGGAGTGGATGATGGAGATGGAGCGGATGCGGGTGGCCTCCCTCGGCTCCAGCAGGTTCAGCACGAGCATGGCCCGAACCACCCGTTCCGGGTTGAGTCCCTCGTCGATGTCCGTGTCAAAGGTCTCGGCCAAAGGAAAAAACTCGCACAGCCGGGCCATGAGGTCGGCCAGGTCCCGGGCGATGACAGGAGAGACCGTGTAGTCGGCGCGTACGTCCACGTTTTCGGTGTAAAGGCCGTTGGCCACGGCCCAGGCCGCCAGCCAGGCCAGGTCGCCCGCCCGCTTGAGCTCCAGCGGCTCCAGGCGGCGGGTGCGCGGGTCGCGCTGGCCGCAGTGCAGCAGGTAGGCGGAGGGGGCCGCGGGGCGGTTGGCGCTGAAAGCCAGCTGGTCCGGGCCGCGCCCATCCAGGCCGGTGATGAAGAGGCGGCCCACCTTGTGCTCGCGCGGGGCGAAGGCGGCGAATATCCTTCGGCCCAGCTTGGTCAGGTCGTTGGGGTGGATGGCCGCCTCTCCGCTCTGCAGCCATCGTTTCCGCACCCGCAGGTAGGTTTGGACGATGAAGGAGTTGACTCCCCTGCCCACCTCGATGAGCCGGGGCAGACCGCCGTCCTCATCCATGCGGGCGGGCTGTCCGCCGAGCCTGCCGCACCCGGTCTCCAGGGCCAGAAACCGCCTGGCGGACAGCTCGTCCCGCCGGGCTGGGATTCCGGCGCGGGAGGCCTCGCCCCGGATGTTCGCCTTGAGGAGGAAGGCGGTCCGGATCAGGTCCAGGGCGGCACGGTTGCTCCGGCGGTCGTAAAAGGCGGCCACCTTCATGAAGAGCAGGGCGTAGGGGTCGATGCGCCACAACTCCAGCGAACCATTCTGGATGTTGGCCTTCACCGCGTCGCAGAGCAGCGTGCCGGAGGGTTCCTCGGTGTACTTCTCCAGCAGGGCGAATTTCATGACCGACTTGAAGGGGTGCTTGAGCGCCTTGACGATCTGCCACAGGGCCGCCCCGAAAAATTCCCTTTGGGGAATGCCGGGCACGTGCCCCAGGTCGATGAAGCGATCCCCAAATCCACGGGGAAGCCGCTCCACGGCGCGGTCGTACGTCTTTTGGCAAGCCCCGGGCGGAACAAGCCACCACGCGGGCCGCGCGCCCGCCAGGCGCAGGGCGGTGCGGTAGAACTCCTCCTTGAGCATCAGCGCCTGGGCCGTGCCGGACGACTCCCCGCTGGACGCCCCGAAGTTGTTCTCCCGCACGCTGGCGGTGTCCATGAGGAATAAGTGCGCCTCCAGGCCGAACCGTTCCGAGGCCCACTCCTCCAGCAGTTCGCATTTGCGCCGCAGCCCGGCGGCGTCCGCCTCGGACAGGTTTTCCAGGCGGCAGCACAGCCAGAAGTCGATGTCGGATTTCCCGGATTGGGCCACGGTACCCAGCGAGCCGATGGTGTACAGGCCCTCGATGACCACGCCTTCCGGTGCGTCCACGGGCTGCCCGGCCCCGCGAAGTGGCGGGCCGCTGTTTCCAGGGTGGAGAGGGTGGGGTGGTAGCCCCGGACGCGGCAGGGCGGCGCGGCCGGGTGCAGCCCCGAGTGCCTGTCGAAGAAGCGGCTGTGCAGCAGCAGCGGGGTAAGCTCCAGAAAGTCGCGCGCCCCGGGGGGCAGCCTCCGTTTGGCCATGGCCAGGCGGCGGACTGCATCGCGCTCGAAGGGCGTGGACATGGAACGCGTTTCACGTCTATGCAGCCAAGCGCGCACACAGCCTTCGGCCAGGTCCAGGGTGGCCCGGTTCAGGCTGTCAGGCAGCCGGGGCTTTTCCCCGGCCGCCCGCCGCAGGTCCGCCACCAGCCGGGTTTCCTCCAGGTCGAACAGAGGCGGTCCGGCGGCGTCCAGATTCCAGGCCCGGCAGGCGGTCCAGGTGCAGGCGGAGAGGATGGCCCCCCGCAGGCTGCTGGCAGAGATGTCCACGCCCTCCAGGTGGCAGTCCAGCAACTCAAGCCCCAGGCCACGCAGGCCGGACAGAGAGGAACGGCGGACTTCCGAGGCACGCAGGCGGCAGGATCGCGCCTCCGAGTCGGTCAGCCGGAGGCCGTCCAGCAGACAGCATGCCGCATCCAGTTCCACGGCCCGCAGGCCGTGGGCCTCAACATGTCGCAGAAGGCAGCCGCCCATGCGGCATCGTTCAATTTCCACCCGGAGGAAGCGGGTCGAGCGGAAATCGCAGCCTTCAAAGGAGCAGTCCCGGAATACCGCGTCGCGGAACACGGCCCCGGAGAAGTCGCAGCGGGTGAAAACGCAGCCCTCGAAAACGGTACGCTCCACCAGGGCGCGCCTGAAATCCGCCCGGTCAAGGCCAGTTTCCCGGAACCGGGAATCAGCCACCAGGCTTCCCTCGGCCGACCAGCGCAGCAATTCCGCCTGGCCCACCTCCACCCGCCTGGGTTCCTCCGTCCCGCGTTCGCCGACCCATTCCGCCTCCCGGGGCCGCCGGGACGACCGAACGACCAAGGTGCGGCGCAGGGCGTCGACCACGCGCGGGTCGTAGCGTTCGCCTTCCTCGTCCAGCAGTCCAGCCATCACCTCGCCGTCCGCCCTGACCAGGGCCAGGAAGCTGGAGAGCCAAGCCAGCATGCGGTCGCGGGGAGGGAGCGACTCAAGACAGGAGAGGAACTGACCATGGGGAAGCAGCGGTAGTCTGGCCAGGACCCCGGCCCGCAATCCGGGGCGGCGGCGCAGCAGTCCCGCGGCCAGCCCTCCGGCGCCGTCCGCCCGGGTCAGCGCCAGGGTCTCCAGGGCGGCCAGGGCGACGTCGTCCCGGCCGTGCTCAAGCAGCGGCCGCACGTGTTCCGCCGCGGCGCGGGAGGGGCCGGGACGCGTGTCCGCCAAGGCGCGCAACAGCGGGATGGCCACCTCGGGCTCCGCGTCCGGGCCGAGGCCAAGGCGGCCAGTGCGTCTCCGGCTCCCTCCAGAAGGGGGAGGAGAGAGGCGGCTTCCACGGTTTCCCGTCCCGGGTGCTCGGCCTCCAGCAGGTCGCGCAGCCGACGCCCGAGCACGCCCGAGGCAAGGGCGTGGGACGCGGCGAAGGACAGGTTGCCCGGGCCTATCCGCCCGGCCGCGCGCGACCATTCCCCGGGGCTCTCATCCTTGAGCAGCCCCAGGGTGTCCAGGGCCAGGGCGGCCGGTTCCGTCGGCGATTCGTCCGGATCGAGCAGCGCCCGGTTGCAGAGCAGGACGCGGTCGGCCACCGGGGCCCGGGCCAGTTGCCCGGCCACGGCCTCTCCGTCCGCCACCCCCCGCCGGACCAGGTCTAGAAAGAGGATGCGCCCGAATTCCCCCATGCGTCCCAGGCCGTCCAGGCACAGATCGAGAGGCCCTTCCGGCCCGGCCGACCTGGCCAGGACGTGCAGGCGCAGGGCCGCCTCGGAGCGGCTGGCCAGCCACGCCGCGCGTTCTTCCGTCACCTCCACGCCATCCGGCTCCTGGCGCAGGAAATCGTGGATGAAGCGCTCAAGCTCCGGCCACAGCCGCTGCGGCGGCGGATGGAGGGCGAAGTTCCTGAACCCCTTGAGGGTGGAGTTGTACTCGGACCGAGTGTCCGTCATGGCGTCCCGGCGGGAAAGGGTGCCGCGTGAAAAACCGGCCTCTGGTCACGAGTGGCACATTTCCGGGGAAGTGGAAAGAGACGGCGGGTACGTTCCTACTCCCTGGACAGGCGCCGTATGCGGCGCAGCACCGGCGGGTGGGAGGCGTGCAGGGCGGTATGGAACGGATGCGGTGTGAGGTTGGCCAAGTTGTCCGCGGCCAGCCGCTTCAGCGCATCCACCATGTCGCGTGCGTTCCAGGCCTTTGCCGCGAACCGGTCCGCCTGGAACTCGTACCGTCGGGAGACCGCATTGAAGGCCGCACCCAGCAGCAGCCCGGCCGGGCTGAACAGCAGGGCGAAGGCGAACAGCCCGGCGTGGACCGACGGCCGCATGCCCAGCATTTCGCTCTCAATTGCCGTGCCCAGGAAGAGCGACAGCAAAAACAGCAGCAGGCCCATCCGCGCCAGCCCGGCCAGCAGCAGCCGGGGCACGTGGCCCAGCCGGGCGTGGCCCATCTCGTGCGCCATGACCGCCGCCGCCTGCCCCGGCGTCATGGTCTCCACCAGGGTGTCGAACAGGGCCGCCCGCCGCCATGCGCCGAAGCCCGCGAAGAAGGCGTTGCCCCGCGTGGACCGCCTGGAGCCGTCGATGACGTACACCTCGTCAAGTTTGAACCCCTGCTCGCGCGCCAAGCCCTCGATGTTCTCACGCAGTTCTCCCCGGGGCAGCGGGCTGAACTTGTTGAACAGCGGCAGAATCCACACCGGGGCCACGTACTGCATGGCCAGGGAGACGGCCGCGGCCGCGGTCCAGGCGGGCAGCCAGCCCACCGGCCCCAGCCAGCCGAAGAACCACAGCACCAGCGCCAGCAGCCCTCCGCCCAGCAGCGCACTCAAAAGCAGGCCCTTCACCCGGTCCAGCACGAACGTTTTCCAGGTGGTGCGGTTGAAGCCGTACTCCTCCTCCAACACGAATGTCCGCCAGATGGAGAAGGGCAGGCCGATCACCTCGGAGGCCAGGGCCACCAGCCCGAAAAAGGCCAGTCCGGACGCCACCCCGCCAAGTCCCAGCGACCAGGCCAGGCCGTCCAGCCAGCCGAACACGCCCAGCCCCAGGGCCGCCAGCAGCGCCGCCAGTCCCACGGCCTCCTCCCACAGCCCGGCGCGGGTGGCCCGGCAGGTGTATTCCTGGGAGCGCGCGTACCGCTCGGCGTCGTACACGTCGGCGAATTCCTCCGGCAGCACCGGGTCCAGGGCGCGCAGGTTGAGAAGCGACGCCGCGGCACGTACCATGAAGGCCGCAACAACCGCGACCGCAACCAGCCATGCAACCATCGGAAACCACCTCGCTCTTCGTGTTCCACGGCGAACTCGCCGCCATCCTCCGCACGCCGCACCAGCGCGGCGTGGTGGAAGTTGAAGCCGCCCGGTCCGCCTCGCTCAAGGACGCTCTGGAAGCCTCGGGGCCACCGCACACCGAAGTCCACGACCTTCTGGTAGACGGCCGCGAAGCGGATTTCAACACCCCCCTTCGCCCCGCGACCCGCGTGGACCTCTTTCCCCCGTTCCCGCCCATCAACCCCACGGTGGACACCCGCCTCCGCCCAGGATTGCCGCGCGTGGCCTTTCTGGTGGACAAGAACGTGGGCAAGCTGGCCACCCTGCTCCGCCTCATCGGCCACGACGCGGCCTACGCCGAAGAAACGCCCGACCCGGAAATCGCCGCCTGGGCCGAAACCGAACAGCGCATCGTCCTCAGCAAGGACCACCGCCTGCTCAAGCGCGCCCGCATCCACCACGGCCGCCTGGTCCGCGCCGTCCAGCCGGCGGACCAGCTCAAGGAAATCGCCGCCCTCTACGGCCTCTCCGCCGCACCCGCCTTCACCCGCTGCCTCAAGTGCAACACACCGCTGCAACCCGTGGACAAACAGGACATCCTCCACCGCCTGGAACCCAAGACCAAACGCTACTTCCACTCCTTCCACATCTGCCCCGAGTGCAACCAGATCTACTGGCCCGGCTCCCACACCAAACGGATGCGGGAACTGCTGGAAGAACTGGGATTGGATGAAGAATAGCGGGGAAGATGGAAGAGGGAAGATTTCGCCTGGCGGGCGACCAGGGCCTACTCGGCCCTGGACTCGAGGCAAACAAAGTTTGCATCTATGTTCGCGGGAGGGCGCGCGGAAATATGGCGGACAGGAAGCACCCCGGCGAAAGCACCATTGCGGAGTGGGGGCGGTCGATGCAATCCCGCCCTGGCCGTGCGGCTTGGACGCGGGAGCTGGCGTCGCGGCATGCCGCATGTCTGCACCACGCCCCTCGGCCCATGTGGAATAAACCCCGCCCCGCCAGCCTGTATGGTACATCCTCCGCCCCATCCCGAGGGCTTGGCGGCTGGCGGGGCCGGTGGGGTTACAGGGAGAACCAGTAGAGCATGACCACGACAGCCGCTATGATGACGACCGTGAAGAGCAGGAAATAGCGCATGGACGGAGTCTCGTTGGCTCAGATGAGGTTTTTCTTGGCCATGTGGTTGAGGAACTTGGCGGCTTCCTGCAGTTCCGGATTGATTTCCAGTGCCTTCTCGAAGCTCTGCTTGGCCTTGCCGTACTCACCCATCTCAAAGTAGGCGCGGCCGGTGTTGTAGAACAGGTTTTCGTCCTTGGGGGAGAACTCCGCCGCCCGGGTGTAGTAGTCAACGGCCTGTTCGAACATCTTGCTTTTGCGCAGGTTGATGCCGAACTCGTTGAACATGTGTTTGTGCTGCTCCTCGAAGGCGGCGTCCAGCTTGACCACGCGGTCCAGTATGTCCTGCGCCTTGGCGGTGTCGCCGCGCTCCATGTAGCACAGGCCGATGCCGAAGTTGGCCCGGACGTTGTCCTCGTCCACCTTGAGGGCGTTGCCGTACTCCATCTCCGCGGAGAAGGTCTCGCCCCGTTTGCGGTGCCGATCGGCCCTGGCCAGGGTTTTGCGCAGATCCCGAAGCTTTGGGAATACCTCCTTCTGGTAGAATTCCGGCTCCGGGGCGTACTTCTCCAGCAGCTCGTCCTTGTCGATGGTCTCCGTGGGGCCGGTGGGCACGTGCTCGTCGTTGAGGTTCTGGACGTGGATTTCGCCGTTGTCCTGTTCTTCCACGTAGAAATAGCTCTGCTGTACCGTCTTGCGCGAGGTGGTGCCCGTGCCGATCTTTATGACTTTTTGCGCGGAGAAGACGCCGCGGATCTTGTCTTGCTGTCCATCGGAGAGAGGGGTGTCTGCCATGGGCGTCTCGACTGGCTGTTTCGGGTTGGGAGGCCGTCCAGACAGTAGGGCAATCCCGTGGCGAGATCAATAGAATGGGGCCGCGCCCCGCTGGCGCGGCCCGTGACGGAGGGAAACGGCGGTCGCCCGCCAAGGAGGGTCATTCTGGTTGCGGCCTGGACTCCCAGTCGTCCACCGGCTCGGCTTCCTCCACTTCCTCCCAGCCGGTGATCATGCCCTTGATGTGGGCGAAGAGGGCGTGGCCGGTGGTGGTCATATAGACGTGCACGATGAGGAAGGAGAGGATGAGGAAGGCCCCGACCGTATGCAGCACGGCCAGCACGGACAGCGACCAGCCGCCGATGCCCCAGGCTGCCCAGTCGTTGTAGCCCCAGTAGAGGAAACCGGTGACCATCTGGAAGGGCAGCAGCACTGCGGAGATGGACAGGTAGGTCAGCCGCTGCAGGGGATTGTGCTTTGCCTCTGGCCGCTTGGGCACGGGGTGCGGGCGGCCGATGAAGATGCCGTAGGTGTAGTACTGCATGACCTGCAGCACCTTTTTGGTGGTGGGCATGTACTGCTTCCACTCGCCGGTGGTCAACAGCCAGAAGACGAAGAAGGCGAAGGCGATGAGCCAGAACAGCCCCGCGTCATTGTGCCAGGAGGCGGCGTCCTCGAACCCGAAGAGGGTGAAGGAGCCGTGGGCCTCGAAGCCGGTCAGCAGCAGAAAGGCGATGACCGCGGCCTGCAGCCAGTGCCAGAAGCGCTCGTAGCGCGTATAGAGGTAGATTTTCTTCATCCGTTCCATGACCCTACTCCCGGGAGTTGGAGTTGCGCCTGCGCATGGCGATGAACCGGACAAGCCCGTGCAGCATCACCCCCGCGAGGGAAGCTGCGGCCAGCCCCCAGCCCGCGGCGTCCAGCCAGGGCAGGTGGTCGCGCCCGGGCACGTACACCCCGGCCACCCCGGCCATGCGGCCCTGCCTGGAGTGGCATTCGGCGCAGGCCACGGTCTGCTCCTTGGGGGCGACCATGTGGGTGGTGGGGTAGTAGTACTCGGTCTCCACGAAGCCGTGCTCGCCGGAGTATTCCAGACCCACGTACTCCATGGCCGTCTGGATGGACTTGTCCCAGTCCCAGTTGCCCCAGTAGGCGGTGCCGTCCTTGCCGAAGAGGTGCAAAAGGACCATGTTTCCGTTCTTCTTGTCGTAGGGCTGCTTCCCCCGGTGCACTTTGAAGGGCATGATGCGCGATTTGGGGTCGTCGTGGGAGCCCATGGGCTTGTTCAAGGCCACAGGCTGGCTGGGATCAATCTCGTCCGTGACCAGGACGTAGCTCATGGCGCCGTTGAACCAGCGGTATTCCGGCACCACGTTCTTGCCCCAGACGAACTCGCCTTTCTTGGAGTTGTAGCTGGACTTGCCCAGGGGACCCTTTTCCGTGAAGGGCTTGCTCTGGTCGTTCATGCGTCCGGCCTTGGACCAGTCCCACCACAGCTTGGTGGGCTTGACCCGGGCGAATTGAGGGATGTGGCAGGCTTGGCAGGCCACCTTGTCGGTGTGGTCGTTGGCCTTGACCGTGGTCTTGTGCGGCGTGGCCGAGTGGCAGGACTCGCAGGCGATCTTGCTGGCCAGGTCCGCCTCGGTGAGGCTCAGCCGTTCCTGGGAGGCGGGCAGGGAGTAGAGGCGCCCGGCGATCTTGTGGTTCTTGGTGGTGTGGCAGCGGGTGCAGGCGAAGTCCAGCCCCTCGGCGTCCATGTGCACATCCAGGCTCTTCTTGGGCTCCACCAGGGAGGAGTCCAGGTCGCCGTGCTTGACCCCGTCGCCCCCGCCGCCGTTGAAGTGGCAGGTGCCGCAGTTGACCCGGTCCGGCCGCCCCACGGACTGGGCCAGCTTGTTCCAGTCGGGCGGCTCGTAGAGGTCGTTGTTGCCCTTGAACACGGTGGGCTTTTCAGGCGGGTAGCCCGCCTTGGTGGGGAATTTCTTGTAGGTGTGCAGCTGCTCGTGGCAGACGATGCAGTCGATCTTGTTCTCGGCCGTGAAGTCGAAGTCCTTGTCCTTCCAGCCGAAGCCGATGTGGCAGGAGGTGCAGCGCGGCTCGTTGGTGGGCACCGAGACGCAGAAGTTGTTGATGGTGCGGCCGTACTTGCCGATCTGCCCGTCTCCGCCGCACTCGTCGCAGATCCAGTCCCAGTGGATGGTGTGGTGGATCTGCTCCGCCGAAAGGGTGTGGCAGGAGAGGCAGGCCTCGGTCACTTCCTCGGGGCGTTGGAAGTCCTTCTTCAGGGCGTCGAATTTGGAGTGGTCGGCGGTGGTCCATCCCCCGCCCGGCGCGGAGGCCGCCTTCTGGGCCAGCCGCCGCCCGATGGCATCGTCCGTGCCCTCCTCCTGGGCCCAGGCGGGCGAGGCCGCCACAAGCGCCAGCAGAAGCGCCGCGATCAACCGTTTGGCTCGCATCGTGTCTACCCTCCTCGCTGCGAACGGTGTGTATACGCCCCCCGCCTCGCCAGGCGGAAGGCGATGGCGGCCAGCCCCCACAGGAAAGCCGCGATCATGTGCACCCAGTCGATGGCCAGGACGAAATACGGGTCCAGGGTGACGCCGGGATCGTTCTTGATGACCCGCAGGATGCCGGTCACTGCCACCACGGCGATGAGCCCGGCCCGCAACATGCCCGAGACGGTCAGCCGGGGAAGGACGCCGGACCGCAGGGTCGCCCCCAGGGCCCAGGAGAGCAAAAAGAGGAACAGCGCTCCCAGGGCGTAGTGGACCAGGTGGGTGGTGAAGAAGTCCGCCAGCCAGCCCAGGCCCGGCAGGTCGGAGATGGAGTAGCGCTTCATGATGGGCATCTGCGCCATCCCGGTGAGGGCCAGCAGGAACACTAGCCAGGGGAAGGCGCGGCGCAGGATGGACGGCATGGCGGCGGCGGTCGGTCTAGTCATCGGCGCCTCCCTTCCTGTCGCGGATGGATTTGGCCGCGGCGAAGACCCCGGCGGCCAGGCCGGCCACGGGCGCGGCGAAGACCGCGCTGGCCAGGTTCTCCTCGTTCGCCATCACGTTGGGTTTGGCGGCCAGGTCCGGCTTGTGTTTGCCCCTGGAGTCCACGGCCTCGTTCAGCACCTCCCATGGCACGGGGGAGAGGTAGATGGTGTTGGTCCCGCCGTTGTCCTCCAGGCCGTAGAGGAAGCCGCCCGTCTCTCCGGCGCGCCGCTTGGCCAGGGCCACGATCTCCTCGCGCGGGCCGATGGACTGCACGCTCTCCGGGCAGACCTCCACGCAGGCGGGCAGTTCCCCCTTGGCCACCTTGGTGTCGAAGCAGCGGTCGCACTTGTACATGACCCCGTTGCCCGCGAAGCGCGGCATGAGGCTGAGGTACAGCCCCACGCCGGTCTGCCGCTGCGGGATTTGCCAGGGGCAGACGGCGCGGCACTTGGCCCCGCCCATGCACAGGCCGGACTCGATGCGCACGATGCCGTTTTCCAGCTTGCGAGCCGCGCCGAAGGGGCAGAGGTTGGCGCAGGGCGGGTTCTGGCAGTGGAGGCAGCGCCGGGGGATGTGCAGCCTGTACTCCTTCCCTTGCCACTCGACCTCGGCTGTCTGGATGGAGAGCCAATTGTAGGGGGTCAGCCGATCGGTGACGTTTCGCCGCTCGGACCAGTCCTCCACCGGCACCTTGTTCGGGTACATTTTGGGGAAGGGCTTCTTCGGCTCGGGGAACTTGTGCCCGTTGGTCTCGCGGCAGGCGTAGACGCACTGCTGGCAGTTGATGCAGCGGGAGATGTCCAGGAAGGCGCACAACTCCTCGGCGCGACGTCCGTGCACGCCGCCCTTGCCGTACCCATCCGAGGCGCGGGCCGCGCCGGGCGCGGCCGCCGATGCGGCGCCCAATGCCAGCCCGCCCAAAAAGGCTCGCCGGGACAGCTTTCGGGGGGGATCGCTCATGAAATCCGTCCAATCCAGTAGGGAATATGCGTTATTCTACGCTTGGTTCCGTTGTACGCTTTTGTGGGCCAATGGCAATGCATGGCCGGAATTGAGCAGGAAGCATGCCGTCCGTGCTGTGGTACTTTTTCCATTTGTTTAAGGTTATTAGCTTGTTTGGCGTCTGGGTCGTGTTTACAGGTGTATAAAGCAGATGTATAAGAACTTATGCAGCTGCATAGCGAATGCGGCGGCCTGGACCGCCACCTGGAAAAGATTCTCGACACCATGCACGAGGGGCTGGTCTTTATCGCCCCGGACGGGCGCATCACCCTGGTCAACCAGGCCTTGTGCGACATGCTGGGCTACGGGGCGGAGGAGCTGCTGGGCCGGCCCTGCACCGTCCTCGGCTGCGATGCCTGCGAAAGCGTCCGCACCGAGAACGGCGAGCACTGGTGCAAGCTCTTCGAGCGGGGCCGCGAGTCCCGCAAGCCCTGCACCCTGGCCCACAAGGGCGGCGGCGTGGTGCGCGTGCTGAAGAACGCCCGGCTGCTGGAGGAAAACGGCCGCGTCACCGGCGCGGTGGAAACCCTTTCCGACGTCTCCGAACTGGAGGAGAGCAGGCAGGACCTGGCCGGGCTCAAGCGCCTCTTCGGCACCCAGCGCGGCTTCATGGGCTTCATCGGGGAGTCCCCGGCCATGCGCCGCGTGTACGACCTGCTGGAGCGGGCCGCCGCCTCCGAGGCCCCGGTCATCATCCTGGGCGAGTCCGGCACGGGCAAGGAGCTGGCCGCGCGGGCCATCCACGAACTCGGCCGGCGGGCGGGCGGCCCCTACATCCAGTGCAACTGCGCCGCCCTCAATGAGTCCCTTTTGGAGTCCGAACTGTTCGGCCACGCCAAGGGGGCCTTCACCGGCGCGGTCAGCCACCGGGTGGGCCGTTTCGAGGCCGCCCACGGCGGCGACCTCTTCCTTGACGAAATCGGCGACGTGCCCCTGGAGTTGCAGGTCAAGCTGCTGCGGGTTCTGGAAACCAAGCGGTTCGAGCGGGTGGGCGAGCATCTGGACCGCGAGGCGGACGCCCGCATCATCACCGCCACCAACAAGGATCTCGAGGCCCTGGTCGCCGGGGGCGGCTTCCGCCAGGACCTGTTCTACCGCATCAACGTCATCCCCGTGCGCATGCCGCCCCTGCGGGAGCGCAAGGAGGACGTGCCCCTGCTGGCCGACCATTTCGTCGAACTGTTGCGGCGGTCCACGGGCAAGGACATCGCCGGGCTCTCGCCCGAGGCCATGGAGCTGTTCATGGCCCACGACTGGCCGGGCAACGTGCGCGAACTCAAGAGCGCCTTGGAGTACGCCTTCGTGCTGGCCGAGTCCGGCCGCGTGCTGCCCGAGCACCTGCCCGGCCAGATGGATTCGCCTAAAAGAGACGAACCGCCCGCCAAGGGAGCGGGAGGCTGGACCGGCGACCTGGGCGAGCGCGACGCCCTGGTGGAGGCCCTGCGCCGCACCGGCGGCAACAAGAGCCAGGCCGCCCGCCTGCTGGGCGTGACCCGCATGACCGTGCTCAACCGCATGCGCAAGTACGGCGTGGACACCCGCACCGTCATCACCCCCTAAGACCATGCGGTACACGGCGCTTTTCCTTTTCCTGCTCCCGGCCTGTTTGCTGTCCGCTTCCGCGCTGGCGGAGCGCGCCCCGCTGCTGGTCCCGGAAGTGGTCGAGGAACTGGACCACGCCACGGACGCCTTCACCCAGGGGCTCTTTTTCCACAACGGGTTCCTCTACGAGACGACCGGCCTGCGCGGAAGCTCCAGGCTGCGCCGCCTGGACCCGGAGACCGGAAACGTGCTGGCCTCACGCTCCTTGCCGGGCAGCCTTTTTGGCGAAGGAGGCTGCGTCCTGAACGGGCGGGCCGTGGTCCTCTCCTGGACGGCCGGGCGCGCCCTGCGTTTCGCCCTGCCTTCGCTGGAGCCGCGCGGCGAGTGGGGCTACCGGGGGCAGGGCTGGGGGTTGACCTGGGACGGACGCCGGTTGATCATGTCCGACGGAAGTTCCGGGCTGATTTTCCGCGATCAGCGCGACTTCTCCCGCCTGGGCGGGGTGCGGGTCACTGACGGCGGCGAGCCGGTCAAGCGGCTCAACGAGTTGGAATGGCTGCCCGGGCCGGGGCTGGTTCTGGCCAACGTCTGGGGTGCGGAACAGGCCGTGGCCGTGGACCCGGTCAACGGGCGGGTGCGTTTCCGCCTGGACCTCTCCGGGCTGGCGGAACGGGCCGGACGCTCCGGCCACCCCCGCGAGGTGCCCAACGGCCTGGCCTGGGACCCGGAGCGCAAGCTGCTCTACGCCACGGGCAAGAAGTGGCCCAGGCTGTTTGCATTGCGGCCGCCCGGCGAGATCATGGACACGGACACCCAGGAGGCGCGGTGAGCGATCAGGACGACGAACGGGTCATCCACGCCGAGGCCGAGACCGTGGCCGGGGAGGGGCCGGTCCAGCCGGGTTTCGACGTGGTGGAGATGCCCCTGGAGGGCGTGGCCGCCTACTGGCTGTCCCTGAAGAAGCTGTGCGACATGCGCCGCTCCAAGAAGGTGCTGGCCGAGGAGGCCAAGTACACCCCGGAGCCCTTTGTCCGCCACCTGCTGGAGATCGGCTTCGAGACCATGCCCGAGGAGCGGGCCCGTGCCATGGTCCGGGCCAAGGCGCGTACCGTGCTGGCCACCACCCGCCGTTCCTTCGATCTCATGCGGCTGGCCGTTGAAGCGGTCATCATCAAGGAAAACCCCCGCCTCTCCCTGGTGCGCATGCTGGCCCATTTTCCACGCCCCCCCGCCAACGAGGAGCGGGCCATGCGCCGGGCGCGCGACCTGGCCGAGGCGGTCACCGCCAAGAACGCGGACCTGCCCAAGCTGCTGCGCGTGGGCCACACCGTGCCGCCGGACCGGCAGGTCATCAAGCTGCTCTTCTTCATCCTGTTCGCCCGCCGCCGGGGCGTCACCGCCTTGCGTTCCCTGCTGCCCCACGTGGGCTCCAACTACTTCGCCGAGGGCATCAAGCTGGTGGCCGACGGTTTCGATCCCCGCCTCATCGACGACCTCCTCCGCCGCAACGCCTCCGCCTCCCTGGCCGAGGCCTCGGCCAAGCTCCGCCTCTCCGAGGAGATGTTCCTCGCCATCCGCGCCAAGGAACCGTACTCAAGACTGTACTTGCTTGCGAAATCGTATCTTTGATTGGACTGGCGGGGTCTCCCTGGCTTCGTTGCCCGCCTTTGGTGTGGACTGGCGAGGATGCCCCCTGGCTTCGTTGCTCGCCGATTGGCAGGCCCGGCCGTAGTAGGCTACTGGCCGGGCCTGCCAATCGCCTCGCGCCTCGCCATGGAACATCCTCGCCAGCCTATGTGATTGGGTTGGTGGGGCGCTCTGCGCGCACCTGGCGCTTGGGCACCACCAGTTAACACGTTAATTCGGCATGACGGGCGCTCTGTACGCGCCCGGCGCTTGGGAGCGCTTGGAGAGGAAGCGCCCGGGCAATGCGTCCAGCTGCACTTCAGAGATGGGCGCTCCGCGCGCGCCTGGACGAATCGGGGCGCGTGAACTCGCCGGAAAGAAACGGTGGGATAGGCTCAGGCCGCCAGCCCAGGGCTGATTGGACAGCGATGGGATGGCTTTCGCGGCTTTGAGCGCAAAGGGAAGCGCGTGGGCCCGCGCAACACGCCGCCGTGATAGACGGCGCGAGCAATACTGCCTCGCGGGAGGCTTCGCGGAGAGAGCGGTTTGGCTGGCCTTTGGTTCAGGCCTTGGCCATGTGGTTGTCCACCAACTCCCGCAGGGTGATGCCGTCCAGTTCGCGGAGCATGGCGTCTGTGGCACGGGCCCAAAGCATGCGGGTGGGGCAGCTTTCCATGTTGGGGCAGGGCTCCTGGCCGTGGTTGGCGCAGTCCACTAGGCAGAAATCGCCTTCCAGCTGCCGCACGATTTCGCCCATGGTGATGTCCTCGGGGGCCTTGGCCAGCATGTGGCCACCGCGCGGACCGCGCTTGGACTGGATGTAGTCGCCTTTTTTAAGCAACCGCACCAGCTTTTCCAGGTACTTCACGGGCAGGTCCAGCCTGCGCGAGATGTCGGAAACAGTTACCGGGCCGTTGTCGCCGTGCACAGCGATGTCGACCAGCATGCGGGCACCGTACCGGCTTCTTGTGGATAGCTTCATGGCGTACTCCTCGAGCTTGGACCCGGGTGAGGCTTATCGCATGAGTCGGAAAAAGGGAAGAAACGCACGGGACGGGGAGCGCCTCCAAGGTCGTCCCCGGGAGCGTAAAACGGCCCGAAAGGAAAGCGGTGCGGGCCTTCCGGGCCGTGGAGTTATTTTTGGAGTTTTTCGCGAAGAGTCATGCTTGGCTACACCCCGATCCATTCCAGCAGGCCGAAGAAAGCCGGGATGAGCAGCCACAGCGCGCCAACCACGCGCCAGGGCGGCTGGCCCAACCGCTCGTACAGGGTGGACTCGCCCAGGGGGATGAATCCCTCCGCCGCCCGGCGCAGGGGGGAGGCCGCCAGGGTGTAGAGCCACGACCCAAGCAGCATGCCCGCGCCGCCGCCGATGAGGGCGTCCAGCGAGCCTTGTCCGGCCGCTCCTGCCAGGGTGCCGGGGCAGTAGCCCAGCAACCCGAAGCCCACGCCGAAAACCAGTCCGCCGATGACGGAGGAGCCCACCGAGCCGCCCTTGCGTCGCGGCTCGACGCGCCCCAGCATGCGCAGCAGCCTAAAACCCACGGACCCCACCAGCACGGCCGAGAGCATGACCTTGAGCACGGTGAAGTCGGTCAGGAAGAGCTGCCCCATGATGGTCTCGTACCGCGTCACCCCGGCGCGCTGCAGCAGAAAGCCGAAGGCGATGCCAAGCAACAGGGCGGGGATGAGCTTGAGGTATCTCATGGGTACACCACCGCCGCCGTGGCCATGCCGCCGATGAGGAAGCACAGGGCGGCCAGCCAGCTGGCGGTTTGCAGCTGCAGCGCGCCGGATATGCCGTGGCCCGATGTGCAGCCCCCGGCCAGCCGTGCGCCGAAGCCCAGCACCGCGCCGCCCACAAGGGCGGTCAGCAGCCGGGGCAGGCCGCCAGGGCCGAAGGCCTCCCGCCATAGCTGCGGCACCAACTCAAGCCGGAAGTCCCCGGAAATCCCGGCCGAGACGAAGGCCCCGGCCAGGATGCCGATGACGAACACCAGGCTCCAGTTCAGCTTGGGCGGATGCTCGCGGTAGTAGGCGCGCAGCGGCTCGCGGCGGCGCACCGCCTTTTCGATGAGCCCGGCCAGGGTGGCGTAGGCCGAGGAAGCCCCCACCGCCCTGTCCGCCGCGAGGTAGGCCAGGAACGTTACCACGCCCACGCCCGCGCCGCAGAGGTAGGGGGACCAGCGGGCCGCCTCCCAGATGGATTGCGCTTCGGCCACGTCACTACTCCCTGTCTATGGGGCAGCCGCGCGCGGAGCAGGCGGCCATGGAGCCCAGAGCGTCTCCCACGTCCTTGAACCCTTCCGCCTTGAGCAGTGAGGCCGCGATGATGGCCCGCTGCCCGGAGCCGCAGAAGGTGATGGCGGGCTTGCTTTTGTCCAGTTCGCCGATCCGGTCCGGCAGATGGCCCAAAAAGACGTGCTTGGCGTCGGGCAGCATGCCGTGGGCCACTTCCTCGTCCTTGCGAACGTCCAGCAGGGTGAAGTCCTCGTCCGACTCGATGCGGGAGACCAGCTCGTCAACGTGCACCGCCGGGATGCGGTCGTACTCGCGGCCGCTCTTCTCCCACTCGCTCATGCCGGTGATGTAGCCCTCCACCTGGTCGAAGCCCAGGCGCATGAGGTAGCGCATGGCGCTGCGGGCCAGGTCGTCCGGGGCGGCGTCGTCCACCACCAGGCCGATGGGCCGCTCGTACTCCAGGAACCAGCCCGCGAAGGCCGGGAGCATGTGCAGGGGAATGGCCAGGCTGCCCGGAATCAGCGCCCCGGCGATGGCCTCGGGGCTGCGGGTATCCACCACGCGCATTCCGTTTTCCGCCCGCTCGGCGAAGTCGTCCACGTCCAGGGGCGGCGGAGTGGGCACGCGCGGCATGGGCGCGGCGGAGCCGTGCAGGTTGTATTTCTCCATCATGTGGAAGTAGGGCGGCTTGGTGTGCTTCTCCGCGAGCTTCTTCTTTATGAAGTCCTCGCGCTTGGTGAATTTCAGCGCCGGGTTGGTGCGCCGCTCAAGCCCCAGGGTGGACACCTCGCGCTCCGCCATGGTGGAGCCGCAGACCGAACCCGCGCCGTGGGCCGGCCACAGCAGCACGTGGTCGCCCAGGGGCAGGATCTTCTCGAAGATGGAGTCGTAGAGCAGCCCGGCCACTTCCTCGGCCCGGTCCGGGAAGAAGTCGGTGCGGCCGGTGTCGTGCACGAAAAGCACGTCCCCGGTGAACACCCCCACCGGCTCGCGGCCAGCGCTCTCGGGGTCGTACAGCACGTAGGAGAGGGACTCGTCGGTGTGGCCCGGGGTTTTCATGGAAACCACGCGCAAACCGCCCACCAGGAACTGGAAGTCCTCGCCCGTGGGCGCGCCGTAGGTGAAGGGCAGGTCCTCGCCGTGGCGGATTTCCGCGCCGGTGCGGGCGGCCAGCTCGGCCGAGCCGGTCACGTAGTCCTCGTTGCGGTGCGTCTCGAAGATGTAGGTGATGCGCGCGCCGTTGGCCCGCGCGATGGCCACGTACTCCTCGCAGTCGCGGCGGGGGTCCACCACGGCGGCCTCGCCGTCGCGGCCGAAAATGTAGGAGATGTGGCCCAGATGCTCGGAATGGACCGGCTGGAAAAAGAATGACATATGGTTTCCTCCTGATATGCTGGGGAATTGGAGCCAAGTCACTCTATAACACGGCAAAGCGGTGCCGTGTAAAGAGGCGGAGGAAAACGATCCGGAACGGCGGGTTCAGCCGGAGCGGCTCCGGTCCAGCCCCCGGTAGGAGATGGCTTCGGCCAGGTGGGGGGTGGTGATGCGGTCGGCGCCTTCGAGGTCGGCGATGGTGCGGGCCAGGCGCAGGACGCGGGTGGAGGCGCGGGCGGACAGGCCCAGGCGCTGGAAGGCCCCCTCCATGAAGCGGTGTTCCTCGTCGCCCAGGGTGCAATGCGCTTCCAGGGCGGCCCCGGAGAGGTCGGCGTTGAGCAGGGGGCCGCTTTGGCCGAACCGCGCGGCCTGCACCTTCCGCGCCCGCAGCACGCTGTCCCGCATGGTGGCCGAGTCCGTGCCGCCGCCGTCGCCGCGCATCTCGTGGTACTCCACGGCCGGGGCCTCCACCTGCAGGTCGATGCGGTCCAAAAGCGGGCCGGAGACGCGGGCCTGGTAGGCGCGCACCTGGTTGGGGGTGCAGGAGCAGCCGTGGCGCTCGTCAGTTAGGTAGCCGCAGGGGCAGGGGTTGAGCGCGGCCACCAGCATGAAGTCCGCCGGGTAGGTCAGGGACAGGGCTGCGCGGGAGATGGTCACCCGGCCGTCCTCCAGCGGCTGGCGCAGGGCTTCCAGCACCTGCTTCTTGAACTCCGGCAGCTCGTCCAGAAAAAGCACGCCCCGGTGGCCCAGGGAGACCTCGCCGGGGCGGGGATGCGCCCCGCCGCCGATGAGCCCGGCGTCGGAAATGGTGTGGTGGGGCGAGCGAAAGGGCCGGGTGGCCACCAGGGACTGGTCCTCGGCCAGCATGCCTGCCACGGAGTATATCTTGGTGACTTCCAGGGCCTCCTCGAAGGCCAGGGGCGGCAGCACCGTGGGGATGCGCTTGGCCAGCATGGTCTTGCCGGAGCCGGGAGGCCCTGAAAATAGCAGATTGTGCGCGCCCGCCGCGGCGATCTCCACGGCGCGCTTGGCGTGCTCCTGGCCCTTGACCTCGGCGAAGTCCAGGGAGAAGCGCAGCCGCCGGGCGAAGTCCTCCTCCGCCCGGCTCTGGGCGGGCTCCAGGGACTCGCGGCCGGAGAGGAACTCCACGGCCTGGGCCAGGGTCTCCACGCCGTACACCTCCAGCCCCTCCACCACGGCCGCCTCGGCCGCGTTGGCCCGGGGCACCAGGATGCCGCGCGCCCCATCGTCGCGGGCGCGCACCGCCAGGGGCAGCACGCCTGGGATGGGCTTCAACTCGCCGGACAGGGACAGCTCGCCCGAGAAGAGCCAGCCCTCCAGCCGCTCCGCCTCCATTGCCCCGGACGCGCCCAGCAGCCCCAGGGCCAGGGGCAGGTCGTAGGCCGAGCCGGACTTCTTCAGGTCCGCCGGGGCCATGTTCACGGTGATGCGGGAGGGGGGCATGCGGTAGCCCGAGTTCTTCAGGGCGGAGAAGACCCGCTCCTTGGCCTCGCGCACAGCGCCCTCGGCTAGGCCGACAAGGGTGAAGGCGGGCATGCCCTGCCGGGCCAGATCGACTTCCAGCTCGACTGCGTGGGCCTCGATGCCCAGGAGCGCGGCGGTGCGGGTGGTGCAGAGCATGTGGGTGGCCTTCGGGCGTCGTGCGTCCGATATAGGCCAAAAACGCCAGGAAGAAAAGGCGATTATCCCCGGCGGATGCCCTTGGCGGAAGGCGCGCGGCGGCCACGGCATCCCCGAGGTCCAGGGGGCGGACCGCCTCGATCATCTCAAGGCCGTGCACGGCGCAGCCGGGGGTTGTCCGGCAACCGTTTCCGGGTGGCAAGCCGCGCGGCATGCCACCCGAGTGTGGCGGGCCGTGGTTACTCCACCCAGTCGCCCAGGCGGTTCCAGCGCACGTCCATGGGGCCTTCCGAACCCCAGGACCAGTAGAGGAAAAGCGCCTCGCCCTTGATGTTCTCGCGCGGCACGAAGCCCCAGAACCGCGAGTCGTAGGACTCGTCGCGGTTGTCGCCCATGACGAAATAGTGGCCGTCCGGCACGTTGACCGGCCCCATGTTGTCGCGCCGGGGCAGCACGCGGGGGTCGGTGTGCTGCACGTAGGGCTCGTCCAGCGGCTTGCCGTTGCGGTACACCTGCTTGTCGCGCACCTCGATGGTGTCGCCGGGCAGGCCGATGATGCGCTTGATGAAGTCCTTGCCGCCCACGCCGCCGCGCACCTGCACATTGTCCTCGTCGAACACCCCGGCCCCGCCGCCGGTGGGCTGGCCGGGGAAGCCGAAGACGATGACGTCCTGGAACCCGGGGTCGTCGATGGGGATGAGCGTTTGGCCGGTGAAGGGGATTTTCACCCCGTAGATGAATTTGTTCACCAGCAGGTGGTCCCCCACCTGCAGGGTCTGCAGCATGGAGCCGGAGGGGATCTTGAAGGCCTGCACCACGAAGGTGCGGATGAACAGGGCCAACAGAAGCGCGATGAAGAGCGCCTCGGCGTATTCCTTGATGAGCTTGAGCGATCGGCTCACTGGCTAGTCCTCGTCGGTCCGCAGCGCGGCCAGGAAGGCTTCCTGGGGCACTTCAACATTGCCCATCTTCTTCATGCGCTTTTTGCCTTCCTTCTGCTTTTCCAGCAGCTTGCGCTTACGGGTGATGTCGCCGCCGTAGCACTTGGCGGTAACGTTCTTGCGCATGGGGGCCACCCGCTCGCGGGCGACGATGCGGTTGCCGATGGCCGCCTGGATGACCACCTCGAACATCTGCCTGGGGATGGCCCGCTTGAGCTTCAGCGCCAGCTTGCGGCCCACATGGGCGGCGGAGTCGCGGTGGACGATGCAGGCCATGGCGTCCACCTTGTCGCCGTTGATGAGGATGTCCAGCTTGACCAGGTTGGAGACCCGGTAGCCCGTCACCTCGTAGTCCATGGAGGCGTAGCCCCGGGTCATGGACTTCAGCTTGTCGAAAAAGTCGAAGACGATCTCGGCGAAGGGCAGGGCGTAGGTCACAATGACCCGGTTGGTGGTCAGGTAGCGCATGTCCTGCTGCTCGCCGCGCCGCTCCTCGCACAGCTTGACCACCCCGCCCACGTGCTCGCCGGGCACGTGGATCTCCATGCGCACCCACGGCTCGGCCAGTTCCTTGATCTCCGTGGGCTCCGGCAGCCGGGTGGGGTTGTCGATCTCGAAGGTCTCGTCCTCGGTGGTGGTCACGCTGTAGGCCACGGACGGGGCGGTGGCGATGAGCGAGGTCTGGAACTCCCGCTCCAGCCGCTCCTGGATGATCTCCATGTGCAACAGGCCCAGGAAGCCGCAGCGGAAGCCGAAGCCAAGCGCCTGGGAGACCTCCGGCTCGTAGGAGAAGGCCGCGTCGTTGAGCTGCAGCTTCTCCAGCGCGCCCTTGAGCGGCTCGTACTCGGACGGCTCTGTGGGGTACAGCCCGCAGAATACCATGGGCTTGATCTTCTGGAATCCCGGGAACGGCTGCTGGGTGGGGTTGCGCGGGTCGGTGATGGTGTCGCCCACCCTCGCTTCGTCCAGGTCCTTGATGGAGGCGGTCAGGAAACCGACCTCGCCCGGACCCAGCTCCTTGACCATGGTGGTGTTGGGCGCGAACACGCCCAGGTCGGTGACTTCGAACTCCGCCTTGTTGGAGTGCATCATGATGCGCTGGCCCGACTTGATGGTGCCGTCCAGCACGCGGAAGAGCACCACCACGCCCTGGTAGGAGTCGTACCAGGAGTCGAAGATCAGCGCCCGCAACGGGGCGTCCGGGGTGCAGCGCGGCGGGGGAATGTCGCGGACGATGCGCTCCAGCACGTCCTCCACGCCCTGGCCCGTCTTAGCGGAGACGTACAGGGAATCGGAGCAGTCCAGGCCGATGCCCTCCTCGATCTCCAAGGCCACCCGCTCCGGCTCGGCCGAGGGCAGGTCGATCTTGTTCAGAACCGGGATGACTTCCAGGTCGTGGTCCAGCGCCAGGTAGACGTTGGCCAGGGTCTGCGCCTCCACGCCCTGGGTGGCGTCCACCACCAGCAGCGCGCCGTCGCAGGCGGCCAGCGACCGCGACACCTCGTAGGAAAAGTCCACGTGGCCCGGCGTGTCGATGAGGTTCAGCAGATACTCCTGCCCGTCGCGCGCCTTGTAGGGCAGACGCACCGTCTGCGCCTTGATGGTGATGCCGCGCTCACGCTCCAGGTCCATGCGGTCCAAAAACTGGTCGCGCTTGTCCCGGTCGCCCATCTGGCCCGTGATCTCCAGGATCCGGTCGGCCAGCGTGGATTTGCCGTGGTCGATGTGCGCGATGATGCTGAAATTGCGAATGCGGCTGGTGTCCATACGGGGATCGTCTCGAAAAGAAGGAAGTGTAAAAGGGACGCCGCCCGGATGTACGGCAAACGCCACGGTCTGTCCAATGCCATGCACGCCCTCCGGCCAGCCTCCCGCATATAATCAGCCCGTTCGGGTTGAGCAAGGGGTGAGTGGGGAAGTGGAAAAGCGAGTGAAAACTCCACAAACGTCACTTCGCCGGGGTGCTCCATTGCATCCCACCTGACGCCCGCCAACCCGCGAACACACATGCAAAGTTACTTTGCCGCAGGGTCCAGGGGGCGCGAAGCCCCCTGGTCGCCAAAGGCGAAATCTTTCCCTATTTTCTCCTCAATGGGCGAAATCTTCCTTCTTCCCTCTTCCTCAATCCACGGGGCAGGCGGCTGGGTCGGGGCCGATGTGTTTCTGTCCGGTGGATTCGATGACCGCCCGCCAGTAGTCGGAGCGGATGTTGAGCTGTTTGCGCTTTGAGGTGACGAGGTGGAAGGGCAGGTGGACGTAGCGGTCCTGGATCTTGCCCACCACCATGCCGGTTCTGCCCGCCATGGCCGCGTGTACGGCGGACTGGCCGAGGAAGCCGCAGTAGACGCGGTCGTTGGAGTTGGCCGGCACGGAGCGGATGATGTAGCTGGGGTCGATGAACTTGAGTGTGTAGCGGGTCTTGCGTTGCTTGAGGTAGTCGTCGATGGAGGAGCGGAGCACGGAGCAGATGTCGCCCAGGCGCACGTTGCCCGAGGCGTCCTTTTCACCGGAATGCGGGCAAAGGTGCTGCCCGGAGCCTTCGGCCACCACGATGACGGCGTGGCCGCGTTTGTTCAGCCGGTCGTAGAGTGCGGGCAGGAAGCCGCGCTTGCCTTCCAGTTCGAAGGGGTATTCCGGCACCAGGACGAAGTTGACCTCTTTGAGAGCCAGCACGGACTGGGCGGCGATGAAGCCGGAGTGCCGCCCCATGAGCTTGACCATGCCGATGCCGTTGACCGCGCCCTCGGCCTCGTTGTGGGCGCAGCGGATGGCCTCGGTGGCCTGCTCCACCGCGGTGTCGAAGCCGAAGGAGCGGGTGATGAAGTTGATGTCGTTGTCGATGGTCTTGGGGATGCCGATGACGGCGATGGTCAGGCCGCGTTTTTCCACCTCGTCCTGAATGGCCTGGGCGGCCTTCATGGTGCCGTCGCCGCCGATGACGAAGAGCTGGGAGATGTTCATGCGCTCCAGAGCGTCCACGATGTCCTCGGCGGATTGCGGCCCGCGCGAGGAGCCCAGCACGGTGCCGCCGAACTGGTGGATGCCGGAGACGGTGGCGGGGTCGAGTTCCATGACGTCGTGCCCGTAGGAGGGGATGAAGCCTTGCAGGCCGAAGCGGATGCCGAAGACCGCGGCCACGTCGTAGCTGTGGTGGGCCTCCAGGACGATGGAGCGGATGACGTCGTTGATGCCGGGACAGAGGCCGCCGCAGGTGACGATGGCGCACTTGACCTTGGAGGGCTTGAAGTAGATGGGCTCGCGCGGCCCGGCCAGTTCGAAGTCCATGGTTACGGTCTCGTCGTCGGCCAGTCCGGCCACCTCCTGGTCGGTCATCTGGATGGTGGCGCGGGCGGAGTCGTCGATGAACCGGCAGTAGCCAAGCGGGTGTTTCTCCTTGGCCTCGCCGAGGCTGGAGATGGTGGTGTCGAGTTCGGGCTTGGCGCTCTTTTTCTTTCCCTTGGGCATTGCTTCCTCTGCTGAGGTTTGGGCGCGTTCCCGGAAAGGGAACCATGAACCAGCATAATGAACAAGGCGGGGCGGCGATGCAAGGGGCGTGTTGCCGCGCGGGGGTGCTCCGGCCGATTTGGCGTGCTATGGTGGCTCTCCATGCCTTGGGAACGAGCCAGATACGACCGTGTGGCGGCCCTTTACGACCTGATGGAATGGCCGCTGGAACGGCTGGTCTTCGCGCGGCTGCGGCCTCTGGCGGTGGAGCGCGCAAGCGGCCGCGTGCTGGAGGTGGGCGTGGGAACGGGAAAGAATCTGCCCCTGTATCCGGGCGGGGTGGAGCTTACCGGCATCGACGTCAGCCCGGCCATGCTGCGGCGGGCCCGCGAGCGCAGCCACGCGGAGGGCGGTACCCGCGACCTCCGGGTGATGGACGCGCGAGACATGTCCTTCGCGGACAACCGCTTCGACACCGTGGTCTCCTGCCTGGTGCTCTGCTCCATCGCCGAGCAGGATCGGGCCCTGAACGAGATGCGGCGGGTGCTTGTTCCCGGCGGAATGGCGGTGTTCCTGGAGCATCAGCGCTCCGCCTCGCCCTGGGTGAACCGGCTTCTGCGCCTGGCCGGAATGGTGACGGGCCCCTTGCTGGGCGACTCCATGCAGGCGGACACCGAGTCGAACATCCGCGCCGCCTGTTTCGCGGTGAACGAGCGGCGGACCTGGCTGGCTGAGACCCTGCGGCTTTTGGTATGCACCTTGGAAAAGTGACCGCTCAGGCGTGGCGGGCGAAGGCCCGCTTGATGTGCTCGGCCAGGGAGTCGGACGGGCCGGCGGGCTGGTGCGAGCGGAGCAGCACGGTGGTCAGGCCGGGCAGGTCGGGCAGGCCGTCCCCGGCGGTCAGGAAGCGGTGCTCCGGCGAGGCCGAGGAACGGGGCACAGGGGCCACGGCCAATCCCGCCTGCACCGCCGCCCGAATGGCCGAGATGGAGGGCGAGGACAGGGCGATGCGGTAGGGCCTGCCCATGGCCTCCAGAGCGGCGGCGGCCCAGGAACGGACGTGGCAGCCCCGGTGGTAGACCGCCAGGGGCAGGGGGGAGAGGCGGTGGACCTGGTGTGCGGGCGAGCCGATCCAGACCGTGGGCTCATGCAGGATCACCTCGCGCCCCTCGGCCGGGTCGTGCATCTGACAGACGGCCAAGTCCAGCTTGCCTTCCTCCAGCCTCCCGCGCAGCCGTGTGCCGGGTTCGCAGCGCACATGCACCTCCACGTTGGGATGGCTGCGGGCGAACCCCTCCAGAATCTCCGGCAGGAAGCGCACGGCATAGTCCTCGCTGGCCCCCAGCCGCACCAGCCCGGCCATCTTCGGCTCGGCCAGCTCGGCCAGGGCCTGGTCGTGCAGGAGCAGGATGCGGCGGGCATAGGCCAGCAACCGCTCGCCGCGCGGGGTCAACGACAGGCTTGCCCCGCGCAGGAACAGCGGCCCGCCCGCCTCCTCCTCCAGCCGCTTGATCTGCTGACTGACCGCGGACTGGGAGCGGTTCACCCGCGCCGCCGCCCGGGTGAAGCCCCCGGTGTCGGCCACGGCCGCGAACGTCCGCAGCAGGTCCGTGGAAATGGTCTCGCCCATGAGGTGTTATTAGCATAGCTGGACGCCGTTATTCAATCTATTCGTTTGCCTTATTTTGGCGGCGCGGCCATCCTGCATGAAACAGGAGGACGAACCATGCGCCGCCCAAAGATGGCCCCAGGCCGCCGACCCGCCCTGCGAGGGCTTTCCGACCACCTTCTGCACGACCTCGGGCTCATCGAGGAGCGCGGCCGCATCCTCCATGCCGCACCCAACCCCAACGCCACCAAAAAACCGGGAGGTACCCCAGTGGAATCCCAAACCAAAGCCCACCAGGACATTCACGACAGCTTCCGCGACTACCTGAAGCACATGCCCGGCTGGGCGGAAGCCTACCACGACATGGCCTCCGAATCGTACAAGGACGGCGAGGTCCCGGCCGTGACAAAACGCCTCATGGCCCTGTGCGCCGCCCTCACCCATGGCTGCCAGGGGTGCATCCTCTTCCAGACCCAGCACGCCCTGGACCTGGGTGCCACGCCCGGCCAGATCATGGAAACCTGCGCCGTGGCCGCCTCCCTCGGCGGCACTATGGCCGCCGCGGAGACAGCCAAGGTCATGCGCTTCATGCGGGAAAAAGAACTGGTCTAAGGGACAGAAAAAGAGATGGAGGGAATACGGGGATGCTGGCAAGGGTTTTTGTTCCCTTTCCCGCACCCTCTCCCTTCTTTTCCGATACTTTTTGTCGCTCGCTTCGCTTGGGGGCGGGGTGACGGGCAAACGGCAGCCGAGAGACAGCAACCCAATCCCGCGTTGAACGCATCTGAAACCAAACGGCCGGACGGGATTGTACCGGCCTAATATCCCCGCAATCGCGCGTTCGCCGGAGTGCTTCCTCGCCGTGCGCCACCGCGCGTCAACACGCGAATACACATGCGAACCCGGTTTGCCGCGGGTCCAGGGCCGCGCGGGCCCTGGCCGCCGGAGGCATTCCCCTGGTCGCCGAAGTCGAAATCTTCCCCTTCCCACCCCCCTCGTCTGCAAGGGGGATGCGTTGCGGGGTGAAACTTGCTACTTCTGGACGTTCGGAGGGTATGATGAACGAATCGCAGAAGGAGCGCATGCGCGCGGCCATCGCGGAACAAATCGAGAAAACGCGGGCCGAGTTGGCCGACATGGAGGAGCGCGCCCAGCCGGTATCGCTGGACGAGCCCATCGGCCGGCTTTCGCGTATGGATTCCATTACGAATCAGGGCGTTATGCACCAGGCGGTGCAGCAGGCCAGGACCAAATTGCAAAAGTTGCAGAACGCGCTGGAGCGCGTGGAGTCGGACCCGGAGTTCGGCTTGTGCGAGGAGTGCGGCGAGCCGATCAACCCCAGGCGGTTGGCGGCTATGCCGGAGTCCGAGCTGTGCATCAACTGCGCTGAGTAGCCGCCGCGCGTTCGGGCGGCGGATTCCCGCACGGAAGAACCATTTCGCCAGCCGGGGGCCCCGAGGGGCTCCCGGCTTTTCGTGTTATCCCAGCAAGTCTGTGACCTGGGAGCGGAACTCGTTGCGCAGGGCTGCTTCCAGGCTGCCCAGGGAGCCCTGGATTTCCGTGGCGGGCCGGATGAACCGGGAGACGTCCCCGTCCAGGGCCTGGCTGGTGAGGGACTGCCAGGAGGCGGCCAGGCCGTCAAAGAGTGCGGCCCGCGTCTGGTCCGGCGATTCGGCCAGGGCCCGGCGGAAGGCGGCCTCGTCGAAGTCGAGGGTCTGGTCCCCGGGCCGTGCTCGCAACCCCGCGTCGGCCAAGTCCTCTCGCCTGTCCCGGACCTCGCCGCTCCAGCGTTCCGGGAAGCCCTGGGTGAAAAGCCCGGCGTCCGAGGCGAGCAGGAGCTGGAGGTCGTTGTAGGCCTGGACGAGGTCGCGGGTGGAGCGGGAGAGCGCGTCAGGGGCGTTTTCCACGCGCACCGCCCCGGCCGGGCGGAAGGAGTCGGTGACTTCGATGCCCAGCCGCCCCTCGTCTTCCAGGACGAGGCCGGGGTTGCGCACGCGCCGCGCACCCTCCACGGAGATTGCGGCGTCCGAGCCGGGCCGGGAGGTGGCCGCCAGCCCCAGGGCGGAGCGGATGTCAGCCACTTGGCAATCGCTGTCCGTGGGCACGGCCAGCCCCCGGGCGGCGGCGTAGGAATCCACGTTGTCCGCCTCGGCGAGGGCCGAGGGAGCGGTCAGGCTGAGCCGTTCGCCCACCTTGGGGGCCAGGCTCTCGATTTCCAGCTGGATGCGTTCAGCCGAAACCAGGCCGTCCGGCAGGTTGGGGTCGTAGTAGGGTTTGTCCACGCGGGACACCGAGGCGGCCAGGTGGTCGTCGCGACCCCGGAGCGCGGCGGCGACGCCCTGGTAGAGGTCCTCCCAGGTGGCGTCCCGGGGCAGCACCAGCAGGTCCGCCGGGTCGGTGCCCAGCAGGGAGGCGTCGCCGTACACGCCGTCCTTGTTGGCCAGGATTTCCCCGCGCGAGAGGTCGGAAACGACCACGGTCAGCTGCCCGGAAAGGCGGTCGGAGAGGTCGTAGGAGAAACCGTACTTGCCCTGGGCCAGCCCCAGTTCCGCATTGGGGTCGCGGGCGCGGGAGATGGAGCGGCCGGATTCCGCGTCGTGGTTCGCGGCCACGTCGTAGCGGCCGGTGGTGGCCTGGGTGGTTGGGGAATCCACGGAGCGCAGGTCCAGCTCGCGGCCCAGGTGGCGGGAGGCGGAGATGCGCAGGTCCTGGGCGTCGTAAGCGCCGTTGATCCCCACGGCCAGCACCTGCCCCACGGTGTTCAGCCCGCGCACGCGGGTGTCCGGGGCGGTTTGGCGAAAGCTTTCGGCCTGCACGGGCAGGTCGGTGCGGTTCACGGCTCGGGCCAGGGCGGTCAGCACGTCGCGGTTGGTGTCGTCATCGGCCACCTCAATGGTGGCGGTGGCGCTTTTTCCGCCCCAGGAAAAGGTCAGGGAGTGCTCCCCAGCGGGCAGGTCACTGGGCGCCACCGGGTCCAGGCCCCGGGAGAAGGCGCGGTGGTAGGGCCGGGCCTGGTCGCCGCCGCGCAGTTCGGCCTTGACCCGGGAGGCGATGGAGTCCTCCACCGAGGTCATGCGCGCGGTGGACGGGTCCGAGGCGGGCCAGCGGAAGGAAGCCAGCTGGCGGTCCAGCCGCAGCAGGCGGCTTTCCAGGGCGCCGGCCAGCAGGTCCCGCCACGCCTCGGAGCGCGGGGTGGAGGATGCCCGGAAGCGTCCCGTCAGGTCCGGGCGGCTGGAGCCGCGGGGGCCTTGCAGGGCGGTGGGCTGGTTGGCGAGATGCGAGCCGTCAATCCTGACCATAGTGGACCCGTTGCAGGCACAGGCCGTGCGCCGGGGCGCACAGGGCCCCGGCCGAACGATCCTCGGCCTCGCAAACGGATCGGACATCCCCGGGGGATACTTTACCCCGCCCCGCTTCCACCAGTAGTCCCACCATGTTGCGCACCATCTGTTTCAAAAAGCCGTCCGCGGTGAAGCGCAGGACCAGCTCGTCCGGCATGTCCTCGGCCAGGGCGGCGGGCTCCGTGGCGAAGTCGATGGAGTGCAGGGTGCGCACCGTGGAATTGACCGGGTTGCCCACGTTCATGAAGGAGCGGAAGTCGCGGCGGCCGATGAGGCTGTCGGCGGAAGCTTTCATGGCCTCCACGTCCAGCGGGCCGCAGGTCCAGACGAAAGGGCGGCGTTGGGGCAAGCACCAGCCGCGCTCCAGCCACAGGTGGTAGGCGTAGGTCTTGGCCACGGCGTGGTACTGGGCGTGGAACTCCGGGTCCACTTCCTCGGCCCGCACCACGTTCACCGCGCGGGGCAGCAGGGCGTTGGCCGCCAGCCGCCAGTCCAGCCCGGTCCGGTTCTCCGGGGCGTCGAAGTGGGCCACCTGACCCAGGGCGTGAACCCCGGCGTCGGTGCGTCCGGCACCGCGCACTCGCACGGGCTGGTCGCAGATGCGGGACAAGGCGCGGGCCAGGATGTCCTGCACGGTGTTGCCGCCGGGCTGGGACTGCCAGCCCTGGAAGCGGGAGCCCATGTAGGCCAGGGTCAGTTTGATGCGGGGCATGGGAGGGGTGTACCGGCCGCCGCCGCGCGGGGCAAGGCGGCGGCCGGAGAAAAGGCTGTTACTGGTCCTGGAAGGGAATCTGCATCTCGGTCAGGGCCTCGGACAGGCGGGCGGCCTTTTCCGGGGCCACGTTGTTGAGGATCTCCCCGGCCGAGCGGCCGCGCATTCCGGCCAGAATCTTGACGGCGGTGTCCTCGTCCAGCTTGCTCAGGGCCTGGGCGGCGTTCTGCGCCTTCATGGAGGAATAGACGTCGATGAGATGCTTGAACTTGCGGTCGCGGATGGACTTGGCCTCTTCGATCATCTGCTTGATGTCGGCCTGGATGCGCTGCACCCGCTCCAGCTTGGCGTCCACTTCCTTTTCCAGGGTGCGCAGGGATTCCTCGCGGCGCTTGAGCTGCTCTTCCTTGCGTTGCAGGGCATCCCAGTCCGGGGGCACCTCGCCGGATTGCTCCTGTTGGCCGCCTTGTTCGTCCTGGCCGCCCTGGTCCTGGGCCAGGGCTTCCTTGGGCGAGAGGGCGCGCACGACGGCGTTGGAACCGGAGTCCGCCACGGAAGGGGCTTTCTTGCCAGAATCCTTGGGCTTCGCGGCCGGGTCGGCTTTTTGACCGATCCCGGAGGCGGCCATGTCCGGGGTCATGTCCCCGGACACCTCCACCTTGGGCAGGTGGGTGCCGTCGAAGAAGCCCATTCCCACGGCGGCGAAAGCCGCCAGCTTGAAGACCGCCAGGACCAGCAGGGCCTGGAACAGCCTAGAAAGCACGGTAGCCGTGGAGGATCGTTGCGACTTCGTCGTTTTCTTTTTCCTCGAGTGCCTGTTCTTCCCGGGCATGTTTCTCCGCCTGCTGTTCCTTGAGTTTTTCCATGACCTTGCGGTCCTTGGCCTTCTCAATCAATGCCGCGCGGGCGCGTTCGACCTCCTCGGCCAGGCGGTTGCGGCGCACCCTGGAGCTCTCCACGTCCTGGCTCAGCCCCCTGTGGTAGTTCTCCCACAACCACAGGTCGGCTTGGGTCATCTCGGCGTTGCCGAAGCGGGAGGCCTCGTGGTCGGCCAGGGCTTGCAGCAGCCCCTCCAGGCGCTCCTCCTGCTCGCGCAGGCGGGACCGGGCCCTGGCGAGGTCCTGCTGCGCCTGCTCCTCCGCCTGTCGGCGGAACTGCAGCACCTTTTCCAGCTTGAATCGAAACGGTTTTCCCACAACGCGAACCTCTCGGGATGAGCCTGAAGCACAAACCGTGCCGTGACACCGGAAAAAAGCCTACGTCTTGCCGCCCGGGCTGACAACGTGTATTCCGATATTTCCCATCAGCACGGGGCTCACAGTGGACGACACGCCGCTCACCGAACTGCTGCGCAACTTGAGGCAGCGCCTGGACGAGGCCGGACGCCACGAGGCGGACGACCTGCTGGACCAGCTCGGCGCTCGCCTGGAGGCGCTGCCCGATGCGGTGGACACCCCCTCCGAATTGCGCATTTGCCCCAACCTGGTCCTCTACCGCTTCGACCTGCGGGAGGACCGCCTCGATTACCTCAGTTCCACCGTGGAGGAACTCACGGGGTTTCCTCCGGACTACTACCTGGGCAATGGACTCGACTTCATCCTCGCCCAGACCCACCCCGAAGACAGAGGGCCACTGCTTGAGAAGATGGAGTATGTCCGCAACCAGGCCGGAGAGTTCGGCGGCCTGGTCCCGGTATGGCAGACCTACCGCCGGTTGCACAAAAACGGCCATTGGGTGTGGCTGGCCGACTGGGCGAACTACCACGTGTCCGAGCACGGGGAACTGCTGGGGTTGACAGGTACGGTCTACGACGTTTCCCCGCACAAGGGAGCCGAGTCCGCCCTGCGCCTGAGCGAGGCGCGCTTTCACAATTTGTTCCGTGGCTCGCCCATGCCCACCTTGTTGCTGCGCCGCGACAGGGGGGGAGGATTTGTGCTCATGGACGCCAACCCGGCCGCCGAAAATCTGACGCGCGGAGGCATCCCCTCCCTGCTCGGCAAGTCCCTGGACGGACTGCTGGGCGCCGACCATCCCATGCTGGAGGCCGTCCGCCGGTGCGGCGACAGCCAGGAGCACACCAGCCACGCCGGCCCCCACACCATGCTCACCACTGGCGAGCGCCGCTGGCTGCAGGCCACCTGCGTGCCGGTCAGCCACGAACTGGTGCTGGTCCACCTGGAGGACGTCACCGAGCGGCGCGAGGCGGAGCGGGCCCTGCGGGAGAAAGAGGCCCGCTACCGGCTGCTGGCCGAGAACACGGCGGACGTCATCTTCACCTTCGACCTCCAGGGCCGCTTCACCTACGTCAGCCCGTCGGTACGGCGCATCCTGGGCTACCTGCCCGCGGAAGTCCTGCGGCTTGGCTTCGCCGACGTCATGCTCCCTGAAACCCTGGACCGCATTCAGAAGGGCCTGGCCGAGCGGCTGCGCGCCGAGCGGGCGGGGGAGCCGGACCCGGGGCCGCGATTCTACGAAATGCACATGCGCCGCGCCGATGGCTCCCACGTGTGGTGCGAGTGCGTGACCACGGATGTCCGCGACGAGAACGGGGTCATGGTGGGCATCCAGGGCGTGCTGCGCGACATCTCCGAGCGCAAGCGCATGGAGGAGGATCTGCTGCGGGCCAAGGAGCAGGCCGAGGCGGCGTCGCAGGCCAAGAGCGCCTTCCTGGCCAACATGAGCCACGAGATACGCAACCCGCTGCACGCCGTGCTGGGCCTGGCCGAGCTGTTGCTGGAGGACGAACTGCCTCCGGAGCAGCGCGAGCGGGCCGAGATGCTGCAGGGCTCCGCCTCCTCCCTGCTGGGCATCCTGGGCGACGTGCTGGACAATTCCAAGATCGAGGCGGGCAAGCTGGAACTGGAGCCGGACGTGTTCGACCCGGCCGAGCTGGTGCGGGCGGTGGCGGCCGAGCAGCGGGTGCAGGCCTCCTCCAAGGGCGTGGGCGTCAGCCTTTTCATCGACCCCCGGCTGCCGGGCCACATCCTCTCCGACCCCGGACGGCTGCGGCAGATCCTGGTCAATCTGGCGGGCAACGCGGTCAAGTTCACCGACGAGGGGTACGTGGAGATCATCGCCCGCCGCCTGGACGACGGATCCGGTCCGGACGGCCGCGCCCGGTTGCTCTTCGCTGTGGCCGACACGGGCGAGGGCGTGCCGCGCGGCCTGGGCGACGAGATTTTCGACAGCTTTGCCCAGGCGGAGCACGGCCAGGGCGGCACCGGCCTGGGGCTGGCCATCTGCAAGGGGCTGGCCGAACTGTTCGAGGGCTCGCTGTGGTACGAGTCCACTCCGGGCAAAGGCTCGGTTTTCTGTTTCTCCGCGCCTTTCGCCGAGGTGGGCGCGCTGCCGGAGGCCGGTGCCGACGGCCGCGCCGCCGAGACAACACCCTCCCAGGAACGGCTGCACGTGCTGGTGGTGGAGGACGACTGGACCAACCGCCGCTTCGCCTGCCAGCTGCTCCAGCGGCGTGGGCACAGGGTCAGCGAAGCGGAGAACGGGCGGCGGGCCTTGGAAATCCTGGCGGAGCGGCCGATGGACCTGGTGCTCATGGACCTGCGTATGCCCGGGCTGGGCGGACTGGAGACCACGCGGGCCATCCGCCGGGGCGAGAGAGGCTGCGACCCGGCCACCCAGATCGTCGGACTCACCGCCCACGCCTCCCGCCAGGACCGGGAGGCCTGCCTGCGAGCGGGCATGGACGGATACCTGGCCAAACCCCTGCGCCTGGAAAAGCTGTACCGTCTGCTGGGCCGGGTAAGCCGGGAAAAGGCCAGGAACGAAGGCAACGGGGCAGTGGATTTCTCCATGGCCCGGGACCTGCTGGCTGACGAGGACGGGGCCTCCTTTCTGCTGCGCTTCCTGGAAGACGCGGACAAGCGGTGCCAGGAAGCCCGCCGGGCCCTGGCCCGGGGCGAGCCGCGCGTGGCCAGGGAAGAGGCCCACTCCCTGGCCGGAGCCTGCCTGGTGGTGGGGGCGGCCGACTTGCACGCGGCCTGCCGCCGCCTGGAGGAACAGTTGGACGCGGGCGGGCAGGGCGCGGTGGAACTGGCCGACGACGTCTGCGCCGCCTGCCGCCGAACCCGCCGCGAGCTGGAAGCCCTGCTGGACTGATCCGTTCCGCGCGTGTCCGCGCTCCGGTTTATCTTTTTTCCTCCCCCGCTTCCCTTCGCTCGTCCTGTCCTGCTAGGATGCAACGGACACCCACAACCGGTTGCCCGGCGAGCTGGAGGCGGCATGGCGGAAGTGCACGAGTGCGAGGGCCTGCGCGACAGGGAAGGCGTTTTCGAGGACAGGTGGGACGCGGCCGAGCGGCTGGCGGCCATGCTGGCCCCCCATTACGAGGGCAGCGACCAAGCCATTATCCTGGCCATTCCGGCGGGCGGCGTGCCCGTGGGGCTGGTGCTGGCCCGGCGGCTGGACCTGCCCCTGGACCTGCTGCTGGTGCGCAAGCTCAAGATTCCCGGCAACACCGAGGCGGGCTTCGCGGCCACGGGGCTGGACGGAAACATCTTCTACAATCGCGAGTTGATGGCCCGGCTTGGGCTGGGCGAGCACGACGAAGAGGTGGAGCGGGAGCGCGAGGCCGTCATGGAGGACCTGCGGGAGCGCAACCTGGCCTTCCGGGGCGGCGAGGGCTTCCCCGACGTCTCCGGCAAGACCTGCATCCTGGCGGACGACGGCCTGGCCTCCGGGTTCACCATGCGCGCCGGGGTCAACGCCGTGCGCAAGCAGGGCGCGGCCCGGGTGGTGGTGGCCGTGCCCACCTCGCCCTGGCGGACCATCGAATGGCTGCGGGGCGAGGCGGACGAGGTCTACTGCGCCAACGTGCGCACCTCCTGGACCTTCGCCGTGGCCTCGGCCTACCGCCAGTGGCGCGACCTGGAGCGCCCGGAGGTCATGGAGATGCTGCGCCGCCACCGCGCGGGCAAGCCTGACCGCCCTTGACTGCGGGGCTGGAATGCTTACATGGAAAGTGAAGGCGAAAAGGTGGAACCCCAACAGGAGGACGAACCCGTTAAGCCGTTCATGATCATACGGACCCCGAAGCCGAGGGTGCGATGACCCGGCGGGCCACAACGCCCCGAGGAACGAGCGAAGAGGGCCATGGCGGACGATCCGCCGGTTGACCCAGGGCATCGAGAGAACCACCGGTCGGGCTTTCGGGACGCTCCCGGAACGCGGCGAGGGCCGCTGACACGGAGAGCAGACAGATGAAACCGCGCTACCCGCTCCAGGGTGACGCGGTTTCGTCGTTCATGGCCTCAGCCCCCGGCCACGACCCGCCAGCCCAGCCTGGCCGCCAGCAGCAGCAGGACCCCGGCGAAGATGACGTGGATAAGCCGGGTGTTGAGCTTGGCGGACATGACCCGCGAACCGATCTGCCCGCCCGCGAAGGCCAGCACGGCGGCGGGCAGGATGAAGGACCAGTTCACGCTGGCCTGGGCAGCGTACCCCAGAAAGCCGAACAGGGACGAAAAGCAGACGATGAAGGTGGAGGAGGCGGCCGCCGCCTTGGTCTCCACGCCCACCAGAAAGATGAGCAGCGGCACCACGAAGACCCCGCCGCCGATGCCCAGCAGCCCGGCCAGAAGCCCGATGGCCGCCCCCACCAGCACGCCGGAGGCCGCCTTGCCCATGCGCCGTCCGCCCTCGGGCCGCTTGATGGCCTTCGGCCCCAGCAGCATGCGGACCGCGGCCAGCACCAGCACCACGGCCATGACCCCCATGAAGAGGTCCATCTCCACCCGCTGATTGAGCCAGGAGCCAAGCGGCGCGGCCAGGCTGGAGGAGACGATGAGGGGAATGGCCAGGCGGAAGTCCACCATGCCCTTGCGGCCGTAGACCCAGGCGGCCGAGGCCGCGGCCACCAGGTTGAGGAACAGCGAGGCGGACGCGGCCTGGGCCTTGCCCATGCCCGCCAGGACGAACACCGGGGAGAAGATGAGCCCGCCGCCCAGCCCCACCATGGTCAGGACCAGGGCGGCGGCGAAGACGACCGGCAGGAGCAGCGCGTACATGGCCGGCAACATGGCACAGGCGCCTGAGCGCGTCCAGGTGCCTCGCAAAATTGTAAATCACTACCGGAATACTCTTCAATTTTGTGGCCTGGGATGGCCCGTCGGCTCCCGGTCAATCCCCATTTCCTCTCCGTTGCGGGGGTTTTCGAATGTGGCACGGTTCATGGAGGGAATATGGCATCAACCCCCAACGGGAGGTGCGCCATGGAACCGGCCATCGACATCGGCAGAGTCAATTCCCCGCCCCTTGGGCGCGCGGGCAAAGCCGGGCCGCGCATGGTCCGCGTGGAGCTGCGCGACGTGACCCTCTCCGCCCGGGCCCGGGCCACCATCGGGGACGCCTTTCTCCAGATATCCCGCCGCTACGGCGTCCCCTACGAGCGGCTCAAGCGGGCCGTCAGCGGGCGCATCTGGGTCAACCTGGAGCGCGACACCCTCAACTTCCGTTTTGAAGTGCCCGAACTGGAAGCGGACATGCTCCTGACCATCCCCGGCGAACACTGGGACTACCGGTTCGCCTCACCCAGCCAGCACTGACGGACGACGATCGACACAGGCAGGCATACTGCAAAGCCCCCGGGAGCGCCCCACTCCCGGGGGCTTTTTCATGGTCGAACAGTGGGGAAGCGGGGAGGTTGCCCTCCCCGCGTGTGGATGTGCCGGGTTGACCCTCTGGTCATCCCCCTCAGCACCCCTCCCCCGTGCCGGAGCAGGCTTGGCCGCAGACTGTTTCGCGGCGTTTGCGGAGTTTGGAGAGGTCTTCGCTGCCGTAGACCGCCCGCAGGCCCTGCTCGATGAAGCCCTCCATCTCCACCGGGTATGGGCCGCGTTCCTCGAACAGCGCCCTGGGCCCGGGGCCGATGCCGGAGACCAGCACGGCCCGGCAGTCGCGCAGCAGGTCGGAGAGGGTCAGCCAGCGGCGGTCGCCGCCGCCCGGGGGCGGGGCGTGGCGTTCGTCGATCTTGGCGAAGCTTCCCTCCTCGTTCTGGCCATAGATGTGGAATACCTTCGTCTCGCCCAGGTGCAGGTTGACCAGCATGCCTTCGCGCGTGGCCACGGCCACGTTGGGGCAGGAGGCGTCCGGCCCGGCCGCGTCCTTCTTTTCCGAGCACTTGCTCAGGCAGGAGGCGAACTCCTCGGAGCGGTCGGAGTCAAGCAGCCCCACCGCGTCGGAGCGGCAGCGGCGGCAGTGGCGCATCTGCGGCAGGTGGACCTGGGCGCGGCCCCTGGCCTCGTCCACCTCCTTGCCCGTAGGCGCGGCGCGGTCGGCGAAGGGGGTGTCCGCCGTGGGGATGAGGGCCATGACGTTGAGCATGTCCACGCCCAGCTCCCGCATGACGCGGGCGATGTCCTCCACGTGGTGGTCGTTCAGCCCCGGCGTGAGGATGGTGTTGACCTTGACCTTGACGCCCCGCTCCTTGAGCCCGGCGATGGCCTCCCGCTGGCGGCCCAGCAGCAGTTCCGCCGCGGCCCGGCCCTGGTAGGTCACCTTGCCGTCGCGCACCCAGCGGTAGAACTTCTCGCCCACCTCCGGGTCCACGGCGTTGACCGTGATGGTCATGTGGCTGATGCCCGCCTCCTTGATTTCGTCCAGATGGAAGGGCACGGCCAGCCCGTTGGAGGAGACGCAGAAAAGCATCTGCGGGTGGGCCGCGCGGATGCGGGAGATGGTCTCCAGCGTCTTGTCCGCGTTGGCGAAGGGATCGCCCGGCCCGGCGATGCCCGCCACGGTGATGCGCGGCTCGCGGGCCAGGATCTCGTCCATGTAGCCCGCCGCCTGGGCCGGGGAGAGCACGGCCGAGGTCACGCCCGGGCGGGACTCGCTGACGCAGTCGTACTTGCGGTTGCAGTAGTTGCACATGATGTTGCAGCGCGGGGCCACGGGCAGGTGGACGCGGCCGCAGGAGCCCTTGGCCCGGACGTTGAAGCAGGGGTGGCGGTCTTCGGCGTGCTGCATGGCTCTCTCCCTAGATGTAGCCGTAGCCGATGTCGGAGTCGGCCTGTTTCTTTTCGATGACGGTGTTGACGATGCGGTCGAAGAGGTCCTGCGTTCCGGCGTAGCCCAGGTGGCGCACGCGTTGGGAGCCGAACCGGTCGTGGATGGGGAAGCCGCAGCGGATGAGCGGCGCGTCCAGCTCACGGGACAGCACCCGGTAGCCCTTGGAGTTGCCGATGAGCAGGTCCGGGTTCAGTTCCCGCGCCTGCTCCGTGATCTCCGCGAAATCCACCTTGGCGAAGACCTTCGGCGGCTCGGGCAGGATGCCATCGGTGACGTCCCGCACCGCCCGCTCCAGGTTGCCGGAGGAGCCGCCCGAGGCCACCAGCACCGGCTTCACACCGATCTCCGCCAAAAAGGAGGTCAGGGCCACGCACATGTCCTCCTCGCCGAAGACCACGGCCCGCTTGCCGGAAAGGTACTTGTGGCCGTCCACCATGGCGTCCACCAGCCGCCCCCGGGCCAACTCGTGCCGCCGGGGCAGAGGGCGGCCGGAAAGCTCCTCCAGCGTCTCCATGAAGGCGTCGGTCTCGCGCAGGCCGATGGGCAGGCCCAGGGAGCGCAGCGGCGTGCCGAAGCGTTCCGCCAGCACGCCCCCGGCGCTCCTGGCCGGGTCCAGCACGCGGCCGAACTCGATGGAGGCCGGGGCCGCGCCCATGGAGCGGATTCGCGACACCGGGCAGCCGCCCTCGGGAATCTTGCGGTAGTCCTCCAGGGCCGGGCCGTCCAAGGTTTCGGAGATGTCCGGCAGGATGGCCGCCGTAAGGCCGAAGTCCTCAAGCAGCCGCTTGAGGTGGCGGATGTCCTCGGGCGAGACCAGGCCGGGGAAAAGGTTGATCCGCCCGGTGGGCTCCCCGTCACCCGCCAGCTGATCCACGGCCGCGCGCACCGCGCCGTGGAAGCCGTCCATGTGCGAGCCGGAGTAGGACGGCGTGGAGACATGGATCAGTTCCGGCAGGTCCAGGTCGCCGGCGAACTCCTTGCGGAACTCGTGCAGGATCATGGACACGTCGTCGCCGATGGTCTCCGTGAGGCAGGTGGAGGCCACGCCGATGGCCCGCGCACCGTACTTCTTTATGACGTTGATCAGCCCCAGCTTGAGGTTGGGGCCGCCGCCGTACACCGCGTGCTTCTCCCCCAAGGCGGAGGAGGCGATGTCCATGGGCTCGCGGAAGTGGGAGATGATGTAGCGCCGCATGTAGGTGGCGCAGCCCTGGGAGCCGTGCAGAAACGGCACGCAGGACTCGATGCCCGCGAAGGCCATGGCCGCGCCCAGGGGAGCGCACATCTTGCACGCGTTGGTGGTGGAGACGAAATTGGGCCGCTTGGCCTTGGGGGTGGCGGTCATGAGGCCTCCTTCATGGCCGGGGCCTTCAGGGAGCCCCGGCGGCGCGGGGTGAAGCCCCACACCGGACTGGTCACTGTGCGGTGAATCTCGCGGGCGAAGTTGATCATGCCCGCGAAGCCCTCCAGGGCCTCCTTGCGCTCGTGGTTGTGGTCGCAGAAGCCCACCCCCAGCTTGTAGGCGATGGGCCGCTCCTTGACCCCGCCCACGAACACGTCCACGTCCTTCTCCTTGATGAAGGCGGACAGCTCCAGGGGGTTGGCGTCGTCCACCACGATTGTGTCCGGGTCGGTGATGCGGGCCAGCTCCCGGTAGTCCTCCTCGGTGCCGGTCTGCGAGCCCACCACCGCCACCTTCATGCCCAGGTGGCGAAAGCACTTGACCAGGGAGAACGCCTTGAAGGCTCCGCCCACGTAGACGGCCGCCTTCTTGCCCTCCAGGTCGCGGCGGAACTCCTGCAACTGGGGGTACAGCGTCTCCAACTCCTCCCGCACCAAGTCGCGGGCCCGGCCGGGCATTTCCGGGTCGCGGTCCTTGAAGTGGTCGGCCACGTCGTACAAGGCCTGGGCCATGTCCTCGATGCCGAAGTACGACACGCGCATGTGCGGCGTGCCGTACTTCTCCTCCATCATGGCGGCCAAATCCATGGTGGCCCCGGAACACTGCACCACGTTCAGCGCCGCCCCGTGCGCCCGGGACAGCTCGTCCACCCGCCCGTCGCCGGTGATGGTGGCCGTCACCTCCACCCCCATGCGGCGATAGTACTCGCGGATGATCCAGATCTCCCCGGCCAAGTTGAAGTCGCCCAGAATGTTCAGCGACAGCGGCGGCACCTCCGAGGTGTCCCCCGTGCCCACCAGCCGCATCATGGCCTTGCAGGCCGCCTCGTACCCGGCCCGCTTGTTGCCCCTGAACCCCTCGGACTGCACCGGAATGACCGGAATACCCGTGTCACGCGACACGCGCCGGGCCACGGCCTCCAGATCATCCCCGATGATGCCCACGATGCAGGTGGAATAAATGAACGCCGCCCTGGGGCCGTGCTCCGCGATCAGCTCCCGCAGCGCCGCCTCCAGCTTGGGCTCGCCCCCGAACACCACGTCCTTCTCCTGCAAGTCAGTGGAGAACGACAAACGGTGCAGCTCCGGCCCCGACGACAACGCCCCCCGGATGTCCCAGGTGTAGGCCGCGCAGCCGATGGGCCCGTGCACCAGGTGCAAGGCGTCCGCGATGGGGTACAGCACCACCCGCGAACCGCAGAACACGCAGGCCCGCTGCGACACCGCCCCGGCCAGCGAGTCTTTGTTGCAGGCTATGGTGAAGGCATCCCCGCCCGTCCTGGCGATCTGCCCTTCCCGCTCCTCGAAAATAGAATCCATGCGATCCTCCAATCACGTCGTGTCTGACAGAAAGACCAAGGCAAGGAACGTTCCATGTGGAGATGCAGCTGAAATGATGTGTTTTCTCGATTTCCCAAGGTGAACGAAACCGGGAAAACCTTCAAAAGTGTACGGAGTAAACCCACCATTTTGTGGGATTGGGAGGGGGGAGGAAGATTTCGCCCTTCGGGCGACCAGGGGGCTACGCGCCCCCTGGACCCTGCGGCAAACTACCTTTGCATGTGTATCGCGTGTTGGCGCGTGGTGGTTCGCGAAAGTGTGAACCCCGGCGAACTTGCGATTGCGGGGCTTTGGAAGTCGGTACAATCGCGCCCTGGCCGTTTGGCTGGCGATGTGTTCAACGCGAAATTGGGCTGCGGTCCCCCGGCTACCAACTGCCCGTCCCCAGCCCCCGAGCGAAGCGAGCGACAATAGGTTTAAGAAGGGGAGGGAGAGGGAGAAAAACCTCCTTTTAAAGGGTTTTTCCTCCCTCTCCCACTGCCCTGAAGTTTCACCCCGGCAGCCACCTTCCACTCCCCACCTTCCGCAACAAATCAGGCGGCGCGCGGGACAAACCCCGCGCGCCGCCTGACTTGCCTGTTTCGTGCAATCGGGAAGGCCTAGGCCTTCTTCAGGAAATCCACACAGAAGTCGGCGGCCTTATCGAAGTCCACGCCGCCGGAGAGTTCGAAGACCGGGCAGTCCCGCAGGAGTTGGATGTAGGCGTTATCGGACATGTCGCGGTGGCGGGTTCTTTCGTCCCATTCGAAGAAGAGGCCGAGCTCCTTCATGAAGGCGGGCATGAGGTCGCGCCGTTCGGACAGGTCCACCTCCTTAATGCGCAGGGTGGAGCCGTCGCGTTGCCAGTTGAGGAGGACGAGGGCGCGCATGGGGCAGGAGAGGGTGAACTTGTCCTCGCCGAAACATTCCTCGATGAGGGCGTCGTACTTGTGCTCCAGGTCCCAGAGCTGTTCCGGGGGGAGCTGTTCGAATCGCTCGCGCTCGGCTTCAGGGATGACCGGGCGGAGGGATTCGTTGTGCAGCACGGTGCCGGGGTTGACCCTGGGCATCTTGGGGACGCCATGCATCATCAGCCCGCCGTCCGAGGGCTCCACCATCACGCGGTCATTGGAGACGAAGTCGGTGCCCTGGCACATGATGTTCAGGGCCAGGGTGGATTTGCCCATGCCCGCGAATCCGGCCATGTTCAGCCCCTTGCCGCGCAGGGCCACGCCCGAGGCGTGGAAGAGCAGGGAGCCGCGCTTGATGAGCCGTTCGATGAAGCGGTTGTTGATGAAGTTGATGACCTGGTTGTCGTTTTCGATGCAGGGCCCCATTGCCGCCTGGGTATCGCCGGCCAGGAAGAAAACCATGCCGGTGAGGCGCTTGCGGATGATGCGCCCGTCGTCCAGGTCGAGGTACTCTTCCTTGATCTTGGTCTTGCCGGGCTCGGGCTGCTTGACGGTGTAGTCCAGTCCCAGGTCCAGGACGGGGCGCTGGATGGCCGTGACCTCGATGTCCGGTTCGCCTCCGGAGGCCAGGAAGCTCTGGAAGTAGCCGCCAAGCTTTTCCAGCAGTTCGCCGGAGTTGGAGTGGACGTCGATGCGCACGTCGCCGAAGAGCAGGCGCAGGCGGCCCACGGGCGGGTGCTGTTCCAGGTAGGGGAGGGCCAGGGCGTGGACGGAACCGGTGCTCATGGGATGCGCTCCAGGACGAAGTCGACGTAGCGGGCCGCGGCGTCTATCCGATTGGCTTCCAGCAGGCCCCGGAAGCCCCCGAAGGCGGACACCTCGTAGATTTTGGGGCCGTCGGGCGTTTCCACCACGTCCACGCAGGTGAAGGCCATGTCGAAAAGGTCCTGGGCCGCGCGGGCCAGGTCGACGATCTCTTTGGAGGGCTCCTGGGCCACGTATTTGCCCCCGGCGCGGGTGGTGGTGTTCCAGGAGTCGCCCGAGCCCTGCCGGGCGTAGGTGGCTAGGTACTCGCCGCCCAGGAAGGTCACGCCCAGGTCCAGGCCTGGGTGCCGCACCATCTGCTGGATGTACATGACCGGGTTGCCCTGGGCCTTGTAGTCCTCGATGTTTTCGCGCAACTCGTCACACGGCTCCAGCACGGTCATGCCGCGCGCCTTGGTGGAAAAGAGGGGCTTGAAAACCGCCCGGCCGTACTCCTCCACCGCCTCCATGGCGGCGTCGGTGTCCTCGGTGATGACGGTGGGGGGCATGGGCATGCCGCCGTTGCGCAGCCCCACGGTGCAGGAAAGGCGGTCGATGAGCTTCATGATGCTTGAGGCCTTGGAAAAGACGGGCACGCCGCACCGCTGCTCCACGAAGCGCAGTATTTCCAGGCGGTCCAGCACGGACGGGGTGTAGCTGGGGGCGATCTTCTTGATGATGATGGCGTCCATTTCGCCCAGGTCGTGCCCTTGGTAGAGCGCCCTGCAGGAGTCCAGGTCCAGGCGCACCCGCTCCATGTCCACCAGCAGGCGGAACCCGGTTTTGGCCTCCACGGCGTCGGCCAGCTTTTCCGAGGACCAGCCCCCGGGTATGCCCACTACGGCGATCTTCTTCATTCCTGCCCCCTCGCGCCGGCCGGGACGCTGTCCGCACCCGGTCCGTCCCGCCCGCCCCCGCCTGGTGAGGAAGCGGCGGGTACGTGCGGGTCATGCGGTTTCATGGTCTGGCGAATGGTTTGCCTGGTTCGTGGTTTCGTCGGCATCCGGCCGCTAGAAGTAGTAGAGCACCTGCAGCGGCAGTCTGAAGTCCTCCAGCGGCTTGTTCCCCGCGGCCACCAGCTGCTCCAGCAGGTAGACGCCGCGCAGGTGCATGGCTCTGGCGAACTTGTGGTTCAATTCGAAGCGGGTGGAGGTCAGGAAGGAGCGGATGAGCCCCAGGCACAGCCTGGCCTCGAAGGTGGTGTCGCCCCGCCGCCTGGCGAAGTCCCTGGTGAAGGAGAAGAACCGCCTGACGATGGCCTCGATGCGGTCGCGGGCCTGGCGGTCGAAGATGGGCAGGCGGAAGTTGGAGACCAGAAAGACCGAGACGTCCTGCAGGTAGTCCGTTTGCCTGGAACGGTGCAGGTCGATGTAGTGGATGCGCTGCGCGGCGTGGTCGTAGACGATGTTGTTGATGTTGAAGTCGCCGTGGATAAAGACGGAGAAGGGGGCGTCAATCTGGCTGGAGATGGACTTGGCCTCGCCCAGCAGCCCTTGCAGGGGAGGGATGGTCACGCCGCCGATGCGGCGCACCGGAGTGTCGAACTCCGGGTAGAGGCGCAGCGTGTCGTTCAGCCGCGACAGGCACTGGCCGATGTAGTCCACGTTCACGGGCTCGGGCTGGAGGGTGTCCTCCCACAGCTCGTTGAGGGTCTGCTCCAGCAGGTCCATGGCCTCGTAGAGGTATTTGTCCTCGGCCTGCAGCACCAGATCCTGCAGGGTGCAGCCGCCGAGGAACTCGATGAGCAGGGAGGCGGAGGAGCCCTCCTCGCGCAGGGCCACCACCTTGGGCGGCAAGCCGGGCATGATCTCGTGCCATTTCTCGATGTTGTCCCGTTCCTGGATGAGCTTGCGGCGCTCGCCCTCCTTGAAGATGACGCCCTGGGAGTCGGGATCGCCCCCCTCGGGGCTGCCAACGCGGCCGATGCGGCAGCCCGAGCGCGTGCCCCAGATGGAATGGAACTCCACGTCGGAGATGGGCACCTCGCGCCCGGCCGCGGCCAGGGTGTCGCGCAGGGCGTTGTACTGGCGGATTTTGAACTTCTCGCCCAGGATGTAGAAGATGACCGCCTCGCCCACGTTGAGCAGCGCGTCGCCGATGCGCTCCAGGTAGCGAAAGATGAACAGCGTGGTGACCAGGTTTCCCGTCTCCATGCCGGAGCGCAGCTCGTCGAGGATGCGGTCGAACTGCTTCTTGTAGCGCGAGTCAAGGGAGGATTCCGTGAGGCAGATCTGGAAGGCCAGGGACATGTCCGGCTTGAAGAGCGCGTCGTACACCATGTCCAGGGCGTCGCGTATCTCCCCGAAGAAGGGGGAGTACTCGTAGCGGTTCAGGAATTCCGGGTCGGTCAGGTAGTTGGTCTGTTCCACAATGTTCACGGCGTGGTCGGCCAGCCGTTCCAGGTTGTTGGCGATGATGTGGGCCGCCCGCAGCCTGTCCTGGCCCCGCTTGTCCAGGTTTTCGCCGTGGATGCGCGAGAAGCAGGTGTTCTCGATGACGCTTTTCATGTTGTCCACGTAGGAGTCGCGGCTGGTGACTTTTTCCACCGCCTTGTCCGACGGGCTCTCCAGGGCCAGCAGGGTGTTCTCCATCTGCTTGCCCACTTCCAGGAGCATGAAGCGCAGGTTCTGCTCGATCTCCTGCATCCCCTAGGCCTCGCTCCCCGAACGTATCTCGAATTCGTCCTCGTTTTCGCATTCCTGGTCCCGCTCCTTCCAGCCGAAGCTCAGTTTCACCTTGCGGCGGCTGCCCTTGAGCTTGGCCTCCACGTTGAACCCCACCAGGCCGCAGGGCTTGAAGACAAGCTCCTCCCCCTCGCGGGCGAAGGTCAGCTCTCCTTTGCGGAACCCGTCGGCCAGGGCGTCCAGGTAGCGGGTGATGGTCTCCACGTCCTGCACGGACTCGTACTTGAATTCGTTGTCGTCGCTCACGTCGTCCTCTCGCTCAGCCGAGGCGCTCGGCGTATTCGTCCATGACCTGCTGGCGGGACACGCCGCACAGGATGAGGCTCTTGCGCACGATGAGGTCGTCCCAGGCGGGCTGCAGTCCTATCTCCCGGGCGACCTTCTCCTTGTCCTGAAATTCCGGGTCCTTGACCTTTTCGCTCATGTGGCAGTCGTCGCCCATGAAGATGAGCAGGGGCCGCTCGGCCCGGCCGCAGTATTCGTTCTGGCGGTTCACCGCCCGGATGAGGAACTCGGTGTACTCCATGGACTGCGGGTTCCAGACCTCGATGCCATCCACGTCGTAGTCCGCCAGCAGGATGGGCCAGAACTGCTCCGGGTGGGGGATGACGATACCCGCGCCCAGGCTGCGGGCCTCCTCGATGATCTCCGTGGCCCGGTAGAAGTACTGCAGGGAGAACTCCGCCTTGACCAGCTTCTTGATCGCCTTGAGGTAGACCTGGGCGTGGTTGATCAGGGTTTCGTCGTACTCCGCCCGCAACTCGTCGAAGAAATTGCGCAGCAGCTTGTTCTTGATGGACCCCTTGGGCACCCGGCTCCAGTTGTCCTCCAGCATGCGCTGGATCTTGCCCACGTACAGCCCGGTGAAGGCCACCACGTCCGCCTCGGTGTTGGTCTGGCGGGCGGCCTTCTGGCGCACGACCTCCTTGTCCGGGGAGGTGACGGCGTGCATGAAGTCGAACAGCTGCGAGGAGCGGTACTTGAAGGTGTGGTTCAGCATGGCCTTGAGCATGCTGGCCTGGTTGGGCCCCTCCACCCGGTCCCGCCGGAAGTGCAGCAGAAGCTGCACCTTGCGGTTGAAACCGGAGGAGTAGCAGTCCACCTCAACCCCGGCGTAGTCATCCCACCACAGCAATTCGTTGTGCTGGGTGGGAATGATCAACTCGTGCCGCTTGTTGGGATAAATGGCCTCCACCCGCCGCCGGATGGTGTCCATGGGCACGAACTCGGGGTGCCAGTGGACGGCCAGGACGTTCTCCTGCTTGGGATGCGTCTGGCTGGGCACGGCCACCCGGTCCAGCTGCTCCTGGGTGAGGTCCGTGGAGATGATGCGAAAGAATATCTCCTCGTCGGCCTCCGTGACCTCGGGCGGTATGGCGTCCAGATCAACCGTGACGCACCGCTCCCCCTGCGGTCTCAACTTGACTGCTTCCATCGGGCTCATGGCTACCACTCCATTGTTACGGCCGGGTTGCGGCCGGGTCCGGACGCGAACTTCCCCGCCGCGCGTCCGCCTTCACTTGTACTTGTCGTGGCACTGTTTCTTCAACTCCTCAAGCCGGGCCGCAGCCTGCCTGGTTTCCTCCACCCCGCCTGACTCCATGGCGCGGCGAAACACGTCCATGGCGCGGCGGTTCACGTCGTAGTACTCCTCGCCCTCGTCGGGGTAGGTAAGCATCAGGTCGAAGTCGTCCATGAACTTGGAGGCGATGCCCGGGTCGGGAAAAACCCCGCCCTCCAGCGCCTCGAGGATGGCCTTCCAGTCCTTCTTCATGCCCTTCTTCAGGCTGGTGTACTTGGGCTTGCCGTCGCCCTTGGCCAGCGCCCGACGCTCCGCCGCCGGCTCGCTCTCGTCATCTTCGTCCGCGTCGCCCTCGGCCTCGCGGCGGGCCTTGGCCTCTTCCGGCGTCAGGCCGCAGACGCAGCCTTCCACGCCGCAGGAACACACCAAGGCCTCGGGCTCGTATTTCATGGACACCGAAACGAAATAGGAATCGCCGGATTCCTTGAGACTGACCTTGAGCTTGTTGATGGAGGCGAACTCCACTGGATGCTCACCGAGAGTCAAGTTGCCCGACTCGAGCCCGTCGGCCACGTTGCGCAGCACGTCCCCCACGGCGGAACGGGGGACCGCGAATTCCATCTTCGTCTTGTTGGACATCTGATGCCTCCCTGTATCTTGGCGTCCCGCAAGGGGCGCGCTGTTGGCGAATCGCGCCGCCGGGGATTCCAACCGCCGGGAGCGCGTCAACCTGTATACCACATCAGTCGAGAAAATCACCAGTTTCCTCCGTGAACGGCGTCCGCCACATTGCCGTAACACGCGCGGGAAAGCCACTTGCCATCTCCCCCGCGCCGATGCATCCTCCACACTGCCCGAAGCAACCGCCAGGAGGACCACATGGCCCGCAACGTTCGCCCCAAAGACGCCGTAATGAAAAAACACTCTGTGCGGGACGAAAACCTGACCATGGTCTATTCCGCCAGCGGGCGCGCAACCAACCCCAACCTGGAAGCCGCTCCGCCGAAAAACGTCTTCCTGGTCGGTCTGCGCGGCTCCGGAAAATCCACCATCGCCCGCCTGGCCGCGGAGAACCTGGGCAAGACCTTCGTGGACACCGACGCCCGCGTGGTGGAAAAAGCCGGACGCCCCATCGCCGAAATCGTGGCCGAACAGGGCTGGGACGCCTTCCGACAGATCGAACACGACACCCTGGCCGAAATCTGCAGCGACTCCGGCCAGATCGTGGCCACCGGCGGCGGCATCGTCCTGCGCGAAGACAACCGCGGACTCCTCCGCCAAAACGGCAGGACCTACTACCTCCTGGCCGACCTCAAGACCCTCGCCGACCGCCTGGAAGCACACCCCCAGTCCGACCAGCGGCCCCCCCTCACCGAACTCGCCCCCGAAGAAGAACTCCGCCAGACCCTCAACGAACGCGAACCCCTCTACTACCAGGTTATCGACGGCATCCTCCAAGCCTCCAGGACGCCGGAAGAGATTGTGGAGGACCTGAAAGAGAAGTTGCGTTTGTAGGAAGAGGGAAAGAAGGGAGAGAGGGAAGGTTTCGCCCTGCGGGCGACCAGGGCCTGCGCGGCCCTGGACCCTCGGCAAACTAACTTTGCATGTGTGTTCGCGTGTTGGCGAGTGGTGGCGCGCGGCAAGGAAGCACCCCGGCGAACGCGCGATTGCGGGAATTCTAGGCTGGTACAATCCCGCCCGCCTGACCGTTTGGCTTCAGGTGCGTTCAACGCGGAATTGGGCTGCGTTCCCTCGGGCCACCACATGCCCGCACCCCCCGCACCCGAGCCGGCCAACCAGCATTCCCTGATTCCCACGACGGATTGCGGTTCAGGCCGCCTCAACCGCTCTTGTTTTTCTTTACCCCGGGAAAACCGTCGGCGCAGGGGACGCCCGCCTGGCAGAGGCCGCAGGAGGAGACGCGGACGCCGAGCTGGCGGTGTTCCACGTGGAGGGCGGTGGTGCCCCGGATGTAGGCGCGGCATTTTTCCTTGTCGTGGCCGTGTTCGGAGATGGCCCCCGCGGGGCAGCGTTTGGCGCAGGCGCGGCAGCGGTTCTTGGTGAAATGGAGGCAGTGGGCGTGGTGGTCGGTCCAGGGGCGGGGCGAGGCCGGCAGGTCCACCCTGGCCACCACGGAGCCCACCCGGTGAGCCTTGCCCACGGGGGTGATGAGGGCGTCGCACAGGCCGAAGGTGCCGTGCCCCGCCATGAAGGCGGCGTGCCGTTCGGACCAGCGGGAGGCGTACTGGTACTTGTCGCTGTATTCCCGCTGGAATTCCGGCGACAGGGCCGGGGCGCAGGCGGCCACGTCCCAGGAGGCCAGGGCGTTGACCATGTGGCGTCGCAGGGCCTCGTTGATGGCCTCGCCGTGCAGCCGCACCATGCTCCATTCCGGGGCCGGGAATTCCTTCCGCTTGGCCTGGGCCGCCTTGGTGGCCCCCGTCTGCGGCAGCACCCAGGAGATGACGCGCAGGTCGGCGCCTTCGGCCGGGTCGTCCGGGAAGGCGTTGGCGAAGGCTTCCTCCGGGGTCCAGAAGAACTCGCCGATGTCTTTCTTGAGGAAGTCCCAGAGCGGGTCGTCGCCCCTGGCGAAGCCCACCAGCGGCGGGTCGAAGGCGGGTTCGTCCCGTCCCGGCGCCAGCCGGTTGGCGGAGGAGTCGGTGAAGGCCTCTATGAGGCGCCGGACACTTGCCGAGTCCATGGTTCCTTGTAACCCGGCGTAGGAAAAATGTCAGCCTGCGGCATGTTATAATGCAACCTGTGTGATTGAAAAAAGCCGCCCCGGCTTGAACCGGGGCGGCTTGGGAAGGCGGATGCGCGGGCGGCCTACAGGCCGTTTTTGATGACCAGGTCGGTGATGGGCCCCCGGGACTTTTCGCCCTTGAGCACCAGGTGGGCGTAGTTGTCCGAGCCCTTGAACTTCTTCACCACCCAGTTCAGGCCGTTGTTCTCCTGGTTCAGGTAGGGGTTGTCCACCTGCCGGGTGTCGCCCAGGCAGAAGCACTTCACCCCTTCGCCCATGCGGGAGAGCAGGGCACGGCACTCGGAGCGGGACATGTTCTGCATCTCGTCGATGATGACCACGGAGTGCTCGATGGTCATGCCCCGGATGTAGGCCATGGGCAGCAACTCGAACTTCTTGGGGTCGAACTGCGGGGGGTAGGTGTCGGCCGAGTGGAAAAGCCGGTTGGCCGGGCGGGTCTGGTGGAGCTTCATCACCAGATCGGTGACGTACTTGGTGTACGGCTCCATCTTCTCCTCCACCCGTCCGGGCAGGTAGCCCAGCTTCTGGCCAATCTCTATCATGGGTTTGACCACGTAGATCTTGCCGTGGCTCTTCTTCTCCAGGGAGAGGTGCAGGGCGGCGGCCAGGGCCAGGAAGGACTTGCCGTAGCCCGCCTCGGACTGCACGGAGACGAGGTCTATGCCCGGGTTGGTCATCAGCTCCAGGGCCAGGTTCTGGTACACGTTGCGCGGCGTGATGTTCCAGACCTTGTGCTGGTAGGAGATGACCTTCTCCCCCTCCGGCCCGTTGAACACCGGCCTGCCCTCGTCCCAGCGGAAGCTGTTGGCGATGGGCAGGTCCTCCGGCCCCAGAAATCCCGTGAAGTACTCCGCGTCCGACTTGAAGGGCACGGAGTCCTTGTAGTTCTCCGAGGAAATGCCCTGGGCGTCGGCCTGCAGCTGCAGAATGCGGTCGTTGGTCACCAGGATGGGCTGGTCCAGGCCGGACTCGGCGATTTCCTCCAGGATGAAGTTGTCCACGTGGCTCTGGAAGCTCTCGGCGATGCGGCCCGGCTTGAGCACGGTGTACGCGTCCGGGTTCTCCGCCAGGATCTTCACCACCTTGGTCACGATGTGGCCCAGGCGGGGGTCCTTCTTGAGCTTATTCAGCTCCAGGAGCACGTGGTAGGGGATGAAGACGTCGTTCTCCACCCCGTTTCGCAGTTGCAGCAGCGCCCCGGGGTCCTCCAGCAGGACGTTGGTGTCGACGACGAACTTCTTCTTGGCGGGGGATTGGGCCTTGGCGGCGGAACCGCCCTCGATCACGTAGGGGGTATTGGCTTGCATTCTCTCCATCCGGTTCGGAGATCTTCCCTTACCGAGTATCCGGCGGCCACGATTTTGGCAAGCCCGGGTCACGGGCATGAACCGGTAAATTATACCGCCAGTCAAGGCTCGGGAACTGTTTCAGACGATTGTCGCCCCGGAGAGCGCGCCTGGACGGGCGCGGCGGGGAGAAGATGGGGTGCGGGTTCAATTCCGGCGTTACCTTTGGCTGCCTCGGCCGGGCGAAGTCTCCGGCCACCACGTCATACCTACCCCCGCACCGTGACGATTCCGTGTCGCCCGGACAATCCCCCCGGACTTGACGCGCTGCAGGCCGCCGAATATCAAAATAGGCTGAGAAATCCCGATTCCCAACCCCTTCAGGAGCATCATCATGAGTTGCGGCAAGGAACACCATCACGGCCACGAACACGGACACCACCCCATCCAACACGCCAAGGTCGGCAAGCCCATCGAACACTTCGAAATGAAGGTATTCGACCCCGAGGAGGGATTCTTCGCCGACTTCTCCTCGGAAAAGACCCTGGCCGAGGGCAAGTGGATCGTCCTCGTCTTCTACCCCGCCGACTTCACCTTCGTCTGTCCCACCGAGCTGGCGGACCTCGCGGAAAAACACGAGGAACTGAAGAAACTCGGCTGCGAGCTGGTCTCCGTGTCCACCGACACCGAGTTCACCCACATGGCCTGGAAAAACGACGAGCGCCTGCTGCAGAACGTACGCTACAAGATGGGCGCAGACCCCACGGGCAAGGTCTCCCGCTACTTCGGCGTGTACGACTGCGACACCGGCCTGGCCCTGCGCGGCACCTTCATCATCAACCCCGAAGGCATGCTCGTGGGTTCCGAAACCACCTACTACAACGTGGGCCGCAATGCCGACGAACTCGTGCGGAAAATGCAGGCCAATACCTACCTCAAGGAAAACCCCAACGAGGCCTGCCCGGCCAAATGGACCCCGGGCGAAAAAACCCTCACCCCCTCCGAAATCCAGGTCGGCAAGGTCTACGAATCCCTCAACGAGTAGTGATTTAAAAGACCAGGGCTGAAAAGCCGCCCCTCCGGGCTTTAAGCTAGGAGGGGCGGCTTTTTGTGTGGCAAGATGCAGATGAAGATTTCGTCCTGCGGGCGACCAGGGCCTGCGCGGCCCTGGTCGTCCGCAGCAAACCAAAGAACTTATCCGTAAATAAATAGACTAAACTGAACAGTTCGAGCATTCTCCTCAAAAGAGGAGGACGCATGGGAAAGCGAGTTCAATCTTGGGAAGTTTCTGATGAATTCTGGGCTATTGTCGAGCCGCACATTCCTGTACCTCAACATGATACCACGAGGAAATACAAGCGAAAACCAGGGGGCGGTGGAAAGCCTCTCCCGCCTCGGAGAGTTTTTGAGGCCATCGTATATGTTTTGCGCACTGGGATTCAATGGAAGGCCTTACCCAAAGAAGTGTTTGGGAGCCCAAGCTCTATCCATGCCTATTTCAGAAAGTGGGAAAAGCAAGGCTTTTTTCTGTCGCTTTGGCAAGCAGGTCTCGCTGAATATGATGAAATGATGGGGATTGCTTGGGAATGGCAAGCCGTTGACGGGGGTGCGCTTAAAGCACCTTTGGCCTGTGAGGCGGGTGGCAGAAATCCGACAGACCGGGGAAAAAAAGGTTCCAAACGCCACATTCTTGTGGACGAGCGTGGCGTCCCGTTGTCGATCGTTGTAACAGGCGCAAATCGACATGATGTATCCCAGTTGGAGAATGTGTTGAAAGGCAAAGTCGTGGGCGGGCCTTTCGAGCCAGAGGTGGTAGATAACCTCTGTGCCGATGCAGGCTACACCGGCGACAACGCACGGCAAGTAATTGAGAACGCAGGGTATCTCCCCCATGTTCGGCCGCGTGGTGAAGAGATCGCAGAGAAGGAACGCAACCCTGAATTCAAGCCACGAAGGTGGGTTGTAGAAGTGAGCCTGTCTTGGCTTAATCGCTTCAGGAAGCTTCTGGTCAGGTTTGAAAAGCTGCATTCAGCTCATTTGGCATTAACCCATTTGGCGGCCGCCATCATCATCGCTCTGAGAAAGACAGGAATTATTTACGGATAAGTTCTAAGTTTGCATGTGTAACGCGTGTTGGTGCGAGATGGTATCGCGGTCAAGGAACATCCCGGCGCACTGGCGACCGTGGAGCGCGCCTACCCGGTACAACCACGCCCCGGCCGTTTGGCCGCAAATGCGCTGAACGCTGAATTGGGCTGCCGTCTCCCGGCGCCCGCCGCGTGCCCTGAACTTGCACCCCGGCCAACCACCATCCACCCCCCTTGCTCCCCTCGCTTCCTCTTCCCTTTTTCCTTCCCAATCCATATTTTCCTGGCCATGAGGCATTTTCTGTACAGCGAGATTGGGAATGGCGAGCCGGGGTCGGCGTTTTTTCATGTTTTGCCCGCGCCGTTGGAGGCCACGGTGAGCTACGGCGCGGGGACGGCCCGGGGGCCGGAGGCGATTCTGGCGGCTTCGGGGAGTTGGAGTTGTTTTTGGACCCCGACCTGGGCAGTCCGGGCGAGCGGGGGGTGTGGACGTCGGATGGCTTGTGCGCTCCCGGGGATTCGCCCGAGGGGGCGTTGCCCCGGATTCAGGAGGCGGTGGGCGCGGCCCTGAGGGGCGGCTCGTTTCCCCTGCTGTTGGGCGGGGAGCACACCGTGAGCGTGGGGGCCTTCGCCGCTCTGGCCGAGTCGGGCCGGGACGTGGGCGTGGTGCAGGTGGACGCCCACGCCGACCTGCGGGAGGAATACGAGGGCAGCAGGTGGTCGCACGCCTGCGTCATGCGCCGGGCGGTTGAGCTAAGCCTGCCGGTGTTCCAGGTGGGCGTGCGGGCCATGTGCCGGGAGGAGCACGAGTTCCGGCGTCAGGCGCGGATTCCGCACCTGGATGGCAAAACGGCGCTCAAGCGCGGCGTGCATGGGCCCATGCTGCCCAAGGATTTTCCCCGGGAGGTCTGGCTGACCTTTGACGTCGACGGCCTGGATCCCTCGCTGATGCCCGCCACGGGCACGCCGGTGCCTGGCGGGCTGGACTGGCGGTTGGCCATGGCCGTGCTGGACCGCATCGGCCTGGAGGACAGGCGCTTGCTAGGCGCGGACGTGGTGGAATTGGCCCCCATCACCGGCCTGCACCACCCGGACTTCACCGCCGCCCGGCTGTGCTACGAGATCATGGGCCGGGTGGGGTAGCGGGGCGATTTTCCGGCAGAAAGCCGAAGTGGCGGAAGATGTCGCGGGCTTCTTGGCTGAAGAGGAAATCGGTGAAGGTCCTGGCGTTCACCGGGTTGCGGCCGGAGGAGACGGGGCAGGCGCGGTAGGCCGCTTGGTCGCGCATGTCCAGGTCCTCGGGGAGTTCCACCGTCTCCAGGTCCAGTCCCTGACGGGCGGCGTGCAGCCCCTCGGTGATCCAGACCGGCCCGGCGTCGGCCTCGCCGTCCAGGATGCGGCGCGGCGTTTCGCGGTGGTGCACGGTGGTCGGCCTGGTTGAGCCATCCGCCTTTTTGTCCTCCATGATTGTCCGCACCAGATCCTCGCCGCCCGCTCGGCGGTACATCTCCAAAATGTGGCAGCCGATGTGCTCCAGCTCAGGGTCGGGCTGCGAGAGCCGCACGCCGGGCCGGGCAAGATCGGCCGGGGAGCGGATGTCCAGGGGGTTGCCCTTGGCGACCATGAGAGCCAGCCGATTGCGCAGGTAGACAGGGCAGCGGGCGGGCTCGGTCAGCCCGGCGCGGGCGAGTTCGTCAACGGCCTCGTCGGAGACGGGCACGTAGAGGTCGGCCCGGCCGGTGATTTCCCGGCCGTCGAACCGGGCCTTGCCCGCGAGTATCTGGCGCAGCTGCAGACCCGGCGGCAGGGTCTGGCAGTAGATGTGTTCCACCCCGGGATGGGCGGCGCGGAAGGCGTCCAGCAGGTCCGGCGTGGCCATGAACTGGTTGCCGGCCAGAAAGAGAAGAAGGTCGGCCTTGTCCAGGCCGTCAAGGCCGATGAGGTCGTCGCGTCGCTGAGAGGGAATGGTCGGCGCGTCCATGGGGTCTCCTTCGTCGCTGGTCTATTCCCGCCTCGGCGACAGGTCGGCCAGCACCCAGGCGAGGTCCTCCCATTCAAAGGGCTTGGCCAGGTAGGCGTCCATGCCCTCGGCCAGGAACTCCTCCCGATCTCCCGTCATGGCGTGGGCGGTGAGCGCCACCACCGGCACCGATGGGTCCAGAACGGCTCCGCCCCGCCGGATGCGCCGCGTGGCCTCCAGCCCGTCAAGGCGCGGCATGGAGATGTCCATGAGCACCAGGTCCACCCGTTCGCGGGCCAGGATGTCCAGGGCCTCGTCCCCGTCCGAGGCGGTTAGCACGGAGTGGCCATGTCTTTCCAGCATGCGCCGGGTCATGAGCTGGTTGACGCGATTGTCCTCGGCCAGCAGGACCCGCATCGGGGAGGTGTCGCGTGGTTCGGCCGGTGGTGGGGCCGACGCGGAGTCAACGGGGCGGGCGGTGATGGTCAGAAAGAAGGAACTGCCCTGGCCGGGCGTGGATTCAACCCAGAGCCATCCACCCAACAGTCCGGCCAGCTTGCGTGAGATGGTCAGCCCAAGGCCGCTCCCGGCCTTGGGGCGGGAGTAGGAGGCGTCGGCCTGGCGGAATACCTCGAACATGGCCTCCTGCTGCTCCGGGGGGATGCCCGGCCCGGTGTCCCGCACTTCGAAGAGCACTCGGTCCGATCCCTGTTCCGTGGGCCGCGCGATGACGGTCACGGCCCCCCGCTCGGTGAACTTGACCGCGTTTCCCACCAGATTGACCAGCACCTGGCGCAGCCTTCCCTGGTCGGTGTACACCAACTCGGGAAGGTCCGGGGCCGGTTCGAAGGTCAGGCTCAGGTCCCGCTTGCCCGCCTCGATGGCGAACATGCCCAGCACGCTTCGCGCCAAAGGCCGCAACTCCACCGGGGCTTCCTCCACCGACAGCCTGTCCGCCTCGATGCGGGCCATGTCCAGGATATCCTCCAGCAGGCTTAGGAGGTTCGTGCCCGCTTCGCGGATATTCCCGGCGTATTCTTCTACCAGGGAGGGGTTTTTCGTGTCGGCCAGCAGCAGTTCGGCCATGCCCAGCATGCCGTGCAGGGGAGTGCGGATCTCGTGGCTCATGTTGGCCAGGAACTGGCTCTTGGCCAGGGAGACGTTCTCCGCCTGGATGCGCGCCTCTTCCTGGTCGCGCAGCAGCCGTTTCTCGCGGGTCATGTCCTGGTAGAGGAGAAGCACGGCGTCCTTGGAGAGCATGCGGGCCACGGTAAGCACGGGGAACACCCCCCCGTCCTTGCGCCGCAGCCGCCGTTCAAGCCGCACCGTTCCCTCGTCGATGATGCGCTGGCGCTGCAGGGGCAGTTCCCGCAGGTCGTCCGCATCGTAGAGGGTGGACAGCCCGAGCCCGACCAATTCGCCGTGTTCGTAGCCGAGCATCCGCTCCATGGCCGGGTTGACCTCGCGCAGCCGACCGTCGAGGTCGGTGAGCACAATGCCCACCGGGGCTTCCTCCACCAGGCTGCGGAAGAGGGCCTCGGAGGCGCGCAGGGCGGACTCGGCCCGCCTGCGGCTGGTTACGTCCGCGCCCACCAGAAGGAGGACCCGCTTCCCGTGCAGGTCCATGCTCTGCAGGGTGCCGTGGGTGATTGAAGTGGAGCCGTCCTTGTGGCGCATCTCCGCCTCCAGTTCCACCTGCTCCAGCTCGCCGGAGAGCAACGGCGAGATCAGCTCGGGTACGCGCAGCCCGTCGAAGTCGCGGATGATTTCCCTAAGCCGCATGGAGGTCAGCCGCTGGGCGTCGTAGCCCAGCTTCCTGGCGGCGCCCCGGTTGGCGTGCAGGATGCGGAGATTCTCCGGATCCAGGAGGTAGATTTCGTTGAGGGAGGCGTCCAGCATGTGGCCGAAGGAGGCGGCCTCCTCCTCTGCCCGGAGCCGGGCGTCCATTTCCTGGCGAAGATTTGTGTTGGTCCGCTCCAACTCCTCTGTGCGGGCGGCCACCCGCTCCTCCAGCTGTTCGTTGGCCCGACGCAGGGCCCGTTCCGCCTGGAGGCGGGCCGTGTCCTCGCTGTGGGCGCGCTCGCGGTAGGCCAAGGCCAGCACGGCCAGGGCGGCCATGAGCAGGGATGCCGCCGGGAGGACCCGTTCCGGGGCGAAAAGGTCCCTGGCCGGGAAAAGGGCGGCCAGCCGCCAGCCCGGCAAGCCGGGCATTTCCGCCCGCCGCACCAGCATGTCCCTGCCGTCGTGGGTGACGCGGTCCTTGGAGATGTCCACCGGCAGGGCGTCCACCGACTCGTTCCGGAAGCCGGGGCCCAGCCGGCGTGCCTCATCCGTGGAGAGGGGGGCGGCTGTGCGGAGCGTCCAGTCCGGCTGGTTGGTGGCGAAGACGATGCCCTCGGGGGAGAGCAGGGCCATGGGCACGGGGTGTGCTTCCAGGATTTTGTCGAAACGGGAGGAGTCCAGCTTGCATACGGCGATGCCCACCGGGTTCGCCCGGCCAGCGTGGACGGGGGCGGCGATGTAGGCGCCGATATCCCTGAAGTGGGCGCTCAGTTCAAGGCTTACCGACGGCCGGCCCTGCATGGCCTCGCGGAAGTAGGAGCGGTAGGCCAGGGAGTTGCCGGAAACGAGCCGTATGTGCTCCCTGGGGCTGGTCATGACGGGCATGCCCTTGTCATCGAGGAGGAAGACCGCGCTGGCCGCCAGCAGTTCCCTGGCAGCGTCCAGGATGACCCCGGTGCGGTGGTCGGGTCCGTCCCCGTTCAGGGCGTATTCCAACGGGTCGAGGGAGGTCAGGCGCATCATGCGACCGGGGTATTCGGCCACTTCCTCCCACAGGGCGTTGGCCGCGGCCTGTGTTTTGCGCAGGCGCAGCCGCTCGTCCTCGCCCGCGTGCCACAGGCCGAGGATCCACCAGCCCCCCACATACAGCGCCGCGGCCAGCAACACGAACACCAGCAGATGGCGCCATCCCAGAAGGGGGGGAGCTTCCCCTATATGTCCCCATTCTTCGGATGCCATTTTCCATCCATCTACCGCACTCCGGGCGGAAAATGAACAAGAATCATCATTCCGGCTTGCCCCTCCAGCCTCCCGGGGAGTAGCCTGCGAGCATCGTATCCAACCCATCGGAATGCAGAGTGAACACCATTCGCACAACATGCACGCGCGATTGCCCCGGAACCTGCGGACTCCTCGGCCGGGCGAAGAACGGGCGGCTGGCGGAGCTGCGCGGCGACCCGGAACACCCCCTGGCGCAAGGCGCTGCCTGCGCCAAGGCCACCCGCTATCCCGGGCGGGTCAACCACCCCGACAGGCTGCTGCACCCCTTGCTTCGAAGCGGGGGAGGCTGGTCCCGGATATGCTGGGACGAGGCCTTGGACGCGGTGGCCGCGCGGCTTGAGGAAACCATTCGCCACCACGGCCCGGAGGCCGTGCTCAACTACCAGGGCTACGGCCAGCGCACCGGGCTGATGCTGCTCGTCCAGCGTTTTTTCGCCGACCTCGGCGGCGTGACCGGGTTGCGCGGCAGCCTGTGTGGGGGCACGGGGCAGGCCGCCCAGGAGATGGACGTGGGGTCGCCCCGCGTTTCCCACGATCCGGCCGACCTGGAGAACGCCGCGAGCATCGTGCTGTGGGGGCGCAACCCCGCGGCCACCCAGCCTTGGCTGGCGCGTCTGGTGCGGCGGTGCGCCAAGGCTGGCGCGCGGGTGCTGCTGGTGGATCCCCTGCCCAGCGAGACAGCCACCCTGGCGGAAAAGCGAATCGCCCCCAGGCCGGGTGGCGACCTGTGGCTGGCCCTGGGCGCGGCCCTGGCGGCCCGGCGGCTGGGCGGCTTCGACATGGAGTTCATCGGGCGGCGGAGCGAGCATTTCGCTGCCTACGAAGCCATTCTGGCGGCACACACCGAGGCGGAGTGCGCCGCCCGGGCCGGAGTCGGGGAGGGCGAGCCGGACATGCTGGCCCGGGCGTACCTGGAGCGGCCCTGCGCCACCCTGTTGGGCTGGGGGCTGCACCGGCATGAGTGGGCCCACCAGGCGGTGCGGGCCATCGACGCCCTGGGCGCGGCCACCGGCAATCTGGGGCTGCCCGGCGGTGGCGTCTCCCAGGGGTTCGAGGAGTACGGCCCCTTCGACCCGGAGGTCGCGGGCATGGGTGTGGCTCGCCGCCGCCTGCTCATGCCGCGCATCGGCCGCGAGCTTGTGGGAGCCGCCCCCCGGGTGCGCATGATCTGCGTCACCGCGGCCAACCCCCTGGCCATGGCTCCGGACACCAACCGGGTGGCCGAAGGCTTCGCCCGGGCGGATTTCCGGGTCTACATCGGGCATTTCCCGGACGACACGGCCCGCGCCTCGGACCTGCTGCTGCCAGCCACCATGTTTCCGGAGGAGCTGGATGTGGTGGCCTCCTTCGGCCACAACCACCTCGGCCCGGTCAATCCGGTTTCCGAGCCGCGCGGGGAGTGCCGCCCGGCCTGCGACATGTTCCGCGACCTGGCCCGGCGCATGGGCCTTGGCGGCCACTGGGGCCGCTCCAGGCGGGAGTGGCTGCGGGAGCTCATCCGCCCGGCGGCGGAGCGGGACGGCTTCAGCCTGGAGGACGTGCTGGCCGGGCCGGTGCGGCTGGGCGAGCCCGTGGTCCCCTACCGGGAATCCTTCCCCAGCCCGACGGGCCGCTTCCGCTTCCTGGACAGGCTGGAGGAGGAGACCGAAGCCTGCGATCCCGGGGCCTATCCCCTGCGGCTGCTCAGCCCGGGCGACCCCAAACGGCTGAATTCCGAGGCCGCGCCCGATGACTTCCAGGGGTTGCCGGAACTGCGGGTCCACCCCGAGGCCGCCCACGGCCTGGCTGACGGCGCGGAGGCGCTGGCGGTGAGCCCGGTGGGCGAGCTGCGGGTGCGTGTGCGGCTGGACGAGGGGCTGCGAACGGACACCGCCGTCACCCGCAGGGGTGGCTGGGCCGCCCAAGGGCACGGAATCAACCTGCTCACTGTGGACGTCGTCTCCCGCGCGGGAGAGGGCACGGCCTACTACGCCACGCGCATCCGGCTGGAGAAGGCGGACTGAAGTGGTTCGCCGGGTCTACTCCGGCAGGATGACGAGCTGCACGCTGCTGGCCTTGGCCAGCTTGCCCAGGTCGATGGTGCCGCCGATGGAGGCGGGGATGAAGATGGTGCCCTCGAAGCCGCCGTTGATCTTCTCTTCGATCTCCTCCGGCGGGCAAGTGACCACTTGGCCGGGGCAGAGCATGGGCAGCCGCTCCTTGACCGAGGCGTGCTCCTCGCGGGCGATGACCATGCAGGGCCTCGGCGCCAGCCGGTCGTTGTGCAGCAGGGCGTTGATGGTCTCCAGAAGCTGGTCCTCGTGGATGGGCTTGAGCAGCCGCGCGTCCGCTCCGATGACCGGCTCGTCCTGCAGGGCGGTGATGACCAGCACCGGAATTCGGCGGGTGGCGGCGTTCTGCCGCAGGGAGGTTATGACCGTGCCGCCGTCCATGCCGGGCATCATCAGGTCCATGGTGATGAGGTCGGGCGGGTTGGTCACGGCGCGGTCCAGGGCCTGCAGCCCGTTGGCCGCCTCGTCCACCGCGAAGCCCTCGCTACGCAGCAGCTGCGCCAGGTAGGTGCGCACGGCCTGGTCGTCGTCAACCACCAATAGCCGCCAGGGGCGCCGGTCGTCCCGCTGGGGGCGGTTCAGGGCCGCCCGCCGGATGGGCGCGGCCGCCCGTCCCGTTTCGTCCTCCGCGCGCGCCAGGACCGGTATGCTGAAGTGGAAGGCGCTGCCCTCGCCGGGATGGCTCTCAACCCAGATGGTCCCGCCGTGGGACTCCACGATGTAGCGGCAGATGGGCAGGCCCAGGCCGGTGCCCTTGGGCTTTTCCGTGAGGGTGTCGCCGGACTGGCGGAAGCGGTCGAAGACGAGTTCCTGGTCCTTGGCCGGGATGCCCGCGCCGGTGTCCTCCACCGACACCACGAGGCGGTCCTGGCGGCTTCGTACCGACACGGCCACGCGGCCGTGCTCCGTGAACTTGATGGCGTTGGAGAGGAGGTTGATGACCACCTGCACCAAGCGGTCGCGGTCCACCCGCACTCTTGGCAGTCCGGGCTCGATGTCCGTCTCCGCGTCCAGGTTCTTGTCGCGCAGAAGGTATTCCACGCTGGCCATGGACTGCCGCACCAGTTCGCCCATGTTCGTCTCGCGCATGCGCCACTCGATCTTGCCGGCCTCCATCTTGGATATGTCCAGCACATCGTTGATCAGCTCGGTGAGACGCTCGCCCTCGGAGACGATGATGGAAATGTTGTCCGCCACTTGGTCCACGGCCCGGGCGATCTTCTTTTCCGGCCGTTCACCCAGGGAGGGGAAGATGACGTCCGTCAGCCTGCGCTGGATGATCTTGGCGAAGCCCAGCACAGAGGTCAGCGGGGTGCGCAGCTCGTGGGAGACCGTAGTGATGAAGTCGGTTTTCATGCGGTCGATCTCCTTCTCCCTGGTCACGTCGCGGATGACGACGACCGCGCCCAGGCAGGCCGCCTGGGCTCCCTCCGACTCCTCCTCCTGGATGGGGCGGGCCAGGGCCTTGCCGGTGTTGCCTTCGGCCAGGGCCACTTCGGCGGTCAGCACCTCGTCGCCGCAGGTGGCGGCTTCTTCGGCCAGGGCGGAGAGGTCCAGGGGGAACATCAGGGAGACGTCCTTGCCGCCGAGGTCCGCGTCCTCGGCGAAGCCGAACATGCGCAGGAGCATGGGGTTGAAGCGGGAGATGCGGCCGTTGATGTCCGTGACCAGCAGGCCGTCGGCCAGGTTGTCGATGATGGCCTGGGTGAAGAGCAGGTTTCCGCGCAATTCGGAGGTGGAGGCGTCCACCCGGCTTTGCATGTCCCCCACCAGCCCCTTGATCTCGTCGGCCATGTTCTGGAGCGTGGTGGCCAGCTGGCCGATCTCGTGGCGGGAGCGCACTGGCATGGGGGCGTCGAAGTCGTGGCGGGAGAGGCGTTCGGCGTAGTCCGTGAGGGCGCTCAGGGGCAGGGAGACCCGCCGCACCCCCAGGTACAGAGCCACGATGGCCACGGCCATGATGGCCAGAAGCAGGGCTTGCTGCCGGGCCACCGCGTCGAGGATGTACTCGTGGATGAGGCCCCGGTCCATGCCCACGTGCACCGTCCCGGCCACCCCGGCCAGGATGGGTTTGGAGACGTCGATGTAGCTGCCCTCGGCGGTCTTGATGTCGGTGACGGTGAAGCCCTTGGGTGAGGGACGCAGCCGCTCCACAGAGGGCGGCACCCGGGGCACGAAGGTGTGGGCGATGGGCCTGCCCGAGGCATCGGAGACCAGGACGTAGGCCGTGCCGTGGATTTCCAGGTACTGGTCCACCATGGCTTGCGCCGTGGAGGCGTCGCGGTTGAGCAGCACCTCCACCGAGGAGGTGGCGATGGACTGGGCGATGGCCTCGCCCTTGCTGATGTACTCCTCTGTCATGTTGCGGTGCAGGCTCCAGGCGGAGAGCACGGAGATGGACACGGCGATGACGCCGAAGAGGAGGATGGTCAGCAGCAGGGTGCGCTGAAAGAGGGGGGAGATGCGGCGCTTCATTGGGTCCACCCGGTCCAGTCGCGCACCGGCACGAAAACGCCGTCCTTGACGGTGGTGAAGTAGATGCGCTTGAGGCCCTGGTGGTCGTCCGGGCCGAAGGAGACCGGCGCGCCCACGCCCAGGTCGAACTGGCGCAGACCCTCCGCCGCGCACCGCATGTCCTTCCTGTCCGGCACTCGGCCGTTGCGGCGGACCAGGGCCGCGAAGGTTTTGGCGTTGAGGTAGCCCTCGAAGCTGACGAAGCTGTAGCGCAGGGGGGCGTACCCCTTGGCCGCCCCTTCCGGCGGGGCGGGCGCGAACTCGTCCATGGCGCGGCGGTATTCCCGCACCGCGCTCAGGCTCTCGTCCTCGTAGCTGGGCACCACCTGGGTGTTGATGAGGCGGCGGGTGTAGCGGTCCTCGCCAAGGCTCCGCAGCAGCGCCAGCAGGTTCTCGCTGCCCACGAAGCTGAGGTTGGCGATGGGCGCGTCCAGTCCCGCGTCGCGGGCGTCGCGGATGAAGGCGGCGCAGGCTTCGTAGGAGCCCACGGAGATAATCGCTTCGGGGTTCCCAGCCTTGATGAGTTCCACCTGGTCGGCGGTGGAGCGCTGGAAGGGATGTCCGCGCCGGTACGTGGCCTCGGCGGCCATGGACAGGCCGTGGTCGTCCAGGGCCCGCCGCACTCCGTCCCAGCCGCTGCGGCCGTAGGCGTCCGCTTGGTAGAACACGGCGATACGCTCCCGGCCCAACTCCACGAACTTGTCCACCAGGCGGGAGGTCTCCCGCCGGTAGGAGTCGCGCAGGTTGAAAACGTATTCCGCGTATGGCGGCTCGCGCTGGGGCTGGGCCCCGGAGAAGGGGAAGAAGAGAAGGATGCCGCGGTCGCTGTAGTGCTTGAGCAGGGGCAGGACGCGTGTGGTGGTGGGCGTGCCCACGTAGTTGAAGAGGGCCAGCGCCTCGCCGCCCTCGATGAAGTCGATGGTGTTCTCCATGGCCGGGACCGGGTCGTAGCCGTCATCGAGGGTTTTGATGCGGACGGGGCGGCCCAGCAGCCCGCCGGAGGAAGCCTCCAGCTGGTTGAAGTAGGCCATGGACCCCCTGTAGAGTTCGATGCCCAGCCCCCGGGAGGGGCCGGTGAAGGCGCCGGACATGCCCAGCAGGATGGGCTCGGCGGCGGCCGCCGGGGAACACAGCAACACGGCCAGCAGCAGCGGCAGGAAACGTTTCGGCACAGCGACCCCTCCAGCCTGCCGCCCCCGGACCAGTCAGGGGACGGTGGTCCTGCCTACCAGGGGCGCGGAAAAAGTGGAAGGATTATAATCCCTCCCCGGATTTCGCCCGCAACCCCCGCCAGCAGAGAGCCACGTGGTCCGGGTCCAGCTTGCGCGTCAGCAGGCTGACCACCACCGCCGCCAGGGCCGAAACCGGCAGGGCCACCACGTTGGGGTCCACGAACTGCAAGAGCCACACCCACGACCCCTTGGCGAACGAGGAAACCAGGGTGGCCTGGCCGAACAGCGCCTGGCTTAGGCCGATGGCCGCGGCCTCCTTTTCGTGCACGAACAAAAGCCAGAACATGGAGGAACAGAAGCCCAGCACCAGGGAAGCGGCGGCGCCCGCGCGGGTCATGCCCTTCCAGTACAGGCCCAGGCAGTAGATGGGCAGGAAGGAGGCCGCGCAGAGGCCGAAGAAGAAGGCCGTGGCGCGCGCGATGACCGAGCCGGGCAGCACCCAGGCCCAGATGAGCGCCATGAGGATGGCCACCACCGTGCCGATGCGCGATCCGGTGATGGAGTCCTTGCGCCCCCGCCCCATGGCCTGCTCGATGACGTCGCGGCCCAGGGAGGCGCCGCCCGCGTGGTACTGGCTGGAGAGGGTGGACATGGCCGCGGCGAACATGGCCATGAGGAACAGCGCCGAGAACCAGTCCGGCATGATGTTCTCGATGTAGGTGGGGATGATCTTGTCGATGTTCCCCCCGGCCATGGCGATGGATATCTTGCCGAACTTCTGGTGGAAGATGGCGTTGGACAGCGCGCCCACGGCGAAGGCCACGCCGGTGAGCAGGGGGATGAAGAGGCCGCCGTAGAGGGTGGCCCGTGCCAGGTCGCGGTCCGAGGAGACGGTCATGAAGCGCAGGGCCAGCTGCGGCTGGGCCAGCACGCCGATGCCCACGCCGTAGACGATGGTGGTGTAGATGACCAGCCACAGCGGCGAGCCGAAGGCCGGTCCCTGCGTCCAGGAGATCATGCCTCCTTTTTTCAGGGACTCGGGCATGAGCGGGGCCAGGTCGGTCAATGTCTGGTGCGCCTCGCCCACCCCGCCCAGCAGGGAGTAGGTGGTGAACAGCAGGATGAGCATCATGGCCACCATGATGGTACCCTGGAAGGCGTCCGTGTACATGACCGCCTTCAGCCCGCCGGAGATGGTGTACACCGCGATGATCACGGTGAAAAAGACCAGCGCCCAGGCGTAGGGCACGCCCAGGCCCACCTCGATCATGCGGCTGATGCCGATGAGCACGGCGGCCGCGTACAGGGGGATGAAGAGAAAGACGATGGCCCCGGAGAAGCCCTGAATGAACCTGGACTTGTAGCGCCGCCCCAGCAGCTCGGGGAAGGTGTGGGAGTCCAGGGCCAGCCCCATGCGGCGGGTGCGGCGGCCGAAGAAGATCATGGCGATGAAGACCCCGGCGAAGACGTTGAGGAACGTCAGCCAGAGCAGGGAGAATCCGAACAGCGCCGCCGCCCCGCCGAAGCCGATGATGGCCGAGGTGGAGATGAAGGTGGCGGCGTAGGACATGGACATGATGTAGGGGTTCATGCGCCGTCCGGCCAGCAGGTAGTCCGCGGCCTGTTTGGTCTCGCGCCAGCCGCGCCAGCCCAGGTAGAAGACCGCGCCCAGGTAGAGCAAAATGACCAGGAGCTTGACCGTCACGACGCGCCTCCCCCGGCGGAGTCGCCGTCACGGCCTTTGCGGGCCCGCTTGGGCAGGATGATCTTGCGCATCTTAAACGGGTCGCTGTCCACGCGGTCGTTCCAGTGAACCACCCCGTAGACCACGCACACCGCGGCCGAAACCAGACAGAGCCAATAGGCCAGGGCCACGTCGAGCCCAGCGAATCCGAGCATGTCCATTCCCCTTGCAGGCAGGGCCGGGTCGCCTCCCGGCGGAACCGTCTTCCCCGTATTGAGAAGGCGGGCGCTTATTTCTGTCCGATAACTGGGGCTGGATTGTCAAGTTTGGAAAAACGGTGAAGCCCCCGATTCCCCGGTTTACTTGGCGCTTCCCGGAGCGTAGCGGTAGGGCATGGACGCGAACTCACTGGCCGATATCGCCGCCGAACGGGCGGAGGGGCTGTATCGCTCCCGGCGCATGCTGTGCTCCGAGGCGGTGCTGGCCGCCCTCAACGAGGTCTTTGCCGGGCCGCTCGACCCGGATCAGGCGCAGGCCGTGATGGCCGGGCTGCCCATCGGGCTGGGCGGGCCGGGTGTTTGTGCGGGGCGGTGTCCGGCGCGGTGGCCGGGGTGTCCGTGCTGCTGTGGCGCGAGGGCGCCTCGCGCAAGGAAATCCGCGAGGCGGGCAGGGCGCTGCACGACGCCTTCAAGGCGGAGGCGGGATCCACCTGCTGCCGGGTCTTGAGCAAAAAGGCGGACGGCGACGCCAAGGCGCATTTTCAGCAGTGCGCCGGGTTCACCGGCCGGGCCGCGTTCCTGGCCGCGCGGGAGGCTTTGGCCAGGCGCCCGGCGCTGGCCGCCCGCGCCGACCCGGACCTCCCCGGCGCGGGGCCGGCGTGGCCGTCGGGTTCGCGCGGCGGGTGCTGGAGCGGTTGTTGCGGATGTTGCCGGGATAGGGCCGCCGCTTCAGCCGCTTTCCCCGCTCAGCACCCGCGCCAGTTCCGCCTGCATCTCGTCCGTGTCCACGGGTTTGGCCAGGTAGCCGTCCATGCCCGCGCCCAGGGCTTGGTCGCGATCCTCGTTCATGGCGTGGGCGGTCAGGGCGATGAGCGGCACGTCCGCCCAGGGTTCGCCGGAGGAGCGGATGCGGCGGGCCGTCTCCAGGCCGTCCAGTTCAGGCATCTGGATGTCCAGAAAGACCGCGTCCACCCGCTCCCCGCCGCGCAGGACGTCCAGCGCTTCCAGGCCGTTGGAGGCCGTGAGCGCGGTGTGGCCCCGCTGCTCCAGCTGGCGGGAGACCGCCAGGCGGTTGATGGGGTTGTCCTCGGCCAGCAGCAGGGTCAGCCCGGACGGCTCGACGCCCTCCCTGGCTTTGCTCGCCCCGGGGGCGGTCCCGCTGTAGCGGTCCAGGGTAAGGCTGAAGTAGACCGACGTGCCCTTGCCCACCTCGCTGTCCACGGACACGCTGCCGCCCATGAGCTGCACCAGCCGCTTGACGATGCCCAGGCCCAGCCCCGTGCCCTCGAAACGGCGGCTCATGGAGCCCTCGGCCTGGGTGAACGGCTCGAAGATGCGCCCCAGCTTCTCCTCCCTGATGCCGATGCCGGTGTCGCTGACCTCGAAGAGCAGCCGCCGCCCGCCATCCGGGGCGGAGGGCAGCGAGGAGACCGCCAGGCGCACCTCGCCCCGCTCGGTGAACTTGACCGCGTTGCCCAGCAGGTTGAAGAGGACCTGCCGCAGCCGCCCGGCGTCGCCCCGGGCCACTCCCTCGGCACCGGGGTCGATCTCCACCCGCAGGTCCAGTCCTTTGGCTTCGATGCGGGGCTCGAAGGTGGCCGCTGTCTTGCGGGCCACCTCCGCGGGCGAGAAGGGGGAGCTCTCGATTTCCAGCCTGCCCGCCTCGATCTTGGAAAAGTCCAGGATGTCGCCGATGATGGTCAGCAGGGAGCGGGCGGAGAACCGGGCCGTGCGGACGTATTCCCGCTGCTCCCGGCTCAGCTCGTCCGTGTCCAGCAGCTCCAGCATGCCCAGCACCCCGTTGAGCGGGGTGCGGATTTCGTGGCTCATGTTGGCCAGAAACTCGCTCTTGGCGCGCGAGGCCGCCTCGGCGTCCTCCTTGGCGCGGATGGCCAGGCGCTCCATCTCGGCGCGGTCGGTGATGTCCTGGCCGATGCCGCAGACCGAGGTCACGCGGCCACGTTCGTCCTTGATGGGAAAGTAGCTGAGCAGCAAAAGCCGTTTGCGGCTGTGCAGCTCGAAAGGCGCTTCCACGGTCTGCTGCCGCCCGGTGCGCACGGCCTCGTTATGGGCCGCCTCGGCTGTTTCCGCCAGTTCCCCGGGCAGCACGTCGCGCGGCAGTTTTCCCTCGGCCTGGGCCGAGGAAAAGCCGAAGTACTCCTCCAGGCGGCTGTTGACGAACACATAGCGGCCGCGCAGGTCGCGCATGAAAAGCAGGGCCGGGGAGTTGTCCAGGATGGTCTGCAAAAGCTCCTGGCTCTGGCCCAACTCCCGCACGGCCAGGGTCAGCTCGGCGGTGCGCGACTCCACCCTGCGTTCCAGCTCGTCGCGGGCCGCCTTCAGTTCCGCCTCGGCCCTGCGCCTGCCCTCCAGCTCCCGCCGCAGCCTGCGTCTGGACTCGCGCAGCCTGGCAGAGGCGTCGTTGAGCGCGTCCACCAACTCGTCCAACTCGTCCCGCATGTCCGGCGGGTTGGGCGGCCTGTTGAGCAGCAGGGGCGAGGTGGTCCCGCCAAGGTCGGACTGGCGCAGGTAGCCCGCCACTTCGGCCAGGTGGCGGTTGACCAGGTACTGAAAGAGCAGCAGCACGAACCCGGCGATAACCGCCACGGCCAGGAAATCAGCCAGCAGGCTGGCCCTGGTTCGGTTCAGCATGGCCTGACGCACCCCGCCGAGATCCGCGGTCACGGCCAGGGAACCCAGATCGCGGGGGGTTCCCTCCACGCGCACCACCAAGCGGAATGTCCTGGAGAGTGACTCGCCTTGAGGCGTGGAACCCAGTTCCAGCACCACCTCCCCCTGCTCGCGCACCACCGCCGAGGAAACGTAGGGCATGTGCAGCAATCCCTCGACCTGTGCGCGCAAGAGGGGGTCGTTGGCCAGCCAGACCGCTTCGGCCACGGCGTCCAACCGCGTTTCGCCTATCTGTTCCAGGTCCTGGCGCACTTCTTCCACAGCTTGCCTGTAGGCCAGCAGCATGCGCCCGCCCGTGACCATGAGGAAGATGAGCACCCCGAAAACCAGCGTGCGGAAAACGAGGCGGCGGCTGACGCCGGAGGGATAGACGCTCGCGAACATTACGGTCCCGTGGGAAGGGTCTCCTCTCTGAATCGCTTCAACGTGCCGTCAAGCCGCATGAAGCGAAGCACCTGCTCCAGCCGTTCCACGGTGCCCGCGTGGGCCTTGTTGAGCAACAGGTACATGGGCATCTCCGCCAGAGGGGGCCGCAGCACCCGCACGGAAAGCCCCAGCCGCCGCGCGGTCAGCAGCCCGTCGGTCTCGGCGCACAGGGCCAGGTCGATGCGGCCCTTGCCCAGCATGGTGAAGAGCTGCTCCAGGTTGTCCACAGCCACCGCCTCGCGAGCCAAGTGCGCCCTTTTCTCGAAAATTTTCCAGCCGTTGACGTAGCCCACCCGCCAGGGCCCCAACCCCTGCCAACCCGGCGGATCCATCGCCGCGCCCGCATGGCTCGCGAAGGCCACAAAGCGCCGCGTGGGCAGAACCGGCTCGCTCACCAGTACGAGCTGGGGATACATCCCGGCCACTTCGAACATCCGGCCCACATCCCCGTCGGCCATGCCGGAAGCCGCATCGCGCAAGCTGCGCTCGGCGGGCATCATGCGGGTCTTGGCCCGCAGACCCGCCCGCCGGAAGGCCTCCCGCACCACTTTGTCGAAGTAGCCTTCGCCGTCCGGGGTGGAGAAAGGGGGTGAATAACTGGAATTGATGACGAACTCGCTCGCGCCCGGATCGTGGGGCGGCGTGTCCGCGTCCGCGGTGCCCGAAAACGACGCCAGCCAAAGCGCCAGGCACAGGACCGCAATCCGGTTGACCATGCCGAAGCAATACGGGATATCGGCCACCGAGGGAAGCCCCCGCCCGCCAACGACGCCCGGCCGCCACCTCCCCTCCACGCCGCTTCCTCGTTGACACCGGCGTGGCAAAGTCGGATTCTGCGAGCAGTGAAAAAATCATCCGGAGGACACCTAATGCGCGACGCCGCCGCCTTCATACACGACGCCTACCAAGACCCCGGCCTCCGCGCCGGACTGGCCAGGGCCGTGGCCAACGGACGGCACGCGGACTGGCTGGCCGAACAAGGCTACCGCTTCACCTCCAAGGAACTCGAGCAAGCCATGCGCGACCACCCCGCCACCACCGACCCCGGCGACGTGCCCGGCGACATGGCCGCCACCCTCCTGGCCCTGCTCCGCTCCTGCGAAAAAAAGGGCGAATGTCCCAGGTGAGAGGAAGCGGGGAAGATTTTCGCCCTGGCGGCCGACCAGGGGCTGCGCGCCCCCTGGACCCTGCGGCAAACTACCTTTGCATGTGTTTTCGCGGGTTGGCGCGCGTCAGTGGCGGATACCAGGGAGCGCTTCGGCGAATTGGCGATTGTTGGGCTATTTCAGCCGGTAAAATTCTGCCCTGGTCGTCTGGTTTCAGATGCGCTGAATGCTGAATTGGGCTGCTGTCTCCCGTTGTCCGGAACGCGCACCCCCGCCAGCCACCTTCCATACCCCTACGCCTCTTCCCCGGCCTCGTTTTTCAGAGCTTCGGTCCGGCGGCGGAGGATTTCCTCGCCGGATTGGCGGCCGAGTTCGCGCCATTCCGGGGGGAGTTTGACGTCGAGGGCGGTTTGCAGGTCGGTTTCGGCGCGGTCCAGGGCGGTGTTGCCGCCCAGGGCGCGGGCGAGCTGGAAATGCTGGGGGGCCAGGTTGCGGGCGGCCAGCATGGGCAGGAGCCAGGCCTTGTCCTCTGGCGGCAGGGTGGCGTAGTCCCGCAGGCGGGGGATGGTTTCGGCCGCGGTGTCTCCGGCGCGGCGCAGCTCCACGGTGAGCTTGAGGCGTTTGCCCAGGGCCTGGGCCTCGCCGGGCAGCAGGGCGGCGCACAGGGCCATCCAGCGCAGGAGTTCCCGTTCCTCCTTGTTATCCGGGCGCGGCGCGGCCTCCATGTTGGCGGCTGCGATGCGCCAGCGTTCGCCCTCGGCCAGTTCCCACAGCCAGGGGCGCAGGCAGTGCCCATGGGCCAGCAGGGACAGGTAGCGGCCGGGAGCGGACGAGGCGCAGGCCTTGCGCGTTTCCATGCCCACGCGCTCGGCGGCCATCTTGGCCAGGTCGCCCTGTTCGGCCACGGCCCGCATGGCCTGGATCAATTCGTCAGTGACCTCGAAATCCGGAAAGCAGCAGGCCAGCCTGGCGGCGCGCACGGCGCGGAGGGGGTCGGCCAGGAAATTGGCCTCGGCCACGGGCCGCAGCAGCTTGGCCTTCAGATCGTCCAGCGCGCCGGGTGCGGCCGTCACGCGGCCCGCCTCGTCCTCGGCCAGGGCGTTGATGGTCAGGTCGCGGGTGGCCAGGTCCTCCTCGATGGAGTCCGCCTCGGAAAGGGTGTACTCCTCCCCCCGCCATATCCAGGTGATGCCCTTGCGCCCCACAGGCCTGGCGCGCGGGTAGGCGGCCAGGAACCCGTCCTTGTCCGCGTCCAGCACCACCCAGTCGCGGTCTCCGCAGTCGCGGCCCAACAGCCTGTCTCGCACCGCCCCGCCCACAAGATAGACTCGCATGGCCGGAAGGTACGCAAAAGTGGGCGCATATGGGAAGAGGGGGAGGACGCCAACCGTCCGGGCGTGCTATGGGAAGCGGAAAAAGGAGCGGTCATGAACCGTGAAGAGATGCAACAGGCGTTCGAGGCCTTTTTCGAGAAGTACAAGAAGACCGAGGGAGACCAGACCTCCTGGTCCGCGCCCTGGCGAGAAACCATGCCCTCGGGAGCGGACGTGGAAATCAACCTCACCAAGTGCCCGGCCGGGACCATCTTCAAGGTATTCAAGAACGGGAAAAAACTGGGCGAGATAAACGGCTGGGACGCCTTTTTCGAGCAGATTGGCGGCATGCTGGGGCAGGAGGACTGGGACCCGGAGGCCTACTTCGGCTCCATGCGCGACATGACCTGAGGTTTTCTTTTCGCCGTCTTGTGGTAGCCTGTACGGAATTCCCTTTGCGGAATCCAAACCAATACACCGCCAATTGGGGAGAAAACCATGAAAACGCTCGTCCTGTACTACTCCATGTACGGCCACATCCACCGCATGGCCCAAGAAGCCGCCGAGGCCGCGCGGTCCATCGAAGGCAACGAGGTCAGCCTAGCCCGGGTGCCGGAAATCCTCTCCGGCGAGGTCATCGAAAAGATGGGCGCGCGGCAGACCATCGACATGCAACAGGACGTGCCGGTCATCGACCGAGACGAGTTCGGCGACTACGACTGCTACATCTTCGGCACGCCCACCCGCTTCGGCAACATGATCGGCCAGATGCGCATGTTCTTCGACTCCACCGGCGGCCTGTGGGCCAAAGGCGCGCTGGTGGGCAAGGTGGGCACCGTATTCGCCTCCTCCAACACCCAGCACGGCGGACAGGAATCAACCATCCTCTCCTTCCACATCACCCTGCTCCACCAGGGCTTCGTCATCACCGGCCTGCCGTACTCCTTCCAGGGACAGACCCGCGTCGACGAGGTCTCCGGCTGCTCCCCCTACGGAGCCTCCACCATCGCCGGACCGGACGGCGGCCGCACCCCATCGGAAAACGAACTGGAAGGCGTGCGCTTCCAGGCCCGCCACGCCTGCGAAATCGCCAAAAAACTGCGCGGCTGACCAATCGTTGGAGAGAAGGAAAGAAAGGGATGATTTCGCCCTGGCGGGCGACCAGGGGCTGCGCGCCCCCTGGACCCTGCGGCAAAGTGACTTTGCATGTGTATCGCGTGTTGGCGAGCATCAGAAAGATACAAGTGAGAACTCCGGCGAACCTGCGATTGTGGAGCGTGTCCAGCCGGTAGAATACAGCCGCGGCCGTTTGGCTCGCGATGCGTTGAACGCGAGATTGAGCAGAAATTCCCCAGCTCCCACCTGCCCGCCCCCCGCCCCCGAGCGAAGCGAGCGGCAAGCTGCCTGCAATCAAGAAAGGAAGATTTCGCCCTTCGGGCGACCAGGGGGCTGCGCGCCCCCTGGACCCTGCGGCAAAGTAACTTTGCATGTGTGACGCGTGTTGGTGCGCGTCAGGGAGTGGAACGGGAGTAGCCCGCGAAGGTACGCCAAGAGTGCTCGTCCACTCGACAAAATCCAGTCCCGGTCGTTTGGCATCCAGATGCGTGGGACGCGAGATTGAGCAGAAATCCACCGGCTCCCAACTGCCCGCCCCCCGCCCCCGAGCGAAGCGAGCGGCAAAAAGTTTAGGAAAAGGAGGGTGAGGGTGCGGGAGAGGGAGGAAAGAACCCTTTTTAAAGGGTTTTTCCTCCCTCTCCCGCTGCCCTGAACGTCAACCCTCGCCAGCCATCCTCCATTCCCCTGCGACCACGAAAAATCGTGCTGGCAACGCGGTATGAGCCGCGTTGCCAGCCCATTAACCAGCCTATTCCTGCACGATGTCCGCGCCGGAGAGAACGAGAACCATGCGTTTGAATACGTCGATGTCGAAGGCGCCCTGCATGTCTTCGCGCATGTGTTTGAGGGCCATGAAGGGTGTGCGCGCTTTGGCCTGGGGGCGGCTTGTGGTGAGGTTGTCGTAGACGTCGCAGACGGAGACCACGCGCACAGGCAGGGGGATGGCGTTGCCGGCCATGCCGCCGGGGTAGCCCTGGCCGTCGTGTCGTTCGTGGTGGAAGAGGATGATGTTGGTGGATTCCTGGGTGAGGGGCAGGTTGGAGCAGAGGGAGACCCCGTGGATGGGGTGGGTGCGGAAGGTCTGCTCGTCCTCCGGGGTCATGGGCGCGCCCTGGTTGTCCAGGATGCGCTGGGGGAGTTTGGCCTTGCCCACGTCGTGCATGAGCGCGCCCACGCCGGCCTCGACCATTTTGTCGTGGTCCAGTCCGTAGGTGTGCAGCACGGAGGCGGCGAAGGCGTAGACGTTCACCGAGTGGGTGAAGGACTGGTAGTCGCGGGAGATGAGGCGGGCGATGGACTTGAGGGATTCCTCGCGCCCCAAAAAGCCGATGGAGTCCTCCACGAGTTTCTGCACGCGGCTGAAGAGGACTTTGGAGACGCGTTCGGGCAGCCGCTTGGAGAACACCTCGCGCAGGATGTCGTTGGAGGCGCTGACGAAGGTGGAGGCGCGTTCCTCCAGGGCTATTTCCGGGTCGCCCAGGATGCGGCCCAGGTTGTCCTGCAGGTAACGGGCGTAGCGGCGGCGCTGTTCCTGGGGCACGTAGACCCGTTGGATGCCCAGGTTGAAGAGGCTTTGGCGGGTGGGCTCGTCGAAACGGTCTGATTCCGAGGTGAAGAGGACGTAGCGGCCTTCCTGCTTGAGGTAGACGCGGAATTCCGGCTGGGTCTCGGGGAAGAGCATCAGCGGGGAGACGGCGAAGAAGTCGCGACCGGTGGCCTCGCCGCCCAGGGGATCATTGGGGTTGGGCGTCATGCGCCTCCCGCGCGGCTGAGCAGCCGGATCTTGGCCAGGGCCTCAAGCTCCTCGGACAGGGCCAGGGCGGAGAGCGGGTCCGGTCCGAAAGCCAGCAGGCCGTGGCGGCCCATGAACACCGCTCCCATTCCCTCGCCCAACTCCCCGGCGGAGCGGGCCACTGCCCGGGCCAGGTCCTCGCCGCCGGGGGGGATTGCCGGGCATTCCGCCAGCTTGCAGCAGAACATGTCCGCCTCGAAGAGCGGCAGAGCGCGCAGCCCGGCCATCCCCTCGGCAAGGTCCAGGGCCAGCAGGTGCGGGGGATGGGTGTGGACGATGGCCCGGGCTTCCTGGCGGCGGTTGTACACGGCCTGGTGGGCCCTGGCCTCGGTGGAGGGCGCGGGGCCGGAAAGGTGCGCGCCGTCGGAAAGGCGCACGCGGGCGAAGTCGGAGGGCTGCAGGGAGCGCTTGGCCGCGCCCGAGGCGGTGACCACCATGACCTCCGGTTCGTCCTCAGGCCGCAGGGAAAGGTTGCCGTTGAACCCGGCGAAGAGGCCGCGCCGCCAGCCCAGCCTTCCGGCCCTGGCCAGCAGGTCCTCGGGGTGGCGGCCGTCGCCGGAGGGGCCGGACTCGCCCGGGATGACCGGCTTGACGTCCAGCACCGGGGTGCCGTCCACGGCCTCCAGCGGGCCCACGGCGAGGCGGGCGCCGTCCATGGCGCGGATGGTCACCTTGTGCAGGCCGATGGGGTTGGGCCGGTCGGGCGAGCGGGTGTTGAAGACGCCGGTGCGCGGGTTGGCCGGGTCGCCGCGCGGATGCACGGACAGGGTGTCGCGGTCGGCCTGGTGGAAATGGCAGAGCAGCCAGACCTCGTCGCCCGTCTTGAGACCGTCAAGAGCGGGCAGATACTTTTCCTCGAACTCAAGGACGGCGTCGGGCGCGCCTTCGCGGCCCTGCTTGGGGGCCCTGGCGCGGTCTGCCAGTATGGAGCGAACATGGGCCACGGGTTCGAACCGCATCAGTCTTCCTCGAAATGGTCGAAACCCCGCACCGGGGCTGGTTCTTCGTTCAAGAGGATAACGCCTGGGCTGTCCGTGACAACCCCAAGTATGCATGCCCCGGCGGATTGCGCGGCCTCCCGAGCCGCAGGGGCGCAGGCCCCGAGCAGGGCGTAGTCCTCCCCGCCCAGGTAAGCGAAGAGGGGCGCCTTGTCCCCGGCCCCGGCCGCGGCGCGGCGGACTTCGGGGTGAAGGGCATCCGGTGAGAGGTCGATGAGCGCCCCGGTCTCCGGGGCCAGGAAGCGGGGCACGTCGCGGGCCAGTCCGTCGGAGACGTCCATCAGCCCGCGCACACCGGGGATGGCGGAGAGCCTGCGGGAGGCCTGTAACAACAGCGGCGGGGAGAGATGATGGCAAACCGCCTCGGGCGAGTCGGCCTCCGCATCCTCGCGGCCCATGCGCTCCAGGGCCAGTAGTCCGGCCCGGGCCAGCCCCAGGGGGCCCACGGCGAAGAGGGTGTCGCCCGGCCGAGCCTGCCCCCGCGCCAGAGCGCGTTCGGCCCACGGCCCGCCCCAGGCGGTGACGCAGAAGCCCACCTGCGCGGCCACGGACAGGTCGCCGCCCACCAGGGCCATGCCCGCCTCCACGGCCACGTCGCGCATGCCCTCGAGGGCGCGCCGCCACCAGTCGTCCGGCAGGCCGGGGGGGATGAGCAGGTCCAGGGAGAAGCCCAGTGGTTGCGCGCCCATGCCCGCCAAGTCGGAGACGTTGACCAGCAGGGCCTTGCGTCCGGCCTCCTCCGGGGTGAAGTAGGCGCGGCGGAAATGCACGTCCTCCAGAAAGGCGTCGGTGGTCAGGCACAGGCGGGAGGGGCAGCGCAACACGGCGCAGTCGTCCCCCCGGCCCAGCTCCATGTGGTCGTGGGCCGCGGGAAAGATGTCGTCCACCATGGCCAGGAATTCGTTTTCCGAGGCGAGGGCCATCTACTCCTCCGGCTCCAGGAAGCGGCCCACGATGACCTTCAGGCCGAAATCCTGGAAGTTGACCCGGTACTTGTCCGGGGGGATGTGCTGGATGATCTTGCCGCGGCCGTAGATGGCGTGGCGGCAGTAGCCCATGGGCAGCGCGCCTCCGTCGCCGCCCTTGGCCGGACCGCCGGTGGTGGGCGCGGAGGTCGGCGGCTCGGGCATGCCGCGCGGCCGGGCCATTTCGAAGCCGCCGCCGAAGGTCTCGCGGTAATCGTCGTACAGTTCGGCCGGAAGTTCGGTGACGAAGGGGGAGGGGCGAACCGGCTCGTTGCGCTCCAGGTGGCGCACCCAGACCGCCTCGGGCACGAAGAGGTCCAGGTGGTCCATGGCCCGGGTGCAGGCCACGTACATCAGCCGCCGCTCCTCCTCCATGTCCTCCATGCGGTGCATGGCCCGTTTGCCGGGAAAGCGCTCCTCAGCTAGGTCCAGCACCATGACGGCCTTGAACTGCAATCCCTTGGCCGAGTGGATGGTGGACAGCACCAAGGCGTCCTCCGGCGGGGCCTCGCGATCCTCGCCCGGGTTCTCCAGGGAGACGTCGGCCAGGAAGGAGGGACAGTCCTGGTAGCCGGAGGCGATGGAGGCCAGCTCGTCCAGCCCCTGCTGGCGGCGCGGGTAGTCGTCCGGGTAGGCGCGGCGCATGATGGGCAGGTAGAATTCGGCGATGGCCTCCAGGGCGTGCGCGGGGCGGCCGGGGTCGCGCCGCAGGGTATCCAGAAAGCGGAGCAGGTCGCCGAGCTGCTGGTTCTTGGCCGTGCGCTTGGCCAGCCAGTCGGCGTCGCCCCGCAGCACGGCCTCGATGACCTTGGGCACGGTCTTGGGGCCCACGCCCTTGACATGGCCCAGCGCGCGGTTCCAGGCGGCCAGGTCCGAGGGGTTGCAGGCCAGCCGCATGTAGGCCAGGGCGTCCTTGATGTGGGCCGCCTCGGTGAACTTGATGCCGCCGTATTTGACGAAGGGAAAGCCCAGCTTGTTCAGTTCCACTTCCAGCAGATAGCTCATGAAGCCCGCCCGGAAGAGCACGGCGATGTCCCCGGTGTCCAGCCCGTGCTCGCGCTTCAGCTCGGAGACGCGCTGCAGCACGGCCCGCGCCTGGGAGGCGTCGGAGTGGGTGCGGTAGACGCGGGGGCGGTGGCTGGTGGCCCGCTCGGTGTAGAGGTGCTTGTCGTACTTTTCGCGGGCGTTTTCCAGGATGGTGTTGGTCAGGTCCAGAATGGGCTGGGTGGAGCGGTAGTTGCGCTCCAGCCGCACCACCCGCGCTCCGGGAAACTCCTCGCCGAAGCGCAGGATATTGGCCACGTTGGCCCCCCGGAAGGCGTAGATGGACTGGGCGTCGTCGCCCACCGCGGCCACCTCGCCGTGGTCGCCGGCGATGAGCTTGACAAGCCGCGCCTGCACCAGGTTGGTGTCCTGGAACTCGTCCACCATGACGTGGTTGAAGCGGCGGCGCACCGTCTCCAGCACCTTGGGGTTGGCCAGCAGCAGCCGCTCCAGTTCGAAGAGCAGGTCGTCGTAGTCGAACAGCCCGTGGTTGCGCTTGAGGTTGCGGTAGGCGTGGGCGATCTCCTCCAGGTCCTCGCAGTATGGCAGCAGGTGCGGGTACTCGCGGGAGACCAGGTCGGAGACGTTCAGCTCCTTGTTGCGCGACTTGGAGACCACCTCCACCAGGGTGTCCTTTTTGGGAAAGCTCTTGTCGCCCTTGCCCAACTCCAGCCGGTCGCGGGCGTCCTTGGCCAGGGAGGAGGCGTCCGCCTTGTCCAGCACGGTGAAGGCGGGGTTCACCCCCAGCTCGGCCGCGTGGCGGCGCAGGGTGGCGAAGGCGAAGGAATGGAAGGTGCCGCCGGGCACCGAGGCCAGTCCCCGCCCCAAAAGGGTGGAGGCGCGGGAGACCATCTCGAAGGAGGCCTTGCGGGTGAAGGTCAGCAGCAGGATGGACTCGGGCGGCACGCCTTCCTCCACCAGCCTGGCCAGGCGGTAGACGATGGTGCGGGTCTTGCCCGAGCCCGCCCCGGCGATGACCAGCAGGGGTGAGCCGCGATGGGTGGCGGCCTCGTACTGGGCCTCGTTCAGTCGGGAGCGGTAGTCGATTTGCACCGGGGGAACATGGGGGGGCGCGGCCCCGGTGTCAAGGCTGGGAGAAACAGACGCCCTGCCCCAGCCCCTCGGGCCGCGCCAGTTCGTCGTGGCGGGCCTTTATGGCCTCCAATTCGCGGCGCACCTCGTCGGGAAAGTCCACGGGGTCGCCGTGCGGGGTTTCCTGCCGCACCACCTCGTCAGCCGTGGCCAGCCGGTTGCCCACCCGCACCCGGTAGAGCACGTGGAAGAAACGCACCGCGTCCCGCTCCACCTCGATGACCATGCTCTCCACGCGCACGGGTTCGCCCACCTTCTCCAGGCGGCGCAGCCGGTAGGCGGCCTGCCGTGCGCGCAGCAGGCTGCCGCCGCCCCGGTGGATGTCCAGGCCGCAGTCGCCCAGGATGGCCTCGGCCGCGGATAGGAACAAGCCGGGCAGCCCCCGCATGGAAAGCTGCCCGGCGTGGTCGGCCCACTCGGGACGCAGATATTCCTCAAGTCGCAAATGGGACATGTTCTTCCTCCATACCCGCCATCCTAGGGCAACGGCGGGTACGGGGCAAGGCGGGGAGGCGGAACGGGCCGCCTCCCGGGAGCGAAAAACGGACTACTCGTTTTCCAGCTCGTTCGCGGCTTTTTCCACGCCGTCCTTGAAGCCCTGGCGCAGCTCCATGATCCGCTTGGCCAAGTCCGGGTCGGACAGGGCCAGGATCTGGGCGGCCAGGTGGGCTGCGTTCTTGGCCCCGGCCTTGTCCAGGGCCACGGTGGCCACGGGGAAGCCCGGGGGCATCTGCACGGTGGCCAGCAGGGCGTCCATGCCCTGCAGCGGGGAGGCGTTGATGGGCACGCCGATGACCGGGCGGATGGTCTTGGCGGCCACCGCCCCGGCCAGGTGTGCGGCCATGCCCGCGCCGCAGATGAATACCCGGCAGCCCTGGCCTTCCAGCTCGTCCACCAGTCCGGCGGTGCGCTCCGGGGTGCGGTGGGCCGAGGCCACGGTGAAGCGGTGGGGGATGTCCAGGGAGGACAGGGTGTCGCTGCAGGAGCGCATGACGTCCTTGTCCGAGATGGAACCGATGAAAATGGCCACAAGAGGTGCGTCGCTCACAGGGATTCCTCCTCGGGTTCCCATTTCAGGCCTTTTTGGCCGATGTCGAAACGGCAGTACTGTTCCTCGAAATCAATGGCTTCCACCGCCTTGTAGGCGGCCTCTCGGGCGCGCTCCAGCCCCTTGCCCAGGGCGGTGACGTTGAGCACCCGCCCGCCGGAGGTGACGAGATTGCCCTCGCCGTTGAGGTCGGTGCCGGCCTGGAATACCTTGACCCCGCCCGGGGCCTCGGCCCGCTCGATTCCGGTAATGCGCATGCCCTTGGAGCAGGGGCCGGGGTAGCCCTTGGCCGAGAGGACCACGGAAAGGGCGGTCTCCGGCTTCCAGGACACGCTGGTGCCGTTCAGCCCGCCCTTGGTGCAGGCCAACATGATCTCGGCCAGATCGGAGTCCAGGCGCATCATCAGCGGCTGGCACTCGGGATCGCCGAAGCGCACGTTGTACTCCAGCACCTTGGCGCCGTCGGCGGTGATGATGAGCCCGGCGTAGAGCACCCCCACGAAGGGATGGCCCTTGGCCCGCATGTAGCTCAGGACCGGGTCGATGACCTGGCGGCGGACGGTCTCATAGTGGTCCTCGGGCAGGATGTGCGCCGGGGAGTAGGCGCCCATGCCGCCGGTGTTGGGGCCGGTGTCGCCCTCGCCCACGGGCTTGTGGTCCTGGGAGGTGGGCATCACGGCGCTGGTTTCGCCGTCGCAGAAGGCCAGGAAGGAGACTTCTTCGCCCACCAGCAGTTCCTCGATGACCACCTTGTCGCCCGCGCCGCCGAACTCCTTGTGCACCATGACCTGCTCCAGCACGTGCTCGGCGCGCTGCACGGACTCGCAGATGATGACCCCCTTGCCCGAGGCCAGGCCGTCGGCCTTGATGACCAGCGGCGCGCCGGTCTCGCGCACGAAGTCTCGCGCTTGGCGGAAGTCTTCGAAGCTTGCGAAGTGGGCCGTGGGCACCCCGGTCTCCAGCATGACCTCTTTGGCGAAGGCCTTGGAGCCCTCCAGCCGGGCGCAGAACTCGGTGGGCCCGAAGCAGGGGATGCCGGCATCATGCAGGGCGTTGGCCAGCCCCTTGGTCAGGGGCAGCTCCGGCCCGGGCACGCACAGGCCCACATCCTTTCTTTTGGCGTAGTCCACCAGGGAGCGGATGTCGTCGGGATCGATGTCCACGTTGCGGCCGAACTCGGCCGTGCCGGGGTTGCCGGGGGCGATGGACAGGCTGTCCACCAGCGGTGATTGGGAAAGCTTCCAGGCAAGGGCGTGTTCGCGGCCGCCCGAGCCGACCAGGAGGACATGCACGTGGCGCGCTCCTCGGGGTTTGGGGTTGAAGGAAGGGGGAAACTACCGCAGGAGGCCCGCGGTGGCAACGCGCGGGCTTGGCCCGGAAATATAGGGTGTTGTGATTTGGTGGCGGATATTCTATGCATGTTCCCGTTTCGGCTGCATTTTCAGGGAGGAGGGTTTCGTTATGCGGCTGCTCGGCAATCTGCTTTGGCACATCCCGTTTCTCGGCTTCGTCACCGCCGGAGTCACCTGGCTTCTCGGTCTGCTGCTCACCATGCTGGTCATCCCCGCGCCCATCGGCCTGGGCTGCATGGAGCTGGGCAAATTCCTTTTCCTTCCCTTCGGCAGGGAGATGATCTCCGGCACCGTATTGAAGGACACGCGGCATCCGAAGTGGAAGGCCTACTCCACCGTGATCATGGTGCTGTGGCTACCAATCGGCCTGGTGCTGGCGGCGTTCGCGACCCTGCAGGTGGTCAGCCTGTTCCTGAGCATTCTGGGCATCCCGGCGGCCATCGTCCTGGCCAAGTCGCTGCCCACCTATCTCAACCCGGTGAACAAGAAGTGCGTGCCCTCGGAAGTGGCCGAGGAAATCCGCCGCCGCAGGGGCGTGGAGGGCGCGGCCGCCTACCTGGGTGAAGAGGCCTAGCTACCCGTCACCGCGAGCCGTCCCGGCCAGCGCGGCCTGGATGGTCTCCGAAAGCTGCGTTTCCGGAATGGGCTTGAAGAGGTAGGCCGCCACCCCGATGGTTTCGGCCTCCTCCGGGGTGAAGGATTCGGAGAAGCCGGTCACGAGGATGACGGGCAGATTCGGCCGCAGGGCCAGCATTTCCCTGGCCAGCTCCTCGCCGGTGATACGGGGCATGGCCTGGTCGGTGATGATCAGGTCGAAGGCCCAGGGATCGGCCGTGAACTCTTCAAGGGCCTCGCCCGGCTTGGTGTGCGCGGTGACGCTGTACCCCAGGTTGCGCAGGGTCTCCGAGGCCATCTCAGCCAGGATGGGCTCGTCGTCAACCAGGAGAATGCGGCCCTGACCGCCGTTGGCCGCCTCGGCCCGCTCGGCGGGATGGGGCGAGCAGACCTCCCCCCGTGGCATCCGGACAACGAAGGTCGTCCCCTCGCCTTCCCGGCTGTCCACCGAGATCGAACCGCCGTGGGCCTCCACGATGCCGTGCACCACGGACAAACCCATGCCCGTGCCCTCGCCCTTCTCTTTGGTGGTGAAGAAGGGGTCGAAGATGCGCTCCAGCACCGATGGCGGCATGCCCTCGCCTGTGTCCGTGACGTACAACTCCAGCATGCCGCATCCGGCCGGGTCCGGGGGCGCGTCGCGCAGGACCACTTCCAGGGTGCCGCCCCGGTCCCGCATGGCCTGCACCGCGTTGGTGCAGAGGTTCATGACCACCTGGTGCAGCTGGGTGGGGTCGGCGACCACGGCGTCGTCCTCCGCCTCCAGCTTCTGCTCGATCTCCACCCCCGGCGGCAGGGTCGCGGAAAGCATCTTGGTGACTTCCTTGCACAGGGTCGCCAGGTGGACCGTGGACCTGGCCTGCTCGGTTTGCCGGGAAAATGTAAGGATCTGCCGCACCAACTCCGAGGCGCGGGTGCCGGCGGAGCGGATCTGCTCCAGGTACTCGCCCACCTTGGGGTTTTCGTTGCGGCGCAGGGCCAGGTTGGCGAACCCCAAAATGGCGTAGATCATGTTGTTGAAATCGTGGGCGATGCCCCCGGCCAGGGTGCCCAGGGCCTGCATCTTCTGGGTGTTGCGAACGCGGCGTTCCAATCGCAGCCGCTCGGTCTCCGCCTCCAGCAGATCGGTGACGTCCACGGCCACGCCCAGCACCCAGCCGTACTCGGGCAGGGGCACCTTGGTCTTGGTGTACCAGCGTTTTTCGCCGGTGGCGGAGGTGATGGTCTTGTGCGGGATGTGCAGGACCGTGCCCGTCTCCAGCACGGTGCGGTCCTCGCGCTCGAAGCGGGCCAGTTCCTCGGGGTTGGCGTTGAAGGCGCCCCCGGTGTGGCCGATGAGATTCTCCGGCGGTACGCCGTAGAGGTCGGCCATGGCCTTGTTCACCAGCAGGTAGCGGCCCTGGGCGTCCTTGACGAAAATGGGGCTGGGCACGGAGTCGATGACCAGCCGCAAAAAGCGACGCTGCTCCTTGAGCCCGTCCTCGGCCTCGCGCCGTTTGGTCACGTCGCGGCCCACGGCCTGGTATTCGGTCAGCTCGTCCGCCTCGCCGAAAATGGCCCGGTGGGTCCACTGCTGCCAGCGCAGGGAACCGTCCTCCATGCGGATGCGGTGCTCGAAGCTGGTCACTGGCTGTTCCGGGGTGAGGCTCGCGATGTGGCTCTCGATGAGGCGCAGGTCCTCGTCCGGGATGTCCGGCAGGAAATTGCTGTTGAGCAGGTCATCGCGGGTGCGGCCGTAGTAGCGCAGGTAGGCCTCGTTGACGTAAGACAGGCGTCCGTCGGGTAGATAGCGGCAGATCAGCTCGGTCTGGTCCTCCAGGATGGCCCGGTACCGCTGCTCGCTCTGCCGGGCGCGCTCCTGGGCCATGATGCGCTCGGAGACCTCGGCCATGAGCTGCTCGTTGGCCTTGCGCAGTTCCGTCGTGCGCTCGGCCACCCGGGCCTCCAATTCCTCCCTGGCCTCGCGTAGAGCCTCCACCATGCGGCGGCCCTCGGTCACGTCCCGCAGCGTCACCAGGTGCGCCGGAGCGCCGTCCCAGGTGATGTTAACCGCCCGCATCTCGGCCACCTGGCGGTCGCCGCCGGCCGCGTGCAGCTCCACTTCGGCCACGTCCCCCACCGAGGGCAGGCCGAACGGCCACTCGGCCAATTCATCCGCCTTGCGGCCGAGCATTTCCTCGGCCGCGGGATTGAGGAACCGGACACTCCCCTCCCGGTCCACCACGAGCATGCCTTCGAGGGCGCTGACGATGACCTGGCTCAAGCAGCTGTTGCCCGAACCCAGGCACCACGCCTCGGGATTCTTCAGCGCCTCGCGGAGCTTGCGGTTTTCCTCGCGAAGCCGTTCAAGCTCGCTTAGCGAATCGTCGGCAGGGGGCACGTCATCCATATCGGCCATTTCCATCACTCTCCCTCCGCGCGACAATCAAGCCCGCCGCGCGGCACAACGAAGCAAGCCCCAGACATACACCATCAACGCCAGGGAATCCATGATAACACGTGCTTCAATCAGGTGAACGGCGAGTGATGGCGGGGGAACGGCGGTGCCGGGGGGGGGTGCTGGGGGCGCGAAGGTGAATCGGAGCGAAGCGCGCCCCCCTTTCGGGGGCCGGATGCCCCCGTGTTCCCGGAGAGCACTACTTCCGGGCCTTTTTCGCCTCCTCGGCCCCCATGGAGACCAGGATGGCCAGGGCGGCGGCCACAAAGGCCAGGGGCAGGAAGAAGATGACGCACATGGGATGCTCCTTGCAGTGGATATAAGTCCTGTTCCGTCCGCCGCAACGGGTTCTTCGGCGTGGGTGGATACACAGGACACAGCGCACAGCGACGCATGCGCCGGGGTGCTCCCCGACCTCGTCCTGACGCGCTCCACCCCGCGAACACACATGCAAGGTTACTTTGCCGCAGGGCCAGGGTGCGCGTAGCCCCCTGGTCGCCCGCAGGGCGAAATACCCCTGTTTTTCCTACACAAAAAAGGCGGACGGTGGGGTCAAACCCAGCCGCCCGCCTTTCATTCATCCAGCCCCATTCTACGCCAGCACTTCGCGTCCGCGCATTTCGGTGCGGCGGATGCGGGCGGGGAGGCCTCCGGTGTTTTCCACCACCACTTCGCCGTGCAGGGAGGGGGCGGTTTCGAAAAACACGTCGCCGCGCACGCGCAGGAGCTGGCAGTTGGCCAGGGAGGGCACGCCCGCGGGGAAACGGCGGAGGAACTCGTCGATCTTCTTGTAGTAGCGGGAGTCCAGTTCCACGCGGGTGGTGTGCCCGGTGTGGATGAGGTTGAAGCGGTCGTCGAGCCGGTAGTTGTCGGACATGACGCGCAGCAGGTCGTCGGTGGTCTTGACCGGCAGGAAACGGGAGCGGGGCACCTCCACCACGGCGGCGCCGGGGAAACCGGAGATGGCCGAGCCCATGGCGGTCTCGAGCTGGAACACCTTGGGCGAGTCCGGATCGCGGGGGTCGATGGTCTTGGAGTTGGCGATGAGGGAGAGTGACACCTCGCCTTCCTCCTCCAGCAGCCTGTTCAGGGCGCGCAGGTCCACCCAGACGGAGTTGGTGTTAAAGTAGCGGTGGCGGTCGATGTCCTGGAAGGCGTCCAGGTCGCCGTCCGGGGTCTGGGCCACCTCGCGCAGCACCAGCCGTCCGTCCTCGGCGCGGGCCAGATGGCCGCCCTTGCGGTCGTCCTTGGTGCGGCGGGCGACCTCCATGAGGAAGGGCGCGCCGGTCTCGGCCATGAGGCCCAGCAGGGCGGGGTCGAAGGAGGCCCCGAGGTTGTCCGCGTTGGACACGAAGGCGTAGTGGTAGCCGCGCTCAAGCAGGGCGTCCAGGGTGCCGGAACTCTTCAGGGCGGCGTACAGGTCGCCGTGCCCGGGCGGGTTCCACTCCAGGGACGGATTGTCAGGCCACTCCGCCGGGGAGAGATCGTCGGCCATGACCTTGGGGAAGCGGTTCTGCAGAAAGGACAGGGGCACGCCCGTGGGGTTGCCGAAGTCGCCCAGGGCGGCCAGGGAGTCGTCCTCGGTATTGAAGGAGTTCATCAGCACCAGGGGCAGGCAGGCTCCGGTGTCGCCTCGGAACCGCTCCACCTGGCGGCGGATGATGTCCAGGAAGGTGAGCCCGTTTTTCACCGGCAGCAGGGACTTGGCCTTGTCCAGCCCCATGGAGGTCCCCAGGCCGCCGTTAAGCTTGAGCACCACGGCCTGGTCGGCCAGCTCCAGCCCCTTGGCTGCGTGCTCCCGGCTGGTGGCTAGGCTGGGCACCTCGTCCGGGGTCAGCGGCGAGAGGTCGGACTCGGGAATCATGCCGCGCTCGCCCGAGGCGAGGCGCTGGTACAGGCCGGTGAAAGCGGAGACGACGGACTCGGGCAACCCGTCGCCGCGCATCTTCTTCTTGAAGGTCTCGATATGGCTCATGCTGTGCTCCTCCCACAGTTTGGTCGCATCCGCCCCCCGTGACGGAACCGGGCGGAGGGGCTTTGTTTTCATGATGCCACACTCGTATTTCCATGGCGAATGATAAAGGGGAGGGAGTGGAGAGAAAACGGTGAGACGGGTGAAAACGGGGTGCGGGGAAAGGGGGAAGGCTGGCGGGGTGGACGTTCAGGACATTGGGGCAGGATACTTCCTCCTCCAAACTCCCTCCATCCTTCCTCAAAACTCTTTGCCGCTCGCTTCGCTCGGGGGCGTGGTACAGGCGTAAGAACCGGGGTGCCGTCTTTCAATTTCGTGTTCAACGCATCTGGAATCAACCGGCCAGGGTGGGGGCCGGGTAGACCCCATCCCGCGAACGCAAATTCGCCGGGGCGCTTCCTGGTATCTCCCCTGACGCGCTTCATCACGCGATACACATGCAAAGTTACTTTGCCGCAGGGTCCAGGAGGCGCGCAGCCCCCTGGTCGCCCGCAGGGCGAAATGCTTAACCTTCTCTTCTTCTACCCGATTTTCACCACGGCCAGGGTGATGTCGTCGTCCTGGGGTCGTCCGGCGGTGAAGGAGGCGACCTGGCTGAAGACGGCGTCGAGGATTTCCTGGGCGGTTTGGTGGGCGTGGGCGCGGACGATTTCCTGGAAGCGTTCCTTGCCGAAGTAGTCGCCTTCGCGGGAGGCGGCTTCCCAGATGCCGTCGGTGCCCATGGCGATGATGCAGCCCTGGGGCAGCGGGGTGAGTTCGTTGTCCGGGTAGCGGGAGGTCTGGTCCACGCCCAGGGGGAGGCCGTGGCCGAGGATAGAGGCGAAGGCGTCCATGGCGGGGTCGTAGATGATGGGCGGGTCGTGTCCGGCGCGGGCCCAGCGCATTTCGCCCTGGGGGGTGACGGAGAGTCCGATCATGGTCATGAAGCTGGAGGTGGCCTCGAAGTCGGTGAAGAGATCGCGGTTGACCCGGCGCAGGGCGTCGCCCAGGGATTTGGAGCGCATGAGGTGGGAACGCAGGGAAGAGCGGGCGGTGGCCATGAGCAGGGCGGAGTCCACGCCGTGTCCGGAGATGTCGCCGAGAAAGACGGTCAGGGGGGCGTTGTCCGGGCCGGAGGCGGCCAGGATGTCGTAGTAGTCCCCGCCGAGTTCCTGGCAGGGCAGGGCGCGGGCGGCCACCTGCAGGCCATCGAGTTGGGGCATTTCCGTGGGCAGGAGGGAGCGCTGGACTTCGGCGGCCAGGGCCAGGGAGTGTTTCTGCTCGGTGAGGTCGGAGACGAAGGCCACGTGGCCCCAGAGTTCGCCGTTGTCTCCGGTGAGGGTGTTGGACTTGACCAGGATGGGCACCTTGCGCCCGTCCTTGGCGCGGAGGGAGCCCTCCAGCACGCGCTGGTCGTTGCTGAGGAGCCACTCGCGGTTGTATTTGAGAAAGCGGCGGTATTCGTCGGTGGCGAGTTCCATGGGGGTGAGCCCCAGAATCTCCTCGCGGCTGAAGCCCAGCATGCGGCAGTATGCCTGGTTGGCGTCGAGGATGCGCAGGTGGGGGTCCATGAGCAGGAAGCCCTCGGCCGCGGTCTCCACGATGCGGCGGAACTTTTCCTCGCTGCGGCGCAGGGCGTCTTCGGCCAGCTTGCGCTCGGTGACGTCGACCACCACGCCTTCGTAGTGGGTGACCTGGCCGCTTTCGTCGCGCAGGGCGCGGGTGGTGTCCTCCACGTGGCGGACTTCGCCGTTGGAGGTGCGCACGCGGTATTCCTGGCAGTAGCTGGTGCGTTCGGCGGCGGCGTGTTCCTCAACCTCGCGGCCGAGCCGCTCCAGGTCGTCCGGGTGGACCAGGTCGTTCCAGGTGATCTTGCCCTCGAGGAAGTCGGACGCCTTGTAGCCGAAGCGGCGGACGTTTTCCGAGACGTAGACCAGGGTGTATTCGGGCGCGGGCAGACGTCGGAAGAGGACCACGGGGCTGTGGTCCACGATTTCCTTGGCCAGGCGCAGTTCCTCTTCCGGACGCATGGGGACTCCACTCTTTTCTATCCCCATGTTTCGGGGGGCTTGTCAATCACAGCACGTCGTGTTCGGCCAGGATTCGCACTCCGATGGTCCAGAGGATGAGGCCGCCGGCGGCGTCGGCCAGCCTGCCCACGGGCAGCATGCGGGCCAGGAAGTTGCCGGCGTGCAGCCCGGCCGCGGTGAAGAGCAGGGCCACCACGCCGATGACCAGGGAGGGGAAGAGGACCGGCTGGCCAAGCAGGGCCAGGGAGAGGCCCACAGCCAGGGCGTCCAGGCTGGTGGCCACGGAAAGCAGGACGAGGGTGGCGCCCCGGGTGGGGTCGGGGCGGGTGTGGTCCTCGTCCGGGAAGAGGGCTTCGCGGAGCATGTTGGCGCCCACCAGGAAGAGCAGGATGAAGGCGGCCCAGTGGGCGAAGCCCTCGATGAAAGGGCGCAGGGCGGTGCCGCCCAGCCAGCCCAGAGCGGTCATGCCGCCCTGGAAGAGGCCGAAATGGAAGGCCAGCCGGAAGGTGGCCCGTGCGGAGACGCGCGGCCGGGTGGCGCCGGTGGCCGCGGCCACGGCCAGGGCGTCCATGGCCAGGGCCACGGCCAGGGAAAGGACGCGGAGCCAGCCCACGGGCTAGTTCCCGCTTCCGGACACGGGGTTCACCTCCACCGTGATGTGGGAGAGGGAGGCCACCTTGTCCAGGGCGGCCTTGTACTCGTCCGGGGTCTTGGGGTGCTCGGCGGCCAGGGAGACCTGGGCGGCCAGATGGCCCGGCCCCACGCGCCAGACGTGCAGGTCGGTCAGGCGGCATTCCCCGTCGCACTCCAGGGCGGCCCGCATGCGGTCCTCCAGGCCGGGGTCGTCGGAGTAGTCCAGCAGCATGGCCCCGGTGTCGCGCACCAGCCCCCAGCCCCAGCGGGTGATGACCGCCGCGCCAACGATGCCCATGACGGGGTCGAGGAAGGTCCAGCCCGCCAGCTTGCCCGCCAGCAGGGCCACGATGGCCAGCACCGAGGTGAGGGCGTCGGCCAGCACGTGGATGTAGGCGGCGCGGATGTTGTGGTCGTGCTCGTGGTGATGGTGGTGTTCGTGGTGGGCGTGCCCGTGCCCGTGCCCGTGCCCGTGCCCGTGCCCGTGCCCGTGGTCGTGGCCGTGGTGGCCCAGCAGCCAGGCCGAGGCCAGGTTGACCACCAGCCCGATGACCGCCACGCCCATGGCCCAGCCGAAGTTGATGGGCAGAGGGTTGATGAGCCGCTCCACGGACTCCCAAACCATGAACAGGGCCACGCCGATGAGCAGCACGGCCGAGGCGAAGCCGCCCAGCGCGCCCACCTTGCCGGTGCCGAAGGTGAAGCGGCGGTTGGCGGAGTGGCGGCGGGCCACGGCGTAGGCCATGGCGGTGACGCCCAGGGCCCCGGCGTGGGAGGCCATGTGCCAGCCGTCGGCCAGCAGGGCCATGGAGTTGAAGGCCAAGCCGCCCGCGATCTCGGCCACCATGGTGACCAGGGTGAGCAGTATGACCAGGCGGGTGTTGCGCTCGTGGCGGTCGGCGGAAGCGTGGCTGAAGTCGTGTTCGTGCAGCCAGTATTCGATGTCGTCGCGGTTCACGATTCGTCCTCGGGGAGCCTCGCGGCCAGGGGCATGCGCCAGCCGGTGCCAAAGGCGCGGTCTGTTATCTTCAAAGCGGGCGGGGCCTGGCGGCGCTTGAACTCGGCGCGGCGCATCATGGTCTCCACCCGGCGGGCCAGCTCGAGGTCCACCCCGCGTTCGGCCAGCTGGCGCGGGGTTTCGCCCCGGGTCAGGCCGTCCACGATGGGATCCAGTTCCTCATAAGGCGGCAGGCTGTCCTGGTCCTTCTGGTCCGGGCGCAGCTCGGCCGTGGGGGCCTTGTCCAGCACGTTTTGAGGGATGACCTCGCGCCCGGCCAGAGCGTTCATGCGGCGGCAGACGCCGTAGACCAGGACCTTGGGCACGTCGCCCAGCACGGCCAGCCCGCCGCACATGTCGCCGTAGATGGTGCAGTAGCCCACTGCCAGCTCGCTCTTGTTGCCGGTGGTCAGCAGGAAGCGGCCGAACTTGTTGGACAGGGCCATGAGCAGCACCCCCCGGATGCGGGCCTGGATGTTCTCTTCCGTGACGCCCGGCTGAAGCCCGGCGAAGGGCTCGGCCAGGGCGGAGCCGAAGCCGTCCATGAGGCCGCCGATGGGCAGGGTGAGGGTCTCCATGCCGAGGTTGGCGGCCAGGTCGGCGGCGTCGTCCAGGGACTCTTGCGATGTGTGGGGGGAGGGCATGAGCACGCCCAGGACGTTCTCCGGGCCGATGGCCTCGGCGGCCACGGCCGCGGTGAGGGTGGAGTCCACCCCGCCGGAGAGGCCCAGCACGGCGGTGGAGAAGCCCTGCTTGGTCATGAAATCGCGGGTGCCCATGACCAGGGCGTTGTGCGCCTCCGCCTCGGGGGAGAAATCGTCCTCGGCCACGCCGCCGCCCTCGTCCAGGTCCACCAGCAGCACGTCCTCGGCGAAGCCCATGGCCCGGGCGGTCAGCCCCCGGCCGGGCAGGGCGGCCATGGAGCGTCCGTCGAAGAGCAGATCGTCGTCGCCGCCGGTCTGGTTGGCCAGGAGCACGGGCAGGCCGTAGTGGTCGGTGATGGCCCGGAGCATGTCCTCCCGCACTGCCTGCTTGCCCAGGGTGAAGGGCGAGGCGGAGAGATTGAGCACGGCCCTCGCGCCCAAGTCGCGGCACTCGGCCACGGGGTCGGTGTGGTACTTGCGCTCCAGCCAGAAGTCCTTGTCATTCCAGATGTCCTCGCAGACCGTGACGGCTAGGCGCGTCCCGGCCACCGCGATGACCAGCGGACCGGAGCCGGGCTCGAAATAGCGCGTCTCGTCGAAGACGTCGTAGGTGGGCAGCAGGCGCTTGGCGTAGACCGATTCGATCTCCCCGCCGCGCAGCAGGGCCGCGGCGTTGTGCAGGGGGCGGCCCACACCGGTTTCGTTGGGCCAGGGCAGGCCCACCAGCAGGGGCGGACCGTCTGCCAGCTCCCGGGCCAGCCGGGCGGCCGCCTGGCGGCAGGCCGGGCGAATCCCGCGCGCAGCAACAGGTCGCGCGGGGGGTAGCCGGACAGGGCCAGTTCCGGAGCCACGCACAGGTCGGCCCCGGCGGAGGCGGCCTGGCGGTGCAGCTCGGCCACCTTGGCCGCGTTGGAACGCACGTCGCCAACCAGTGGATTGGCCTGCAGAAGCCCTATTTTCACGACGGTTCTCCTCGCGGTTGCATGACCGACGAGGGTAGCCGTTTTGGTGCTTCCTGAAAAGGCGTCAGGGCTGTTCCGCCTCGCCGGGAAGGCACTCCGGGCGGCGGGTGAATATCCAGGCCCCGATGAGGGCGGTGAAGGGAGCCACCATGACCAGGCCGAAGGAGCCGACCAAGGTCTTGAGGATTTCCGCGGCCACGTAGACCACGTTGAAGAAGTTGGCCAGGGGCACGCCCTTGGCCATGAAGGCCATGAGCAGGGTGAGAAAGCCGCCGGAGTAGGCCAGCAGCAGGGTTGTGGTCATGGTTCCCACTACGGCCCGGCCCACGGAAATGCCGGACTTGAGGGCCTCGGTGAAGGAGATGTCCGGCTTCTTGCAGACCACCTCGTGCAGGGAGGCGGAGACGTCCATGGCCAGGTCCATGACCGCGCCGGAGGCGGCCAGGAAGACGGCGGCCATGTAGATGCGGGAGAGGTCCAGGTGGGCGAATCCGGCGTAGAGCAGGGGTTCGGAAAAGGGCATGACCGCGCCGGAAATGGCGAACTCGCCGGTGAAGAAGACGGCTAGGGCGGCCGAGGTGAGGATGCCCAGGAAAGCCCCGAGAAAGGCGGTCAGCCCCTTGCGGTTGACCCCGCCCACCAGGAAGATGATGGCCGCGGTCATGACCGCCACCACGCCCAGGGCCAGCCAGACCGGGTCCCACCCCTTGAGCAGCAGGGGCACCAGCACCCGCCACAGCATGAGCGCGGCGAAGAGGAAGGATAGCAGGGCCTTGGCCCCGGTGAGTCCGCCGAAAAGCAGCAGCGCCCCGGCGAACAGCCCCAGCAGGAGCAGCTCCAGGTCCAGCCGGTAGTGCGACTCCGGCGCGGCGTTGACGATGCGCTCCTCGTCCGGGGAGAGGGTGAGGGTGACGAAGGCGGAATCGCCTTCCTCGAACAGGGTGTCGCGGTCCATCATACCCAGCAGGGGGTTGTTGGACGTGACCACCTCGCCCTGGAACCGCCCGTTCTCGATTCGCAGGAGGAGGTGCTGGTCGCCCGTCTTGACGATGCCGTGGCGCAGGACATCGGAGTCGTCCGTCTCCAGCACTGTGGCCCGCACCCGCTCGGAGCGGGTGTCCTGCAGCGCGCCCTCGAAGCCGGTGGGCAGGAAGTAGAGGGCCACGGAGAGCACGGCGAACAGCAGGGCTGCGGCGAGGTCGCGGCGGGAGGAGTCGGTGCGGGTGGCTGGCATGGTCTGGCTCCGCTGGGGAAATGAAAAAGGGCGGCGCGGTCCGCGCCGCGCCGCCCGGGAGGTGGTGCGGGGTGGCTATTTGGCGGCTACCTTCGTCTTGGCGGAGCTTTCGGCATAGTGCGCCTTGGGCTCGATGCCCATGACGGCCATGAGCTTCTTGGCTGCGTCGGTGTTGTCGTAGTAGCCGTTGAAGATGTCGGCTCCCACGCCCATGGCGGAGATGGGTACGGGCACGCCGGTGTGCTTGTAGGAGGTCCAGCCCAGGCCGGCCTTGTTGTTGAGAATGTGGGTGACGGTCACGGTCAGGGGCTCGTAGCCGCCGTACAGCAGGTAGGTGGAGGGATCGGCGGAGTGCTCCTCCTGGCCGCGCATGGAGCGGTGGAAGGACTCGATGAGCTGGGCCCGCTCGTAGTCGGTCAGGACCATGACGTCGGCCTTGGAATCGCCCTGGAACTTCAGGCCGAAGTTCTCGGTGATGAGGGGCTTGATGTCCTCGAACCCGCCGCCTTCCTTTTTGAAGGGACCGAGGACTTCCTGGTCGAACTTGGTGAAGGAGACCTTCTGGCCGCCCAGCACCTTGAAGTCGGTCTCGTACTTGGTGCCGGCGAAGCCCAGGGTCAGGCCGCCGCACTCGTGGTCGCCGGTGACCACGATGAGGGTCTCGCCGGGGTGCTTCTCGGCGAAGGCCATGGCCTCGCCCACGGCGTCGTCAAAGGCGATGGTGTTGCTCACGGCCGCGCCCGCGTCGTTGGCATGGCAGGCCCAGTCGATCTTGCCGCCCTCGACCATCATGAAGAAGCCTTTGTCGTTGTCCAGCAGCTCGATGCCCTTCTTGGTGAACTCGGGCAGGGTGATGTCCTCGGGGCGCATGTCCATGGCGTAAGGCAGGGCGCCGGAGTCCTGCAGCCAGGAGTTGTAGGCGATGGCGCGTTGGCCAGGCTTGAGGGCCATGAAGTCCTTTTTGTTGTCCACCACCTTGAAGCCGTTCTTCCTGGCCAGCGCCAGGGCGTCGCCCTTGGGCTCAACGCCCTTGCGTTTGCCAGTGGGGTCCTTCAGCCCACCGCCGCCGAAGTAGTCGAAGCCGGACCCGGCCAGCTGCATGTCGACGTAGTGGTACTGGGAGCGGTGGGGCACCTTGGCGTAGAAGGCCGCCGGGGTGGCGTGGTCGATGGACACCGAGGAGACGATGCCGACCTTCATGCCGCGCTCCTTGGCCATCTCGGCCAGGGTCTTAACGCGTCTTTCGGAGGGGTCCATGCCGATCATGTTGATGTTGGTCTTGATGCCGGAGGCCAGGGAGGTGGCCGAGGCGGCGGAGCCGGTGATGAAGCGGTTGGCCGCCTGGGTGGTGGTCATGCCCTGGGCGGGGAAGCGGTCCATGCGCAACTCCTCGCCGGTGTAGGCGGTGGCGGCCATGCGCTGGGGCGAGGCCATGCCGTCGCCGATGAACAGGAATACGTACTTGGGCGGTTTGCCCGAGTAGTCGTACTTTTCGGCCGTGGCGGGAACCGCCAGGGCCATGACCGCCAGGGCGGCCAGCAGGATGCGAAGGGGTTTCATTGCCTGTCCTCCTCGAAGGAAAAGTTGGGGGGTGGGGGTTTGCCGCGGTAAGGGCACGCTGCCACGTTCCCCGCCTTCGATGGTTGCGGACAGGTTACGCGATTCCAAAGGATTTATGAACACATACCCGGGGAGGAGGAAAGCGGCCCCCGGCGCGGGGGGCCGCCGATTCGGTTTCGGGAGGATGGCGGCTACTTCTTTTTGGGCATGCCGATGGTCTTGATGGAGGCCAGCTTGTCCCAGGCGTAGTAGCTCACGCTGACGTCGTCCGTGCCCTGGTCGCGGATGACCCGCAGGTAGGCCTCCTGGATCTCGAAGACCACGTCGCCCCGCATGGGGTCGCCGTCGTTGTTGAACTCGATGGCGCAGCCGTTGCGCAGCTTCCGCGAGAGGCCCAGGTGGGGCATGGAGGCGTATTCCACAACCTTGATCCAGGTTTCCTTGAGCTCTTCAGTCATTGTCTCTCCCTTACTTGAGGTGATGGCGGGTGAAGCCGGAATTGGTTTTCCCTATTCCGTCATTCGTAGGCCAACATTTAGTCTACAACAAGAGACAATTTTTCATGGTTGTAAATAGCAAGATTGAAACCTCGCGCATGCCCGTCCCGCGCCTTTGACCTTCCCTCCGCCCGTGCTACCATGCGGCAATGTTGCTGGACTGCCACGTGCACACCTCCGAGCACTCCCCCTGCTCCGTCATGACCGCCTACAAGGCCTGCGCCACCGCTTCCGCCGCCGGACTGGACGCCATGGCCCTTACCGACCACCACTACCTGGCCGGGCAAGCGGAGATCGACGCCCTCATGCGCCACTTCCCCGGACTCCGCCTCTACCCCGGCATCGAAGTAACCGTGGCCGAAGGCTTCGACATGGTCGTGCTCACACCGCGCGGCGCCTCGCCCGCCACGGAGTTCCGCCCCCGGCCCTTCCTGGGACTGGACGAACTGGAACGACAACTCCGCCCCATGCGCGACGACTGCTTCCTCTTCGTGGCGCACCCCTTCCGCTACCAGGACCGCCGCACAGCCGACCTGGAATCCGTCCTCGCCTTCGCCGACGGCGTGGAAGTCAACTCCATCAACATCCTCAAAACCAAACCCACCTGGAACAACGGCCAGGCACAACCCGCCAACGCCGAACTCTACGAACAAGCCGCCCGCGACTTCGACCTCGTCCGGCTCACCAACACCGACGCGCACCAGGAAAACGCCCTTGGCTGCCTGGCCAACTCCCTCCCCGGACAACCACCCGCCGAACCCGCCGAACTCAACCACCTCCTGCGCACCACACCACCACAACCGCACCAAAACCCCGAACGACTCAAAAAAATCCTCGGAAAAAGCGGCTTTCTGTCACTTTTTGGATTGTAGAGGGGGGAAGAAGATTTCGCCCTGCGGGCGACCAGGGCCTGCGCGGCCCTGGACCCGCGGCAGAAATAATTTCTGCACTTTGTGACGCGTGATGGAGGGAGTCAGGGTACGTTCCGGGAGGAGTCCGCGAATATGCTGCGGCGTGGTGTGGGAGGCGGGTATAACCAGGGTCCCGTTGGTTGGACTCTCTCGTTCATGGGCGCGGTGTTTGGCTCCAATAACCCAAAATAGAGGGCCAACCTGCGAAGCAAGGAGCGGATTTCCCCCCGTAACGAGTTCGCCGGAGTGCTCCCCGACATACTCGCTACCTTTCCTCAACACGCGAATACAAATGCAAAATTATTTTGCCGCAGGGTCCAGGGGGCGCGTAGCCCCTGGTCGCCCGAAGGGCGAAATCTTTCTTCTCTTCCCCATAAAAAAAGCCGCCTTGTTCCGGGGCGGATGCCCCGGAACAAGGCGGCTGGTTGTCGTCTCTCGCTTCCCGTTATTCGCTGACGCTTTCGATGGCTCGTTCGAAGTTGTGTCGGCAGCGTTCGTCTTGGCAGATGTTTTCCATGAGGTCTTTGGTTGTGAGTTCGTCACCGATTTCTTCGCGCAGGACGCGGGTGAGCATGAAGATGATGTTGTTGAGGAAGGCGTCGAAGGTTTGGGAGGAGGGGGCGAGTCCGATGGTCCCGGCCTGTTTGTCCAGGTGGAAGGAGTAGGACTTGAACATGAGGCGGTGGAGGGAGACGGCCTCGTTGCGCCGGGCGTCCTCGTCGATTTTCTGCATTTCCTTGAGCAGGTCGTCGATGAAGGAGTCGAAGCTGGGGTAGGTGTGGTTGAGCAGCAGGGTGTGGGCTGCCAGGAGTCCGTCGTAGAAGATGGAGGGGTGAGGCAGGAATATTTTGCGGCGGCGCAGGACGGACTGCACGTCGTCGCCGTGGGGCTGGACGGCGTGGGCGGAATGGGGCTGGGGCTCGGCGTCCTCGGCGGGTTCGCTGAGGAATACCTGCTCGCCGCCGGGGTCATCGCGCATGTCCAGGAAGGGTGCGGACTGGATGAAGGAATCGAAGTCGTCGAAGCCGTAGTCGGTGGGGTCGAAGGAGGGGTCGAGCCGCTGCATGACGGGCTTGACCGAATCCTTGGGCGCGTAGCCGCCGCCGGTGCGGGACATGATGTTGACCACGGCCTGCCGCAGCAGTTTGTGGGCTTCGGTGAGGTCGTCCTCGACAGGGAGCATTTCTGTCAGGCCGGTCTTGCGTTCCGGGGCGAGTTTCTTGACCAGGCTGAAGTAGTATTTGAACTCGTTGCAGGATTTGACCCAGAAGAAGTTGGTGGAGTTCTCCTCGCCCAGGCCCATGATCTCCTTGCCCTTGGAGCGGACCTTCTGGGCCACGGAGACGTAGTCGGAGTCGCCGCCCACGATGAGGACCTTGTCAATGTGGGAGAGGAGGGAGACGTCTTCAACCACGTCCAGGGAGAGGCGGATGTCCGCGCCGTTTTTGGCGTGGGAGCCGCGCGGGAAGAGATGGATGAGGTCGATGGAGTGTTCCTGGAGCTTGCGGGAGTAGGAATAGAAGAAGCTCCAGTTGGCGTAGGCCTTGTTCATGACCACTTTGCCCAGGGAGGCGGCGTACTCCATGATGACGTCGATATCCACCAGCTCCGGTTGGCGGGTGCGCCAGTCGCGGCGGTAGGAGCCGATGCCGTTTTCCAGGTCGTAGAGGGCGGCGTGCAGGTTTTCGAAATCCCAATAAACGGCCACGAGATCGGACATAGAAAATCTCCTTGAAACGATGCTTGGGGTTGCTCGGGGACGCCGGGCGGGGGGCCGCTCCCCCGCCCGGCCCATAGTCCGCTTTAGCGGGTGAGCTTGCGATACTTGACGCGGTGCGGCTGCAGGGCTTCCTCTCCCAGGCGCTGCTTCTTGTCTTCCTCGTACTCGGAAAAGTTCCCGTCGAAGAAGACTACCTGAGAATCGCCCTCGAAGGCCAGCACGTGTGTGCAGGTGCGGTCCAGGAACCAGCGGTCGTGGCTGATGACCATGACGCAGCCGGCGAAGTTGAGGATGGCTTCCTCGAGCGCCCGCATGGTGTTCACGTCGAGGTCGTTGGTGGGCTCGTCCAAAAGCAGGACGTTGCAGCCGGACTTGAGCATCTTGGCCAGGAAGACGCGGTTGCGCTCACCGCCGGAAAGGACCCCGACCTTCTTCTGCTGGTCCGCGCCCTTGATGTTGAAGCGGCCCAGATAGGAGCGTGTCTTGATCTCGCGGTTGCCCAGGGTGAAGACCTCGCGGCCCTCGCCCACGACCTCCCACACTGGCTTGTCGTCGTCCAGGGCGTCGCGGGTCTGGTCCACGTAGCCCAGCTTCACGGACTCGCCCAGGTCGATCTCGCCGCAGTCGGGCTCCTCCCTGCCGGTGATGAGCCGGAAGAGGGTGGTCTTGCCCGCGCCGTTGGGGCCGATGATGCCCACCACGGCTCCGGGGGGCACGGTGAAGTCGAGGTTCTCGAAGAGCAGGCGGTCCTCGTAGCCCTTGCAGACGCCGTTGGCCTGGATGGCCTTCTTGCCCAGCCGCGGTCCGGGCGGAATGTAGATTTCCAGGTCCTCGGCCAGCTTATCCACGCCTTCCTTGAGCAGTTCCTCGTACTTGTTGATGCGGGCCTTGGATTTGGCCTGGCGGCCGCGCGGGGACTGCTTGATCCAGTCCAGCTCGCGTTCGAGGGTCTTGACTCGCTTGGCCTCGGATTTCTCCTCGCGGCGCATCCGTTCCTCTTTCTGCTGCAGCCAGGAGGAGTAGTTGCCCTTCCAGGGAATGCCGTGGCCCCGGTCCAGCTCCAGAATCCAGCCCGCCACGTTGTCCAGGAAGTAGCGGTCGTGCGTCACGGCGATGATGGTGCCGTGGTAGGTGTGCAGGTGGTGCTCCAGCCAGGCCACGGTCTCGGCGTCGAGGTGGTTGGTGGGCTCGTCCAGAAGCAGGATGTCCGGCTTGCGCAGCAGCAGGCGGCACAGGGCCACGCGGCGCTTCTCGCCGCCGGAGACCTTGTCCAGGGGCATGTCGCCGGGGGGGCAGCGCAGGGCGTCCATGGCCTGCTCCAGGCGGGAGTCCAGGTCCCAGGCGTCGGCCGCGTCCAGCTTCTCCTGCACCTCGCCCTGGCGCTCGATGAGTTTCTGCATCTCATCGTCGTCCATGGGCTCGGCGAACTTGGCGTTGATCTCCTCGAATTCCTTGAGCAGATCGGCCACCTCGCCGACGCCTTCCTCGACGACCTCGCGCACGGTGCGCGTCTCGCCCAGCAGGGGCTCCTGCTCCAGGTAGCCGATGGTGTAGCCGGGGGCGCAGTCGGTGGTGCCCTGGAAATCGTCGTCCTCGCCCGCGAGGATCTTCAGCAGCGAAGACTTGCCCGACCCGTTCAGGCCGATGACGCCGATCTTGGCGCCGTAGAAATACGACAGGGAAATGTCCTTCAGAATGGGCTTCTTCTCGTAATACTTGGAAACCCGGGACATGGAATAAATGATCTTGTTGGGCTCGGCGCTCATATCTCCCCAATACCGGTTGGCGTTACTGATCGAAAACCTTAACCGACTCACTTTGTATAGCACACACACTGGATGTCAAAGGGATTCAGGGGAGGAAATGGTGGCGGAAATTGGTGGCAAGGGAACGGATGGTGGCTGGCGGGGGTATCCTGCCCCCAGTTTGAAACAGCCTTGATTTAAGTGGAAGTCCGTGGCTTCTCAACAGGCAGGAGGTTTGCCATGAAGCGACGGAAGTGGACCCCGGAGCAGAAGACTCGGGTCGTCCTCGAAGGCCTTCGAGGACGACCCGTGGGCGAAGTGTGCGCCGAGTACGCCATCTCGCAGAACCAGTACTACAAGTGGCGCGATCAATTCCTTGCCCAGGCGCACAAAGCGTTCGAGACCGAGCACGGCGCACAGCGTACGGCCAAGCTTGAGCGCGAGAACATGAAGCTCAAAAGCCTGATCGGTGAGTTGACCATTGAGCTAAAAAAAAGCGGGCCGTTCGGATGAAGCGTGGACCATATGCAAAGGTCGCCGAGCGCAACGCCGACCTCCTGGCCCGCATTCGCGGCATCAAGGCCGACCATCCGTTCTGGGGATACCGTCGGGTCTGGGCGTTTCTGCGCTTCGTGGACGGCGTAGTCGTCGGCAAAAATCGCGTCTACCGGCTCATGAGCGAGCATGACCTCACGGTGAAGCCCAACCTGCGACTCAAGGCCAAACGCAGGCCGACCGGCGTCAAGCCCCGGCCCACGCGACCCAACGAGTGGTGGGGTATCGACATGACCAAAATCAAGATTGACGGCTACGGCTGGCTGTACGTGGTCATTGTGCTTGATTGGCGCACCAAGAAGGTCGTCGGCCATTACGCCGGCGACCAGGCCAAGGCGTGGCATTGGCTCTCGGCGCTCAACGCGGCTGTCGGCAGGCAGTTCCCCGAAGGCGTGCGCGACGGCGGTCTTCATCTCATGGCCGACAACGGCTGCCAGCCGACCTCGGCGAGCTTCATGAAGGCTTGCCGCGTCATGGACATCAAACTCGCCTTCACCAGCTACAACAACCCAAAAGGCAATGCCGACACCGAGCGCTTCATGCGCACCATGAAGGAAGAGCTGGTCTGGATTAATGAATGGCGTAGCCCGACGGCCTTTTGCCAAGCCTTGGGCTCCTGGATCGAAGAATACAACCAAGGCTACCTGCACTCGGCGCTGGGGTATAAAACCCCGGTGACAACCGAGCAGGAACTGATCAACTCGCGGACTCTCTTAAAAAAGGCTTGCTAAACCGGGGGCAGTACAGGGGTGTGTGTTCAGGGCAGCGGGAGAAGGAGGAAACCCCTTTTGGGAAAAGCGGTTTCCTCCTTCTCCCGCACCCTCATCCTCCTTCCGCCAAACCTTTTATCGCTCGCTTCGCTCGGGAGCGGGGTACAAGCAGGCGGGAGCCGGGAGACCGTGGCCCAATCCCGTGTTCATCGCATCTGAAGCCAAACGGTCGGGACTGGGATTTACCGGGTGAAATAGCCAAGCAATCGCGGGTTCGCCGTAGTACTCCCTTCCCGCGCACCACCTCGCGCCAACACGCGGTACATATGCAAACTTAGTTTGCCTCGGGTCCAGGGCCGAGCAGGCCCTGGTCGCCCGCAGGGCGAAATCCTCCCTCTTTTCCCTCCAGCTTCCCCCGCCTCCGCTTTTTCTTGCTTCACGCCCGTCCATGCCGTAGGTGCTGGCCTCGTGACCGATGCTGTCTTTTTGCTCATAGCCATTGGCTTGTTGTGGTTCAGCGCGGACTGGATCGTGGAGAGCGCTTCGGCGGTGGCCCGGCGGTTCGGGGTGTCGGAGTTGGCCATCGGCTTGACGGTGGTGGCTTTCGGGACCAGCGCGCCGGAGTTTTTGGTGACCATCACGGCCGCCATTCGCGGCCTGGCCGATATTTCCCTGTCCAACGTTGTGGGGTCGAATTTCTACAATCTGGGCCTGGTGCTGGGTTTGGTGGCCATGGTGCGGCCGGTGGGCGCGGGCAAGGTGGTGCTGTACCGCGACGGCATGCTGCTGCTGGGGCTGACCGCGGCGGTGGGCATGGCGGTTCGTTTCGGCTGGCTGGGCCCCAGCGGGGGGCTGGTCCTTCTGCTGTTCTTGTTGGGGTATGTGCTGATTCTGCTGCGCACGCGGTCGGCGGTGCAGGATATTCCGGGAGCGCGCGAAGTGCGCTGGTGGGACTATCCTCGGCTTTTGGCCGGGTTCGCCGGGGTGGCCCTGGGCGGCAGCCTGATGGTGGAGTCGGCCTCGTCCATCGCCCGGGGGCTGGGTGTGAGCGAATGGTGGATCGGCATGACACTGGTGGCCTTCGGCACCAGCCTGCCGGAGCTTGTGACATGCCTTTCCGCCGCCTTGAAGGGGCGCAGCGACATGCTTCTGGGCAACCTCATCGGCTCCAACGTGTTCAACTTCGCGGGGGTGCTGGGGCTGACCTGCATGCTGCGGCCGCTGGATGTTTCGCCCTCTGCCCAGGCGGTGGTCTGGTTCAACCTGGGGGTTGTGGCCTTGGTGCTGGTTTTCATGCGCACGGGCTGGCGCATCGGCCGGAGAGAGGGGCTGGTGCTTGTGGCCCTGAACGTGGCGGCCATGGCTTTCGGGCGGTTGGGATAAGTATTGCGTTGGATGCCCGGGGCATTATATGAGTAAGGTTGAACGTATCGACGCACAAGGAGCACAACCATGAATCGTTTCGGATACGCGGCCGGGGGCGTGCGCCAGCGCACCCGCGCCACCCCTGAGGTGGTCAACGCCTTCATGCGGGGCGTGTACGCCTGGATGAGCGGCGGCTTGGCAATCACCGCCCTGGTGGCCTGGTACGGGGCGCAATCGCAGTTCGTCATGCAGAACATTCTGGGCAGCGGGGTGGGCCTCATCGGCTTGGTCATCGGCCAGTTCGCCCTGGTCATCGTGCTGTCCGCGGCCGTGCACAAGCTGGCTCCGGCCATGGCCTCGGGGCTTTTCCTGCTCTACTCGGGCATGATGGGCCTCTTGCTGGCGACCATTTTTTACGTCTACCCCATGGGCGACATCTTCAAGGCCTTCATCACCACGGCGGGCATGTTCGGCGCCATGAGCGTCTACGGCCTGACCACCAAGAAGGACCTGACCTCCTGGGGCAGCTTCCTGATGATGGGGTTGTTCGGCATAATCATCGCCATGGTGGTGAACATCTTCCTGCAGAGCGCGGCCATGGACTTCGTCATCTCCGGCATCGGGGTGGTGGTATTCACCGGCCTGACCGCCTACGACACGCAGCAGCTGCGGGTCATGGGCGACGTGGCCCCGGACGACCAGGCCGCGGTGCAGCGAGCCACCATCAACGGCGCGCTCAGGCTGTACCTGGACTTCATCAACCTGTTCATCATGCTGCTGAGCCTTTTCTCCGGAGGGCGCGAGTAGGCGACTCGTCAAAGGGCCGGTTCCGCGCGGGACCGGCCCTTTTCCTTTGCATGGACAGACTGCAGACCATCCAGAAAACCCTGGGGCCGCTCCTGGCTCCCATGGGATCGCTGTACTCCCAGTGGATGCGCCGTCGGGAGCGCGCTTACGCCTCGGGCCGCAAGCCGGTCTGGCGGCCGCCCGCTCCGTGCGTTTCGGTGGGCAACATCAGCATGGGCGGCACGGGCAAGACCCCCATGGTGGGGCGCTTGCTTGAGTTGGCCGAGTCGTGGTGCCGCTCGCCCTGCGTGTTGACCCGGGGCTACCGGGCCGCGCCGCCTGGGGAGCACTACCTGGTGCGGCCGGACAGCCCGCCGGACGAGGCGGGGGACGAGCCGCTGATGCTGGCCAGGGAGCACCCCTCGGCCAGCGTGGTGGTGGACCCTGTCCGCTCGCGCGGGGGGCAATGGGCGGCGGAGAACCTCCGCCCCGACCTCTACCTGCTGGACGACGGCTTCCAGCACCTGGGCGTGGCCCGCGACGCCAACCTCTGCCTGTTGCGTCCCGTGGACCTGACCGCGGACTGGGGGAGGGTGTTCCCGGCCGGATACTGGCGCGAGGGGGCCTTCGCCCTGCGCCGGGCGGACGCCTTCCTGGTGAAGCTGGAGCCCGGGGCCGACCCCGGGGCCCTGGCCGACCTGGTCCGCGAGCGGCTGGCGGAGCTGGACGCTCCCTGCTGGACCTTCCATTTGCGCGTGCGCGGGTTCCGGTCGCTGGACCCGGAAGAGGGCGGCGAGACCGCCGACCTGGGCGGCGAACCGTACCTGCTGGCCTGCGGCGTGGCCCATCCGGGCCAGGTGGAGGCCACGGTGAGCGAGCACCTGGGCTACCCGCCCGAGGGAATCATGGCCTTCGCCGACCATCACACCATGGACGCGGACACGGTGCGGGCCATCCGGGCCGAGGCGGCCCGGCGCGGCTGCGCCAGGGTGGTGGTCACGCCCAAGGACGCGGTCAAGCTGCCCCCGTTTTCCGGGGGCGTTTCTTGTGTTACCAAAGTGGATATTTCCTCCCCGGTGATCGGGGACGATGATTTCGATCAATTTTTGCGCGGCCGCGTAGAGCGGGCCGAGAAACAGTAAGGATTTTTCGCATATGGCCAGAAGGAAAAAGCAAGGCGGCAAGAGCCGGAACAACGGACAGGACGCCAACCAGCCCAAACAGGAACAGGCGGACAAGCCCGCCAAGGGGAAGGACATGCCGAAAGGCGGCGCTCCCAAGGGCAAAGGCGGTAAGCCCGGAGGCAAGCCCCGGGGCAAGGGCGGCAAGCCAGGCGGCAAGGGCGGCCCCTCTCCCAAGGACGTTTTGGGCGCGCTGCGCAACGCCGGACGCCCCCTGAGCCTGTCCGATCTGCTGAGCGCGTTGAAGCTTCCCAAGCAGCAGAAGGGCCGCCTGATGGACACCCTCGACCAGTTGCAGGACGAGGGCAAGGTCATCCGCACTAAACGCAACGTCTTCGGGCTCATGGAGAACATGCGCATGCAGACGGGCACCCTGGAGATCACCCGCTCCGGGGTGGGGTTCGTCACGCCCGAGGACAAGCGCCGCCGCGACATTTTCATCAACCCCAAGGATTTCGGCGACGCCTGGAACGGCGACCGTGTGGCTGTGGTCATCACCCGCGAAAAGGGCCGCAAGGCCTCGCCCGAGGGGCGCATCGCGCGGGTGCTGGAGCGAGGCCAGGAGCGCATGCCCTGTCGGGTGGAGCGCCCCCTGGGACGGGGGCTGTACCTCTGCCATCCCACCGACCCCCGCCAGCCGGTGCGCTTCATGGCCCCCTTCGAGGAGGAGCCGCCCAAGGGCACCATCGTCACCCTTGCCCCGGACGAGCAGATCGAGGGCGAACTGTGGCGCGGCGAGGTGCTGGAGGTCATCGGGCCGGAGGACGACGTGGCCGTGCAGGAGTCCCTGGTCAAGTCCAACAAGGGCGTGCCCACCAAGTTCCCCGAGGCCGTGGTGCAAGAGGCCGAGGACCTGCCCGCCGAGCCGGGCGAGGCGGACAAGGCCGGACGCAAGGACCTCACGGACCTGCCCTTCGTGACCATCGACGGGGCCAAGGCCAAGGACTTTGACGACGCCGTCTACGTGGAGCGGAAGGACAAGGGGTACACGCTGTGGGTGGCCATCGCGGACGTGGCCCATTACGTGCGCCCAGGCTCCGGCCTGGACCAGGAGGCGCGGGAACGCGCCAACTCCTACTATTTCCCACAATCGGTGGAGCCCATGTTCCCGGAGGCGCTGTCCAACGGACTGTGCTCCCTCAATCCCAACACACCGCGCCTGTCCATGGTGGCGGAGATCGAGATGAGCGAGGGCGGCAAGCCACGTGGCAGCCGCTTTCACCAGGCGGTCATTTCCTCCCATGCCAGGCTGACCTACCAGCAGGTGAAGCGGGCGGTGCTGGACCGCGACGAGGAGGAGCGGCTGCGGCTGGAGCCGGTGCTGCCCATGCTGGAGCTGGCCGAGGAGCTGGCCCGCAAGATCAACGCCCGCCGCAACGCTCGGGGCAGCCTGGATTTCGACCTGCCCGAGCCGGAGATCCTCTTCAACATCTACGGCGAGACCGTGGACATCCGCCCCAAGGTGCGCCACTTCGCCCACCAGATCATCGAGGAGTTCATGATCGCTGCCAACGAGGCCGTGGCCGAGTTCCTCACGGAGAAGGGGGCGGGCCTGCTCTACCGCATCCACCCCGAGCCGGACCAGGAGAAGGTGCGCAACCTCTACAAGGTCCTCAGCAAGACGGACATGGTGGACAAGCTGCCCCGGGAGATCGACCCCAAGGGGCTGCAGCAGCTGCTGCACGAGGCCGAGGACACGGACATGGAGTTCATGGTCTCGCGGCTGACCCTGCGCACCATGATGCAGGCCAAGTACGAGCCCACCAACGAGGGGCACTTCGGGCTGGCGAGCGAGTGCTACTGCCACTTCACCTCGCCCATCCGCCGCTACGCCGACCTGCAGGTGCACCGCGCCCTGAAGCGCGTGCTGGACCTGCCCGGCGGCCAGGCCATGGGTCACAAGAAGCTCAAGGACCTGGGCGCGCACCTCAGCGCGCAGGAGCGCGTGGGCATGGAGGCGGAGCGGGAGATCCTCAAGCGGCTGACGGTGCTCTTTTTGCGCGACAAGGAGGGCCAGACCTTCACCGGCGTCATCAACTCCCTGGCGGACTTCGGCTTCTGGGTGGAGCTGAACGAGGTCATGGCCGAGGGGCTGGTGCGCCTCTCCACCATGACCGACGACTACTACGCCTTCCTGCCGGAACAGCAAATGATGCTGGGCGAGCGCACCGGCAAGCAGTACAAGCTGGGGCAAAAGGTGACCGTGACCCTGGCGGAGGTGAACATCTCCCGCCTGGAGATCAACCTCACGCTGGCGTGAAGAGGCTTCCGGCCAGCCTGCCGCCTTTTTCCAACAGGGTGGCGAATTCCTCGGGGGGCATGGGCCTGGCCAGCAGGTAGCCCTGCAGGAAGTCGCAGTCAAGCTTGCGCAGGGCGTGCATCTGGTCGGCGGTTTCCACGCCCTCGGCGGTGACGTGCAGCCCCAGGGAGCGGGCCATGGAGATGATGGCCCGCACGATGGCCGCGTCGTCCGGGTCGTGCGTCAGGTCGCGGGTGAAGGAACGGTCGATCTTCAGACCCCGGATGGGGAACCGCTTGAGGTAGTACAGCGAGGAGTAGCCGGTGCCGAAGTCGTCCACCGCGATGTGGGCGCCGGTCTCGCGGATGCGCCTGAGGGTCTCCACCCCGCGCTCCACGCTGGTCATGATGGCCGTTTCTGTGATCTCGAACTCCACCAGTGAGGGGTCCAACCCGGATTCGCGGATGGCCTGTCCCAGGCTCTCGGGCAGGGCGGGGTTCTGCAGCTGCCGCGCGGAGAGGTTCACGGCCACGGCAAGGTGGCCGTGGCCCGCGTCGTGCCAGGCGCGGGTATCGGCCAGCGCCTTGCGCAACACCTGGGCGTCGATGGAGGCGATCATGCCGTTTTCCTCGGCCAGGGGGATGAAGTCCGCCGGGGAGACCAGGGAGCCGTCCTCCCGACGCCAGCGCACCAGCGCCTCCATGCCGATGATGCCGCCCGTGGCCGCGTGCACCTTGGGCTGGTAGAAAACCTCGAACTCCTCGTTGTCGATGGCCCGCCGCATGGCCCGCTCCAGTTCCAGGCGCTGCAGGGCGCGCTCGTTCATGGCCCGGGTGAAGAGGCGTATCTGGTTGCGGCCGGCCTCCTTGGCCCGGTACATGGCCGTGTCCGCGTTTTTGATGAGGCTTTCCGGCGTGTCGCCGTCCTCGGGGTAGTAGGTCACGCCCACCGACCCGGTGACGTAGATGTCGCGCCCCTTGATCTGGAAGGGGACGTGCAAGGCGTCCATGATGCGCTCGCCCACCACCATGGGGTCGTTGTCCGTCCGCACCTCCTCCACCATGACCACGAACTCGTCCCCACCCAGGCGGGCCACGGAGTCCTGCTCCCGCAGCACGCCCTTGAGGCGGTGGGCCACGGCCATGAGCAGCAGGTCGCCGAAGGAGTGGCCCATGGAATCGTTGATGTTCTTGAAGTTGTCCAGGTCCATGAAGATGAGCGCCAGCCGCTCGTCCTGACGCCGGGCGTGCTGGATGGCCACGTCCAGGCGGTCAAGCAGCAGCAGCCGGTTTGGCAGGCCGGTCAGGGCGTCGTGGTAGGCTTGGTGCTTGAGCAGCTCCTCGGAGCGCTTGATTTCGGTGATGTCGTGAAAGACGGCCACGTAGTGCGTGGTCTCGTCCTCGGCGTTCTTCAAGGCGGAGATTGACAGCCACTCGGGGTAGGCCTCACCGGACTTGCGGCGGTTCCATATCTCGCCCTCCCAGGTCCCGGTCTCCAGCAGGGAGCGCCACATCTCCTTGTAGAACTCCGGCCCGTGACGGTCGGACTTGAGGATGCGGGGGTTCTTCCCCACCACCTCGTCCTCGGTGTAGCCGGTGATGTGGGTGAAGGCGGGGTTGACCTGGAGGATGGTCCCGTCCACGTCGGTTATGGTGATGCCGTCCAGGGAGTGCTCGAAGACCCGGCCCATGAGCTGCAATTCCTGCTGCGCCACCCGGCGCTCGCCGATTTCCCGGGTCAACTCCTGGTTGGCCTCGCGCAGGCGGCGGGTGCGTTCCTCCACCTTGTCCTCCAACAGGGAGTATGCCTGCTGCAGAGCCCGCTCGGCGTCCTTGCGGTCGGTGATGTCCAGGAAGTGGCCCACCAGCCCGGCCAGCCGTCCTTCGGCGTCGGTGTAGGCGGCCTTGGAAAGGAGCACGTCGCGCTCCCGCCTCTGGTCGTCCTCGACCGTGAGTTCATACTGCCGGTAGCCGAACTCGCGGAACAGTTCCTCATCCTGTCGTTCGTAGGCCTCGGCTGTTTCGGGCGGCGACAGGTCCCTGGCGGTGCGGCCCACAACCTCATCCCGGGTCACGCCCAGCATGTCTGCGAAGGCCAGGTTGCAGCCCTGGTAGACGCCCCGGGTGTCCTTGTAGAAGACCGGCTGAGGCAGGGCGTCGATGAGGGTTTGCAGGAAGGAGAGCTGCCGCCGGACCTCGGCCTCGGCCTCCTTGCGGCGGGTGATGTCGCGGACGATGGCCTGTACGCGGTCCTCGGCCAGCCGCTTGAAGTTGATTTCCACCTCCAGCGGTTCCCCCTGCCTGGAGAGAAGGCGGCCCTCCCGGGTGACGCCCCGTCCGGTTACGAGCTCGGCGAAGCACCAGCCCGGGATGTCGCAGTCCGGTACCTCGAAAATCCCTGCCGGGTTGACGTCCGGGGATTCTCCGCGTTTGACCCCGACCATTTCCCGGCCCGCCTGGTTGGCTTCCAGCAGTTCGCCGTCCGGGGTGAAGAGGAAGATGCCGTCCGAGGCCTGCTCCAGGAGGTTGCGGTAGCGCTGTTCCGACTCCCGCACGGCGACCTCGCCCGCGGCGGCCCGCCTGGCCAGAAGGGCCAGGGTCAGCAGCAGGACCACCCCGGCGCCGAGGGAGGCCACTGTCAGTTGCCGGGTGGCCTGGTTCAGGGTGGCCATCTGGGCGGACACATCCAGATAGATTTCCAGCGCGCCCAGGTAGCGGTCTCCCTCCATGACGGGCACGTAGGTTTCCACCACGCCGCCTTGCCAGCGCTCGCCCTCCGCTGTGGCTTCCTCCTTGCGCACCAAGCTGGAGAAGGCCTTGCCCGAACGGATTCCCGCATCAAGCACCGATTGCTCGATGTGCGCCGAGGGAGGCTTCTCGGACGTGGAGAGCGTCAGGCGCCCATCGGCGGAATAGAAGTTGACCCGGTTGACGCCCAGGTCGTCCATGAATCCGCGCAGGAAGAATATGGTCCCTGGGGGCGGCGCGTCCTTGCCCAGGCGCAACCATTCGCTGAGGTGGATCTCGTCGGCCAGGTGGTTGGCCAGACGGGTTGACTGGACCTCCGCCCCGGAGCGGACGGTGTCCGCGAAGTGGGGCAGCACCACGAAGTTCAGGGCCAGGGGAAAGATGACCAGGGCCACCACGCCCAGGGCCAGAGCGGGCCAGGCGGGGCCGCGAAAGGGATGTAACCGGCCGAAAGCGCGCATTCGCATGTTGTGCTCCTGAAAGCCGCTTTTCGCAACGCTTGAAAAAGGGGTTGTCAAACCGGGGTTGATGACCTAAAGAGTCGCTTCCCGTTCGGGAAAAAACCGTATGTCATCACGAAACGTTCCCCTCCGCCTCATTGGCGCCGTGCTGCACGTGGTCAACCGCCTGCTCGGCGGCGCGCTGGACCCCCTCTTCGAAACCGAAGAGGAGCCCAGGCGCGGCAACGCCTGAGCGGGTTCAGCCGCCCCTCGTCAGCTCCTCCACCAGCCGGTGGTAGGCGTCCAGGCCGCAGACCTTCTCGTCCACTTCGCAGAGAAGGGGGTCCTTCGCCTCGCAGACGGTGGTCAGGGCCTCGAAGAGAACCACCATTTCCCCGGCTCCGGTGCCCCCCGCCACGCGGCGGGCCAAGTCGAGCAGCTCATCCGGCGCGTCCTCCGTCAGCACGGGCGTCATGCCCGCTTCGGTGAACTCGAAATCGATGTGCTCCAGGTAGGCCTGGGCTCGCGCTTGCGCCGTGGTCATGCATCCCCCGTGTTGGCGTTTTGGGCAGCTTGGCATACGGCCGGGCGCGGCGAAATGATTACTTGCCGATGCAGAAGGAGGTGAATACCTCCTCCAGGACGTCCTCCGGAGCGATCCGGCCGCTGACTTCCTCCAGGGCGGCACAGGCCGACTCCAGCCGTACGCCCAGCAGGTCGGGCGGCACCCCGGCCGACTGGTCGCGGAGCAGCTCTTCCAGTTCCACGGCGGCCCGCTCCAGGGCCCGCGCCTGCCGCCGGTTGGGGGCCACCTCGGCCGCTTCGGCCGCTCCGGCCGAGCCCTCGGCCATTTCCCTGGCCGCGCGGGAAAGCGTGTCCAGTCCGCGACCGCTCCGGGCCGAGACACGCACCCAGGGGAATCCCGAAAACTCCGGCGGCGGCTCGTCGACCGCGCCCGGCAGGTCCGCCTTGTTCATCACCACCAGGCAGCGAGAGGGGCCCAGCTCCTCGGCCAGGGCCGCCTCCGCCGCAAAGGGAGGGGCAGAGGCGTCCAGCACCAGCAGGGCCAGGTCGGCCGCATCCAGCAGTTCCCGGGAGCGGCGCACGCCCTCCAGCTCCACCTCGCCCTGGGTCTCGCGCAGGCCTGCCGTGTCCACCAGACGCGCGGGCAGGCCGTCCAGCAGGCAGGCCTCCTCCAGGTAGTCCCGGGTGGTGCCGGGGCACTCGGAAACGATGGCCCGTTCGCGGCCGAGAAGGGCGTTGAGCAGGCTGGACTTGCCCGCGTTGACGCGCCCCGCCAGCACCACCAGCGCCCCCTCGCGGACCAGCTTGCCGCGCCCGGCGGCCGAGGTCAGCCTTCGCACTTCCTGAAGCACGCTCTGCAGTCTGCCGCCGATCTTGTCCGGCGGGGCGCACTCAACCTCGTCCTCTGGAAAGTCCACGGCCAAGCAGAACGCAGTGCGCAAGTGGACCAACTCCTCGCGCAGGGCGTCCACCCTGCCGGACAGCATTCCGGCCAGCCTGGCGCTGGCCTGCTCAGCCGCCTCCCTGCCGGGGGCGGCGATGAGTTCGGCCACGGCCTCGGCCTGGGCCAGATCCAGCTTGCCGTTGAGATAGGCCCGGCGGGTGAACTCGCCGCGCTCCGCCGGTCTCGCCCCGGCGGCATGGGCCGCCTCCACCGCTTCGCGCAGCACGGCCGGGGAGCCGTGACAATGCAGCTCGGCCACGTCCTCGCCGGTGAAGGAGGCGGGACCGGGGAAGAACACAGCCAGCACTTCGTCCACGGCACGCCCCCCGCGGTCCAGCAATTCCCCGTGGTGCATGAAGCGCGGCCGGAACCCGATGAACCCCGAATGCGCCGGGTGGAAGAGGGAGGCCAGGATCTCGCGGGCGTCCGGCCCGGAAAGGCGCACCACGCCGACGCCTCCCGGTCCGGGCGGGGTGGCCTGGGCCACGATGGTTTCGGCGCGCTGCTTTTGCATGGCTCCACGAAAAAGGGGGCCCGCGGGCCCCCTTGATTATTGTTGCTGGCGTCCCCGCTCCCGCTTGGGACTGATGAGGACCCTCTTCAGCGGCCCGTCCCCCTTGGATCGGGTGGATACCGATTCGTCCGCCTGCAGGGCCAAGTGGACGACCCGGCGGTGGTAGGAGGACAGCGGCTTGGTGGATTGGGGGCGGTTCTGTGTCCTGGCCTTGTCCGCCAGGTACATGGCCATCTGCCGCAACTTGTCGTCCTGCCGCTCGCGGTAGTCGCCGGCGTCGAGCTGGATTTTGATCTGCTCGTCGCGCTGCTTGGCCACGATGCGGTTGGTCAGGTACTGCAGGGCGTTGATGGTCTGGCCCTCGCGGCCGATGAGCAATCCGGCCTGTTCCTCGTCGTCCACCACGACCTTGATGCGGTCCTTGGTCTGAATGACTTCGACGGGCACTTCGCCCACGATGGGCTTGATGAGGATGGTCACGGTCTCCTTGATGAGCTGTTCCAGCTCTTTGTCGTCAAGGGGGCGCTCCATGTCCTCGGGCCAGCGGTTGAAGTTCTCTTCCTCCGGCTCCTCATCCTCGTAATCCGTGCCGGTGGAGGCGGGGGGCGCGGCTTGCTCCTTCGGCTGGGGAGCGGAACGCTCTTCCGGAACGGGAAGGGCGGCCTCGTCCGAAGCCGGAGGGCGTGTCTCGTCAACGGCCTGGGGAGAGGACTCCTCGGCGGCTGGAGGCGCGTCCACGTCCCGCTGGGGGGGAGCCGCGCTCTCCTTTTTCGGAGCCTTGGCCGCTTCTTTTTTTGGTGGCTTGGCCTCGTCCCGCTTGGGCGGTTTTGCCTCGTCCTTTTTCGGCGGGGCGGCTTCGTTTTTCTTGGGCTTGCCGCCCTTGCCGCGGGGACGGCGGCCGCGGGACTTGCCCTCGCCCTTTTCTTCCTCGGGTACGGAAACCTGGCCGCGCGGCCGGGCCTTGATAACGGCCTTTTTCTTGCCCACCAGCCCAAAAATACCGGACGAGCCGCCGGACAGGATCTCGATTTCCAGTTTGTTGCGTTCCAATCCAAAATGGTCGCAGGCGGACTGGATGGCCTCATCCAGTCCTTTGCCTGTGAACTCCTTGTACTCGCTCATAGGCCTTGCTCCTTGTCAGGCCCCGCTCAGGCCGCCGACGATCTGCGGATCATCCACTGCTGGGCAATGGAGAGCACGTTGTTCGTCAGCCAGTAGACGACCAGGCCCGCCGGGAAGGTCAAAAAGAGCCCGGTGAAGACGACCGGCATGAGCATCATGATCTTGGCTTGTGTCGGATCGCCCGGCGAAGGGGTCATCTTCTGCTGGAGGAACATGGTGGCGCCCATGATCAGGGGGGTTACGAAATAGGGGTCGCGCGCCGAGAGGTCCACCAGCCACGGCAGGTCGGTGAAGGGCACGTACTCGATGAAGGCCGCGTGGCGCAGCTCGATGGAGGTCAGCAGCGCCTCGTAGAGTCCGATGAAGACGGGGATCTGCAGCAGCATGGGCAGGCAACCGCCCGCGGGATTGACCTTGTAGGTCTTGTAGAGCTGCATCAGTTCCTTGTTCAGCTGCTCGCGGTCGTCCTTGTACTTCTCCCGCAGCTTGGTCATCATCGGCTGGATCTTCTTCATCTTCTCCATGGACTTGTAGGACTTCTGCGAGAGTGGCCAGAAGATGATCTTGATGACGATGGTCAGGAGGATGATGGCCACGCCCCAGTTGCCGACGAAGCCGTGGAAGACCTTCAGCACCGTGACCAGGGGCGCGGCGATGACGTGCAAAAAGCCGTAGTCGATGGAACGCCCGAGGCCGTGCCCGGCCGCGGCCAGTTCCTCCTCGGACTTGGGGCCGAGGTAGTAGGAGTTGGACACGGTGGTCTCGCCCCCGGGAGGCAGGCTGATGCCGGAGCGCTCGGCGGCAAGGCGGTAGATCTTGGAGCTCCGCTTGGCCTTGAACACCGCGCCGGAGGTTTCCGGGGCCAGGGCCAGCAGGAAGTAGTTGGAACCCAGACCGCCCCAGCGCACGTCGCCGTCCACCAGCAGCCCTTCCCGCAGGTCGTCCTCGTCGTCCTCCTCGTCCATGGAGTCGTTGGCCAGCCAGGCTATCCGGTCGTTGTTGTAGCGGCTGCTGTCGTCGCCCGCCAGCCCGGAGGAGGCCAGGGTGAAGGCCAGGCGCCCCTCGAGGGGCGCCTCGGTGCGGGAGATGACCCGCACGTCCTCCTCCACGAGGTAGGAGTCGGCGTGGAAGGTCAGGCTGCGCACCAGCCGGGCGTCGGGCAGGTCGCAGACCAGCCGCATGGTGCCGGTTTCGTCACCGGAGAGCTCGAGGTCGGAGCCGTCGAAAGACCACTTGCCCTCTGTCCAGGTGGGACGGCCGATCCAGATGAGGCCCAGCGGCGCCTTGGCCATGGCGCTCTCGGAGACGAGGTCCACGTCGGCCGAATTGGGCTTGATGGATTCCTTGTAGTCGCGCAGGGAGAACCGCTCCAGCAGACCGCCGCCGGTGTTCAGCACGGCCTTGTAGAGCGGGGTGTTGACGGTGATGCGCTCGCCCTCGGCCCGCACCAGGTCCATCTCCGGCATGGAGCGGTCGGGCTGGGTGGCGGGCAAGCCGGTGTCCGCCCCGGGGTCGGCCTGCCGCTGGGCTTGCTGCTGTTGCGGTTGCTGGGGCTGGGGCGCCTGTTCCGGCGAGAAGTACAGGCTCCAGACCAGGATGATGACGAAGGACAGGGCGGTGGCTATGACAACCCGTTTGCTATCCACGGAAGACTCTCTTTTCTTGGCGCCTTCGGCCGTCGTCCCCCGGGGAGGGGGGTGGTACGGGATCGTACCCGCCGCGGCGGAACGGGTGGCACCTGAGGAGCCTTCCGAGGGCGAGCATGCCGCCCCGCCGTGAACCGTGCACCTCAAGCGCCTGCCTGGCGTACTCGGAGCAGGTGGGCTGGAATCGGCAACCCGGCGGGGTCAACGGGGAAACGGCTAGCTGATAGAACCGGACGAGCAGGTACGGAAGGGACCGCACGAGGCTAGGCCCCGTCCCCGTCGGCGACGGCCTGGCGGCTGACGCGCCGCATGATGGGCAACAACTCTTCCGTCACCATGTCCAGCCCGACGGCCGCGGGATCGAGTTTCCGCTTGGGAACCACAACGACATCCACGGGCGCGTCGAATTCGTGCTGATGCAGCCTGAAAAATTCCCGTATGACTCGCTTGACTCGGTTCCGCTTGGGTGCCGACCCCGTCTTGCGGGTGACGGTCAGCCCCAAGCGCCACGTTCCGCTCTCGCGCGGCAGGGCGAAGACGACGAAATTTCGGCTGAAAAACTTCCGGCCCCGGTCAAAGACAAACTGGAACTGGGGCCGGGCGAGGAGGCGATGCTCCTTCGCCAGCCCTAAACCGCCAATCTCTTGCGACCCTTGGCCCGCCTGCGGCGGATTACCGCCCGGCCGCTCCGGGTTTTCATGCGGGCCCGGAAGCCGTGCGTCCTTTTGCGTCGAATCTTACTCGGCTGATACGTGCGTTTCATCGCTTTCTTCGCTCCTGGCAAAAAATCGAACGCAGTTCTCTAGCCCCTCCCGGGGGAGAAGTCAAGGGAGCCGCGTCCGGTTCGATTGATTTCCTTGAACACGGACGGAGCGCACGCTATCCTCCCCGTCCACAAACCGCAAGGAGAGTTTCATGGAGAACGCATTGCAACATTTCCGGCGCGCCCGCCTGGACCAAGCGGCCGACGCCCTGCGCAGGAACAACTTCCAGGCCCGCGTGACCGATACCGCCGAGGAGGCGAGGCAGGTCGTCCTCTCGACCATCATCCCCTCCCTGGACCCCGCCCCGCGCATCGTTTCCTGGGGCGGCTCCATGTCCCTGGCCGCCACTGGCCTCATGGACGACCTGCGCGGCTCGGACATGGAGGCCATCAACGGCTTCGACAAGTCCCTTCCCTACGAGGAGAACATCGAGCGCCGCCGCCAAGCCCTGCTCAGCGACCTCTACTTCACCGGCACCAACGCCGTCACCGAGGCGGGGCAGCTGGTCAATCTGGACATGATCGGCAACCGCGTGGCCGCCATGACCTTCGGCCCCAGGCACGTGGTGGTCGTCGCCGGGTACAACAAGCTCACCCCCACCCTCGACGAGGCCATGTGCCGCACCAAGGACTTGGCAGCGCCGCCCAACGCCATGCGCCTGGACAAGAAAACCCCCTGCGTCAAGACCGCCCGCTGCGAGGACTGCTCCTCCCCGGACCGCATCTGCAACATGTGGACGATCCACGAGAAGTGCTTCCCCAAGGGGCGCATCCACGTGGTGCTCGTGAACCAGGACCTGGGTCTGTAGATGTTCGTCACGCCCGCCTGGGACCAGGCCCTCTTCACCTGGATCAACACACGTCACGCCCCGGCCGCGGACTGGCTCATGCTGGCCGTGTCCGAGGCCTGGCTGGCCTGGGCGCTGGGGGGGCTGGTCCTGGCCCTGTACGTCTGGAGAAAGGGGGTGCGGAGCGCCTTGCCGCTGCTGCTCATTCCCCTGGCCGTGGGGGCGGCGGACTTCTCCACCAAGCACCTCAAGGACGCCAATTGCCGCGCGCGGCCCCTCAACACCCTTCCGCACACCCGCTTCTTCGAGGACGGCGTCTGGCAGAAGAGGCCGGCCGGGTTCTCCCGCAAGCCCGGCTGCGGCTCCTCCTACCCGTCCGCCCACGCGGCCAACACCATGGCCGCGGCCTCCTCGGTGATGTTCCTCATCCCCCAGACCCGCCCGTGGCTGCTGGCCCTGCCCGCCGTCACCGGCTATTCCAGGGTTTATTTGGGTAAGCACTATCCCACGGACGTGCTGGCCGGATGGGTGGTGGGACTGGCCTGGGCCGCCTTCGTCCGTATGCTCTTCATGTGGTGGCGGCGACGGCGGAATTGAGCCCGGAAATCGCCTGGCAGGGAGGGGGCGTGGGCCTCCCGCCTATTTTTCGCGCTTTGCCTCCGCCGGGCGGGCGCGGCCATTCCCCGCCCGGGGGCCGCTCAGTTCCCCTCCTCCGGGACAAGGCAGTCGAAAACCCCGCCGAAGCCCGCCTTGAGCACCTCCTGGGAGGTGGCGCGGGGCGCTTCCTCCGAGGGGCAGGTCGCGTCCCGCTTGGAGAGGCGGCGCAATTCGCGCGGGCTTTTGTACTCCAGCGCGCCGCAGTGGCGGCAGGCGTAGACCGTGGCCCGCTTGTGGCAGTTGCAGTCGGACTTGGCGAACTGGTGTTTGCGCACGGTGTGGTTCCCCGTGTCCCGCTACCCGGCCAGTCCGGTCAACTCTTCCTTGCGCAGTTGCAGAAGCGCTCCCAGCAAATCGTCGTCCTCGCCGTAGAAGGGCTTCAACGTGCCCAGTCGTAACATGCCGGAGGCGTCGGACAGCACCAGGTTGTGCTCCCTGGGGCTGTGGAAGAAGGCGTCCAGGTGCGAACCCTCCGTCCGCCCGTCGTCCTCGTCCGCCAGCGGGGTCAGGAACTCCTCCACTGGGAGGCCCAGGGCGTCCTCCTTGTCCAGCCCCAAGTCGGCGGCGAAGGCGTCGTTGGCCAGGATGACCTGGTGTTCCGTATCCAGCACCACCACCGCGTCCGGCGTGGTGTCCAGCACCTTCTGAAACATCCGCAGGGTCGCGGAGAGGCTCTCCTCAGCCTCTCTTGCCGAGGTCACGTCCACCATGACGCCCTGCAGAAATGTCCGGCCGTCCACCTCCACCGGCCGCAGGCTTTCGGAGACCCACAGGGCGTCGCCGTCGCGGCCGTAGACTTGGGAGACCATGGGTTCGGCCGAGGCGGCCACCTCGGCCGAGCGGCCGGGCGAGGCGTAGAGCTGCTGGTCGATGTTGCGCAGGGTGTCCACCGCCTCTTCGGGCGAATCGAAGCCCAGGATGTCGCAAAAGGCCCGGTTGGCGCGGCGCAACCTTCCGTCCCCGTCGCGCAGGGAGAGCCCCGCGCCGGGATGGTCGGCCAGCATGCGCCAGCCCGCTTCCCGCCGCGGGTTGTCGTTCGCGGCTTGGGCGAGCGCGGCCAGCAAGTCGTCTCCGCTCACCGGCTGGAGCAAACAGTCCCTTACACCCAGGCGCAAGGCTTGGCGCATCTCCTCCGCGCCGGGGTCATCGGCCAGGATGATGACGGGCATGTCCCGGGATTCCGATCGGATGCGGCGGACCATTTCCAGGCCGCCCATGCCGGGATGGGAAATATCGACCAGCACCGCCCCGGAGGGGCGGGCGGCAAAGGCCTCCAGCCCCTCCGCCCCGTCCCCGGCCTCGCGCACCGAGGCGACCAGCGAGGTGAGAAAACGCCGCAGACGGGAACGCGAATCCGGGCCGCCCCCAACCACGAGGACATCCAGCCCGGACAGGGCGTTCCCGCCGGCGGCGGGTGGTTCAAACTCTTCCATGGTTCACGTCCCCTCCTCGGGCAAGGATAAAGCCCTTTCCCGGCGAGGACAACGCGTTTTCCGCGTTAGTCCGTGGAGCGGCTACAACTCGTCCATCCAGGCCAGGGCCCATCCGCGGGCCTCGTAGGCCATGTCCCGGATTTTCACTCCTTTTGGAGCGCGGCGCTCGGTGTGGGAAAAGAGCGCCCTGTCCGCGTCCCTGCGCCACTGCTGCTTGGCCTGGGGCCACAGGGTGTAGAGGTGCAGGTCCTGGTGGTCCTCCCACACGACCACGGCGCCCTTATCGGGCAGCCAGGCCAGAATGGGCCCCTTGGCGGCCAGGGACTCCATGGTCAGGGGCGGGGGCGTGGCATGGTCGATACGGGGCTTTTCCAACACGGTCTGCATGGCTCGCTCCCTCCAGGCCCCGGCATGCGCCGGGGGTCAAGGCTTTGTTCCCTGATACCTCCATACCGGAAGCGGGTGGGGAGGCAAGGGGTTTTTTCGGGGAGGAAACGGGAGAGCGGAGGGGAGGTGGTCGCGGGGCGGCCCGCATGGCCGCCCCGCTGGTGATTTGCTGAACGTTGGTTCGTTAGGTTTCGCAGATTTGGCCACCCTCACGCTTGAGGACATCCACCAACTCCTGCATCTCGGTAGACAGTTCAACCATGTCCTGGATTGCTCTGTCCGTTTCGGAAATGGCCGTGGCGTTTTCCTCTACAATGCGGTTAACCTCGGAGACCGAGCTGTTGATCTCCTCCGAGGCGGCGGACTGCTGTTCAGCGGCCGTGGCAATGGAGGAAACCTGGGAAGCGGCCTCCTCGGCCCAGGAAACAATCTCGCCCAGAGACTGGTCGGATTGCCCGGCGAGTTCCACCGCTTCGCGTACGGCCTCTCCCGCCTGATCCACGCTTTGCATGTTGGTCTGAGAAACCTCCTGGATTCCCTGGATGACCTCACCGACCTCCTTGGTGGCCTCCATGGTCTTTTCGGCCAGCTTGCGGACCTCGTCGGCCACCACGGCGAAGCCGCGCCCGGCGTCGCCCGCGCGGGCGGCCTCGATGGCAGCGTTGAGTGCCAGCAGGTTTGTCTGGTCGGCAATGTCGTTGATAACCTGCATCACTCGGCCAATGTCATCCGCCTTCTGGCCCAGGCTGCCCATGTTTTCCTTGAGTTCTGCGGCGATCTGCTCAAGTCGGTTCATGGACTGGAGGGATTGGCGGACAATTTCTTTGCCGTCGGTGGCCTTCTGCTGGGAAGAGTTGGTCCGGTCGGCCGCTGTGGAAGCGTTGTTGGCCACTTCAAGCACGGTGGTGTTCATCTCCTCCATGGAGGTGGCAGTCTCGGTCATGCGCTGGCGCTGGTGCTCCGCCCCGACCCGCAGTTGCTCAGATTGAGCTGATATCTCCTCGGAAGCGGAGGCCAACCGGTCCACGGCCGTGCCCAGGCGTTGAGCGGCCTGCATCAGCCGGTCACACTTTTCAGCCTCGGCCTTACCCTTTGCCTCGGCCTCGGCGGCCATGCGTTCGGCTTCCTCGGCCTTCTCCTGGGCGTCGCGCTCTTTTTCCTCCATTTTCTCAAGGTTATCACGAAGGTTGTCCACCATTCTGGCCAGAGTGCTCACCATGCCGGTTATCTCGTCCTTGCCGCGCGGGTCCAGTTCCACGTCCAGGTCGCCGTCGGCTATGCGGGCGGCCACATTGGCGGTGTCGTTGAGGGGGCGGATAATGCTGCGCACCACGGCCACGCACAGAGGTAGGACCAAGAGGAGCAAGGCGGCCAGAACAAATGCCCCAACAACAAGTATCGTTTTGTCGGCAGAGGCGTTGATTTCATCGGTCATGGTCTCAACAAAACGATCGATGTCGTCCAAGTAAAGTCCGGAAGCCAGCCACATGTCGGTCCCTGGTATCATCTCTGCGTAGGACAACTTGGGCTGGAGCCCTTCGCCTGGCTTTTCCCACATGTATCGAACGAAGCCACCGCCGCTTCTCGCTTCATTGTGCAATTCCCTGACAAAGTGCACTCCGTCCGGGTCCTTGACCCGGACCATGTCCTTTCCCGTGAGGCTGGGATTTGTGGCATGAGCCACGATGGATGTGTCCCGAACGATGAAGAAGTAGCCGATGTCATTTTCGCCAAAGCGGATGGGGGCGATGATATCGGCCAAGGCTTTTTCCTGGTTGGTTGCAGTGAATGCTACGTCGTCAAGGGCGGAAGCCAAGGCATGCACCGAGCTTTTAAGCCGGTGTTGTTCTCCCTCCAGGGCGGCTTGCCGGGCCTCCTTTGTCGCCAAGGACCGAAGGTCCATGATTTCCAAGTACAAAGGTGCTCCCACCGTGTACTGCCCCCGGTTTAGCAAGCCTTTTTTAAGAGAGTCCGCGAGTTGATCAGTTCCTGCTCGGTTGTCACCGGGGTTTTATACCCCAGCGCCGAGTGCAGGTAGCCTTGGTTGTATTCTTCGATCCAGGAGCCCAAGGCTTGGCAAAAGGCCGTCGGGCTACGCCATTCATTAATCCAGACCAGCTCTTCCTTCATGGTGCGCATGAAGCGCTCGGTGTCGGCATTGCCTTTTGGGTTGTTGTAGCTGGTGAAGGCGAGTTTGATGTCCATGACGCGGCAAGCCTTCATGAAGCTCGCCGAGGTCGGCTGGCAGCCGTTGTCGGCCATGAGATGAAGACCGCCGTCGCGCACGCCTTCGGGGAACTGCCTGCCGACAGCCGCGTTGAGCGCCGAGAGCCAATGCCACGCCTTGGCCTGGTCGCCGGCGTAATGGCCGACGACCTTCTTGGTGCGCCAATCAAGCACAATGACCACGTACAGCCAGCCGTAGCCGTCAATCTTGATTTTGGTCATGTCGATACCCCACCACTCGTTGGGTCGCGTGGGCCGGGGCTTGACGCCGGTCGGCCTGCGTTTGGCCTTGAGTCGCAGGTTGGGCTTCACCGTGAGGTCATGCTCGCTCATGAGCCGGTAGACGCGATTTTTGCCGACGACTACGCCGTCCACGAAGCGCAGAAACGCCCAGACCCGACGGTATCCCCAGAACGGATGGTCGGCCTTGATGCCGCGAATGCGGGCCAGGAGGTCGGCGTTGCGCTCGGCGACCTTTGCATATGGTCCACGCTTCATCCGAACGGCCCGCTTTTTTTTAGCTCAATGGTCAACTCACCGATCAGGCTTTTGAGCTTCATGTTCTCGCGCTCAAGCTTGGCCGTACGCTGTGCGCCGTGCTCGGTCTCGAACGCTTTGTGCGCCTGGGCAAGGAATTGATCGCGCCACTTGTAGTACTGGTTCTGCGAGATGGCGTACTCGGCGCACACTTCGCCCACGGGTCGTCCTCGAAGGCCTTCGAGGACGACCCGTGTCTTCTGCTCCGGGGTCCACTTCCGTCGCTTCATGGCAAACCTCCTGCCTGTTGAGAAGCCACGGACTTCCACTTAAATCAAGGCTGTTTCAAACTGGGGGCAGGATATGAACGCATACCTCCCGCCCCTCCCATGGTCATTGGTTGTTATAAGCGACAACCTGGATATGCGCTTCCTGCATATCCAAGTTGCGAACAGCCGAGTTGTGAACATGTGGAGTTGCGTTGTCAAGCAAATGACAAAAAACAAAAGCCTCAAAGACCACGTGTGGCGGGGGTTTTGCTGTACTGAGAGGTTGTAAAGGAACTGGCAGGTCGGAATAAATGAACACGGGGGGCAAATGCCCCCCGTGCTTTAATTGCTAGAGGAATGGCTTAGGCGTGGTCGCTCTGGTTCTTGAGCTGGCCCACCAGGCCGCGCATTTCCGTGGCCAGGGCGACCATGTCCTGGATGGCCTGGCCGGTCTGCTGGATGGCCGTGGCGTTTTCCTCGGCGATGCGGTTGACCTCGGACACGGAGCCGTTGATCTGCTCCGAGGCGGCGGACTGCTCCTCGGCCGCCGTGGCGATGGAGGAGACCTGGTTGGCGGCCTCCTCGGCCATGGTCACGATCTCGCTGAGGGAGCTTTCGGAGCGCCCGGCCAGGTCCACCGCGCCGCGCACGGCCTTCCCGGCGCGCTCCACGCTGTCCATGTTGGTCTTGGAGACGTCCTGGATGCCCTGGATGACCTGGCCCACCTCCTTGGTGGCGTCCATGGTCTTTTCCGCCAGCTTGCGCACCTCGTCGGCCACAACGGCGAAGCCCTTGCCCGCGTCGCCCGCGCGGGCTGCCTCGATGGCCGCGTTGAGGGCCAGGAGGTTGGTCTGGTCGGCGATGTCGTTGATGACGTCGATGACCCGGCCGATGTCGTCCGCCTTCTGGCCCAGGCTGCCCATGTTCTCGCGCAGGTCGGCGGCGATGCCGTCCAGCTCCCGCATGGAGGCCATGGACTCGCGCACGATTTCCTGGCCGTCGGCCGCCTTGCGCCGGGATTCCTGGGACCCTTCGGCGGCGTTGGAGGCGTTGGAGGCGACCTCCAGCACCGTGGAGTTCATCTGTTCCATGGATGCGGCGGTCTCCGACATGCGATCCTTCTGGTTCTCGGCCCCGGCCTTGATCTGCTCGGTCTGGGCGGAGATTTCCTCCGAGGCGGAGGACAGCCGCTCCACGGCCTCGTCCAGTTGTTCGGCGGCCTGGAGAAGCTGGCGGCTCTTGGCCTCCTCGGCCTTGCTCCGCTCCTCGGCCTCGGCTGCCATGCGCTCGGCGGACTCCGCCTTGTCAGCGGCCTCGGCCTTCTGGCGGTCGATTTCGCGCAGGTTGTCCCGCAGGGTGGAGACCATGTGCTTGAGGGTGGTCACAAGGGAGGTGATCTCGTCCTTGCCGTTGGGGTCCAGCTCCATGTCCAGGTCGCCCTCGGCGATGCGCTCGGCCACTTCCCCGGCCCGGTCCAGGGGGCCGATGATGCTGCGCAGGACGAGCACGCAGAGCGGAATGACCACCAGCAGCAGCGCTCCGGCCACCACCAGGGTGATCAGCAGCATGGTGTCGTCGATGTGGCCGTCCATCTCCGTGACCATGTTGGAGACGGTGGCCTCCACGTCGTCCACGTACACGCCGGTGGAAAGCCACAGGTCAGTGCCGGGGATCATGGTGGCGTAGGCCAGCTTGGGCTGCTCGCCTTCGCCCGGCTTGTCCCAGATGAAGCTGACGAAGCCGCCTCCGGATTCCGCGGCCTCCACCAGCTCGTCATAGACATGGACGCCGTTGGGGTCGGTAACATTGGACATGTCGCGGCCCTCCAGCCGGGGCGTGGCCGCGTGGGCCACCACCGTGGTGCCCCGGGCGATGAAGAAGTAGCCGGAGTTGTCGTCCTCGTAGCGGGCGTCGGCGACAGCTTCGCGCAGCTTGCCGGCATCGTCGCCGGCCAGGACGCCAAGGGCCTCGGCCATGGTGTTGACCGTTGCCTTGAGCTTGTCCCGCTGCCCCTGCATGGCGTTCTCCTCGAGATTGTCCGCCGCCATGTACTCGATCTCGATGACCTCGCCATACAGCGCGAAGCCGATGCCAGCTGCGAAAAGCAGGCAGAGCGCCACAAGCAATATGAGGCGCAGGCGAATGGTTATGCGTCGCATGAAACTCCCCCGTTCTGATACACGTTGATTCAATTGCGTGAAACCTGTTGCGAAAGAAAACCGTCGTTACAGCAATAATGTGGCCGTGTGAAGGCACATACATGGAATGATAGAGTTACATACATAAAAAGTCCTGGCATGAATGATGCCGCTTCACCCCGTCCCTGAAACGGATGGTGGCATGAAGGCAAGAAAAGCCGCCTCAAGTAGCGAAGCGGCTTACGCAAAAGGGAGGGAAGTGGAGAATGAACGCCGGGCGGCCGTGGCCGCCCGGCGGGTCATGGTCTGATGGGGTTCAGCAGGCTTGGCCGCCCTCGGCCTTGAGGTCGTCCACCAGCTTGCGCAGTTCGCCCGCCTGGGCGGCCTGCTCCTGGATGGCCTGGGCGGTCTGGGACATGGAGTCGGCGTTCTCGTTGGCGATGCGGCTGACCTCGGACACGGAGCTGTTGATCTCCTCCGAAGCGGCGGACTGCTGTTCCGCGGCCGTGGCGATGGAGGACACCTGTGAGGCGGTCTCCTCGGCCAGGCTCACGATGTCGCGCAGGGACTGCTCCGAGGATCCGGCCAGTTCCACGGCCTCCTTCACTGCCTCGTCCGCCTGCTCCACGCTGTCCACGTTGGTGCGGGAGACCTCCTGGATGCCGCTGATGGCCTCGCCCACTTCCTTGGTGGCCTCCATGGTCTTTTCGGCCAGCTTGCGGACCTCGTCGGCCACCACGGCGAAGCCGCGCCCGGCGTCGCCCGCCCGGGCTGCCTCGATGGCCGCGTTGAGCGCCAGGAGGTTGGTCTGGTCGGCGATGTCGTTGATGACGTTCATCACCCGGCCGATGTCGTCCGCCTTCTGGCCCAGGCTGCCCATGTTCTCCTTGAGGGAGGAGGCGATCTGTTCCAGCCGCCGCATGGACTCCATGGAGCGGCGCACGATCTCCTGCCCCTCGTTGGCCTTGCCGCGCGAGGACTCGGCGCGCTCGGCAGCTGTGGAGGCGTTGCGGGCCACCTCCAGCACGGTGGCGTTCATCTCCTCCACGGCGGTGGCCGTCTCGGAGATGCGCTCGCGCTGGTGGGCGGAGCCCTGGTTGATCTGGTCGGCCTGGGCGGAGATTTCCTCGGAGGAGGAGGACAGCCGCTCCACCACGTGCTCCAGACGGTTGGCCGCGTCCATGAGCCCCTCGCACTTGGCCTCCTCGGCCTGGCGGCGGGCCTCGTCCGCCTGGGCGGCGGCCTGCTCGGCGGCCTCGGCCTTCTCCGCGGCCTCCTTGCGCCCGGCCTCGATCTCGCCGAGGTTGCGGCGCAGGGTCTCCACCATGGAGCGCAGGGCGGTCTGCAGCCTGGTGACCTCGTCGCGGCCCTGAGGCTCGATGTCCACCTCCAGGTCGCCCTCGGCCACGCGCTGGGCGGTCTCCGTGGCCCGGCCAAGGGGGCGGGAGATGGAGCGGAAGATCATCAGGGAGACCGGCAGCACGATGAGCAGCAGGGCGGCCAGCACGGCGGCGAAAACGTAGACCAGCGTGTTGTTTACCGACTCGTCGATGGTGCCGCCGATTTCGTCCATCATGGCCTGGACGTTGTCGATGTAGACGCCGGTGCCGATCCACATGTCGGTGCCGGGAATCATCTCGGCGTAGGAGAGCTTGGGCTGGTCGCCAGCGCCCGGCTTGGGCCAGATGTACTGCACGAAGCCGCCGCCGTCCTGGGCCTCCTGGTAGAGCTCATGCACCAGGCGGACGCCGTTGGGGTCCTTGAGGTCGCCCAGATCCTCGCCCTGCAGGTCCTTGTTGGGCGGCAGGGCCACGTTGGTGGTCTGGCGGTAGACGAAGTAGTAGCCGGACTCGTCCTCCTCGAACCGTATGGTGTCCACCGCCTTGCGGATGGTGGCGATCTTCTGGTCCAGGGAGGCGTCGTCCTTGATGAGGTCGCCCAGGGATATGGCCATGGAATGGGTGGCCACCTTGAGCTTTTCCTTCTGTCCGTCCATCGCCGTGTCCTGGGTGCTCTCCACGGCCATGTCCTCCACGTGGAGCAGTTCCAGGTAGAATCCTCCGCCCACCCCGGCCGCGAAGAGCAGGCCGAGTCCGATGAGCAGGATCATCCGCATGCGGATGGTGATGTTGCGCATTTTTCACCTCGTGAGTGAATTGACGTTCAAAACCGAAGCGCGCCGTTTGTCACACCTCGGCCATGTTGTCAAAAGGTTGCCCGAACGACATGAACTCCCCTCGAATCATAGACACTGCCCGGGTGGGGAAGGAATGTCAAAACCCTCGCGAAGCCGATACAGGACAACAGCGCGGGATGCGGAAGACACGAAAACGGCATGAATCCGGTTCGTGTTCATCCCGGCTGAATTGCATGACCCTTCAATAGCAAAATGCGGGTTTCACCCCATGGACGGGCGGCGGCGAATGGATGTTGTATGCCGCTTTCGACAATTCAGCCCATGGAGTGCGCCATGCGTCTCGTCAGTTGCAGCCGCATTGCCGGAAGACTGGAAAGCGGTCTGAACTGGTACCGCGTTTCGTTCGAGCGCCTGGGTGAAACGCGCCACGTGCACGTGCCCATGCCGCCCTGGGAAAACGACCCGGACGACGAGTACGCCCTGGCCGTGCAACGGGCCGCGAGCGAACTGGACCGCCATATGGAAATCGCCCGGCGGCACATGGGAGAAGCCGTGGAGGGGTGATTCCGGCGCGAAGTGGTGTTTCCGCGCGTTCCGCGCCAGGTGCAGAAGAAGCCAAACAGCCTGGCCGGTATTCCCCGGAATGGAATCCCCCCGAAGCCCATGCGCCGGGGTGCTCCCTTCCAGCGCTGCTCCTTCCCCGATCCCGCGTCATACATGCAAAGTGAGTTTGCCCCGGGTCCAGGGCCGCGCAGGCCCTGGTCGCCCGCAGGGCGAAATCTTCCCCTCCCTCCCCAAGCAAAAGGCCGGGCGGTTCAATTGAACCGCCCGGCCTTTTGTCTCTATTGGGGGTCGCGCGCTTCTATCCCGCCTGTCCGCCCTCGCTCTTGAGGTCGTCCACCAGCCTGCGCAGTTCGCCCGCCTGGGCGGCCTGTTCCTGGATGGCCTGGGCGGTTTGCTGCATGGAGTCGGCGTTCTCGTCGGCGATGCGGTTGACCTCGGACACGGAGCTGTTGATCTGCTCCGAGGCCGCGGACTGCTGCTCGGCGGCCGTGGCGATGGAGGAGACCTGGGATGAAGTCTCCTCGGCCAGGCTCACGATGTCCAGCAGGGACTGTTCCGATTCCCCAGCCAGCTCCACGGCTTCCTGAACGGCTTCCCCGGCCTTTTCCACGCTGTCCATGTTGGTGCGGGAGACTTCCTGGATGCCGTGGATGGCCTCGCCCACCTCCTTGGTGGCCTCCATGGTCTTCTCCGCCAGCTTGCGGACCTCGTCGGCCACCACGGCGAAGCCGCGTCCGGCGTCGCCCGCGCGGGCGGCCTCGATGGCGGCGTTGAGGGCCAGGAGGTTGGTCTGGTCGGCGATGTCGTTGATGACGTTCATCACCCGGCCGATGTCGTCGGCCTTCCGGCCCAGGCTGCCCATGCTTTCCTTGAGGTGGGAGGCGATCTCCTCCAGGTGGCGCATGGAGGTCATGGAGCGGCGGACGATCTCCTGTCCTTCGTTGGCCTTGTCGCGCGAGGATTCGGCGCGCTCGGCGGCGGTGGAGGCGTTGCGGGCGACCTCCAGCACGGTGGCGTTCATTTCCTCCACTGCGGTGGCCGTCTCGGAGATGCGCTCGCGCTGGTTGGCGGAGCCCTGGTTGATCTGGTCCGCCTGGGCGGAGATTTCCTCGGAGGAGGAAGAGAGCCGCTCCACCACGTGTTCCAGGCGGGTGGCCGCGTCCAGCAGTCCCTGCTGCTTGGCCTGGACGGCCTGCTTCCTGGCCTCGTCCGCCTGACTCGCCGCCTGCTCGGCTGCGTCGGCCTTTTCCGCGGCTTCCTTGCGCTTGGCCTCGATCTCCTGGAGGTTGCGGCGCAGGGTCTCCACCATGGTTTGCAGGGCGGCCTGCAACTTGGTGATTTCGTCGCGGCCCGTGGGCTGGATTTCAACTTCCAGGTCGCCGTCCGCTATGCGCTGGGCGGCTTCGGTGGCCTGCCCCAGGGGGCGGGAGATGCTGCGGAAGATGACCAGGGAGACGGGCAGCACGATGAGCAGCAGGGCCGCGACTACGCCAGCGGCCATAAACATGATCGAGGAATCCACGGATTCCTCGATTGCCCCGGCGATGCGATCCATGGCTGCCTGGACATTGTCGATGTAGACCCCGGAGGCCAGCCACATGTCCGTGCCGGGAATCATCTCCGCGTAGGACAGCTTGGGCTGTTCTCCCGCGCCGGGCTTTTCCCAGACGTAGCGCACGTAGCCCCCGCCGTCCCTGGCCGCCTGCTGGAGCTTGCGCATGAAACGGACGCCGTTTTTGTCTTCCACAGCTCCCAAATCCTTGCCGTGCAGGGACGGGTCGGCGGCGTGGGCGGTGATGCTGGTGCCCTTGGCGGTGAAAAAGTAGCCGGTGTCGTCGGCCTCGAAGCGGATGGGGGCGATGGCCTTGCGGATGGTCTCGACCCGCTCCTCGCGGGTTGCGTCGTCCGCGATCATCTCGGACAGGGAGACGGCCATGGAGTGGACGGCCACCTTGAGTTTCTGTTTCTGGCCGTTCAGGGTGGACTCCTGGGCGCTGTCCACGGCCAAGTCCTCCACATGGAGCAATTCCTGGTGGAAACTTAACCCGACCCCGGCCGCGAAGAGCAGGCCAAGGCCGATAAGCAGAAGCATCCGCATGCGGATGGTGATGGAACGCATAGCTTTTCCCCTCACTATACGAAAGGTTGCAAAATACCCGAACGCGGCCGCACGGGCCAAAAAAAACTTCCCCATACTCACTCTGCTTCGCACGAACGGGAATGTCAAAATGTATCGTTCCTATGTCACGTTTGGCATAATCTGGAGGAGATTTCGAAGCACCGTGACGACCGCAAAGATGGCGCGCGAACCGACCGGGCCGGTATGGTTTTTCGGCCTCCGGGACCGTTTCCAGGCAGGAAACGGCCGGATTCCAAGCGGAACAGGCGCGGAGCGAGGGGATGATGACGAACTCTCGGGCTCTCGATATTCGTTTTGACGGAGGCTAAGGCTCACCGTTCACGGGGGTGTCCTTTTTTCATGCCTGGCGTCCGCCTGACCTATCCGTTGCTTGTTCTGCTGGGGCTGTTGTGCTTGGCGCTGGGCCGCCACCACGTTCCTGCGGCCCCTGGCCGTGGAGCGCCTGGAGCGGCAGGCCTTCGACTGGCGCATGTCCCTGCTGCCGCCACCCGAGACTGGCGCGGACATCGTGGTGGTGCACGCCGGGGAGGAGACCTTCGCCCAGCTTGGCGAATGGCCCTGGCCGCGCGAGGTGCACGCTAGGCTGCTGGCCAAGCTGGGCCACGCCGATCTGGTGCTGCTGGACGTGCTCTTTCCGGAGCGCAGCGATCCCGGGGACGACCGGATGTTGGCCGCGGTGGCCGGAGCAATGGGAAGCGTGGTTACGGCCGCGCACATGGTTCCGGATGACGGCGGCATGCGGGTACTGCCGCCCTACCAGGATCTGCGGGAGGCGGCCAGCGCCGTGGGCGTGACCAACGTGGACGAGGACATCGACGGCCTGATCCGCTACGCCGTGCCCTTGCGCCGGGTGGGCAAGGAATACGTCCCCTCCCTGCCACTGGCCGGGGCCGCCCGGCTGCTGCAGGCCCCGCTCGGCCTGGAGGGCAACGGGGACGGCCTGCGACTGACCATTGGCGACCACACCGTTCCCCTGGACCGCCAGGGGCGCATGTGGATCAATTTCTCTTCCGGCCCGCCCGCCGCCTACGAGTACGGCCGCGTGCTGGATGGCCGGGTGGAGCCGGAGACGTTCAAGGGCAAGGTGGTCGTGGTGGGCATGGGCGCCTCCGGCCTGGAGGACTTCCATGTGGTGCCTGACGGCGGCGTGGACAGCCAAGTGATACCCGGCACCCGCTTCAACGCGGAGGTGCTGTCCACCCTGCTGGACGGGAGGGTTCCGGGCCGCATCAGCCCCCTGTTGGCGGCAGGGATGACCCTGGCGCTTTCCCTGGCGGCGGCGCTGCTGGCCCTGTGGCGCAGGCCCCTGCCCGGGGCGCTGGTGGCCGGCGGGGTTCTGCTTCTGTTTGCGGGGGCGGAGGTCCTGGCCTTCACCCGGTGGCTGGTTTGGGCGGACATGGTGGCCCCGGCGGCCGGAATGGCCGTGGCTTTCACCGCGGCGTCGCTTTCGCGCATGCACGTCATGCACCGCGACTGGACCCTGAAAACCTTCTCCATCACCTCGCTGCACGACCTGCAGGGACAGGGCCTTTCCGCCTTCCCGAGCCTGGACGCCTATCTCCGGGCGGTCTGGCCGGAGATACAGGCCAACACCCGGGTGCAACTCGTCTCCCCCATGGCCGGGGAAAAGGAACTGCCCCGCCCGGTGCGGGAGGCCCTGCGCGGCGCGTGCTCGTCCCCGGACGCCCCGGAGAACGGGGCCACCGTCATGGTGCAAAGCGCGGGGCAGCCCTTTCCCTCGACCATGGCCGTGCCCGTGGCCGAGGAGCATGGGAAGGGCACGCTCTATACGCTCGTTGGCTGGAAGGGCAGGCTGGCTGACGAGACGGCCAAGACCATCGCCACCACGCTGTTGTCGGCATCCTGGTTTTTCAACGCGTAGCAGCAGAGCCGCAAGCGAAAGCGGCTGCTCACCGAAACCATCCACGCCATCTTCCGGGCGGTGGACATCCGAGACCCCATCACCGGCGGGCACTCGGACCGCGTGGCCAAGCTGAGCCTGGACATCCTGCGGCGGCTGGATCTGCCGGAGGAGACCGTGGACGACATCTATCTGGGCGCGCTCATCCACGACATCGGCAAGATCGGCATTCCGGACGCGGTGCTGAACAAGCCGGGCAAGCTGGACTACGACGAGATGTACACCATCCGCAAGCACCCGGAGTTGGGCAGGGAGATAATGGGAACGGTGCCGTTGTCCGAGACCGCCCTGCGCACCCTGTACGAGCACCACGAGCGGTACGACGGTTCCGGCTACCCGCGCCAGTTGCGTGGCGAGGAGATCAGTCTGGGCGGGCGCATCCTGGCGGTGGCCGACGTGTTCGACGCCCTGAACTCGGACAGGCCGTACCGCAAGGGGCTGGATATTGAACAGGTCTGTTCCTTCCTCTGGAAAAGGTCTGGCACGGAGTTCGATCCACAAGTGGTTGATATCGCTCTTTCTTTGAAAGCGCCGGGAAATTGGCGTCCGCCGGATGAATGATATAGAGTCAAGGTGTTGAATGGGCTGTGAAGGATTGAAGATGCATATGCCAAGTGGGAGGGGTGTGCTCATGACGTTCCAATGTGCTGCCAGAGCGCTTCTGGCCTCGGTTCTGCTGCTTTTGTTCGCGGCCGTACCCGGCATGGCCGGGGATATGACCGGGCAGGAAGTTGAGGGCGAGGCCAGCCTCGCCAAGTCCGGCGGTGAGACCGTGCCCGCCGAGCCGGGGCAGCCGGCCGCCGAGGGCGACAGCATCACCATCGAGGGCACCGGCTTCGTGGTGATGACGGATGAGGACGAGAACGTCCGGGTCCGGGCCGAGGACTACACCGAGGTGCGCTTCGACGGAGAGAAGGCCGGAAAGGGCCTGCGGTTCGGCGTGCCCGAAGGCGAATTTCGACGTGGTGCCCGGCAACAAGCTGGAAGTGAAAACCCCGCACATGGTGGCGGCCGTGCGCGGCACGGAGTTCACCATGGAAGTCACCGACATGGCCACTGAACTGGCCGTGAGCGAGGGGGTGGTCGATGCCACGGACAACGGCGGCGCAACCGAGTCGGTCTCCGCCGGGCAGGATACGGTGGCTGATACGGAAGGCTTCGCCGGGCTGGGCAAGCCGTCCTTCGTGGCCCACCACGCCAAGGTCATGGCCAAGGAGACCAAGGCCTCCCGCGCCCGGGCGGCCCAGGCGGCCGCGCGCGGCCAGGGCCGAGGAAAGGGGAAAGGGCTTGATTCCGCGCCCGGCCAGAGCAAGGGCAAGGGCAACCAGGGTCTCGGCAGGGCCGGAGCGCCCGGCCAGAGCCAAGGCCAGGGCAAGGGCCTTGGCCGCGACGGCTCGCAGGGCCGGGGCACGGCGTCGGTGGCTCCCCGGGCAACTCCGGAAACGCCGGGGGCAACGCCGGTGGGAATGCTGGTGGCAACTCCGGCGCGATTCTGACGCGCGCCGCCTGAGCGGCCGGGAGCGCTTTCGCCCTGACAGACAGGCATCTCATCCCCCGGGCTTAGGGCCCGGGGGATTTTTTTACGCCGTATGGAAGGAAGAAGCGAAACGAAAAAAGCCCGCGCCTTTCGGCGCGGGCCTTGTGATTGACGATGGTGCCGCGGCACAGAATTGAACTGCGGACACGGGAATTTTCAGTCCCCTGCTCTACCAACTGAGCTACCGCGGCACGTCGTGAGGGAAGGACATTTACCCACATTCGCCTTGCTTGGCAAGGGGGTTGCGGGCTGAAATTTCAATTTCAGTCCTTTTCCGCGAAGTGGGAGGCGATGAGGTCTCCGTCCCCTTCCGCTGCCGACGCCTGCAGCTCCTTGGACTCCCCGTGGCAGTGGAAGGTGCAATCGGCCATGAGGCTGACGTACCCGGCCGAAAGCACGGTGGAGTAGGGAATCTGCTCCCGCATCTCGGCGAAGCCGATGCGCTCCGGAAAGATAAGGGGGACGCGCTTGCCGCCGAAATCCTCGAAGACGATGTACTTCATCCGTTCTCCTGTGCCCTGCGCTGGATGATGGCCTTGGCCGGAACCAGCCCGGTGGCCCCGGCGGAGACAATGTTCCCGGCCACGCCGGGCCCGTCACCGGCAACGTACATGCCTTCGATGTCCGTGCGCAAGTCCGCGCTGGTCTTGACCTGGGTGGCGAAGAACTTGATCTCCGGGGCGTAGAGCAGGGTCTCGTCGTTGGCCACGCCCGGCACGATGCCGTCCAGCTTTTCCAGCCCCTGCACGATGTTGGTCAGGATGCGCTCGGGCAGGGCCATGGCAATGTCACCGCAGACCACGTCGGTCAGGGTGGGGTCCACCGCGCCCTTGGAGACGCGGTTCCAGGTGGAGCGGCGGCCGCGCACCAGGTCGCCGAAACGCTGCAGAATGGGCTTGCCCCCGCCGATGAGGCTGGCCAAACGGCCGATGGACTCGCCATAGGCCTGGTTGTCGGTGACCGGCTCGGTGAGGATGACTTTGGAAAGGAAGGCGAAGTTGGTGTTCTCCGACTTGTGGTCCATGTAGGCGTGGCCGTTGACGCAGACGAAGTCCTGGTAGTTCTCCAGGGAGACGAAGCCTCCCCGGTTGGTGCAGAAGGTGCGGGTCTGGTCGTCGTACTTGTCCGTCTGCACGAAGAAGGTGGGGTCGTAGATGATGTCCGTGAGGTCGGCCATGATGTCGTTGTGGACCTCCACCCGCACCCCGACCTCGATGCCGCGCTGGGAGCGCTCCAGCCCGTGGCGTTCGGCCAGCTTGCCGATCCACTCCGCCCCCACCCGGCCGGGGGCCAGGATGACGTCTTTGCAGGCGTAGGTGCCCCGGTTGGTGGTCACGCCGGTGATGGCGCCGTTCTCCACCTCCACGTCCCGCACCTCCTCGGAGGTGTGGATGGTCACGCCCTTGGAGCGGATGTGCTCGCTCATGGTCTCGATGTGGCCGGGCAGCTTGTCCGAGCCCAGGTGCTTCTGCTTGATGAGCAGAAGGTCCACGCCCTTTTTGCGGGCCTCCTTGCGGATGGACCGGGCGCGGTCCATGTCCGTGGGGTAGACCGGGGCGTCCATGCCGAAGCGGTTGAAGATGGCCTCGGTCTCGTCGATGAGCGCCTTGGCCTCGGGCACGGGCATGAACTGGGTGAGGTCGGTCTTGCCCAGGATGTGGATGAAGTTGAGCTTGCCGTCGGAGAAGAGGCCCGCGCCGCCCACGCCCGCAAGGATGTTGCAGGGGCGGCACTTGACGCAGTCGGCGTAGGTCTGCTGGGCGATGGGGCACTTGCGCTTGCTGGGCCCCTTGCCCTTGTCGATGAGCAGGACGTCGAGGTCGGAATGCTCGGCCAGGTGGTAGGCGGCGAACAGCCCGGCCGGGCCGCCGCCCACGATGATGACGTCGAAGCTCTTCTTCTGGGTCGCGGTCACGTTGCAAAGTCCTCCGGAGGGTGATCTGGGCGGAAAGCCCATCGTCCAGTATATGACGGAAAAAAACGGCTAGGCAAGCGAAAACCGCGCCTGGAAACGGTTTTGCGGCGAGGCGTTGGCTGAAAGGACGGCGCCAGGACGCGGGCGCGTACGGGAAGCCCCGGCCGCTGACGCGGTGGGGGCGGGAAGGTCAGCCCTCCCTGGGCGTGACCGGGCGGGCGGGGTTGCCCGCCACCACGCCGCCGTCCTCCACGTTGCGAGTGACCACCGACCCCGCGCCCACCACCGCGCCCCGGCCCACGCGCAACGGGCCCAGAATGGTGCAGCCCGAGCCCAGGTCCGCGCCGTCCGCCACCAGGGGGCAGAGGCGCTCCGCCTCCGGCTCGGAGGACTTGTGGCCCAGGGTGGTCCCGTGGCGAAGGGTCACGTCCGCCCCGATGACGGTGTAGGCGTTCACCACCAGCCCCACGCCGTGGTGCAGGGCCAGCCCCGGACCCACGCGGGCGGCCGCGGGCAGCTCCACGCCCAGCAGCCACTCCACCAGCAGGCGGTAGGCCACCATGAACGGCAGCCCCAGCCACCACACCGGGCTGGACCTGGGCCTGGACGCGAAGATGTGGGCCACGCGGTACAGAGTCAGTATAAGGCGGCCCTTGGCGCTGCCCGCGTTGCGCCGCCAGTCGCGGGCCAGGCTTTCCCCAAAGCCCGCCCGGGCCGCGTCCCGCGCGGCCATCTCGTCGCTCCACAGGCGCGTGGTGTCGTCCATGTCGTCCCCCTCCCGCGTTGTCCGGGCGCACGGCGGGTCGCCTTCCCGGCCGGGCCATGATAGGGCAGGCTGGCATGATTCGTCCAACCTGACCGAGGGGGATGACGGGTGACGGACAAGCGAACCCTTTCCATAGCCAAGGGGGAGCGGCGGGGCTACCCGCTGGACAAGACCCTGCACCGGCTCTTCCGCGAGCAGGCGGCCCGCACGCCCCACGCCCCGGCGGTGGCGGACGGTGCCGAGCGGCTGACCTGCGCCCAATTGGACCGCGACTCCGACCTGGTGGCCGGGTGGCTAATTGAGCGCGGCGCGGGGCCGGGGGCCATAGTGGCCCTGCACATGGAAGAGAGCGCCGCCTTCATGGCCGACTACCTGGGCGCGCTCAAGGCGGGCGCGGCCTACATGCCCCTGGACACCGACCTGCCCCCCGCCGCCCGCGACCGCACCCTGGAGGCGGTGCAGCCCCTGGCCGTGTGAGCCGCGGGGGAGTGGGCGGACGGGCTGACAGCGCCCTGGCGGGAAACGACCCTGCGCCTGGATCCGGGCTGGCGGGAAGCCATGCCCGCCCCGCCGGAGCGTTTCCCGGAAGTCGGGCCGGACGACCCAGCCTACTGCGTCATGACCTCCGGCACCACGGGCGAGCCCAAGGGCATCCTCTGCCCGCACCGGGGGGCGGTGAACTCCTACTTCTGGCGCTACGAGCACCTGCCCTACGCCGAGGCCGAGCGGGAGGCCTGCTCCATCTTCTTCGTCTGGGAATGTCTGCGGCCGCTGCTGCAAGGGGCCTGCCTGCATATTCCCCCGCCGGGCGCGGTCTACTCCCCGCGCGAACTGGTGGACTATCTGGCGGAGAACCGCATCACGCGCGTCCTCTTCACCCCCTCCCTGCTGGACCGGTGGTGCTGGGCGGCTTCTGCCTGGACCTCAAGCTGGCCATCGAGGCGGCCCGGCTGCTGCAAGCGCGGGGCCGCGCGGTGGGGCTGCTGGGACTGGACCCGGTCTGGGACGAGGACTCCGGCCTGGGCAACCTGCTGCGCCACGCCCGCAACCTGTTGCGCTTCGGCCCCGGCTACGTGCGGGCCAAGCTAACGGCCCGCCGCTCCATGGCCGACGGCGTGGTGGCCGTGCTACCCGAGCGGCTGGGCGGCCTGGAGGGCGAAGGGGCCGAGGCCCGGGCCAGGCGGTTCGTGGATTCCCTGTACCGGGATATGCAGGCCTTCCGGCCCGCTCCGCTGGACTGCCCGGCGGCCGGGGTGGTGGCCGAGGAGTGGACCCGGGCGGGGCTGGCCCCCTTCCGCCGGTCCCTGGCCCGCGAACCGCTGGTGCGCTGGACTCGCTGCCTGCACAACGAGGTTTTCCAGGCGCGGGCGGCCGAGGTGTCCGCCCGGGCCGTGGACGAGGTGTTCGGGCTGTTTACGTAGTCCGGTCCGCGTGTTCCGCCGCCAGGGGTTCCGCCGCCACGGCGGGCTCCGGCGCGGGCTCCTTGGATGAGCCGAACAGCCCGCCCAGCTCCGAGGCCAGCATGCCCGCCAGCATCAGCCCGCAGCCAATGAGGCCGCGCGTGTCCAGGGTCTCGCCCAGGATGAGCCAGCCTGTCAGGGCGGCGAAGGCCCCCTCCAGGGAGAGGATGATGGCCGCGTGGGCGGCCGGGGCGTCGCGCTGGGCCACCACCTGCAGGGTGTAGGCGATGCCCACCGAGCCCAGCCCGCCGTAGAGGATGGGCACGGCCGCGTCCTTGATGCCCGCCCAGGCCGGTTCCTCCAGGATGAAGGCCGCCAGCAGGGAAAGCAGGGAGCATATCCAGAACTGCACGCAGGCGAAGCGCACCGGGTTCAGGCGCGGGGCGAAGTGGCCCACGCAGAGCACGTGCCCGGCGAAAAACAGGGCGCAGATGAGCACCAGGAAGTCGCCGAAGGACATGGTGAAGTCGCCCCGGATGGAGAGCAGGTAGAGCCCCACCGCGGCCAAGGCCGCTCCCATCCAGGACCAAGCCCCGGGCCGCTGGCGGAAGAGGGCCAGCCCGATGAGCGGCACGATGACCACGTACAGCCCGGTGATGAAGCCCGCCTTGCCCGCGGTGGTGGTCACCAGCCCCCACTGCTGGAAGGCCGCGCCGCAGAACAGGGCGAACCCGGCCAGCAGGGCGGCGGCGGCCGCCTTTTTGGCGGGGTAGGGCGGCAGGTTGGAGCCCGCGCTGCGCAGGGCCAGGGGGGTGATGGCGGCCGCGCCCAGGGCGAAGCGCACGCCGTTGAAGGTCATGGGCCCCACGTGGTCCATGCCCATGCGCTGGGCCACGAAGGCGGCCCCCCAGATGGCGGCCGTGACCAGCAGGAGGAGATCGGCCCGCAGGGCCCCGGGGGCCCTCACGTCACCGCCCCGTCCATGACGCGCTGCCAGCCCACGCGGATCATGTGCACGGCGAAGGCCACCAGCAGCAGGGAGATGATTTTGGACACGGCCCGCACGCCGCGCTTGCCCATGACCCGCATGACCGCCTTCACGTGGCGCATGGAGAACCAGGTCAGGAACATGTTCACCACCAAGGCGGCGATGGTCGGGCCCACCCCGGCGGTGTCCTGCAGGACGAGCAGGGCGGAAAGCATGGCCGGTCCGGCGATGAGGGGCAGGCCCAGGGGCACCACGCCGAAGTCCTCGGACAGGGGGGTGGCCTTGCGCTCGTAGTCCAGCAGGCTGCGCGAGGCCACGATGAGCAGGATGAGGCCGCCCGCCATTTGGAAATCGCCGATGGTGATGCCGATGGCCTGGAACAGGAAGCGGCCGATGGCCATGAAGCCCAGCCCCACCACCAGGGCGGTGACCGCCGCGTGTTTGGCGGTGCGGCTGCGTTCGGCCTCGGCCACGTCCTCGGTCAGGCCGACGAACATGCCGGCCATGCCTATGGGGTCGATGGCCACGAAAAGCGGGATGAAGGCCATCACGAACTGGTTGAGCCACTCGGCCATGGCGGGTATCCTCCTTGCGGGCGTCCGGGCCGGTCAGTCGGCGGACGCCCCGCATACAACCCCCCGGCCGCCAAGTCCAGCCCCGGGGGCTTTGGAACCGAATGCTCCGACGCGCCGCCCTTCTCGCCGCCATCGCCGCCCTGGCCGCCTGCCTGCTGCTGCCCGCCTGCCGCGGCGCGGTGTCGGATGCGGTGTCCATCGCCACCAATCCCAGCGGAACCACGGCCGCCCGCGTCCTGGCTCGGCGCGGAGCGGCCTACGCCGCCAATCCCGCCCAGCTGCAGCGCGACGCCCGCGCCTTCCGCGAGGCCTTCGAGCAGATCATGCAGGCCCTGCAACGGGCCGCGGGCGGGGAGTGGGGCCGCGACGAGGCCGAGACCCCCGAGCCCAAAAAGTACGTCAAGTACACCCAGAACTACAAAAGCCGGGCCATGGTGGACTTCGACCAGGGGCTGGTGACGGTGGAGACCGTGGACCAGGAAACCCCGCGCGACTCACTGCATACGGCCATCGTGACCACCCTGCTGACGCCGGACGACCCCCGGGCGGTGGACCTGTTTTCCTCGGAGCCGGTGAAACTGGGCGACACCCCGTACCTGCTGGGCGAGGTGAAGGACCACGACGACAAGGACATCCGCTGGGAGTGGCGGGCCGGGCGCTACGCCGACTGGCTGCTGGCCAATCGCCTGGACCGGCGCGAGGTGCGGGGCGGCGAGACCACCGCGCGGCGGGTGACCTTCCCCATGGTGGAGGACCACGTCTCGGTGCGGGCCGCCAAGTACGATCCCCTGGTGCGAAAGAACGCCGAGCGGTGGGGCGTCTCCCGCAACCTCATCTATTCCATCATGCGGGTGGAATCCAACTTCAACCCCTACGCCGTGTCCCACGCCCCGGCCTTCGGGCTGATGCAGGTGGTGCCCACCACGGCCGGGGCGGACGTCTACCGCCACCTGCACGGCCACGCGGGCATCCCGGGTGAGGACGAGCTGCTGCGGCCCGAGACCAACATCCTCTACGGCACCGCCTACCTGAACCTGCTGGACACCCGCTACCTGGACGGGGTGGCGCATCCCGTGTCCCGCGAGTACGCCGTCATATCCGGCTATAACGGCGGGGCGGGCAGCGTGCTGCGCATGTTCGCCTCCACCCACGAGCGCGCCTTCTCCCGCATCAATGCCCTGGACCCGGACGAGGTCTACCGCAAGCTGCGCCACGACCACCCCTACGCCGAGACCCGGCGGTACCTGTGGAAGGTGGTTCAAGCGCGCAAGGAGTTCGTGCGGCCGTAGCCGCCGTTTCCCGGCGGCTCCCCCTTCCCGCGCTTGTGCCGCGCCGGGTTCTCCCCTATGCTTCCCCACGGGGGAAGGTCTTTCGGGGGAAGGACGTATTCATGTTGTTCAACAACACCATTCGAGCACGGTTGCAGCTGTTCGCGCTGCTGGCGGCATGCCTGCCCGTGCTCTTCGCGCTGGGCACGTTCGTGCTGGTCGTGCAGGGGGAGGTTGAGGAGAACCGCCTGCAGGAAATGCGGGACAACCTGCGCTTCAAACAGCGGTTCGTGGAGGACTGGCTGGAGGAGGAACTAACAGATGTGGTATTCCTCTCCAGTTTGCCGGCCTTCAACCCGCCCCTGCGCGATGGGGACCTGCCGCCCTTGCTCCGGGATTTCGTGGAGCAGAACCCCGGTGTCTCCTCCGCCTTGGCGGTCGACGACAGAGGTGTAATCGTCGCCGCGTCGGACGACTCACTCCTCGGAATCTCCGTGGAGGACCGTGACTACTTCCGCAAGGCCCGTTCCGGCCCGACCATCTCCAAGGTCATTCTCGGCCGGGCCACGGGCGACCCCATGATCATCTTCGCCGCCCCCCTGCGGGACGGGGAGGGGCGTTTCGCCGGAATCGCCTCCGCCTCGGTGCGCCTTGAGAGCATCACCCAACTGCTCACCGAACTGCGGATAGGCCGCTCCGGCGACTCCTACATCTTCGACGGCCAGGGCCGCGCCCTTGGTCGCCCCAAGGGCTTTTTCCAGTTTCCCCGGCTGGACGAGGATCTGGAGATCCCCATCATTTCCCAGGGCACCCTGCGTGCCCTGAGCGGGGCGGGAAAGGGCATGCGCTACCGCAGCCGCACCGGGAGGGCCATCCACGTGGTCAGCCGACCGGCCAAGGAAGGCGAATGGCTGCTGGTCTCGGAGATGTCGCGCAAGGAGATCATGGCCGCTTTCTGGAACACCCTGGCCCTGCTCGGCCTGGGGCTTGGGTTGACCTTGCTGGTGCTGCTGCCGGTGCTCTTCTCCTTGACCTCGTCCATCGTGGCCCCGATACAGAATCTGGCGGACACCGCCCGGATTCTCATCGACAAGGGCTACCAGGCCGTGGACCCCATGCCGCCGGGCCGTTCCGCGCCCAAGGAGGTACGCACCCTGGACCAGGCCTTCCAGGCCATGCTGGGCAAGATCCGCCGCACCATCGCCGACCTGGAGCGGACCACGGTCACCGATCCCCTCACCGGCCTGCCCAACCGGCGTTTCCTGCAGATCGAGGCCTCCCGCCTGGTCAAGCTGCATGAGCGTTCCGGTGAGCCCATGGCCTGTTTGATGATCGATCTGGACCACTTCAAGCGCATCAACGACACCCATGGCCACACCGCCGGGGACGAGGTGCTCAGGCGGATGGGGGACTTGCTTGCCGCCATCTTGCGCGGCTCGGACATGGTGGTGCGCTACGGCGGGGAAGAGTTCGCCGTGCTCGCGCCCAACACTTCCATGGACGAGGCGTGCCAGCTTGCCGAGCGCATCCGCGCCGGGGTCGCTGAACTGGAGGTCTCCTTCGGCGGCCAGACCATACCCCTCAGCGCCTCCATCGGCGTCTCGGAGTTGAATTTCAGTAAAGCGCGGCGCAGCCTGGAGGAAGTGCTGGACTTGGCGGACAAGGCCCTCTACCGGGCCAAGGGGGAGGGCAGGAACCGAGCGGTCTGCCGCATGGACGAGCCGGCCCCTCCTGACCCATAGGCGGGGGCGCTGTTCTTCCCCGTCGGCGTGACCGCCGAGGGCTACTCCCGCTCCCGCAGTTCAGCCATCTTCTCGTTGTAAAAGGCGATGGCCTCCCGCCGGCCCAGCATGCCCAAAAGCGCCTGGGGGTCGTCCTGGCGCACCACGGGCAGGGCGTCGAGGTTGCGCTGGGTCAGCTTGCGCATCACCGAGCCCAGGTCCTCTCGCGGCGTGACCTTGATGATGTCCGAGCGGGCCAGGTCGCGCATGTTGATGAGGTCGTCCATGTGCGGCTGCAGCAGTATGGCCCGCACGTCGTTGGCCGAGAAGATTCCCGTCAGCCCCCCCTTGTCGTCCAGCACCGGGAAGTAGTGCTGGTCCGTGGACGTGAAGAGGCGCTTGAAGCGGCGGAAGCTCATGTCCTCGGGCACCGGCTCCACCCAGCGCACCCGGTCCAGCATGTCCCGCACGGTGTACTCCTGCAGGATGTCGGTGAACATCTCGCCCGCGTGGGCCGGGGAGGAGAACTTGTTGGCCACCTGCTCGCGGTAGATGGAGGAGCGGGAGAGGAGCTGGCAGAGGAAGCAGACCAGCAGCGAGGGCAGCAGCAGGGAGTAGGAGTTGGTCATCTCCGAGACGAAGATGATGGTGGACACCGGAGTGGCCGAGACGGCCGTGAAGAACCCCGCCATGCCCACCAGCACCATGGCCCCCGGGTCCGGGGCCAGGGCCGGGGCGACCAGCTGGAAGACCTGCCCCACGGCCCCGCCCAGGCAGCCGCCGATGACCACCGAGGGGCCGAAGACGCCGCCCGAGCCGCCGGAGCCGATGGTGAAGGCGGTGGTCAGGATCTTGCCCCCGGCCACGCCCAGCAGCAGAAGCATGGGCAGCTCGTTGAACAGCCCCCCCTGCAGCACGCCGTAGCCGAAGGCCAGCGTCTCGGGCAGGAAGAAGCCGACGACGCCGGTGAGCAGGCCGCCGATGGCCGGTTTGACGTGGCTGGGGATGGGGATGGCCCCGAAGGCGTCGTGCACCTTGTAGAAGGTGGTGGAGTAGATCCAGCCGCCCAGCAGGAGCACCCCGGCCAGCACGGCGTAGGGGCCAAGCTCCAGCGGGGAGGAGAAGCTGAACTCCGGCGCGGCGAAGAGGGAACCCCAGCCGAAGACCAGGCAGAAGGTGCAGTAGGCCACCACCGAGGAGATGCCCGCCGGGATGAGCACCTCGGACTCGAAGTCCGCCTCGGAGTAGAGCACCTCCGAGGCGAACAGCGCCCCGGCCAGGGGGGCGCGGAAGATGGCCCCCACGCCCGCGCCCACCCCGGCGGCCAGCATGATGCGTCGCTCCCGCTCCGAGAGCTTCAGCTTGGAGGCCAGGAAGGAGCCGAAACCAGCGCCGATCTGGGCGATGGGTCCCTCGCGGCCGCCCGAGCCGCCGGTGGTCAGGGTGATGGTGGAGGCGATGGTCTTGATGATGGGCACCCGGCCGCGGATGATGCCGCCCTTGTTGTGATAGGCTTCGATGGCCGCGTCCGTGCCGTGGCCCTCGGCCTCCGGAGCGAAGGTGTAGACCAGCCAGCCGGAGACCAGCCCCCCGGCCGTGGGGAGAACCAGGAGCATCCAGCGGATGAGGGGGGTGTCGGTGTGGGGCAGCAGGGGGTGTTCGCCCGCGGGCAGGGACGGCCGGTACCCGGCCATGGTGTCCAGGAAATAGTGCATCCCCAGCTCTGTGAGGGTGTGGAAGGCGATGGCCCCCAGCCCGGAGATGAGGCCGATGGATGCGAAGTAGAACAGCCAAGTGGCGTGGGTCTTGATGGCCCCGTGCCAGGCCACCGGACCGGGCACCCCGGTCGTCTGCCTGGGTGCGGGCATCTAGTGCGCGGCCTCCTCGTCCGTGTCCGGCACCACGAAGTTGGGCCCGGCCACCAGCATGGCGTTGGGCATGGTGGACTGCACCAGCTCCATGACCGAACCGAACCAGTTGTCCTTGATGAAGCCATGGCCGTAGGCTCCAAGGGTCACCAAGGAGTCGTGGGGCACGGCGTAGAGGTTCTCCTCCAGGTCGCCGGACTCGAAAACGTGCCAGCGGCGGACCTCGTAGTCGAAGATGGTGCGCAGCCCCGCCTTGTCGATGGCCTTTTCCACCTTGTCCCGCTGCCTTGGCTTGTCCGCCTGGGTGAAGACGTCCAGGGGGCAGCCGCAGAGCCGGGCCACCCGCGCCCCCAACCGCACGGAACGGATCCCGTTCTCCGAGCCGCCGAAGAGCACGGCCACCGATTTCCAGGGCTTGCACACCGAGGCGTGCAGCAGGATGGGGAAGGTGGCCGTCTTGAGCAGGGCGCGCACGCGGTTGCCGATCTTGCCCAGGGCGATGGTGGCGGGTTTTTCGCTCATCACGCGGGGGCAGGCCATGAAGTCGTAGTCCGCGGGCAGGTCCGGCAGGTTGGAGGCGGTGAAGCCGGGCTTGTCCAGAATGTCGTAGCGCGCGCCGGATTCGTCCAGAAGCTCCCGCACCCGCTCCTCGGCCGTGTCCGGGGAAGCCATGTAGGAGGAATCCAGATCCACCTGCATGGCCTCGTTGGGGAAATAGATCAGGAACTTGCGGTGGCGGGGGATGTACACCCGCAGGGTGAGGTCGAGCTTCTTGCAGAAGTGGGCCGAGCAGAGCAGGGTTTCCCGGCCGTACGGGGTGTTGCGGTAGACGTGCAGCATCCTGGCTTCCATGGCGGCTCCTTGGGAGGGATGTATCCAAAAAGCTAGCACATCGCTCGTTGTGCGTCGATGCTCGCCAGGAATGCGGCGGCCTCGCGGGGAGGGAGGGTCAGGGGGAGAAGCCGTTGCCGCCGCGAAGCCAGGCCCGCCACAGCGCGGGCCCGTAGAGCAGGCAGACCCCGGCCCCCAGGGCCAGGAAGGGGCCGAAGGGGACGGCCAGGTGATCCCCGTCGGCCCGGCGCCGGCCGAGGTAGAGGATCGAGGCGGGCAGTGCGGCGGCGCAGGCCAACAGCAGCACCAGCGGCAGCAGCCGCCAGCCCAGCAGGCCGCCGATGAGCAGCATGAGCTTGACGTCGCCGCCGCCCAACCCCTCGCGCCCCCCGGTCAGCAGACGGTGCCCCTGCTGGGCGGCCAGCAGGAATCCCGCCCCGGCCAGCGCGCCGATGACGGCATCCCAGCCCAGGCCGTAGAGGAAGGCTCCGGCGGGCAGGGCCAGGGCCGCGCCCGGCAGGGAAAGGGCGTCGGGGATGCGGAAGCAGGCCAGGTCAACGGAGGAGACGGTCAGCAGCAGCCAACCGAAGAGGAGGGCCGCGCCCCAGTGGGCGGAGAAACCGTAGCGTTCGGCGGCCAGCCAGGCCCACAGGCCCATGGTCAGCACAGTCGCCGCCAGGCGGAGCGGGCTGGGCCGGGGGGAGTCGGGGCGCAGCCGCGCAGCCGCCTTGTCGGCGCGCACTCCCAGGCCGAGTCCCAGGAGGCAGGAAATGAGGGGAAAGGCGTCCACCGCGTGGAGAGAGGCGGGGCTACCCCTTGCGCCCCGAACGGTTGATGATGTCGTCCAGGTCGGAGTCCAGCTTCTCGGCGCGCCGCCGTTCGCGCTGGGCCTGGTCCTCGTCGTCAAGCCCCTTGCGGGCGCGGTGGACCAGCACGTGATAGCGGAAAACCGTGTCGCCCAGACCGGGCACCTCGTCGCCGTGCTCCAGCTTGTGCCAGGCTAGGCCCTCCTCGACGGATTCGGCGTAGTGGGTGAAGGCCAGGCCGAGCTGGCCCCTGGTCTCGCCGTCCTCGGCCTCGGCGCGCTCGTTGCGCGGTTCGGCCACCAGCCAGAAGTCGTTGATCCGCTCGCGGTCGGCGGGGTCGGTCAGGGAGAGCTGCAGCACCAGGGCGGGGTGGCGCTCGGCGAAGGGACGGTTGGCCTGTAAGGTGACGTTGCCCAGCCGCACGCCCATGCTGGAGATGTCGTCCAGCCGCACGGGCCGTCCCGGCGCATCGCCGGTGGAGGCCAGCAGGGGGCGTTCCACGCCTCGGGGGCGGCCTTGTCGAGCTTGAGGGAATCGGCCACGTCCCACACCCGCGCCTCGGCGGTGACGTCCTCGGGGATGTCGCTGCGCAGGGCGGAGCGTCTGGAATAGGGATGCATGACCGTGGGCGGGTCCAGCAGCAGGGCGGGGCGCTTGCCCTTGCGGATGCCGGTGATATGGCTGGAAAAGGAGTAAAAGAGCATGCCCTCGCCACTGCCCACGGTGAGGTAGCAGTCGACGTTCTGGCCGATAAGGCTCTCGGTGGGCTTGACCGTGGCCGGAGGCTCGACCAGCAGGGCCTCGTCCGTGACCTCGGTGAGCAGGCAGGCCATGAGCCGCTGGGGCGCGCGCTCCAGGCTGACGTCGAAGCGGCCATTGAGGTCGGCCGTTTCCCGCAAAAGGCGGTGGATGCGTCCGGGGTCGTTGAGCCGCAAGTCCGGGGGCGGCTTGCGGCGGGCGCGCACAAAGCGGTTGAGCACCAAAACGGCCAGTATGACCGTCAACAGGCCGAAGGCCAACGGTGCCAGCGCGCCCCAGTCGAGATTGCCGTGACCGAAAAACTGCATATCTTCCCCTGCTTGGGCATTGTACGCGGAAAGCCGGGCGGGGCAAGGGGGTTGTCCTTGTCCGAAAAATCGGACAGTCTACGGCAAAGCGATGCGGCCGCCGCAAGGAAACGATGAAACGGCGGCATGTTGGAGCGGGCATTCCCTCTTGGCCCGATCCATGCTTAGACTTCGGTTCGAAGTTTGTTTGCAATCAGGCAAAGGAGAGACGACATGGACAAGGCGACGCGCGATGCCGCCCGCGAGCGGCTGAAAGGGTTCTGCAGGGTCTGCAAGGTCTGCCACGGCGTGGCCTGCTCCGGGGAAGTCCCCGGCATGGGCGGGGCCGGGACCGGCAGCGCCTTCACCGCCAACCACCAGGCGCTGGCCGAAGTGCGCCTGGCCATGCGCACCCTGCACGGCGTGACCGAGGTGGAAACCTCCGCCTCCTTTTTCGGCAAGGAGTTCGCCACGCCCATCCAGGCCGCCCCCATGACCGGGGTGTCCTACAACATGGGCGGCGGCATGGGCGAGGAGGAGTTCATCTCCGCCATCGTCGGCGGCTGCGGGGACGCCGGGTCCCTGGGCTGGACCGGCGACGGGGCCGACCCGGCCATGTTCGACTCCGGGCTGGCGGCCATCCGCGAGCACGGCGGCGGGGTGGCCGTCATCAAGCCCCGCTCCCAGGACGAGATCAAGGCCCGCCTGCACCGCGCGGAAGAGGCCGGAGCCACCGCTGTGGGCGTGGACGTTGACGGCGCGGGCCTCATCACCATGGCCAAGTTCGGCCAGCCAGTGGGCCCCAAGACTCCGGCCGAGCTGGAGGAACTGGTGCGCTCCACCGGGCTGCCCTTTTTGGCCAAGGGCATCATGACCGTGGACGAGGCCGAGGCCGCCCGCGACGCCGGGTGCGCCGGCATCGTGGTCTCCAACCACGGCGGCCGGGTGCTGGACCACACTCCCGGCGTGGCCGAGGTGCTGCCCCGCATCGCCCGCAGGGTGGGCTCGGACATGACCGTATTCGCCGACGGCGCGGTGCGCTCCGGCGCGGACGCGCTCAAACTGCTGGCCCTGGGCGCGCACGGCGTGCTGGTGGGCCGCCCCCTGGTGACGGCGGTGTTCGGTGGCGGCCGGGAGGCCGTGGCCGGGGAACTGGAGGCCTACCGCACCCAGATGGTGCAGGCCATGCTCCTCACCGGCGCGGCCTCGGCCGCCGCGGTGCCCGCCTCGGTCCTGGCCGGGGACCCCCTTGCGGGGAAGGGCTGAGGCAGTATGGAGCAGGGGCGGGGCCCACGCGTCCCGCCCCCGGAGAAAAACCCGATCATGCACCGAGCCACCACCCTCGCGGTCCTGCTGCTGGCCGCCGTCCTCCTCCATTTCCCGGCCAGCGCGTCCGAAGCGCCGCCCGCGTCCGGCGCCAAGCGCAGCGTCCTGGTGCTCAACTCCTACCACGACGGCTACGCTTGGTCGGACAACATCGTGGAGGGGCTGCGGCTGGAACTGGCCGAACGCGGAGTGCCCGCCGACCTGTTCCTCGAGTACCTGGACACCAAACGGCACGGGCAGCAGGCGGAGGGAGAACTCTTCCGCTGGCTGGAAGCCAAGTACCGCGACCAAACCTTCGATCTGGTGGTGGCCTCGGACAACTACGCCTTCGATTTCGCCCTGGACCACCGGGAACAACTCTTTCCCGAGGCTCCACTGGTATTCTGCGGAGTGAACGACTTCGACCCCGCCCGCATCCAGGGACTGCCCGCAACCGGCGTGCTGGAGAACACCGATGTGGCCGCCACCCTGCGGGTGGCCCGCAGGCTGCACCCCGGCACCTCCCGCGTGGTGGTGGTGGGCGACGACTCGGTCACGGGCCGGGCCATCCGCGCCCAGGTGCGGCAGGCCGAGGAGCAGTTGGGCGGCAGCCTGGATTTCGAGTACCTGCACGGCTCCCTGGAATCCATGCTTGAGGACCTTCGCAATCTCGGTTCCGGTGACATCGTATTCTACATCCCCTTCTTCCAGCGGGAGAGCGACGAACACGGGGGGCGCTTCTTCGATCCGGGCGAAGTGCAGGCCAGGGTGGCCGAGGTCTCCGGCAGGCCGGTCTACTCCACCTGGGCCTTCCTGCTGGGCCACGGCAGCGTGGGCGGCAAACTGATTTCCGGCGTGGACCACGGTCGCCTGACCGGCGGCCTGGCGGCGCGGTTGCTGCGCGGCCAGGCCCCGTCCTCCATCCCGGTGGTGCGCGAGGCGGACAACCCATACCTCTTCGACTACAACGAGCTGCAACGCTGGCGGGTGCCGGAAACCAAGCTTCCCGAGGGCTCCACCATCGTCAACGCGCCCAAGGCCTTCTACGAGATTTCCAAGGAGCTTTTCTGGACGGGCCTGGTGGCCTTCATCCTGCTCACCGCCCTGTCCGCGCTGCTCATCATGAACATCCTGCGCCGCCGGCGCATCGAGGAGCGGCTCAAGGGGCAGCTCTCCTTTCTTGAGATCCTCATGGACACCATCCCCCAGCTGGTGTGCTGGAAGGACGCCGACCAGCGCTACCTGGGGGCCAATCGCACCTTCACCGAGTTCTTCGGGCTGTCAGACCCGGCCGACGTCATCCGCCGCTCCGACGAGCAGTTCATGAAGTCGGGCCGCTTCACTGAATGGGCCGCGGCCATGGATCGCGAGGTGCTGCGCACCCAGAAGTCCAAGCTGCGCGCCCGCGTCTCCCTGCGCGACCCGCGCCAGGAGGAGGGAGGCGAAACGGTCTGGCTGGAGGTCAACAAGGTTCCGCTGTACGACGCCCAGGGCAAGGCAGTGGGCACCCTGTCCACGGCGGAGAACGTCACCCGCGAGATCAACCTGGAGCGGCAGCTGCTGCAGTCGCAGAAGATGGAGGCCATCGGCGCCCTGGCCGGCGGCGTGGCGCACGATTTTAACAATATCCTGACCTCCATCGTCAACTCCACCGAGCTGGCCATGATGGATGTGGACGAGGAGAGCGAAGCGGGCCGCGACCTTGGCCGCGTGCTCAAGGCGGCCCAGCGCGGCAAGCGGCTTGTGGAGCAGATCATGGCCTTCTCCCGGCCCTCGCAGGAGGGCTTTCGGCCCACCAATCTGGCCGAACTGGTGCGCGAGACCGCCGGGCTGCTCACCCCCTCCCTGCCGCGCAACATCGAGGTCAGCGCCCAGGTGGACCCGGAGGCCGAGGAAGCCGGACGGGTCATGGTGGACCCCACCCAGATCTACCAGGTGCTCATGAATCTCTGCACCAACGCCTTCCAGGCCATGCGGGAGACCGGCGGGCGGCTGACCGTTTCCCTTTCCCGCATGGAGCCGGACTGCGAGGAGGCCGGGCTTCTGCGCATGCGCGCGGGTCCCGCGCTCAAACTCACCGTGGCCGACACCGGCCCGGGCATCGACCCGGCCATCGCGGACAAGATATTCGACCCCTTCTTCACCACCAAGGGGAAGCACGAGGGCACCGGCCTGGGGCTGTCCGTGGTGCTGGGCGTGGTCAAGAACCATGGCGGGGCGGTGCGGCTGGCGGGCGGACCCGGCGACGGCGCGGTCTTCGAGATCATACTCCCGGCCGTGCCCGCCGCCGAGGGCGAGGCCGTGGAATCGCCCCGGGCCACGGGCGCGTCCGGGGCCAGCCTGCTTTTCGTGGAGGACGACCAGGACCAGCTGGCCACCACCCGCGCGTGCTGCGGGGGCTGGGCTTCGAGGCCGTGCCCGCCGAGGGCGCGGACGAGGCCCTGCGGCGGCTGGAGGAGCGGAGTTTCGATCTGGTCATCACCGACTTCGACATGCCCGGCAAGAGCGGCGTGCAGCTGGCCGGCGACATCGGCCGCCGCTGGCCGGGGCTGCCCGTGCTGCTGATCTCTGGCCGGGCCCAGGCATTCGAGGCGGCCGAGGGGGTGGACAACGTGGTCAAAGTGCTGGCCAAGCCCTTCACCGGGCAGGAGCTGGCCGAGGCGGTCTGCCGCGCCCTGGGCGACGGCGGGCGCGAGGGCGGGGGGACTCCCCTGAAGCCGGAAGCGGCGGGGAGGGCGCATGGCCCGCATCCTGATCGTGGATGATGAGCCCGAGGTCCGCGACACCATGTGCAGCCTGGGCCGCCGCCGGGGCTTCGAATGCGGCCAGGCGGCCGATTTGTCCGAGGCGCGCGCCAAACTGGACGGCGGCGGGTTCGACGTGGTCCTTCTGGACCTGCGTCTGCCCGACGGCAACGGCCTGGACCTCATGTCCGACATCAAGGGGCTGGACGACCCGCCTGAGGTCATCATCCTCACCGGCCGGGGCGACCCGGACGGCGCGGAGCTGGCCATCCAGGGCGGGGTCTGGGACTATCTGGTCAAGCCCGCCTCCATCAAACAGATATCCCTTTCCCTGGACCGGGCGGCGCGCTACCGCGAGGAAAAGCGGCGCAGCGGCGGACGCCGCGCCCTGGAACTGGGCCGCATCAAGGGCTCCTCCCCGGCCATGCGGGCCTGCTTCGACCAGGTGGCCACGGCCTCGGCTTCGGACGCGGCCGTGCTCGTCACCGGCGAGACCGGCTCCGGCAAGGAGCTTTTCGCCCGCACCATCCACACCAACTCCGCCAGGGCGGCCAAGCCCTTCGTGGTGGTGGACTGCGCCTCCCTGACCGACACTCTGGTGGAGTCCACCCTTTTCGGCCACCGCAAGGGCTCCTTCACCGGCGCCACCGAGGACCGCAAGGGCTTGGTGGCCGTGGCCCACGGGGGCACCCTCTTTCTGGACGAGGTGGGCGAACTGCCCGGAGGTGTGCAGAAATCGCTTTTGCGCGTGCTGCAGGAAAAGCGGTACCGGCCGGTGGGGGCCACCAAGGAGGAGGCCTCGGACTTCCGCCTCATTTCGGCCACCAACCGGGACCTGGAGTTGATGGTGGAGGAGGGGGCCTTCCGTTCCGACCTGCTCTTTCGGCTGAAAACGGTCCACCTGCGCCTGCCGCCCCTGCGGGAGCGTGGCGAGGACCTCAAGACCCTGGCCGTGGAGCGGGTGGACGAGCTGTGCGGGGAGCACGGCCTGCCCGCCAAGGGCTTCTCCGCGGACTTCTTCGAGGTGCTGACCGCCCACGACTGGCCCGGCAATGTGCGCGAGCTGTTCAACGTACTGGAGCGGGCGGTGGTGGCCTCCGGCCGCGAGCGCACCCTGTACGCCATGCACCTGCCCCCCGACCTGCGCATCAAGGCGGCCAAGGCCCGCTTCGACCCTGTAGACGGAGAAGATACGGCGGAGGAATCCGCCGGGTCGCCCGGCGACCTCCCCGGCATACCACCGGAAGATACCCTGAAGAGCGGCTTGCCGAGCCTCAAGCAACACAAGATACTGGCGGAACGAGCCTACCTCTCGCGCCTCCTGGAGGAAACAGACGGAGATGTGGCCAGGATGCTTGAGCTTTCCGGCCTGTCCCGCTCCCATCTCTACGCCCTGCTCAAGAAGCACGACCTCCATTCCGCGTCCTGATTTCCGGACAAGCTCGTACGGCTGCTGTCCGTTTTTTCGGATGCGAGAGCGGGGAAGATTGTCCGCTTTTTCAGACAAAGCAGTGGACGCTGTGCGCCAAGAATGTGTAAGACTACGGAATGCCGGGAGTCATCTTAATCCTCCCGTTTCGGCATCGAATTTGTAACGCAACCGCAAACAAGCCGGACGCCAACCGCACAGGGGAGCGGTTTCAGTATCATCCCGTTTCGGTAAGCTTTGCGGAAAAACCCTCAGGAGGACCTCTTCCATGGCGAAGATGCAGACCATCGACGGAAACACCGCCGCGGCCCACGTGGCGTATGCCATGAGTGAATGCTCGGCCATCTATCCCATCACCCCCTCGTCCACCATGGGCGAGATCGCGGATGAGTGGGCGGCCCAGGGGCGGAAAAACGTCTTCGGGCAGACGGTCAACGTCAAGCAGCTGCAGAGCGAGGCCGGAGCGGCCGGCGCGGTACACGGCTCCCTGGCCGCGGGCAGCCTGACCTCGACCTTCACGGCCTCCCAGGGCCTGCTGCTGATGATCCCCAACATGTACAAGATTTCCGGCGAGTTGCTGCCCGGCGTGTTCCACGTCTCCGCCCGGGCCATCGCCGCGCACGCCCTGTCCATCTTCGGCGACCATGCCGACGTCTACGCCTGCCGCCAGACCGGCTTCGCCCAGCTGGCCTCCGGCTCGGTGCAGGAGGTCATGGACATGGCCCTGGTGGCCCATTTGGCCGCCATCGAGTCCCGCGTGCCCTTCCTGCATTTCTTCGACGGGTTCCGCACCTCCCACGAGGTGAACAAGGTCGAGATGATCGACTACGAGGACATGGCCAAGCTGGTGAACCGCGACAAGGTGGCCGCCTTCCGCGCCCAGGCCATGAACCCCGAGCACCCGGACATCCGCGGCACCGCCCAGAACCCGGACATCTACTTCCAGGGCCGCGAGGCCGCCAACACCTTCTACAAGGCCGTGCCCGGCTACGTGCGCGACGCCATGGCCAAGGTCGGCCAGCTCACCGGCCGCCAGTACGACCTCTTCAACTACGTGGGCCATCCCGAGGCCGAGCACGTGGTCGTGGCCATGGGCTCCGGCACCGAGACCATCGAGGAGGTGGTCAACCACGAGAACGCCCGGGGCAACAAGCTGGGCCTGGTCAAGGTCCGCCTGTACCGTCCCTTCGAGACGTCCGCCCTGGTGGAGGCCATCCCCCACACCGCCTCCACCGTCACCGTGCTGGACCGCACCAAGGAGCCCGGCGGCCCGGGCGACCCGCTGTACCTGGACGTGCAGACCGCCTTCGCCGAGCACGAGGGCGACCACAAGCCCCGCGTGCTGGCCGGCCGCTACGGCCTGGGTTCCAAGGAGTTCAATCCGGCCATGGTCAAGGCGGTCTACGACAACGCCGCCAAGGCCAAGCCCAAGACCCACTACGTGGTCGGCATCGAGGACGACGTCACCCACACTTCCATCGAGGTCGAGGACTACGTGGACACCACCCCCGAGGGCACGGTGCAGTGCAAGTTCTGGGGCCTGGGTTCCGACGGCACGGTGGGCGCCAACAAGCAGGCCATCAAGATCATCGGCGACAACACCGACCTCTACGGCCAGGGCTACTTCGCCTACGACTCCAAGAAGTCCGGCGGCCTGACCGTTTCCCACCTGCGCTTCGGCCCCGAGCCCATCCAGTCCACCTACCTGGTGGACAAGCCCGGCTTCGTGGCCTGCCACAACCCGGCCTACGTCAACCAGTACCAGCTGCTCGAGGGCATCAAGGAGGGCGGCACCTTCCTGCTGAACTGCTCCTGGGACGCCGAGGAGATGGACAAACGCCTGCCCGCCTCCCTGAAGCGGGAGATCGCCTCCAAGAAGCTGGACCTGTACGCCGTGGACGCGGTGAAGATCGCCTCCGAGGTGGGCCTGGGCGGCCGCATCAACATGATCATGCAGACCGCCTTCTTCAAGCTGGCCGAGGTCATCCCCTTCGATGACGCCGTGGCCTACCTCAAGGAGTCCATCAAGAAGGCCTACGGCAAGAAGGGCGAGAAGATCGTCCAGATGAACATCGACGCCGTGGACCGCGCCGTGGACGGCCTGAAGAAGATCGACTACCCCGCCTCCTGGGCCGAGGCCACGGACGAGGCCAAGCCCGAACTCGACGAGCCCGATTTCGTCAAGCACGTCATGCGGCCCATGCTGGCCCAGCAGGGCGACAAACTGCCCGTGTCCGCCTTCAGCCCGGACGGCATCTTCCCCATCGCCACCTCCCAGTACGAGAAGCGCGGCGTGGCCATCCAGGTGCCGCGGTGGATCAAGGAAAACTGCATCCAGTGCAACCAGTGCTCCTTCGTCTGCCCGCACTCGGCCCTGCTGCCGGTGCTGGCCACCGAGGAGGAGATGGCCGGCGCGCCCGAGGGCTTCGAGACCCTCGAGGCCAAGGGCAAGGCCCTGAAGGGCATGAAGTACCGCATGCAGGTCGACGTGCTCGACTGCATGGGCTGCGGCAACTGCGCCGACATCTGCCCGGCCAAGGAAAAGGCCCTGGTCATGAAGCCCCTGGACGAGGAGCGTCCCCAGCAGGCCAACTACGACTTCGCCGCCAAGATCCCCTTCAAGGAAGGCATCATGAAGCGGGACTCCGTGAAGGGCAGCCAGTTCTACACCCCGCTCATGGAGTTCTCCGGGGCCTGCGCGGGCTGCGGCGAGACCCCTTACGTGCGGGTGCTGACCCAGCTGGTGGGCGAGCGCATGTACATCGCCAACGCCACGGGCTGTTCCTCCATCTGGGGCGCCTCCGCTCCCTCCACCCCGTACTGCGTCAACTCCGACGGGTTCGGACCCACCTGGGGCAACTCCCTGTTCGAGGACACGGCCGAGTTCGGCTACGGCATGAACATGGCCGTGCACCAGCGCCGCTTGAAGCTGGTGGACAGCGTGAAGGAGGCCATTCCCGAGGCCGAGGGCGAGTTCAAGGAAGCCCTTGAGCAGTGGCTGGAGCACAAGGACGACCCCGAGGGCTCCCGCCAGTGGGGCGACCGCGTCAAGGCCGTCCTGGGCACCGCTGGCGGCAACGGCCGTCTGGCCGACATCCGCGAGAACGCCGACCTGCTCTCCAAGAAGAGCTTCTGGATCTTCGGCGGCGACGGCTGGGCCTATGACATCGGGTTCGGCGGCCTGGACCACGTCATCGCCTCCGGCGAAAACATCAACATCTTTGTGATGGACACGGAGGTTTACTCCAACACCGGCGGCCAGGCCTCCAAGGCCACTCCGCTGGGCTCCATCGCCAAGTTCGCGGCCTCGGGCAAGAAGACCGCCAAGAAGGACCTTGCCCGCATGGCCATGAGCTACGGCTACGTTTACGTGGCCACCGTCTCCATGGGCGCGGACAAGCAGCAGCTCATGAAGGCCTTCACCGAAGCCGAGAGCTACGACGGCCCCTCGCTCATCATCGCCTACGCGCCCTGCATCAACCAGGGCATCCGCAAGGGCATGGGCAAGACCCAGTATGAGCAGAAGTTGGCCGTGGACTCCGGCTACTGGCCGCTGTTCCGGTACGATCCGCGGCTGGCGGAGAAGGGGGAGAACCCGCTGCGCGTGGACTCCAAGGCCCCGGATGGCACACTCCAGCAGTTCCTGTCGGGCGAGAACCGCTACGCCCTGCTGGAGAAGACCTATCCGGAGGAGGCCAAGCGTCTGCGGCGTGAGCTGGAGTGGAAGCAGCGGCTCCGTTTCGATGAGCTCAAGGCCATCAGCGAGCTGCGCTACCGCGCCCACATTGACGAAGGGGAAGGGGAGATCCCCGAGGAGAAGGGAATGCCCGTGTGCATGCTTCCCGAAAACCCCGAGGCGGCGGCCGGCCGCTTCGAGACCGAGGAGCCGTGCGACGACGGCCGCTCGGGGAAGCATGACGACTAGGGCGGAAGGAAACCCGGCAAACGTGAAAAGGAGCGTGTGACAATGTCAATCGGACTGTTGGCCCTTATCGCCTTCATCCCCATCGCGCTGGCGCTGGTCCTCATGGTGGGGATGCGCTGGCCGGCCACCAAGGCCATGCCGCTCGCCTGGGCGGCCTGCGCCCTGGGCGGCATCCTGATCTGGCAGCTTCCCGCCGGCTACGTGGCGGCGCTTTCACTGCAAGGCGTGGTAACGGCAATATCGATTCTGATCATCGTCTTCGGGGCGATTCTCATCCTGCACACCCTGAAATACTCGGGCGGCATGGAAACCATTCAGTGCGGTTTCCAGAACATCTCCGCCGACCCGCGCGTGCAGGCCATCATCATCGGCTACCTGTTCGCGGCCTTCATCGAGGGCGCGGCCGGCTTCGGCACCCCGGCGGCCCTGGCGGCCCCGCTGCTGCTGGCGCTGGGCTTCCCCCCGCTGGCCGCGGCCGTGGTCTGCCTGGTCTTCAACTCCTTCCCCGTGACCTTCGGCGCGGTGGGCACGCCCGTCATCCTGGGCCTGAAGTTCCTGCGCGGCCTTGTCGAGCAGGCCGTGGCCACCGGCGGCGCCGGGGTCAACTTCGACTCCATGGAGGCCTTCAACCACCTCATCGGGCAGTGGTCGACCATCATGCACCTGCCCATGATCATCATCCTGCCCATCTTCATGCTGGGCTTCATCTCCCGCTTCTTCGGCCCCGAGCGCTCCTGGATGCCCGGCTTCCGCGCCTGGAAGTTCTGCGTCTTCGCCGCCGTGGCCTTCATCGTGCCCTATCTGTTCTTCGCCTGGTTCGTGGGACCGGAGTTCCCGTCCCTCATCGGCGGCCTGATCGGTCTGGGCGTGGTGGTCTGGGGCGCCCGCCGCGGCATCGCCGTGCCCAAGGACACCTGGTCCTTCGGTCCCCAGTCCAAGTGGGAAGAGGACTGGGTCGGCACCGTCCGCCCCGAGGAGGACTGCAAGTTCGAGGCGCACATGTCCCAGTTCCGCGCCTGGATGCCCTACGTCCTCATCGGTATCATCCTGGTCATCACCCGCATCCCCGAGCTCGGCCTGAAGGGCTTCCTGGCCGCCCAGAAGATCCCCTTCAACAACATCCTGGGCTACGAGTCGGTTAACGCGGCCATCGCCTACCTCTACCTGCCGGGCACCATTCCCTTCATCCTGGTGGCCCTGCTCACCGTGGGCATCCACGGCATGAAGGGCGGCAACGTCTCCCGCGCCTGGAGCGACTCCTTCAAGAAGATGAAGAACCCCACCATCGCGCTGTTCTTCGCGGTGGCCCTGGTCTCCATCTTCCGGGGCTCCGGCATCGGCGACGCGGCCCTCAACCCCAACAGCTACCCCTCCATGCCGCTGGCCATGGCCGACTTCGTGGCCTCCATCGCCGGCCAGGCGTGGCCCATCTTCGCCGGCTTCGTCGGCGGCCTGGGGTCCTTCATCACCGGCTCCAACACGGTCTCCGACCTGCTGTTCGCCGAGTTCCAGTGGGGCATGGCCAGCCAGCTTGACCTGCCGCACCAGGTCATCGTCGCGGCCCAGGCCGTTGGCGGCGCCTTCGGCAACATGATCTGCATCCACAACATCGTGGCGGTCTGCGCCGTGGTCGGCCTGTCCGGCCAGGAAGGCGCCATCATCCGTAAGACCTTCTGGCCCTTCCTGCTCTACGGACTGGTCGTGGGCCTGATGGTCACGCTGATGAGCTACGTGTTCATGCCGAACCTGTTCTAAACGAACGAAACGTCAACGCGGCGGCTCCCGCACCGGGGGCCGCCGCTTTCAAATAAGGAGATTCTCCATGGCCGACGCCACCACCCTCGCCAAGGATTTCGAGGCCATCGTCGGGGCGGACAACGTCATGACCCACGAGGCCGATCTGCACGCCTATTCCTACGATTCGGCGGTGCTGCCCTCCAAGGCCCCGGCCCTGGCCGTGCGCCCCACCACCGAGGACCAGCTCGCCCGCGTGACCCGCGCCTGCAACCAGAAGGGCCTGCCCCTGACGGTGCGCGGCGCCGGAACCAACCTCTCCGGAGGCACCATTCCCGAGCAGGGCGGCGTGGTCATTCTCACCGGCGCCCTGAACCAGGTGCTGGAGATCAACGAGGAAGACCTCTACGCCGTCTGCCAGCCGGGCGTGGTGACAGCCAAGTTCGCCGCCGAAGTGGCCTCCCGCGGCCTCTTCTATCCCCCGGACCCCGGCTCCCAGGCCGTGTCCACCCTGGGCGGCAACGTGGCCGAAAACGCCGGTGGCCTGCGGGGCCTGAAGTACGGCGTGACCAAGGACTACCTCATGGGCATCGACTTCTTCGACGTGGACGGCGAGCAGGTCACTTCCGGCTCCCGCACCGTGAAGTGCGTCACCGGGTACAACCTGCCCGGCCTGATGTCCGCCTCCGAGGGCACCCTGGGCGTTTTCAACAAGCTCATCTTCAAGCTCGTCCCGCCGCCGCAGGCCTCCCAGGCCATGATGGCCGTGTTCGACGATGTGCAGGACGCCTCCCGCACCGTGGCCTCCATCATCCGCAATAAGATCGTGCCCTGCACCCTGGAGTTCATGGACAACGTGACCATCCGCACCGTGGAGGGCTTCCGCGGCGCCGGGCTGCCCACCGACGCGGCCGCCCTGCTGCTCATCGAGGTGGACGGCCACCCCGTGCAGGTCAAGGAGGACGCCGAGAAGATCGAGAAAATCTGCAAGGAAGAGGGCGTGCGTTCCATTGAGATCGCCCGCGACGCCGAGCACAAGGGCCAGCTCTGGCAGGCCCGGCGCGACGCGCTGCCCGCCCTGGCCAACTTCCGGCCCACCTGCGTGCTTGAGGACGCCACCGTCCCCCGCTCCAAGATGCCGGACATGATGACCGCCCTGGGCCGCATCGCCGACGAGTACAAGCTGACCATCGGCACCTTCGGCCACGCGGGCGACGGCAACCTCCACCCCACCATCATGACCGACAAGCGCGACAAGGACGAGTGGCACCGCGTGGAAGAGGCCGTCAACGCCATCTTCGAGGAAGCCCTGGGCATGGGCGGCACCCTCTCCGGCGAGCACGGCATCGGCATCGCCAAGTCGCAGTGGATGGAGAAGGAGACCTCTCCGGCCACCATCGCCTACTGCCGTAAGATGAAGGCCGCCCTCGACCCCAACAACATCCTCAATCCCGGCAAGATCATCGGGACCTAGGAGGGGACATGGCCGAGATTCAGGAACTCATCAAACTGCTTGGCGAGCTGGACGACGAACTCGTCGGCTGCATGCGCTGCGGCATGTGCCAGGCGCAGTGCCCGGTCTTCGCCCAGACCGGGCGGGAGGCCGACGTGGCCCGGGGCAAGCTGGCCCTGCTGGACGGGCTGGCCCACGAGATGATCAAGGATCCCAAGGGGGTCAAGGAGCGCCTGGACCGCTGCCTGCTGTGCGGTTCCTGCCAGGCGGCTTGCCCCTCAGGGGTGAAGGTGGTGGACATCTTCCTCAAGGCCCGGGCCATTCTCACCGGGTACATGGGGCTGCCCCCCGCCAAGAAGGTCATCTTCCAGCAACTCATGACCCGGCCCCAGCTGTTCGACAAGATCGTCGGGCTGGGCTCGCGCTTCCAGGGCGTATTCTCCAAGAAGGCCAGCGAGGTCATGGGCACGTCCTGCGCCCGCTTCGCCTCGCCCCTGGGGGACCGCCACTATCCCAACCTGGCGGACAAGCCCTTCCACAAGACGCAGGGCGAGCTGAACGAGCCCCGGGGCTCCTCCGGGATGCGCGTGGCCTTCTTCCCCGGCTGCGTCACGGACAAGGTCTATCCCCGCGTGGCCGAGGCGACCCTCAAGGTGCTTCGCCACCACGGCGTGGGGATCTACCTGCCCCACGGACAGGCCTGTTGCGGAATCCCCGCCCTGTCCTCGGGCGAGCGGAAGTCCTTCGAGAAGATGGTGGAAACCAACCTCTCCCTTTTCGAAAAGGGAGACTTCGATTACATTATCACTGTGTGCGCCACCTGCGCGGCCACGCTCAAGGACGTGTGGCCCATGATGGTGGAGGACGACACCCGCCGGGAACGGGCCAAGGCCATGAGCGGCAAGGTCATGGACATCTCCCAGTTCCTGGTGGACGTGCTCGGCGTGGAGCCGGGCGAGGCCCACGGCGGCAAGAAGGTCACCTACCACGACCCCTGCCACCTGCGGAACTCGCTGAAGGTCACCGCCCAGCCCCGCAACGTGCTCAAGGCGAGCCGCGGCGTGGAGTTCACGGAGATGCCCGAGGCGGCCACCTGCTGCGGCTGCGGCGGCTCCTTCTCCCTGGAGCACTACGACCTGTCCCGCACCATCGGCCAGCGCAAGGCCGAGAACGTCGGCAAAAGCGGCGCCGAGTTGGCGGCCACCTCCTGTCCGGCCTGCATGATGCAGATCTCCGACATGCTCTCCCAGAAGGGGGAGAATACCCCGGTGCGCCACGTCGTCGAGGTCTACGCCGAGGGCCTGAAGTAACCGCAACACCAGCCGAGGGGAGTCAATGTCCCGCAGCCTCTACATAACCGCCACCGAAAGCCGCAGCGGCAAATCGGCCATCGTCCTCGGAGTCATGCAGGAGATCCTGCGCAAGGTGGGTCGGCCGGCCATTTTCCGGCCGGTCATCACCGCCGGAGCCGCCGAGGAGGAAGGCCGGGACCACGACATCGAGCTGATCCGCAAGGCCTTCAACCTGGATCAGGAGTACGAGCAGGCCTATGCCATGCACCTGCGCGAAGCGCGGGAGCTGATCAACACCGGCCGCCGCGACGTGCTCCTGGAGACCGTGCTCGGCAAGTTCAAGGAGCTGGAGCAGGAGTACGACTTCGTGCTCTGCGAAGGCACCGACTTCCTGGGCAAGGACCCGGCCTTCGAGTTCGAGCTCAACGCGGAGATGGCCGCCAACCTCGGCGCGCCCGTGCTCTTCGTGGCCAACGGCCGCGGCAAGACGGCGGAAGAGGTCATGTCCCTGGCCCAGGGCACCATCGAGACCCTGGAGGAAGCCGGGGTCGACATCCTGGCGGCCATCGTCAACCGGCTTGCCTGCGACGACTGCCAGGCCCTGGCCAAGAGCCTGCAGTGCAAGGTGCGCTGCAAGGAGCCGCTTTTGGCCTACGCCATTCCCGAGGTGGAGACGCTGGGCAACCCCACCATGAAGGACGTGGCCAAGTGGCTGAAGGGGCAGGTGATCTACGGGCACGGCCAGATGGAGACCCTCATCGAGGAGTACCTCATCGCGGCCATGCAGATCGGCAACTTCCTGGAGTACATCGACCAGGGCGCGCTGATCATCACCCCCGGGGACCGCTCGGACATCATCCTGGCCTCCCTGGCCTCCAGGCTCTCCTCCCAGTACCCGGACATCTCCGGCATGGTGCTCACCGGCGGGCTGCAGCCTCCGCCAGCGGTGCACAAGCTCATCGAAGGCTGGACCGGCGTGCCGGTGCCCATCGTGTCGGTCAAGGAACACACCCACCTCACCACTCAGAAGCTCAACGAGCTGTACGGACGCATCGGGGCGGACGATCCCAAGAAGATCGCCACCGCCCTGGGCGTCTTCGAGTCCAACGTGGACGTGGGCGAGCTGTCCGACCGCATCCTGGCCGAGCGCTCCAGCCGGGTGACGCCGAAGATGTTCGAGTACGGACTGGTGCAGCGGGCCGCGGCCGATCCCCAGCGCATCGTGCTGCCCGAGGGCACCAGCGAGCGGGTGCTGCGGGCCACGGACATCCTGCTGCGCCGCAAGGTGGCCGACATCATCCTGGTCGGCGGCGAGGAGGAGGTGCACTCCAAGGCCTCCCAGTTCGGCCTGGATATCTCAGGCGCCCGCATTGTGGACCCATCCACCTTCGAGCGGCAGGAGGAGTACGCCGAGACCTACTTCCAGGCCCGCCAGCACAAGGGCGTGCGCCTGGAGGACGCGGCCGACCGCATGCTCGACCCCACCTACTTCGGCACCATGATGGTGCACCTGGGTGACGCGGACGGCATGGTCTCGGGCTCGGTGACCACCACCGCCCAGACCATCCGTCCCGCCTTCGAGTTCGTGAAGACCAAGCCGGGCTTCTCCATCGTCTCCTCGGCCTTCTTCATGTGCCTGCGCGACCGTGTGCTGGTCTTCGGCGACTGCGCCGTGAACCCCAACCCCAACGCCCAGCAGCTGGCCGAGATCGCCATCAACTCCGCCCAGACGGCGGAGATATTCGGCATCGAGCCGCGCGTGGCCATGCTCTCCTATTCCACCGGCGAGTCCGGCTCCGGCACGGACGTGCAGAAGGTGGTGGAGGCCACGGCCATCGCCAAGGAGCGGGCCCCGGACCTGCTCCTGGAAGGGCCGTTGCAGTACGACGCGGCCATCGACCCGGAGACCGCCAAGACCAAGGCGCCCAACTCCAAGGTGGCGGGGCAGGCCACGGTCTTTATCTTCCCGGACCTCAATACCGGCAACAACACCTACAAGGCGGTCCAGCGGGCCGCGGGCGCGGTGGCCATCGGCCCCGTGCTGCAGGGCCTCAACAAGCCGGTCAACGACCTCTCGCGCGGCTGCGTGGTGGAGGACATCGTGAATACGGTGGCCATCACCGCGGTGCAGGCCCAGGCGGAAAAGCAGAGTAAATAAGGAGATCGGCTGACATGAACGTTCTGGTACTCAACTCCGGCAGCTCGTCCATCAAGTTCCAATTCTTCGCCATGCAAGGCGGGGAGGGCGGCGCCGTCCGCGCCAAGGGCGCGGTGGAGCGCATCGGCGAGTCGTCCGGCAAGTTCGAATACGAAAACGAGAAGGGTGCGGAGTTCAAGCGCGAGGACGCCGTGCCCGACCACGACGCCGGTCTGCGCCTGGTCATGGAGGCCCTGACCCACGCCGACCACGGCGTGCTGGCCTCCACCGACGAGATCGAGGCCGTTGGGCACCGCGTGGTGCACGGCGGGGAGCGCTTCCACGCCCCCACCAGCATCAACGACGAGGTGGAGCAGGCCATCGAGGCCCACATCCCCCTGGCCCCGCTGCACAATCCGCCCAACCTCACCGGCATCCGGACGGCCCGCAAGCTCATTCCGAACGCCGAACAGGTGGCCGTGTTCGACACCGCCTTCCACCAGACCATGCCCCCGCACGCCTACATGTACGCCTTCCCCTACGAGCTGTACGAGCAGGCCGGGGTGCGCCGCTACGGGTTCCACGGCACCTCCCACGCCTACGTCTCCCGCGAGCTGTGCAAGCTCATGGGCCGCGAGGTGGAGGACGTGAACCTCATCTCCGCCCATCTGGGCAACGGCGCCTCCATGGCCGCCGTGGCCGGAGGGCGGTGCGTGGACACCTCGCTGGGCATGACTCCGCTGGCGGGGCTGATCATGGGCACCCGCACCGGCGACTTCGACCCGGCCATCCTCTTCTACCTGGCCCGCGAGCGGGGCTACTCCCTGGAGGAGATGGACCAGCTGGTGAACAAGGAGTCCGGGCTGAAGGGCATCTGCGGCAGCAACGACCTGCGCGACGTGCACGATAAGGCAGCCTCGGGCGACGAGCGCGCCGCCCTGGCCCTGGAGATGCTGGCCTACCGCAACCGCAAGTATTTCGGCGGCTATTTCGCCGCATTGGGCCGTGTGGACGCCATCGTCTTCACGGCCGGGGTGGGAGAGAACGACGACCGGGTCCGGGAATTGTCCCTGCAGGGGCTGTCCGGCCTCGGCGTCCATGTGGATCCGGAACGCAACCAGGCCGGCGGCGGCCGTTTCAAGGCGCCAGGCCGCATTTCCACTGACGATTCCCCGGTTCAGGTGTGGGTTGTGCCCACCAATGAAGAGCTGGAAATCGCCAGGCAGACCTACACTGCGCTGCGGGCCTAACCATTTGGAGCGTGTATGAGCACACAAGACAAGGACGAGATGCTGCGGACCTTTACCGCCAAGGCGGAAGCGGTCTCCTGCGTGGTGGAGGAAGTTCCCTCCATGGCCAAGGCATTCGACTACGTGGTCGATCTGTGCGGCAAGAAGGAAGCCTGCAAGCTTCTGATCTCCGGCTGCGAGGAGGCCCTGTCCAAGAAGGCCGAGGGGCTGTGCGAGACCAAGCAAGCCAAGCTGGTGGCCGCCCCCAACCTGAACAAGAAGGACTTCGGCTCCCTCAAGAAGAAGTGCAACGACAACGGCTTCGTCTGCATCGACGAGGGAATGCGCGACCACCTTGCGGGCACAGACATCGGCGTGGCCCTGTGCCAGGGCGGCATCGCCGACACCGGCACGGTCATCCTCGACTCCGACTCCGAGGAGACCCGCCTGGCCACCATGATCTCCGAGATCTTCGTGGCCGTGGTGCCCAAGAGCAAGCTGTTCGCCAACACCTACGAGGCGGAAGATGTGGTGTCCAAGCTCATCGGCAAGGACCCGTCCTACACCGCCTTCATCACCGGCGCGTCCCGCACGGCGGACATCGAGCGGGTGCTGGCCCTCGGCGTGCACGGCCCGCTGGAGATGCACGTCCTGCTCCTGGACAAGTAGCCCCACTCCCATCGGAGGAGATATGCAGAAAGCACACGACCTGAAGGAATACAGGGAAGAGGTCGGCCAGGCGCTGGACAACGAGTTCCTGCGCAAGGCCATGGACAACTTCGCCCGCGCCTACCCCCAGGGGCGGGCCAAGGCCTTCGCCGGCATGGACGCGGCCGCGCTCATCGCCGAGATCGCCGAGGCCAAGGACGAGTCCGTCAGCCACATGGAGGAGCTCTACCAGGAGTTCAAGAAGAACGCCGAGGCAGCCGGGGTGAAGGTGCACCGCGCCCGCACCGCCGCCGAGGCCAACGAGATCATCGCGGACATCGCCCGCGAGGAGAACTGCAAAAACATCGTCAAGTCCAAGTCCATGACCGCCGAGGAGACGCTCCTCAACCACCACCTGGAGGCCGAAGGCCTGCAGGTCACGGAGACGGACCTGGGCGAGTGGATCATCCAGCTTCGCCACGAGGGCCCGACCCACATGGTCATGCCCGCCATCCACCTCTCCCGCGACCAGGTGGCCGGACTGTTCAGCCAGGTCACCGGCTCCAACCAGCCCAACGAGGTCGAGAAGCTGGTCAAGGTGGCCCGGCGCGAGCTGCGCCAGCGCTACGTTGACGCGGACATGGGCATTTCCGGGGCCAACTTCTGCCTGGCCGACAGCGGCGCCATCGGCCTGGTGACCAACGAGGGCAACGCCCGCCTGGTGACCACCCTGCCGCGCGTGCACGTGGCCCTGGCCGGGCTGGAGAAACTGACCCCGAGCCTGCACGACGCCCTGCGGGTGCTCAAGGCCCTGCCGCGCAACGCCACCGGCCAGGCCATCACCTCCTACGTCACCTGGATCAAGGGCCAGAGCGAGTGCAAGGCGGCGGAGGACAACAAGAAGTCCTACCACATCGTCTTCCTGGACAACGGCCGCACCGCCATGTCCAAGGACCCCCTGTTCAAGGAAGTCCTGCGCTGCATCCGCTGCGGCGCCTGCGCCAACGTCTGCCCGGTCTACCGCATGGTGGGCGGGCACCAGTACGGCCACATCTATATCGGGGCCATCGGCCTCATCCTGACCTACTTCTTCCACGGCCGGGACAAGGCCAAGAACCTGGTCAAGAACTGCATCAACTGCCAGGCCTGCAAGGCGGTCTGCGCCGCGGGCATCGACCTGCCGCGCATGATCAAGGAAGTGCTGGCCCGCATCCAGGACGAGGAGGGGCACGAGCTGGAATCCCGCCTGCTGTCCAAGGCCATGTCCAACCGCCGCTTCTTCCACGGCCTGCTGCGCAGCGCGCGCTACGCCCAGAAGATGTTCGGCACCAAGACCTCGGCCGACCACAAGGGCAAGTACCAGCGCCACCTGCCCATGCTGCTCTCCAAGGAGCACGGCTTCCGCGAGATTCCCAAGCTGGCGGACACCCCCTTCCGCGACAAGTTCCCCAAGCTGCGAGAGAAGGTGGAGCATCCCCGCTACGTGGTGGGGCTCTTCGGCGGCTGCGCCGAGGACTTCCTGTACCCCGAGCACCTGGAATCGGGCATGGAGACCTTCAAGGGGCAACGGGTGGACGTGCGCTACCCCATGTCCCAGACTTGCTGCGGCCTGCCCCTGATGATGATGGGCGAGACCACCACCGAGCGGGACGTGGCCAAGCAGAACATCCGCGCCTTCGATCCGGCGGAGCTGGACTACATCATCTGCCACTGCCCCTCCTGCGCCTCGCACCTCAAGGGCTACCCGAACCTGTTCAAGAACGATCCGGAGTGGCACCTGCTGGCCCAGCGCTTCGCTGACAAGGTCATCGACTACTCCTCCTTCGTCCAGGAAGAGCTTGAAATGGGCAAGGAGCACTTCGAGCAGGGCGGGCCCCGCGCCGCCTACCACTCCCCCTGCCACCTCTGCCGTGGCATGGGCGTGCACGAGGCCCCGCGCAAGCTGCTGGGCACCGGCGGCTACGACTACGTGGAGATGAAGGAAGAGGAAGTCTGTTGCGGCTTCGGCGGCACCTACTCGGTGAAGTTCCCCCGCATCTCCTCGCAGATCCTTAAGACCAAGCTGGACCACATCGAGGAGTCCGGGGCCGACCTGCTGGTCACCGACTGCCCGGGCTGCGTCATGCAGATCCGCGGCGGCCTGGACAAGCGCGGCTCCAAGGTCAAGGTCCGTCACATGTCCGAGGCCCTGGCCGAACGCAAGAAGCCCGGCGGCGGGCACCCGTAACCAACCGCATACCCTCACCCTCCGGGGCCCGGTCTTCCGCAAGGGAGCCGGGCCCCTTGCTTTTGCGGGCTAGGCCGGAGCAGCGCCCGGCGTGGTCCTTTGGGCGGCCACCTCGCGGTTGCCCATCTCCACGGCCGCCAGCAGGCGATGATGCGTCTCGGGATACTCCGCCCGGCTGACGGGCACGTGCACGTGGCGCACCTCGCCGCCGAGCTGAAACGAGACGAGGAACCACTCCACGGTGTCGGACCGGCCGCCGCGCAGCGGCCTGCAGGAAACGAGCGTCATGGCCGTTCCTCCGGTTTGCGATTTCTCCATGCATGTCCGTGTAGATCACCACAGGTTCCCCTGAACGACGCTGACGTGGAATTCGGGTTACGATGGCGTCTATCCCGCCAACCCAGAACGTGGCCGCACCCGGCGGTCGAGTGCGCGGCCGGACCGGGCGGCCTCCCGGAATCATGCGCTCCGGCGAGCCTCGCCGCGTGACGGCTGGTGGCGGATGGATGACGTCACATGCCCCTGCGGGACGCGCTTTGCACGGAATCTGCATCCCGCCCGGCTGGAGGCAAAATGGACCGCACCCTCTTTTTCCTGCACATTCCCAAGACCGCCGGGACGACCCTCACCAGCGTGCTGCGGGCCAATTTCCCGCCACAGGCAATCCTCTCCGCCTACGACCACGACGCCCTGCGGCGGGTGGACGAGCTGGACGATCAGGCGGCGGCGCGGCTGCGGCTCATCCAGGGGCACGTTTTCGTGGCCGACTTCGAGCGGTTCTTCTCCCGGCCCGTGCTGGCCTTCACCATGCTACGCGACCCCGTGGCCCGGGTGGTTTCGGAGTACGAGTTTTTGCGCTCCTGGCCGGAGCACCACCTGTACGAGTACCTCAACCGCCAAGACGTGGGGCTGGCGGAGTACGTCTCCAGCTGCAGGCCGGAACTCAAGTGGCGCGGCAAGAATCTTATGACCCGCAGCCTGTGCGGGGCCGTGCCGCCGGACTGCCCGGGGGAGGAGATGCTGGCCCGGGCCACGGCCAACCTGGACCGTTTCCACGTGGCGGGGGTGACGGAGCTGTTCGACGAGTCGCTGTTGCTGCTGCGCCGGGCTGCCGGGCTGGGCAACATCCTCTATGAACGGCGCAACCGCCGCGCCGCCCCCCGCCGGCCGGAGGACTTGACTCAGGCGGAGCGCGAAGCGGTCCTGGCGCACAACCAGCTGGACCAAGCTCTTTACGCCCACGCCCGCCGCCGCCTGCTGCGGGAGACCGCCGCCCTGGGCGGTACTTTCACCGGCGAACTGTGGGCCTTCCGTGCCCTCAACACCCGCTACCAGTCCATCTGCGACAAGGTGCTGGCCAAAAGCGGGGTGGAGCGGCGGGCCAAGGGCTACACCCTGGCCTGAGTTTCCGGCGCGACCCGCCGGAAAACGCGACCGTTCACTCCGGAATTCGCGTATCCTCCAGGGAATCAATAGCCCGGCTGGTCCAAATCCGCCGCCGCGTTGCACTGGCGACGGCAGGTGGGTGAAATGCCGGGTGATGCATCTAATTTAAATTTGAATTTGACAGGCGGCCGTAATCCCCTATTTTAGATGGCGGGAGGATCGAGCATGACCGGCAGCAAAAAGACCGCCCCCCGTCGCGCCGGGCCGCGCCGCCCCACCAGGGAGCGCATCATCCGGGCCGCGGGGGAGCTGTTCGCCGAGCGCGGCTACCTGGGGGCCACCGCCCGCGAGGTGGCGGCCAAGGCCGGGGTCAACCCGGCCTCCATCAACTACCACTTCGACGGCAAGGAAGGGCTGTACGACGCGGTGCTGGCCGAGGCCCGGCAGGGCTTCGCCCCGTCCCTGCGGGAAGTGCGCGAGGCCCTGCCGTGCGACGCGCCCGTCTGGGATCGGCTGGAGGCGCTGGTGCGCTATCTGGTGGCAGAGCTGCTTTCCCACGACCCGTCCCGATGGCATTTCAAGCTCATGGTGCGGGAGATGACCTTCCCCTCGGAGCGGCTGCTCCTGCTGCTGGACCAGGAGATGGCCCCCCGCGCGGAGATCATGTCCGGACTTACCGGGGAGATTCTCGGTTTGCCGCCGGACCACCGCCTGTCCAGGCGGGCGGCCAGCATGGTCATCGCCTATTGCCTGCATCTGCACCAGAACCGAGGAGTCATCGCCAGGCTGTTTCCCCAGGTGCCCTTGACCGGTCAGGAGGTTGACGGCTTGGTGGACGACTATCTCGTGTACGTGCGCGGCGGCCTCAAGGCCTTGGCGGAGCGGGTGCGGGAAGAGGGAGAACATGATGCGTAAGCCGCTTGTGATTTTACTTGTGCTCGCCCTGGCCGGGGCCGGGGTGTGGTGGTTCAAGCTGCGTCCGGCCCCGGAGGAAAACGGCCGCCTGACCCTGTACGGCAATGTGGACATCCGCCAGGTGGAGCTTGGCTTCCGCGTTTCCGGCCGGGTGGCGGAGATGCGCTTCGAGGAGGGCGGCCACGTGGAGGCCGGGCAGCTGCTGGCCCGCCTGGACGACCAGCCCTACCTGGACAAGGTGCGGCTGGAGCAGGCCAGGCTCGACGCCCAACGGGCCGTGGTGGACAAGTTCCGCTCCGGCTCCAGGCCGGAGGAGGTGCAGCGCGCCCGGGCCAAGGTGGAGGAGCTGGAGAGCGCCTTCCGCAACGCCTCCCGCGTGTACGAGCGGCGCAAGAAGCTGTTCGCCGAGCGGGTCATCTCCGAGCAGAACTTCGACGACGCTCTGACCCGCATGCAGGAGGCCAACAAGCGGCTGCGACAGGCCCGCGAGGAACTGCGCCTGCTGCGCAAGGGCTTCCGCGACGAGGACGTGCGCGCCCAGGAGGCGGAGATGGAAGTGGCCGAGGCGCGGCTGGCTTCCGCCCGCACCGACCTGGAGGACACCGTACTCTACGCGCCCTCGAGGGGCATCATCCTCACCCGCGTGCGCGAGCCCGGCGCGGTTGTGGCCTCGGGCCAGCCGGTCTACGCCCTGACCTTCGATTCCCCGGTGTGGGTGCGGGCCTGGGTGGCCGAGCCGGACCTTGGCCGGGTGTATCCCGGCCAGAAGGCGCGGGTTTTCACCGATTCCCGGCCGGATGAGCCCTATGTCGGCCACGTGGGCTTCATTTCCCCCCGGGCGGAGTTCACCCCCAAGACGGTGCAGACCACCCGGCTGCGCACGGAGCTGGTCTACCGGCTGCGCGTGGTGGTGGACAACCCGGACCGGGGGCTGCGCCAGGGCATGCCCGTGACCGTGAAGCTGGAAACGCCGCCGCCGGGCGAGGTGCGCCAGAGCGCGGGCAACGCCACCCGGAAGAATGGCGGAGATGCCGGATGAGCGCCGCCTCCCGGGTGTCCGAAGGCCGCCCCGTGGCCGAGGTGCGGGGGCTGGTCAAGCGGTTCTCGGCCAAGGGGCCGCCCGCCCTGGACGACATTGACCTGACCGTGTCCGCCGGGACCATGACCGGGTTGGCCGGGCCGGACGGCGCGGGCAAGACCACCCTCATCCGCTGCCTGGCCGGGCTGCTCACCCCGCAGGAGGGGGAGGCGCTGGTTAACGGTCTGCACGTCATCAAGCGACAGGAGGAGGTGCACAAGGTCATCTCCTACATGCCGCAGCAATTCGGGCTGTACGAGGACTTGAGCGTGCTGGAGAACCTGCGCCTGCAGGCGGACCTGCGCGGCGTCACCGGGGAGGAGCGGGACAAGACCTTCCCCCGCCTGCTGGACTTCACCGGGCTGGAGCCCTTCACCGGCAGGCTGGCGGGACGGCTGTCCGGCGGTATGAAGCAGAAGCTGGGGCTGGCCTGCGCCCTGCTGGCCAAGCCGGATCTGCTGCTTTTGGACGAGCCCAGCGTGGGCGTGGACCCGGTTTCCCGCCGCGACCTGTGGCAAATGGTGCGGGAGCTGGCCGGGGAGGGCATGGCTGTGGTCTGGTCCACAGCCTACCTGGACGAGGCGGAACGGTGCGGCCAGGTGCTGGTTCTTCAGGATGGCCGCCCCCTGTATCTGGGAGACCCGGCGGAACTGACGGCCAGGGTGCGCGACCGCGTTTTCCGCCTCACCGGCGTGCCCGCCTCGCAGCGGCGGAGCGTGCTGGCCGAGGCCATGGCCCGCGACGACGTGGTGGACGGGGTCATCCAGGGGCGGGCAATCCGCCTGGTCATGGCCGAGGAGGCCGAGCCGCCCGAGTCCGGCAACCTGGGCGCGGAGTCCGGCCAGGCCGAGGCGGTGAAGCCGCGCTTCGAGGACGCCTTTGTGGACGCCCTGGGCGGCGGGGCATCCGGCCGCTCACCCCTGGCCGAGACCGTGCAGGAGCGCCGGGGAGGCGACGAGGCAATCATTGTGGCCAGCGACCTCACCCGGCGCTTCGGCGATTTCACCGCGGCCAGCAAGGTGACATTCCAAGTGGCTCCCGGGGAGGTGTTCGGCCTGCTGGGTCCCAACGGCGCGGGCAAGTCCACCACCTTCAAGATGCTCTGCGGGCTGCTGCCGCCCACCGAGGGCGAAGCCCGCGTGGCGGGCTGGGACCTGGCGGCCTCGCCCAGCAAGGCGCGGGCGCGCATCGGTTACATGGCCCAGAAGTTCTCCCTGTACGGGGTCATGACCTGCGCCCAGAACCTCGATTTCTTCTCCCGCGTCTACGGCTTGCGCGGCAAGGTCCGGCGGAAGGCGGTGGGGCAAATGGCCGACATCTTCGCCCTGGGCCCCATGCTGAACCGCCCGGCCGGGGCGCTGCCCCTGGGCTTCAAGCAGCGGCTGGCCCTGGCCTGCTGCCTCATGCATCGGCCCGACGCCCTCTTTCTGGACGAGCCCACCTCCGGGGTGGACCCCATCACCCGCCGCGAGTTCTGGAGCCATATCAATGCCATGGCCGAGAAGGGCGTGGCGGTCATGGTGACAACGCACTTTCTGGACGAGGCCGAGTACTGCGACCGGGTGGGGCTGATGTACCGGGGCGAGGTCATCGCCCTGGGCTCCCCGGCCGAACTCAAGGACCAGGCGGCGGACGAGGACAATCCCGACCCCACCCTGGAGGACGCCTTCATCCACCACATCCGCCGGGTGGAGGCGGAGCATGATACGAAGGAGGCCGCGTGAATCCCCGCCGCGTGTCCGCCCTGTGCGCCAAGGAGGCGCGCCAGATCGTGCGCGACCCCTCCTCGGTGCTCATCGCCTTCGTGCTGCCCGCGCTGCTCATGTTCCTCTACGGCTACGGCGTCTCCCTGGACATGGAGAACCTGCGGGTGGGCATCGTGCTGGAGGACACCGCGCCCCCGGCCCGCGACCTGGCCCGCACCATCTCCGCCTCGGCCTATTTCGAGGCGGACGTGGCCCCGACCCGCCAAGCCTTCGCGGGCGACCTGGAGTCGGGGAAGCTGCGCGGGCTGGTGGTCATCCCCCAGGACTTCTCCGCTCGGCTGGCCGAGGGGCGGGCGGAAATCCAGACCGTGGCCGACGGCAGCGAACCCAACACAGCCAACTTCGTGCGCGTGTACACCGAAGGCGCGGTGCAAACCTGGCTGGAGCTGCGCCGAGCGCGGGCGGAGCGGGCGGAAACGGGGGGGCCGGTCATGGAGCAGCGCATGTGGTTCAACGAGGAGGTCCGCTCGCGCAACTTCCTCATCCCAGGTTCCATCGCCATCATCCTGACCCTCATCGGCACCCTGCTCACCGCCCTGGTGGTGGCCAGGGAGTGGGAGCGGGGCACCATGGAGGCGCTCATGGCCACGCCAGTGACCATCGGGGAAATCCTGGCGGGCAAGCTGCTGCCCTATCTGGGGCTGGGGCTGGGCTCCACCGGGGTCAGCTACGTGCTGGCGCGTGTGGTCTTCGACGTGCCCTACCGGGGCAGCCTGCTGGTCCTGGGGCTGGTGGCGGCGGTCTTTCTGGCCGCGGCCTTGGGGGTGGGGCTGCTCATCTCCACCCTGGCCCGCAACCAGTTCGTGGCCTCGCAAATGGCCCTTCTGACCGCCTTCCTGCCCGCCTTCCTGTTGTCCGGCTTCCTGTTCGAGATTTCCTCCATGCCCCCGGCCATCCGGCTGCTGACCCACATCGTCCCGGCGCGCTATCTGGTGCCCTGTCTGCAGACCGTCTTTCTGGCCGGGGACGTCTGGCCGCTGCTGCTGCCCAACCTGGGCTCCATGCTGCTCATGGCGGCCATCCTTTTCACCATAACCTGGCGCAAGAGCGCCAAGAAGCTGGACTAGGCCATGGCCCTTTCCGTCTTCCGCATCCGCGCCCTGGTCATCAAGGAGCTGCTGGCGCTGGTGCGGGACAAGCGCTCCCGCATCGTGCTGATTGGCCCGCCGCTGTTCCAGCTGGTCATCTTCTCCTTCGCCGCCACCCTGGAAGTGGAGAACATCGTCGTGGCCATCCACAACCGCGACCGGGGCCAGGCCTCCACCGAGATCGTGCAGCGCATGGTGGGGTCGCCCAACATCTCCACCGTGCTCTTCGCGGACAACGAGCGGGAGCTGGCCGGGTACATCAACCGCCAGGAGGCCCTGGCCGGGTTCTCCTTTCAGGAGGATTTCACCGAACGGCTGGCCCAGGGGCGGGATGCCCCCATCCAGGCGGTGCTGGACGGCCGCCGCTCCAACGCCGCCCAGATCGCCCTGGGCTACGTCTCCACCATGGTGGAGGAGTTCGCCCGCGAGCGGGCGGCGGTGCCTGGCACGGCGCGCGCCCCGCCCGGGGAGGCCGCCGCCGTGGAGGTGGTGGAGCGCAACGCATTCAACGCCAACCTGGAGAACCTGTGGACCACGGTCACGGCCCTGGTGGCCATCCTGTCCATGGTCCTGGGGTTGCTTGTCACCTCGCTTTCCGTGGCCCGCGAGCGGGAACTGGGCACCTACAACCAGATCCTGGTCTCGCCCCTGACCCCGCTGGAGATTCTGGCGGGCAAGACCGTCCCGGCCTTCATCGTGGCCGTGGCCGAGGGCACCATCATGGTGCTGGCGGCCATCTTTGTCTTCCAGGTGCCGTTCCGGGGCTCGCTCCTGCTCCTGTACGGCGGGCTGCTGGCCTTCCTGGCCTCCATCGTGGGGGTGGGGCTGTTCATCTCCTCGCTGTGCCGCACCCAGCAGCAGGCCATCCTGGGAGCCTTTTTGTTCATGGTCCCGGCGGTCATCCTCTCCGGCTTCGCCACACCCATCGAAAACATGCCCTGGTGGCTGCAGGACGTCACCGTGGCCAACCCGGTCAAGTACTTCCTGGTCATCGTCAAGGGCGTCTTCCTCAAGGACATGAGCGCGGCCGTGGTCTGGGCCAACACCTGGCCCATGCTCTGCATCGCCGTGGTCACCATGACCGTGGCCTGGTTCTTCTTCTCCAAGGGATTGGAGGAGTAGCCCCGTCTTGCCGAACCGCCGGTTTTCGGGCTAGGTTGGCTGAATAGCTGGAAAGCCCGAGCCATGGACAAGCTGCGCATCCTCCTCCTCCACCCCGACTGCCGGGTCCGCGCCGAACTCAGGCGCCATCTGGACACCCAGGACTTCCTGCGCGTGGTGGGCGAGGCGGTGACGGCCTTCGAGGCCATGGAGCTCATTGACGCCGTGGGCTACGGCGCGGTTTTCCTGGGCTTCGACCTGCCCGGCGGGGTCAGCGGGCAGGAGATGGCCCAGATGATCTCCTCCCGCAAGCAGCGTCCCGCCCTGGTCTTTGTGGCCGAGGACGAGTCCCTGGCCTACAAGGCCTTCGAGATGGAGGCCCTGGACTACCTCTGCTGGCCCTGTCCGCCGGAGCGGCTGGACAAGACGGTCTCCCGGCTGCGCCAGGCCCGCTCGGTGCTGGCCGAGGCCTCCGCCCCATCCGCGCCCCAGGCCTGGGACGAGTCGGACGACGAGGAGGGGGGGCTGGTCAAGCTGCCCCTGGAGGAAGAGGAGGAGGACCAGTTCCTGGACGCCCTGCGCCAGGCCTGGGACTACCGGGGGCGCGGGCCGGAGATCGAGAAGCTGCCCATCACCCTGGAAGGCAAGATGGTCCTGGTGCCCTTCGACGAGATCGTCTTCATCGAGGCCTACGAAGACTATTCCTACGTGCACACCGCCTCCCAGAAGTTTTTGACTTCCTACCGGCTGAAGAATCTGGAGGACAGGCTGCGGCCGCACCGATTCTTCCGCGTGCACCGCAAGTTCCTGGTCAACCTGGACATGGTCACGGAAATCGCCTCCCTGCCAGGGTCGAACTTCATGCTCCGCACGGCCGGGTCGGGCAAGACGCGCATCGAGCTGCCCGTCTCTCGCCGCCGCATCGCCGATCTGAAGCAGATTCTGGGGTTGTGAGCCGTCGACCGGGGCAGGCGGACCGTTGACCGAAAAGGACGCGACCCCTTGACCGGGGACGCCTAGAGGAAGAAACGGACCAATACGGCGGTCCCAAGGAGTCGAGACGAAATGCCCGAGAGCGGCGCCATCGAAAGCCTGCTACGCGAGGACCGGGTCTTCAGGCCCCTGCCCAAGCTGGTGCTGGACGCCAACATCAATCCCGGCGAGTTGGCCGCCGCCTTCGAGCGGGCCGCCTCCGATCCCCTGGGGTATTGGGAAGGCGCGGCCCTGGAGCTGGACTGGTTCTCCCGCTGGGAGCGGGTGCTGGACGACTCCCAGGCCCCGTACCACCGCTGGTTTCCCGGGGGCACCTGCAACATCGTCCACAACGCCCTGGACCGCCACATCACAACGGCCAACAAGAACAAGCTGGCCCTGATCTGGGAGGGCGAGCCGGGCGACACCCGCAAGTACACCTACTACGAGCTGTACCGCGAGGTGAACCGCTTCGCCTCCGCCCTGCGCTCGCTGGGTGTGGGCAAGGGCGACCGGGTGGTGGTCTACATGCCGCCCCTGCCGGAGCAGGTGGTGGCCATGCTGGCCTGCGCCAAGATCGGGGCCATTCACTCGGTGGTCTTCGCCGGGTTCTCCGGCCGCGCCCTGCGCGACCGCATCCGCGACACCCAGGCCAAGTGCATCGTCACGGCCGACGGCTTCTACCGCAACGGCCAGGTTGTTGGGCTCAAGTCGCGGGTGGACGCGGCCCTGGCCGACGAGACCCTGGACTTCGTGGACATCGTGGTGGTGGTGCGGCGCACCGGCGCGGACGGCGGCCTGGACCCCTCCCGCGACGTCTCCTACGAGGACGTGGTGCGCATGGAGCGGCCCGAGGCGCACACCGAGGTCATGGAGGCCTCCGACCCGCTGTTTCTGCTCTACACCTCCGGGGCCACGGGCAAGCCCAAGGGCATCGTCCACGCCCACGGCGGCTACATGGTGGGGGTGCACCGCACCCTGGACTGGGTGTTCGACATCAAGCCCACCGACATTTTCTGGTGCACGGCCGACGCGGGCTGGATAACCGGCCATTCCTACGTGGTCTACGGCCCGCTTCTGGCGGGCACCACCACCATGATGTACGAGGGCCACCCCCTCTACCCGCAGGCCGACCGCATCTGGCGCATCATCGAGCAGTTCGGGGTAACGGTGCACTACACCACCCCCACCCTCATCCGCATGTTGCGTCGCTACGGCGACCGATTCCCCCGCGCCCGCGACCTCTCCACCCTGCGCCTTTTGGGCACGGTGGGCGAGCCCATCTCCCCGGAGACCTGGATGTGGTACCACCAGACCATCGGCGGCGGCACCTGCCCCATCATGGACACCTGGTGGCAGACCGAGACCGGCCACGTCATGCTCTCCCCGCTGCCCGTATCGCCGCTGAAGCCCGGCAGCGTGGGCAAGCCCCTGCCCGGCGTGGAGTTCGAGGTCGTCGATCCCGAGGGCGAGCCGGTGGAGCGGGGCAAGGGCGGGCATCTGACCCTGGCCGGTCCCTGGCCCGGCATGCTGAAAAACGTCTGGAACGACCCCGAGGCCTACCAGGCCTACTGGAAGGACGGCCGTTTCCTCACCGGCGATGTGGCCCGGGTGGACGAGGACGGCTACATCTGGATGCAGGGCCGCGCCGACGAGGTGCTGAATATCGCCGGGCACCGCATCGGCACGGCGGAACTGGAATCCGCCCTGGTGAGCCACCGCGACGTGGCCGAGGGCGCGGTCATCCCGGTGGCGGACAAGATCAAGGGCGAGGCGGCCAAGGCTTTCGTGGTGCTGGCGGACGAGGTCCAGCCCTCGGACGAGCTGGCCGAGGACATCAAGGCCCACGTCACCCGCGAGCTGGGCCCGGTGGCCGTGGTCAAGACGGTGCGCTTCCGCGAGACCCTGCCCAAGACCAACTCCGGCAAGATTCTCCGCCGCGTGCTGCGCGCCGAGGAGGCGGGGCAGGACCCCGGCGACCTGTCCACGGCCATCGAGGAGGAGTAGCCGCGCGGCGTGACGGTTTGCGCGTGAAACGGGAAAGGCCGCCCGGGACGATGTCCCGGGCGGCCTTTTTCTTGCCGGTGAACGGCGGGGCTATTTCTTGCGCAGGTGGAAGATGCCCCAGGTGAGGTGGCCGTTGTTGCCGCCCTCGACCCAGTGTTGCAGGCCGGTCTTCATGCGCTCGATGTAGTCCTCGCTGACCGCGGCCTTGAGCTCGTCCTCGCGGGACTCCAGCTCCTTGAGCACCCGGCCGTAGTGGTTGGGCAGCTGGTGGGAGTGGTCGTCGAACTCCACCACCTCCAGGCCCAGCTTGGCGGCCGTGTCCTTGTAGAACTGGGGCCAGGCCAGGGTGTCCAGGTGCACGCGGTCCAGGATGGGCTGCAGCACCGAGGTGGGGCAGTCGTCGGTCATCATGGGGTCGGTGAAGACCATCTCCCCGCCGGGCTTGAGCACCCGCGCGGCCTCGCTCATGACCTTCTCCCGCTCGCAGGAGTGCAGGATGGCGTCCTGGGACCAGACGAAGTCGAAGGTCTCGCCGGGGTAGTCCAACTTCTCGAAGGCCGCGTCCACCACGTCGACCTTGTCGGTCAGGCCCTGCTCCTTGTTCATCTCGCGGTCGCGCTTGTTCTGCGCCTCGGAGAGGTTCAGGGCAACCACCTCGCAGCCGTGCTCCTTGGCCAGCCAGCGGGCGGCGCCGCCGAAGCCCGCGCCCAGGTCGATGACCTTGGCGCCCGGCTTCAGGCCGCTCAGCTTGCGAGCCATGGTTTCCACGGTGCGGCGGGAGGCGTCGAAGATGTTCTCGTCCGGGGTCTTGTAGAGCCCGATGTGAATGTCCTCGCCGCCCCAGATGGTGTAGTAGAACCGATCCGCGTCGGTGGAATTGTAGTAGTCGCGCGCGATGCACACGCTCTTGGAGTACGTGGTCATGCTAGCAGTTCTCCTTGAATTCCTTTTCCGCGATGTGGATGAAGAAGTCCGGGTCGTCTTCGCGGTACTTGCCCTTGAAGTCGCCGAACGTCTCGATGTTCTGGAAGCCCACCTGGCGCATCAGGTCGCGGGTGTAGTCCTTGCGCAGGGGGAACATGTTGAGGTGGAATTGGGACTGGTCCGGGAAAGTGTAGACGAAACGGGCCAGCCCGTCGTCCACGTGTTCCGGTTCGGCGGTGACGTCGTCGCCGCAGTAGTAGTATTTGTGCTTGGTGGAGTAGTCCCCGTCCAGGATGGCGTCGTAGTTGCGCTGGTCCAGGATGAGCACCCCGTCGTGGTTCAGCGCGGCGTAGAACTCGGCCAGCGTCTTGCGGCGGGAGTTCTCGTCGAACAGGTGCGTGAAGGAGTTGCCCAGGCAGATGATGGCGTCGAAGTTGCACTTGACGTTCTTGTTCAGCCAGCGCCAGTCCGCCTGCACGGTGGACAGCACGTGGCCGCGCTTGATGCCGTTCTCGAAGGCCTTGCCCAGCATGGCCACCGAGCCGTCGGCCGAGACCACGTCAAAGCCCGCCTCCATGAGGCGCACGGAGTGGAATCCGGTGCCGCAGGCCACGTCCAGCACGCGCTTCACGCCACGGGAGCGGAGCTGTTCGATGAAGAAGTCGCCCTCGCTCTTGGCGCGGGAATCCCAGTCGATGAGCTCATCCCATTTGTCGGCCAGGGTGGTGGTGTATTCCTTGGTGAAGTGATCACTGTCCCTGACTTTCGTGGGGTCGCCTTTACCAAAACACTGTTCTTCGCGAAGCATGCCTCTCCCTCCAATGGGTGTTACGAGTTTCCGGTCACTTCAGGTCGATGCGGGCCGTCTAGGCCACCATGGCGCCGAGGGCCCCGGCCCAGGCCGGGGGGCCGTAAGCGCCGCGCGCGCGCTCCAGGATGTCCTCGGGGGTGAAGACGTGCTCCTGGGTGCCCCTGCGCTCCACGCAATAAGCGGCCACGGCCGCGCCCAGTCCGCAGGCCTCCTCCAGGGGACGGCCCTCGGCCAGCCCTTTGAGGAGCCCGGCGCGGAAGGCGTCTCCCGCTCCGGTCGGGTCCTGGGCGTCCAGCACGGGCAGGGCCGGGACCTCCACGGGGTCGGCTCCGGCCGTATGGACGCGGCAGCCCTGGTCGCCGAGCGTGGTGACCACGGAGCGGCACTTGCCCAGCATGCCGTCCATATCCAGGCCGGTGGCCTGCATGGTCATTTCCAGTTCGTAGTCGTTGGCGATGAATACGGCCGCGCCCTCCATGCCCCGGCTCAGTCCCTCGCCGCCCAGGGCGGGGATCTGCTGGCCGGGGTCGAAGACGAAGGGGGTGCCGCGGTCGCGGAAGACCTCGGCGTGCCCCACCATGTCGTCGGCGTTGCCGGGCGAGATAATGCCCAGGTCATCCGGCCCGGTCTTGGGGTCGCGCTCCATCCGCCGGCGCATGGCGCCGGGGTTGAAGCCGGTTATCTGGTTGTCCGCCTTGTCCGTGGTGATGAAGGCTCCGGCGGTGTGCTCGTCCTCGATGGTGCGGATCATGTCCAGGGGCAGGCCCAACTCCTTGAGCCGGTCCATGTAGCGCTGCCCGTCCTTGCCCAGCACCCCGTGGATGACGGGCTTCTCGCCCAGCAGGCACAGGTTGTAGGCGATGTTGCCCGCGGTGCCGCCGAAGCGCTCCTCCATGGAGTCCACCAGGAAGCAGACGTTCAGGATGTGCAGCTTGTCCGGCAGAATGTGGTCCGCGAACCGCTCGGGGAAGGTCATGATGCGGTCGAAGGCCAGGGAGCCGGAAATGGCGATGGTCATGCGGTCTCCTCGGTTGCTGCGTGGTTGAAGTCGGATCTGCCTGTGGCCGCCGCGCCCGCTAGATCTTGCAGGCGGTGCGCAGGTCGTTGGTGGCGTCCTTCTTCTCCCAGGTGAACTCCGGCAGCTCGCGCCCGAAGTGGCCGTAGTTGGTGGTCTTGGCGTAGATGGGGCGCTTGAGCTTGAGGCGCTCGGAGATGAAGTAGGGCCGCAGGTCGAAGACCTCGTTGACGGCCTTGGTCAGCACTTCGTCGGACACCTGGCCGGTGCCGAAGGTGGTGGCCAGCACGGACACCGGGTCGGCCACGCCAATGCAGTAGGCCACCTGCACCTGGCACTTCTCGGCCAAGCCCGCGGCCACGATGTTCTTGGCGATGTAGCGGGTCATGTAGGCCGCGGAACGGTCCACCTTGGAGGGGTCCTTGCCGGAGAAAGCGCCGCCGCCGTGGGTGCCCGCGCCGCCGTAGGTGTCGTTGATGATCTTGCGCCCGGTCAGGCCGCAGTCGCCCATGGGGCCGCCCACCACGAACCGGCCGGTGGTGTTGATGAAGATGTCGGTCTTGTCGTCCATCAACTCGGAGGGCAGCACGTGCTTGATGACTTCCTGCCGGATGCCGTCGGTGAGGTCCTGGAAGGCGATGTCCGGGTCGTGCTGGGAGGAGACGACCACGTTGTCGATGCGGGCGGGCTTGCCGTCGCGGTACTCCATGGCCACCTGCGTCTTGCCGTCGGGGCGCAGGAAGGGGAGGATCTTCTCCTTGCGGGCGTAGGTCAGCCTGCGGGACAGCTTGTGCGACCAGTAGACCGGGGCGGGCATGAGGGTGTCGGTCTCGTTGCAGGCGAAGCCGAACATCATGCCCTGGTCGCCCGCGCCCTGTTCTTCTGGGGACTTGCGGTTGACGCCCTGGGCGATGTCCGGGGACTGCTTGTCGATGGAGGAAAGCACCGCGCAGGTCTCGTAGTCGAAGCCCATGTCCGAGGAGGTGTAGCCGATGTCGCGGATGGTCTCGCGCACGATGTCCGGGAAGTCGGCGTAGCCCTGGGAGGTGATTTCGCCGGCGATCATTGCCATGCCGGTGGTCACCAGGGTTTCACAGGCCACGCGGGACTCGGGGTCCTGGTCGAGCAGGACGTCGAGCACGGCGTCGGAAATGGTGTCGGCCACCTTGTCGGGATGGCCCTCGGTCACGGACTCGGACGTAAAGAGATAAGTGCCGTCGCAATGAATCACGTCGATCTCCAGTCGGTTTGAATGGTTTGCGGGGATAAGTCCGGGGAACAGTTTAGGCCGCGGCCCGCAGGTCCCGGATGTCCTCGGCCAGGCGCAGCGCCGCGGCCGAGCGGTTGAGGGTGAAAATGTGCACGCCGGGAGCGCCCCCGGCGATGAGGTCGCGGGCCTGGTTCATGGCCAGTTCCCTGCCCATTTCGGCCACGGCCTCGTCGCCGCCCTCCTGGTGGGCCTTCTCGAAGTCCAGGAACAGCTTGCCCGGCACCGAAGCCCCGCACAGGGTGAGGATGCGGCGGAGGTTGTTGAAGCTGACCACGGGAAGCAGGCCGGGCAGCACGGGCTTTTCGCAGCCCATCCCGCGCAGGCGCTCCACCAGGTCGAAATAGAGGCGGTTGTCGAAGAAGAGCTGGGTGGAGAGGAAGTCAGCGCCCTGGTTCAGCTTGACCTTCTGCCAGTACAGGTCTTCGGCCTTGGTGGCCGAGGCGGGGTGCGGCTCGGGGTAGCCGGCCACGGCCACGCCCAGTTCCGGGTCGCGGCTTTTGAGGTGGGCCACCAGGTCCGAGGCGTGCTCGAAGTGGCCGCCCGCGTCCTCCTGGCCTTCCGGCAGGTCGCCGCGCAGGGCCAGCACGTTTCTTACGCCGATTTCCCGGATGCGGTCCGTCTCGCGGTCGATGTCGTCCTTGGAGGCGCCCACGCAGGTCTGGTGGACCAGCACTTCCAGGTCCAGATCGTTCTGGATGCGGTCGGCGATGGGAAGGGTGTTGCCTCTGGCGGTGCCGCCCGCGCCGCAGGTCACGGAGACGAACAGCGGGTCGGCCGCTTTGCAGGTCTCCACGGTGCGGAGGAAGGGATCCCAGCCGGATTCCTCCTTGGGGGGAAAGAACTCAAGGGAGACGAACGGCTTGTCGTCGAAGTGATCGGCGATGCGCACGCTTTTCCTCGCTTGCTGAGTGGTTTTCGGAAGTATTTTGTTCACTGTTGGTGTTACGTTCTTTTGGCACTGTTGCGGGTAAACTTCACCCTGCATTTGTGACGTACAAAGCGTCCTTGTGACGCATTGTGGTCGTAGCTTGTATGCGGCGGTTGGCCGCGTGGTGCATCGACGCGTTTGGTCGCCTTTTCCCTGCTATTCCCGCGCTTAGACTGTGCGTGGTTTCAAGCGGGAAGGATCGTCGGCGAGACCCCGCGTTGAGCTATGGTAAGGGATAGGGAAATGAATGGCCCATGTCAAATCGGCAAAAATGCGGATCGTGTATGGTTGGAGGGGGGCAGTGGGCGATGTCCGGCGAGTGGGATGGCGAGCTTGATCATACTGCCCCAAGCTCGGTTATACTCCCCCAATCTTCAAAAATCGGCCATGAGGTCGTTTTTAGAGTCGTTTGAACACGAAATTTTCACCTGGTTGACATTGCCCAGGCGAATGGAAAAGCCCGGGAAGCCCCGTCAGGCCTGGATTTTCAGGAGAAAAAAATTTTTACCCCGCTCGGAGGCGTGGCACCAGCCATGCGATGAGCAGGCCGGTTTCCTCTTTGCTTAGAGGGGGGCCGTGCTCGCGGCAGAGGGCCCAGGCGGCGCGGGACAGAGCCTTGGCCAGGGCGGCCGGATGGTCGTCCCCGGCGCCGAATTCGTGGCCGGAACGGGCCATGCCCATGAGGATGAAATTTGCTTGGGACTTGGAAAGGGAGACGCCCCGGTCCCGGCAGCGGTCGCGCAGGGAGCGGGGCGTTCGGGCGAGGGAGAAGCCGTTTTCGTGCAGTTCAGCGGCCAGCTCCTCGTAGAGTACGCGGTAGGAATCGGGCGGGAGGCGCGGGAGTCCGGTGTGCAGGCTCACGCGTTCGGCCAGCTCCCGAAGGCGGTCCGCGGAACGTCCGCCCACGCTCCAGCCGGACGCGGGGGCGCTTCCGGGCGCGGCCGCCCCGTCGTCTGTCACGGCGCGTCGTCCTCCAGGGTTTTCCTGGCCTTGTCCAGCAGGTCGGCGCCTTTCTCCCGCGCCTGTTCGATGGCTCGGTCGGCTTTTTTGCCCGCCTTTTCCATGGGCCCCTCCTCCTGGCAGGCCAGGCCGCCGAGGGAGAGAGCCAGCCCCAAAAGCAGAGCCAGTATTGTCCGCTTCACGCCGCTACTCCGACATGGCCCGGACAACGTCCTGGTTGATGACCGCGTCCGGGTTGGCTTTGAGCCACTGACGCACCTTCCCGCACAGCCCGGTGCGGCAGTGCGGCTCCAGGGCGGCGATGTCCTCGGCCGCGCCCGGCGAGACGCGGTAGGAGCCGCACTGGCCGCAATCGACCTTGTAGAAGCTCTCGTTGCCTTCCAGCAGGTCTGCGGCCTGGCCGCAGAGGTAGCATTCCATTTCCTTCTTCACTCGGGACTCCTTGGATTGGGGATCCCCCAGAATAGCACGATTTCGCCCGGCCGCGCAGCGTTTTTTCCCATTCAGTCCGCCGCGCGGCCACTATTTTCCGGCCTGCGGCCGATCTCGCCCGCTTTGGCCAGGGCCAGGCGGGTCAGCACCGGCCCGGTGAGTTCGAAGACCACGGTGGAGCCGATGACCAGGGGGATGATGGTCTGCTCCAGGCCGGGTACGGCGTGACCGGCCACCAGGGCCAGGCCCAGGGCCACCCCGGCCTGGGGAAGCGCGGCCAGGCCCAGGTAGCGCCGCACGTTCCGGTCCGCCCCTGCCAGGCCCCCGCCCACATAGGCCCCAAGGACCAGCCCGGCCAGGCGCATGAGCACGTACACCCCGCCCACAAGGCCGAGTTCCGTCAGCTTCTCCACGTGCAGGGTGGCCCCGGCCAGGATGAAGAAGAGGATCATGATGGGCCACTCCAGATCCTCGATGGTCTCGAAGGGGGCGTCGTGGTGGGTGGAGAGGTTGACGATGACCGCGCCCAGGACCATGGCCGCCAACAGGAAGGAGAAGCCCAGCCACAGGGCCAGCCCGCCGCAGACCAGGATGAACCCCAGGGCGTCCGCTTTCATGGGGTCGCCCTGATTGATGCGCGAAGTGATCCAGGTGGCGGGCAGGCCAAGGGCCAGGCCCAGCAGCACCGCCCCGCCCAGCTCCCAGCCGCCGGTGGCCAGGGCGTGCAGGGCGCCTCCGTTGCCCGCCACTGTCTCGCTCAAGGCCAGCATGATGGAAAAGAGGGCGATTCCCCAGGCGTCGTCGATGGCCACGATGCCCAGCAGGGTCTCGGTGAACTCCCCCTCGGCCCTGGCCTCCCGCACCACGTTGGAGATGGCCGCCGGGGCCGAGGCCGGGCCGATGCCCGCCATGAGCAGGCACAGGGCGAGGGGCGCGGGGGTGAGGAAATACAGCCCGCAGAAGACGAATACGGCCACGCCCAGCACCTTGGCCACGGAAATGGTCAACACCCTGGCCCCGCGCTGGCGGATGTTGCCCAGGGAGAACTTTCGCCCCAGCAGGAAGGCCACCATGAGCAGGGCGGTGCGGGAGACCAGCGGGTACCAGTCGTCGATGCGGCTGGGCAGCAGGTTCAGAGCGTACGGCCCGGCCAGCACTCCCAGCAGGATGAGGATGGTTACGGCGGGCAGCTTGACGCGACCGCTGAGGAAGCCCGTCAGCAGCCCGGCCAGAAAGAGCAGGCCCAGGGTCAGCAGAGTGATGGCGGTCTGGCTCTCCATCGCGTTCCCGTGGCGCCTCGATGTCCCGGATTGAACCCCGTCGGCCCGGACGCCGCAGGGAGCAAGCGTCCGGACCGGACCCGGACAGGTTGGCGCGGACTACTGGTCCATGGTGCCGTGGGCGCCGTCCATGGACCCGTGGCCGTATCCGCCGTCCTCCATCTTGCCGTGGGGCATCTCTTTGCCGTGGCCCATGCCGGAGCCGTTGTGGGCCTTTTCGAAAACGCTCCACTCTTCCTGGTCGATGGCTCCGGAGCGGTCCATGTCGATAATGTCGAAGGCCTTGCCGGGTTCCGTGTTCCGTGAGAAATGCTCGACGAATTCGTCCTTTTCCACCAGCCCGTCGCCGCTGGCGTCCAGTTCCTGGAAGTCGGCCTGGTAAGCTGTATGGCCGTTCATGGCGGCGGCCGGAGCGGCCATGAGCAGCAGGGCGGTGATGCAAAGAAGCGCGCGTGGCATGGTATCCTCCTGAATGTTGCGAATTGGAGCCTGCAAGGATACGACCCTCGGGGCATGGGCACAAGGGGGGTTGCCACGGAAAACTCGCGCCTTACCATGCCCTTTCGCCACCACTGGAGAGAACCATGCGACGGATATTCCTGGCGGCGCTTTGCCTGCTGCTGGCCGGCTGCGCCGCCCTTTCGCCCGAGCCCCGGACAACCGGGCAGCGGCTGGACTCGTTCCCCACGGAGAACCTGCCCTTGCAGGGCGAGGTGGAGATACTCTGGGACGAGCACCAGATTCCCTACGTCATCGCCGAGAACGACCGCGACGCGGCCTTCGCCCTGGGGCTGGTGCACGCCCACCTGCGCTGGGGGCAACTGGCCCTGTTCAAGCGGCTTTCCCAGGGCCGGCTGTCCGAGATGCTGGGCCCCCCGGCCGAACGGTTCGACAAGCTGCTGCGGCGCATCGGCTACGACCGGGCCTCGGCGGAGATCGTGCGCCGCTGGCCCGAGGAGACTCGGGTCTGGATGGAGTCCTTCGTGGCCGGGCTGAACCACTACGCGGCCACGGCCGCGGAGGAGCCGCCGGAGTTCGGCCTGCTGGGCATCGAACCGGAGCCCTTCACCTGCGAAGACCTCGTGACCATGTCCCGGGTTGGGGGCACGGACATCACCTGGCTTATGTGGGCGGAGATGCTGCCCCTGCGCGGCGGCGGGGAGTGGCCCGAAGCCTGGGGCAAGGCCCTGGCCTCCGGCGGCGGGCCGGACAAGCGGGTCGCCGCCCGGGCCGAGGCGCGGGACGCCCTGCCGGGGCTTCTGGCCGCTCTTTCGCGCAGCGGCTCCAACTCCCTGGCCGTGGGGCCGGGCCGCAGCGCCTCGGGCGCGCCGGTCATGGCCTCGGACCCGCACCTGGGGCTGTCCCTGCCCAATTTCTGGCTGATCTGCGGTCTCAAGTCCCCGACCATCCAGGCGGTGGGCCTCATGCCGCCGGGCTGCCCATCTTCGCCCTGGGCCGCAACCCGTACATGGCCTGGGGAGGCACCAACCTGCACGCCTCGGTTTCCGACCTCTACGCCGTGGACGAGACGGAGTTGTCCAGCCGCCCGGAGCGTCTTAAGACGCGCTTCTGGTTCGACGAGGAGTTCGCTCTGCGGGAGTCCGCGCTGGGGCCGGTACTGTCCGACTCGGAAGCCTTCAGGGACGGTGCGGGCGAAACTCTGGCCCTGCGCTGGACAGGCCACCGGCCAACCGATGAAATCACCGCTTTGCTGCGTGCCAACCGGGCGGCCACGCCCGAGGCTTTCCGCCAGGCCTTCGCGGGCTACGGCTCGCCCCCCATGCACATGCTTTACGCCCACGTCTCCGGGGAGATCGGGGCCTTTCCCGCCATGCTGCTGCCCGAGCGCGAGCCCATGGTGCCGAGGGACCTGGTGCGCGACCCGGACGAGCCCGGCGCCATGTGGAGCGGCTTCAAGGAAACCACGGAGTTCGCCTGGCTGCGCGACCCGGAGCGGGGCTACGTGGTCTCCGCCAACACCCCGTTGGACTATGTGCAGGACGAATTGGGATACGCCTTCGCCCCGCCGGACCGGGCGCGCCGGCTGGCCGAGCTGGTGGAGGCCGTGGGCGAACTGGACGCGGGCGGCGTGGCCGCCATCCAGCGCGACGTGGCCAGCGCCAGCGCGGAGAAACTGGCCGCCATGCTGGCGGAGGAACTGCGCCGGTCCGGTGCGGACGGAAAGCTGTCGGACACCCTTGCCGCCTGGGACGGGCGCTACGGCGTGGAATCGCGCGGGGCGGCGGCCTTCGAGGCCGCTCTCTCCCCGCTTTTGGACGGCCTGTATGGGGAGGAGCCGGGCTACCGCTCGGAGTGGAACTACCTGCGCGTCTTCCTGGCGGACGACCTGAGCGCCCTGCCCGATGCCGAGCGCGACGACCTGCTGCGCGGGGTGGCGGAAAAGGCGCGCGCCAGCCTGGCAGACCATCCCGACTGGGGGAGCATGCACCGGCTGCGGGTGGGCCACATCCTCAAGGGGCTGCCCGTGCTGGGGCGGTTCTTCGTGCTGGGGGAGGAGCCGTATCCCGGCTCGCGGGAGACGATATTCAAGGCCTCCCACGGGCCGTCGCGGTCGGTGGTCCATCCCACCTACGGCGCGCAGTCGCGCCACATCTCGGACCTTTCCGACCCGGACGCCAACCGTTTCGTGCTCATGGGCGGGCAGGACGGCTGGCTGGGCAGCGCGGACTTCGACGGCCAAGTGCCGCTGTGGCTGCGCGGGGAATACGTCAACGTCCCCCTGACCGAGGCCGGGGCGCGGGAGACGTTTTCCAGGCGGATGGAGCTTCGGGGAGGCCGCTGAGGCGACCTACTGGTTGGGGACCGGCTTGTTGTCGTGGTCGAGGATGACGATGGCCGGGTTGTGCTCGGCCATCTCGGCCTCGTCCAGCCAGGCGTAGGCCGCGATGATGACCTTCTGCCCGGCCTCGCCCTTGCGGGCGGCCGCTCCGTTGAGGCCGATCTCCCCGGGCTCGCCGGGGATAGCGTAGGTGGTCAGCCGCTCGCCGTTGTCCACGTTGTAGATGTCCACCTGCTCGAAGGGGGCGATGTCCGCTCGCTTGAGCAGGTCGGCGTCGATGGCCACGGACCCCACATAGTCGGGGTTGGCGTAGGTCAGCCGGGCGTGGTGCAGTTTGGCGCGCAGAAAGCAGCGTTGGGCCATTCGTTCCTCCTTGCCCCGAGGCCGGGGCAGGGGTCCACCTAATGCATCGGGCCGGGCGGGGCAAGGGGGTCAGGTGGTGATTTCCTCCGGCCGCCGTGCCAGCCCATGCATCAGTTCCCGGCCGAGCCTCCGCACCCGCTCCAGGGCGTCGCCGCTGTCCCGGCCGTTCTTCATGCGCCGCTCCAACTCCTCGGCGGCCCCGGCCAGTCCGCCCGCGCCAAAGGTGGCGGCCGTGGACTTGAGGTTGTGGGCCAACCTGCCTGCGTCGTCGCGGCGGCCCTCCAGAACGGCGCGCTCCAGGGTCTCCAGTTCCACAGGCAGGGCGGTGGCCACCAGCTCGGCGAAGGACCCCAGCGCCTCCCGATCGCCCTCGAAGAGGTCCAGGGCATGCGGCCAGTCGGGAGCGTCGCCCGCTTCCTTTTCCTGCGTCAGGGAAACGGTTTCACCCCGATGGGGCGCGCTGTCCCCGTTTCCGTTCAGTCCCGCCAGCGCGGCCGCCAGCTTCTCCATGCGCACGGGCTTGGGCAGATACTCGTCCATGCCCGCCGCGAGCGCCCGGGCCCGGTCGTCGTCAAAGGCGTGGGCCGAGAGCCCCACCACGGGCACGGAAGCCACCGGGCCGTCCAGGGAGCGGATGCGCCGGGTGGCTTCCAGGCCGTCCAGCACCGGCATGCGCACGTCCATGACCACGGCGTCGTAGCCGCCGCCCCGCACCGCCTCCACCGCGCGCTCGCCGTCAACGGCCTCGTCCACCAAGAGACCGTAGCGCTCCAGCATCCGGCGCATGGTGCGCCGATTGAGGTCGTGGTCCTCGGCCAGCAGAATCCGCAGGCCGGACAGGTCTGTGCGGCCGCTCCGGTCCTCCCCGTCGTGGGACGGCGTTTCCGCCCGGACCAGGGGGTGGTCAGGGTGAAGCGGCAGCCTCCGCTCGGGGTGTCGTCCACGTCCAGTTCTCCGCCCATCAGCTCGGCGATGCGGGCGCACAGCGGCAGTCCCAGCCCCAGCCCGCGTGTGCCGGATGCGTCCCGGGAGCGGTAGAAGGCCTCGAATACCCGCCGCCGTTCGGCCGGTGTAATGCCAGGCCCGGTGTCGGAAACGGTGAAGCGCAGCCTTTCCCCGCCCCGGGCGGCCACGATATCCCCGGTCACGCGCACTTCGCCCCCGGGCGTGTACTTGACGGCGTTGTCCGCCAGGTTGGCGAGCACTTGGCGCAGCCGGTGATCATCGCCGCGTACGGCTTGAGGCAGGTCTGAGGCGTCCAGATGGAAGGCCAGTCCCTTGGCCTCGGCCTGGCGGCGCGGGATGTCCATGGCCTGACGGAGAAGCTCGCCCGGCCTGAAGGCGCGTTCGCGCAGCCGCATGTGGCCGTGTTCGACGGCGGAGAGGTCGAGGAGGTCGTCGATGATGGCCTTGAGTCCCTCGGTGGCCTCGCGGGCGGTGCGCACCCGCTTCCGCTGGCGTTCGGATAGTGGGGTGCCGGCCAGCAGCTGCAGCTCCCCGTCCACCCCGGCCAGGGGGGTGCGCATCTCGTGGCTCATGTTGGCCAGGAACTCGCTCTTGGCCTGGTTGGCCTTCTCCGCCCTGTCGCGTTCGCTGGCCAGGTCCATGCTCAAACGCTCGCTGATCATGAGGATGATGCCTGTGAGCAGGACGATGGCGAAGACGATGCTGACCAGATAGACAAGGCTGAGGATGCCCATGCCGGCGGCCGCGTCCGGGGGCTGGGCGAGGAGGAGCCAGACCCCTTCCGCGAGATACGTCCCGCTCCCGGCCAGGAACATGAAGCCGAGCAGGCGCTGCGGGCGGCCGTAGTGGTTGCCGCGCAGCAGTTCCCGGGCCGCGAGACCGGAGAACAGGGTCAGGCAGGCGGACATGGTCAGCATGCGGGGATACAGCCACGGCTCCACCAGGGAGAAGTAGGCCAGGGGAACCAGGGCGGCGGGCAGGACGAGCAGGGCGGAGTGCCTGGGTGGGCGCCCCAGAAAGACGCGGAACCCGTTCCAGAACAGGATTTCCGCCAGGATGACAAGGAGGTTGGCCGCCACGATGGTCAGCCAGGGCGGGGTGACGGCGCGCAGGGAGATGCAGACCAGCCCCAGGAAAAAGGACAGGCACCCGGCCACGAACAGCCGCGTGCCAGGCACGGATCCCCGCAATCTGCCCTGGTAGGCGATGGCCCCGGCCGTGACCAGCAGGGTCAGGGCCAGCGCCATGGTCAACGTGGCGATGTCCAACAGCACCCCCTTCCCCTTCGGCGAAAAACCGTCGGACAGAATACGGTTGGATGGAGAGAAAAGGCAAGCGGTAACGGAGAGGGGAGCGCGTGGCGGCTGGAAGGGGGAGAGGCCATGGAGGAAACGCAAAAAAAGGCCGGGTCATATGACCCGGCCTTGGAAATTCGTGGTGGAGCTGAGGAGAATTGAACTCCTGGCCTCCTGAATGCCATTCAGGCGCTCTCCCAACTGAGCTACAGCCCCACGCGGCGAGGAAGAATCTTTTACGCACCTTGGCTGTGATGTCAACCGTGTGGCGAAAATTTTTTCCCTTCCGGAGAAGGGAGCGGCCCGCGCGGGCGAGCGCATCGTCCCGTTCGCCGGGGCCTCGGTACCTCCCGTCGGGATGGCTTAGTAGGAGACCACCCGGTCCGCCTGCTTCATTTGCTCGTAGAGGAACTTCATGTTGGACAGCGTCACGCGCTCGTCTTCATCCACGCCGTGGATGGCCATGCACTTGCCTCAGGCGGCCAGCACGCCCTCGCTGAGGGTGAACAGCTTGGCCTGCTCCGAGATGGGGAACTGGTCCGAGTCCCCGGCGTAGAGGTCAACCGAGCCGCCGTTGAGGAAGATGGTCACGTCCTCGTCCTCGTTGAGCAGGAAGTTGCCGTACCGGACCGCGTTCCACTTGATTTCCGGGTCGGTGCTGGACAGGACAATGAGAAAACGCATGCGGTACTCCCTTGCTGTTCTTCAATGGATTCTCCACAGTCGATCACGTACACCAATGCGGCGCCGCATGGCAATCCGCCGTCCGCGAGACGGCGAGCGGAAAGCGCCCTCTCCGCCGGGAGAGTCCCGGTGCGCGGGGAATTCGCGCCGCTTGACCCCCCGGAGGGGTGTGCTACCGTCCGTGCACCGGTCCCGGCCATGATGACGTTGCCAGCCTTACTTCGCCCCGCGCTCGCGGCCCTGTGCATCACGCTTTTGGCGTGTTTGTGCGCCTGCTCGCCTGAGGGGGAGGCACCCGGACCGGCCGAGCCGCCCGGCGTGACCCCGTCCGAGGTGCGCGTCGGCTCCTCCCTGGCGCTGACCGGCCACGCCCGCGCCCTGGGAAAGCAGACCCTGGCCGGGGCGCGCGCCTACCTGGACTGGGTCAACGACAACGGCGGCGTGCACGGTCGCCGCATCGAACTCATCGCCTACGACGACGCCTACGACCCCGCCCGCTGCCTGGTGAACACCCAGAAACTGCTGGTGGAGGACCGGGTCTTCGCCCTGTTCTGCTACGTGGGCACGCCCACCACGGTGAAGGTGCTGCCCCTCATCGAGCGTGCCCGCATCCCCCTGCTGGGCGTGTTCACGGGCGCGGCCGCCCTGCGCGACCCGCACAACCCGCTGGTGCTCAACGTGCGCGCCTCCTACTACCAGGAAATAGAGGCCGCCGTGGACCGCATGGTGGACGACCTGGGGCTGACCCGCATCGCGGTGTTCTACCAGTACGACGCCTTCGGCTTCGACGGCCTGGCCGCAGCGGAGAAAGCCCTGGACAAGCGCGGCCTGTCCCCGGTGGCCCGGGGCGATTACACGCGCGGCACCACCGAGGTGTCCGAGGGGCTGAACCGCATTGTGGATTCCGGGGCCGAGGCGGTCATCATGATCGGCACGGCCGCGCCCTGCGCCGCCTTCGTGCGCCGCTCGCGGGACAGGGGCTTCAACCCGGCCTTCCACACAGTCTCCTTCGTGGATCCGGGCGAGTTCGCCACCCACCTGAAAGGTCAGGACGACGCCCTGGTACTGCTCACCCAGGTGGTGCCGGACCCGGGCGAGACCGTGGCGCCAGGGGGGCCGGAATACGCCGAGTTGCTGGCCCGCTACGATCCCCGGGCCCAGCCCACGGCCATCGGCCTGGAGGGCTTCTACAACGCCCGCGTGCTGGTGGAGGGGCTGCGGCGGGCCGGACGCGGCCTGACCCGCCAGGGTTTCATCGACGCGGTGGAGTCCCTGCGCGGCTTCCCCTTGAGCCGTTCCCTGGAGGTCAGCTTCGGCCCCGGCGACCATCAAGGGCTGGACGAGGTCTTTATGACCCGTTTCCAGGGCGGCTCCTTCCGCCCGGTGGAGGACTGGGGCCGGGTGCGCGCCCTGCTGGCCAGCGGGGAGGAGGGGTCATGAGCGGGCTGGTCACCAGGCTCCGCACCATGGCCCTGGACAAGAAGATCTTTTTCTCCATCCTGGTGGTCATCCTGACTATCTCCCTGGCCATCGCCCTGCTGGCCCGTTGGATTCTGGTCTCCTCCCTGACCGACGAACTGGAGCACCGGGGGGTGGCCGTGGCCCGCGACATCGCCGAGCGGGCGCGGGGCTTCATGCTGGACGAGGACAAGCCCGGCCTGGTCTCCCTGGTTTTCGACGCCGCCCTGCTTGGCGAGCGGCGGGACCTGGTCTCTTACATCCTGGTGCTGGACCAGGAGGGGCAGGTTCGGGCGCACACCTTCATCCGCCCCGTGCCGGAGGGGCTGGCCGAGGCCAACCGACTGCCCCGGGGGCGGCAGGTGAGCCTGCGCGCCGTGACACCGGGCGGGGCCGAGGCGCTGGACATCGCCGTGCCAGTCACCGAGGGCATCTCCAGGCTGGGCGAAGTGCACGTGGGGCTCAACCAGGACCACGTGGACGCCCTGGTGGGCAAGCTGCGCATCACCTTCCTGGGGTTCATCTCGGCCATCATCGTGGTGGTATTCTTCATTTCTCTGCGCCTCTCCGCCAACATCACCCGGCCGCTCAAGCGCCTCACCGCGGTGTCCGACGCCCTCTCGCGGGGCGATTTCGACGTCACGCCGGAGATGGGCGAGCGGCCGCCCGACTGTCCGGCATACCGCGATTCCGACCTGCCCTGCTGGCACTACGACCAGATGCGCGGGGACGAGGGCGCGGAAAACCTCCCCCGGGCCTGCGCCACATGCAACTTCTACCGCTCTGAGCCCGGGGACGAGGTTTCCCAGTTGGCGGACTCCTTCCGCAACATGGTCTTCTCCATCAAGCTCTACCGCCGCCGTCTGCGGGAAAGCGAGGAGAAGTACCGCTCCCTGTTCGTCTCCGCGCCGGACCCCATTCTGGTGGTGGCCCAGGACGACCTGGAAATCCTGGACGCCAACCCCCGCGCCGAGGAAGTCTACGGCTACCCGGCGGGCGGGCTGGTGGGCGGCTCCTTCGCGGTTATCGATCCGGACTTCGGCGAGGTCATCGCCGGGCTGGAGGCCCGTTCCGGTGAATGCGCCTACCGCGCCAAGTTTCCCCAGTTCCGGGCCGACGGCGAACCCATCTACGTCAACCTCCACGCCTGCCCCATCAGCTACCGGGGGCGGCAGGCCGTCATCGTGGCCGCGGCCGATGTCACCGAGATGATGGAGAAGGACGCACAGCTCATCCAGGCCTCCAAGATGAAATCCCTGGGCGAAATGAGCGCGGGCATCGCCCACGAACTCAACCAGCCACTCAACGCAGTGAAGATGGGTGCGGATTTCCTCTCCCTGGCCTCGGAGCAGCCCGGCGGCGCGCCCCAGGAGCACCTGGCCCGCGTGGCCGAGGAGATAAGCCGCCAGGTGGACCGCGCCGCAGAGATCATCGACACCCTGCGCGGCTTCGGCCGCAAGGCGGACGCCCGCATGCAGGCCGTGGACGTGGCGGACACGGCGCACGCCGTGCTGCGGCTCATCGGCCGCCAGCTGGAACTGGCCGATGTGCGCCTGGTGCTCAACCTGCCCGGCGACCTTCCCAGAATCCGCGCTCAGGGCAACCGGCTACAGCAGGTCGTATTCAACCTCATCGTCAACGCCCGCGACGCGGTGGAACACAACCAAAGACGCGGACGCATCGAAATATCCGCCTGGGCGGAGAACGGCCGCGTGATGCTGCGCGTGGCGGACAACGGCCCCGGCATTCCGTCCGAGGTCCGGGCCAAGGTCTTCGAGCCTTTTTACACCACCAAGGAAACCGGCCTGGGCATGGGGCTGGGGCTGGCAATCTCCTACGGCATCGTGCAGGATTTCGGCGGCGACATCCGCATCGACGAACCGCCGAGGGGCGGGGCGGCCTTTACCCTCAGCTTTCCCGCCGCCGGCGGGAACGGAGCGCAAGGCGCATGAAGATCCTCATCATAGACGACGAACGGGCCACGCTGGACATGTTCACCTTCCTCCTCAAGGCCCTGGGGCACGACCCCATCACCGCCGAGGAGGGCCAGTCAGGACTGGAGCTTTTCCGCCAGCACCACCCGCCCGTGACCCTCACCGACATCAAGATGCCGGGCCTGGACGGCCTGGAAGTGCTTCGCCGCATCAAGGAGGAGGACCCCACGGCCGAGGTCATCGTCATCACCGGCCATGGCGACATGGAATCCGCGGTCACCGCCCTGCAACTGGACGCCACCGACTTCGTCAACAAGCCAGTGGGGCGCGCCGAGATTGAAACCGCCCTGGAACGCGCCGAGGAACGGCTGCGCCTCACCCGAGACCAGGCAGCGGAAATGCGACTTGAAACCACCTCGCAAGCTACCATCCTCCGCGTTCCCACCGCGGTCACGGACCGCTCCGCCCCGCTTTTGCGCGAAGCCCTGGAAAAAGCCCGCAAGTCCGGCGGACTGGTCATCTCCTTCGGCCACGGGGCGTCCATCAACGGCGCGGGGCTCGACTCCCTGGCCAAACTCCTGGCCGACTGCTCCCAGACCAACCTCCCCACCGCCATCACCGGCCTGCCGGACAAGGCCTGGGCCGTGCTGGAACGCATCGACGCCGCCTCTCTCACCAACCGCGCCGAGAGCGAGGAGGAGGCTGTGGCGTTGGTGGGTCGAGGATAGAAGGAAAATATCCCCACACTCTCGCTGTCCTGCCAAGAAACGCGTTTATTGCTTGCTTGGCTCGGGGCGGGATGCGGGGGGCGGTGGAGGGTTCTTCGCCCAATCACGCGCTCAACGCATGTGAAGCGAAGCTGCCAGGGCGGAGTTGTAACGCCTGGACGCTTCCCGCAGTCGCCGATTCGCCGGGGCGTTCCCTCCCGCGTTACGTCGCGCTTCATACCGCGAATAGACATGCAAACTTGGTTTGCCACAGGGTCCAGGGCCGCCTAGGCCCTGGTCGCCCGCAGGGCGAAATCTTTCCTTCCTTCTTCTTCTACTCTCTTCTTCCTCCACGAAAAATGGCCGGAACCTTGCGGTTCCGGCCGGGTGTGGTGTTCCGGCTGGTGAGACCGGAGGTGTTCTTGAAGGCCCGGGAGCCCTTGTGGGCTCCCGGGTTTTCGGGAGGAGGTCCGTTACGCTCCGTTTAGCCTGTCACGTGCGGGCGGAGCAGCCCGGCCAGCCTGTTTTTGCGCGGCACGCGGGACGAGGCGGATGCCGTGAGGTGCTCGTAGTACTCCTCGGAGGGGTACTCGCACAGGACCACGGCGCGCACGTGCTTGGCGTCGGCCAGGAAGGCCTTGGGCCGCGTTTTCTTGACGGCTTTGAGCCGCGCCTCGGCCATTTCCATCATGTCGGCGCGGTCGCCGAAGTTCATGGTGCCGGTGGGGCAGGCCAGGACGCATGCGGGCAGCTTGCCGTTGTGCACGCGGTCGAGGCACATGTCGCACTTGGACCAGACTCCGGTTTTGGCGTTGCGCCGGGGGATGTTGTAGGGGCACAGCTCCATGGGATCGGTGATGCCCTCGATGCTCTTGGTATGGGCGGTGAAGATCACCGCGCCGGTGGCATCGTCCTTGATGATGGCTTTTTCATCGAAGCCGTCCGCCACCATTTTGCAGGGCGGCTCGATGCAGTGGCGGCACTGGTCCGGGAAGAACAGCCATTTCATCATGCCGTTGATGAAGTCTTCCCGGAAACGCACCAGTTTGTAGGTGTGGAAGTTGAGGTCCTCGGGGTTCTGGTGGGAACCCCGGTTGACGGTCTGATCCGCGGGCAGTTTGTGCCATTGCTTGCAGGCGACTTGGCATCCGCGGCAGGCCGTGCACCGAGACAGGTCGATGAAGAACGTCTTGCCTTTGGTCATGGTCGCCTCCATTAAGCCTTGGTCACGTTGACCATGAAGGCCTTGGTTTCAGGAATGCCCGTGTTGGGGTCGCCAACGGACGGGGTGAGGATGTTGGCCGAATCGCCGCCGTTCTTGGGTGTCACCCAGCCGTAGTGCCAGGGCACGCCGACCTGGTGCACCTCGGTGCCGCCCAGATTGAAGGGCTGCATGCGGCGCGTGACCATGGCGATGGCCCAGACCTTGCCGCGCGGGGAGTCCACCCAGACCTTGTCGCCGTTGGCGATGCCGCGCATCTTGGCCAGCTCGGGGCTCATCTCGCAGAACATCTGCGGTTCGGCCTCCAGCAGCCACGGGGTCCAGCGCGTCATGACGCCGGTCTGCCAGTGCTCGGTGACGCGGTAAGTGGAGCAGACGAAGGGATAGCGCGGGTCGCAGACGGACTTGGCCTCGTCCTTGAACTCCAGGGCCGTGGGGTTGTGCAGCTGCGGGGAGAAGGGATGCTCCTCCACCGGGCACTCCAGCGGCTCGTAGAACTCGGGCAGCGGACCGTCGGCCCGTCCGGGGCCGAAGATCTGGCCGTGGCCGTGCTTGCGCATGATGAACGGATGCCTGGTGCCGGGAGCCCAGCCACCGTCGGGCACGTCGCCCACCCACTTTTCTCCGGTCCACTTGATGACCGGCTTCTGCGGGGCCCAGGGCTGTCCCTTGAGGTCCACGGAAGCGCGGTTGTAGAGGATGCGCCGGTTGACGGGCCAGCACCAGGACCAGTTGGGGAAGAGGCCGGTTTCGGCCTGCATCTTGGTCTGGCTGCGGTCGCGCCGGGCGGCCATGTTGCCCGCGTCCGTGTAGGAGTGGCAGTAGAGCCAGTTGCCCGAGCAGGTGGAACCGTCGTCCTGCAGGAAGGCGAAGGAAGGCACCTGCTGCCCCTTCTTGTACAGCTTGCCCTTCACCATGGTGTCGCGCAGGAAGTAGCCGTTGATCAGCTTGGCCACCTTGTGCGGGTCGAACACGCCGTTGGTGGCGATGTCCCAGGACAGGTTGGTGATGGGATCGGGGTAGGCCCCGGATTCCTCGTGGTAGAGCTCCTTCACCTTGTGCATCAACTCATAGATGATGTCGCCGTCGGGACGGGCCTCGCCCATGGGCTTGGGTCCCTGGTAGCGCCACTGCATCCAGCGGCCGGAGTTGGTGATGGAGCCTTCCTTCTCGATGGACACGGCGCAGGGCAGGAAGAAGACCTCGGTCTTGACTTCCTCGGGGTTCATGTCCGGGCCCTTCCAGAAGGAGCCGGTCTCGTTGTCGAAGATGTTGACGTTGACCATCCAGTCCAGTTCGGCCAGGGCGCGCCGGTTCTTGTTGGCGTTGGCCCCGCCGCAGGCCGGGTTCTGGCCCCAGGCGAAGAAGCCCTTGAACTGGCCTTCCAGCATCTTGTCGAACATGACCAGCCAGGAGTACTCGCGGGCGTCCAGGCTCTCCAGTTTGGGCAGATACTGGTAGCCCACGTTGGGCGAGACGTCCTGCCACATGGCCCGGATGAGGCTCGTGGAGTACTTGGGGTAGTTGCCCCACCAGTTGGCGCTCTCGGGATCGTTGCTAACCGGGGTCCACTGCTTGTTGTACTCGTCCAGGGTCTGCAGCGGAGCGGTGGGCGTTTTCAGGTAGCCGGGCAGGATGTGGTAGAGCAGGCAATGGTCCGTGGACCCCTGCACGTTGGATTCGCCGCGCAGGGCGTTGACCCCGCCGCCGGCCACGCCGATGTTGCCCAGCAGCAGCTGGACGATGGCCATGGCGCGGATGTTCTGCACGCCCACGGTATGCTGGGTCCAGCCCATGGCGTACATGATGGTTCCGGAGCGGTCCTTCTTGCCCGTGGAGGCGTAGGCCTCGTAGACCTTCTTCAGGTCCTCCTTGGACGTGCCGGAGGACTTGGAGACGTTGTCCAGAGTGTAGCGCTCGAAGTGGCGCTTGAGCACCTGGAATACGCAGTTGGGGTCCTTGAGCGACTTGTCCTGCAGGGGGACGCCCTTGGAGTCGGTTTTGAAGGCCCACTTGGACTTGTCGTAGGAGGTGGTCTCGGGGTCGTACCCGGCGAAGATGCCGTCCTCGAACCCGTACTCGTCGTTGAGGATGAACGAGGCGTTGGTGTACTCGGCCACGTACTCCTGGAAGTACAGGTTGTTGTCGAGGATGTACTTGATCATCCCGCCCACGAAGGCGATGTCCGCGCCCGACCGGATGGGGGCGAAGATGTCCGCCTTGGCCGAGGTGCGGGTGAAGCGCGGATCCACGTGGATGAGCGTGGCGCCCTTGTCCTGAGCCTGAAGCACCCACTTGAAGGAAATGGGGTGGTTTTCGGCAGCGTTGCTGCCCATGATGAGAATGCAATCACTGTTCTTGATGTCGATCCAGTGATTGGTCATCGCGCCGCGTCCGAACGACTCTGCCAGAGCCGCAACAGTGGCGCTGTGTCAGATACGCGCCTGGTGCTCTATGTACACCAGGCCGAGGCTGCGGAGGAAGGTCTGGTAGGCCCAGCACTCCTCGTTGTCCAGGGCGGCCGAGCCGACGGAGGCGATGCCCTCGGTGCGGTTGACGACCTGTCCCTTGTCGTTCTTGGCGCGGAAGCTCTCGTCGCGGGTCTTCTTGATGCGGCGGGCGATGCGGTCAATCGCCCAGTCCCAGCTCTTGATCTCCCACTCCTTGGAGTAGGGGGCGCGGTACATGACGCCTTTGGGACGGTTCTTGTTTTCGGCCAGCTGCCAGATGGAGGCGCCCTTGGCGCACAGCGAGCCTTCGTTGACGGGATGGTCGGGGTCGCCCTCGACGTTCACGGCCCGGCCGGAGCTGCCCTTGGACGTGTGAACGATGAGGCCGCAACCGACGGCGCAGTAGCAGCAGATGGACGTGGTCTGCTTGGCCCACTCCAGATTGAGGAGCTGGGCGCGGGCCTGTTGTGGCCCCAGGTTCAGGCCCAGGCCGCCGAAGGCTGCGGCGGAAGCGCCGGCCGCGGCGGTGAGCTTGAGGAAGTCCCTGCGTTTCATGGACATGTCCGATACCTCCTGTTCATGGATTGCGGGGTCAGCGGCCCCGGATTTCCCGCCCCAGGGCGGTCAGCAGATCAAAGCCCGCGGCCGTACGCAGGGGCGGCGGCGGGGGGAGGCTGATCCGTTGTTCGTCCCGGGGAATGCGTGGGAGGGGGAGCAGCCGCCAGGCGCGTGCCGGAGGCCCGAAGAGGCCAAGGCCCGCGAATGGCGACCGTCTCGGCGCGGTGGAAACCGTCATGCCGAACTCCTTTGCCGTCTCTCGCCCCTGGGACCATCCCAGGGGCTTTTTCCATGACTACTGGTTTGCAACGGATGCGTCGGCGACGCAACGGGAGGGCGATTGCGCGTACTCTGGAACCTGGGCGCAGAGCCGTTCCGAGAGCAGGGGGATGAGATCCTGGTCGCGGTGGTTGTACCTGAACTCCAGCTCCTTGAGATACAGGGGAAAACGCCGGGGGGAGACCCCGTTGTAGCGTTTCAGCCGGGCGCGGGCGTAGTTCCAGAAGCTGCCCTTGAGGGAGTCCACGTAGGCGCCCTTGCCCCGGATGTTGACGTAGTTCAGGGGCAGGTCGTCGTCGCCGCAGAAGATGAGGGCGTCGTAGCGCTGGTATCGGTCGGTGTAGACGATGTTGCCAAGCCGGGTGAGCTTGAGGGAGAAGTTGAGGTTGAAGTGCAGCACGGTCTCGGCCCGCATGTTGGGAAGGAGGTCGATGAAGACCCAGCCTTGCTTCTCGATGATGCCAAAAACCGGGTAGCGGTTCCAGGCGCCGGGCTCTGGGCCGCCCTGGCCCAGGTCCAGCCCGGAGCAGGAGGAGAAGAGCTGGTTCGCGTCCAGCCCGGAGGCCAGGATGGCCAGCCGCAGATTGGTCATGGCCTTGTAGACGGTGTTGTAGGTCAGTCGCAGCTGCGGGGCCATGCGGTTGGCGGTCAACCCCAGCTCGAAGAGTTTCAGCAGCCGCAGCCAGTCGCGGCAGGACAAGCCGCCGGAGGAAATCCAGCGGCGGGAGAGGTCGTGGAAGGTGTAGCGGCAGGCGGGGCAGCGCAACCGCTGGTCCCCAAGGCGATAGACCTTTTCGTGGCCGCATTTCACGCACACGGGCCGCCCGTCGGGCCAGCAGAACCGCTTGAAGAAGGCCTTGGCGGCCTTTTCCGAGCGGACGAGCTGCTCCAGGCGGATGAGGTCCATCTACCCTCCGACGGCCGACATGCGGGACCTGACCCGGGCGTCCCTGAGCAGGTCGTGCCCCACCGGCTTGTTCCTGGCGGCGGCACGCATGATGCGGGCCACGCCCTCAACGCCCAGCCGGGGGTGGTGCAGGGCCGGGCGCAAAAGGTAACTGCGGTCGGAGAAGAGGCAGGTTCGCAGGTGCCCGTCCGCGGTGACGCGCAGCCGGTTGCAGGTGCGGCAGAAGTGGTTGGTCATGGGCGAGATGAGTCCTAGGCGTCCCCGGCCTCCCTCCAGGGAGAAGACCCGCGCCGGGCCGGACGAGGCGGAGGAGCGGGGCACCGGGGAAAGCTTGACGTGGTTGGAGGCCAGTTCCAGCAGTTCGTCCGCTCCGATGAAGCGGTCGCGCTGCTCCAGCCCGGCCTCGCCCACGGGCATGCACTCGATAAAGCGGATGTCCAGGTCGCGGTCGCGGGCCAGTTCCAGGAAGGCTGGCATCTCCCGGTCGCTCACCCCGCGCAGGGCCACGGCGTTGAGCTTCACGGTCAGCCCGGCGTCCAGGCACTCGGACACAGCGGACATGACCTGCGGCAGGAAGTCGCGCCCGGCGATGAGGGCGTAGGTGGAGCGGTCCAGGGAGTCGATGGAGATATTGACCCGGCTGAGGCCGGCCCGGCGCAGGGCGTCCACCTTGCCGGAGAGCAGGGTGGCGTTGGTGGTCAGCCGCAGATCCAGGCCGGGAAAGCGGCGGCCTATCTCCTGCATGAACCAAAGAAAATCGCGCCGCACCAGGGGCTCGCCCCCGGTCAGGCGCACCTTGTCCACGCCGGTGGATACGGCCGCCTCGATGATGGACAGCATCTCCTCGTAGCGCAGGATGTCCTCGTGCCGCAGGAAGGTGATGTTCTCCCGGCGAAAGCAGTAGGCGCAGCGCAGGTTGCAGCGGTCGGTCACGGAGAGCCGCAGGTAACTCACCCGCCGCCCAAACCTGTCTGTATCCGGGGGTTGATTCATCCGGCGTTCACCTCCACCCGGCGCAGATGGGCCAGATCGTCCGGGGTGTTCACGTTGAAGAAGGCCTCCATCTCATCGGGGCCGTAGTCCAGCCGGTGGCGCACATCCGGCCCGAACACGGCGGACAGTTTGCCCAGCCCGGCGGCCAGGGAGCGTTCCAGCCGGGGCAGCCCCTCCGGCTCGTACACGGCTACCAAGCTTTCAACATACTCCGTCCAGTCCTGGGCGTACAGTGTGACCAGGGCATGGGGCGGCCGTACGGCGCGGCGGTCCAGCAGCCGGCGCAGGTGGTCCTCGCGCAGCAGGGGCAGGTCGCAGGATATGACCAGGCAAGGGCGCTGCAGCCTGGCAAGGGCGGCGGCCACTCCGGCGGCCGGGCCGCGCCCGCTCTCCCTGTCCGGGACCCAGGGCGCGGCCACGCCGTAGGGCGCGGGGTCGCGGCCGGAGATCCATACTTCGTCCACCACGGCCCGCATGGTTTCCACGGCGCGCTCAAGCAGGCAGCCGCCCCGGTAGAGCACGCGGGTCTTGTCCTCGCCCAGGCGTGTGGAGCGCCCCCCGGCCAGGACAACGCCGACCACCCCTGGGGAGGGAATCACGGTTCACCCCCCTGGTGCCCCCGGAACATGGTCAGCCGGGCCTCGTCCGGCCGGGTGAAGCCGCAGAGGCAGGCCTCGTGCTCCGCCGCCAGGCTGACGGCCGCGCCGGTGACCGCGGAGCGGGAGACCAGCAGCCGGAAACCGGCTTGCAAGGCCTTCTCCAGATAGCCGCCGGTGATGCGGGCGGTGGTCAGCAAAGCCAGCCCGCCCAGGTCCACGCGGTTCTCCACCGCCCAGCCCGCCAGCCGGTCGATGCAGTTGTGGCGGCCGATGTCGTCGGCCACGGCCTCGGGGTCCGGGGAGCCCGGCACCCAGCAGGAGGCGCGGTGGAAACAGCCGGTGGCGTCCCACAGCCCGGCCCCTTCCAGCAGCTTGAACATGGCTCCGATGGCCCAGTCGCCCTTGAGCCGGGGCGGTTCCTGGACGGACTCCGCGCGGCTGGGTTGCTGCTCGAAGAGGTAATGGGCGCCTATCGCCGATTGCAACCGGGGCTCGTTCCCCGGCTGCACCAGGTGGATCTTGGCATGGCCCATGGCCAGCCGCTCCAGGTCGGACGGGTGGGCCCACAGCACGCGCGGTTCGCGGCCGGAAACCTCAACGGTGATGCGGGTCTCCGGGGCCACCTTGTCCGTGGTGCCGGACCATTCGCCGGAGCGCAGGATACGGCAGTCGCGGGTTTGCAGCGCGCCCATCAGAACCCCCATGCGGAGGCCGTGGGCCGCATGAACCCCCGTTCCGCCGCGGCCGCGTCCAGGGGCAGGGACTCCAGGTCGTCCAGCACGGGCACCGAGAGCTTGTCCAGAGCGCGGAAGTCGGATGTTTTAATGTAGGTCTGGCAGGTGGAGCAGACGTGCACCTGGAAACCGGGCTCCTCCCTGGCCTGGAAGTAGGTCATCTTCTCCTGGTCCTCCTCCAGGCAGTGCGGACACTGCAGCCGCTTGGACCGGTACTCGGTCCAGCACATGGAGCAGGTCAGGTAGCGGTGCCCCTCCTTGCCCACCAAGCGGGCCATGAGCGGCGGGGAGCCGCAGAGCGGGCAGTGGCCGTGAATCCACATTCCCTCGGGAAGCTCCGCCGCCTCGGCCTGGACGCGCAGGGCGGGCAGCAGCGAGGCCTGGGCCAGGAAACGGACCAGCCCGGGGGCGTCCGGAGTCATTTCGGCCGCCTTGTGGAAGTAGTCCTGGTCGCCCTTGAGGTGGGCGGCAAAAGCCTTCTCAAGGTCCAGCTCGCCCTCGGAGAGCGCATTGCGCAGTCTGGCTGACGAGGAGGACAGGTGGCCCTCCATGCCCGCCAGCATCTCCAGAAGGTCCAGGGCCAGGGCGCGGGCCGCCTCGGGGTCGTGGTCGAAGTCTTCCAGGGAGTAGAGTGGAGCGCCCTGGAGGGTGCGCTCCTTGTCGGCCGGTTCGGCCTTGGGTTTCAGGCCGCCGTTCAGGCGGTCCTGTGCCTCGAATTGCAATTTCGCCGTGCGCTGCACCAAGTCCAGCAGGTCGGCGGGGATGTCCTCGCGTTTGCGCAGGGCCTCCAGCTTCCGCTGGAAGCGGTCGCGCCACAGGGACGGTTCGCTTGTCATGCACACCTCCTGATACAATCCGTAACGGGCCGGGGGCGCCCTGACAAATCTCCGTTCTTGCGCAAGTTTTGAAACCATAAAATGCATAGTGCCCCATCGTGCCTGGATTGCCAAGGATATATCCGATGTGTGCCTCGCGCGAGGCGAATCAATGGATTGCACCCCGACTCATAGGGAAATGGAGACGATGCCGGTTCCAAATGCAAGATAAGCTTCAAGGCTTCTCATTTTTTTGAGCTTATGCCATATCCGGCATATGACATATTGTGTCCACTCGGGCATAACCCGCCGCTCAGCGGCCAAGCAAAGGAGATTCTCCATGTTCCGAACCCTGTCCCGACTCGTGGCGGCGACCGCCGTACTTCTGCTGGCGGCGGCGCCCCTCTCGGCCGAATCGCTGATGATGGCCACCACCACCTCCACGGACAACACCGGCCTGCTGGACGAGATCGCTCCGGTTTTCCAGGAAGAGACCGGCATCGAGCTGAAGTGGACCGCCGTGGGCACCGGCAAGGCCCTGAAAATGGGCGAGAACTGCGACGTGGACGTGCTGCTGGTGCACGCCCCGCCGGCAGAGAAGAAGTTCGTGGACAGCGGCTTCGGCGAGTGGCGCCGCGAGATCATGTACAACGATTTTGTCATCATCGGGCCCAAGTCCGATCCCGCCGGTATCAAGGGCGACGGCGTGACCGAGGCCCTGGAGGCCATCGAGGACAAGAAGGCCACCTTCATCTCCCGGGGTGACGACTCCGGCACCAACAAGAAGGAGATCGGCCTGTGGAAGACCGCCGGCCTGGGCGTGCCCGACAAGCAGGACTGGTACGTGCAGACCGGCCAGGGTATGCTGGCCTCCATCCGCGTGGCCGAGGAAAAGGGCGGCTACACCATGACCGACCGCGGCACCTACATCAAGTACTCCGCGGACAAGGACGGCAACCCGCCCCTGGACATCATGGTGGAGGGCGACAAGGTGCTCTTCAACCAGTACTCGGTCATCCCCATCGCCCCGGACAACTGCCCCAACGCCAAGTATGAACTGGCCGAGAAGTTCGCCGACTGGCTGGCTTCCGACTCCACCCAGCAGCGCATCGCCGACTTCCGCCTGCTGGGCAAGGCCCTCTTCATCCCCAACGCCAAGTAGCAACGCGCGTGACGCATGCCGGGCCGCCGCTTGCGGCGGCCCGGCTTCGCGTATAAAGGCGGAGCCATGGATTTTCTGCTGGACGGACTGTTGCGCGCCTTCGGGCTGCTCTTTTCCGGCGACCCGGAGACCTGGGCGGCCGTGTCCGTCACCGCCCGCTCCTCGGCCATCGCCCTGGCCGGGTCCCTGCTTATCGGCGCGCCCCTGGGTTTTTTGCTGAGCGTGGCCCATTTCCGGGGGCGGGCCACCGCCCGGCTGGCGGTGGACACCCTGCTGGCTCTGCCCACGGTGCTCATCGGCCTGCTGGTCTACGCTTTTCTCACCCATCGCGGCCCCCTGGGCGGAATGGATCTGCTCTTCACCATCCCCGGCATGGCCGCGGGCCAGGCGCTTTTGGGGCTGCCCATCGTGGCCGCCCTCACCGCCCAGGCCGTGGAGGCTCTGGACGTGCGGATCCGCCACACCCTGCTCACCCTGGGGGCCAACCCCCGCCAGGTGGCCATGGGGCTGTTGTGGGAGGCCCGCTTCGCGGTCATGCTGGCCGGGCTGACCGCCTTCGGCCGCATCGTCTCCGAGGTGGGCATCGCCATGATGGTGGGCGGCAACATCAAGTGGCACACCCGCACCATAACCACGGCCATCGCCCTGGAGACGGGCAAGGGCCAATTCGCCATGGGCGTGGCCCTGGGGCTGGTGCTGCTGGCCCTGGCGCTGGTGGTCAACCTGGGGGCCGCCTGGCTTCGGCGGAGGATGGCGTGACCCGTTCAGCACCCTTGTACGAGATCTGGAACCTGGAAGCCGGGCACGGCGCGCGTGACGGGGGATTCCTTTTTTTGGAGGAGATGCGCATCCACCCCGGCGAGTTCCTCGGCCTGGCCGGGCCCAACGGCGCGGGCAAGTCAACCCTGCTGTACGTGCTGGCCTTCCTGCTACAGCCCATTGGTGGGGAACTGCGCTTCGACGGCCGCCCCGTACCCGCCGACGCCACCCCCCTGCGGCGGCAGGCCACCCTGCTTTTGCAGCAGCCGGTGCTGCTCAAGCGCTCGGTGTTCGACAACGTGGCTTATGGGTTGCGGGTGCGCGGCCGGGGGGAGAGGCTGCGCCGAAAGGTTCAGGCCGCCCTGGAGGCGGTGGAGCTGGATCCCGGCGCCTTCGCCCGCCGGGCCTGGCACGAACTGTCCGGGGGCGAGGCGCAGCGGGTGGCCCTGGCGGCCAGGCTGGCCCTCGAACCCCGCGCCCTTCTTCTCGACGAGCCCACCGCCTCCCTGGACACGGCCAGCGCCCAGGCGGTACGCAGGGCTGCCATGGCCGCGCGCGAGAGGGGCTGCGCCCTGGTCTGCGCCTCGCACGACATGGAGTGGCTGCACTCCTGCGCCGACCGGGTGGAACGTTTGGAACGCGGCCGGGTGAGCGAAAGCACGGAGGAGACATGATCGGCGTCAACGTGGTGGGCTTCAAGAATTCCGGCAAGACGACCACGGCCGTGGAGTTGTGCCGGGAGCTTTCCGGGCGCGGCCTGAAGGTGGCCGGGGCCAAGTTCGCGGACTGCCGCTTCGACCGCGAGGACTCGGACACCGGCCGTTTGGGCCAACACTGCCAAGCGGTTGTTGGGCTCTCCCCGCACGAGTCCATGGTGGTCTGGCCGCAGCCGCGCTACCTGGCGGACCTGCTGCCGCTGCTGTCCTGCGACGTGCTGGTGGTGGAGGGGGGCAAGTCCCTGGGCTGGCTGCCTCGGGTGCTCATGGTCAGCTCGGCCGAGGACCTGGACGAGCTGACCCCGGAACTGGCCCTGGCCTCCTGCGGTTCCTTCGAGGTGGAGGGGAAGGCCCGGCCGGGCTCCATCAGCGAGTTGGCGGACATCGTTCAGGAGAAGGGCTTCATCCTGCCCGGCCTGGACTGCGGGGAGTGCGGCTTCGACACCTGCGCGGGCCTCGGCGCGCGCATCGTGGCGGGCCAGGCCTCCCTGGACAACTGCAAGGCCTCCACCGGAGAGGTGAAGGTCACCGTGGGCGGCCGCCAGGTGGGCCTCAACCACTTCACCGCCCAGCTTCTGCGCAACACGGTCATGGGCTTTCTCTCCGGCCTGAAGGGTTTTGCGCCGGGGCCGGTGACCATTGAACTGGAGTAGCGGGCTTTCGAGAATAGGCCATCTGCTTCGTTGCCGCGAAACACACAAGCCCGAGTAGTCTGACTACTCGGGCTTGTGTGTTTCTTTCGCCTCGCATCCGGCGCATTCTCGAAAGCCTGAGGTGTTCCAAGGCAAAAGAAAGAGAAGAACCAAAACGCCGCGGCCCTCTGGGAACACTACGCAAGGGCGCGCGCCTATTCGAAGCAGCGAAGCGGGTGGCGCGTCAGGGAAAGCCTATCCCGGCAGGCCGTCTCCCGGCCGCATCTCCTTGCCCGTCCACGGGGTTTCGTAGCCGCCCAGTTCCTCCACCCGCTTGGCGAACTCGCCGCCGCGCACCACGTCCAGTAGCTCGGCAACCAGGGGATGCTCCATGTGTTCGGGGCGGATGAGCAGGTCGTAGCGTTCGCGGGCCAGGGGCACGAAGTCCAGGCCAAGCGCCTGGGCCGCGGCCTTGATGCCCAGGCCGCAGTCCGCCGCGCCCTGGGCCACGTTGGCGGCCACGGCCATGTGGGTGAACTCCTCGTGCTCGTAGCCCTCCACCTGGCGGGGGTCGATGCCCGCCGTGTTTAGGTGGTGGTCCAGCAGGATGCGGGTGCCCGCGCCGCGCTGGCGGTTGACGAAGGCGACCCGCGCGAGATCCTCCACACCCTTGATGCCCTTGGGATTGCCCGGGGCCACCATGAGGCCCTGGTGGCGCACGGCCAGGTTCACGGCCGCGATGTCCTCGTCCGGGGCGTAGCGCGTGAGGAAGGGGAAGTTGAAGTCGCCGGTTTCGGGGTCGAAGAGGTGCGCCCCGCCGCACAGCGCCTTGCCCTGGCGCAGGGCGGTGATGCCCCCCATGGACCCGGCGTGGGTGGAGGCCAGCCGAACCGGATCGTCCAGCCCCATGAGCAGGTCGGCCAAAAGGTCCAGGGTGTTGTCGTGGGAGCCCACGGCCACCAGGGTGCGGTACAGCTCGTGCCTGGGCACCAGCAGCTCCGCCGTGTGGCGGGAGCCGGCCTCCGCGCCCTCGCTGTCGCGGGGCAGCCGCACCACGGCCTGGGCGCGGGTGAGGGTGGTCAGCAGCCCGGCCCCCGCGCCAGGGGGGTGGCCTGCAGGCTGGGGCCTTCCGGCCGGGGCACCTCGCCCACGGAAACGCGCACGAACTCCTCCATGCCCGGCCGCGAAGGCACGGCCCGGGTCAGCTCCACCTCGGCCAGGGCGCGCTCGGGAACCGGCAGGCGGCCCAGGTGGCAGAGCAGCGGGCCGACAAGCTGCTCGAAGGCCACCGCCGCGGAGACCGGGTAGCCGGGGATGCAGGCCAGCAGCCGCCCGTCCCCGGACTTGGCCAGCAGGGCTGGCTTGCCCGGCATGGCCTGCACGCCGTGCACCAGCACCTCGCCCACGCGCTCCATGACCTCGCGGGCGTGGTCGCGGTCCCCGGCCGAGGACCCGGCCACCAGGGCCACGCCGGAGAATCCCCGCTCCAGCGCCTCGCGCACCGCCCGCTCCAGGGAGTCGGGCTCGTCCTTCACCGGCGGGATGCGCTCGGCCGCGATGCCGAAGCCCCGGGCCATCTCCCGCAGCATGACGGAGTTGGACTCCACCACCTGTCCCGGCCCGGGGGCGGGGCGTTTGGTGTAGTCCAGGATCTCGTCGCCGGTGGGGATGAGGGCCAGGGAGGGCCGGGCGACGACCTGCACCTCGTATACCCCGGCCGAGAGCAGGGCGCCCAGGTCGTAGGCGGAGAGGCGTCGACCGCGCGGCAGCAGCAGCTCGGTGGCCACGATGTCCTCGCCGATGCGGCGCACGTGCTGCCAGGGGAAGGCCGGGGCCTCGAGCATGGCCGAACCGTCCTCGAAAACCACGTTCTCGGCCATGACCACGGCGTCGGCGAAGGCGGGCAGGGTCATGCCCGTGGAGATGCGCTGGTAGCGGTCCCCGGGGATGGCCACCGGCTCGCCCTCGCGGGCGGCGAAGGTTTCCTCCGCGGCCAGTGCGATGCCGTCCATGGCCGCGCAATGGGCCGTGGGCGAGGAGGCGCGGGCGTGGACCGGCGCGGCCAGCACCCGACCCACGGCCTCGTCCGAGGGCACGGTCTCCGCGCCCAGGACGGACGGGTCAAGAGCGCCGCGCAGCCGCTTGATGGCTTCGGGGATGGGGATCAGATCGAGATACACGCTGGGCATGGCTACTCCAGAAGAAAGACGTCCACGGCCGCGCCTGACTCGTAGCCCTCGCGGCCGGACGGGATGCGCACGAGGCCGTGGGCCCCGAGCATGGTGGACAGCAGGCCGGACGGGGCCAGCAGGGGACGTGCCAGGGGCGGGGCGTCGTCGCGGTATTCGATGCGCGCCCGCACCCAGTCCTCGCGCCCCTGTTTGGAGGCCAGGTTGCGTGCCAGTTCCGCCCGCAGGCGGGGGCGGCGCGAGATGTCGAAGGCCTCGGATTCGCCCTCGAGATGGGCCAGCAGGGGCAGGCCGAAGAGCCACATGACCACCTGAGCGGAAGTCACCTGGCCGGGCAGCCCCAGCACGGGACGGCCGCCAAGTTCCGCCAGCAGGGTGGGCTTGCCGGGGCTGACGGTCACACCGTGGGCCAGGATGCGCCCGCCCGCGGCCTCCACAGCCTCGCGGGTCATGTCGCGCCCTCCGGCGGAGGAGCCGCCCGAGGCCAGCACCAGGTCGGCTCCGGCCGCGCCCTTGGAGAGCAGCGAGGCGATGGCCTCCAGGTCGTCGCCCACCCGGCCCAGTTCCAGCACTTCGCCCCCGGCGCGCCGCACCATGCAGCCCAGGGCGGGGCCGTTCACGTCGCGCACTTGGCCGGTGCGGGGTTCAGCGGTGTGGTCCACCACCTCGTCACCGGTGGAGAGCAGGGCGGCGCGGGGGCGGCGGCGAACACCGGCCGTCTCCAGCCCCAGGGCGGCCAGCAGGCCGATTTCCTGGGGGCGCAGCCGGGTGCCGCCGGGCAGGGCGGGCTCCCCCGCCTTGGCGTCGCGGCGGGCGGGGATGAGGTTGCCCCCCGGGGCGGCCGGACGGGTCACGGCGATGGTGCCCCCGCCCACCTCCTCTGTGTGCTCCACCATGACCACCGCGTCCGCGCCAGGTGGCAGCAGCCCGCCGGTGACGATGCCGAAGGTTCGGCCGGGCTGGAGCGGTTCGGCGGGGTCGGCGTCCACCGGCAGGTGGCCGTCGCATTCCAGATAGGCGGGGTTGGACTCGGAGGCGGAAAAGACGTCGCGGGCGGCCACGGCATAGCCGTCCATGGCCGAGCGGTCGCGCCGGGGAAGGTCTTCGGGGCTTATGAGGTCGGCCGCCAGCACCCGGCCGCAGGCCCGGGCCAGGGGGATTTCCTCCCTGTCCGGCAGTGCCGGGAAGGAGGAAAGCAGGTGGCGGAAGCCGTCGGGCGAGACGAGGTTGAGGAATCCATGGCGCATGTATGGGGGCTCCCTTGTGTCGACCGGAGCAGAACACAAGGCGAGGCGGGAGGCAAGGCGGAAAGGCCTGATTGCGGGCTGGTACTCAGGAGGAGGGCATGACCCGGTTGCGGCCGCGCTTCTTGGCCTCGTAGAGGGAGTCGTCCACCCGCTTCATCAATTCGTCGGGTGTGGCGTCGCTCTCCCGCAGGCAGCCCACGCCCATGGACAGGGTAACGCGGATGGTCTTGCCGCCGATGTCGATGTCCGTGGACTCGGCCAGGGCCCGCAGCCGCTCCGCGGCCATGATGCCCTCGTCGCCAGAGGTGTCGGGCAGCAGGGCGGTGAACTCCTCCCCGCCCAGGCGGCCCAGCAGGTCCACGTCGCGCAGATTGTCCCGGGCCAGTTCCGCCAGTTTTTGCAAAGCCTTGTCCCCGGCGTCGTGGCCGTGGGTGTCGTTGATGGCCTTGAAGTGGTCGGCGTCGATGACCAGCAGGCAGAGCTGGCGGCCGTAGCGGCGCGCCCGGCTGAACTCGCGCTTGAAAATGTCCATGAAATGGCGGCGGTTGGCCAGTCCGGTGAGGTCGTCGGTGGTGGCCATGTGGCGCAGCCGGTCCTCAGCTTCCTTGCTGGCGGTCACGTCCACGGCCGTGCCCAGGGTGGCCGGGGTGTCGCCGTGTTCCACCACCTTGCCCACGGTCTGCACCCAGACCACGCGGCCGTCCTTGCGTATCACCCGTCTTTCCACGGGGTCCTCCTCGCCGCCGGAGGCCAGCCGCTTCTCGATGCGCTCCAGCACGCGGGGGGCGTCCTCGGGGTGCAGCACGTCGGCCAGTGCCATTCCGTGCAGTTCATTCTCGGAGTGGCCGGTCAGCTTGCTCACCGCCTTGTTGGCGTAGGCGAAGCGGCCGTTTTGGATGATGAACACGGCCACGGGCGAGTTTTCGGTCAGGCCCCGGAACTTTGCCTCGGAGCGGCGCAGCTCCCGCTCCATGTGGGTGCGCTCCTCGATCTCATGGCTGAGCTCGCTGTTCAGCTCCTGTTCCCGGCGGCGCTGCTCCCGCAGGTCCGCGATAAGCTCCAGGTTCTCGAAACGCAGCCGGAAGGACTCGGACGTGTTCCGCCGCAGTTTGAGTGCCACGGACAGCAGCAGCAGCCAGTATATGGCCAGCATGGCCGCCATGAAGGGCTGCTCGCCGCTGGGCGAGGCGGCCACGTACAGGGGCAGGCTGGCCACTATGGGCAGGGAGAAGGCAAGGAAGAGGCGCAGCAGCACGGCGTTTACAGCCAGGGCCCCGGCCATCATGCCGCCCATGATGAGCACCAGGAAGGTCTGGTGCACGTGGGAGACGTGGGGGAAGAAGAGCCAGGCCGCGGCGGCCCAGAGCAGGCCGGTGGTCAGCAGGCCGTTGAACTGCCTGCGGCAGATGGCCGGGGCGTTCCTCTCCGTGACGCCGATGCGCGTGTCGCGGAGCAGGAAGAAGGCCCGGGCCGCCATCACCCCAAGCAGGGCGGACAGCCAGGACAGAAACGGCCCCCGGGGGGCCTCGTCCCACAGAAAGGCGGCCAGCAGCACGGCCACCACGGCGTTGGCGGCCAGCGCGGGCGGACTGTTGATCAGAATATGGTTGACCCGGGCCGCGAAGATGCGGGCGTCCTCCCCATGCGAACGCCGCGCCGCGACCCGTGATGTGGCCTGCGTCACGTATTCCCCCCTCTCCCTCGCGGGTGAGCCTCGTGTTGCCGGGACAACAATAGCGCGGCGGGGCGGATGTGGCTAGGTAGGGTAAACCCTACCGCCCCGGGTGTGTTTCTCTCCGTCAGGGCGCATTGATTCCCCGGGGCAAAGGCCGTACAGTCCGCCGCATGCTCGCCTTTCTGCGACGCGCCCTGGCCAAGCTGGTGTGGGTCGGGGTGGTCTTTTTCGGCATCACCCTCATCAGTTTCTGGGTCATCCACCTGGCCCCGGGCTCGCCCACGGACCTGCAGACCACCCTCAATCCCATGGCCACCCCGGAGTTGCGCCAGCAGCTTGAGGAACTCTACGGCCTGGACAAGCCCCTGCACGAGCAGTACGCGGCCTGGCTCTCCCGCCTGGTGCGCTTCGACTTCGGCCGCTCCATGTCCGGCGACCACCGGCCCGTCTGGGACAAGATACGCGAGCGGCTGCCCCTGACCTTCGGCATGAACATGGCCTCCCTGGTGCTGACCCTGGCCGTGACCATCCCTCTGGGCGTGGCCGCGGCCTACTGGCAGGGCGGCTGGTTCGACCGGCTGTCCACGGTCTTCGTCTTCATCGGCTTCGCCGTGCCGGGGTTCTGGCTGGCCATCCTGCTCATGCTGCTGCTGGGCATCCACTGGGAGGTGCTGCCCATCTCGGGCCTGACCTCCCTGGACTTCGAGCGCCTGTCCTGGTGGGGCAAGTTGTGGGACCTGGCCAAGCATCTGGCCATGCCCATCTTCGTCTACACCTTCGCCTCCCTGGCGGGCATGTCGCGTTTCATGCGTTCCTCCATGCTGGAGGTGCTGCGCCAGGACTACATTCTCACCGCCCGGGCCAAGGGGCTGCCCGCGCACAAGGTGGTTTTCCGCCATGCCATGCGCAACGCCCTGCTGCCGGTCATCACCATCCTGGGCCTGTCCATTCCCGGCCTCATCGGCGGCTCGGTCATCATCGAGTCCATCTACGCCCTGCCCGGACTGGGGCAACTCTTCTTCCAGGCGGTCATGGCCCGCGACTACCCGCTCATCATGGGCAACCTGGTGCTGGGGGCCATGCTCACCCTGGCGGGCAACCTGCTGGCGGACTTCGCCTACGGCCTGGCCGACCCGCGCATCCGCTCCGGTGCCGGCAAGGGAGGCGCAACGTGAGCGGCCCCACCCAGTTCTCGCCCTTCTCCCCGCGAGGGTGGCTGCGCCACTTTCTGGGCCGCTGGGGGCTGTTCATGGTGGGGGCCTTCATCGTCGTCGCCATGTCCCTGGCCGCGCTGCTGGCCCCGCTCATCGCGCCCTACGACCCACTGGCCATCAACGTGGACGTCATGCTCCAGGGGCCGTCCTGGCAGCACTGGCTGGGCACCGACGCCCTGGGCCGCGACGTGCTCACCCGGCTGCTCTACGGGGCGCGGGTCTCGCTGTGGGTGGGCTTCGTGGCCGTGGGGCTGTCCGTGGGCATCGGCCTGGCGCTGGGGCTGGTGGCGGGCTACTTCGGCGGGCTGGTGGACGAGGCGGTCATGCGCGGGGTGGACGTCATGCTCTGCTTCCCCTCCTTTTTCCTCATCCTGGCGGTCATCGCCTTCCTGGAGCCGTCACTGGCCAACATCATGATCGTCATCGGCCTGACCTCCTGGATGGGCGTGGCCCGGCTGGTGCGCGCCGAGACCCTCTCCCTGCGGGGGCGGGACTTCGTGCTGGCGGCCCGCTCCGCCGGGGCCTCGGCCCCGCGCATCCTGCTCTGGCACGTGCTGCCCAACGCGGCCGCTCCGGTGCTGGTCTCGGCCACCCTGGGCGTAGCCGGGGCCATTCTGGTGGAGTCGTCCCTGTCCTTCCTCGGGCTCGGGGTGCAGCCGCCCACGCCCTCCTGGGGCAACATGCTCATGGAAGGCAAGGACGTCCTGGAGATCGCCCCCTGGCTGTCGGTCTTCCCAGGGCTGGCCATCCTGGTCACGGTGCTGGGCTACAATCTCCTGGGCGAGTCCCTGCGCGACCTCCTGGACCCCAGGCTGCGGCAGTAGGGTGAGCTTGTCCGCCGCCGTCCGCCGGTGTAGACTCCGCCTTCCATGCTGACCTATCTGCGCATCCGGGGCCTGGGCCTCATCGAGGACGTGGAGCTTGAATTTGGCTCCGGGCTGGTGGCCCTCACCGGCGAGACAGGGGCGGGCAAGTCGTTCATCGTCCGCGCGCTGGAGTTTCTGGCCGGGGCCAAGATGGGCCCGGAGGCCGTGCGCCCCGGCGCGGACGAGGCCGTGGTGGAGGCGCTCTTCGAGCTGGACAACGGCGGCGGGCCGGAGGAAACCGCCCTGCGCCGGGTGCTCTCCGCCGAGACCGGTCGCTCCCGCGTTTTCATGGACGGCTCCCTGGCATCCCTGAACCAGATCGCCGAACTCAAGCCCCGGCTTTTCCTGCACACCTCCCAGCACGCCCAGCAGAAACTGCTTCAACCAGCCCACCAGGTTGCCCTGGTGGACGCCTTTCTGGACGACCCCTCCCTGCTGGAGGAGCGGGCCGAGCGGCTGGAGGCGGCCCGCGCCGCCCGGCAGGCCCTGGAGGAATGCCGCGACAAGGCGGCCCGGCTGGCCGAGCGGCGCGACCTGCTGGAGCACCAGGCCGCACAGATCGACAAGGTGGACCCCCAGCCGGGCGAGGAGGGCGAGCTGCTGGCCAAGCGCGAGGAACTGCGCACCCAGTCCAGGGCGGCCGAGGACGTGGAGGCGGCCCTTGGCGTGCTGCACGGCCAGGGCGGCCTGCTGGAGGGGCTGGACGGCCTCTCACGCCGCCTGGGCAACTTGGCCGAGGCCCTGGCCCCGGAGGACGGCGAGGACGACCAGCTTGGCGAGGACGCCGCCTTCTGGGAGGAGGCCCGCCACCGCGCCCGCGACCTGGACGCCAATCTGCGCAACCTGGCCCCCGCCTCGGCCGAGGCCGAGGCCGAGCGGGTGGAAGAGCGGCTGTACGCCATCGCCCGGCTCAAGCGCACCCTGGGGCGCGACTTCGAGGGGCTTCTGGCCCTGGCCGAGGAGGCTCGGGAGGCGCTGTCCTTCCTGGACGCCTCCGCCCTGGACGAGAAGCGGCTGGCCCGCGAGGCGGACGAGGCCGTGGAGGCCCTGCGCGACACGCTGGCCCGGCTGGGCCAGGCCCGCCGCGAGGCGGCCGCCCGGCTGGGGGAACGCCTTTCGGCCGAGCTGGCCGAGCTGGGCTTTTCCAGCGACGTGGAGGTGCGGGCGGAGTTCGAGGAGCGCGAGGTTCTTTCCGGCGAGCCGCCGGTCATGGAGGAGCGGCCCCGGCTGCTGTTCCGGCCCAACCCTGGCCAGCCCGCCCAGCCCCTGGACCGCATCGCCTCCGGCGGCGAGTTGTCGCGCTTTCTGCTGGCCGTGTCCGGCATGCGGGGCGAAGCGGACGACTCCACCCTCATTTTCGACGAGGTGGACGCCGGGGTGGGCGGCATGACCCTGGAGGCGGTGGCCTCCCGCCTGGCCGCGCTCGGCAGGGAGCGGCAGGTGCTGTGCATTTCCCACTGGCCGCAGATAGCCGCCCGGGCCGGGGACCACTTCCAGGTGGTTAAGGAGGTGGCGGACGGAGCCACCTATACCCGCTGCCACCGCCTGGGCCCGGCCGAACGCGAGGAGGAGCTGGCCCGCATGGCCGGGGGCGGCGAGCGCGGCCTGGCCATGGCCAGGGGGCTGCTCTCCGAGACCGGGTGAACCGGCTTGCGCGATTGCCGCCTCGTGCGTATTTGATATCGGAATGGGTATTCCGTTGGAAACGAGCGACGTTCATATCCAGGAGGGGGAGATGACCAGGCGCGAACTGGTGGCCCTGGCCTCGGGCATCCCCATGCCCACGGCTGCGGCGGTCGATGAGTTCTCCAGCCGCAAGGAGGCCATGGCCTCCGACGTCACGCGGGCCATGGAGGCGCGCGACGACCTGCCGCGGCTCATAGGCGAGGGCAACGAGGCCATGATGCGGGACAACCACGCCAACCACGTCCGTTACCTGGAAGGCGTGTTCCACGCTTTCGATCCGGGGTTGTTCGTGGAGGCCCTGCTTTGGGTTGCCCGCACCTACACGGCGCACGGTTTCCGTCCGGAGTACTGGTGGGTGGCCCTGCCCCTGTGGCGTCGGGCGTTGACAAGCGAGCTGTCTCCGGAGGCGGCCGTGCAGGTCGACCCCGTCTACGCCTGGCTGGAGGATCATTTCGGCGACGTGCTGCAATTGGCAAAGAGCGAGCCGACCATCTGGGAAGGGCCACCGGCTGACCTGCTGGCCGGAAGGGAATAGGAGGCGTCCATGGCCGAACCGCATGGCTTCATCGAGCCGGAAGGGCGGCTGGGGGAGTTGGCCTCCGGCTATCTGAACAGGCTTCTGCGGGGTGACCGCAACGGCGCGGCCAGCTTGGTGTTGGAGGCGGTGGAGAGGGACGGCGTGCCTGTGCGCGACATCTATCTTGGGGTATTCCAGCCCGCCCAGTACGAGGTGGGGCGGCTGTGGCAGCAGAACCGCATTTCCGTGGCGCATGAGCATTTCTGCACCGCGGCCGCGCAGCAGATCATGTCCCGGCTGTATCCGCATATTTTTTCCATGGAGCGCACCGGCCGGACCATGGTGGCCGCCTGCGTGGGCGGCGAATTGCACGAGCTGGGCATGCGCATGGTGGCCGACTTCTTCGAGATGGAGGGCTGGGACACTTACTTTCTTGGAGCCAGCACACCGGACGAAGACGTGGCCCGGGCCGTGGCGGAGCGCGAAGCCGACCTGCTGGGTGTCTCCGTGACCATGTCCTACCACCTGCACCTGGCCAGGCGGCTGGTGTCCGTGGTGCGGGACAAGCCGGAGTGCGGGGGAGTGAAGGTCATGGTGGGCGGCTACCCCTTCCTGCTGGACGACGAGTTGTGGAAATGGACCGGCGCGGACGGCTGGGCCCCGGACGCGGCGAAGGCTGTTCATGAGGCGGAGAGGCTGCTGACGTGACGGGGGAGAGCGCATCCATACCCGGCGTGGCCCTGCTGGCCGGGCCCGGCGGTCGATTGCTGCGGGTGCTGCGCGACGAGATCGGCCTGGACGGGGCCGCGGAGGGCGTGGACGTTCCCGATCTGGTGGACGGCGAGTCCAGAGTAAAGGCCGAGGGGTTCCTGGCCGAGGTGCGGGACAGAGGCGCGGCCTTCGGCTGGGAGTTGAACGCCATGACCGAAGGGCGGGTGCAGACCCTGACCTTCGCCGGGGGCGCGGCCGGGGACGGGCTGCTGCTCATCGCCGCCCGCACCATGCCGGAGGTGATGCGTTTTTACGAGGAGCTGCTGCGCATCAACAACGAGCAGGTTGACCAGCTCCGCGGCGTCATGAAAGAGGCTGCCCAGCCCGGCCCGAGAATGGCGGACGGCGGCTGCTACGACGAGATTTCCCGGCTGAACAACGATCTGGTCAACGCCCAGCGGGACCTGGCCAAGAAAAACGCCCAGCTCCAGGCGGTAAGCGCCCAGAAGGACATGTTCCTGGGCATGGCCGCCCACGATCTGCGCAATCCGCTGGGGGCCATCATGGCCTTCGCCTCCTTCCTGGAGGAGGACGCGGGGGGCGGGCTGGATGAGTCCTGCCGGGCCATGCTCCGCAACATCCGCTCCTCCTCGCGCTACATGCTCCAGCTCATCGAGGACATGCTGGACATATCCCGCATCCAGGCCGGGCGGCTGGAGCTTGACCTGGCCCCCTGCGACCTGGCGGCGGAATTCGACGAAGTGGTGGAGATCAACCGCGCCCTGGCCTCCCCCAAGTCCATCTCGCTGCGCTCCGAAGTTCCCACCGGGCTGCCGCGCACCATGGCCGACCGGGTCAAGATCAAGCAGGTGCTGGGCAACCTGCTGTCCAACGCCATCAAGTTCACCCACTCCGGCGGGCGGGTGGACATGGACCTGCGGCTGGAGGGCGCGCGTTTTGTCATCACCGTGGCGGACGACGGCCAGGGCATTCCGGCCGACGCCCTGGAAGGCATCTTCGAGCCCTTCGGTAAGACCGAGGTGGAGCCGACGGGCGGTGAACCCTCCACCGGGCTGGGATTGGCCATCGTCAAGCGGGTGGTGGAGGGGCACGGCGGATCCATCGAGGTGGAAAGCAAGCCGGGCGAGGGGTCGCGCTTCACCGTGCGCCTGCCACTGGTCCGGCCGGAGGAGGTCGAGGCCGGACCGGACGGCCCGGACGACGGGGGCAGCGGTGTGTGCGTCGGGGCCAGGGTGCTTCTGGTGGAGGACGAACCGCTCAACCGCAAGCTGGCCGTCCGCCTGCTGGACGGCTTCGGATGCCACACGGTGGAGGCCGCGGACGGCGTTGAGGCCCTGCGCGCCCTGGGGGAGCAGCGTTTCGACCTGGTTTTCATGGACCTGCACATGCCTGGCATGGACGGGGCGGAAACCGTCAGCAGGCTGCGGCGGCGCGAGCGGGAGGAGGGTCGGTCCCGCACCACGGTGCTGGCCCTCACCGGTGCCGCCTCGCAGGATGACCTGGACAAGCTGGACGACACGGACCTGGACGGGCGCGTGGAGAAACCCCTGAGCCGGAAGGGCCTGCTGGCGACGCTCCGCCGCCATCTGCCCGGTTCGTGAGGCGTGAGGAGGCCCCTTCCGCCCGTTCCCTTGCCATTCCTGCGATGAGGCTGTAACCGTTTCGCCATCGGACCATCGTCACCATGTAACCCCGGCGTGGTTTGGTCGCCGGATTATGACGGAGCCCGAGATGAAGAAGGATGTCATCCTGGTCGTCGAGGACGACGAGGACATCCAGCAACTGCTGCGGTACAACCTCGAGGCGGCGGGTTTCGAGGTCGTTTCCGCCGAGGAAGGCAGCGAGGCCCTGGCCAAGGCGCGCCGCACCATTCCCTCCCTTGTCATCCTCGACATCATGCTGCCCGGCATGGACGGCTTCGAGGTCTGCAAGGAACTCAAGAAAAACGCCGAGACGGCCAAGGCGCCCATCATCATGCTCACCGCGCGCGGCGAGGAGGTGGACCGCATCGTGGGCCTGGAGCTGGGGGCGGACGACTACGTGGTCAAGCCCTTCTCCCCCCGCGAGATGCTGCTGCGGGTCAAGGCCATCCTGCGCCGCTTCAGCCCGGACGGCGACGAGCGCCAGTTGTGGAAGCGCGACGGACTGAGCGTGGACATGGAGGCCCACCGCGTGGAGGTGGAGGGCGAGGAGGTCCAGCTCACGGCCACCGAATTCAAGCTGCTCACCGAGCTTATCCGCAGCCAGGGGCGGGTGCAGACCCGCGACCAGCTGCTCAATTCAGTTTGGGGATACGAGTTCGACGGCTACGCCCGCACGGTGGACACCCACGTCCGGAGACTGCGCCAGAAGCTCGGCCCCTTCGCCCGCATGGTGGAGACCGTGCGCGGTGTGGGCTACCGCTTTAAGGAATAGGGGCGCATGGCCTCCCACGCCTCGTTCCGCACGCGGCTCTTCCTCTTTTTCCTGCTGGTCATCGCGGTGGCCCTGCTGCTGCCCACCTGGTATTCCCGCTTCGTGCTGGGCCAGGAGGTGCAGCGCGCCTCCATGGAGCGGGTTATGGGCCAGCTCCGCCTGACCGCGGGCTTCGTGGAGCACGACTTGACCTTCTCCGGGCGCGAGCCGCTGCGCTCCTGGCTGGCCCGCACCGGCGACCGCCTTGGCGCCCGGCTGGACTATCTCACTCTGGACGAGGCCGCGGAGCGGGGCGGGGATGTATCCCACCGGGCCGTGGAAGCCGGGCAGGCCATGGCCATCGAAGGCTCCGGCGAGAACGGCCGGACCGTGGTGGCCGCCCTGCGGCTGGACCCGGCCGGTCCGGCCCCGGAGGGCGTGCTGACCTTGAGCACGCCCCACACCGGCCCCCGCGACCGCTCCGGACGGGTGCTGGGCAACATCCTCCTGGGCGTGCTGCTCACCTTCCTTCTGGCCGTGCCCCTGAGCTATTTCCTCTCGCGCCAACTCTCCCGCTCCATCCGCGCCCTGTCCGTGGTGGCCAAGGGCATCGGCTCCGGCGACTACGACAAGCGCATCCGCCACGCCCCGGGCAAGGAGTTCGACCCGCTGGTCACGTCCATCAACTCCATGGCCGAGTCCATCCAGACCCAGGTGCGGACCATCACCTCCCAGAAATCACAGTTGGAGGCGGTGCTGGACTCCATGAAGGAAGGGGTCATGGTGCTGGACGAGCAGGGACGGCTGGCCTCCATCAACCGCGCCTTGGGCCGCATCTTCCCCGGCGTGGACCAGTTCATCGGCCGCCGCGTCATCGAAGCGGTGGTGGACTCGGAGTTGCACAAGGCCTGCGGCCGGGCCGTCAGCCAGGAGGGAAGGGGGAACCCGCCCATCCTGCTGCAGCTGGAGCCGGAGCGTGGCCGGGTCTACGACGTGTCCGTGGTCTCCCTTGCGGGCACCGGCTCCGGCCTGGGCGCGGTGGTGGTCTTCCACGACATCTCCAAGCTGACCCAGCTGGAGCGGGTGCGGCGCGACTTCGTAGCCAACGTCTCACACGAACTGCGCACCCCGCTGACCTCCATCAAGGGCTACTCCGAAACCCTGGCCTCATCAGCCAATCTGGGCGAGGCGGAGCAGCGTTTTCTTGACATAATTCATCGCAATGCGGACCATATGACCAAAATCGTGGGCGACCTGCTGGCCCTCTCCCGGCTGGAGGCCGGACAGCAGGTCATGGAGTTCGGCCCCACGGACCTGCGGGAGGTGTTGGCGGCCGCCTTTGACGAGTGCGCCCCGGTGGCCGACGGCAAAGGGGTCGAACTGGTCCTGGAGTGCGAGGAGCCACTGCGGGTGCGGGCGGATTTCGACCGGCTGGTCCAGGTGGCCCGAAACCTCATGGAGAACGCGGTCCGCTATTCCCCGGAAGGCAAGCCGGTCCGGGTACGTTGCCGCGCGGAAAGCGGCCAGGCTGTTGTCGGCGTTACCGACCTCGGGCCGGGCATCCCCAAGGAGGAGCAGTCCCGGGTCTTCGAGCGGTTCTACCGCGTGGGGCGCGACAAGGCCAAGTCGCAGGGATCGTCCGGGCTGGGCTTGGCCATATCCCGGCACATCATTGAGCGGCATCAGGGACGGCTGTTCCTGCAAAGCCCGCCGCACGGCGAGGAACGAGGGGCTACCTTTTATTTCAGCGTTCCGCTACTGAATCGCAACACGGATGACACAATTCAAAACCACAATCACGCCGCCCGAAAATAGGGGCGGCTGGCCGGCCACCGGCCGCGTCCGCTCCGGGACGACTCGAAAAGGGGAATAGAATGGGCCAGAACATCAAGATGGAAGCCAAGGACCTCGACTTCTACTACGGAAGCTTCAAGGCCCTGGACAGCATCAGCCTCGAATTCATCGAAAACCAGGTCACGTCCCTCATCGGGCCGTCCGGCTGCGGCAAGTCGACCTTCCTGCGGTGCCTAAACCGCATGAACGACCTCATCCCCGGCACCCGCACCGAAGGCTCCCTGACCATGGACGGCAAGGACGTCAACGACCCACGCATGGACGTGGTGGACCTGCGCCGCCGGGTGGGCATGGTTTTCCAGAAGCCCAACCCCTTCCCCAAGACCGTGTTCGACAACATCGCCTACGGCCTCAAGGTCAACGGCATCAGCGACAAGAATTTCATCGCCGAGCGCGTGGAGCAGAGCCTCAAGGGCGCGGCCCTGTGGGACGAGGTCAAGGACCGCATCAACGACTCCGCCCTGGGGCTCTCCGGCGGCCAGCAGCAGCGCCTCTGCATTGCCCGGGCCATGGCGGTGGAGCCGGAAATCCTGCTCATGGACGAACCCTGCTCCGCCCTGGACCCCATCGCCACGCAGAAAATCGAGGAACTCATCTTCGAACTGAAGAAGGAGTTCACCATCATCATCGTCACCCACTCCATGCAGCAGGCCGCCCGCGTGTCGGACATGACCGCCTTCTTCTACATCGGCAAGCTCATCGAGACCGACAAGACCGAAACCCTCTTCACCCGCCCCAGCAACAAGCAGACCGAAGACTACATCACCGGCCGCTTCGGCTAACCGGCGGGACCACACGGGAGACGCGACGTGAAAAAACTCCATCTGGAACAAGAAATCGAGGAACTGCGGGCCAAGGTCCTTGAAATGTCCTCCCTGGCGGGCAAGGCCCTGGACAAGTCGCTCAAGGCTCTGAACGAACGCGACTCCAGCCTGGCCGAGGAAGTCATTGAGGGCGACAGGGACGTCAACCAGAAGCAGTGCGACATCGACGAATACACCCTCTCGGTGCTGGCTCGGGAGCAACCCGTGGCCCGCGACCTGCGGTTCATTCTGGGTTCCACCCAGATCACCGCCAACCTGGAGCGCGTGGGCGACCAGTCCGTGAACATCGCCGAACGCATCCTGCTGCTCAGCCAGCGTCCGCCACTGCCGCACAATCCCTTGCTCGAGGAACTGGCCACCTGCGCGCACGACATGTACAAGCGCGTCATCGACGCCTACAACCGCAACGACGCGGACATGGCCCTGACCGTGTGCGACATGGACACCAAGTGCGACACCCTGAACATGAAGATTCTGAAGCACTACATGGACTACATGGTTCAGGAATCCCGCTCCGTGGAACGCGCCGTCCACCAGATCATCCTGGCTCGCTCCCTGGAACGCGTCGGCGACCTGGCCACCAACATCGCCGAAAGCGTCATATTCATCATCAAAGGCATCGACATCCGCCAGACCTGCCACCCCTACTGAGGGCAAGCGGATAACAACGCCGAGAAAAGGGCGGTTCTCTCTCGAGGGAACCGCCCTTTTTTCGTGGGGGAAGGAAGCATTTCGCCTTCGGCGACCAGGGGGCGCGCAGCCCCCTGGACCCTGCGGCAAAGTAACTTTGCATGTGTATCGCGTGTTGGCGCGCGGTGGTTCGCGGGAGTGTGAACCCCGGCGAACTTGCGATTGCGGGGTTTTGGAAGCCGGTACAATCCCGCCCCGGCCGTTTGGCGTCAGATGCGCAGGACGCGTAATTGGGCGGTAGTTCCCTGCCTACACCAAGTCAGCACCACGCCCCCGAGCGAAGCGAGTGGCAAAAGGTTTAGGAAAAGGAGGGTGAGGGTTCGGGAGAGGGAGGAAAGAACCTATTTTTAAAGGGCTTTTCCACCCTCTCCCACTGCCCAGAACGTTCACCCCAACCAGCCACCTCCCATTCCCAACCTACCCTTCCCCCGCACGGTTCAAGCCGCGCTTTCCAGGTCTTGTGGGCAGCGGCCGCGCACGTCGGGCAGGGTGACCAGGGTGCGGCAGCCCTTGGTGAGTTGTTCCAGGGCGCGGCGGAGGAAGGAGAGGGCGTCGAGCAGTCTGGACATGCTGTCCACGTCCAGGTGGCCCTTGGCGGTTTCCTCGAGGAGTTGCTGTTTGAGTTCGCGGTAGGTGGCCACGGCCTGTTCCAGCATGGTTTCGGTCATTTCCGGGTCGTACTGCTGGCGGCAGGCCACGGCGGAGAGGGCGGTTTCCCGGGCCTCGTCGGTGAACCGCTCGGCCAGCTCCCGCGCGGCTTCAGGCAGGGGGCCATGCCTGGCGAAGAGTTTGGCGGCCCGGGCGGAGAGCTCGCCGCAGGTGACGTAGTACTGCGCCGAGCGCAGGGCGGCGGGCAGGGAGGGGGCCAGTTCGGAGGAGAGGTTGTAGCGTTGCAGGGCGGCGCAGAACTTGCCTACCTCGTATTCCAGGCGGCGCAGGGCTTCGCGTCGGGCCTTGAACCAGGGGCGGTTCTGCTGTCCATCCAGCGCGGCCAGGGCGGAGGCCCTTGCGGTCTGCCCCATGCGGGAAAGCTCCAGGCCCAGGGCGTCGATGGCCAGGGAGGGCGTGCGGGCGATGGTCGTGTCCAGATAGCGGGTTCGGCCCAGGTCCTCCTCAGTGGTTCGGAACCGCTTGTTCAGGAATACGGTCAGCCGGTTGGTGATAAACCACATAAGCAGCACGCCCAGCACGTTGAAGGCGGTGTGGAACAGGGCCAGCACCTCGGCCGGTGCGCTGGTTCCGCGCATGGATTCGATGATATGCAGCAGCACCGGCAGCAGAAGAAACGCCGCCGCGCCCGTGAGCAGGTTGAAGATGACGTGCCCGGCGGCAACGCGTTTGGCGTTTGGCGTGGCCCCGATGACCGAAAGAACGGCCGTGGACGTGGTGCCAAGGTTGGCGCCGATGACAGCCGAAGCGGCGCACTCCAGGTCAATGGCCCCGGAGGCCGCCGCCGTCAGAACCAGCGCCATGGCCGCGGACGAGGACTGCATGAGGAAGGTCAGGCCGAAGCCGATGATGGCCATGGCGGGCAGGCAGAACGCGCCCAAACCGGTCACGTCCAGGTCCACCATGCCGGCGGTCCCGGCGAAGCCGCCCTTGAGCACCCCGATGCCCAGGAAAAACAGGCCGAACCCGGCCAGCGCCTCGCCCAGCGAGGCCCGCCGCTGGGAGCCGTTGCCCGTGACGTTCAGCAGCATCCCCAGGCCCACCATGGGCAGCGCCAACGCCTTCACGTCGATGTTGAACCCGATGAGCGCCACCAGCCAGCCCGTGACCGTGGTGCCCACGTTGGACCCGTAAATCACCCATAACGTCCGTCGCAGCGAAAGCAACCCGGCGTTGACGAACCCGATGACCGCCACCGTCACGGCAGACGACGACTGCACCGCCGCCGTGACCAGGAAACCGGAAAACACGCCGTACAACGGCTTGCGCGTCCAGGTGGACAAAATACGCTTCAAAGCCGAACCGGCCGCCAAGCGCAGCCCGTCCGTCATCAAACGCATGCCCAGCAAAAACAGCCCCACGCCGCCGACCAGAGAAAAAACCTGAGACCAACCCATGGCGGAGCCATGTAGCAGGGAAGAAGGGGAATGGAAAGATTATGTCCTGAGGCAAAAAACGTTTCGCCCTTGCGAGCGACCAGGGGGCTGCGCGCCCCCTGGACCCTGCGACAAACTAGCTTTGCATGTGTAACGCGGGATAGAGCGCGGGAGTGGGATGGACTGGAGCGCTTCGGCGAATCGTCAACGATGATGAGAGTATACCCGGTAAAACCTCGTCCAGATCGTAAGGTTACAGATGCATAGGACGTGGAATTGGGCCGCGATCCCCGGCTACACCAAGTCGGTGCCACGCCCCCGAGCGAAGCGAGTGGTAAAACGTTTCGCCCTTGCGGGCGACCAGGGAGCTGCGCGCCCCCTGGACCCTGCGGCAAACTAGCTTTGCATGTGTAACGCGGGATAGAGCGCGGGAGTGGGATGGACGGGAGTGCTCCGGCGTATCGGCGATTGTGGGGAGAGTACACCCGATAAAACTTGGGCCTGGCCGGTTGGAGTCAGATGCGTAGGGCGCGAAATTGGGCCGCGATCCCCGGCTACACCAAGTCAGCCCCTCGCCCCCGAGCGAAGCGAGCGGTAAGCGAATTTGGGGGAAGAGGATGGTGGGGTTTGGGGAGGAAGGAGAAACCCCTATCCTGCCCCCAGTTTGAAACAGCCTTGATTTAAGTGGAAGTCCGTGGCTTCTCAACAGGCAGGAGGTTTGCCATGAAGCGACGGAAGTGGACCCCGGAGCAGAAGACTCGGGTCGTCCTCGAAGGCCTTCGAGGACGACCCGTGGGCGAAGTGTGCGCCGAGTACGCCATCTCGCAGAACCAGTATTACAAGTGGCGCGATCAATTCCTTGCCCAGGCGCACAGAGCGTTCGAGCAAGAGCACGGCGCACAGCGTACGGCCAGACTTGAGCGCGAAAACATGAAGCTCAAAAGCCTGATCGGTGAGTTGACCATTGAGCTAAAAAAAAGCGGGCCGTTCGGATGAAGCGCGGACCATATGCAAAGGTCGCCGAGCGCAACGCCGACCTCCTGGCCCGCATTCGCGGCATCAAGGCCGACCATCCGTTCTGGGGATACCGTCGGGTCTGGGCGTTCCTGCGCTTCGTGGACGGCGTTGTCGTCGGCCAAAACCGCGTCTACCGGCTCATGAGCGAGCATGACCTCACGGTGAAGCCCAACCTGCGACTCAAGGCCAAACGCAAGCCGACCGGCGTCAAGCCCCGGCCCTCGCGACCCAACGAGTGGTGGGGTATCGACATGACCAAAATCAAGATTGACGGCTACGGCTGGCTGTACGTGGTCATTGTGCTTGACTGGCGCACCAAGAAGGTCGTCGGCCACTACGCCGGCGATCAAGCCAAGGCATGGCATTGGCTCTCGGCGCTCAACGCGGCTGTCGGCAGGCAGTTCCCCGAAGGCGTGCGCGGCGGCGGTCTTCATCTCATGGCCGACAACGGCTGCCAACCGACCTCGACGAGCTTTATGAAGGCTTGCCGCGTCATGGACATCAAGCTCGCCTTCACCAGCTACAACAACCCCAAAGGCAACGCCGACACAGAGCGCTTCATGCGCACCATGAAGGAAGAGCTGGTCTGGATCAATGAATGGCGTAGCCCGACGGCCTTTTACCAAGCCTTGGGCTCCTGGATCGAAGAATACAACCAAGGCTACCTGCACTCGGCGCTGGGGTATAAAACCCCGGTGACAACCGAGCAGGAACTGATCAACTCGCGGACTCTCTTACAAAAGGCTTGCTAAACCGGGGGCAGTACACCCGTCTTACTCATTCCTCTCTTTCCCCCAAAAGCTCTTCACCAGTTGCACCACAGCCAGGGGCACGAGGCTGAGGAGGGGGACGTAGAGGGTGGCTGGCCCGGTTGGCGGGCGGAGGTCGAGGATGGCGGCCAGGGGGGTGTAGGTGGCTGCGGCCAGCAAGGCCAGGGAGAGGGCCACGGCTCCCCAGGCCAGAGGGTTCTTGGTGACGGAGTTGCGCAGGGGGTGCTCTTCCGGCCCGCGCATGTTGAATACGTGCCAGGTGCGTGCCAGGGCCAGGGTGAGGAAGGCTTCGGAGGCGGCTTGGCGCGTGGTGCCCGCCAGGACGAAGGCGACCAGGCAGACGGCGGCGATGAGGACGGCGTAGCCGGCCATTTCCCACCAGTGGCGGCGGGCGAGAAGGGGTTCGGACGGGTCGCGCGGGGGGCGGTTCATGACGTCGCCGGATTCGCGTCCTACGCCCAGGGCGAGGGCGGGAAAGACGTCGGAGATCATGTTCAGATAGAGGATTTGCAGGGGGAGCAGGGGCAGGGGCCAGCCCAGGGCCATGGCCAGGGCAACGGCGGCCACTTCCGCGGCGTTGCCGGAGAGGAGAAAGACCACGAAGCGGCGGATGTTGCGGAAGATGACCCGACCCTGCTCCACGGCCCAGGCGATGGCGGTGAAATCGTCGTTGGTGAGGACGACGTCCGCGGCCTGCTTGGCGGCCTGTGAGCCGCGCTTGCCCATGGCCACGCCGATGTCCGCCTTTTTCAGCGCGGGTGCGTCGTTGACGCCGTCTCCGGTCATGGCAACCACCTGGCCGCCGCGCTGGAGAAGGTCCACGATGTCCAGCTTGCGCTCGGGGGTAATGCGGGCAAAGACGGGCGTGCGCCGCAGCTCGTCCGCCTGTTCCTCTGTGAGGCTGTCCAGGTCGGCCAGTTCGGAGCCCAGGTGGGGGTCGGGGTCGCCGGAGCGGATGATGTCCAGTTTTTCCGCCACGGCCCGTGCGGTGGCCTTATGGTCGCCAGTGACCATGACCACGCGCAGCCCGGCGTCGTGCAGCATGTCCACGTCCGCCACCACGCCCTCGCGCACCGGGTCCTCCAGGCAGACGAAGCCGAGGAACTCCATGTTTTGGTAGATGTCGCCGCCAGGGTCTTCCATGGCTTTGGTGGCCAGACCCAGCAGACGCAGACCGCGCCGGGCGAGCTCATCCTGGCGCTTTTCCAACTCGGCGCGGACGGGGTCTTCCAGGTCGCAGGCGGCCAGCACCGCCTCGGGCGCGCCCTTGACCCAGGCGCGGTGGTCGCCGTCCACGCGATGCACGGTGGCCATCATTTTGGTGTCCGCGCTGAAGGGTTCGCGCCGCTTTTCCGGATGGGACCGCAGCAGTTCGGGACGGTCCAGCCCCGCTTCGCGGCCCGCGCGCAGCAGGGCCAACTCCATGGGGTCGCCCCGTGGCTGTTCGTCCGCCCCCCCCAGTTCCGCCGCGTTGGCCAGCACGGCCGCGCGCAGGGCGCGCACGGCGGGATCGGAAAACTTGCCGTCCGGTTCCTCCTCCCCACCGTCCGGCAGGGAAAGGAAACGGACGGTCATGCGGTTCTCGGTGAGGGTGCCGGTCTTGTCCGTGCAGATGACCGTGGTGGAGCCGAGGGTTTCCACGGCTTCCAGATGGGTCATGACCGCTCCGCGCGAGGCCATGCGCCACATGCCCTGCGCCAGGGCGATGGTGGCCACCACCGGCAGCCCCTCGGGGATGGCGGCCACTGCCAGGGCCACGGCGGTCTCGAATATGAGGAAAGGCGGCTTGCCCGTGGCGAAGCCCAGCGCGGCCACGGCCGCGGCAACCGCCAGAGTGAGAAAGACCAGCCTGCGGCCCAGCCGCTCCAGACGCCTCGCCAACGGAGTGCCGCCGCCCGAGGCCTCGCCCGCCAGCTTGGCGATCTCCCCCAGCCGGGTGTCCATTCCGGTGGCCGCCACCAGGCAGCGCGCTCCACCGCCTGCCACCACGGTGCCCCGGTAGAGCATGTTCTCCGGGGTCTCGCCCTCGGCAATCGCCTCAACAGCGTCCGGCCCCTTGGCCAGACTGATGGACTCGCCGGTCAGGGCGGACTCGTCCACTGTCAGTCCCTCGGCGCGCACCACCCGCGCGTCAGCCGGGACAAGATCGCCCGCGGAAAGCAGCAGCACGTCCCCCGGCACCAGTTCGGAGGCCTCCACTTGCCGCTCCTTGCCGCCGCGCACCACGCGGGAGCGGGCCATGCCGAGATGGCGCAGTGCCTCCAGAGACCGCTCCGCCCGCCACTCCGTGAAAAAGCCAATGGCCACGTTGAGCAGCAGGGCGATGGCGATGGCCACAGCCTCCACCTCCTGCCCCAAAAGCAACGAGACCACGGAAGCCGCCGCAAGCAACCCCGCGATGAAGTTGGCCACCTGGGCCAGCAGAATCCGCCACCAGGGGCGCGACTCCGCCTCCTCCACCAGGTTGGGGCCGTACTCGGCCAAACGCCGCCGCGCCTCGGCCCCCGTCAGGCCGCTCTCCGGGTGCGCCTCCAGCTTGCGCGCCGCCTCATCCGGCCCCTGCCTCCAGATTTCCTTTTCCCGATTCATGCCCGGACTATACACGCACCACCGGCTCCCTTGTCCAGGCGCGAGGCAAAAGCTATCCTGAACACAGGAGGTATCGCATGTTCTTCCTTTACCCGGACGAGCCCAATGGCCCCGTAAAACGCATCCTGGCCCTGGGCGACTCCCTCTCCGACCTGGGTCCGCCCCACGGCAAGAAGCGCTACTCCGACGGCGAGGTCTGGCTGGAAACCCTGGCCAAAGGCCTGCGCCTGCCGCCGCCCGACTCACGCGCCTTCGGCGGCGCCCGCACCGGCTACAACAACTACCGCGCCGAGTTTCCACGCACCGGCCTGCAAACCCAGGTGGAAGGCGTCACCCCGGACGACCTCCAGCCCGGCACCTTGACAGCCCTTTGGTGCGGCTTCAACGACCTGCACGAAGGCACCGGCGACCCCGCCTCCTCCGTGGCCAACATCCTCCGCGCCATGGGCGACCTCGCGGAAAAAGGCGCCCGGACCTTCCTGGTCCTCAACCTGTTCGACCCCACCCGCGCGCCCGCCTTCAACGACACCGAGTACGCGAAACGCGGCCCCGCCGCCCGCATCCTGGTGGAAGGCTTCAACCGGGAACTGGCCGCGGGTATCGCCCTCATGCGCTCCACCCTCCCGGACATCGCCATCCTCCCCCTGGACGCCGCCGCCATCCTGGAACAGGAAATCCCCATGGGACCCGGCGAAGAAGGCGACCTCTACTGGGTGGACCACTGGCACTTCTCCGAGCACGTCCACCAAGCCCTCGGCCACGCCGCCGCCCTGGCGCTTGGAGGTGAAGAAGCGTAGGAGGCGGTCAATTTGGGGTGGGGGAATGGATGGAGGCTGGCGGGGGGCGGCGTTCAGGGCCTTGGGGAGGAAAGAGAAACCCCCTTTTCTGGCGACAAAGGGGGTGTACTGCCCCCGGTTTAGCAAGCCTTTTGTAAGAGAGTCCGCGAGTTGATCAGTTCCTGCTCGGTTGTCACCGGGGTTTTATACCCCAGCGCCGAGTGCAGGTAGCCTTGGTTGTATTCTTCGATCCAGGAGCCCAAGGCTTGGCAAAAGGCCGTCGGGCTACGCCATTCATTAATCCAGACCAGCTCTTCCTTCATGGTGCGCATGAAGCGCTCGGTGTCGGCGTTGCCTTTGGGGTTGTTGTAGCTGGTGAAGGCGAGTTTGATGTCCATGACGCGGCAAGCCTTCATAAAGCTCGTCGAGGTCGGTTGGCAGCCGTTGTCGGGCATGAGATGAAGACCGCCGCCGCGCACGCCTTCGGGGAACTGCCTGCCGACAGCCGCGTTGAGCGCCGAGAGCCAATGCCACGCCTTGGCCTGGTCGCCGGCGTAATGGCCGACGACCTTCTTGGTGCGCCAATCAAGCACAATGACCACGTACAGCCAGCCGTAGCCGTCGATCTTGATTTTGGTCATGTCGATACCCCACCACTCGTTGGGTCGCGTGGGCCGGGGCTTGACGCCGGTCGGCCTGCGTTTGGCCTTGAGTCGCAGGTTGGGCTTCACCGTGAGGTCATGCTCGCTCATGAGCCGGTAGACGCGATTTTTGCCGACGACTACGCCGTCCACGAAGCGCAGAAACGCCCAGACCCGACGGTATCCCCAGAACGGATGGTCGGCCTTGATGCCGCGAATGCGGGCCAGGAGGTCGGCGTTGCGCTCGGCGACCTTTGCATATGGTCCACGCTTCATCCGAACGGCCCGCTTTTTTTTAGCTCAATGGTCAACTCACCGATCAGGCTTTTGAGCTTCATGTTCTCGCGCTCAAGCTTGGCCGTACGCTGTGCGCCGTGCTCGGTCTCGAACGCTTTGTGCGCCTGGGCAAGGAATTGATCGCGCCACTTGTAGTACTGGTTCTGCGAGATGGCGTACTCGGCGCACACTTCGCCCACGGGTCGTCCTCGAAGGCCTTCGAGGATATTGGGGGCCTAACTAGTCGGCCCTGAAAAACATCTATGACACTGAAAAGAATTAACAAAGTGTAGCATTCAATGTATCATTCTCGACCAGGAACTGTAGTGATTCTGCAAGAAACCGGTCGCGCCGTCACCGGTTCGGGAGTGATGATGAAGGCCAAGCCAGCCAAAAGCGATCAGGGCAATTTCCTCTACGAGGACCTCATCGATCAGCTCAATCCCAAGGACCCGCTGCTCAAGCTTGCAGCGAACATCCCCTGGGAAAGGTTCGAGCAGGAGTTTTCTAGCCTCTATAGTGAGTATGGTCGTCCAGCAAAGCCCATCAGACTCATGGTCGGGCTCATGATCCTCAAGCAGCTTGAAAATCTGAGCGACGAGCGTGTCATTGAGGCTTGGGTCCGGAACCCCTACTATCAGGCCTTCTGCGGTGAGACGCATTTCCGGTGGAGGCTTCCTTGTGACCCCACGGACTTGGTTTATTTCCGCAAACGCATCGGCGAGGGTGGGGCGCGTTTGATCTTCGAGGTCTCGGTGGGTCTGCACGGCGACGACGCCATGGAGCGGGAGATCGCCGTGGACACCACGGTCCAGGAGAAGAACATCACCTTCCCCACTGACGTGAAGCTTCTGACCAAGGTCATCAAGCGATGCAGGGCCATCGCCGAGTTCGAAGGAATCAGCTTGCGCCGCAGTTTCCGCCGTGAATTGCCAGGCCTCCTGCGCCAGCGATTCAAGAGTCGCAAGATCATCAAACGCATTCGGACCATGGCTGGCGTCCTGATCCGCGAACTTGAGCGCAAACTGCCCAGGGATTCGTTGGCCAGGCACAGGGAAGCTATGCAGCTCTTCCGCCGGGTCCATGACCAGAAACGTACCGACAAGAACAAGATCTACAGCCTGCACGAACCGGACGTGCTTTGCATCGGCAAGGGCAAAGAGCACAAAAAGTACGAGTTCGGACGCAAGGCCTCCATCGCCTGGACCAAGACCACCGGTGTGATCGTAGGAGCCATGTCCTTCAAGGAGAACGTTTTCGACGGTCACACCCTGCCGGATGTTCTGGAGCAAGTTTCGCAAATCACGGAATCCTGCCCCGAGGCGGCCATCTGTGACCGGGGTTACAGGGGGCGCAAAAAAGTCGGTGACACGAGCATTCTGATTCCGGGCCGGCCGAAGAAAAGCGACACGCCCTACCAGAGACGAAAGGCCAGGCAACGTTTTCGCAGACGCGCTGGCATCGAGCCGGTGATCGGACATCTCAAACACGACTTCCGCATGGCCAAAAACTTCCTGAAAGGGGCCCTCGGTGATGCGATCAACCTGCTGATGGCCGCAGCCGCGTTCAACTTCAAGAAGTGGATGCGGGGACTGAAGCACTTTTTGTCTCTTTTCGCCCCTTGGCTCTGCTTCGGAACCTGGAGTCGGGGCAGACTAAAGTACGCCTGATTCAATCTGAAAGGCCTTTTTCAGGACCGACTAACTAGTCAACTATGTGCCACAAGTGATTTTCATAGTCTCAACTAACTCTATTCCCCGGCGAACTCCGCGAGATCGACAATTATTCCGCTTTGGCCTTTTGAGTAGATGAAATCTATAGTACCCTGAATGAGAGCGTCGATGCGGTCCGCCTTATTCAGCTGTCCTGGCTGTTCCCGAACGATGTCCTTTGCCCCATGCATGCACGCTTCGACTTTCTTGATCAGGCTGGCGTCCGTAGCATCCTTGGGATCAAGGAAATCTGCATCAGCTATGCGGTAACGCAATAATGCGAGAAATAGCAGAGCTCCTTGGAAGAACTTCTGTTTGATGTTTCTGTTTTCTACTTCGCCACAGATTAGCTCAGAAGCACGATAGGCAAAATGGTTGGCCATTGTTCTATCAAGACCGCGCCATCCTTCCTCTCGGTACGACAGAATCTTTATTAATGTTCGCGCTGAATGTATGGGAAAACAATTGCCCGTTCCATTGATTGACCTCTTGTATATCGCTGTGCAAAGGAGGCGAAAATGAATTCTCATGGTAAAGCACCTGCTTGCAGATTCAAGAAGATGATTCCACGTGGCGTCATATCTATGGTGTATATGTTTTCTTAAATAATCATAAATTCTTTGTGTTACCACTTCTGGAGTTTTTGCCCATAGCCAGGAAGATCGAACCAGATATTGCCGCGTGGTATCGTTGACAACATCTCCAACAACTATTGCGTTGTATTGGTTCGCGATTCTACTGGAAATCTTGGCTATCATCTCCGCCCCTTTAAAGGAGCGTGTCTCACCATTTTCATCAATTCTTTTGAAAAAAACGAATTGCCCTTTCCGAATATCCTGCACTGGACTGCTAATGGTCTTCTTCATGTCGTCTAAGTGAGATATGAACTTTTCCGTGGATACATCTGAGGGCAATTCAATAAACCTTTGAATTCGGGGATCATCAAAAGCCCCAGAGTCAGATGTCGTCTCAAAATGCAACGTCTCTGGCCAGCGCAGTTCCGGTTTCGGCATGTCGTCCTCGAGCACGGGTTCCATGCGGGAGTAGTCGAAGGCCACGGACCTCCCCATGAAGACCCCATCCCCCTGAGGAACAAACTCTACCCTTGCCAAACCGCTGGCAGGACGCATCTCCACCTTGACCGTCAAACGCACATCATTTTTAGGGACAGAAGGGAAGGGCACGCTACCGTGCCTATACGGAGACTTGGACGAATCCGGTTTCCAGTAATACCACTGGGCATATTCACGGGCATAAGTCTTGGCCCTGGGATTTGCATCCCAAGTGTGCTCGTTAAGCACCGCGTCTAAGCTCCCTAGCGTTTTGACGCGGTTTTCAATGGGGCTGAAGAATCCTGGATTGCCGTTTATTGTGGGCTTTTTAGGACACTGTTCTTCGCTATCCCTCGTTTCCTTCTTCAAGTATACCAGCATCTCACTTGTCTGTTTGGTGAGCTTGAAGCGATCGTCGATCGTGTTTTTATAAGTCGGTCCTTCCGGGATTTCAGTGGGTGGCTCCGGTTTTGCAGGCCGGATAGAGGTCCAATCCACCACAGAAGAAGTAGATCGCCGTCTTGAAGTGCTCTTTGTTCCTGTAGCCGCAAGCTCGGCGTTTGATTGCCATGATCTTGCTGTTCAGTCCCTCGGCCACGGCGTTGGTGATTCGATGCCGGCAAAAGGTCACCACGTTGTCCATGTGAGCTCTCAAGGTCTGGGCCACCTTCTTCATCGGCGTGATCCGGGATCGCGTGGCCCAACCGCACCATTTCTCCAGGAACCTCTTTGCCCAGCCAGGGCTCATGTAGCCCCACAGATCCTGCAGGCTTTCCTTCATGGCCCAGGCTTTGGCCGTCTTCAGGTTGGCCTGCTTGAGGTCATCGAACCGAGGTCTGTGCTTATCCGGCAGACGGCTTTCGCCGTAAAGCCACAGGTATCTGGTGCCCTTGAGGATTGACTCCCCTTCGGCCATCAGGGCCTTGTGTTCCTGACGCCGGACAGTGTCCACCGCTTTCCCCACGTGTTGCATGACGTGGAAACGGTCAAAGACGATTTTCCGGCTTGCCTCAGGGATCCACTTCATAGTGGCCGAAAAATACGGCTGCCACATGTCCATGCTCACGGCCCGCACTGCTTCCAGCTGCTCGCTACTCAGGCTTTGATAATACGCCTCGAGGCTCGCCGTTCGGCGATCTTCAGCAACATGCTCAACTGTGCCCCTCATCAGATCGCAGACGACGGTCATGTACTTGTGTCCCTTGCGGAAAGCCTTCTCGTCCACCCCGAGGTAGTGGATATTGCGCTGTTCCTTGCGGCTCAAGCCTCTTTTGACGGCTCGTTCCATGATCCCCCAGGTCTCGTCCCAGGAAATACGCAACAGCCTGCGTGCACCTTCGATGGTCGAACAGGCCGTAATCACGTCAATGGCCATGCGCTCCATGAGCAGGGTGAAACGAGAATGGGGAGCGGCCCAGGGGACCTGTGCTTGGCGTACGCCGTGATCAGGACAGTTAACTCGTGGAATACGTGCATGAAGAAATGTCTTGAACTGGCAGGTATCTAGATGTCTCCATGTCCGTTCTTCGGCATGATCCCGGCAAGCCAACTCTCGCCCGCACTCTGGGCAAGACCAAAGAGCGCCAGGCTCATGATCGATCCACACATCCACTCGCCCAGCCCCAGTCTGGAGCTTCACGTCATCCACATGCCAGGGGTGGTCAATGCCAAGAATCTGAGCATAGAAATCGATGTCCCTCATGAGCAATGTCTCCTCTAGAACAGAGGACTACCTCAGGCTGCTACCCACGACAATTCCGGAAGAACCTATAAGTCTTTCCTCCCGCACACTCGCTGGACTCCACTATGTCCACCCAGTCAAGGTTGCCCTTGACTTCTGTCAGTAGAGCCAAGCTAGGCAGGGTGTCCAGGTATGTGGGGAGACCTGCAGCCAGTCGTTCACCAAAAAGCCTGGCTCCTGCAGCCACGGGATCTTTGCAGGCGCAGGCCAGCCAGAGAGTGTCGGAAGAGGGGACCGTGTCAGGTCCCACACCCAATAATTCCGGATTCAGCCAGGATGGCGTCTGCTCAGGTGCCATCGGACCGCACAACACCGCGCCTCGCAAACGTCCCGCATGCGCGGCATAGGCCGCCTTGAGCTCTGCTTCAAGGTGCGCTCCCCAGTTTTCCCCGCTGTTCTGACGATTTGCCGGCGGTAGTTTGCAGGATCCCTTGAGTAATTCGCGCAGGATTTCAGATTGTTCCAGGCGGCAGCTAAGCGTCTTCTCCAGCAGGTTAGAGTCTGGGTTCCAGAGCCGCCAGCCTCGATGCGCGGACCAGGGGCGCGGTAGGTTCCCGTTATCCCATGGCGCCCCCGCAATGGCGGCCCACAATTCTGGGAAGATGGTGAAGGCCTGCCAGAAAGCACCATGGTCCTCCCGGCACAATTGATCGGCCTCGGCAGAGAGGACGCAGGCCCACTCCCATCCCGGCGGTAGAGGGGCGCGGACAGGGCGATTGCGTACCGGTAGCACAAACCGCTGCCCGTCTTGCGTTTCCTCACGCAGTTCAAAAGTGGTGAACTCCATGCCGTCTGGTCCGAGGTAAATCACGAGCATGAAGTCACCTTGGCGCAAATCTCTCGGCTTGGCCGCATCCAGCCAAGCCATGGCCGCAGCAACGGGTCGCCAGAGAAGGCATACTTGGTCCTGGTTATTGTCGAATGCCTTGAGCAGCGACTCCTGCCCATACTCATCCAAATGGTCGGGAATGGCCACCACGGCTCGTTCTTGGTTGCCGTAGGTGAACTCGTTTTCGTCCAGCAGTCCTTTGATATGGGCCGCCAAAATGCTTGCCAGGGGGATGGAGACACCATTGCCGCCTTCCCAACTCACCGACCGGTCCCCGGCGTCCACAAGCAGAGACCAGGCCACCGGGATAGGTACGCGGCGCAGAGGCTTGCCAGGAGACACCCTTGCTTCCGGCGGCCATTGCAACCCCGAGTGGATTCGCTCCGCTTCAGCCTCTTCGCCGGTGCGAATCTGCCCCATGGCTCTTTGAGGCAGCACGGCGTCCGCAAGATATAAACCGTTGGTTTTACATTTACCGTCAGTGACCGTAGCGCAGTCCCTGAGTCCGAAAGCGCTGACACCGTGGATTCGGCTCATACCACTGCCTCCAGCACTTTTTCGAGGACCAGGGCAATGTGTCCGACAACTTCGTTCCAGGCCTTCTGGTTGGTGGGAATCTGGATCAGATGGACAGTGCCCTGTGATGAGGGGTGAAAGTCGGGAGTATCGGTCTCTAGGTCACTTGCAAGGACAAAGGCGCGCATCTTGGGCATCGTGGAAGCTCTTTCGCCTAGCAGAACTTTGTGGCGCTCAAGAGCGTTAGCGGCGGACTCCGAGATTTCATTCCATTCAGGGCGCTTCGATGGGCCCCCCCCGGCAGTATGCACTGCCCAGAGCACCTGCACGGTTGACTGCGAGCCGTCCAGGGGAGTGAAAACAAGATAAAGATGCCCGCCCATGCGGCCAAGATTCTTTGTTAATTCATGCTCATGGGCTAATGTGGGGTGCACTATCTCCAGAATTACACCCGGCCCCTGTCTGTCACCATCACCACTATCAGGTTGGATTAGAAACGGTCCGGGCTCAGAGCCTCTTTCGAGACGTGTGCCCAGACGCTGTTCCTTCAGGATGGCTAATACCGATTCCAAGATCTCCGTCAGCCGAAAACGAGAATTCCCGACGTTTTCCTCTAGAGATATCAGCGCAGCGCTGACAAGCATGCGTGCGATGTCTGCCCATGTGCGGGCCTGCCAGTCCCAAAGCCGGTCTTCCTCGTCCTCGCGGCGCAACAATTTGAGATAAAGCTTCCAGATGCGCTTGTAGCGGGAGTCATTTTGTAAAACGTAGTTAGGACGAATGGCGGCGGGAGGGGGAGAGATACGCTCCATCTGCGGCAAGTGTCTGAGTTCGGCACAGATGTGGCCGAATGAGTTGACATTTCGTCCCCGCTCGGAGCCGGTACGCTGTTCTTTCGTGCAGTCGAAGTTGAGATAGCGCCTGCATTCCGAGGTGCACCGCTTTAAAAAATCCTTGAGGACCATATTTTCCAGTGTGTCCAGAGATTCCCGACGGGTAACGGCCAGAAGGCGATGGCGGTTAGCTGCCGCCTTCTGGGCCGAGGTGGTTCCGGGCTGGCGAACGTACCAGCGCAGGCATGCCGTATCAGTTTCTGCTACACGCGGGGCCGGAACCATTTTTCTCTCTCGCACAAGGATGCGCCTTGCGGCATGCACCACCTGAGGCAATTGCCTGCGCATACTCTCAGCTATGTGAACAATGAGCGCCATACGTGGCTCTTTGTCCTGCGCTGCGATTCTATTCAGATAGAACAGAATATTGGACCAGCGAAGCTTGCCATTGCGCTTGGAGTCCAAGGACTCTCGGATGCACTCGTCAAAGTAATTGGACCAAGCTAGGACGGTGCGGTAAAGGGGACTTTCGTCCAGTTTTTCCTCTCCCTCGCACAGACTCGAAACTGCCCCATCCATGCGTAAGAGGATTTGCTCGGCTTGGTTGCCATCCGGCATCACTGTCAGGGTAGGCGCAGTCTGATCCTGTAGATTCTTCGGTGAATCGTCTTTTTCCGCCATCACCCCATGGGGCGTCTGATACAGTCTACAAGGACCGGTGGTCGAATCATACTCCGGCCCGAATGGCAGAAACTTCTCGTACCGTCTCGCAAGGATCACCTCAGCGCCTCGAGTTACGGAGAGCACTGGGCTACCATAAAACCGGGCCGTCGCTTGGCCGTTGACGAGGTTGACCGTCTCGTCCGGATTGCCCACGGACCAGGGCCACAAGTGCAACTGGACTGCGACAGTGCCAATCACGACCTACCCCTGGTCCAACGTCCGTGTCACCCCATGCCAGGTGAACATGCCCATGCTATTGCTTTCATTTTTTGCAGCCATAAAAGCGTCTGAAAGGGGCTTGTCGCCAAGTTCCTCTATTACATTGCCGATCTCGTTGATGCATTGGGGGGTATTTGAGTTGCTGTCATGCATGTCCAGCCCCCGCAGTTTGGGTATGATCTTTTGTTCTACCTGGTCGGCAAAGGCCAGCTTGAATCGGTCTTCAGCATCCACCCTGGGATAGTTAGCGACATACAGTCGGATTGCATCTTCCACCCGAAAACCAAACGGACGGCCGATCAGATTCAGACCGTTATTAATCTTGCTGATCCAGCTATTGATTTGTTCCTGCCATGGATCATGCTGATTTGGTTTGCGGAGCCACTTTTCCCAGTTTTCAATGTCGAGAACCTGACGCTTTTGCTGGTCCTGCTTATTCCTTTGTCCAATCTGCCGCTCATCAGGCTTTCCGAACCTCAGGACATTGGACCTATCGAGGACCTTGTCAGAAAGTGTCTGGGTGGTCTCGTCCTCATTCATGGTGCCCACGAAAAGGACGTTCTTCGGTACCCAAATGCGGTAGCTCTTCTTCAAGCCGGGACCTGTGTCTAGTTCCACCTCGGCCTTTTCCCGCTGCGCCGGGTTTTCCGGGTTTTCCACCAACCGACGCAATTCTAGCTTAGAGAGAAATTCGCTGAAGTAATATTCGGTGCGTGCTAGGTTCATTTCGTCCAGAAGCACCATGAGCATGCGTTTTCTGGGCCAGATATAACCGTCTTGCTCTTGTCCCTCAGGGTAGTTGTAGGAATCCATGCGCACCAGGGCTCTGGAGAGTTCAGTGGCTTTGTACTCTTTCTCCAAGTAGTTGTAGAAACCAAAAAGATCCTGAGGCGAATCCCAGCGGGGCTGCACTGGCAAGACCAGAGAATGGAGGCCCATGAGCTCAGCGTACTTCATGGGCAAAAGGGTCTTCCCCGTACCCGAGACACCGGCCAGTACCGTCAAAGGGTTGATGCTTTGGCACTTGAGGGAGGTGTGGAAAGCATCAATGAGGCGGGGTGGGAAGTGAAGATTGCGTTGTCGCAGGTCGTCCTTGAACTGCTCAAGAGCGGGGTATTCGTCCACATTACGGGGCTCCGACTTGAATTCATCCGGAATGAGGCAGTCGGCATTGCGTTTAAGGAGGTCGGCGTAACGCTTTTCGGCTTTAGGACTGCCATTCTCGGTTTCCTTCCTGGAAAGCGCATCTATACGCTCTTCCAGAACTGCTTTTCGGGCCTCCAGCGAATGGACTGTCTCCTCGGTTTCCTCTCGCTTGCTAGCGGCTTTCTTAAGTTGTTCCCGGGCTTCATCCGCAGCCTGCTTGTTCTCCTCAGCGGCTTGCGTCTCACGGGCCACGGCTTCCTTCAAGTCTTCTAGATTGTCCTCCTGCTCCTTCGTTTTCTTCTCAAGCGTCCTTACATCCCTTTCAAGTGCGCTTTGCTCGGAACGGAGCGAATCCACTAGAACAGCTAGTTGGGCCTTTTCTCTTCTTCCCTCTTTCAGCTCCTCCAGTTCCTGTTCTACGTTCTGGAGTTCTCTGGATTCCTCATGCAATTTGCCTATGCGCTCTTCAAGCGCTGTTTTCTCCTGGTTTAATGCCTGCAAGCGAAGTTCTGCTTCCGGCACTTGCGATAGGATTTCTCGAGTTTCTTCCAGCCGTTTTTCCATCTCCCCGATTTCTTTCTTCAAGGCTTCTGCTTCGGCTCTATTGTTTTCAATGGAGCCAATGTCTCTCTTGAGCTGCTCCAAAGTCTGAGAAGCCATGAGCTTCTGACTCTCCAACTCGCCCACTTCCTTGCGCAGAGTCTCATTTTCCTGATCCTTAGCTAGACAGCGTTGTTCCAGATCGGTCAGTTCGGCTCTAATTCGCTCTTGCTCCTCTCTTTCGGAGGTCAGACGTAAGAGCTCATCCTTTTGTCGGTTCATCCACTCCCTTAGTTCCTGTGCGTCTGCTTCGTATTGCTGCTTACGGGCGGCTAGGTCGGCGGCCTCGCTCCCGTCCTGCAGGAAAGCCTGCTGCCTTCTCCGCCAGTAGATGTGCATGAAGAAGAACAGCAAAAGCACTGTCACAGTCAGGGCTGCAGCCAGTAGCCAGAGAGTTGCTGGAAGAAAGGTGGGAGCGGTTTGCATGGTGCTGTCTCCAAGCTATCGAGATTGTCTGTTGGCGTCTGAGTTAGTCCGCGGGTTCAGGGAAAAAGTGTCCTGGAATTCGATGTCTAGTGCGCTTGGCTGTGCCGATGGGGTCGATGACAAGGCCTTCCGGCTTTCCAGACTGGAAGTCAGGGAGTTCAGTCGTTGCTGGAGGGCGGCCAAGTCATTGAGCAGGACGTCTAGGCGGTTCGCCTTGTCGTCCATAGACTCTTTGAATCTTTCAGAGGCCTCAGTTGCGGATTCTATGGTCGGGGATTTGTCTGCCAGGGTTTGGACATCTCGAATCATCTGCTCCAACCTCTGGCCCAGACTGGTTACCTGAGAGGCAAGGTCCTGGTTGAACTTTCTCAGGGCTTGGTATTCCTCATTGAGATTCCTGGTCGTGTCCTCCAGGCTGGAGACCCCGGACGCGGCTTGATCCGCCAGGTTTGGAAGCCTTTCGGTCTGTTTGTTCAGGGTGGCGACGCTGCCGTCCAGATTTGAACCCGCATTCTGCAGGCGTGTTTTCTCCTGCTCCAAGCCCGCAACGGCGTTGCGGGCCTTGGAAACCTCAGAACTCAGACTATCGAGAGACTGAGAAGCCTTTTTTTGGACATCCTCCAAAGTCCCCTTTACTGAATCGACGGATGAGGAGAGCTTTCTGGAAGCACCCTCAAGAGACTTCGCTTGGCCTTCCACTTGCTCCACGGATGACTTGAGGGTATTCGCTTCCCGCTCAAGGACGGATCCCTGCCGTTCCATATTTCCGGCGACTTCGGCTATTTTTCGTGTTTGTTCGTTGGCACTGGCCGCCGAATCCATGAGTCTTTCGGCCCCACCTTTCAGGCTATCCACAGTCCGGCCCGCGTCTTGTCCGGCTCTCTGCAACTTATCGAGAATTTCACGAAAACTATCGGACAGACCTTCATACGCCTCTTTATCCTGCTGGAGTTGTTGCAAGGCCAGGGTCTTGCCGTCGATGAGGCTTTCCATTTCGGCGACCTTGGTCTGCAACTCATCCCTTTTCTTTTTTAATCCCGAAATGTTACGCTCAAGTTTCACCTGTTGCTTTTCATGTTTGGCCACCCGCTCACTTAGCGCCTCTTCTTTGCTGGACAGACTCGCTACGGTCGTTTCCAATTCTTCGGACTTGCCCTTCAGCTTCTTGTAATCGCTTTGGGCTGTTTTCCTTCGTTCTACAGCTACCTGCATCTCTTCCTTGGCAGTTTGACGCTGTTTCCGAGCCGTCTCCAACTCCTCTGAAGCCGTCTTCAATCGTATTTCCAGGGTCTCCTTCTCAGACTCGAGGGCCTTGACCTCTCGCGACAGGGAAGCCTTGCGGTCTACCAGCTCGGGAAGCTCCTTGCGGATAGCGGCATGCCGGGCAATGTCTTTCTCCAGAATCTCACGGTCTTTGCGCAGGGCTTCCTTGGCCACGGCCAGTTCGCGTTGCTCTTCGGCCATTGCTGCGCGCAACTCCGAGCGTTCTTCCTCCAGCCCCATGATCTTCCAGCCCATGCCAAGAAGAAGCAGCGAAACGAAGCAAATCAGCCCGACCATGAGCCAAACGGGCGGAAACGCCTTATCAAGAGAAGCAGCTTTTGGGGGCGAAGGAGCTTTTCCCGGCTCGGCTAGGGGGTCAGTGGTAGGGGGTGTATCGTGTACTGCCCCCGGTTTAGCAAGCCTTTTTTAAGAGAGTCCGCGAGTTGATCAGTTCCTGCTCGGTTGTCACCGGGGTTTTATACCCCAGCGCCGAGTGCAGGTAGCCTTGGTTGTATTCTTCGATCCAGGAGCCCAAGGCTTGGCAAAAGGCCGTCGGGCTACGCCATTCATTAATCCAGACCAGCTCTTCCTTCATGGTGCGCATGAAGCGCTCGGTGTCGGCATTGCCTTTTGGGTTGTTGTAGCTGGTGAAGGCGAGTTTGATGTCCATGACGCGGCAAGCCTTCATGAAGCTCGCCGAGGTCGGCTGGCAGCCGTTGTCGGCCATGAGATGAAGACCGCCGTTGCGCACGCCTTCGGGGAACTGCCTGCCGACAGCCGCGTTGAGCGCCGAGAGCCAATGCCACGCCTTGGCCTGGTCGCCGGCGTAATGGCCGACGACCTTCTTGGTGCGCCAATCAAGCACAATGACCACGTACAGCCAGCCGTAGCCGTCAATCTTGATTTTGGTCATGTCGATACCCCACCACTCGTTGGGTCGCGTGGGCCGGGGCTTGACGCCGGTCGGCCTGCGTTTGGCCTTGAGTCGCAGGTTGGGCTTCACCGTGAGGTCATGCTCGCTCATGAGCCGGTAGACGCGATTTTTGCCGACGACTACGCCGTCCACGAAGCGCAGAAACGCCCAGACCCGACGGTATCCCCAGAACGGATGGTCGGCCTTGATGCCGCGAATGCGGGCCAGGAGGTCGGCGTTGCGCTCGGCGACCTTTGCATATGGTCCACGCTTCATCCGAACGGCCCGCTTTTTTGGTTCTTCCGGAATTGTCGTGGGTAGCAGCCTGAGGTAGTCCTCTGTTCTAGAGGAGACATTGCTCATGAGGGACATCGATTTCTATGCTCAGATTCTTGGCATTGACCACCCCTGGCATGTGGATGACGTGAAGCTCCAGACTGGGGCTGGGCGAGTGGATGTGTGGATCGATCATGAGCCTGGCGCTCTTTGGTCTTGCCCAGAGTGCGGGCGAGAGTTGGCTTGCCGGGATCATGCCGAAGAACGGACATGGAGACATCTAGATACCTGCCAGTTCAAGACATTTCTTCATGCACGTATTCCACGAGTTAACTGTCCTGATCACGGCGTACGCCAAGCACAGGTCCCCTGGGCCGCTCCCCATTCTCGTTTCACCCTGCTCATGGAGCGCATGGCCATTGACGTGATTACGGCCTGTTCGACCATCGAAGGTGCACGCAGGCTGTTGCGTATTTCCTGGGACGAGACCTGGGGGATCATGGAACGAGCCGTCAAAAGAGGCTTGAGCCGCAAGGAACAGCGCAATATCCACTACCTCGGGGTGGACGAGAAGGCTTTCCGCAAGGGACACAAGTACATGACCGTCGTCTGCGATCTGATGAGGGGCACAGTTGAGCATGTTGCTGAAGATCGCCGAACGGCGAGCCTCGAGGCGTATTATCAAAGCCTGAGTAGCGAGCAGCTGGAAGCAGTGCGGGCCGTGAGCATGGACATGTGGCAGCCGTATTTTTCGGCCACTATGAAGTGGATCCCTGAGGCAAGCCGGAAAATCGTCTTTGACCGTTTCCACGTCATGCAACACGTGGGGAAAGCGGTGGACACTGTCCGGCGTCAGGAACACAAGGCCCTGATGGCCGAAGGGGAGTCAATCCTCAAGGGCACCAGATACCTGTGGCTTTACGGCGAAAGCCGTCTGCCGGATAAGCACAGACCTCGGTTCGATGACCTCAAGCAGGCCAACCTGAAGACGGCCAAAGCCTGGGCCATGAAGGAAAGCCTGCAGGATCTGTGGGGCTACATGAGCCCTGGCTGGGCAAAGAGGTTCCTGGAGAAATGGTGCGGTTGGGCCACGCGATCCCGGATCACGCCGATGAAGAAGGTGGCCCAGACCTTGAGAGCTCACATGGACAACGTGGTGACCTTTTGCCGGCATCGAATCACCAACGCCGTGGCCGAGGGACTGAACAGCAAGATCATGGCAATCAAACGCCGAGCTTGCGGCTACAGGAACAAAGAGCACTTCAAGACGGCGATCTACTTCTTCTGTGGTGGATTGGACCTCTATCCGGCCTGCAAAACCGGAGCCACCCACTGAAATCCCGGAAGGACCTTGAATTAAGACATCTTTCAAAAATCTGGTTCAATTCTTGGTTTGCGAAATCAGGCATGTGTATCCCCTTCGATTAATCTCGGAATGGCAAACCTACTTCAGATGCTTGAGCATGGCTTGGAAGACGCCGTCGGGATCGAGGTGGGTTGTGTCGATGGTGATGGCGTCTTCGGCGGCGACCAGGGGGGCGATGGGGCGGTTGCGGTCCTGGGCGTCGCGGATTTTGATTTGCAGGAGGATGTCGTCGTGGTCGGCCTTCTCCCCTTGTTCCTTGAGTTGGCGGTAGCGGCGGCGGGCGCGTTCCTCGGGGGTGGCGTCCAGGAAGAACTTGCGCTGGGCCTTGGGGAAGACCACGGTGCCCATGTCGCGTCCTTCGGCCACCAGGGAAGTGTCCTGGCCGATGGCGTGCTGGGCCTGCTTGAGGAAGGTGCGGACCACGGGGAGGGTGCCCACGTTGGAGGCCCAGAGGCCGACTTTTTCCGTGCGGATGCGTTCGTCCAGGGGGGTGCCGTTGAGCAGGAGAAGGGAGTCGCGCCCGGAGCCGGTGAGCTCGAAGGACATGGAGTCCATGGCTACCTGGAGTTCCTCCACGGGCTTGTTCCAGGAGCCTTCGCCCAGGCTCCAGGCCACGCCCCGGAACATGGCCCCGGTGTCCAGGTAGGCTACTTCCAACCTGTCCGCCAGCCGTTTGGCCAGGGTGGTCTTGCCCACGCCCGCTGGGCCGTCGATGGTCACGATGAAGGCTTCGCTCATGCCAGCACTCCTTTGAGGGCCTGGAGGAAGGTGGTGTTTTCATCTTCGCGGCCGATGGACACGCGCAAGGAGTCGTCCAGGCCGTAGGAGGCCAGGGGCCGGATGATGACGCCCCGGGCCAGAAGGTCCTCGAAAACGCGCTTGGCGGATTTGGGCGGGGCGAAGAGCAGGAAGTTGGCTTGGGAGGGCTGGACGCGGCATCCCAGCGCGGTGAGCTCGCGGGTCAGCCGCTCACGTTCGGTGCGGGTGACGCGCAGGGTCTCGCCCAGATGCACGGTGTCCTCCAGGGCGGCCAGCCCGCCGAACAGGGCGGCTTGGTTCACCGAGAAGGGGATCTGGCAGGCCAGAAGCTTTTCCGCCAGTGCCGGGGGCAGCACGCCGTAGCCCAGCCGCAGCCCGGCCAGCCCGTAGGCCTTGGAGAAGGTGCGGGTGACGGCCACGTTGGGAAATTCGTCCAACCGGTTGATCAGGCTGAAGGCGTCCAGTTCGTCGCAGAAGTCCACGTAGGCCTCGTCGACGACCAGCAGCGCGCGCGGCGGCAGGCGGCGGGCGAAGGCGGCCAGCTCCCCGGCCGTGGCGGCGTAGCCGGAGGGGTTGTCCGGGCTGGTGACGAAGACCAGGGCGGTGTTGTCGTCGCAGGCCTCGGCCAGGCCGTCCCAGTCGAAGGAGAAGTCGTCCTTGATGGGCACCTGGCGGAACTCCGCACCGGCCAGCAGGGTCTGGGAGCGGTACATGGAGAAGCAGGGCTTGCAGGCCACCACGTTGTCCAGCCCAGGGCGCGGCTTGACCCGGCAGAGCAGGTCGATGATCTCGTCCGAGCCGTTGCCGCAGACAACCCGCGCCGCGTCCACGCCCAGGTGGCCGGCGATGGCCGCGTTGAGCTCCGGGTTGCCGTGGCGGGTGTAGCGGAAGGCGAACTCGGCGGACTCGGCCACGGCCTTCTTGACCACGGGAGAGGTGCCCAGGGGGTTCTCGTTGCTGGCCAGCTTGACCACGTTGGTCAGGCCGTAGCGGTTCTTGATTTCGTCGATGGAGAGGCCGGCCACGTACGGGGTGAAGGCCGCGGCCTCCTCGCGGATATCCAGAAGCGGGTCCATATGATCGGGGTCTCCTTGGCTGAAACGCGCATTTCAGCCCGAAAAAACGGCCCGGGTCAAGGGGCGCGGCGGCGCGGGGGAGCCGGTCAGCCCAGCGCGTCCGGCGCGAAACCGAGGCGGGCGGCCGCTTCGCCGTGGATGCGCATGGCCCCCCGCCGTTCCCAGGCCGCGTTCTGCGCCCGCCAGGGATCGGGGGAGAGGCCCAGTCGCCGAGCCCGGTGCAGCACGCGGGCGGCCCCGGCCGGGTCGTTCTCCTCGGTGGCCAGTCGCGCGGCCTCCTTGGCCAGGCGGTGGCTGAGGGACTCGGCCACGGGGTGATCGCGCAGCCTGTCCACAAGGAAGTCCCACAATTCCTGGTGGTCCGCGCCGTCCACGGTGCAGGCGCGCCAGGCCAGGGCGGGGGCCAGCTCCGCCCAGTCCCAGGAGTGGATGGGGCTGGTCTGGGCCTCCTGGTAGGGCAGGTACAGGGCCGTGGCCCGGGTGGCGCAGGCCAGCCGGGTGCGCCAGGCGGCCTCGGCGGCCCGCTCGGTGAGGCGCATGGCCGCCTCCTCCAGGCGGTTCCAGGACAGGTCGCCTGTGCGGGCGCGTTGGCCATCCGCAAGCACGATCTCGGTTTGCAGGGGGTCGCCGTCCGGCGGCTGGGTCATGGTCCAGTTGACCGGGGGCGAGGCCGCGCCGGGGAGCACCGCGCCCTCCATGGAGCCGTGCAGCGCGCCGTCCTCGTCCTCGCGCGTGACGCGGAAGGTGAGGCGCAGGCCTGGCCAGGCGAGGGAGGCGGAGCCGCCGGGCACGGGCAGGTCGTCGCTGGCGGCCAGGATGAGCAGGCCGAAGGCGGCCAGGGAGGCGCCCTCCAACCGGCGCGGAACGATATGGTTACGCCACACGTCCGCTCCGGACCCTTCCCCGGGGTAATTGGAACGGGCCTGGCCCAGGATCATGACCAGTTCCTCCTCCCAGTCGAAGGAGCCGGTGTGGCGGGCCAGTTCCAGGGAGCGCAGGGCGTGGGTGAGGGCGGCCAGGGGCTCCAGGCGGGTCAGCTCGTCGAAGAACCAGGCGCAGGAGGCGAAGGAGGACAGGGCCCAGCGCTGCATGGCAAGCAGCTTCCAGGCGGACTCCTTGCCGGAGGCGTCCAGGCCGGGCTGGAACTGCGCCTTCTCGAAATCGGACTGGCTGAGCGCGCCCGCCTCCACCTTGCCGTACTCGCGCAGGGCGCGTTTCGGGTCGGCGAAGCAGGCCTCGCCCCGGCGGAAGAAGTGCCTGTCCACCCGCAGCTTGTTCAGGTCCAGGGCCTCGCGCAGGGGCTTGCGCCAGGACTGGTTGAAGTCCGGGTGGCCGCCGGTGGTGCAGCCGCAGTCGGCCCGCCACCGCTCGACGCCGTGCACGCAGCTCCAGGAGGAAGGCTCGCGCAGGCGGCAGCGCATGGTGGGCGGGTTGGTCTCCAGGTAGGCGGCGAAATTGGTCAGCCGCCAGGGGGAGTCGTCGGCCCGGGCGCGCTCCAGCACGTAGGCCAGGGCCATCTCGCCGAAGGGAAAGTGGTGGCCGTAGGTCTCGCCGTCGGTGCCCACGGCGCGCAGGCCGGGAGCGGGGTTGGCCGAAAGGCGGTCCCAGAAGGCGTCGCCCGATTCCAGCAGCCGCTCGAAGGCCACGGCCTGGGACAGGGGACCGTCGTAGAAAGAGACGGAGATGTCCCGGCCGGAGGGCAGCTCCACCGTGTAGGGACGGGTGATGTCCGGGCCCTCTTCCCCCACGTCGGTCCAGTCGTCGCTGTCCACGGGGGCCACGGACTCGGCCTGCCGGGGGGCCAGCAGTACGAATTCGATGCCGTGGGCGGCCAGGGTTTCCAGGGAGGCGGTGTCCACGGCAGCCTCGGCCAGCCACATGCCGCTGGGGCGGCGGCCGAAGTGGGTCTGGAAGTCGTCGATGCCCCAGGCCACCTCAAGCTCGCGGTCGCGCGGGGTGCACAGGGGCAGGATGGCGTGGTGGCAGACCTGGGCCATGGCGTTGCCGTGGCCCCAGCGCTCGGCCGAAAGGCGGTCCGCTTCCTGGATGCGGCGGTGGGTGGCCGGGTCCTCGCGGCGCAGCCAGCGCAGCAGGGTGGGGCCGAAGTTGAAGCTGATCCACTCGTAGCAGTTGACCACGTCCGTGATGCGGCCCTCGCCGTCCAGGCGGCGGGCCCAGGCCAGAGGGGCGTAGGACTCGCGGGCGATGCGCAGGTTCCAGTTGTCCATGGGCGCGGCCGAGCCCTCGGGCGGAACGCTGTCCAGCCAGGGGTCCTCGCGCGGTGGCTGGTAGAAGTGGCCGTGGATGCACAGTCCGTTCATGGCGACTCCTCCGGGGCTTCAGGCGCTTCTTCCCGTTTGGCCAGATACCGGTTGTAGTAGGCCAGCAGCAGGCAAGTAACGGGGATGGCTATGAGCAGGCCCAAAAGGCCCAGCAACTTGCCCCACACGGACAGGGACAGGAGAATGACCGCCGGGGAGAGGCCGGTGATGCCGCCCATGATGCGGGGGATCAGAAAGCCGTCCTGCAGGCTTTGCACCACGATAAAGACAAGGGCCACCTGTCCCAGCACCATCCAGAAGGGGTCGCCGGTCTGCACCGATTGAACCAGGGCCAGGAAGAGGGCGGGCGGAATGCCAAGCAGCTGCAGATAGGGGACCATGTTCATCAGCCCCAGCACCAGCCCGAAGAGGATGCCGAAGGGCAGCCCCATGAGGGCGAATCCCAGGGCGAAAAGGATGCCCACTGTACCGGCCACCATGGCCTGCCCCCGGAAGAAGCGGCGCATGCCGTCCTCGAACTCGCGGGTGAAGTCGGCGATGGCCTGGCGGTAGTCGCGGGGGATGTAGCGGGTCCAGCCCGCGGCGATTTTTTCGAAGTCCAGCAGCAGGAAGACCAGGTAGAGGACGATGACCGAGACAACCACCACGATGCCCAGCAGGGAGGCGGTGCCGGTGACAACGTTCCAGATGCCCGGCAGAAGCCGCCTGAGCGCGCCGTGCAGCACGCCCAGCGCATCGCCCGAACGCAGGAACTCCTGCACGTCCGGCTTGTCCAGCAGGCCGCGCACAGCCTGCCAGATGTCGGGCGGCAGATACTCCTGCAGCCTGGCGGCCACGTCGGAGTTGTTGACCACGCCGTAGAGCAGCTTGGCGGACTGGGCCATCTCCCCGGCAATTATGGGGAACAGCAGCCATATCGCCCCGCCCAGCACCGCCCCGAGGGCCAGGAGGGTGGACAGCACGGCCAGCAGCCGGTGGGGGATGAGCTTTTCCTGCACCAGTCGGATGAGCGGGTTGAGCAGGTAGGCCAGCAGCAGGGCCACGGCGAAGGGCAGCAGCACGTCGGACAGGTAGCCGAGCAGCTTGACCAGAAAGACCAGGAAGGCCACGCCCACGGCCAGGCGGAAGATGCGGTCGATGGTGTAGGGCTTGTCGTCCAGCAGCAATGAAACCTCCCTGCGTGGTGACAGGACTACCGCAAAAACCGGCTGATATGAAGAAAAAACCGGGAGGCGACATCGCGCCTCCCGGTTTTGCCGGTGGTGTTCGGATTCGTGTTGGCTAGGCGGCCTTTTTCTTGCCGCCCTTGCCCTTCTTTTCGCCGGGCTCGGCGTTGCAGGCCAGCGGCCAGACTTCGTCGATCTTTTCCACGGTGTGTATCTTGATCTTGCGACGCAGTTCGTTGGGCACGTCCTGCAGGTCCTTCTCGTTTTGCTTGGGAATGATGACCGTCTTCATGCCCGCGGCCACCGCAGCCAGGATTTTCTCCTTGATGCCGCCCACGGGCAGCACGCGGCCGCGCAGGGTGATCTCTCCGGTCATGGCCGTCTCGTTGCAGACGCCCTGGCCGGTGAGGGCCGAGATGAGGGCCGTGACCAGGGTGATGCCCGCGGAGGGGCCGTCCTTGGGCGTGGCTCCGGCGGGCACGTGGATGTGGATGTCCCGGTTCTCGTTGAACTCGGGGTCGATGCCCAGCTCCTTGGCCTTGGCCCGCGCGTAGGACATGGCCGCCTGGGCGGACTCCTTCATGACCTCGCCGAGCTGGCCGGTGAGGGTCAGCTTGCCCTTGCCCTTCATGGTGGTCACCTCCACGTGCAGCATCTCGCCGCCGTAGGGGGTCCAGGCCAGGCCGGTGGCCACGCCGGGGGGCAGCTCCCGCTCCCGCTCGTCCTCGCGGAAGGGGGGCACGCCGAGCATGTTTTGCAGGGACTTGGTGGTCAGGCGGAAGGGGCCTTCCTCGCCCTCGGCCTTGCGGCGGGCGAACTTGCGGAAGATGGAGCCCACCTCGCGCTCCAGGTTGCGCAGCCCGGCCTCGCGCGTGTACTCGCGGATGACCTTGGCCAGCACCTTGTCGCCGATCTGCACTTCCTCCTCCTTGAGGCCGTTCTCCTTGGCCTGTCGGGGGATGATGAAGCGGCGGGCGATCTTGACCTTCTCCTGCTCGGTGTAGCCTTCAAGCCGGATGATCTCCATGCGGTCGCGCAGGGGGCCGGGGATGGTGTCCAGCACGTTGGCCGTGCAAATGAACATCACCTTGGAGAGGTCGAAGGGCACGTTGAGGTAGTGGTCCTGGAAGGTGTCGTTCTGCTCCGGGTCCAGCACCTCCAGCAGGGCGGAGGAGGGGTCGCCCCGGAAGTCGGCGCCCACCTTGTCGATCTCGTCCAGCATGAGCACCGGGTTGCGGGTGCCGCACTGCTTGATGGCCTGAATGATGCGGCCGGGCATGGCCCCGATGTAGGTGCGGCGGTGGCCGCGAATCTCGGCCTCGTCGCGCATGCCGCCCAGGCTCATGCGCTGGAACTTGCGCCCCAGCGAGCGGGCCACGGAGCGGCCCAGGGAGGTCTTGCCCACGCCCGGAGGGCCCACGAAGCAGAGGATGGGGCTCTTCATCTTGGGGTTGAGCTTGCGCACGGAGAGGTACTCCAGGATGCGGTCCTTGACCCGCTCCAGGTCGTAGTGGTCCTCGTCCAGGATGCGCTTGGCCTCCTTGATGTCCAGGCGGTCGCGGGAAGCCTTCTTCCAGGGCAGCTCAACCATCCAGTCCAGGTAGGTGCGGATGACGGTGGCCTCGGAGGAGTCCGGATGCATGGACTCCAGCCGCTTGAGCTGCTTTTCGGCCTCCTTCTTGACCTCCTTGGGCATGCCCGCCTTCTCGATATTCTCGCGCAGCTCCTCGAATTCCTCGGTCTCGCCGCCTTCCTCGCCCAGTTCGCGGCGGATGGCCTTGAGCTGCTCGCGCAGGAAGTAGTCCTTCTGCGCCTTGTCCATGCCCTCCTTGGCCATGGACTGGATCTTGTGCTGCATGGAGGCCACCTCGGCCTCCTTGAGAAGCTGTTCGTTGACCAGCTTGAGGCGCTTGACGTGGTCCTGGGTCTCCAGGATGGCCTGGGCGTCCTCCACCTTCATGCGCAGGTTGGAGGCGATGAGGTCGGCCAGGCGGCCGGGTTCCTCCACGCTGGCCAGCACCGAGGCGATGTCGTCGGAGGAGACGCCGCGCAGCTGCATGATTTTTTCGCTCTGCTCGCGGGAGGAGCGCATCAGCGCCTCCACCTCGGAGGTGGTCTCCTCCACGTCGTGCTCCTCGATGACTTCGAGGTTGGCGCTCATGAAGGGGTCCTCGGAGGTGAAGTCCGTGACCCGGGCGCGGGAGAGGCCCTGCACCAGCACCTTCAGGCGGCCGTCGGGCATCTTCAGCATGCGCATGATCATGCACACGGTGCCCACTTCGTGCAGGTCGTCCGGACCGGGGTCCTCCACGGTCTCGTCCTTCTGGGTGAGGATGAGGATGAAGCGGTTGGCGTTCAGGGCCGCGTCCACGGCCTGCACGGATTTCTCCCGGCCCACGAAGAGGGGCAGGATCATGTAGTTGAAGACCACGATGTCGCGCACCGGCATGACCGGCATGTGCGTGGGGATGTCCAGCTGGCTCTTCTCGTCGTCCCCTTCGGCGGTCTCGTCCAGGGGGTTCTCGATGTCCCCCTCCTCAACGAACTCGTATTCGATGAGGGGGCGCTCTTCTCCTTCCCCTGCGTTGTATTCCGCGGCGAACAGGCCGTCGAGGCGGGTATCGTCGTTCATATGGTTCGTGCCTCCGGATGAAGTCGTCTTTGGGGAGGTCGTCAATCGGGTTCTTGGGCGGAAAAAACCCGCCTGGAAGCCGCTTGCGTCACTCCGGAGAGGCCCAATTAATCATTTTGCCCGGCTCGTAAAGCGGTAGAGCCTGATTTTTGCCGAAAAAACCGGGTAAAACCCGACTCATCCGGCCTATCTGCGCACCTCGAAACCGCCGCTGGCCTCCGCGCCGGGGCGTTCGTCCGCATCCACCCCCTCCACGCGGGAGGCGGGCGGTCCCTGCCGCACCTTGTCCATAAACGCCCGCACGGCGTCCTCCCCGCCGGAGGCCAAAAACTCCACCGTGCCGTCCGGCACGTTGCGCACCCAGCCGGAGACGCCCAGCGAGTCCGCCGCGCCCCGGGTGAAGTCCCGGAAGCAGACGCCCTGCACGCGGCCGCGGACGATTCCGTGAACAGTCAGCATGGTTTTTCCTCCCTTTCCCGTTGATTCACCCTGAGTGAATACCACGAAAACGGGGGAAGATGGCAAGCAGCCTGGTGAAAACGGAAAAAAGAGCGGAAAAAGACCTTTTCTTTGAAAAAAATCGTTTCGCCTAAAGCATGCCTTCCTGCTGGAAGGAGTAGTAGGCGTCGTCGGTGACCACCAAGTGGTCCAGAATGCGTACGCCCAGGTCGGAGGCGGCCCGCACCAGGCGGCGGGTCAGCTCCATGTCCTGGGATGAGGGGTGTGGGTCGCCGCCGGGGTGGTTGTGCACCAGAACGATGCCCGAGGCCTCGTGCTTAAGCGCCAGGGCCATTACCTCGCGGGGGTAGACCGGGGCCTGGTCCACCGTGCCCTGGCTCACCCGCTCCCAGGCCAGCAAGCGGTTTTTGTTGTCCACCAAAGCGGCCCAGAACTCTTCGGAGCGGGAGGGACCCAGCCGGGCCATGGCCAGTTCGGACACCTCCTGCGGCGAGGAGAGCACCGCCCGGCTGCGGGCCGGGGTCTCGTGCAGCCGGGCCCAGACCTCCTTCCACAGGTGCCAGAAGGTCTCCATGGCCGGACCGAAGCCCTCCGCCTGCCGCAGTTCCTCGGGCGAGGCCTGGAAGACGCCGCGCAGGTTCTGGTGGCGGGCCAGCAGCTCCTTGGCCAGGGGCTTTGTGTCGCCGCGCCGCAGCACGTAGCCCAGGAGCATCTCCAGCACCTCGTAGTCCGCCAGGGAGCGCGGGTCGCGCTGCAGCCGTTCGCGCAGACGCTGGCGGTGGCCGTGGTAGTGGGGCTTCTTCACCCTCGACCCCCGGGGGCGGAGGCCAGCGAGCCCAGGTCGGACACCAAATGCTGCAGGGCCTGCTCTTCCTTCATCTCGCCGGTCTTGACCCGCACCTCGGCCTCCAGGGCCAGGCGGAACAGACGCCTCAGGCCGGCCACGCCCAGCCGTTTGGCCACGGGGGCCTTCTTGTCCGCTAACCAGCCTGGCAGGCCGGGGTTCTCGCCGTGCAGGATCATCCACATCTGCCGCGCGTCGCGGGTCAGTCCGGCCAGCAGGGGGAAAAGGAGGCTTTCGGAAGAGGTGCGGTGCCGCAGCACCTCGCGCCAGACGCCGGCTCCGGCCTGCCCCTTGGTCAGGGCGTCCAGCACGGCCCAGATTTCAAGGCCCTCCTCGGGCGGGGCCAGCAGGTCCAGGTCCTCGCGGGCGAGTTCGCGCCGCTCGCCCAGGGCCAGTTCCAGCTTGTCCAGCTCCGAGGCCACGGCCGCGGCGTCGGGCGGCAGACGGGAGGAAAATTCTCTGGCCAGTTCACGCGGCACGGTGATGCCTCGCGCCTCGGCCCATTCCCTGGCCATGCGCTCCACCCCGGCGCGATCCAGGCCGGGGCTCTGCCACAGCCAGCCCTTGCGCTCGGCCACGCTCCAGAACTTTTCTTTCTTCCAGTGGGCTGGAATCCTGGGCTTTTTCTTTTCCCAAGGGCCTTCCAGACAGAAGATGGGCCAGCAGGCGTCGTTGAAGCCGCCCAGCTGCGGTGTCAGGGAACGGACCTGGTCGGCGGGCAGCTTTTCCGCCCTGCGCAGGACCAGGGCCTTGTTGCCGCCCAGCAGCCCGGGGCTGCCCAGATCGGTCCAGAAGTCCTGGTCCAGGCCCTCGTCCCCGAAGTGCACGCGGCGGTCGAAGCCGCCGTCCGCCAGCAGCCGCCGCACCTGTTGCTTGATCAGTTCGGGATCGGGGCAGACGAGGATGCTGAAACCCGGCCTGGCCATGGGGGCTCAGTACGCGTCGGTGAGTTTGTCCACCAGGCGGCGGACGGCCAGGTCCACGGCGCGTCGGCGCGCTTCCTCCTCGCCCACGGCCTGGAAGGTCTGGGCGTAGGCGGCCGTGCCGTTCCACAGCCGTTTGCCGTCGGCCCGGCGGACGATTTCAGCGTTGAGGCGCACGTTGGCCGAGAACTGCAAAGTCTCCTGCCGTTCGCCAACAACCGAGGAGGTCACGGAGTAGCGTTCGATTTCCAAATCCACCAGTCCGTCGGCCCGCTCGCGCGGCGCCCAGGACAGCCCCTCGCGGCGGGTGATCTCGTCGCGGAAGGAGGCCATGAGCTCGGCGGGCAGGCCGGTCTCCATGGTGGGGTTCTCCACCTCGCGCACGTCCAGGGCGCGGACGTCGTCGGGCAGTTCGGCCTGGCCGCCGCCGAAGCCGTAGCGGGCGCAGCCGCAGGCCGCGAGCAGGAGAAGGGCCGGGAGGAGGAGTCGGATTACCGTACGCATGATCGCCTAGGCTACAACGATGTTCACCAGTTTGCCAGGGACCACGATGACCTTGCGCACCGTGACGTCCTCCAGGTGGCGGGCCACGTTCTCGTCGGCCATGGCCACCTTCTCCACTTCCTCGCTGGGAGCGTCTGCGGGCACGTCGATGCGGCCGCGCAGCTTGCCATTGACCTGGACGACCACGGTGATCTCGTCACGCTTGAGCGCGGCCTCGTCGTGCTCGGGCCAGTCCTTTTCCGAGACCAGCCCCTCGAAGCCCAGCCGTTGCCACAACTCCTGGGCGATGTGCGGGGTCATGGGCGAGAGCAGGGTGAGGGTGGTGGCCAGGGCGGAGGACATGGCGAAGCGGCCGTCCTCGCCGGCGGCAAGCTCCTCGCGGGCCTGGGATAATTCGTTGACCAGCTCCATGACCGCGGCCACCGCGGTGTTGAACTGGTAGGTCTTCTCCAGGTCGCGTCCCACGCGCATGACGGTTTCGTGCTCCTTGCGGCGCACGTCCTTGGCGCGGGCGGAAAGCTCCATGGGCGGAACGGCGCAGGCCCCCACCGGCTCCACGGACTCGGCCAGGTCCTCGGCCAGCCGCCAGAGGCGGTTGAGGAAGCGGTGCGCGCCCTCCACGCCCCGGTCGTGCCAGTCCAGGTCCTTTTCCGGGGGCGCGGCGAAGAGGGTGAAGAGGCGGGTGGTGTCCGCGCCGAAGCGCTTCACCATTTCGTCCGGGGAGACCACGTTGCCCTTGGACTTGGACATCTTGGCCCCGTCCTTGAGCACCATGCCCTGGGTGAGCAGCGCCTTGAAGGGCTCGTCCTGCACGGTGTAGCCCAGGTCGCGCAGCGCCTTGACGAAGAAGCGGGCGTAGAGCAGGTGCAGGATGGCGTGTTCGATGCCGCCAATGTACTGGTCCACAGGCATCCAGTACTCCAGCGCCTGGGTGGAGAAGGGCTCGTCCCCGTTTTGGGCGTCGCAGTAGCGCATGAAGTACCAGCTGGACTCCATGAAGGTGTCCATGGTGTCGGTCTCGCGCCGGGCTTCCCCCCCGCACTTCGGGCACTCGGCGCGGAGGAACTCCTCGGACTCGGGCAGAGGGGAACGGCCGTCGGACAGGGTGCGCAGGTCCTCGGGCAGGGTCACGGGCAACTCGGCGGCGGGCACGGGCTTCACGCCGCATGTGTCGCAGTACAGCACCGGGATGGGCGCGCCCCAGTAGCGCTGCCGGGAGATGTTCCAGTCGCGCAGGCGGTAGTTGACCGTCTGCCGCCCCCGGCCGGTCTCGGCCAGCCAGGCGGTGATACTCTCCTTGGCATCCTCGTTGTCCAGCCCGTCGAAGCGGCCGGAGTTCACCAACTTGCCGGGCCCGGTGTAGGCCTCGGCCAGGGGCTCGGGCAGGCCGTCCTCCGGTTCGATGACCGTGCGGATGGGCAGGTCGTACTTGGTGGCGAATTCGAAGTCGCGCTGGTCGTGGGCGGGCACGGCCATGACCGCGCCGGTGCCGTACTCCATGAGCACGAAGTTGGCCACCCAGATGGGCATCTTCTCGCCTGTGACCGGGTTCTCGCAGTAAGCCCCGGTGAAGACGCCCTCCTTCTCCAGGTCGTCGGAGGCGCGCTTGAGCCGGTCCATGTTGCGGATGCGGCTGGCGAAGGCCTCCACTTCGGCCTGGTGCCCGGTGCCGCGCACCAGCTCGGGCACCAGGGGGTGCTCCGGCGCCAGGGACATGAAGGTGGCCCCGGCCAGGGTGTCGGGGCGGGTGGTGAAGACCGTGGTCTGGTGGCCGCCGTCGATTTCGAAGGTCAGCTCCGAGCCGTAGGACTTGCCGATCCAGTTGCGCTGCATGGCCAGCACGCGCTCGGGCCAGCCCTCACCCAGCTTGTCCAGCCACTCCAGAAGCTCGTCCGCGTAGTCGGTGATGCGCAGGAACCACTGCTCCAGCTCCTGCCGCTCCACGGTGGCGTCGCAGCGCCAGCACAGCCCGTCCTCCACCTGCTCGTTGGCCAGCACGGTGTTGCAGGAGGGGCACCAGTTGACCGGCGCTTTTTTACGATAGATCAGCCCCTTCTCCAGGAACTGCAGGAAGAAGAGCTGCTCCCAGCGGTAGTATTCGGGGCGGCAGGTGGTCACTTCGCGGTTCCAGTCCAGGGAGAAGCCGAGGCGGTCCAGCTGGGCGCGCATGTCGCGGATGTTGGAGTAGGTCCACTCGGCCGGGGGCACGTCGTTCTTGATGGCCGCGTTCTCCGCGGGCATGCCGAAGGCGTCCCAGCCCATGGGGTGCAGGACGTTGTAGCCCTTCATGCGCCTAAAACGCGCCAGCACGTCGCCGATGGTGTAGACGCGCACGTGCCCCATGTGGATGCGCCCAGAGGGATAGGGGAACATCTCCAGCACGTAGTACTTGGGCTTGTCCGATTGGTTGGGCGCGCTGAAGAGGTTCTTCCCGCGCCACTCGTCCTGCCAGCGCCGCTCGATGTCGTCGAAGTCGTATTTGCCGAAGCCCATTGTCCGTCTCGTTCTCAGATTTCCTTGCCGGTGCCCAGCTCGCCCTTGTTCACGGCCCTCGCGGCCGCGTCCAGGATGCCGTTGACGAAGGTGGAGGAGGCCTCGTCGCCGTACGACTTGGCCAGTTCCACGCCCTCGTTGATGGCCACCTTCAGCGGCATGTCCGGCACGTACAGCATCTCGTAGAGGGCCAGCCGCAGCACGGTCAGCTCGATGCGGCCGATGCGGTTGACCTTCCAGTGGGTGGAGAAGCGGGTGATGACCTCGTCCAACTCGTCCATGCGGGACCACACCCCTTCCACCAGCTGGGCGGCGAACTGCCGCGCCCGCTCGGACACGTCCTCGTTCCACAGGGCGGGGCTTTCGGCCAGCACGTGGGGCAGACTGTCCAGCCCGCGCGCGGGCGGCACGTAGGTCAGCCCGTAAAGAATCTGGAAGGCCTTGGCGCGCCCTTCGCTGCGCGCTCCGGTCCGCTGCTGCGCCATCTACAGCTGCTCCACCACGCGGACCATCTCCAGGGCGGCGGCCGCGGCCTCCACGCCCTTGTTGCCCGCCTTGGAACCGGCGCGCTCCACGGCCTGCTCCAGGGAGTCGCAGGTCAAAACGCCGAAGCCCACGGGCAGGCCGGAGTCCATCATGACCTGGGCCAGGCCCTTGGAGCACTCGGCGGCCACGTAGTCGAAATGGGGGGTGGCCCCGCGGATGATGGCGCCCAGGCAGATGACGGCGTCGTACTCGCCCTTTCCGGCCAGCCGCTTGGCGGCCAGGGGCAGCTCGAAGGCTCCCGGCACGCGGACCAGGGTGATGTTGTCGCGGTCCGCGCCGTGGCGGGTGAGGTAGTCCACCGCGCCGCCCACCAGCTTGTCCACCACGAACTCGTTGAAGCGTCCCGCCACCAGCGCGAAACGCAGGCCCTTGGCGTCCAGTTGCCCTTCCACGGTTTTCAGGTGCGGCATTATTCGTTCTCCTGGTGCGGTTTGAGGTCAAGCAGGTGGCCCATCTTGTCGCGCTTGGTTTCCAGGTAGCGCAGGTTCAGGTCGCAGGCCTCGCACTCGATGGACACGCGTTCGGTGATCTCCAGCCCGTAGCCCTCGAGGCCGACCATCTTCTTGGGGTTGTTGGTCAGAAGGCGCATCTTGCGCACGCCCAGGGCCACCAGGATCTGCGCCCCGGTGCCGTAGTCGCGCATGTCCGGGGCGAAGCCCAGCTCCTCGTTGGCCTGCACCGTGTCCATGCCCTTGTCCTGCAGGTGGTAGGCCTTGATCTTGTTGGCCAGGCCGATGCCCCGGCCCTCCTGGCGCATGTAGAGGATGACCCCGCGCCCCTCCTCCTGCACCCGGCGCATGGCCGTGTGCAGCTGGGGGCCGCAGTCACAGCGCATGGAGGCGAAGACGTCGCCGGTGAGGCACTCGGAGTGCACACGCACCAGCACGGGGTCGCCGTCGTCGACGTCGCCCAGGGTCAGGGCGATGTGGGTGCGGCCGTCGGAGGTGGAGTCGAAGGCGCGGATGTTGAACTCGCCGAAGCAGGTGGGCAGCTTGGCCTCGCCCACGCGGGTGACGGTGTGGTCGCCGAAGCGCATGCGGTAGGCGATGAGGTCGGCGATGGTGGCGATCTTGAGGTCGTGCTTTTTGGCGAACTCCACCAGGTCCGGCATGCGGGCCATGGAGCCGTCCTCATTCATGATCTCGCAGATAACGGCTGCGGGCTTGAGCCCGACCAGCTTGGCCATGTCCACGCTGCCCTCGGTCTGGCCGGTGCGCACCAGCACGCCGCCGCTCTTGGCCCGCAGGGGAAAGACGTGTCCCGGCGTGACCAGGTCGTCCGGCTTGGCCTCGTCGGCCACGGCGGTCTGGATGGTGTGCGCCCGGTCGAAGGCGGAGATGCCGGTGGTCACGCCCTGGCGCGCCTCGATGGAGACCGTGAAGTTGGTCCCGAAGGAGGACTCGTTGCGGGTGGCCATCATGGGCAGGTCCAGCCGCTCCACCATGGGGGGGCTCATGGCCAGGCAGATGAGGCCCCGGCCGTGGGTGGCCATGAAATTGATCACCTCGGGGGTGACGTGTTCGGCGGCGATGGTCAGGTCGCCTTCGTTCTCTCGGTCCTCGTCGTCCACGAGGATGATCATCCGCCCCTTGCGGATTTCCGCGATGGCCTCCTCGGCCGAGCAAAGGGGCGGTTCGTGCGATTGGGTCATTACTGCTCCGGGTATCGAGTCCCGCGCCGTGGGCCCGGGGAAGGGCCGGGCGGCCGGGAGAATTGGCGAACGGGGACCTTACACGGAATCGCCGCGCTTTGAAAGCCCCCGCCAGGGGTCCCGGCCACGCCGGAAAGAGGTCGGAAATCCCTTCGTGAAGGGAGGCGTCAGAAGCCGTGGCGGCGGAAGAACTCCTCGCCCAGGCCGCCGGGCTTGCCGCCCCCGCCTCCCCGGCCGGCGCCGGAGCCGCCCCGGCCCACGGGCCCACCATGCGGGCCACGTACTTGCCGATGAGGTCGGTCTCCATGTTCACGGCCGTTCCAGGGGTCCAGGAGCGGATGGTGGTGGCCTTTTGCGTCTCGGGGATGATGTTCACCGAGAGGCTGGTGGCGGTGCACTCGTTGACGGTCAGGGAGATGCCGTCCAGGGCCACCGAGCCCTTGGGGATGACGAAGGGGGCCTGCTCCTTGGGAAAGGAGAGGGTGTAGACGGTGGATTCACCGGCCGGGGCGGTGGAGGCCACCTCCGCCAAGCAGTCCACGTGGCCGGAGACCATGTGGCCGCCCAGGCGGTCGCCCATGGCCAGGGCGCGCTCCAGGTTGGCTTCGGACCCGGCGCGCAGGCCACCCAGGTTGGAGCGGGAGAGGGTCTCGGCCGATGCGTAGGCGGTGAAGGCCCCGCCGGTCCAGGTCTCCACGGTCAGGCAAACGCCGTTGACCGCGATGGACTCGCCCAGCCGCACCTCCTCGAAAGTTCCCAGAGGGCGGATGCGGAAACGGGTCTCGCCGCCGCGCGTCTCGGCGCGCTCGATGCGGCCAAGGCACTGCACCAGTCCGGTGAACATCAGTCGTCCTCCCGCTTGGGACGGTAGCACAGTTCCAGGTCCGCCCCGGAGGAGGCGGTCCAGCAAAGCCGCAGGGACAGGGCGTCGGCCATGGGTATGTCGCCGGCCCCGGCGAAGGAGGCGCGGGCGCGCTCGTCGCCAAGCACGCGCGGGGCCATATACAGGCGCAACTCGTCCATGAGCCCGGCTCGGGCGAGGGACATGGCCAGCGTGCCGCCGCCCTCGCAGAGCACGTGATGGACTCCGGCCTCGTCGTACAGCCTGTTCAGCCCTTCGCCCAGGTCCAGGCCGCCACCGGACTCGCCCAGGCCCCACACCCGGCAGCCCAGGGCGCGCAGGTGGTCAGCCTCGTCGGATTCGGCCCGCTCCCGGCTGGTCAGAAAGACAGTCTCCGCCGGACGCTGGCGCAGCAGGCAGAGCTGCGCCCTGGGGGGCGGCAGGGAGCGGGTGGCCACCACGGCCAGGGGTTGCCCCTTGGGGGACAGGCCGCGCTCCTGCGGGTCCAGGCGGCAGGTCAGGCGAGGGTCGTCGGCCCGCAGGGTGCCGCCGCCGACCAGCACGGCGTCGGCCCGGCCGCGCAGCTCCTGCACCCGCCGGTGCGACTCGGTGCCGGAGACCTTTTCCGGAACGCCGGAGCGGGCGGCGATGCGGCCGTCGATGGTCTGGGCCAGCTTGACCAGCACGTGGGGGCGCTTGTCCCGTTGCCAGCGCACGAAGTCGTCGATGGCGTCGCGGCAGCGCTGTTTGAGTACGCCCTCGACGACTTCAACCCCGGCCGCGCGCAGCCGGGCGGAGCCGCCGCCCTCCACCTCGCGGTTGGGGTCGGCGCAGCCCTCGATGACGCGGGCCACCCCGGACTCGAGGATGGCCTCGGTGCAGGGCGTGGTGCGTCCGTGGTGGTTGCACGGCTCCAGGGTTACGTAGAGGTCGCAGCCGGTGGGGTCCACCCCGCGCGCGGCCGCGTCCGCCAAGCAGGCGCGTTCGGCGTGGGGCTCGCCCGCTCGGGCGTGGAAGCCCTCGGCCAGGATGCGCCCCTCCCGGGCCAGCACCGCCCCCACGCAGGGGTTGGGCGCGGTCAGGCCCCGGGCGCGCTCGGCCAGCTCCAGGGCGCGCCGCATGATGGGCTCGTGGGATTCAGCCATGGCTGTGGGGCATCTCCCGGAAGGTGATGTTGGCCTCCTCGATCATGGCCCGCGACAGCTCGTCCGGGTAGGACTCGGCGAAGAATATTTCCTTCACCCCCACGTTGATGAGCATCTTGGTGCAGATGAGGCAGGGCTGGGTGGTGCAGTAGATGGTGGCCTCGGCGATGCTCACGCCGTGGGCCGCGGCCTGGATGATGATGTTCTGCTCGGCGTGCAGGGCGCGGCACAGTTCGTGCCGCTCGCCCGAGGGCACGTTCATCTGTTCGCGCAGGCAGCCGATGTCCAGGCAGTGGGCCATGCCCGCGGGCGCGCCGTTGTAACCCGTGGCCAGGATGCGGTGCCCCTTGACCGCGACCGCGCCCACCCGCCTGCGCAGGCAGGTGGAGCGCTCGGCCACGATGTGGGCGATCTTCATGAAGTAGTCGGGCCAGGGCAGCCTCTGGTCGGACACGGTTCACCTCACCAGGCGAAGAGGGGGAACTGGCGGCCGAAGGCCTTGACCTCGCCCGCGATCTCGGAAAGCCGCGTCTCGTTGCCCACGTTGTTCAGGGCGTCCACGATCCAGCCGGCCACCTTGGCCATGTCCTCTTCCTTCAGGCCCCGGGTGGTCAGGGCGGCGGTGCCCATGCGCACGCCGGAGGTGACGAAGGGGGAGCGGGTCTCGAAGGGCACGGTGTTCTTATTCACGGTGATGCCGGCCAGGTCGAGGGCGTGCTCGGCGTCCTTGCCGGTGATGTCGCGGTCCGTGAGGTCCATGAGCACCAGGTGGTTGTCCGTGCCGCCGGAGACCAGGGAGAAGCCCGCGTCGGTGAGGGTCTTTGCCAGGGCCTGGCAGTTGTTCACCACCTGTTGCTGGTACGCCTTGAAGGTGGGACGCAGGGCCTCGCCGAAGGCCACCGCCTTGGCTGCGATGACGTGCATGAGCGGCCCGCCCTGGATGCCGGGGAAAATGTTGGAGTTGAGCGGCTTCATGTTCTCCTCCTCGGAGAGGATGAGGCCACCGCGGGGGCCGCGCAGGGTCTTGTGGGTGGTGGAGGTGGTGTAGTGGGCGTGGCCGATGCAGGTGGGATGCACCCCGGCGGCGATGAGCCCGGCGATGTGGGCCATGTCCACCACCAGCTTGGCGCCCACCTCGTCGGCTATCTCGCGGAAGCGCTTGAAGTCGATGACGCGGGGGTAGGCCGAGGCCCCGGCGATGATCATCTTGGGGCGGTGCTCCTTGGCCTTGGCCAGCACGTCGTCGTAATCGATGAGGCCGGTCTCCCTGGAGACGCCGTAGAAAGCGGTGTTGTAGAGCTTGCCCGAGAAGTTGACCGGCGAGCCGTGGGTCAGGTGGCCGCCGTGGGAGAGGTCCATGCCCAGGATGGTGTCGCCGGGCTGCAGAATGGACATGTAGACGCCCATGTTGGCCTGGGAGCCGGAGTGGGGCTGGACGTTGGCGTAGGTGCAGCCGAACAGCTCCTTGGCCCGGTCGCGGGCCAGGTCCTCGGCGATGTCCACGTATTCGCAGCCGCCGTAGTAGCGCTTGTGGGGGTAGCCCTCGGCGTACTTGTGGGTCAGCACCGAGCCCTGGGCCTGGCGCACGGCGGTGGAGGTGAAGTTCTCCGAGGCGATGAGTTCCAGCTTCTCGATCTGGCGGCCGCACTCAAGCTCGATGGAGCGGGCCAGTTCCGGGTCCTGCAGAATGAGTTCTTCCATGGGATGTACGATTTCCTTGCCGCGATGGCGCGGGTTTGGGGGGTCGCGAAGAGGGTGGGGGTACCCCCCGTTCAAGGGGGTCACTACCTTTGCCCATTGGAGCGGGACCGTCAAGTGGCGGTCCCGCTCCAGGGGAAGGACGAACTATTCCGAGAACTTGCGGAACAGCAGCGAGCAGTTGGTGCCGCCGAAGCCGAAGGAGTTGGACAGCACATGCCGCATTTCCTGCGGTCTGGCTTCGCGGGGGCAGTTCAGGTCGAATTCCGGGTCCGGGTCGTCGAGATTGACGGTGGGCGGGCAGATGGAGTTGATCATGGAGAGCACCGCGAAGAGGGACTCCACGCCGCCGGCCGCGCCGAGCAGGTGCCCGACCATGGACTTGTTGGCGGTCACGGTCAGCTTGTCCGCGTGCTCGCTGAAGACCCTGCGGATGGCCCGCACCTCGCACATGTCGCCCACGGGCGTGGAGGTGGCGTGGCAGTTGATGTGGTCCACGTCTTCGGGAGCCACCCCGGCCTCGCGCAGGGCGCCCTGCATGGACAGGGCCATGCCGGAGCCGTCCTCGGGCGGGGCGGTCAGGTGGTAGGCGTCGGACGAGGCGCCGTAGCCCACGACCTCGGCCAGGATGTTGGCCCCGCGCGCCTTGGCGAACTCGTACTCCTCCAGAACCATGACGCCCGCGCCCTCGCCCATGACGAAGCCGTCGCGCCCGGCGTCGAAGGGACGCGAGGCTTTCCCGGGGTCGTCGTTGCGGGTGGAGAGGGTCTTGGAGGCGTTGAACCCGGCCACCGCCAGCGGGGTGATGGTGGATTCCGAGCCGCCGCATATGGCCGCCTTGGCTCGGCCGAGCTTGATGTCGGAGTAGGCCGCGCCGATGGCGTGGGCCCCCGAGGCGCAGGCGGAGGTGGTGCAGTACTGCGGCCCCTTGGCTCCGGAGAAGATGGAGGCCTGGCCCGCGGCCATGTTGGCGATGAGGATGGGGATGAAGAACGGGGAGACCCGCCTGGGGCCGGATTCCACGAGCTTGGTGTGGAATGTCTCGATGGTCTCCAGGCCGCCCAGCCCCACGCCGATGATGCAGGCCACCTCGGGGGCCAGCTCCTCGGTGATCTCCAGGCCCGCGTCGGACAGGGCGCGCATGGAGCAGTACACCGCGTAGCGCGTGAAGAGATCCATGCGCTTGGCGGCCTTCTTGTCTATGACCGAGGTGTCGTCGTAGTCCTCGGCCACCTGGGTGGCGAACTTGGTGGCGTGGCTGGCGGTGTCGAAGCGGGTGATGGGCCGGGCGCCGGAAGCGCCGGCCAGCAGGTTCTTCCAGGAAGTCTCGTGATCGTTGCCGATGGGGGTCACGGCCGATAGGCCGGTGACGACGACGCGCTTGCCGATCATGGTTCCCTCGCGACGGGTTAGCTAAAAAAAGTCCGGGGCGCCGGACCGCGTGGCGGCCGCGCCCCGGAAGAAGCGCTGCTGCGGTCGGCTACTGCTTGGACTTGATGAAGTCCACGGCGTCCTTGACCTTGATCAGCTTCTGGGCCTCCTCGTCGTCGATCTCCATGTCGAATTCCTCTTCCATGGCCATGATCAACTCGGTCAGATCCAGGGAGTCGGCTCCCAGGTCGTCCACGAAGGAAGCCTCGGGCTTGACCTCGTCCTCGCCCACGCCCAGCTGGTCCACGATGATGCCTTTCACTTTCTCTTCAACACTCATGTCGTTCTCCTTGCGGTCCTTTTCCTATCGCGCCTTGGGCGCGCCATGATACCTTTTCGCTACATGTACATGCCGCCGTTCACCCCGAGCACCTGGCCGGTGACGTAGGCCCCGCCGGGGGAGGCCAGGTAGCTCACGGCCTCGGCCACTTCCTCGGGCTTGCCGAAGCGGCCCAGAGGGACGGAATCCTTCATGTTCTGGCGGATGTCCTCGGGAAGTTCGGAGGTCATGTCGGTCTCGATGAAGCCCGGGGCCACGGCGTTGACCGTCACCCCGCGGGAGCCCAGCTCCCTGGCCGCCGTCTTGGTCAGGCCGATGAGGCCCGCCTTGGCGGCCACGTAGTTGGCCTGGCCGGGATTGCCCATCTGCCCCACGATGGAGGAGATGTTCACGATGCGGCCCTCGCGGCGCTTGGACAGCAGCTTGGCCGCCTCGCGCAGGCAGGTGAAGGCCCCGGTCAGGTTGACACCGAGGACCTTGTCCCAGTCCTCGTCCTTCATGCGGATGAGCAGGCCGTCGCGGGTGATGCCGGCGTTGTTGACCACGCAGAACAGCGGCTGGCCCTTGAGGCCCTTGAAATACTCCACCACCGCCTGGCGGTCGCCGACGTCCAGCCGGTCGGCCTCGGCCGAGCCTCCGGCGGCGGTGATGGCGGCCACCACCTCCTCGGCCTGCTCGGGCTTGCTCACGTAGGTCAGACGGACGTGGAATCCGTCCAGGGCCAGCCGTTCGGCGCAGGCGCGGCCGATGCCGCGCGATCCGCCGGTTACCACGGCGATTGGCTTGGATTCGCTCATACGGTGCGTTCTCCGGAAAAGATGCGGGATTATTTAGCCCAAATGATGCGGGCTTGGCAAACCTAGAAGCGGATCAGGGCCGAACCCCAGGTGAAGCCGCCGCCAAAGGCGGCCACCAGCACCAGATCGCCCTTCTTCACGCGCCCTTCCTCCCTGGCCTCGGCCAGGGCCATGGGCACGGAGGCCGCGGAGGTGTTGCCGTACTTGTGCACGTTCATGAATACCCGGCCGTTGTCGATGTTCAGCTTCTTGCCCACGGCCTCGATGATGCGCTGGTTGGCCTGGTGGGTGATGAGCATGTCCACGTCGTCGGTGGTCAGCCCCTGGCCGTCGAGCACGGCGCGGCAGGCTGACTCCATGGTGCGCACGGCCACCTTGTAGACCTCGCGCCCCTCCATGACGATGAAGTTCTCCGGCCCAACGGTGTCCCCGGCCTTGTACGGCCAGCCCGAAGCGCCGCCCTTGATGTGCAGCAGTTCCGAGTAGTTGCCGTCGGTGCCCAGGATGACGTCCAGCACCTCGCCGTCCACCTCGCGTTCCCCCGGGGCCCCCGTGAGAACGGCCGCGCCCGCGCCGTCGCCGAAGAGCACGCAGGTGGTGCGGTCCTCGTAGTTGGTGCGGGAGGAGAGGATGTCCACGCCCACCAGCAGCACCTTGGAGTGGGGATGCAGGGCGAGCACGGCGCGGGCCTGTTCCAGCCCGAAGGTGAAGCCGGAGCAGGCGGCGTTGATGTCGAAGGCGATCTTGCCGCTGATGCCCAGCTTGCGCTCCAGGTGGCAGGCGCAGGCCGGGGTGAAGGTGTCCGGCGTGCAGGTGGCCACGATGATGTGGCTGAGATCGTCCGGTGTCAGCCCGGCCTCGTCCAGGGCCTGGCGGGAGGCCTGAAGCGCCAGGTCGGAGGCCGTCTGGCCGGGCGCCACCACGTGGCGCTCCTTGATGCCGGTGCGGGTGACGATCCACTCGTCCGAGGTCTCGACCATCCGTTCGAAGTCCTTGTTGGTCAGGACCTTCTCGGGCACGAAACGTCCGGTTCCGAGGATATGGGCGGTCATGGGCAGGATTCCTTATGGAACGCCGTCAGGCGCAGTCGCCGGCCTGGCGGCGGGAGTAGCGGGTCAGGTCGCAGTTTTCCGAGAGCCGCTGGGCCATGAGGGCGGAGGTGTTGTTCCGCACGCTGGTGGCGGCCATGTCCACGGCGTTCTTCATGGCCTTCTCGTTGGAGGCCCCGTGGCAGACGATGACCGAGCCGGTCAGCCCCAGCATGGGCGCGCCGCCGTATTCGGCGTAGTCCACCAGCCGCTTGAAGCGCCGCAGCGCCCCGATGGAGAACATGGTCCCCACCTTGGCGAAGAAATCGGAGGTCAGCTCGCGCTTGAGCAGCCTGCCGAAGGAGGAGGCCAGCCCCTCGGAGAGCTTGAGGCAGACGTTGCCCACGAAGCCGTCGCAGACCACGATGTCCGTGCCGCCCCGGAAGATGGCCCGGCCCTCCACGTTGCCCACGAAGTCCAGGGTGGAGGAGCGGAGCATGTTGAAGGCCTCGCGCACCTGCACGTTGCCCTTGCCTTCCTCCTCGCCGATGGAGAGCAGCCCCACGCGGGGCCGCTCGTAGCCCAGCACGGTGTGGGCCAGGGCGTCGGAGAGCATGGCGAACTGGAAGAGGTGGTGCGCCTTGGCGTCCGGGTTGGCCCCCACGTCCGTGAGGATCATGGGGTTCTGCTCGGTGGGCATGATGGAGGCCAGGCAGGGCCGGTCCACGCCCTTGATGCGGCCGATGACGAACACGCCGCAGGCCATGGTGGCCCCGGTGTTGCCCGCGCTGACCACGCCGTCGGCCGCCCCGTCCTTGACCAGCCGGGAGGCCACGACGATGGAGGAGTCCTTCTTGCGGCGGACCACTTCGGAGGGCTTGTCGCCCATCTCGGCCACCTGGGAGGCGTTGACCACCTCGATGGCCAGCCCGGAGGTGTCCAGCTTCTCAAGCTCCGTCTCGATACGGCGCACGTCGCCCACCAGGACGAGGTTGAGGTCCTGTCCCCTGGCGGCTTCGACCGCGCCGGGCACGACGACCTGGGGGCCGAAATCGCCGCCCATGGCGTCCACTGCGATGCGGGGGGCGGCGCGGCCCTGAAGCGGCGCCTCGGCAGAGGGAGTCATGCCCGCTACTGTTCTTCCTCGCGCCGCAGCATCTGGCGGCCCTTGTAGGCGCCGCAGGCGGAGCAGACGCGGTGGGGGACGGCGGGCTCGCCGCACTGGCAGTAGACGACGGTGGGCTTGGCCGCGTGGTCGTGGGCGCGGCGCATGCCCTTGCGGGACTTGGAAGTCTTCTTCTTGGGGACAGCCATGATGTGCCTCGTTGGTTGGTCTTTGGTCTTCCCGCCCGGCGGGAGGCTCAGTCCTTGTCTATCTTCAGCCCGCGCAGGGGAGCCAGGCGCGGGTCGCCGGTCTCCGCCTCGCAGGCGCACTCGCCCTCGTTCAGATCGGCCCCGCAGGTGGGGCATATGCCCTTGCAGGAGGCCGCGCAGAGCACCTTCAACGGCAACTCGAGCAGCAGGAACTGCCACAACAGGGAGGCCACGTCGAGCATGGGCTCCCCGTCGCGGGTGACCACCACCCGCTCCTCCGGGCCCTCGCCGGTCTCCGGCTCGTGGCCGGGCTCCTCGAAGTGGTCGAAGGAGGCGGAAACCTCCGTGGCCACGCTCTCCGCGCAGCGGTCGCAGGACAGGAGCACAGCTCCCTCCAGGGACCCCTGGATGAAGTACCCCTTGCCGCTGGGCCGCACCAGAACCTCGGCCTCGGGCACGCGCTCAAGGCTGAAGGGAGCTCCGTGGCGGGACAGCAGATCGTCCCACATGGCGGGGTCGCTGGTCTGGAAGCGGCGCCCGTCCTGGGGCAGGTTGGTGAGCGACAGCAAATGCTCTGACATAGGGGTCCTCCGGCGCGGAAAAGGGAACGTAGAGGCAGGTCCGACCCTTGTCAAGAAAAAAGGGGTTGCCATTTTTTTCCAAAGTGGCTAAAGAGCGATGTTCCCCGAGCCGACACGCCGGGGACGAGTACGACCATACCACGCCCGGCGCGGCCGGGCGAATCGTTTTAGGAGGCGACCATGGGCAAGGAATGTTCCATCTGCGGCAAGAAGCGCCAAGTCGGCAACAACGTCAGCCACTCCAACATCAAGACCAAGCGCACCTTCGGGGCCAACCTGCAGCGCATGCGCGTGCAGCTCCCCAACGGCGAGGTCTCCCGCGAGATGGTCTGCACCACCTGCCTGCGTTCCGGGAGGGTGGTCAAGCCCGCCGCCCGCAGCGCCGAGTAGTCCAGGCGCACGGACCGCAATGAAAAAGGCCCGGCTGTTCTCCAACAGCCGGGCCTTTTCTCGTTGGGCAGCCGGGGCTATTCCCCGGCCATGCCCAGGGCCCGGTCCAGGCGGGACAGGCTGCGCTCGCGGCCAAGCACGGCCAGGGTCTCGTGCAGGCCGGGGCTCTTGGTGCGGCCGGTCACGGCTACCCGCATGGGCTGGGCGATGTCCTTGAACTTCAGCTCGTTGCGCTCCACGTAGCCCTTCAGGGCCGTCTCCAGCGTCTCCTCCTCGAAATCGGGCAGCCCGGCCAGCATCCCGCGCAGGTCGCGCAGGCGGCCCACGGCGTCGCCCTTGAGGAACTTGTTCACCGCCTTTTCGTCGTAGGGCAGGTCCTCGGTGGAATAGAGGAAGAAGTCCGCCCCCTCCACCATCTCCACCAGGGTCTTGGCCCGGGGCTGGTAGTGGGGGACGATGCGGCGCAGGTACTCCTCGTCCGAGGCGTCCAGCCCCTTCTTCTCGAACAGCGGGCGCACCAGCCGGGCGAGCTCGGCCGGGTCCTTCTCCTTGATGTAGTGGGCGTTGAGCCAGTTGAGCTTCTCCACGTCGAACACCGCCGCGGACGCGCCGAGGTTGTCCGTGGTGAACAGCTCCACAAGCTCGTCCAGGGAGAATATCTCCTGGTCCTTGTAGCTCCAGCCCAGGCGGACCAGGTAGTTGACCATGGCCTCGGCCAGGTAGCCCATGTGGCGGTATTCCAGCACGGACAGCGCGCCGTGGCGCTTGGAGAGCTTCTTCTTGTCCGGGCCCAGGATCATGGGCACGTGGCCGAAGCGCGGCTGGGGCACGCCCAGGGCCTGATAGATGAGGATCTGCCTCGGCGTGTTGGAGACGTGGTCCTCGCCGCGCAGCACGTGGGTCACGCCCATGTCCATGTCGTCCACCACCACGGCCAGGTTGTAGGTGGGCGAGCCGTCGCCCCGGCGCAGGATGAGGTCGTCCATCTCCGCGTTGGGCGTGGCGATGTGCCCCTTGACCAGGTCCTCGTACACGGTCTGGCCGTCCAGGGGGGCCTTGAGGCGGACCACCCGCCCAGGGGCGGCGGTCATGCCGCGCTCGCGGCAGCGCAGGTCGTACTTGGGCTTGCGGCCCTCGGCCCGGGCCTTTTCGCGCATGGCCTCCACCTCTTCCGGGGTGCACTCGCACCAGTAGGCCTGGCCGGACTCCAGCAGCTGCTCGACGACCTCGTTGTGGCGGTCGGTGCGCTGGCTCTGGAAGACGGTTTCGCGGTCCGGCTCCAGACCCAGCCAGGCCATGCCGTCCAGGATGGCCTGGGTGGCCTCGGCGGTGGAGCGCTCGCGGTCGGTGTCCTCCACGCGCAGCAGGAACTCGCCGCCGTGGTGGCGGGCCAGCAGATAGGAAAACAGCGCGGTGCGCGCCCCGCCCACGTGCAGGAATCCGGTGGGGCTGGGCGCGAAGCGGGTGACGATCTGGCTCATGGGTATCCTTTGGAGAGCAAAAAAAAGCGGGCCGGAAGGCCCGCCGCGTTCGAAAGCGGACCGCGCCCTACATGGGCACGGATTCGACTGCCTTCACCTCGGGCACGGCCTTGAGGATGATCTTCTCGATGCCGTTTTTGAGGGTGATCTGGGACATGGGGCACCCCTGGCAGGCGCCCTTGAGGCGCACCTTGACCACGTTGTCGTCTGTGATCTCAACCAGTTCGACGTCGCCGCCGTCGGCCCGCAGGCTGGGACGGACGGTTTCCAGTGCGGCTTCGACCTTCTCGCGCATGCCACGCTCCTTGGTTGCGGTTGGTGGTCAGGTAGCCCCTCCCCCCGGGCTTGTCAATCAAGCGGGCGGGAGTGGACGGGCCATCATACCCTCCACGCGCGCCGAGGCAAGCCCCGGCGGGACGCGCGCCCTTCGCCGTGCACATTTGTGCACCCGTTTGCACATGCTGGTGCAGCGCTTCGCACAACCCGGGCGGATGCGGCGGGTGCGCATTGGGTAAGTATTCGTTATGACTATTTTTTCATTTTTGGCACGGCTTCTGCCTCTCTCCTGGGCAATGGCGACGACGCGTTGCACATCAAGCAAGGAGAGAGACATGACCAAGCGTACATCCATTTTCATCACGGCGATTCTGGCCCTGGGCCTGCTGGCCGCCGTCCCGGCCATGGCCCGCAACCACGGCGGACCCGGCCACGGTTCCGGCTACGGACACGGCGGCCCGGGCTACGGCCACGCCCAGGGCTATGGCTGCGGAGGTCCCGGCTCCATGCGCGGCGGCCCCGGATACGGCGGCCCCGCCCTGACCACGGAGCAACAGAAGACTTTTGACCAGATCATTGACAAGCACCAGGAGAAGCTCTTCCAGCTGCGCCAGGACATCTGGGCCAAGCGCACCCAGCTCGACGCCCTGACCCGCTCCGGCCAGGCCGACCCGGGGAAGGTCGAGCAGCTGACCACTGAAATCTCCGATCTGCGCGGACAACTCTTCCAGGAGCGCCAAGCCATGCGGCGGGAACTGAACCAGAAGCTGGGCGATGTGGCCGCCAACAACAGCTATGGTCGTGGCTACCACCGTGGCCCCCATCACGGCATGATGGGGCACGGCATGGGCTACGGTCCCTGCATGACCTGGTAGGAGCTCCTGTCCACATACCCTCCATCCTCCTCATCCTTGAACCCCAAACCGGAGAGCCCGGCGGCCCAGGCCGCCGGGCTCTTCACGTTGGGGGGGGGTGCACCCGGATGCACAAGGCGTGCGGAGAATTGCACATCGCGTGCACATCACAGAAAATGCCCTCCTGTCTAAATACTTGAAATTATTAGGCTGTCGTCTTGGCACGCTCTCTGCTTTATGTATACTGAAACGCAAGGAAAGAAAGGAGAGAAAACAATGCAAGGCAAGACCATGCTTCTTCTGGCCGCAGCCCTCGTCATCGCCCTGGCGGCCATCCCCGCCCTGGCGCAGAACGGCGTCGGCTTCGGACAAAACAACGGCTACAACCAGGAACAAGCCTACAACGGCCGGAATACCGGGCAGTACAACCAGCGGTACCAGGGCAACGCGGCCATGAACGGCCAGCGCGGCCACTACCGGGGCCACATGAACCGGTATGACCAGGCCGGGAACTGGAACCATGGCCAGGGCATGCGCCAGGGCCGCGCCACGGGCTACGGCCACCGCCGAGGCGGAGGCTGCCCCGGCTGGAACTACTAGGCTACAGTCCGAACCTCCGGTTTCGGGGGGAAGTACAGGCGGCCCGGCGGAATATCCGCCGGGCCTTTTTTTGCCACCAGCAATGCGTACAATCCAGACCCTCGCATCCGCACCCTCCATCTGATAGAAATGGGGAGAGTCCGTATTGTCGGCGAAGCTGTGCGGGATGTTGCACAAGTCTGCGCGTCGATGGATGCGGAAAGTGCGGCAACTTTCCAATAATACAGGGGAAAGACGCCTTGGCACGTCGTCTGCTTATTTTTTTGTTGCAGCGGACGGCGAAACCATTTTCCCTTGAGGAGGACGACATGACCCGCAAGACGATGTTGTTGACCACCCTGGCGCTGGCCCTCGGTCTGCTGGCGGCCGTACCCGCCCAGGCGCAACGCTGGGGCGGAGGCGGCTACTACGGCGAGTGCCCGGGCTATTCCTACCAGGGGCAGCGGAACCTCAGCGACGAGCAGCGGCAACAGGCGCGGGAGATCATGGACAAACACCAGGACAGGATTTTCGCCACCCGCCAGGAATTGTGGGCCAAACGCACGCAGTTGGACCACCTCATGGCTTCCGGCCAGGGCGACCAGGCCAAGGTGGAGCAGCTGACCAAGGACATCGTGGAGCTGCAGACCCAACTGCGCCAGCAGCGCCGGGCCATGCGCGACGAATTGCGGAACGCCCTGGGGGATGCGGTCTACCTGGAGGGTTGTCCCGGCTGGAACGACGGATACGGCCGTGGCCGCATGGGGCCAGGGATGATGCGTGACGGCCGGGGCCGCCACATGGGGCCCGGGATGATGCACGACGGCCAGGGCCGCCACATGAGGCCGGGCATGATGCATGACGGCTACAACGGCCGCAGGGGCATGATGTACGATGAGTACAACGGCTACGACTCCCGGGGCCGCCAGGGCCGCATGAACGACTACTAGGCGGAAAGTATGCCGCGATGCGGGGCCCGGCGGACGGCCGCCGGGCCCCGCGCCTTGTCAGGCCCACGGCGGAACTGTATGGCGATGAGGCGGCCCGATTCTTTGCGCAGAGACAAAGCAATATGATCCATTTTTCCGTCTTTTCCACACATGTCCGCCTTCCCGGCAGGTTCCGGGCGGAGGCCTAGATGGAGTTCCGCCTCGACCGTGGCGGCCTGCCCACGTGGCTCGCCTGGGCGGCCATCGCCGCTGCCTGTCTGGCCGTGACCGCCGTGACCTGGGACGGAGTGCGGCGGCAGCGCCATCTCATGGAGGAACACCTGGAACTGGCCTCCGAAGTGGTGGCCAGAGGGGTGCGCGGGGGCCTGACCCGCCGTTTCATGGGACCAGGCATGATGGGGCACATGGGCCACATGGGGCGGAACCACATGCGGGAAGGGCGGGAGCGCCGCCCGCCGCCGGACGGGACCGAGGCGGCGGATCCCGATATCCTGGCCACTGCCGGCGCCTTCTTCCGCGAGGTGGCGGGCGAGTCGGACGTACGCTTCATGGCCCTGCTGGGGCGTGACGGACGGCAACTCGCCGTCCTGCGCGGAGAGGGGAGCGAGGCCGTGGACCTGCCGCCGGGAGCGGCGCGGGCCCTGGACGTCAGGGAACGCTGGTCCGGGTTCCTGCCTGGACAGGAAGTATACATGACCATCATACCAGGAGGGCGCGTCCTGTCCAACGTCTGCTCCATGGATCCCGGCATGGGCTGCGAGCCGGGCGGCCGGGAGCCGATCCACCTGGCCGTGGGGCTCGGGGCCGGGGAATTCATGGAGGGCTACCGGGGTGCGCGGCGCACCGCCTGGCTGACCACCGGTTTCACCGCCGGAGCGGGCGGACTGTTGATTTTCATGGGCGCGGCCTACGCCCGGCGGCGCGAGGCGGGGCGGCGGCTGGCCGCCCTGGAGCGCGTGCACCACGGCCTGCTGGACGCCATGCCCGACGGCCTGCTGCGGGTGGACGCTTCCGGCGACGTGACCGCGGCCAACGCGGCCGCCCGCGACATGCTGGGCGGCGAGGCCGTGGGGCGGCCACTGGCCGAGGTCATGCCCGGCGTGTCCCTCTGCCGGGGGGCCTCCCATATGGAGCTTTCCGGCCGCAGGCTGGAGGTCATCCGCAAAGAATTGCCCGGCGAGGGCGGTTGCCTGATGCTTTTGCGAGACCGCACCGAGGTGGGACGGCTGGAGGCGGAATTGGCCCGTTCCGAGCGGCTGGCGGCCGTGGGACGGCTGGCGGCCGGCGTGGCCCACGAGGTGCGCAATCCCCTGTCCTCGTTGCGCGGCTTCGCCCAGTTCTTCCGCAAGAAGTTCGCCGGGCGCGCGCCGGAAGAGGAGTACGCCGAGACCATGGTGCGCGAGGCGGACAGGCTGAACAAGGTCATCTCCGACCTGCTTTTCATGGCCCGGCCCGCGCCCAGAGACCTTGCGCCGGTGGACCTGGCCGAGGCCGCCTCGGAGATCGAGCGATTGCTGATCTTCGATCTTGAGGAAAAGGGCGTGGAACTGGAGACGGATTTTCAGGCCCCCGAGGCGCGGGCCGATCCGGGCTCGCTGCGGCAGGCCCTGCTCAACCTGGTCATGAACGCCCTGACGGCCGTGGACGAGGGCGGCCGCATCCGCATCGGCTCCCGCGAGGTGGACGGCGGAGTGGAGGTCTCGGTGGCGGACAACGGCCGGGGCATGGACGCCGAGACCCTGGAGCGCGCCCGCGAGCCCTTCTACACCACCCGGGCCGAGGGAACGGGGCTGGGGCTGGCCATCGTCTCCGCCGTGGCCGAAGGGGTGGGCGGCAGGCTGGACATCGACAGCAAGCCCGGGGAGGGAACCACCATGCGGCTGTTTTTCCCGAATGAACCGGAAACCGGCGGAGAGGCGGCATGACCGGACGCGTGCTCATTGTGGACGACGAGAAGCCCCAGCGCATGATGCTGCGGGCCGTGCTGGAGGACGCCGGCTGGGAGGTGGCCGAGGCCGACGGCGGCAAAGCCGCCCTGGAAAAGGTGGCCGAGGTGGAGCCTGAGGCGGTGCTGCTGGACATGCGCATGCCGGACATGGAGGGCTCCGAGGTGCTGGAGCGGCTGTTGGCCGACCGTCCCGGCCTGCCGGTCATCATGCTCACGGCCTACGGCACGGTGGGCTCCGCGGTGGAGGCCATGAAGCGCGGGGCCTTCGATTACCTCTCCAAGCCAGCGGACAACGACGAGCTCGTGGCCGTGCTGGACAAGGCGCGGGAGTGGGGCAGGCTGCACCGGGAGAACCGGGAACTGAAGCAGCGCCTCACCGCCGGACCGGACATGGTGGGGCAGTCCGCGCCCATGCGGCGTTTGGCCGAACTCATCGAGCAGGTGGGCCCCAGCGAGGCCACGGTGCTCATCCAGGGCGAGTCCGGCACGGGCAAGGAGTTAGTGGCCGAACGGCTGCACACCGCCAGCCAGCGGGCGGACGGCCCGCTCATCAAGGTCAACTGCGCCGCCCTGCCGCACGAGCTGCTGGAGAGTGAACTGTTCGGCTACGAGAAGGGGGCCTTCACCGGCGCGAACAAGGCCAAGCCGGGGCGCTTTCAGTTGGCCCACGGCGGCACCATTTTTCTGGACGAGGTGGGCGAGCTGGACACGGGGTTGCAGGCCAAGCTGCTGCGCGTCCTCCAGGAGCGCACCGTCGAGCCGCTGGGCTCCACCCGGCAGGTGAAGGTGGACGTGCGCATCATCGCGGCCACCAACCGCGACCTGGAGGCCGAGGCGCAAAAGGGAAATTTCCGCGAGGACCTGTACTACCGGCTGGCCGTGCTGGTTGTCCGCATCCCCCCGCTGCGCGAGCGCATGGAGGACCTGCCCCTGCTGGCGGCGCACCTGCTGCGCAAGCTGGGGGAGAAGAACCGCAAGGACGTGCGCGACGTCTCCCCCGCCTTTCTGGAGGCGTTGCGCGGCCACGACTGGCCCGGCAACGTGCGCGAGCTGGAGAACGTGCTGGAGCGCGCCCTGGTTCTGGCCCGTGCCGACAGCCTGACCCCGGACCTGCTGCCCCCGCAGCTCCGCGCCGGAGGCGGAGATGCGGCCGCGGGGGGTGAATCCGCCGCCGAGGGGGCCCAGGAGGAGGGCATCTCCCTGGACCAGGCCGAGAAGTCCGCCCTGGAGGACGCCTTGCGCCGCCATGGCGGCCACCGCCAGAAAACGGCCGATGCCCTGGGCATCTCCCGCCGCACCTTGCAGTACAAGCTCAAGAAGTACGGCCTGACCAGCCGCTAGGCTTGCCATGGCCGCCGGGCGGGTGCAGGATGCCGCGATGCCTTCCACGACACCCCTTCGCACCGCCAGGCGCCTGGACGCGGTCAAGCGTTCCTACATCCGCGAAATCCTCAAGGTCACGGCCGATCCGGAGATCATCTCCTTCGCCGGCGGCCTGCCCAGCCCGGACCATTTCCCGGTCCAGGCCATGGACCGCGCCGCCCGGGCCGTATTCGCCGAGGAAGGGGCGCAGGCCCTGCAATACGCCGTCACCGAGGGCTTCCCGCCCCTGCGCCGGGCCATCGCCGCCCGCTACCGCACGCGGTTCGGCTGGGAGGTGAACCCGGAGAACGTGCTCGTCACCACCGGCTCCCAGCAGGCGCTGGACCTGCTGGGCAAGGTCATGCTGGACGAGGGCGACGGCCTGCTGCTGGAGCGGCCCGGCTACCTGGGGGCCATCCAGTCCTTCTCCATGTTCGCGCCGCGCTTCGCCACCGTGGGCCTGGGCGACACCGGGCCGGACACGGCCGAAATGGCCGGCAGGCTGGCCGAGCGTCCCAAACTTTTCTACTGCGTGCCCAATTTCCAGAACCCTTCGGGCGCAACCTACTCCGCCGAAGCCAGGCAAGCCGTGCGCGACCTGCTGGCCGGCTCCGACACCCTGCTGGTGGAGGACGATCCCTACGGCGAGCTGCGCTTTCTGGGCGAGGACCTGCCGCCCGTCGCCCAGGGGGTGGAAAACGCCGTGCTGTGCGGCTCCTTCTCCAAGATTCTGGCCCCCGGACTGCGCCTGGGCTGGGTCGTCGCCCCGGACGACCTGTACGCCAAGCTGGTCACGGCCAAGCAGGCCGCGGACCTGCACACCCCCTCCCTCACCCAGCGCATCGCCTCCCGCTTTCTGGCGGAAGAGGACCTGGACGCCCACGTGGAGACCCTGCGCGGAGTCTATGGCCACCGCCGCCAAGTCATGGTGGAGGCCATTGGCCGGGAGTTCCCCGAGGCCTTGGAGTACACCGAGCCCGAGGGGGGCATGTTCCTGTGGTGCCGCCTGCCGGACGGGCTGCGCAGCGAAGACGTCTTTCACGAGGCCATCCGCGAGAAGGTTGCCTTCGTGCCCGGCAGCCCCTTCTACCTGGACGGATCGGACGGGGCCTTCCGCCTCAACTTCTCCAACGCCGCGCCCGAGCGCATCGAGGAAGGCATCGCCCGTCTCGGGGCCTGCCTGCGCAAGGTGGTCTAGTCCCCCAGCATGTAGATGCCGTGGGTGGCACGCAGGTTGGGCCAGAAGCGCACCGTGCGCCCCTCGGCCGGGTCCAGGGAGATGACCGCTTCCTCCCGCTGGATGGCGAAGCCCTGCACGCGGCAGAAACGGCGGAAATCCGCCAGGGTGATGACGCGGATGTTGGGCGTGTCGTACCACTCGTAGGGCAGGTTGCGGGAAACCGGGGCGCGGCCGCGCATCAGCAGGTGCATCCGGTTGCCCAGGCGGGCGAAGTTGGGAAAACTGACGATGCCCCGGCGGCCCACCCGCAGCATGCGCCGGATAAGCCCCGCCGGGTCGGCCACCTGCATGAGCGTCTGCGAGAGGATGACGTAGTCGAACTGGCCGTCCGGGTAGTCCCCTATCTCCTCCACCAGGTCGCCGTGCACCACCGCCAGCCCCCGGCCGATTCCCTTGCCCACCTTCTCCTCGTCGTGCTCTATGCCGGTGCCGCGCACCCCCTTGTCCTTGACCAGGTGCTCCAGCAACGAGCCGGTGCCGCAGCCAAGGTCCAGCACGCGCGCGCCTTCCTCCACCCAGGAGGCGATGACCTTCAGGTCGAAACGCATCAGCCCCGCCCCTCCTTCGTGCTCTCAAGGAAAGAGGCGATCAGGTGGGCCAGCCGGTGGTTGGGCAGCAAAAAGGCGTCGTGGCCGCAGTCGGCCGCGATCTCCATGAAGCTCACCTCCAGCCCGTTCTTCTTCATGGCCTTGACCAGGTCGCGCGACTGCGCCGTGGGGTACAGCCAGTCCGAGGTGAAGGACACCACCAGGAACCGGGCCATGGCCCGCTCGAAGGCCGCCACCAGCGAGCCGTTGCCCCAGGCCTGGCTGATGGAGAAATAGTCCGCCGCCTTGGTCAGGTACAGAAACGAGTTGGCGTCGAACCGGGCCGTGAACTTCCGCCCCTGGTACCGCAGGTACGACTCCACCTGGAAGTCCGCCTCCAGGTTGTACGAGGGCGCGCAGCGGTCCTGCAGCCTCCGCCCGAACTTGCGCCGCATGGCCTCGTCGGAAAGATAGGTGATGTGGCCGATCATGCGCGCCACCGCCAGGCCGAAGTCCGGCATGGGGCCGCCGTGGTAGTCCCCGCCGTTCCAGTTGGGGTCGGCCAGAATCGCCTGCCGCGCCGTCTCGTTGAAGGCGATGGCCAGGGCCGAATGCTCCGCCGTGGTGGCCAGGCAGCACGCCCCGCGCACCATCTCCGGATACCGCAGGCTCAACTCCAGCACCTGCATGCCGCCCACCGAGCCGCCCACCACCGCCAGCAGCCGCTCCACGCCCAAATGCTCCACCAGCCGCTTCTGCGCCCGCACTTGGTCGCCGATGGTCACCACCGGAAAATCCAGTCCCCAGAATTCGTCCGAACCCGGCTTCTGCGAGGCTGGGCCGGTGGAGCCCATGCAGCCGCCCAGCACGTTGGAACAAATGACGAAATATCTGTCCGTGTCCACCGGCTTGCCCGGCCCCACGTAAATGTCCCACCAGCCCGGCTTGGCGTCCGTCTCGTGATGGTACCCGGCCGCGTGCGCGTCGCCCGTCAGCGCATGGCACAGCAGCACCGCGTTGTCCCCCGCGGGCGACAACTCCCCGTACGTCTCGTACGCCACCGTCACCGGCGACAACTCCCGGCCGCACTCCAACCAAAACGGCTCGGCCTCGCCAAAGGTGTAGAACCGCGTCTCCACCCGGCCCACCGAACCGCCCCAGGAATCAGCTTCCGTATACTCGCTCATGACCCGGATCTTGTAACGCGGAAGAGGGCGAGGGACCAGGGGGAAGGGAAGAAGGAATGAGAGGAAGGAAGATTTCGCCCTGCGGGCGACCAGGGCCTGCTCGGCCCTGGACCCGAGGCAAAGTAACTTTGCATATGTGACGCGGGATTACGGAAGGTGGTGCGCTGGTGGGATACACTCCGGCGAATGTGCGAGTGGGGCTCGGGGCTGAGGGTATTTTCACGTTGGTCGTGAAGTATCAGACGCGCTGGACGCGAAATTGGGCTGATGTCCCCCGCCAGCCGCGTTCTTCGCACCACGCCCCCGAGCGAAGCGAGCGGTAAAGAGTTTTGAAGGATGAGAGGGGGTATGGGGGATATTTCGCCCTGCGGGCGACCAGGGCCTGCTCGGCCCTGGACCCGAGGCAAAGTAACTTTGCATATGTGACGCGGGATTACGGAAGGTGGTGCGCTGGTGGGGAGCACTCCGGCGAATGTGCGAGTGGGGCTCGGGGCTGAGGGTATTTTCACGCTGGTCGTGAAGTATCAGACGCGCTGGACGCGAAATTGGGCTGATGTCCCCCGCCAGCCGCGTTCTTCGCACCACGCCCCCGAGCGAAGCGAGCGGTAAAGAGTTTTGAAGGATGAGAGGGGTATGGGGGATATTTTATCCTGCCCCCAGTTTGAAACAGCCTTGATTTAAGTGGAAGTCCGTGGCTTCTCAACAGGCAGGAGGTTTGCCATGAAGCGACGGAAGTGGACCCCGGAGCAGAAGACTCGGGTCGTCCTCGAAGGCCTTCGAGGACGACCCGTGGGCGAAGTGTGCGCCGAGTACGCCATCTCGCAGAACCAGTACTACAAGTGGCGCGATCAATTCCTTGCCCAGGCGCACAAAGCGTTCGAGACCGAGCACGGCGCACAGCGTACGGCCAAGCTTGAGCGCGAGAACATGAAGCTCAAAAGCCTGATCGGTGAGTTGACCATTGAGCTAAAAAAAAGCGGGCCGTTCGGATGAAGCGTGGACCATATGCAAAGGTCGCCGAGCGCAACGCCGACCTCCTGGCCCGCATTCGCGGCATCAAGGCCGACCATCCGTTCTGGGGATACCGTCGGGTCTGGGCGTTTCTGCGCTTCGTGGACGGCGTAGTCGTCGGCAAAAATCGCGTCTACCGGCTCATGAGCGAGCATGACCTCACGGTGAAGCCCAACCTGCGACTCAAGGCCAAACGCAGGCCGACCGGCGTCAAGCCCCGGCCCACGCGACCCAACGAGTGGTGGGGTATCGACATGACCAAAATCAAGATTGACGGCTACGGCTGGCTGTACGTGGTCATTGTGCTTGATTGGCGCACCAAGAAGGTCGTCGGCCATTACGCCGGCGACCAGGCCAAGGCGTGGCATTGGCTCTCGGCGCTCAACGCGGCTGTCGGCAGGCAGTTCCCCGAAGGCGTGCGCGACGGCGGTCTTCATCTCATGGCCGACAACGGCTGCCAGCCGACCTCGGCGAGCTTCATGAAGGCTTGCCGCGTCATGGACATCAAACTCGCCTTCACCAGCTACAACAACCCAAAAGGCAATGCCGACACCGAGCGCTTCATGCGCACCATGAAGGAAGAGCTGGTCTGGATTAATGAATGGCGTAGCCCGACGGCCTTTTGCCAAGCCTTGGGCTCCTGGATCGAAGAATACAACCAAGGCTACCTGCACTCGGCGCTGGGGTATAAAACCCCGGTGACAACCGAGCAGGAACTGATCAACTCGCGGACTCTCTTAAAAAAGGCTTGCTAAACCGGGGGCAGTACAATTTCGCCCTGCGGGCGACCAGGGCCTGCTCGGCCCTGGACCCGAGGCAAAGTAACTTTGCATATGTGACGCGGGATTACGGAAGGTGGTGCGCTGGTGGGGAGCACTCCGGCGAATGTGCGAGTGGGGCTCGGGGCTGAGGGTATTTTCACGTTGGTCGTGAAGTATCAGACGCGCTGGACGCGAAATTGGGCTGATGTCCCCCGCCAGCCGCGTTCTTCGCACCACGCCCCCGAGCGAAGCGAGCGGTAAAGAGTTTTGAAGGATGAGAGGGGGTATGGGGGAGAGAAGGAAACTTTTCCAAAAGTTTCCTTCTCTCCCCCATATTTTCTTCTTCCCTTCCCTACACCGCCTCGCCCTGCACCGCGAAGACGGGGTCGGCGGTGAAGATCTGGCCGTAGTGGGGGTCGTCGGCGGGGCGCCACCAGTTGCGGTGGGAGGTGCCGTGGAGGTTGGTGAAGCCCCCCGCGCGGAGGAAGAGTTCGAGGACGAAGCCTTGGCGTTCGAAGGGGTGGAGGTCCGGCCAGACCAGGGTGGTTTTGGGCGGGAACCAGCGGTCGGAGAAGGTGAGGATGAAGGGCGCGCCGGGCTTGAGCACGCGTCGGACCTCGCGGAACACGGCCAGGGGGTCGCGCAGGTATTCCACCGAGAGGTGGCAGAAGCAGGCGTCGAAGCTGTTGTCCGCGAAGGGCGGGGAAGGATCCCGGTTGAGGTCGTGGACCGTGTGGCTGTCCAGATGGGGGTTGGCGGCCATTTCCTCGGTGTTGAGGCCCAGGCCGGTGACCCGCAGGCCGTGGCCGTCGGGCAGGTGGGACTGCACCGAGGCCATGAGGTCCAGGACCTCCATGCCCGGGGCGAGGGAGCGCATGGTGATGTCGCGGATGTGCTCGGAGGCTTGGGAGTCCACGTGGCCGGTGAGCTTGGGCGAGGCGTAGAATTCGGCGTCCGGGGTCTCCTCGGCGCGCGGCAGGGGGTAGTCGCCGCCCCAGAAGTCGGTGGGTCGCCCATGGAAGCGGGCCTGCATGCCGGGGCCGAAGTTGAGCACGTCCTCCAGCCACATGGCGCAGGCTCCGCCGGTGTCGCCGGTCTTTTCCCGGCAGTTGATGACGTGCACCTCGCCCCGCGCGGCGAAGCGGGCGAAAGGGTGGTTGCGGTCGCAGGTCAGGCCCTGGTCGTCCTTGTCCAGCAGGCGGAAGGGCGTGGCGGTCTGGGGGTGGACGCTTGGTAGCCGCAGCACCCCCTGCGGGTAGAAGCGTCCCGGCCGCAGGGGGATCTCCCGCCCGGCCACGGCGCGGGGCAGGTAGTCGCGCCAGGGCAGGCGGTCCACGCGCTGTTCCGAGTAGGCGGGGACGGCCTCGCCCGCTTCCAGGGAGAACGGCACGGAGTCGCCCGGTCCCTTGCCCACCAGCTCCTCTTCCACGCCGGGCGGGAAGCAGTCGCGCCAGAGGTTGGCCTTGCGGGCCAGGTAGCGTTCCTCGAAGGAGGCCTCGGGGCTTTGCCAGAAAAGCCGCACTTCCAGCACGGCCAGGGAGTCGGGGGTGATGGCTTTGGACATGCGCCAAGAGTAGCACGCGGCGCGGAGCAAAAAAAGCGGCCCCGGCGGAAAACCGGGGCCGCGCGGCGTCGATGGTGTGCGCGGGTTGGTTAGTCGCCGCCCAGGTTGGCCTCGAGGGCCTCCATGACCTTTTCCGGCGGCCTGCGCTCGGGCACGGTCTTCTTGTCCATGCGCTCCTGGTTGTAGTCGTCGGAGACGTACAGGGCGCAGAAGCAGGCGCCGTATTCCTCCACGTCCGGGCCGCGGTAGGTGCAGGGGCAGATGATGTCGCGGTCCTTTTCGTACTCGCCGGTGGCCAGGCGGCAGGGACAGGCCATGTAGCCGTGTCGCTCCTTGTTCACCAGCAGCGACTCCAGCAGGGGCATGGTGTAGGTCATGTCCTTGTTGAACTGGTAGCCCTGTTTCTCCTGCAGCGGCTTTAGCTTTTCGTAGAGCTGCTTGGCGTCCATTACTTCTCCGGAGTGTAGCCGCAGTTCTCCAGGGCCGACTCCAGCTCCTCGGAATTGAAGCCGACCACAACGGTTTCCCCGTCGTCAAAGACGATGGTGGGGAAGGAGAGAGCCTTGTTGTGCTTCTTGATCTCGTCGATGCACTGCTGGCGCTCGTCACCGGAGAGCCTGTCCACGTAGGTCAGGTCGTAGTTCACGTCGCGTTCGTCGAGAAATTCCTTGGCCTTCTTGCAGTGGATGCAGGTGGAGAGACCCCAGAACTTGATGGGAGGCATGGTACCGTCCTTTGCATTTTGCGATTCAAGCCGCCATCGTAGTGGAGAGGGCGCGGATGTCAACACCCGGACCGCTTTTCCGCCGCATGGCACTCGGAAAAGCGGAGGGGAATGGCGTACGCACCCGGCCTAGAAGCCCCAGCGGGCCAGATAGGCCTCCAGCCTGCGGGAAAGCAGCGACAGCGTCAGGCACAGCGCCAGGTACATGCCCAGCACGGTCAGCCATATCTCGAAAGTCTGGTAGGTGGTGGCCATGATCTCCATGCCCTGGAAGGTCAGCTCGCCGATGGAGATGACCGAGACGATGGCCGAGTCCTTGATGGTGGAGATGAACTGCCCCGCCAGCGGCGGCACGATGCGGCGGAAGGCCTGCGGCAGCACCACCCGCCGCATGCGTTGCCAGGGGGAGAGCCCCAGGGCGTAGGCCGCCTCCCACTGGCCGCGTTCGATGGACTGCACCCCGGAGCGGACGATCTCTGCGATGTAGGCCCCCTCGTACAGCCCCAGGGTGAGCACGGCCGAGGCGAAGGCAGCCAGGCGCCCCGGTTCGGCCGCCAGCCAGGCCGTGGTCTGCCGCATGGAATCGGGCAGGGCGCGGGCCGCCTCCTGCACGCCCAGGGCGGTCATGACCTGGTCGCCCACGAAGAAGTAGAAGATGAAGATGAGCACCAAGGGCGGGGTGTTGCGCACGAACTCCACGTACACCCGCGCCAGCAGGCGCAGCCCCAGCCGCCCGCGCGCCCGGGCCAGCCCGGCGATGGTGCCCACGGGCAGGGCCAGGAGCATGGACCACAGGGCCAGCTTGATTGTGGTGAAGAGCCCTTCCAGCAGCAGGTTGGGGGCCACGCCGTCCGGGGTGGTCTTGACCAGGTAGCGGCTCACCACGGACCAGTCCCAGTCGTAGTCCAGGTTCGCCCCCGCGCGCAGGACGAGCCAAGCCGCCCCGGCCGCGAGCAGCAGGCCGAGGAGGAGATCGAGACGGGTGAATGTGGCGGGTTTGCCGGGCAGCATGGGAAAATGGCGGGGCCCCGGCGGACCGGGGCCCCGGATGGTTGGCTACTTGAGCTGGCCTTCCCAGTCGCGGGATTCGAACCAGTACTTGAACCGCTCCATGAACCAGCCCTCGGCGGCCACGGCGCGGATCCAGGAGTTGAGGTAGTTCAGGGTGTCCGGGTCGCCCTTGCGCACGGCCATGGCGTTGGGCTCCTTGGTGAAGGTGCCGGAGAAGGGCAGGAAGAGCTTCTCCGGGTGCTTGGCCGCCTCGAAGCCCGGCTTGGGCGCGGTGGAGACGAAGGCGTGGGCGTTGCCGTTGAGCAGCTCCTGCACGGCCTGGGGCTCCTGGTCGAAGAGCAGCAGGTCGGCCTGGGGCATGTGCTTGCGGGCCGCCTTGGCCGCGGTGGTGCCGGTGCGGGCCGCGATGACCACCCCGGACTTGTTGAAGTCCGCCAGCTCGTCAAAGCCCTCGGCCTTTTCCTTGGAAGCCACGATGGCCATGCCGGTGTAGTTGTAGGGGATGGAGAAGTTGACCTTCTTGGCCCGGTCCGCCCGGATGGACATGCCGCCGATAATGACGTCGAACTTGCCTGTGAGCAGGGCGGGGATGATGCCGGCCCACTGGGTGGAAACCAGTTCCAGCTCCACGCCCATGTCCTCGGCCAGCCGCTTGGCCACGTCGATCTCGAAGCCGATGAACTCGCCCTGGGCGTCCTTCATGGCCCAGGGCTCGAAGGTGGACATGCCCACGCGCAGCACGCCGCGCTCCAACACCTTCTCGATGGTGGACTGGCTGGTCAGCTCCTGCCGCACGTCGGCCGAGGCGGGCAGGGCCACGGCCAGGGTGAGGATCAACGCCGCCATCAGGGCGGCGATACGTTTGCACTTCATGTTCGCTCCGCTGTTTTCCGGCTCGCGCCGGGTTACAGGATTTGCGCCAGAAAGGCCTTGGTTCGTTCGCTTTTGGGCTGCAGGAAGAAGTCCTCGACCCCCGCCTTTTCCACCACGCGCCCCTCGTCCATGAAAATCACGCGGTCGCCCACCTCGCGGGCGAAGCCCATCTCGTGGCTGACCACGATCATGGTCATGCCCTCGCGGGCCAGATCGCGCATGACGTCCAGCACCTCGCCGATCATCTCCGGATCCAAAGCGCTGGTGGCCTCGTCGAAGAGCATGACCTTGGGCCGCATGGCCAGGGCGCGGGCGATGGCCACCCGCTGCTGCTGCCCGCCGGAGAGGTGGGCGGGGTAGCTGTCCGGCTTGTCCTTAAGCCCCACCTGCTCCAGAAGCTCCCGCGCCTCGGCCTCCACCTCCCTGGAGGGGCGGCCGCGCACCAGGCGCGGGGCCAGGCAGACGTTTTCCAGCACGGTCATATGCGGGAAGAGGTTGAAGGACTGGAAAACCATGCCCACCTCGGTGCGGATGAGGTCGCGGTTTTTGCGCGAACCGTCCAGGGGCGCGCCGTCCACCACGATCTCGCCGGAGTCGCGGTCCTCGATGCCGTTTAAGCACCGCAGCAGGGTGGACTTGCCCGAGCCGGAGGGGCCGACGACGACCACCACCTCGCGCTGGCGCACGTCCAGGTTGACGTGGTCCAGGGCGGTGGTGCCGCCGGGAAAGGTTTTCACCAAGTCGCGCACCCGCACGATGACGTCCCCCAACGGGGGCTTTTCCGGGCGGACGGGCGCCCGGTCCTCGGTCTGGAATGCCATGAGGCTCACGTCTCCACCTTGAAACGGTGTTCCAGGGCTCCCGACAGGGCCGAGAGGCTTAAGGTGACAAGAAGGTACAAGGCCGCCACGGTGAACCAGATCTCGAAGGTGAGGAAGGTGTCGGCCACGATGACCTGCCCGCGCAGGGTCAGCTCGAAAATGGAGATGGTGGACAGCAGGGCCGAATCCTTGACCAGGGCCACGGCCTGGGAGGTGAGCGGTGGAATTACCCGCCGCAGGGCCTGCGGCAGGATGATCCTGCGGTAGGTGTGGCGAACGGACAGCCCCAGGGAGTGGGCCGCCTCCCACTGGCCCCGAGCCACGGAGGTGATGCCCGCGCGGATGATCTCCGAGGCGTAGGCACCCTCGAACAGGGACAGGGCAAGCACCCCGGCCCAGAAGCGGGGGATGTCCAGCATGGGGCCGAGGACGAAATAGATGAAGAATATCTGGATGAGCAGCGGGGTGTTGCGGATAAGTTCGAGATAGCCCCGGGCCACGGCCCGGCCGATGAGCGACGGGGAGAGGCGCAGCACGGCCGCGGCCAGACCGAAGAAAAAAGAGAGCAGCAAGGCCACCCCGGCGATGCGCAGGGTCTCGGCCAGGGCGGCCAGCAGGGGGCCGGGGGAGAGGCCGTCCTCGAGATCCAGAAGGTAGGGCGGCACCTGGTGCCACTGCCAGTTGTAGCCCAGCCGCTCGGACCCCATGGCCATGAGCCAGACCACTCCGGCCAGGACCAGCAGGGCGAACAGCAAATCGGGCAGGGCGCGCGCGAGGCGCGAAAGAGACAGGCGTGCGTCGGACATTCGTAGTGCCTGGCGCTACCTGTGTGCCGGCCCGGAGGGCTCGGTGCAATTGGTCAACTGGATGAGGAAGCCATTGCAGTGCACGAAACAGCCGATGCGGCGCATGGAGGGTACTCCGTGTTCGGTTGGTGGCTGCGGCCGGGAGAACGGCCGGGTCCTGACGCACGCTTTTTAGGCGTCTAGTATATGGCAGATGCGGCGGCGGCTGTCCAGGACGGTTGGAAGCCGCCTGGACGTGGTGGAGAGGGGGAAGGGACGGTCTAGCTCTGGCGTATGGCCAGGGCACGGTCCAGGGCGTCGCGCACCTGGGCGAATACCTCGTCGGGCGAGCCGGAGGCGTCCACCACCGCGAAGCGGTCGGCATTGAGGGCGGCCCAGGTCAGGTAGCCCTCGCGCACGCGCTGGTGGAAGTCCATGGCCTCGGCCTCGAAGCGGCCTTCCTTGTTCTGCTTGCCCTCGCGGATGTTGCGGTCGAAGGCGCGCTTGAGGCCCGTTTCCGGCTCGATGTCCAGCAGAATGGTCAGGTCGGGCCACAGCCCGTCCACCGCGGTGTCGTTGAGGCGGTGCAGCAGGTTGGGGTCCAGCCCCCGGCCGTAGCCCTGGTAGACCACGGTGGAGTCGGCGTAGCGATCGGAGATGACGGCCGCGCCGCGCATAAGGGCGGGGCGGATGAAGGTCTCCACGTGCTGGGCGCGGTCGGCCAGGTAGAGGAAAAGCTCGGCCCGGCCGGTCAGGTCGCGGCTCTCCATGGACAGCAGGATGCGCCGCAGTTCGCGGCCCAGGCGGGAGCCGCCCGGCTCCAGGGTGGTCTCCACCTCCAGGCCGTTTTCCCGCAGGTGCTCCACGGCGCGGGCTATCTGGGTGGTCTTGCCGGTTCCCTCTATCCCTTCAAAGGTAACAAACACTGCGGCGGCTCCTTGTCGTCCTTGGGGCGGTCCTTGCGGGGGGTGCGGGCGGGTTTGTAGAGAAAGCGGTCCAGGGCCCGCACAAAGGGCGAGAAGTCGCCGGGTTCGGCCTCGGGCTCGAAGGCCTGGGCCACGGTGTTCATCTTGGCGTCGATCTGGTCGGCGTAGTGGAGCAGCATGGCCTCGGAAGTCTTGGGCCGCTTGGGCGAGCCGAACTCGTACTCGCCGTGGTGGGAGAGGATCATGTGCTTGAAGTGCAGCACCAGCTCCTCGTCCAGCGACTTGCAGCGGCGGAAGAAGGGCTCCAGGATCTCCAGGCAGAGGTTGATGTGCCCCAGCAGGCGGCCCTCGGCGGTGTAGCCGGAGGCGGGGCCGGAGGTCAGCTCCCAGGCCTTGCCCAGGTCGTGGAAGGCGGCGGCGGCCAAAAGCGCCTCCTTGTCCACCTCCGGGTACAGGGCGGCCAGGCTGGCGCAGATGCGGCAGACGGCCAGGGTGTGCTCCAGCAGGCCGCCGGAGTAGGCGTGGTGGATGGCCTTGGCTCCGGGCGCGGCCAGCATCCTGGCGCGCACCTCCTCGTCGTTCAACACTTTAAAGACGAAGGTTTTCCACGGTTTGTGGGTCAGGTGCTCGCGCAGCAGGTCCTCGAGTCGCTCCATGAGCTCCACGGGCGGCACTTCGGAGACCGGAACAAGCCCTTGCAGCAGGTCGTGGTCCGGCTCGTCGAGAACCTCCATCTCGCGGATGTTGAGCTGGTTCTTCTCCCGAAAGACCTCCACCTGGCCGGAGGCGCGCACCACCTGTCCGGAGGCCAGCCCCTCGAAGCGCTGGGACAGCGGTGACCATATCTTGGCCTCCACCCTCCCGGAGGCGTCGGACAGCAGCAGGTTCCAGAAGGGACCGTTGCGCGATTGGCCCAGCCTGGCCTCGGAGATGAGGAACAGGTCCGAGACGTGGCTTCCCGGGGTGAAGTCCCTGATGTAGGCGGATTTCTGGGGCATGGTCCTTGCAGATTATGGCCGGGATGACTACAAGGGGTGCCTTGGGCTTTCCCCGGTCCGGCTTGAAGGCAAGGTGTGCCCCCAAAGATGCCGGATTGTCAATGTGAGCCCCGGCAAACGCGAAACGCCATCGGCCCCGAAGCGGGGCCGATTTGTTCCGGGCGGGCGGTTCCCCCCCCGGAGAGGAGAACGATGCGGATACTCTTGACCAACGACGACGGCATCCAGGCGGTTGGCCTGCGCGCCGTGTACAAGGCCATGAAGGAGGCGGGGCACGAGGTGGTCTGCGTGGCGCCCATCTCCGAGATGAGCGCCGTGGGGCACGCCGTGACCCTGTCCCAGCCCCTGCGGGTGAAGAACTTCAAGGAGAACGGCTTCCGGGGCTTCGGCGTTTCCGGAACTCCGGCGGACTGCGTCAAGCTGGGGCTGTCCTCCCTCATGGAGGGCAAGCCGGACCTGGTGGTCTCCGGCATCAACGCCGGGGGCAACTGCGGGGTGGACATCCTCTACTCCGGCACGGTCTCCGCTGCCACGGAGGGCGCGCTCATGCGGTTGCCCTCCATGGCCGTCTCCTTCGACGGCTTCAACCCCGAGGACCTTTCCGGACAGGCCCGTTATCTGGCGGATTTCGTGGCCTCCATGTCCTGGGAGGGACTGCGCGAACGCTGCGTCCTGAACATGAATTTCCCCGACCTGCCCATCGAGCAGGTCAAGGGACTGAAGGTCTGCCGCCACACCCGGGCCCCCTACCGCGACTGGTACGACCAGCGCCAGGACCCGCGCGGCAGGCCCTACTACTGGCTGGACGGGGTCATCCCGCCCGAACAGCTGAGCGAGGACACCGACCGCGCCCTGCTCACCGAAGGCTGGATCACCCTGACCCCCCTCAGGTTCGATTTCACCGACTATGAGGTGATGGACCTGCTTTTGAAAAGTTGCCAAACGGAGGCGAAATGAGAAACACGTACAAACTTCCGATGCTGCTGCTGGCCGCCCTTTTGTTGGGTCTTTTCCTCACCGGGTGCAACCAGGGCGGACAGTCCGGGGCCAAGGACGCGGCCCCCGCCATCGGCGTGGTGGACGCCAAGAAGGTGATGGAGGACAGCGCCGTGGCCAAGGAGGGCATGGCCGGGCTCAAGGAGATGAGCGAAAACCTCTCCGGCGAGCTGCAGTCCATGCAGGCCGACATGGGCGAGAACGCCACCCAGGAGCAGCGCAAGGCCATGCAGCAGGCCGTGGGACAGGCCCGCGACGAGCTGTCCCAGGCCCAGCAGCGCCTCAACCAGCAGATCGGCCAGGCCTTCGAGAAGGTCGTGGAGCGGATTCGCCAGGAGAAGGGCCTGACCGCCGTCCTGGTCAAGGACCAGGTCATGGCCTACGCCCCCTCGGCCGACGTCACCCCAGACGTCATCAAGGCCATGGACGAGATGGACGTGGACGTCACTCTCAAGGCGCCCGAGGGCGAGGGCGAGGGCCAGCAGCCCGAACCCAAGATGCCCGGCTCCGAGCAGTAGCCCGGACAGGGCCAACGAGACGTAAAAAAGGGCGCTCCCCCGTCGGGGGAGCGCCCTTTTTTACGTCCATTTTCCGCCCGGCCTATTCCGGCTTTCCGTCCACGCCGTCCAGGGGCAGTTCCACCACCTCGCCGGGCGGCAGGGAGATCATCTCGCCCTTGTACTGGAACACGGACTGGGTGCGGCGGTCGCTCTCCAGCCACATCTTCATGCTCTCGCGGCCGATGCGCAGATTGTACCACACGCGGCGGTGGCAGAAGCGCAGGGCCAGGCCGTTGAAGTGCGGCGGGGGCGAGGGGTTGATGATGGGCTGCTTGGAGTGGACCTCCACCCCGGCGAAGTAGCGCACGATGGTCATGAGGGTTCCGGCCATGACGCCGGTGTGGATGCCCTCGATGGTGGTGCCGCCCTGGGTGTCGAACAGGTCCGAGCGCATGGCCTCCAGGAACCAGTCCCAGGCGGACTCGGTGCGGTTGATGAAGTTGGAAACCACGGCGTGCACCACCTTGGACAGGGTGGAGCCGTGGGATGTGCGCGGCTTGTAGTAGTCGTAGTTGACCCGCAGCAGCTCGTAGGGGTCCTCAACCGGGTAGCCCAGCTGCTCCAGGATGCGGGCCACGGATTCGGGGGAGAGGACGTACCAGGTCATGAGCACGTCCGCCTGCTTGGCCACCTTGTAGTGGTCGGGGCTGTCGCCCTCGGCCTTGAGGATGCGGTCCATGCGGTGGATGGAGTAGTAGTGGCGGCGGTAGTGGTCCCAGTCCAACTCGTCGAGGTCCATGTAGCCCTCGAACTGGGAGATGACGCCGGACTCGTCGATGATGACCTTCATGCGCCGGGTCATGTCCCGCCACTTGGCCGTTTCCTCCTCGGTGAGGTTCATCTCCTCCAGCAGGCGGTCGCGGGTCTGCCTGGGCAGGATATCCATCAGGGAGAGGGCCTTCTCCATGAGCCAGACCACCATGATGTTGGTGTAGGCGTTGTCCGAAAGCCCCGGCTCGTCCGAATCGGGCATCTTCTCGTGGAATTCGTCCGGGCCCATGACGCCCCGGATGTGGTAGCGGCCGTCCTCCTCCAGGCTGGCGATGGAGGCCCAGAAGCGGGCGATGGCCAGCATGACCTCCGCGCCGTTGTCGCGCAGGAAGGTCTTGTCCCCGGAGATCGTGTAGTAGCGCCAGAAGTTGTAGAAGATGGCGATGGAGACGTGGCGCTGCCGCCGCGAGAGGTCCGGCCCCCAGCTGTCCGACTCGGGGTTGTAATGCACCTCCTGGGTCTCCTCGCCGCCGTCGTCCGCGGTCTGCCAGGGGTACATGGCCCCTTCCGCGCCGATGCTGCGGGCGTATTCCCTGGCCGCGTCCAGCCGCTTGACCCGGTAGGTGAGCAACGCCTTGGCGATGTCCGGGAAATTGAGGTCGAAGAAGGGCAGGATGTAGAGTTCGTCCCAGAAGATGTGGCCCCGGTAGGCCTCGCCGTGCAGCCCGCGCGCGGGCATGCCCGCGTCGAGGTCGGTGTTGTGGGGCGAGGCCGTGCTCAGCAGGTGGAAGATGTGCAGCCGGGTCACTTTCTGCACGAAACGGTCCCCGCCGACCACGATGTCGGCCTTCTCCCACAGCTTCTCCCAGGCCCGGGCGTGCGGGGTCTTGGCCTGGCGGAAGGTTCGGATGCCGTCGAGGGTCTTGATGGCGGCCTGCTCCGCCTCCTCCGGGATGGGGGTTTCCTCCTCCAGGGTGGTGTGCACGGCCACCAGCTTCTCGAAGGTGCAGGTGGCCGACTCGCGCAGGGAAACGTCCATCTCCTCGCTGATGCGCGCCCCGTCAATGACCACCCGCTTGGCCAGGGGGATCTCCTTTTGGTTCTCGAAGGCGCGGGTCTTGGCCCGCATGACCAAATGGTAGTTCGAGGCCTTGGTCTTGACGTGCAGGCTGACGCCGTCGTCGGTGGCTCCCAAGCCCATCAAGTCCAGGTGGTTGGATGACAGCGCCCGGTAGCGGGCCACCCCGGCGTTGATGACATTGCCGTCCAGGGAGGAGCGGATGGTCACGGTGTCCGAGAAATTGAGCGGGGTGATGCAGAACTGCTGGCAGGCCAGGTTGCGGTTGGCCATGGACACGAACCGCTTGGTGTGCAGCCGAATGAGCCGCCCCAGGCCGTCGCGGCAAATGATGGTGCGCATCATCACGCCCTTCTTCATGTCCAGGGCGTGGGTGTAGTTCAAAAGCTCCATGGACAGGGGGCTCTTGAAGTCGGAGGTGCCGATCTTGATCTCCACCGCCGTCCAGTTGGGGCAGTTGACGAAGTCGTTGTTGTAGATGGTGCGGCCGTGGACCTCGCTGGGCAGCTTGTTGAACATGCCCGCGATGTAGGTGCCGGGATAGAAGTTGAAGGAGGCGGACTCGGACTCGAAGGAGCCCCGGGTGGCCATGAAGCCGTTGCCCACGGTGGTCAGGGTCTCGCGCAATTTCTCGTCGCCCGGGTCGAAGCCCTCGTAGGTCAGCCGCCAGGAGTCCTTCTCGATGCCGTGCAGAAACCATTTGTGGATCTCGTCCAGGGGGATTTCCGAGAGGTCCTGCACCACCTTGTCCGCGCCGAAGCGGCGCAAAAGCTCCGGCGAGGTGGTCCTGGAGACGCCCAGCACCAGGCCGAAGTTTCCGGCCCGGCCGGCCTGCACGCCGGAGATGGCGTCCTCCACCACCATGCACTCGCCGGGCCACAGGCCCAGCTCCTTGGCCGCGGTGACGAAGATGTCCGGTTCAGGCTTGCCGGCCAGTTGCAGTTCAGCCGAGCGGATGCCGCCCACCACGGTGTCGAAGAGCCCGTCCAGCCCGGCCAGCTCCAGCACCAGGCGGGCGTTCTTGGAGGAAGAGGCCACGGCCACCTTCAGGCCCTCGGCGCGCAGGGATTCCACGAACGCCACCGAGGTCTGAAAGACCTCCGGTCCCTTTTCCTTGAGAATCGCCTGGAAGATGTCGTTTTTGCGGTTGCCCAGGCCGCAGATGGTCTCCTCGTCCGGGGAGTCCTCCGGGGTGCCGTAGGACAGCTTGATGCCCCGGGACTCCAGAAAACTCTTCACTCCGGCGTAGCGGGGCTTGCCGTCCACATACTTCTGGTAGTCGTCGTACTTGTCGAATGGCAGGAAGGGGACGTTGTTGCGCTCGGCGTAGTCCTGGAGGAAGTCGTTGAACATTTTCTCCCAGGAGTCGGCGTGCACCCCGGCGGTGTCGGTGATGACGCCGTCGAGGTCGAATACCACGCCTTTGACTTCGGTGGTGAACATCCGGGCTATTCCTCCTCTTGGGCCAGGCGGTTGCACAGGGCCACCAGCACGTCGGGCACGGGGGCGATGAGCGCCTGGGGGCAGGCCTCGCGGGTGCGCCGGGCCAGGTCGTCCTTTTGCGTGACCAGCAGACAGGCGGTCTCCTTGGGGCACATTTCACGCACCGCCGCCAGCATGGGCAGGTCCGAGGCGGTGTCGCCGCAGACGAGGTGGGGGCCGTCGGCCATGTCTATGCCCAGTTCCCCGGTCAGGTAGCGGATGGCGTCGCCCTTGTCGAAATCCTTCACCCCGCCCTCGCCCTCGATGGTCAGGATGATTTCGATGTCCAGGCCGGTGTCCTCGATGCGGAAGTTCTCGTTGTCCGGGTCTATCTGCCGCACAAGCCCGGACACGGCCTTGAGGAAGGAGCGGGACTCCTCCTCGGGAATGGAACCGGTGACGTCCTGCCGGGCCACGGTGGTCTGGCCGAACTTGAACTGCAGCCCCGAGCCGATGAGGCCGAAGCGCTCGTAGCCGGGCCGTTCCAGAAGCAGGGTCAGCTCGGCGTTGAGCCGGTCCAGCAGGGCCTGCTTGTCCGGGTCCACGGGGTAGGCCCGCCGGTTGCCGGACAAATCAAGGAACTCCCGCCCCTTGGAGGCGCCATAGATGAAGCTGTGCTCCGGGTTGACGCTGACGTCGAGTATGCCGAAGTCCGACAGGGGCGCGGAGGTGATGAACACGGGGTTGTCCACCCTGGCCCGGGCGAAGCGGGTCAGAAAGACAGCGTTGTAGGCCGACTGCACCGAGGAGCGGTAGCGGCCGCAGTAGTTGTTGGTGGTGCCGTCGCGGTCGGTGATGAATGTGGTGAATCGTTTGCCCGCCAGCGGCTCGGCCAGCCGCTCGACTTCCTCCGGCAGGGCGGGGTGGTCCTCGGCCAGCCGGTCCAGCAGCGCCTTTTCCCCCTGGCGGAAATAGACGATGTCCTTGTCCAGTTCCGTAGTCTCATAGGTCAGGTCGGCCAGCACGGTGCGCTCGCCGTCCAGGTCCAGCCTGGCCTTGCCGTCCTCGTGGGGCAGGCCGCGCAGGGCGGCCAGGGCGTTCTCCAGGGACTCGGCCGCCTCGACCGGCGGTTCTCCCCCGTCGAGAATGGCGGAAACGGCCTCCAGCCGCACCTCCCGGGTGGCGGCCATGAGCCGGTAGAACTCCTTGAGGCTGCGGATTTCCATCCGCGCTATCTCGGTCATCGTCACCTCTCGTCTGGTCTCCCGGCGGGGGCGGCCCGGGGCGTTGATTCGCCGCGGTCGGGAAGGCCCCTTCACGGGTCATGCTTCATGTTGTGCCCGCTCAGGTCGGTTTTGGCAAGGACGACGGGGGAAAGCGTGTGACTCCGGTCCCTTGTTCACGGTTCGTTGACAGCCGCCACGCCCCCGGATACATAATTGATGGTATTTACGCGCGGTGGTCCCGGCCACCGCGCCGATATTCCCAATAATCCGCCACAGGAGGCACAATGCCGCTGGTTTCGCCGAAGGAGATGTTCGACAAGGCCTATGGGGGCGGCTACGCCGTTGGCGCCTTCAACGTGAACAACATGGAGATCATCCAGGGCATCATGCAGTCCGCCGAGGAGCTGCGCAGTCCGCTCATCCTCCAGGTCTCGGCGGGGGCGCGCAAGTACGCCGGGCAGGACTACATCATCAAGCTCATGGAAGCGGCCCTGGCCCGCACCGACCTGCCGGTGGTCCTGCACCTGGACCACGGCCAGGACTTCGACATCTGCAAGGAAGTCATCGACGGCGGCTTCACCTCGGTCATGATCGACGGCTCCCACCACTCCTTCGAGGAGAACATCCGCATCACCAAGGAGGTGGTGGAGTACGCCCACGACAAGGGCGTCTGGGTGGAGGCCGAGCTGGGCGTGCTGGCCGGGGTGGAGGACGAGGTCTCCGCCGAGGAGAACATCTACACCGACCCCGACCAGGCCAAGGAATTCGTGGAGCGCACCGGCTGCGACTCCCTGGCGGTGGCCATCGGCACCTCCCACGGGGCCTACAAGTTCAAGTGCGAGCCCAAGCTCGACTTCGAGCGGCTGGAGACCATCAACAAGCTCATGCCCGGCTACCCCCTGGTGTTGCACGGGGCCTCCTCCGTGCTGCCCGAGTACGTGGAGATGGCCAACAAGCACGGCGGCGAGATCGAGGGCGCCTGCGGCGTTCCCGAGACGCTGTTGCGCAAGGCCGCGGAGTACGGCGTCTGCAAGATCAACATCGACACCGACATCCGCCTGGCCATGACAGCCACCATCCGCAAATACTTCGCCGAGAACCCCGCGGACTTCGACCCGCGCAAGTACCTCGGCCCGGCGCGGCAGGCGGTCAAAGACATGGTCACCCACAAGATCGAGCACGTCCTGGGCTGCAAGGGAGCGGCCTAGTTTGTCATGGCCCGCGGAGGCGGCCCGTGCGAGAAAAATACGCTGAAACACTCACCCCACAACAGCGAGGGAAGAACATATGCCCGTACGCATCGGCATGAACGGCTGGGGCCGCATCGGACGCTATCTGGCGCGCATCATGGCGGAGGACGGCACGCTCGAGCTGGGCGTAATCAACGCCCGCGCCTCCAACGAGGATCTGGCCCACCTCTTCAAGTACGACTCCGTGCACGGCACCTTCCCCGGTGAGGTCGGCACCTGGGACGAGGGCATCGTCATCGCCGGCCGCAAGATAAAAGTCACCCGCAACGCGCCGGGTGAGTGGACCTGGGGCGACGAGGGGTGCGACTTGGTGGTGGAGTCCACCGGCAAGTTCACCGACCGCGAGTCCTGCGAGAAGCACCTGGCCTGCGGCGCCAAGAAGGTGGTCATTTCCGCGCCGGGCAAGAAGCCGGACGTGACCGTGGTCATGGGCGTCAACGACGACGACTACGACCCCGCTGCCCACAAAATCGTCTCCAACGCCTCCTGCACCACCAACTGCCTGGCCCCCGCGGCCAAGGTGCTGCACGAGAAGTTCGGCATCAAGCACGGCCAGATGACCACCGTGCACTCCTACACCATGAGCCAGCGCATTCTGGACGGCTCCCACAAGGACCTGCGCCGTGGCCGGGCCGCGGCCGTGTCCATGCTGCCCACCACCACCGGCGCGGCCAAGGCCGTGGGCCTGGTGCTGCCCGAGCTGGACGGCAAGCTGGACGGCATGGCCGTGCGCGTGCCTACCCCGGACGGCTCCCTGGTGGACTTGGTGGTGGAGGTGGACAAGGCCACCACCGCTGACGAGGTCAACCAGGCCTTCAAGGACGCGGCAGACGAGCACCTGGGCTACACCGAGATTCCGCTGGTTTCCTGCGACTACATCGGGGACACCCACGGAGGAGTGGTGGACGGCCTGTGCACCCGCGTGCAGGGCGGCACCCAGGTCAAGGTCATCGTCTGGTACGACAACGAGGCCGGCTTCACCCACCAGCTGCTGCGGCTGGTGAAGAAGGTGGCCGCCTCCCTGTAGGCCCGCCGGGAAGCCAACATCCGCAACGACCGGGCGGCGTCCCCACGCGGACGCCGCCCGTTTTCGTTCCCCCGGCCGAGGCCCTTGCCATCGGGGGCGTTGCGGTACAGTATGGGCTCGCCCACGGAGCGGTTCATCCCATGTCCAGACTCTTTCCCTCCCTCAAGCAGTCCTCCGGCCTGGAGCGGTTCATCCGCATCGTGGCGCTTTTCGCCATCTTCGCGGCCGTCATCTGGGCCTTTTGGGAGAACAACCAGCGGGTCATCTCCGAGATAGAGCGCAAGCAGGACGTGGCCGACACCGGTGGCTACCTCTCGGACGAGCAGCTCTCCTTCGTGAAGGGATTCCGCGACGCCCTGCACTCCCGCTACGGCATCTCCTTCAGGCTGCGGGTGGTGGAAGGGCCGGCGCCGCGGCCCGAGTCGGACCAGAAGACGCTCTACGTGGGGCTTTCGCCCGCCAGTGAAGAAATCGTGCTGCGGCTGCCTCCGCTTTTGGGGTCGGCCCTGGGTGAGGAGTTTCTGGACGACCTGCGCGCCAACCATCTGAATGATTTTTGGCAAGACGAGGAGTGGCAGAGCGGCCTGGTGCTGCTGCTGGCCGCCATATGGGAGCGGCTGGAGGAAATTTCAGGAAAAGACCCCGCTGTGCGGGAGGGGGAAAATCCATCGTGAAAGAGGTCCGCGTCCATACGGACGGCTCGTGCCTGGGCAACCCGGGGCCGGGCGGCTGGTGCGCGCTGCTTGAGTACAGCGGCTCGGAAAAGGAACTGCACGGCGGGTACGGCCGCACCACCAATAACCGCATGGAGCTTTTGGCCGTGATCGAGGCCCTGGAGGCCTTGCGCGAACCATGCCGGGTGGAGCTCTACACCGACTCGCAGTACGTGCAGAAGGCCATCACCCAGGGCTGGCTCAAGGGCTGGAAGCGCAACGGCTGGAAGACGGCCGCCAAGAAGCCGGTCAAGAACCGCGACCTGTGGACCCGGCTCGATCCGCTGCTTTCCCGCCACGATGTCCAGTTCCATTGGCTCAAGGGCCACGCCGGGCATCCCGAGAACGAACGCTGCGACGAGCTGGCCAGGGCGGCGGCCCAGCGGGACGGTCTGCCAGCGGACGAGGGGTACGGGACATGACCGCGCCGCGGACCGACACATCCGGACTGGAAGAGCGGCTGGGGCACGGGTTTTCCGACGAGGCGCTGCTGCGCCTGGCCCTGACCCATTCCTCCTGGATAAACGAGTCCGCCCACGGCGGTGAGAGCAACGAACGGCTGGAGTTTCTGGGCGACGCCGTGCTGGAGCTGTGCGTCTCCGAAGAACTGTACGCCCGCTTTCCCGGCGAGCGGGAAGGGCGGCTGACCCGGTTGCGCGCGCGCTTGGTGCGCGAGCCCGCCCTGGCCCGCCTGGCCAGGGAGATCGCCCTGCCCGACTACATCTACCTGGGCCGGGGCGAGGAGTCCCAGGGCGGCCGCGACCGCGATTCCCTGCTGGCCGACGCCTTCGAGGCCATCATGGGCGCGGTATTCGTGGACGGCGGGTTCGAGGCTTCGCGCAAGGTGGTTTCCCGGCTTCTGGCGGGACTGTGGCCGGAGTCGGCCGAATTGCCCCACGCCAAAGACCACAAGACCGCCCTGCAGGAAGTCACCCAGACCCTTTTCCGGGCGCGCCCCGTCTACTCCCTGGTGGGCGCGGAAGGCCCGGATCACGCCAAGATCTACCGCGTCCGGGTGGACCTGCCGGATGGCCGCTCCTTCGAGGCCCAGGCCTCCAGCAAGAAGACCGCGGAACAGGAATCCGCCCGCCTGGCCCTCACCGAACTCTCTCACGACGCCGAATAGAAAAAGCCCCTTCCCTGGGGAGGAAGGGGCTTGCGCGGAAGAACGGCCGGACCCCCGGGGGAGAGGCGTAGCCTTCGTTCCTCATGGATAACGGCGGGCCGGTCGCGGCCCTCCGTTATCGCCTACTAGCCGCCGCCGATGAGCTGCATGGCCATTCTGGGCAGGCTGTTGGCCTGGGCCAGCATGGCCACGGCGGACTGCGAGAGGATCTGCTGCCGCACGAACTCGGTCATCTCGGTGGCCACGTCCACGTCGGAGATGCGCGATTCCGAGGCCATCAGGTTCTCGGACTGGATCTGCAGGTTGGTGATGGTGTTTTCCAGGCGGTTCTGCATGGAACCGAGATGGGCCCGGATCTTGTCCTTGGAGATGATGGCCTCGTTGATCTGGTCCAGGGCGGTCTGCGCCAGGGCCTGCGTGGAGATGGACGCTCCGGCGGTGTTGGTCAGGTCGCTGCCCAGCCCCAGCCCCAGCGAGGAGGCCGTGGAGGTGCCGATCTGGACGTAGTAGTAGTCCTCGGCCGAGGAGTTGCCGGTGCCGAAGTGGACCTTCAGCCTGCCGGTGGAGACCAGCCCGTTTCCGTTGAAGGTATCCGAGGAAAGCTGTCCGTTGAGAAGCTGGATGCCGTTGAAGTCCGTTGCGTTGGCGATTCGGGTGATTTCCGAAGCCATGGCCTGATACTCGGAGTCGATGATCAGGCGCTGGTCGGAGTTGTAGGTACCCGTGGACGCCTGTTCCGCCAGCTCCTTCATGCGGATCAGCTTTTCGTCGATGACCTGCAGCGCGCCGTCAGCGGTCTGGATCATCGAGATGGCGTCCTGGGCGTTGCGCACGCCCTGGTTGAGGGACGCGATGTCCGCGCGCATAAGCTCGCGGATGGCCAGTCCGGCGGCGTCGTCGGCGGCCGTGCCGATGCGCAGGCCGGACGAAAGGCGCCGAACCGAGGTGCTGAGGCCGCCGTAGGCGTCATTCAGATTCCTCGAGGCGTTCATGGCCATGAGGTTGTGGTTGATTACCAAAGACATGACGAAAACCTCCTTGTTGCTCTCTCCTGCCGTTCCTTGGGGTTTGTCTGGAGAAAGCACGGGCCGTGCCAACGGAAACTTTTTCAGTTTATACGGTGTATTGTGTGCAGTGTGGCAGTTTTTTCCCAGGTCCTGGCCGGTGCGCGCGGCCCCCTATACCGCGGGGGAGGGCAGATCGTTCCCACGCGGGCGGGTTTTTTTCCGCCGCGCTAAAGAACCGGTGCCGCGGGGCCGAAAAGAGAGTCGGATAGGCGGGCAAAGGAATGCGCCGCCGGACATCCAGGGAGGGAACGAAATGAGCACCATACACACCCTGCGGTTCGACGACGCGCGCTCCCAGGGAGGGGTGGAAAAGCCCCGCGCGCGCCCGGCGGAGATTCCGGCCGAAGCGCGCAAGCGCCCGCTGGACTTCCAGGAAGCCAGGGACAAGCGCGTGCTGGACGAGGCACGGGGGCAGGCGGAGGAAACGCTGGCCTCCATCGGCCTGAAACTGCGCTTCAAGGTGGACGAGGAGTCGGACACCGTGCAGGTGGAGATCGTGGACCCTGGGTCGGGCAAGGTGGTGCGCAAGCTGCCGCCGGACGACCTCCTGAAGCTGTCCCGCTCCATCCGCGACATGGCCAGGGGCCTTCTGGACAAGACCTACTAGGCGTCGGGACGGCCCGGACGACATGGGGCGCGGCGAGGCCCATGCGAAAAACCCCTCCCGGGGATACGGAAGGGGTTTTCGCTTTGTAGCGGGAGCCGCCGCGGGTCGGACGGCGGCCCCCTGTATGGAGCGAGTCGGGGTCGACTGGTGCTTAGCGCTTGAGGGCGATGAGTTCGCCGAGCATGGTGTCGGTGGTGGTGATGACCTTGGAGTTGGCCTGGAAGCCGCGCTGCGTGGTGATCATGGTCACGAACTCGGTGGCCAGGTCCACGTTGGACTGCTCCAGGGAGTTGGACTGGATGGAGCCCAGCCCGGCGGTGTTGGGCCGGTTGGTGATGGCCGGTCCCGACTCCCTGGTCTCCAGGTAGAGGTTGCCCCCGTCTCTCCGCAATCCGTTGAGATTGTTGAAGTTGGCCAGTGAGACCACATACAGCTCCTGCACCTGTCCGTTGGAGAACCGGCCGGTCATGACGCCGTCGCGGTCCACCGAGATGTTCTGCAGGAAGCCCGCGTTGTAGCCGTCCTGCGACTGCTGGATGGTGGTGGAGCCCGAGGAGAAGGAGGTGGAGGCCAGGGCAGACCGCTCCGTGTCTCCGAAGTTGGGCAGGTTCTGCACCGCGCCGCCGCTGGTGGAGGGGTTGTTGATGGAGAACAGGGCTGCGTTGGAGTTGGTGGCGTTCAGCCCGCCCCATTGGGTCTGCTGGTTGCGCATGCCGAAGTCCATCTCGATGAGGACCTTGGAGCTGTCAGCCTGGGAGGCGTTGTTGAAGCTGGCGTTCTCCCGGCCCAGGAAGTTGGCCACGAAGGTGGGGTAGCCGTTCTGGGAGAAGCCGCTCTCCGGCACCTTCCAGTTGGAAAGGGCCTTGAGGTCGCCATTAATCTCGCCCGCCTGCAGCTGGTACGAGGACACGCCGGTCAGCTCGCCCGCGGCGTTGAAGGTCAGCGTGCCCGTGCCCAGCAGTCCGGCCGCGGAGGTGGTGTTCATGGCCGTGCCGTTGGACAGCAGCCGCCCGTCCTCCGCCGGGTCCACGGTGACGATGTACTCCCAGACCTTGCGGCCGCCCGCGTTGGAGACGTCCACGGGGTCGTAGTAGACGGTCATGTTGTGGGAGGAGCCGTTCTCGTCGTAGATTTGCACGGTGGTGGAATAGGCGAACTGGGAATCGCCGATGGGATCCTCGGCCTGCCCGTTCCACACCTGGTGCATGGCGAAGAAGGGATTGTTGGGATCCTCGGACCGGGAGGTTTCGCCGGAGTCGAGGTTGGTGATGACCGAGACCCGGCTGGTCTCCTTGGGCGGCGACTGGAAATTCTCCAGCTGGATGTCGGTGGGCACGCCCACGATGCGCGTTTCCTGCGCGGCGGAACTGGATTCCGTCTGGTTGGTCTGGGCCGCGCTGGTTGTGTTGCTGTCCTCCACCTCCCAGCCTTGCAGGACGTATCCCTGCGGGCTGACCAAGTTGCCGTTTTTGTCGAAGCGGAAGTTGCCCGAGCGGGTGTAGAAGTCCTGTTCCGAGTTGGCGTCGCGGACGATGAAGAAACCCTCGCCGCCCACGGCCAGGTCGGTGGACTCGTTGGTGTTCTCGAAGGAGCCCTGGCTGAAGTCGGCGTAGACCGCCCCCAGCCGCACGCCGCGCCCCACCTGGCCCACACCCTGGGAGGTGGAGATGTCCTGGCTGACCGCGTCCTCGAAGTGCATGCGGGCGGCCTTGAAGCCGATGGTGTTGACGTTGGCGATGTTGTTGCCCAGCACGGACATTTTCTCGCCATGGGCGCCAAGGCCCGTGATGCCGGAAAAGAGTGCTGCTGAAAGACCCATGTTTTCCTCCTTGACTCGCTCTTCGGTTGACCCGTTGCTGCCGACCCGAAAGGGTTATTGCGTTGTCTCTTCGCTTTCCTGGGATTCGTCGCCTCCGCCGGTCTCCTCCTCGCCGCCGTCGGCGGGGGGAGCTGCGGGATTGACCACTTCCTGGACATCCATGAACTTGACGGTGCGGCCGTCCCGCAGGCGCAGGTAGTGCTGGCCCTCGTAGGTGGAGACGCCGGCCACGGTGCCGTTGACCTCGGTGTCCACCATCACGGGTTGCCCGTCGGCGCCCTCGGCGGAGATGGAAACGGTGTATGTGCCGTCCGGGGCTTTGTTGCCCTGCCAGTCCTTGCCGTCCCACTGGAACTCGTACATGCCGCCCTGCATGGCGCCGCCCTGGATGGTGCGGATGACGTTGCCCCAGGAGTCGAAGATGTTCACGTTGACGTTGGTGACCGGCTCCTCCAGCCCGTAGTAGACGGTGGAGGAGTAGTCGCCGTACTTGCTCAAGGTGTTGCCCTCGGCGCGCACCTGCTTGCCGATGAAGCTGACCGCGGAGAGCATTTCCTGCCTCTTGGAGGCCTCGTTCATGTCGCCGATGCCCTCGTTGATGTTGGTCAACTGCTCCAGGGAGGAGAATTGGGCCAACTGGGCGGTGAACTCCTTGTCCTTCATGGGGTTCAGGGGATCCTGGTTGCCCAGCTGGGCGGTCAGGAGCTGCAGGAACGTGTCGCGGCCAAGCTCCTTGTTGATCTCCTGCTTGGAGGGGTCGACCGTGAATTCCTGTTCGGCGCGTCCTATTTCCTGAAAAGCGTACATGCGATGTTCTCCGTGACGGCTAGGCGATCAGGCTGATGCCGTTTTCCGAGGCCAGCCGTCTGATCTCGGCCATCTGTTCCTGCAAGGCGTCGCCCCGCACCGACTCCTGACGGAGGTTGCGCATGCGGGTGCGGATTTCGGCCATGGCCTGGCGCTGCTGCTCCAGGTTGTGCTGCTCCGCGTCCTTCCACTGGCGGCCCATGGCGTCCTCTCGGGAAAGCCCGGTCTGGACGTCCATCTCCGTGACCTTCATGCCCTGCTGTTCCAGGGTCTGCTTCACCTGGGCCATCTGTTCGGCCAGGACGCGGGTCACGTCGTTGTTCTCGGTGCGGATGAGGGCCTTGACCTCCTTGCCCTGCACCTGCAGGGCCACGGTCAGCCGGCCCAGTTCGCGCGGCTCCAGCTCCAGGGTGAGCTGCTTGCCGCCGCCAGGCATGTTCTTCAGCATCCCCTCGCGGACCTGCCGGAAAATTTCCTCGGAGTGCTGGTCAGCCAGGCTGGCGCGGGCCTGCTGCGACAGGGAGGCCTTGGCCTCGGCCCTGGCGTTTTGCACTTCGGCCCTGGCGTCGGCGAAGACCTGGCGCACGGCCGGGTCCTCGATCTCCTTCTCCACCTTGGACCACAGCTCGTCGAAGGCGTTCTTCTGTTCGGCTTGGCGCTGGTTCTCCTGTTCGCTCCAGTGGCCCTGGTCCTTGGAGCCGTCCTTGCGGGCGTTGACCAACTCCTCGGAGGCGCTCCCCTTGTCCGCTTCGCCGCCGTTCTTGGCGTCGGCACCGGCTTCCTTGGCGTCCCCGTTCTCCTTCTTGCCCAGGAACTGCTCCATGGCCGTCTTGTCCCTGCCCGCGGCGATGACCTTGGCCGAATCCTCGTCCGCCTGCTGGCCGGAGGCCTTTTGGATGGCCGCCTTGAGGGCGTCCTCCACCGCGGTTTTCACTTCGCGCAGCAGGTCGAGCTTCTGCTTCTGGTCAAGCTCCACCTCCTTGCGCATCTCAGAAAGCATGTTCTTCAGCTCGTTCAGCCCCACCTCGCGGCTGTCCTCGCCTTTGAACAGCGATTTGAGCTTGTCGCTTGCCTCCTTGGAAAGGTTCAGCGACTCCACCAGGGCGTGCACGCCCTTGGGGTTGAGCTTGAGCAGCTTGTCCTGGGGCAGGCTGGAAATTTGTTTGTCCACAACCTCCAGGACGCTGCTGAACTTGCCGTTGGCCAAGTCGTCCATGAGGTCGGCGGATTCGTCGGCCGAGAAGCCGATCTTTTGGAAAAAGGAGTCCAACTGCTGTTTCTGCACCGTGGAGAGTTCCGCGCCCTGGCCCGTCTCGAGCAGTTCCTTGCTCTTGGCCATGATGCGCTCAACCATTTCGCCCCAGGTCAGGCCCTCGTCGCTGCGCAGCTTCTCGCGCAGCCCCTCGATCTCCTCCTTGGAGAAGCCGAGCTGGGCCAGTTTGCCCTGGAGCTCCCCGAAGTCGTCCTCGGTCATCTTGACCTCGTGCGGCTTCAGCTCCCCGGAGCCCTCCACACGGCGGAACGCCTCGCGGTTCACCTCGGCGCCGCCGCGCCCAGCCTGTTGTTCGGCGGCGGAACGGGCGTCCTCCACGCGCCGCCGGGCGGCGTGCTCCGCGTCCTCGGCCGCCTGGCGGGCGGACTGGCGGGAGTCGTCCAGGCGGATGGTCTCGGAGTCGCTCCGCTCGCGGCGGTTTTCGGCCGCAGCGCGCACGGCGCTGGCGGCGGAGCCCATGAGCTCGGCGAAGCTGTCCGCTCCGCGGCGGGTATCGGCCCGCAAGGAAAACAGGCCCTCCCCGGAGGACTCCTTTTGGCTATGGGAAGGAAAAATCTGCATGGCGTGAACTCCTTTGCCGGGGAAAGTACAAGGCGTGTACCAGTCTGGCTGGCCTTGTGATTCCAGCTACTTGGAGAGCGCGTCAGGGCGGGGAGGGGCAGTTTTTTCCCTGCCGGACAATCAAGCCAGCAGGGCGGAGAGGGACTCGGCCAGGCCAAGTGCGCGCTTGCGCGCGGCGGGGGAGTGGTCGGCGTTGTCCAGCATGGTCTGCAGGTAGCCTGTGAGGGAGCGGAACAGGGGCGGGGCCTGGTCCCAAAACGGAGTGGCCGGGTCGCGCAGGCCGCGCCCCAGCACCCTGTGCAGAAGGGGCAGGCGGGCGGCCATGGCCTCGGCGGATTGCGGCGCGGCCTCGCGCAGGGCGTCCAGCCTGACGGCCGCCTCGGCCTCGTCCCACAGGCCGAAGGCGCGGCCGAAGAAGCCCTGCCAGAAGCGGTCGAGCACCAGACGCGGGGAGGCCGGTCCGGCCGGGCTGAGGTCGTAGAGGCCGAAGCGGTCGCGGGCGGTGGCGGCCAGCCGCAGTCCGGGGGGCTGGGGGGGCATGGTTCCGGGCGCGCGCAGCAGGCGGCGGCACAGGTGGGCCACGGCCGCGGGGCGGAAGCGCTCCCGGCAGAGCAGGGCGGGGCGGGTGCAGCGCCAGCAGCCCAGGCAGGAAAGCCCGGTCCGGGCCACGGTGTGCCCCTCGGGGTGGGGGCCGGTCTCCCAGGGGTGGACCGGCCCCATGGAAAGGTTGAGCACCGGGGTGCCCATCCAGGCCGCCAGGTGCATGGGGCCGGTGTCCGGAGTGACCAGCAGGGCCAGGGTGCGCAGCGCGCCCACCAGCTCCGCCAGGCCGGTCTTGCCCGCTAGGTTGAGGATCTTGCCGCCGAAGGCCCGGGCCAGCCGTTCGCCTTCCCCGGCCTCGGCCGGGCCGCCCAGGATGACCGGCCGCAGGCGGCGGGCGAAGAGTTCCCCTATCAGGTCGGCCCAGAAGGATTCCTTAGGCCGTTTGGCCGGTTCGCTGGCTCCGAGGAAGACGCCCACGGCCTCGCCCTGGCCCACCCTGGGGTGTTCCCAGCGGGTGGCGGCCATGCGTTCGAGGGGAACCGTGTCCAGGGCGTTGAGGTCGGCCCAGTGGAAGAGGTTGTGCCGGTTGTTGTGCACCAGCGAGGCGCGGTAGATTTGCCACTCCCCCCGGATGCGCCGCGCGCCGTCCGCGTCCAGGTGGGGGCCCAGGAGCAGGTCGGTCTCCAGCCGACCGGCCAGTTCGGCCGCCCGCTCGCGTATGGAGAGGTTGACCACGGCTGCGTAGCGCCGGGTGGCCAGCTTGTCCGCCGCCCCCCAGGGAAAGAAGACCGCGCCGGGCGACACCGGGTAGAGGTCCTTGAAGAAGGATTCCTCCCCCACCACCCAGATTTCCCGCTCCGGGTGCAGGCGCCGCAGCCAGTGGACCAGGGGGAAGGTCAGCACCAGGTCGCCCATGCGCTGCATCTGGAGGATGAGGATGGGGTCGGCCACGGCTATCTATCCATAGATGGAGCGCATTGCTTCCAGCAGTTCGGCCAGGCGGTGGTCGTAGGTATGCTCGGCCAGCACCCGTTGCCGGGCCGCCTCGGCAACCCGGGCGCGGGCGGCCGGGTCGTCCAGGTAGCGGGCGGCCAGCTCCGAGGCTTCCTCCGGGGAGGTGTAGAATACCACCTCCCGCCCCGGCTCGAACAGGTCCTCCATCTGGCGGCGGTGGTCGGTGAGAAGGAAGGCCCCGGAGGCGGGCACGTCGAAGACGCGCTGGTTGACCGCGCCCTTCATCTGCTTGGAGGTGCAGTTGAAGTTGACTTCCGAGAGGGGATAGAAGCGAGGCAGGTCGTCGTAGTAGCCGAGCTCGGAGTGGTAGCGCCAGCCGCTCCCCTCGCCTGGCAGGCTTTCCTTCCAGTAGGGGTCTCCCACGATGAGGGGGGTGAATGGCAGGGTGGACCGCACGCAGGCCAGCCGGTAGGCGCGGGTGGATTCCCAGGTGACCAGGGTCTCGAAGGCCAGCTTGCGCTCGGTGGTCCCCAGGGACTCGAAGGCGGGCATGAAGTCCGGGTGGCTGCGCTCCATGAAGGCCCGCACACTCCAGTCCTCGCTCCCGCCGAAGCCAGCGGCGATTTTCGGGTAGGCCTCGCGTAGTTCGGGCGGGGGAGCGGCCACCTCCAGCCGCCGGGCCACCTTGTGCACCATGGAGTTGCCCACGAAGGAAACCCGCGACCGCCAGGAATCCGGCCCGGGTGGGGCGTCCGGCCGGAAGCGGTGGACGTCCGTTCCCAGGGGCAGGTAGCGCACATTGGGGAAGCCCAGTTCGGCCAGGGAGTCCAGGTTGTCCGCGTCCCAGGTGAAGACCGTGGTCCAGGGGGAGGTGAGGTTGTCGTAGATGTAGAGGATGAGGTGGGGGTTATCCACGAACCAGGAGGCCAGCGGCAGCTCCAGCCGCGCAAGCAGGTCGGTCAGCACCCCCTCGCGGTCCACGCCCAGGTGGTTGATGGTGAAGACGAAGTCCGGCTTGAATTCCAGCACCGACCGCAGCAGCTCCTCCACGAAATCCGCCCGGCCCACCTCGCCGTCCTCGCCCTCGCTGGCGGAGAGGTCCAGAAAGCGGTGCTCCACGCCCATGCGCTCGCAGGCGGCCATTATCTCGCCCATGAGGAAATAGCGGGAGGAGATGAGCAGCACGCGCGGGGTGTCGCCGGTGAACTTGGCGTAGCGCGCCTTCTCCCAGAAATTGAAGCGGCTGGAGGCCTCCAGCCCGCGCTTGAGCCCGGTGTAGTGGTCCGGGTCCAGCCGCAGGTAGACTGGGTGGGGCAGGGGGACGAGCGGCGCGCCGCCGTTCTCCATCTGCCAGCGGGTCAGCTCGGCCAGGGCTTCCCGGGCGTCCTCCCCGTCCAGCCACAGCACCCGGCCCGAGGCCTCGGCCTCCCGTCGCGCGGGAGAGTGCGCCTGGATGGCCGCCTCCTTGTCCACCACGGCCACCGGGCCGTCGTACCCGGCCAGCAGCTTCCGCAAGCCGTGCCCCAGCCCCGCGCCCAAGAGCACCGGCAGGCCGGGCGTCTCCCGGGCCAGAAACCCCTCCACGGGCCGGGTCTCCGTGCGCGCCCCCCCGCGCCCCAAAAGCGGCTGGGAGCGGCCGTTCAGGTCGAGGAGGAGGTCGGTTTCGCCTCCGGGGGCGGTGGTCGGTTTGGGGTCGGCCATCAGGCTGGCAAGTCGTCGATATGGTCGATGAAGTTGAAATAGCGGTGCAGCTGCACCAGGGAGAGGGTCTTGCGCACCTGGGAGCCGGGGCAGCAGAGGTAGAGCTTCTTGCCCAAGCTTTGCAGCCGGGTGTCCAGGGAGACCAGAAAGCCGATGCCGGAACTGTCGATGAAGGGCACGTCCGAGAGGTCCAGCACCACGCGCTCCGCCGGGCTGTTCTCCACCGCGTCCACGGCCCGCCGGGACAATTCGGTCACGGTGTCGATGACGATTTCGCCGCTGTAGGTCAGCTTCAGGCAGCCGTCGCCGGGGTCTATTGCGAGCCCTTCCATGCCGCTTCTCCCACGCGTTTGCGCATGCGCACCAATGTGCGCCCCTCCACCCGGCGGACGTCGAACTCGTCCGCCAGCGAGGCCATGATGAACAGACCCCGCCCGCATTCGGCCTCCGGGCCGGGGTCGCGGATGGGGGCCTCGGGGTCGAGCCCCATGCCCCAGTCGGCTATCTCCACCTCCACGAAGCCGCCCTCCTCTTCAAGGAGCAGGCGGACCTCCAGGTTTCCGGGGCGGCCGCCGTAAGCGTGGCACACCACATTGGCGCACCCTTCGGTGACGGCCAAATCCAGGTCGTGCAGCAGGTCGGCGTCCCCGATGCTGGCCCCCAGGATGGCGCAGGCCGCCTTGGACAGCCGCCGGGCCGAGGCGGGAAGCGCATCGCTGCGCAACAGGAATTCAGCCATGGACGCCCTCCCAGAGAAGCGCGTGCGCGCTTCGGCCGTTCATACCGATGGCGGCCATATTCCACGTTTCCGCGCGGAAAGGCAAACCCCCGTCCGGCTTTTATAAAAGGGCGGGCAAAGGAGGCGGGGAATCAGGCGAGTTTTTCGGAATCCAGCAGGATGGTCACCGGACCGTGGTTGACCAGCTCCACGTTCATGGAGGCGGCGAAGCGGCCGGACTGAACCCGGCCCGGCAGCCGGGCGGAGCAGTCCGCCACCAGCCGGTCGTACAGCCCCTCGGCCGTTTCCGGCGGGCAGGCCACGTGGAAGGAGGGGCGGCGGCCCTTGCGGCAGTCCGCGTACAGGGTGAACTGGGAGACCAGCAGCAGCCCGCCGCCGGTGTCCTCCAGGCTCAGGTTCAGCTTGCCCGCCTCGTCCTCGAAGATGCGCAGGCCCATGAGCTTGGCGAGCATCTTTTCCCAGATCGGCGAGCCGGGCAGGTCCTCGCCGTCGCCGCGGCCGAAGCCGACCAGCACGCACAACCCCGGCCCGATCTCGCCCAGCGTCCCGCCCCCGCTCTCCACCCGGGCGCGGGAGACGCGCTGCGCCAGCAGCCGCATCAGCCCGCCTCCGGGATGTAGGCCGCGGACTGGCCCGGCTTCTCGCCCACCTCCACCTCCGCGATGCGCACCCCGGCGTGGTCCGCCAGCCGCTCGGCCAGGCGGTCGTGGATGTGGCGGGCGATGCGCTCCGAGGACACGGAGCGGCCCTCGAAGGCGGGCAGCTGGTTGAGGTGGGAGTGGTCCAGCTCGTCCAGCACGGCCGAAAGCTCCGCCTTGAGCACGCCGAAGTCCAGCAGCATGCCGGTGGCCGGGTCCGGTTCGTGGCCCTCCACCAGCACGGTCACCTGGAAGTTGTGGCCGTGCATGCGCTCGCACTTGCCGCCCTGCTCCAGAATTTGGTGGGCGGCGGAAAAGGATTTCTCGACCTTCAGCCGGTACGGCATGTCACGTCTCCATTGGCGCAGAGTTCCTTCCGCCAGGCCTCCACGGCCTTGTGGAAGTCGGAGGAGGGGTAGACCTTGTATTTGGAGTCCAGCTCCAGGCGGCAGACCGCCCCGTCCACCCGCAGGCAGAGGTACACCGGGGCGTGGCCGGGATGGCTGGCCAGCACCTCGCCCAGGCCGTCCAGCCGCTCGGGGGGCAGCCCCACAACGTCCAGGGCCAGGGTAACCGGCTCCGAGGAGGAGGCCTGGGCCTCGGAGAGGGGCTTGGCCGATTCGGCGAAGAGCTTGGCCTTTTTGGGGGTCTCCTCGTCCACGTCGTCATCGTCCTCGCTGGGGGCTATCTTGGCCGTGACCAGCAGGGGCTGGTCCTCGTCCAGCAGGTGGCGCATCTGTTCGAAGGCGCGAGGGAATACCAGCATCTCGCAGGATGAGGTCAGGTCCTCGATCCAGCAGATGGCCATCTTGTCGCCCTTCTTGGTGTACTTCTCCTGCTTGGAGGTGATGATGCAGGCCACCTTGACCTCGGCCTCCGCGCCCATCTCGGCGCATTCCTCCAGGGTGGCCAGCCGCAGCCGCCGTATCTCCGAGCGGTGGGCCAGCAGGGGGTGGGAGGAGAGGTACAGCCCCAGGGCGTCCTTTTCGAAGCGGAGGATCTTCTCGTCCTCCATCTCCTCCAGGGTCTGCTCCTCGCAGTTGATGCCCAGGCCGGGCAGCTTCCGCGGCTGTTCCGGCAGTAGGCCCATCATGGAGAGCTGGCCGGAGTCGCGCTCCTTCTGCTGTTTCTGGGCCTGGGCGTGCACCCTTTCCAGACCGGCCAGCAGGGCGGCGCGGGTGGTGCCCAGGCAGTCCATGGCCCCGGCCTTGACCAGGTGCTCCAGCACCCGCTTGGTCATCTTGCGCAGGTCCACCCGGGTGCAGAGGTCCAGCAGGGACGTGTAGGGGCCGCCTTCCTCCCGCTGGTCCACGATCTCCTGAATGGCCGCCTGGCCCACGTTCTTGATGGAGCCCAGGCCGAAGCGGACGCCCTTGTCCCCCTCGGCCCCCTCCACGATGAACTGGTAGCGGGAGTGGTTTATGTCCGGTCCCTTGACCGGGATGTCCATGTCCCGGCAACAGGTGATGTACTTGAGAATCTTGTCCTGGTTTTCGATTTCCGAGGTCATGAGCGCGGCCATGAACTCCATTGGGTAGTGCGTCTTGAGGTACCCCGTGTGGTAGGAGATCATGGCGTAGGCGGCCGAGTGCGACTTGTTGAAGCCGTAGGCAGCGAACTTCTCCATGAGGTCGAATATCTCGTTGGCCGTGGAGTCGGGAATCTCGTTCTCGCGGGCGCCCTCCAGAAAGCGCACCCGCTGCTTGGCCATCTCCTCCTCGATCTTCTTGCCCATGGCCCGGCGGAGGATGTCGCCCTCGCCCAGGGAGTAGTTGGCGATGACCTGGGCGGTCTTCATGACCTGCTCCTGGTAGACCATGACCCCGTAGGTGGGCTTCAGGGTCTCCTCCAGGGAGGGGTGGGGGTACTCCACCTTCTCGCGGCCGTGCTTGCGGTCGATGAACATCTCCACCATGCCCGAGGAAAGCGGACCGGGCCGGTACAGCGCCAGCATGGCGATGAGGTCCTCGAAGCAGTTGGGACGCAGCTTCTTGAGGTAGCCGCGCATGCCCCCTGACTCCACCTGGAAGACGCCGTCCGTGTCGCCGCGCGAGAAGAGGTCGAAGGTCTTCTGGTCGGTCAGGGGCAGGGTGTCCAGGTCGGGCGGGGTGATGCCCTGGCGGGCGATGTTGTCCAGGCTGTCCTGGATGACGGTCATGGTGCGCAGGCCGAGGAAGTCGAACTTGATGAGGCCGACCTTCTCGACCTTCTTCATGTCGAACTGGGTCACGATTTCCCCCTTCTTCCCTTTGTAGAGGGGGAGGTACTCGGTCATGGGCTTGTCCGAGATGACCACGCCCGCGGCGTGGGTGGAGGCGTGGCGGCACAGCCCCTCCAGCCTGCGGGAGACGTCCAGCAGCTTCTTCACCTTGGGATCGGTCTCGTAGATGGTGCGAAGCTCCGGCTCCTTCTCCATGGCCTTGTCGATGGTCATCTTCAGCTCTTCGGGGATGAGCTTGGCGATCTTGTCCGCCTCCCCGAAGGTGAAGCCCATGGCCCGGGCCACGTCGCGCACCACCGCCTTGGCCTTCATCTTGCCGAAGGTGGTGATCTGGGCCACCGCGTCCTCGCCGTACTTGGGGGTCACGTAGTCGCGGATGACCTCCAGGCGGCGGCGTTCGCAGAAGTCGATGTCGATGTCCGGCATGGACACGCGCTCGACGTTCAAAAACCGCTCGAAAAGCAGGTTGTAGGGCATGGGGTCGATGTTGGTGATGCGCAGGGCGTAGGCCACCAGCGACCCTGCGGCCGAACCGCGTCCCGGCCCCACCGGGATGTTGTTGTCCTTGGCCCAGTTGATGAAGTCCTGCACGATGAGGAAGTAGGCTGGGAACTGCATCTCGCAGATGACGCCCAGCTCGTACTCCAGCCGCTCCCAGTAGGCCTCGTGCCTGTCCGGCTCCACCAGCTCCAGCCGCTTCTTCAGGCCGTCGCGGCACAGGCGGCGGAACTCCTCGTCCAGGGTCATGCCCTCGGGCAGGTCGTAGACCGGGAAGTGCAGGCTCTTGAGGTCCAGCTCCACATCGCATTCCTCGGCGATGCGCAGGGAGTTGGCCACCGCCTCGGGCGTGTCCGAGAACTCCCGCTCCATCTCCTCCGGGGAGCGGTAGTAGAGGGAGTCGGTGCCGAACTGCATGCGGCCGGGGTCGTCGATGGTGGCCGCGGTCTGGATGCAGAGCAGCACCTCGTGGGCCTGGACGTCGGAGGATTCCAGGTAGTGGCAGTCGTTGGTGGCCACCAGCGGCAGGGACAGGTCGCCCGCCAGCTCCTTGAGCCGGTCGTTGACCGTAAACTGCTCCTGGATGCCGTTGGACTGCAACTCCAGGTAGAAATGGCCCGGAAAAAGGTCGGCGTGGCGCTTGACCACCTCGCGGGCGTGGTCCATGCCCTGCCCCAGAATGGCCCGGGGAACCTCGCCCGCCAGGCAGGCGGACAGGGCGGTCAGCCCCTCGCAGTGGTTTCGCAGCAGGTCGAAGTCGATGCGCGGCTTGTAGTGGAAGCCGGTCAGAAAGCCCTCGCTGACCAGCTTGAGCAGGTTCTTGTAGCCCGCGTTGTTCCTGGCCAGCAGCACCAGGTGGAACCCGGCCGCCTTGGCCGAGTTGGCCGAACGGTCGGTGCGGCCGTTCGGGGCCACGTAAACCTCGCAGCCGAGGATGGGCTTGATGCCGTAATCCTTGGCCTTCATGTAGAACTCCACCGCGCCGAACATGTTGCCGTGGTCGGTGATGGCCGCGGCGGGCATGCCGAAGTCCTTGGCCTTCGTGCAGAGGTCGTCAAGACGGATGGCGCCGTCCAGAAGGGAATATTCGGTGTGGCAGTGCAAGTGGACGAAGGTGGACATGGGGCTCCGAAAAAGAGTTATTTCAATGTGTTATGTTTAGCAGACGAGGATAGCGCAAAGGGCTTCAAAGGTAAACGGAACAGCATGGCGGACGATTTCCCGGAACCCCCCTTCCGAAGGCCCGCACGGGATGATAGATTGTAGCGAAAATCTCCAAAGGAGCGCTCAATGGTCGTGAACAGCAGTTCCCTCGTCGGCGACTGGACCAACCCGCAGCAGAAATCACGTCTCCGCATCGAGGAGGACGGCCGCTACTCCCTGAGCTACCCGGGTGGAGAGGACATCCGAGGCACTTGGCGCGCCGTGGAAAACAGCCTGGTGGTGGTCAACGACTCCGACGCCCCGGATTGCCCGGGAGCCGAAGGCTGCTACAAAGCCAAGGTGGAGGAGGGCAAACTCGTCCTCTCCCCGTTCAACGACGACTGCCCCACGCGCAAGGAACACTTCGCCGCCGGGTTCAGCCGCAAGGAAAAGCCATGATCAAAACCCTCGCCGCCCTCATGCTGGGGCTGCTCCTGGCGTTGGCCGTCCCAGCCCAGTTGTCGGCCGACGAACCGGTCAACTCCACCTTCCTCGCCGACTTGGCCATCCACGGTTACGACCCCGTGGCCTACTTCATCCAGGAAGAGGCCGTGGAGGGCCTGGGCGACTATGAGTTCGAATGGAACGGCACCACCTGGCGATTCGCCTCCGAACAGCATCGCGCGATGTTTATGGAGAATCCGGAGAAATACGCCCCGGCCTACGGCGGCTACTGCGCCTGGGCAGTGGCCCAGGGCTACACTGCGGACGTCGACCCCACCGCCTGGAAAATCGTCAACGGCCGCCTCTACCTCAACTACGACCACGACATCCAGCAAAAGTGGGAACGAAACCATGTACTGCCCCCGGTTTAGCAAGCCTTTTTTAAGAGAGTCCGCGAGTTGATCAGTTCCTGCTCGGTTGTCACCGGGGTTTTATACCCCAGCGCCGAGTGCAGGTAGCCTTGGTTGTATTCTTCGATCCAGGAGCCCAAGGCTTGGCAAAAGGCCGTCGGGCTACGCCATTCATTAATCCAGACCAGCTCTTCCTTCATGGTGCGCATGAAGCGCTCGGTGTCGGCATTGCCTTTTGGGTTGTTGTAGCTGGTGAAGGCGAGTTTGATGTCCATGACGCGGCAAGCCTTCATGAAGCTCGCCGAGGTCGGCTGGCAGCCGTTGTCGGCCATGAGATGAAGACCGCCGTCGCGCACGCCTTCGGGGAACTGCCTGCCGACAGCCGCGTTGAGCGCCGAGAGCCAATGCCACGCCTTGGCCTGGTCGCCGGCGTAATGGCCGACGACCTTCTTGGTGCGCCAATCAAGCACAATGACCACGTACAGCCAGCCGTAGCCGTCAATCTTGATTTTGGTCATGTCGATACCCCACCACTCGTTGGGTCGCGTGGGCCGGGGCTTGACGCCGGTCGGCCTGCGTTTGGCCTTGAGTCGCAGGTTGGGCTTCACCGTGAGGTCATGCTCGCTCATGAGCCGGTAGACGCGATTTTTGCCGACGACTACGCCGTCCACGAAGCGCAGAAACGCCCAGACCCGACGGTATCCCCAGAACGGATGGTCGGCCTTGATGCCGCGAATGCGGGCCAGGAGGTCGGCGTTGCGCTCGGCGACCTTTGCATATGGTCCACGCTTCATCCGAACGGCCCGCTTTTTTTTAGCTCAATGGTCAACTCACCGATCAGGCTTTTGAGCTTCATGTTCTCGCGCTCAAGCTTGGCCGTAGGCTGTGCGCCGTGCTCGGTCTCGAACGCTTTGTGCGCCTGGGCAAGGAATTGATCGCGCCACTTGTAGTACTGGTTCTGCGAGATGGCGTACTCGGCGCACACTTCGCCCACGGGTCGTCCTCGAAGGCCTTCGAGGACGACCCGAGTCTTCTGCTCCGGGGTCCACTTCCGTCGCTTCATGGCAAACCTCCTGCCTGTTGAGAAGCCACGGACTTCCACTTAAATCAAGGCTGTTTCAAACTGGGGGCAGGATATTCCTTCCTCCCCCTCCCCCGCCATCCTTCCAAAAAATGCACTTGGGTCTCGCTTCGCTCGGGGGCTTGGTACGGGCATGTGGCTGCCGAGGGATACCTGCTCAATTTCGCGTTCAACGTATGCGAAGCCAAACGGCCGGGGCGGCGTTTTACCGAGGAAACGCGCCCCTGAGCGCAAGCACGCCGGGATACTCCCTCTCCGCGCCCCACCGTGCGCCATCTCGCGAACCCAAATGCAAAATTATTTTGCCGCAGGGTCCAGGGGGCGCGAAGCCCCCTGGTCGCCCGAAGGGAGAAATCTTCCTTCTTCTCTTCCTACCCCTTCAACGCCTCTATGGGATCCAGCGCGGCGGCGCGGCGGGCGGGGCGGAGGCCGAAAATGATGCCGATGGCCAGGGCGGAGCCGAGGGAGAGGAGGAAGATTTTCCAGGAGAGTTCAATTTGCAGGATGTCGAGCCGGACCAGGAGTTGGCCTAGGGCCAGGCCGAGTCCCTGGCCCAGGAGGGAGCCGGTGACGGTGAGGCCCACGGCTTCGGCCAGGAATTGCAAGAGGATGGCGCCTTTGCGCGCGCCGAAGGCGCGGCGGATGCCGATTTCGCGGGAGCGTTCGCTGACGCTTAAGTAGAAGAGGTTGGCCAGGACGAAGCCGCCCACCAGGATGGCCACGGCCGCTGTGACGCCCAGGAAGGCGACAAGACTGCCCTTGAGCATGGAGAGGAACTTGAGGACTTCGTCGGCGGTGAGGATGGTGAAGTCGTCGCTCTCGCCGGGTTCGAGGTCGTGGAGGTGGCGGAGATAGGAGCGCAGATTGGCGGCGTTGGCCTGCATGTTCTCCACGTCGTGGAACTTGATGCGGAGGGCGCGGAAGTAGTTGCGGTCGAGGTTGAAGCGCTGGGTGAGGGTTGTCAGGGGGAGGATAATGCGGTTGTCGGGCGAGCGGCGGCCGCTGAAGCCGCGCTCGGTGAGGCTGCCCACGATCTGGAAGGGCATGTTCTTGACGAAGATGGTCTTGCCGATGGGGGACTGGCGCCCGAAGAGTTCCTCCGCGGGCTCGGAGCCGATGAGGGCGATCTTGGCTGCCCGGTCCACGTCCTCGCGGGAGATGTCGCGGCCTTCCTCCAGGGGCCAGTCCCAGGCCAGGGCGTAGTTTTCCGTGGAGCCGATGACGTTGTCCAGGGTGATGTGGTTGCCGCCGTAGCGGGCGGTGACTTCGCCCACGGCGCGCATTGGCACGACCATCTTGGCCCCGGGCAGTGACTGGCGCAGCTTGCGGGCGTCGTCCCAGGAGAGGGTGAGGACGCGCTGGCCCACGGCGCGGTTGAAGATGTCGCCGCCCAGGATGAAGGCCGCGTCCGGGCCGAACTGCTCGGTGATCTCGCGGGCCATTTTCTGGGCCCCGTCCACCGAGGCTACGATGACGGTGAGGGAGGCGATGCCCAGGGCGGTGGCGCAGATGACGAAGGCGGAGCGCAGCTTGAAAGCCCAGAGGGCGCGCAGGGCCTGGCCGACGACGTGCCAGGCCAGGAGGGGGCTATTCCTGGTTCGAGACAAGGCCGTCCACCATGGTGATGCGGCGGCCAGCATAGCTGGCTGTCAATTCGTCGTGGGTGACGACCACCACGGTGCGTCCCTGGCCGTGGATGCGGGAGAGCAGGCCCATGATTTCCTCGGAGGTGGAGGAGTCGAGCTGGCCGGTGGGTTCGTCCGCCAGGATGAGCTTGGGGTCGTTGATGAGGGCGCGGGCCAGGGCCACGCGCTGCTGCTGGCCGCCGGAGAGCTGGGCCGGGCGGAAGGAGGCGCGGTCGGCCAGCCCCACCTGGCCGAGGATTTCCTCGGCGCGCTCGCGCAGCTCGCCGGAGGGGGAGGCGGCGTAGAGGCCGGGCAGGAGCACGTTGTCCAGGGCGGTGGCGTAGGGCACCAGGTAGAAGCTTTGGAACACGAAGCCCAGGAGCTGGTTACGCAGGTCGCTGCGCTCGTCGTCGTCCAGGTTGGCCGCCTCCCTGCCGGCGATGGAGTATTCGCCGGAGGAGGGGCTTTCCAGCAGGCCGAGGATGTGCAGCAGGGTGGACTTGCCCGAGCCGGAGGCCCCCTGCAGGGCAACGAACTCGCCTTCGGAGATGTCCAGGCTGATGCCCTTGAGGACCTCCACCGCCGTGTCGGCTTGGCGGTACTCCTTGCGGATGTCCCGCAGCCTGACCAGTGGCTGGCTCACTGCCCGCCTCCGGCGGTTTTGGCGCCTTCGGGCAGCACGATCCTGGTGGCCACGTCATCGCCCGGAGCCAGGCCGGAGAGAATCTGGCTGCGCTCCAGGCCTTCCAGGCCCAGGTCGGGGTCGATCTGTTCGGCCGCGCCGTCCTGCCCGACCCGGAATACGACCTTCTTTTCGCCAACCCATTTGAGGGCGGTGTTGGGCAGGCTGACCACGTCTTGCAGTTCCTGGACAACGATTTGGCACTGGGTGGTCATTTCCGGCCGGAGTTGTCCGGCCTCTTCCTCGTCCAGGTCCACGATGGCCTGGTAGTAGACGATGTTGTCGCGGATTTCCGGCTCGGGGTAGATGCGGTCGATGGTGCCGTGAAAGGTGGTGTCCGGGTGGGCGTCCACGGTGAACTCCACGGGCATGCCCCGCTCGACCTGCCCCACGTCGGTCTCGTCCACGTAGATCCACATTTCCAGCCGGGTGGGGTCCAGCACGGTGATGAGGTTGGAGACCTGCAGCCCGGAGACCACGGTTTCGCCCTCCTGCGCCGTGACCTGGGAAACAATGCCGTCGATGGGGGAGTGGATTTCGGTGTAGGAGATGCGGACCCGGGCTGACTCCAGGGCGGCCTGGGCCTCCCGCACGGACTCCCCGGCCTTGTTCAGTTCGCGCTCGTATTCTTCGTTCAGCCGGCGCAGGGTGGCTTGCCTGGCGGCCACGCGCTTGGCGGCGGTGCGGGCGTCGCGCTCCGCCTTGTCAAGCTCCTCCACGGCCTGGAGGTCCTGCTCCACGAGCCGTTTCTGGCGGCGCAGGGTTTTTTCGGCGAACTCCAATTCGGCCTGGGACAGCCGCAGCTCGGCCTCGGCCTCCTCTATCTGCAGAGGGTAGACGCGGCGCACGCGCTCCAGCTCGGCCCTGGCGCGGGCCAGCCTGGCATTGGACTCGTCGAGTTGGGCCTTTTCCTCGCGGGAGTCGATGACCGCGATGAGGTCGCCCTTTTGCACCCGGTCGCCGATGCGCACCAGCATGTCCTCGATCTCGCCGGTGGAGCGCGCGCCGATCTTGATCTGCGCGCCCACCTCGGCCTTGATGATGCCGGTGGCCTCCAGGACCTTGCGCACGGAGTCGCGCTCCACCTGGGCCGTTTCCAGGACCTCGACGCGCCCTTTCTTTTCGCCGGAGCCGAACAGGTACCATGCCCCGCCCCCGGCGACAGCCAGGGCGAGGAGAAGCAGCAGGATTTTCTTCATACGGGAGTGGGGTCCTTACGCTCCGGCCTTTTGGAAGGCCTCGGCCACCATGGCCTGGGCCTCCTTCTGTATGCGGGCCAGGTGGTCCGGGCCCAGGAAGCTTTCGGTGTAAATCTTGTAGATGTCCTCGGTGCCGGAGGGCCGGGCGGCGAACCAGCCGTTCTCCGCCACCACCTTCAGGCCGCCGATGGGGGCGTCGTTGGCCGGGGCGCGGGTCATCTTGGCGATGATGGGCTCGCCCGCCAGGCTGTCCGCGGGCACGTCCTCCGGGGAGAGGTTCTTGAGCACGGCCTTTTGCTCGCGATTGGCCGGGGCCTGCAGCCGCTCGTAGACGGGGGAGCCGTGCATCTTTTCCAACTCGGCGTACAACTCGGCCGGGTCGCGGCCAGTGCGGGCGGTTATCTCGCAGGCCAGCAGGCAAAGGATGATGCCGTCCTTGTCCGTGGTCCACACGGTGCCGTCTCGGCGCAGGAAGGAGGCCCCGGCGCTCTCCTCGCCGCCGAAGCCGTATTCGCCGGAAAGCAGCCCGTCCACGAACCACTTGAAGCCCACCGGCACCTCGGCCAGCTCGCGGCCCAGGTCGGCGGCCACCCGGTCGATCATGGAGCTGGAGACCAGGGTTTTGCCCACCTTGGCGGTCTCCGGCCAGCCGGGGCGGTGGCGGAAGAGGTAGTCCACGCACACCGCGAGGTAGTGGTTGGGGTTGAGCAGTCCGGCGGAGCGGGTGACGATGCCGTGGCGGTCGGTGTCCGGGTCGTTGCCCAGGGCTATGTCGAAACGGTCCTTGAGTTCGATGAGTCCGGCCATGGCGTAGCTGGACGAGCAGTCCATGCGGATGACGCCGTCCTTGTCCACGGGCATGAAGGAAAAGGTGGGGTCCACCCGGCCGCCCACCACCTCGATGTCCAGGCCCCAGTGCTCGGCGATGGCCTTCCAGTAATCGATGGAGGCGCCGCCCAGCGGGTCCACGCCTATCTTCAGCCCGGCCGAGCGGATGGCCTCCATGTCCACCACGTCGCCCAGCTGGGAGACGTAGGGCGTGACTAGGTCGCGCGGCTCGGTGGTCTCCGCGGCCATGGCCTCCTCGAAATCCATGCGGCGCACGGCGGTGCGGCCCTGGCGCATGATGTCCCCGGCCCGGGCCTCGATCCAGGTTGTGACGTCCGATCCGGCTGGGCCGCCTTCGGGCGGATTGTACTTGAAGCCGCCGTCCTCCGGGGGGTTGTGGGAGGGGGTGATGACGATGCCGTCGGCCTTGGCGGCGGGGCCGGAGCGGTTGTGGTCGAGGATGGCGTGGGAGACGGCCGGGGTGGGGGTATAGCCGTGATTTTCCTGCGGGATGACGCGCACGCCGTTGGCCGCAAGCACGGCCAGGGCGGTCATGTGGGCCGGTTCGGACAGGCCGTGGGTGTCCATGCCCAGGAAAAGGGGGCCGGTGATGCCCTTTTCGCGGCGATAGTCGCAGACCGCCTGGGTCACGGCCAGGATGTGGTCCAGGTTGAAGGAGCGCGACAGGCTGGACCCCCGGTGGCCGGAGGTGCCGAAGCTGACCCGTTCGGCGGGCTTGTCCGGGTCGGGCTTGTATTCGTAGTAGGCCGCCACAAGGCGCGGGATGTGGACCAGCAGTTCGTCGGGCGCGGGCTTGCCGGCCAGGGGGCTCGGGGACATTGCTCCTCCTTGGAGTTCGGCTAATCGCGGCGAGGATAGCGCAAGCGCGCCCTTTTTCCAATACGCCCGGTGCGAACGGCTAGACGGGCGCGTCGATCCAGCCGCGAACCCGGTCCTCGACCTCGGCGCGGATTTCCGCCAGCCGCTCGGCGGTCTCCGCCTCGCAGCGCACCACCACCACGCTTTGGGTGTTGGAGGCTCGCACCAGCGCCCAGCCGTCGCCGAAGTCCACGCGCACCCCGTCGATAGTGGAGGTGGGGTAGCGCCCGGAGAAGTGGTCCACCGCCCGGCGCACGACGTCGAAGTTGGTCCCTTCCGGGGTCTCGATGCGCATCTCCGGCGTGGCGTGGGTCTCTGGCCAGCCGCGCGGCAGGGAGGAGACGGGGCCGTCCGCGCGGGAGGCGATCTCCGCCAGCTTGAGGCAGGCAAGGGCGGCGTCGTCGTAGCCGAAAAAGTCCGCGCCGAAGAACATGTGCCCGGACAGTTCCCCGCCGAAGGCCGCGCCCAGTTCGGCCATTTTCGCCTTCATCAAGGAGTGGCCGGTGGCGGCCATGACCGGATTGCCGCCGTGGTTCTCCACGTCGCGGAAGAAGAGGTGGGAGCACTTCACGTCGCCCAGCACGGTGGCCCCGGGGTGGCGGGAGAGGCACTCGCGGGCCAGCAGGGCGGCCACCCGGTCGTTGGGCCACAGGCCGCCGGTTTCGTCCACCAGCCCCACGCGGTCGCCGTCGCCGTCCAGTCCCAGTCCCAGGTCCGCGCCGCTTTTCCGCACGGCCTCGGCCAGGTCGCGGGTGTTCTCGGCCACCGAGGGGTCGGGGTGGTGGTTGGGCAGGTCCGGGTCCGGGGCGCAGTACAGCTCGATAACCTCAGCGCCCGCCCTACGCAGGGCCTCGGCCGCCACGTCCCCGGCCGCGCCGTTGCCGCCGTCCACCACGACCTTCACGGGCCGCGCCAGGGAGGAGCGTTCGGCCAGGGCGTCCAGGTACGCGGGGAGGATGTCGTGGCGGCTGACGATGCCGGCGCGTTCGGCCGGGGCCGGCTCCTCCTCCATGAGGGCGCGGATGGCCTGGATGTCGTCGCCGTACACGCAGCGCTCCCCGCGCAGAATCTTGAAGCCGTTGTATTCCGGCGGGTTGTGGGAGGCGGTGATCATGACGCCCGCCCACAGGTCCAGGTGGCGGGTGGCGAAGTAGAAGGCCGGAGTGGGCAGACGGTCCAGAAGGACCACGTCCAGCCCGGCCATGGCCAGGCCCAGGGCGGCGGCCTCGGCGTAGGCGGGCGAGGTGTGGCGGGCGTCGCGGGCCACGGCGGCGCGGGTGCGGCCGTCCTCGCGGAAGAAGCGGCCGCAGGCCAGGCCCAGGCGCTCAACCCATTCCGGGTCGAAGTCCTGGTCCACGATGCCCCGGATGTCGTACTTGCGGAAAATGGCCGGATTGATGGGCCGCATGGCGATCCTCCCTGGGAGGGCCTAGGTACGCCAGCCGCCTTGTTCAGGCAAGGGGGACGGTGGCTCGCAGGCTGGTTCCCTCGCCCGGTTCGGAATCCAGGACCAGGTCGCCGCCCAGAAGTTCCAGCCGTTCCCGCATGATGGCCAGGCCGTGTCCCCGGTCCACGTCCGTCTGGTCGAAGCCCTGGCCGTCGTCCCGCACCTCCAGGTTGAGCATGTGGTCCTCGGACCAGACCTTGATGTCGATGTGGCTGGCCAGGCCGTGGCGGGTGCCGTTGCTGAGGGCTTCCTGGGCCACTCGGAAGAGGCAGGCCGCGGCGTCGTCCGGCACCGGGGGCAGCTCTTCCTCGGGCATGTACTCGTACTCCGTGTCCGGGTAGTTGGTGGCGTACTGGCGGCAGAGCCAGTGCAGGGCCTGGTCCAGGCCCAGGTCGTCCAGAACCGTGGGGCGCAGGTCCATGATCAGGCGGCGCAGTTCCCGCACCTGTTCCTTGATGACGTCCGAGGCCAGGGCCAGCCGTCTGGGATCGATCTCCTCGTCCTTCAGCTTGGCCACCTGGGCCTGCTCCTCCAGGATGAGGCCGGCCCCCACCAGGGACTGCACCACCCCGTCGTGCAGTTCGCTGCCCAGGGCCTTGCGCTCCCGCTCGGAGTTGCGCAGAAGCATGCTGATGAGCCTGCGGACCTTCTGCTCGCTTTGCCGCCGCAGCCGGGACTCCTCGGTGAGGGAGTCCATAGAGACGGTCATCTCCCGCAGCCTGTCCACCATGGCGTTGCAGTCGCGGGCCAGCTCGCCCATTTCGTCGTCGCTGATGACGCGGGCGCGGTGGTTTTCGTCGGCGTAGGTCATGCGGCGCATGTCGTCGCGCAGGGCCTCGATGGGCCGCTGGATGGAAATGCCGATGCGGTGGACGAGGACCAGCAGGCTGAGGCCGAATACAGCGATGGCCATGACCGTGGCCAGGAAGCTGGTCTGTTTGCTGCGCTTGGACAGGGCCTCGGCCCTGGCGGCCAGGTGTTTGGCCACGGACTCGGTCTGCTGGGTGAAGAAGGAGACCATGGAGAGGCGGAACTCCTGGCCGGGGATGCCGGTGTCGATGGCCCGGCTGGCCTGCTTGAATACGGCGTCCGCCTTGCCCAGAGTGTCGCGGATGGCCTCCACGTCCTGCCCCACCTCCCGGCTGACGCGCTGGTAGCGGGCGGTGAGGTCCAATACGCGGCCGTGCAGGACGCGCCATTGATTGGTGACGCGGCGGAGGTTTTGCGGGTCGGCTTCGAAGGCCAGCCGGTTGAGGTTGGAGCAGGCCATGACGATGTCCATGCTCACGTCCCGCATACGGGTGTAGGAGGCCTCGCGGGTCTGCACCCAGAGAAAAAGTCCCAGCAGGAGAACGGCCTGCGCCAGGGCCAACAAGCCGAGAAGGCGGAGCTTGCCGCGGATGGTCATCAGTGGATGATGGTCACTCTGCCCGGATCAATGGACATGAGGGGGTCGGGGCAGAAGATGTTCGTGAAGTCGGGCAGCGGCCCCCGCTTTACCACTCCCGTTTGTATGAGCCACTGGGCGTAGTTCTCCATGGTGGGGTAGAGTGACTGGTCCAGGGAGAGCCGGTAGTCGGTGTCCTCCATGAGCTCGCGGACCTTCCGGGGGTCAAGGTCCAGCTTAGCGGAGATGAAGTCCACGGCCCGCCCCGGGTTGTCCCGCAGGTGCTGGATGCCCTGGTCCAGTGAGCGAAGCATGGCCACGGCCAGGTCGGGGTTTGCGCGCACGAAGTCCTTCCTGGCGAGGAGAAAGACGTGGCGCAGGAAAACCGTGTCGTCCGCGAAGACCACCAGGTCGCCGCCCAGGACCTCGCTGGCCTCGCGCATGCGGGATGGCTGCTCGGAAACGGCGTCCACCTCGCTCTTGGACAGGGCCGCGGGCAGCTCCTTGCGCTTCATGGGAACCACTTCCACCTCGGAGATCTCGATGCCGTTTTTCAGGAGCAGGGCGTACAGGTAGTAGTCGCTCCCCCTGCCGCGTCCGGTGACGCCGATGCGCTTTCCCCGCAGGTCGCCAACGGTGGTGATTCCCTTGCCGCGGTCGGCCCAAACCTCGAAGAGCTTGCCGGTGGAGCCCAGGCTGGCCAGGAGGCAGAAGCCGTCGTGGTCGAAGGCGGCCTTGGTGATGGGGAGTCCGCTGGTCCAGCCGAAGTCGTATCCCTTGGCGAGGAATTCGGCCATGGCTTTGGCGCCCTTGCCGTGGTGGCTGATCTCCAGGTCGATGCCGTTCTGTTTGAAGGCGCCGATCTGCTGGGCGGAGGTCAATGGCAGGCCGAATGCCCCGGACCCCATCGAGATGGTGGCTCTCTGCTGGGCGTTGGCGGGGTGCGGCACAGCGAGAAGGAACAGGAGCAGGATGAGAAGTGGCGGGAAGCGCATGAAAAAGACTCCGGTTGTGAAGAATCGCGGAACGGTTTTTCTGTAACACCAGCCGGGTCTGATTGGAAGCGCGTATGCGCGAAGGCGTTGTCGAAGTCGTGGAAAGGGTTGAATCATTCTTGTGGTATGCGCCAGTCACAGTCCGGTGCGGACGGGAAACGCCGGGTTCAGGCCAGGCATCTCCCCGACCACACCACCCGGGCCAGCACGCGCAGGTCATCGCTGGGGTACGGCACACGGACGTCCTCGCAATCCGGGTTGTCGTTGCCCAGGACCAGTTCGCCGGGCAGCCGTTCCAGCCGCTTGATCACCACCTCCTCGCCCATGGCCACCGCGTACACCGAGCCGGGGATGATCTCTGTCTGGGAGCGGTCCAGCAGGAGCAGGTCGCCCCGCACCAGGCTGGGCTCCATGTGTCGGCCGTGCATGGGCATGACCGCCATGGAGGCGATGGTGCCCAGCCTGGAGAGCCAGAAGTGCTGGAAGCAGACCCCGGGCTGTTCCGGTGATTCCTCGAACAGCAGGGAGTCCCGCAGAAGGCGCGGCTCAACCCGTGGCGGGACGACCACCTCCCCTGCCTGGAACACGCGGGGTGTGCCGTAGCCGGAGGATTCAGGCTCGCGTCCGGAGTGATCGGCCCGGGCGGGGCCGCCGGTTTCCGCCTCAACCCGCCTCGGGCCGGATTCCCGGCGCATGCCGCCGCGCCCGTAGAGCAGCCAGTCGATGGAGACGCCTTCGGACTCGGCGGCGTAGCGCAGCCAACTCATGGGAATCTGCCTGCGCTGCCTGGCCGAGGAGACTCCCTGGTGGCTGATGCGCAGCGCCTTGGCCAGCTCGCTGGCGTTGCGCACGCCAAGGGCCTCTTTGAGGCGCTTGAAGCATTCCTCGAATTGTTCTTCGTTCATTTCGCCGTAAGAAAAGGTGGGTTCGCCAACGAAATCCTGTCCCCGCTCCGCCTGGTGCATGCCTGGGCTCCGTATCGCTTTTTTGAATCGAAAGTTCAAATGATAAATACTGACTTGCGCCATGCCTCATTTCGTTGGGCCGCATTCATATTCCGCTTGCCAGTATTCGCAATGTGTTGCTACATGCTCGGAAAAAGCGCAACCTTGAATTGCATAATCCGAAGGAAAGGGGTGGTTCTATGGATATTGGCTTGGAAACATTACGCAATCCCGAACATTTCGAAGAGATATTCCATCGCGTGCAGACGGCCTCGGGCGCCCGCACCCAGGTGGAACTGGCCGCCAGGCTGGGCATCCGCCAGTCCAGCGTGTCCGACGCCAAGAAGAACCGCCGCGTACCCGCCTCCTGGGTTCTGAGCCTGGCCCTGGACGGCTGGAACCCCCGCTGGCTGGTGGCGGGCGAGCCGCCGCGCAGCCTGACCGGAGCGGACGAAGCCGACGCCGAGGGCGTGGCCGAATCGACCACGGGCTACGGCGGTGTATCCATGATCACCGTGCACAGCCAGGACGGGGAGATGGGTGCCGAGGGCCGATGGACCGCCCCGGAGCTGGGCAGGGTGGGCGTGCCCGCCAACCTGGCCCGCCAGGACGTGCTGGCCGTGCGCATGCAGGATTCCGGCATGGCCCCCACCGTGCGCAGGGGGGCCCTGGTGGGCGTGGACCTGGCCAGGCGCGGCGTGCAGGAGGGGGACGTCTACGCCGTGGCCATCCCGGGCATGGGCATGGTCCTGCGGCGGGTCTTTCTGGACCTCTCGGAAGACGCCCTCATCCTCAAGGGCGAGGACGCCGCCGCTCCGGGCGACAGACTGCCCCTGGCCCAGAAAAGCGACCGTCTCATCGGCCGCGTGGCCTGGGTGGTGCAGGAATTGTAGCCATTCCCAACTCCCTTCGCGTCCGCCCCGCTCCGGAGGCGACTTCCTTGCCGGTGGTCCGGCGTGCGTGGGGGGGGCCGCTGTGGGGAAAAAATATACCAAAAAAGTGTGAAAATTATCGCCTGAGGAAAAAGATTGACTTGCCATTCTTTCCTCAGGGTAATAGAAAGTTGGATACGAGACCCGCCCATAATCGCGGCCGTCCTAGGCATGGGGGGCCATGGGCATGATATGTTGTTCGAATCGTAAGCAATGTCAAGCGGGCTGCCCGTACTCTGGAGGCGGGTGGCGAATAAGGTCATGGATTTGACGGTTCCCGCGTTTCTGATGCAGGCAGTGTGCCGGGGAAGGGGGTCGTCATCATGTGGCGCCCCGGATTCATGAAGAAGCGGATATCGGCGCCGAAACCGTAACTGAAGCCACGAGGGGAAGTACCATGAGCTTCGACGAAACGCTGGAGCGTATCAAGAAAGCCACCGGGGCCAGAACCCAGGTGGAGCTGGCCAACATCCTGTCCATCAGGCAGTCGAGCATATCCGACGCCAAGCGGCGCAACTCGGTGCCGTCGGACTGGTTCCTCAAACTGTTCCGCAGCCACGGCCTCAACCCGGACTGGCTGTCCGACGGCATGGATCCCATGTACCTCAAGCCGGAAATGGCCGACAGTTCGGCCAATTTCCAGGGCGTGGCCGAGACCGCCACCACCTATGGCAAAAGCCCGTCCCGCAGCCGGGTCGTCAACGTCTCCTCCATGAGCGGTGTGCGCGGGGAGGAGGGGCAGTGGCAGCCGGACTACGTCAGCCAGCTTGCCCTGCCCGAGACCTTCCACAAGCCTTCCATCCTGGTGGTGCGCGTGGACGGCTCCGGAATGGAGCCCATCATCCGCCGCGGGGCCTACCTGGGGCTGGACGCCGAGAACAAGCGGGTTCGCTCCGGCGAAATCTACGGGCTGCACGTGCCCCACGAGGGGTTGGTGCTCAAGCGTGTCTATTTTGACGCGGACAACAACCGTTTCATCATGCGCAGCGAGAACGCCGAACACCCTGAGCAGACCCTGGAGGCCGCCAAGGCCGAGGAGCGCATCGTGGGCCGGGTGGTCTGGGTGCTGCAGGAACTCTAGCGACGCCTTGCATTCCCGCCCGGGAAACCGGGTGGGCCGATGGCTCTGCACAAGCCCGCCCCAGGCGGGCTTTTTCTTTGCCGGGGTTTTCTTGGACCGGCAAAAGGGGTAGGTTGTCCACCTTCCGCCACCCCCAACCCGGAGACAGCCCATGGCCAGGCAGCTGACCGCGCCGGAACTGGCCGCCCGCAAGGGCGGAGACAAGATCGCCATGCTCACCGCCTACGACGCCGCCACGGCCACCCTGGCCGAGCGAGCCGGGGCGGACGTTTTGCTGGTGGGCGATTCCCTGGGCATGGTGGTGCTGGGCTACGAGGACACCCTCTCCGTTACCATGGAGGACATGCTCCACCACACCAAGGCCGTGGCCCGTACGGCCAAGAGCGCCCTGGTGGTGGGCGACATGCCCTTCGGCTCCTACGCCGTTTCCGTGGAACAGGCGGTGGAGAACGGCCTGCGCTTTCTGGCCGAGGGCGGGGCTCGGGCTGTCAAGCTGGAGGGCGCCAAGCACCTTGAGGCGGTGCGCGCGCTGGCGCGGGCCGGGGTGCCGGTCATGGGCCACGTTGGGCTCACCCCGCAGCGGCTGGCCGAGATTGGCGGGTTCAAGGCCCAGGCGCGCAGCGCTGAGGCCGCCAGGGTGCTGCTTCAGGAGGCTCGCGACCTGGAGCGGGCGGGCTGCTTCTCCCTGGTGCTTGAGGCCGTTCCCTCCGAGGTGGCCGAGCTGGTCACGTCGCGGCTGGACATCCCCACCATCGGCATCGGCGCCGGGCCGGGCTGCGACGGACAGGTGCTGGTCATCCACGACGTCCTGGGCCTCTTCGACCGCTTCACCCCGCGCTTCGTCAAACGCTACGCCGAGCTGGGCTCGGCCTCCGCTGAGGCTCTGGCTGCCTACGTCAAAGACGTGCGCCAGGGCGGCTTTCCCGGCCCCGAGCACGAGTTCCGCCTCTCGGGCGAGGAACGGGAGAAGCTCGAGGAGCTGTGATGGACCCGGCCTCGCTGTGGGACGGGCTGGGCTGGCCCCTTCTCCGCCTCACCTTCTTCATTTCCCTGGGCCTCATCGTGGGCAACCTCATCGAGGCGCTCAACTGGACCCACGCCATGGCCCGCATCGCCTCGCCGCTCATCCGGCTGGCCAAGCTCAAGGACGTGGCCGGGGCCTCCTTCTCCATGGCCTTCTTCTCCGGTGTCTCGGCCAACACCATGCTGGCCGAGGCGCACAAGGAAGGGAAGATCGACCGCACCGAGCTGGTGCTCTCCAATCTTTTCAACGCCCTGCCCACCTACCTGCTGCACTTGCCCACGGTCTTCTTCATCACCCTGCCCTTCATCGGCATGGCCGCGGCCTGGTACGTGGGGCTCTCCCTGTGCGCGGCCGTTCTGCGCACGGCCGTCATCATCGCGGTGGGGCGGCTGACCCTGCCGCCCATTCCCGAGGGCTGCGTGGTCTGCCGCCTGGACGAGGCCGGGCCCAAGTCCTTCGCCTCCGCCCTGGGCAAAGCCTTCCGGCGATTCAAAAAGCGCATCCCGCGCATCCTCTTCATCACCGTGCCGGTCTACACGGCCATATTCTTCGCCAACCGCACCGGGCTGTTCGACCAGCTGGAGTCCTTCCTGGCCAACAACGTGGGGCTGCTGTCCTGGCTGCATCCCAAGACCTTCTCCATCGTGGTTTTCCAGATCGCCTCGGAGTTCACCGCGGGGCTGGCGGTGGCGGGCGCGCTGCTGGAGGCGGGCAGCCTGCCCGCGCGGGAGATCGTGCTGGCGCTTCTGGTGGGCAACATCCTCTCCAGCCCCATGCGCGCCTTCCGGCACCAGTTCCCGTACTACGCGGGCATTTACACTCCGGCACTGGCCCTGCGGCTGATGGTATTCAGCCAGGGGTTGCGGGTGCTGGCCATGTCCTTCGTCACCTGGGTATTCTACGTCACCACCATCTGAGCAAGGAGCCCCGCGTGCGTACCATCGGCATTCTCGGCGGCATGAGTTGGGAATCCACCCTGGAGTACTACCGGCTCATTAATCAGGCCGTGGCCGAGAGCCTTGGCGGACTGCACTCCGCCCCCATCCTGCTGCATTCCTTCGAGTTCCAGGAGATAGCCGACATGCAGCGGAAGGACGACTGGAGCGGGCTGGGCACCAGGCTGGCAGAGGCGGGCTCGGGGCTGGAGCGGGCCGGGGCGGAGTGCCTGCTCATCGCCACCAACACCATGCATGTGGTGGCCCCGGCCGTGCGCGAGGCGTCCTCGGTGCCATTGCTGGACATCGTGGAGGCCACGGGCGAGGAGGCCGTCCGCCGGGGGTACTCCCGCGTGGGGCTGCTGGGCACCCGCTTCACCATGGAGCGCGACATCTACCACACCGTCTTTTCCGAGCGCTTCGGCGTGACCGTGGACATTCCCCCGGACGAGGAGCGGGAGTTCGTCCACCGGGTTATCTTCGAGGAACTGTGCCGGGGCGAGTTCCGCCCCGAGTCCCTGGCGCGCTACGTGGAGATCATCGGCGGGCTGGCCGGGGGCGGGGCGGAGGCCGTGGTGCTGGGCTGCACCGAGATTCCGCTGCTGGTCCGGCCACAGGACTCGCCCCTGCCGCTCTTGGACACCACAGCCCTGCACGCCCGGGCCGCGGCCACCTTCTGCCTGGGCGAAGAGGTTGCCGGAACCTGAAGGCCGGGATACAAGAAATCATGCTCCGGTTTCCTGGTAACCTTCCACTGTTGCTGCTCCTGCTGGTTTGGGCCGCGCCCGCGGCCGCGGAGCCCGGGGACTGGCGGGACGAGTTGAGCACCCTCTCCCTGCCCGAGGGCTTCTCCATCTCCATCTACGCCGAGGTGCCCGGTGCGCGTTCCCTGGCCCTGGGCGAGCGGACGCTGTTCGTTGGCACCCGGGGAACGCGGGTCTACGCCGTGCGCGATTTGGACCGCGACGGTTTCGGCGAGGACGTGCTGCCCCTGACCGAGGCCATGGCCCAGCCCAACGGCGTGGCCTTCCGGGGCGGAGACCTCTACATCGCCGAGATCGACCGTGTCACCCTGCTGGAGGACATTGAGTACCGGCTGACCGACCCGCCGTTCCCCCGGGTGGTCAACGACTCCTTTCCCGAGGACCGCCGCCACGGTTGGAAGTACATCGCCTTCGGCCCGGACGGCTGGCTGTACGTGCCGGTGGGCGCGCCGTGCAACGTCTGCGCCCCGCCCGAGCCCTACGCCGCCCTCCACCGCATGCGGCCCGACGGCTCCGGCCTGCAAACCGTGGCCAGGGGAATCCGCAACACCGTGGGCTTCGATTGGAACCCCGACACCGGGGTCTTGTGGTTCACGGACAACGGCCGGGACTGGCTGGGTGACGAGCGACCGCCGGACGAACTGAACCGCGCCGCCGAAGCGGGCAACCACTACGGCTATCCCTACTGTTTCGGGAAGAACACCCCGGACCCGCGCTACGCGGGGCGGGTGGACTGCTCCCGCTTCACTCCGGCCCAGGTGGAACTGCCCGCCCACGTGGCGTCGCTGGGCATGCGCTTCGTTACCGGCCCCATGTTCCCGGAATCCATGCGCGGCGACATCCTCATCGCCGAGCACGGCTCCTGGAACCGCACCACGCCCATCGGCTACCGCGTCACGCGGGTGAGGCTGAACGAGGACGACGAGCCGCAGGGCTACGAGCCCTTCATCTCCGGCTGGCTGAACCAGGAGACCGGGCAGGCCTGGGGGCGGCCGGTTGACCTGCTGCGGCTGCCGGACGGCTCCATGCTCCTGTCCGACGACGAGGCGGGCCTCGTCTACCGCATCACCTACTCGCCCTGAGCTGTCCGAGGCGGCCCGTTCCCGGACCGCTCATCTGGCGTAGGTTCCCATGAATTCCCCCTTGTCCAGCACGTGTCCCTGCATGGCGTGCAGTACGGCGTCCTTGTCCACCCCTTCGTCCAGACCCAGTTCGCGGTCCAGGGCGTAGAGCGTGAAATAGTAGCGGTGCGTGCCGCCCGGCGGGCAGGGGCCGCCATAGGTGGCTTTGCCGAAGGAATTGACTCCGTGAGCGGCCTTGCCGGGCAGGGTGGCCGCGGCCATGCCCTCCTCAAGACCGGCGGTGTCCGGGGGCAGGTCGAAGAGCACCCAGTGGGTGAAGGTGCCGCCCGGGGCGTCGGGGTCGTCGCAGATCAGGGCCACGGAGGCCGTGCCGCCGGGCAGGCCGGAGAAGGCCAGGGGCGGGGAAAGGTCCTTGCCGTCGCAGGTGTATTTCTTCGGGATGGGTTTGCCGTCGTCGAACGCGGCGCTGGTGATGGTGATGGCCATGCGGTGCCTCCTTGGGTTTTTACCCCAAGGATAACACAGCACGGAAAGCGGTTCCAAGGCTGTCCGGTGGAAAAGCCGGGTGAATCAGCCCAGCCGCCGGGCGCAGGAATCCACAGTGTTGCGCAGCAGCATGGCGATGGTCATGGGCCCCACGCCGCCGGGAACCGGGGTGATGGCCGAAACCCTGTCGCGCATGGCCTCGAAGTCGCAGTCGCCCTTAAGCCCGTCGTCTGTGCGGCTGATGCCCACGTCCACCACCACGGCCCCGTCCTTGACCATGTCGCCGGAGATCATGCCCGGCTTGCCGATGGCGGCGAAGAGGAAGTCAGCTCGACGGGTGTGCTCGGCCAGGTCCGGGGTGCGCGAGTGGCAGACCGTGACCGTGGCGTTGCCCATCTCGGTGGGTTGCTGCAGCAGCAGCGCCAGGGGCTTGCCCACGATGTTGGAGCGTCCCACGATGACGGCGTGCTTGCCCTCGGGCCGCAGGCCGTAGCGGCGCAGCAGTTCCATGCAGCCCGCCGGGGTGCAGGAAACGAAGCCGGGCAGGCCCAGGGCCAGCCGGCCCACGTTCACGGGGTGGAAGCCGTCCACGTCCTTGTCCGGGTTGATGCGGTCCAGGATGGGCTGGGCGTCCAGCTGGCGGGGCAGGGGGAGCTGCACCAGGATGCCGTCGATGGACGGGTCGGCGTTGAGGTCGTCCACCACCCGCTCCAGCTCGGCCTGGGAAGTGGATTCGGGCAGTTCCAGGTGGCGCGAGAGGATACCGGTCTCGTGGCAGGCCTTGACCTTCATGCGCACGTAGACCTTGGAGGCGGGGTCCTCGCCCACGATGACCACGGCCAGTCCGGGCGGACGGCCGTGCTTCTCGGCCAGGGCGCGCACCTCCCCGGCCAGTTCGGTACGTATGGTCTGGGACGTGGCCTTGCCGTCCAGCAGGATCATGGCGGGATTCCTCCGGGCTGGGGTGTCGCTCGTGAAAGACCGCTCACTACAAGGGGACGCCACCAAGCGCAACCCGCCGGACGCGATTGAAAAAGGGGAGGGCGGCTTGGCCGCCCTCCCCAGGGGGTGTCGTTGTTCCGAGTGTCCTTGCTATCCGCCGAAGAACATGGCGGCCATGGAGGGACCGAAGTAAAGGCCCTCCTCCTCCAGGTTCTCCTCGATGCGCAGGAGCTGGTTGTACTTGGCGATGCGGTCGGAGCGGGACAGGGAGCCGGTCTTGATCTGCCCGGCGTTGAGCCCCACGGCGAGGTCGGAGATGAAGTGGTCCTCGGTCTCACCGGAGCGGTGGGAGATGACCGTGGAGTAGGAGGCCTCCTTGGCCATCTCGATGGTGTCCAGGGTCTCCGTGACTGTGCCGATCTGGTTGAGCTTGATGAGGATGGAGTTGCACACCCCGCGCTCGATGCCCTCGGCCAGGATCTCCGGGTTGGTCACGAAGAGGTCGTCTCCGACAAGCTGAATGGAGTCGCCCAGCTCATCGGTGAGGTGCGCGAAGCCTTCCCAGTCGCCCTCGGCCAGGCCGTCCTCAATGGAGATAAGGGGGAACTTCTTGCACAGCTCGGCGTAGTAGCCGGTCATCTCCTGGGCGGAGTAGGAGGCGTTCTCGCCGGAGAGGACGTATTTGCCGTCCTTGTAGAACTCGGAGGCCGCGGCGTCGATGGCCAGGGCAATCTGCGCACCGGGCTGGTAGCCGGCCTCCTCAATGGCCCACATGAGGTACTCGAAGGCCTTGGCGTTGGAGGGCAGGTCCGGGGCGAAGCCGCCCTCGTCGCCCACGCTGGTGGACAGCCCATCCTTGGCCAGGATCTTCTTCAGGGCGTGGAAGGTCTCGGCGCCCATGCGCAGGGCCTCGGAGAAGGTCTCCGCGCCCAGTGGCATGATCATGAATTCCTGGATGTCCAGGTTGTTGGCCGCGTGCTCGCCGCCGTTGATGACGTTCATCATGGGCGCGGGCAGCACCTTGGAGTTGACCCCGCCAAGGTACTGGTACAGCGGCAGGCCCAGGAAGGCGGCGGCGGCGCGGGCGTTGGCCATGGACACGCCCAGCATGGCGTTGGCGCCCAGGCGGGATTTGTTCTCGGTGCCGTCGAGGTCGATGAGGGTGTTGTCCAGGGCGGGCTGGCGCAGGGCGTCCAGGCCGATGACCTCCTCGGCGATGACGTCGATGACGTTGTTCACCGCCTGGGTGACGCCCTTGCCAAGGTAGCGGCCCTTGTCGCCGTCGCGCATTTCCAGGGCTTCGCGTGAGCCGGTGGACGCTCCCGAGGGCACGGCGGCCACACCCACGTGGCCGGACTCCAGAGTGACTTCGACCTCGACGGTGGGATTGCCGCGGGAATCCAGGATTTCCCGTCCCCAGACGGAAAGAATGCCGCTCATTGTCATGCTCCTTTGGCTGGTTGGAAAAGCGAATTGTCGGTGTATGCCAGCTCCAGGCCCTCCAGCAGCAGGTGCGGCCGCACCAGGTGGATGGCCCGGCAGACGCGGGCGATGTGCGGGGCCAGGCCGCCGGTGGCCACCACGGCCGAGCCTTCGGGCAGGCGGGGCAGCAGCCGCGCGGCCAAGCCCTCGGCCATGGCAGCGAAACCGAAGACCAGGCCGTGGGACAGCGAGGTGGCCGTGGACAGGCCGGGCTCGGCCTGGTCCGTTTCCACCCGCAGTTCGGCCTGCGGCAGCTTGGCCGTGCCGGAGGAAAGGGCCCGGGCCGAGGTCAGCACGCCGGGGCAAATGAGGCCGCCCAGGTACTCGCCCCCGGCCACCAGGTCGAACGTGGTGGCCGTGCCGAAGTCGATGACCAGACAGCCGGGCGTGTCCACCGTGCGGGAGGCGGCGTAGGCCGTCACCAGCCGGTCCGCGCCCACTTCCTCGGGCCGCTGGTAGCGGTTGGCCAGGGGGAGGGGAATCTCGCCGGGAACGAACAACGCCTCGCAGCCGCAGTAGCGCATGGCCGCTTCGCGCAACAGCCTGTCCAGCCGGGGAACCACGGAACAGGCCACCCAGGCGGGCATGTCCTCCGGGTCGAACCCGGCGTGGCTGATCGCCGAGATGATGGACAGGCCAAGGGAATCCGCCGTGGCCTCCGGAGTGGAAGGCAGTGAATAGTCGCGCAATTCCCCGTCCGGACCGCGCAGGCCCAGTTTGAGGGAAGTGTTTCCGGCGTCGAGCAGCAGCACGGGCAAAAGGGCTATTCGGACCGGCAGCGGCCCAGGCACTCGCCGAACCGCTCGTTGCACAGGGCGTCGAAATCCATGTCGCGGTATTCGGTCCGCACGGGCTCGCAGTCGAACCAGCCCGGGCGGGTCTGGCCATCCGGCAGGAAGATGCTGCCCATGTAGTCGCCCTCCGGGCCAAGGAAATCCGCCAGAGACGTCTTGGCGGGCTCCACTTCGGGCATGCGGTAGCATTTGACGCCGTAGCTCGGGCAGAAGCCGTCCGCGCGGACAGCCGGGGCGGCGGCGAGCAGCCCCAGCAGGGCGGCGGCGAGGAACAGTCGAGTCATGGTCGGCTCCGTGTCTGTCTTGCGTTGCACCTACGGGAGAGTACACCCGCCGAAGGATGAGGGCAAGGCGGCACGGGGAAAAGAGCGGGAATGCCGGGGCATGCGCAACGAGGGCTTGAAGGAGGGCTGTTTCGCCCGGTCCGGGCGATTGTCCTTGCGTTCGCCGCGCAGGCCGCGTTACAGCCTTGCAAAAAGGACGCACGGAGCCGACAGCCGTGTGCTCGGCCGATTCATCAGCCGGCATGCGGCGGGCCGCGCAATGGAGAATACGTGTCAAACCATCTCGAAAAGAAGAAATATACATGCGGGTGCGAGGTGCGCGGCGTTCAGGCGCCGGACACCTGCCCGCTGCACGGCTCCCCGCAACGCGTCGATGCGGACGAAGAGTCACGCCGGAAGAAAACGGAAGGAAACTACTCTTCTTCTTCGTCGTTGTAGAGTATCTTTTCCAGAATGGCGTTGGAGACCAGCATGCCGTTCTTGGTAAGGCGGACATAGTCCTTGGTGATGCGCACCAGTTCGTGCTGCCGTAGCACCGTTAACAAGGCGTTGTGCTCCCGCACGAAATTCCTGCCGGAAACCTTTTTATAACGCTTCAGGTCCAGTCCCCGCGAAGTGCGCAGGGAAAGCATCACCAGCTCCCGCACCCGCGTCTCGCGGTCCAGCCGCTCCGCCTCGCTGCCAAGCATTCCCTTCTCCGCCTGCTCCGCCCAGGCCGCCACATCGCGCGGGTGCTCCCAGCGCGCCCCCTTGATGGTGGACACGGCCGACGGGCCCATGCCCAGATAATCCTTCCCCTCCCAGTACCCGAGGTTGTGGCGGCAGACGAAACCCATCCTGGCGAAGTTCGAAATCTCGTAGTGCAGGTACCCCCGTTCCTCCAGGTACTCCGCCCCCTTGACGAAAATCCGCGCCTGCTCCCGGTCGCCGGGTGGTGAAAACCCCCCTTCAGCCTCCTTCTCCGCCAAGGGCGTGCCTTCCTCCACCGTCAGGCTGTAACAGGACAGGTGCCCCGGCCCCAACTCGTCGCAGACAAACCGCAGCTGCTTCAGCCAACCCGCCAGCCGCTGCCCCGGTACCCCCCAGATGAAATCCAGGTTCAGGTTCCGAAACCCCGCCATGCGCGCCATGTCCACCGCCGCGATGGCCTGCGACCGGGTATGCGGCCGGCCCAGCGCCTTGAGCTCCTCGTCGTTCAAGGACTGCACGCCCAGCGACAACCTGTTCACACCCAGATCGTGCAACTCCCCCAGCAAACCCGTGTCCACCGAATCCGGGTTGGCCTCGAACGACACCTCCGCCCTGCGGTCCAGATCGAAATTGTCCCGCACCGCCCGGAGCACTCGCTGCACAAGCCACGGCGGCATCATCGAAGGCGTCCCACCGCCCACATACAAACTGGTCAGCCTCGGCCGACCCAGCTTCTCCCCCCAATACCGCGCCTCCAACTCCACCGCCCGGCCAAACACCTCGAAAGCATCCATGTCCGGCACCACGGAATAAAACGCGCAGTACTCGCACTTGCGGCGGCAAAACGGCACATGCAAATACAACAGCATAGCCGCCTCCTGCCTGATGGACGGAGAAAGGGCAAATGGAAGGGAATATGAAAACGGGGTTGAGCGAGTCCCGGGCCTCGCTCAACCCCCTTCTTTTCAGGGGGAGGCAAGGGAATGGAAAGTGGCTGGCGGGGTTGTGCGTTCAGGGCAGTGGGAGAGGAAGGAAAAACCCTTTAAAAAGGTGGTCCTTCCGGGATTTCAGTGGGTGGCTCCGGTTTTGCAGGCCGGATAGAGGTCCAATCCACCACAGAAGAAGTAGATCGCCGTCTTGAAGTGCTCTTTGTTCCTGTAGCCGCAAGCTCGGCGTTTGATTGCCATGATCTTGCTGTTCAGTCCCTCGGCCACGGCGTTGGTAATCCGATGCCGGCAAAAGGTTACCACGTTGTCCATGTGAGCTCTCAAGGTCTGGGCCACCTTCTTCATCGGCGTGATCCGGGATCGCGTGGCCCAACCGCACCACCTCTCCAGGAACCTCTTTGCCCAACCAGGGCTCATGTAGCCCCATAGATCCTGCAGGCTTTCCTTCATGGCCCAGGCTTTGGCCGTCTTCAGGTTGGCCTGCTTGAGGTCATCGAACCGAGGTTTGTGCTTATCCGGAAGCCGGCTTTCGCCGTAAAGCCACAAGTATCTGGTGCCCTTGAGGGTTGACTCCCCTTCGGCCATCAGGGCCTTGTGTTCCTGACGCCGGACAGTGTCCACCGCTTTCCCCACGTGCTGCATGACGTGGAAACGGTCAAAGACGATTTTCCGGCTTGCCTCAGGGATCCACTTCATAGTGGCCGAAAAATACGGCTGCCACATGTCCATGCTCACGGCCCGCACTGCTTCCAGCTGCTCGCTACTCAGGCTTTGATAATACGCCTCGAGGCTCGCCGTTCGGCGATCTTCAGCAACATGCTCAACTGTGCCCCTCATCAGATCGCAGACGACGGTCATGTACTTGTGTCCCTTGCGGAAAGCCTTCTCGTCCACCCCGAGGTAGTGGATCTTGCGCTGTTCCTTGCGGCTCAAGCCTCTTTTGACGGCTCGTTCCATGATCCCCCAGGTCTCATCCCAGGAAATACGCAACAGCTTGCGAGCGCCTTCGATGGTCGAGCAGGCCGAAATTACGTCAATGGCCATGCGCTCCATGAGCAGGGTGAATCGAGAATGGGGAGCCGCCCAGGGAACTTGCGCTTGGCGTACGCCATGATCAGGACAGTTAACCCGTGGAATACGTGCATGGAGAAATGTCTTGAACTGGCAGGTATCAAGATGTCTCCATGTCCGTTCTTCGGCATGATCCCGGCAAGCCAACTCTCGCCCGCACTCTGGGCAAGCCCAAAGAGCGCCAGGCTCATGATCGATCCATACATCCACACGCCCAGCCTCAGTCTGGAGCTTCACGTCATCCACATGCCAGGGGTGGTCAATGCCAAGAATCTGAGCATAGAAATCGATGTCCCTCATGAGCAATGTCTCCTCTGGAACAGAGGACTACCTCAGGCTGCTACCCACGACAATTCCGGAAGGACCAAAAAGGTTGGAGTCTCCGTTGTTCAAACGTATGAAATTAAAAAGATGGACACCGATTATTTCATCGAAGATTAGCTTGATGAATCATTTTGTCCGAGTACTGCTAATCGAACACCCGCCGGAGTGCTCCCTCCCCGCGCCAACACCACGCACCATCTCGCGAATACACATGCAAGATTATCTTGCCGCAGGGTCCAGGGGCGCGTAGCCCCCTGGTCGCCCGAAGGGCGAAATCCTCCCTCCTTCTTTTCAGGTGCGCGGCCGCGCACCTGAAAAGAAGGAAGAGAGCTATTTCGCCAACAGCTTCTTCCGCCGCTCCAAATCAGAATACAGGCAGCCGCAGTAGTCCTGGCGGTACATGCCCAGGTCTTTGGAGCGGTGGATGCCTTGTTGCCAGCCTTCTCTGAAGTCGCGGTAGAGGAAGCGGGCTTTGGCCGCGGATTCGGGGCCGAGGTCGCGGCCGAGGGCGGCGATTTCGTCGTGTTTTTGGTGTTTGGAGTAGAGGAGGGTGGTGGTGAAGTGGTCGAACTGGCCGCGCTTGGCGATGAAGGAGGTCTTTTCCAGGCGGATGCGGGCGCAGTGGAAGCAGCGGTTGGTTTCGCGGAAGGTGATTTCGCGGAACCAGGCCTGGGGATCGTAGTCGGCGTCCTTGACGATGACCTTGTCCGCGCCCAGGTCCTCGGCGTGGTCGAGGAAGGCGTCGCGTCGGCGCACGTATTCTTCAACGGGGTGGATGTTGGGGTTGAAGTACAGCGCGGTGACCTGAAAGCCTTCCTCCCGCAGGGCGGGGATGGTGTAGGCGGCGCAGGGTCCGCAGCAGACGTGGACCAGGACGCGGGGCGCGGCCATGCGGCGGCCTCTACTGTCCGGCCGGCGCGGGGCCGGATGGCGCGGGGACGACGCGGATGCTGACGCCGAATTCCTCCTCGAATTCGAGGAGCTTGGCCCGCTTGGTGTTGAGCAGGTAGGCGGCCAGTTCGGCGTTGGTCTCGAAGGGCAGTTCGCCGTTGTGCTTGCCGCCGGAGAGCTTGGTGTAGATGGCCTTGAGCGCCTTGAGGGCCTGCCATTCCAGGTTGCGGCGCAGGCCACGGCCGGAGCAGCAGGGGCAGGCCTCGAAGTTGGAGGAGATGGCCGAGGAGCCCATGCGCTGGCGGACTATTTCCATGAGGCCGAAGCGGGAGATGCGTCCCACGTCGGTGCGGGCGCGGTCGCCCTTCATGGCCTGGCGCATGGTTTTTTCCACTTCGGCGACGTGCTTTTTGTCCTTCATCTCGATGAAGTCCACCACGAACTGCCCGCCCAGGTCGCGCAGGCGGAGCTGGCGGGCGATTTCCTCGGCCGCCTCGGTGTTGAGACGCAGGGCCATTTCCTTGAAGTTCTTCTTGCCGCCGATGCGTCCGGAGTTGATGTCGATGGCGGTGAGGGCTTCGGTCTGGTCGATGACCAGCTGGCCGCCGGAGGGGAGCGTGACGTTGCGGCCGTAGATCTCGTCCAGCTGCTTTTGCAGGTTGAAGCGTTCCCAGAGGGTGTTGTCCGTGTCCTCGTGGATTTTGACCATGGCCTTGCGGCGGGGAAAGACGAGGTTGACCATCTGGTTGATCTGCTTGCCGGTCTCCTTCTCGTCCACCCATATCTCGGCCACGTCGGGGGTGAGGTAGTCGCGCACGGCGCGGGCGGAGAGCTCCAGGTCCTGATAGACCAGGGAGGGCGCCTTGACCTCAGTGCCCTTTTTGCGGACCTCTTTCCAGAGGCGTTTGAGGTAGTTGACGTCCTTGGTCAGGGACTTCTGGGACTGGCCGGAGGAGACGGTGCGCACGATGAGGCCCAGGCCCTCGCCGGGGTCGAGCTTTTCCACCAGCTCCTTGAGGCGCTCGCGTTCCTGTTCGTCGTCGATCTTGCGGGAAACGCCGGTCTGGTCGCGGCCGGGGGTGAGGACGAAGTAGCGGCCCGGCAGGGAGAGGTAGGTGGTAACGAAGGCGCCCTTGGTGCCTGTGGGTTCCTTGACCACCTGCACCAGGAGTTCCTGGCCGGGCTTGAGCACGTTCTGGATGAGGGGAAAGCGCGAGCGGTTGGGTATCTGCGCCTTGCCCTGGTAGTATTCCGGATGGACCTCGTCGATTTGCAGGAAACCGTTTTTGTCCGCGCCGTAGTTGACGAACGCGGCTTGTAGCGAGGAGTCGACGTTATGGATGTAGCCTTTGTAGATGTTGCCTTTGGTTTTGGCCTGGTGGAGCATCTCGACGTAGTATTCCTGGATGCGTCCTTCCTCGGTGATGACGAGCTCCACCATCTCTCCGGGCAAGACGCTGAGAAACATCTTGCGCCGGGCTTTCTTACCCGTGGTCATAAAGAACCTCGAAAAAGTTGTTCCGGGCAAAGCGGCCCGGATGCGTCACTCGAAAAAGCCTGAGGGCGCGTAAAATTCGTCTCGGCAGTCAATCAGGCCGTCCTGGGCCATTTCGGCCAGCTCGCGGCGAACGCGCTCCTCGGGCAGTGCCAATGCGCCTGAAATTTGGTCAGGCGTCTGCGGTCGACGCCTGAGCGTAGACAGAAGTATTTCCCGAATCGGCTCATCCGTCAACTCGCGCCTGCCGGATTCCATCGACCGTGGGGTGGTTTCGGGGTGTTGGGCGGCCATACCGTGGCTTTCGGGCTGTGCCCCGGCGTCCAGGGCGGCCTGGAACCGCTCCAGCGCGTCGGCGTCCGCGGCCTTGGCGCGGGACGAGGTGCCCGGCCGGGAGAGGGTGGTCACGTCCACCCGGTGGGGCCGCAGCTTGGCCGTGAAATCGCGCAGAAGCTCCAGGTTGGCCTCGGAGTCGTTGATGCCCGAGGCCAGCAGGACTTCCAGGTAGACGCGTCCGGCGAACTCCTCCCGGAAGGCCAGCAGCGCTTCGGCCGTGGCGCGGGCGGTAACGCCCCCGGCCGGGCGGTTCAGGGCGGCGAACTCGGATTCCACCAGGGAGTCCAGGGAGGGCAGCACCAGGTCGGCCCCGGCCAACTCGGCCCGCACGGCCGGGTCGGCCAGGGGTGTTGAGTTGGTCAGCACGGCCACGGGCACGCCGGGCAGCACGCCTCGGCAGCCTTCGATGATCTGTTCCAGCTCCAGGTTGAGGCAGGGCTCGCCCATGCCGCCCAGGGTGACAACGTCCGGCGCGTCGTGTCGTCGGGCCCACTGGGCCAGCTCGTCGAGGAGTTTGGCGGCGGGAACGTAGGCGGCGCGGTGGCTGGTCAGCTCCCGGGTGGGGCCCACCTCGCAGTAGAGGCAGTCCATGGAGCAGATGGGCGCGCCCAAAAGGTCCAGGCCCAGGGAGCGGCCCAGGCGGGATGAGGTGACGGGTCCGAAAACGTGCTGCATGCGGTTTGCCTTGACGGGAGAAACGGGTCAACGTAGGCATTCCAGCCCACGGAGGACCCTGAAATGATCGAGACCGGCGAATTGGTACTTCTTGTCAGCCCCAAGGGCAAGCGTTACCTGCGCAGGCTGGACCCGTCCCAGCCGCTGCACACCAACGACGGCCGCCTGTCCATGGAGGACGTGGCCGGGGCCGGTTTCGGCGGCGTGGCCCGCACCCACATGGGCCGCCCCTACCGCATCCACCATCCCACGCTGTACGATCTGTGCAAGCACGTCAAACGGCAGACCCAGATCATCTACCCCAAGGAGATCGGCTACATCCTCATGCGCCTCTCCATCGGGCCGGGCAAGACTGTCATCGAGGCGGGCTCCGGCTCGGGCTCGCTGACCATGGCCCTGGCTTGGTCCGTGGGGCCCACGGGAAAGGTGTACACCTTCGAGCGGCGGGAGGAGTTCTCCAAGCTGGCCGCGCGCAACCTGGCCTGGGCCGGGCTGGACGACGGCCGCGCCGAGACGCGGGTGGCGGACATTTCCGAGGGTTTCGACTGCCCGCTCGCCGACGCCCTGTTCCTGGACGTTCGCACGCCGTGGGACTACCTGGAGCAGGCCGCGGCCGCGGTCAAGCCGGGCGCGCCCTTCGGGTTCCTGTTGCCCACCACCAACCAGGTCTCGCGTTTGCTGGAGGGGCTTGAACAGGGGCCTTTCGCCGACGTGGAGTGTCTGGAGATTCTGCTGCGCCGCTACAAGCCGGTGCCGGACCGCTTCCGTCCCGAGGACCGCATGGTGGCCCACACCGGGTTCCTGGTGTTCGCGCGCCACGCTCCGGCTGCGGAGGCCAAGGTGGAGGCGGCCGAGTCCGAGCCGGCGGCGGAAGCCGAAGCCAGTGCCGAGCCGGATGTGGAAGCGCCGGAGACGCCAGGAGCCGCTCACGAGGAAATCGGCGGCCAGCCGGACCGCTCCGAGTAGGGCGTGCGTTCGGGCTCCGGCTCGTCCAGCCGCCTGGGCGGCACGGGCGCGAAAACCGGGTAGGCGGAGTTGGCCAGGGACCACCAGCCCCGGCGCGGTCGGGGGGTGAACTCCACCCGGCGCACGAACTTGATGGACTTGTAGGCCAGGTCGAAAGGCGTCACCAGACGCAGCGGCGCGCCCCGGTCGCCGGGCAGGGGCTCGCCGCCCAGGTCCAGGGCGAAAAGGTAGTCCAGCCCGGGGGCGGTCAGGTCGGCCAGAGGGAAGCACTCCACGTAGTGGCTCTGCCCCTCGGGCGTGAAGCTGGTGGCCCCCAGGGAGTGCAGCACCACCCAGGCGGCGTCCGGCTTGGGACGGGCGCGCTTGATGAGTTCCGCCGGGGAGAAGCCCGCCCAGGGAATGTCCTCGAGGCTCCAGCCCTCCACGCAGTGGAAGTCCGAAACCTGCTCCGTGCGCGGCAGCCCGCGCAACTGGCCGTAGGACAACTCCAGAGGATTCTCCACCAGCCCGTCCACCACCAGCCGGTAGGGCTCCCGGCCCTTGTTCTCCCAGGACAGGTCGCCGGTTTCCGGGTCGAACCGGAATGTTCCCCGCTCCACCGTGCGGGTGGGGAAGGAGGGCGCCGTGGAGGCGGCCGCCCAGACGCCGCGCAACGGCCACAGCGTCCCGCAGGCCATGCCCGCGCAGAGGCAGGCCACGGCCTTGATCAGGCTGCGGCGGGTGGTATTCCTGTTCATGCCTGCTACAGTAGGCACTGGCCCGCGCGTTGGCAATCGCCGGGCGAGAATGTATGGAATGCCCCTGGAGGTATCATGAAGGAAGAACAGAAGGACGCGGTGCTGGAGGCCATGCACCAGCGCCGCAGCATCCGCGCCTACACGGACGAGGACGTCGCCCGCGAGGAAATCGAAACCGTGCTCGAAGCGGGCCGCTGGGCCCCCAGCGGGCTGAACAACCAGCCCTGGCGCTTTCTGGTGGTCAGGGCGGGCGACCGGCGGCAGGAGGCCCTGGCTGAACAGACCAAGTACGGCCACGTCGTGCGCCGGGCCAAGGTGCTCATCGGCGTCTACCTGGACCGCGAGGCCAAGTACGACGACCGCAAGGACAACCAGGGCGCCGGGGCTTGCATCCAGAACATGCTGCTGGCCGTGCACGCCCTGGGCCTGGGCGCGGTCTGGCTGGGTGAGATCATCAACCACGAGCCGGATGTGGTGGAGGCCGCCGGCCTGGACCCCGCCCGCTACGAGATGATGGCCCTCCTCGCCGTGGGGCGGCCCGACCAGAAGGGCTCCTCCGACCGCAAACCCCTCGACGACCTGCTGCTGGAGCCCCTGGCATGAGCCCGCGCGTAACCACCTTTCCCATCGGCCCCTTGGAGACCAACTGCTACCTGCTGGACAACGGGGGACGCGCCGTAGCCGTGGACCCGGGCGGCGAGCCCGGCCCGCTGACCAGCTTTCTCGACCGCGAAAAGCTGGCTCTGGACGCGGTGCTCATCACCCACCTGCACTTCGACCACATCTACGGCGCCAGCGCCCTGACCAGTCGCACAGGGACCAAGGCCTACGCCCCGCCGGGGGACGAGTACCTCATGCGCACCGAGCTGGGCCGGGGCGGCTTCATGGGGCTGCCGCAGGTGGACGAGTTCGACTACGAGCCCATCGAGGAAGGGGAGTACGAATTCGCGGGGCTTCCCTGCCACGTGCTGTCCACTCCCGGCCACACCACGGGCAGCGTCAGCTTCCACTTCCCGGACGCGGGCTGCGTCTTTGTGGGCGATCTGCTTTTCTACCGTTCCATCGGCCGGGTGGACTTCCCCGGCGGCGACCTGGAGACCCTCAAGGACTCGGTGCGGCGGAAGATATTCACCCTGCCGGACGAGACCACGGTGTACGCCGGGCACATGATCGAGACCACCGTGGGCGACGAGAAGAACCACAACCCCTACTTCCAGGAGTGACCATGGGCGAGGACGGCGGTCGCAAGCTCTATCTCGACCTGACCGGCAGGTGCTGAGGCGTGGGCGTGGAGGTAAGTTGGTACCTCCGTTTCCCCCGCCAGGACATCCTGGAGGCGCTGGTGGACACCCGCACCGTGGGGCAGATCCGGCACCACACCGGTGCGGTCGCGGGCTGGAATCTGGACGTGGAGGACCGGGGCGAGCACTCCCTGGTGCGCCTCCGCCGCGCGGAAAAGGAGGCCTGAGGTGTCCGATGCGCTGATACTGGCGGGCAGCCCCCGCGCCGGGGGCAACTCCGACGCCGCCGCGCGGGCCATGGCCGAAGGGGTGGAGAGCGCGGGCGGTTCGGCCCGGGTGGTCCACCTGCGCTCCCTGGACGTGATGCCCTGCCGGGGCTGCTACGGCTGCCGCCGCGATCTGGGCGGCCGCTGCGTGCTGCCGGACTCATCCGGGGTGGTGGATGTGTATGAGGACTTGATGCGCGCGCCCATGGTGGCCTTCGCCTCGCCCATCTTCTTCTACCACATGCCCGGTGTGGCCAAGACCTTCGTGGACCGCTCCCAGCCATGGTACCTGCGCTGGATGGAGGGGGACGGGGAACTGCGCTCCCTGCCCCGGCGCACCGCCCCGGTGGCCCTGGTGGCCGGGCGGCCCACCGGGGAGAAGCTCTTCGACGGGCTGATGCTGACGCTGAAGTACTGGCTGGTGACGTTCAACATCGTCCCGGCCGAGCCGCTGGCCCTGCGCGGCAAGGACCAGCCCGGCGACCTGGAGGCGGACGCCGGGGCCATGGACGCACTGCGCGAATACGGGCGCAAGGGGTGGCTGGGGCTGTTGTGAACGCCTTGGCCGGGGCCTTCTGGGACGCCCGGAACGCGGGGCGGCGGCTGCTGGCGGCCAGCGGCCTGCTGGAGGTGCGCTGCCCCGGATGCGGTTTGGTGATCCCCAGGCCGGAGCGCGGCCGCTTTTGCCCCGCCTGCTCCGCCGACCTCGCCAGGCGGGAGTCGGGCTACTGCCCCTCCTGCGGCGAGCCCTTCGAGGACGCGGCCTCTCCGCCGCATCCCTGCGGGGCCTGCCTGCGCCAGCCCCCGCCCTGGGACCGGCTGGTTTTCCACGGCGCGTACGAGGGCCTTCTGGCCGAGATGCTCAAGGCCTACAAGTTCGGCCGCGCTCTGGGACGGGGCGGCGAACTGGGCCGCATGCTGGCCGAAACCTGGCTGGCCCGGGCCGGGGAGGAACACCCTCCGGACGTGCTGGCGCCGGTGCCCCTGCACCCCAGGCGGCTGCTCTGGCGCGGCTACAACCAGAGCCTGGAGCTTGCCCGGCCGGTGGCCCGCCGCCTGGGCGCGCCGCTGGAGGCGGACCTGCTCGAACGGGTGCGCCACACCACCCCGCAGGTGGAACTGGCCCGGGCCAGGCGGCTGACCAACCTCAAGGGCGCTTTCCGGGCGGACGCGGAACGGACGCGAGGCAGGCGGGTTCTGCTGGTGGACGACGTGTCCACCACCTGCGCCACCCTTGTGGAGTGCGCCCGGACCCTGCGCCGCGCCGGGCCGAGAGGTGCGACGTGCTGGTGCTGGCCCGCGCGCGGGGCTAGTGGTCGAACTCGTTGAGGGTCTGCACGGCGCCCTGTTCCGAGGCGCCCAGCTCAAGCATCTCCCGCAGCGCCTTCCGGGCTTCGTCCTTATCCACCCCGGCGACGGCGTCGGTGATGACCAGCACCTGGTATCCCTGGTCCCGCAGGGCCCGCACCGCCGTGAGCACGCAGTGTTCGGTTGCCACGCCGGTCACATAGACCGTCTCCACCTTCAGCGATTCCAACTCTTTGAAGAACTGCGGCTCTTTGGCGATGTCGATGTGCTTTTTCTTGATCACCCTGTCCTCGTTGGTCACGGCCAGGCTCTCGACCACTTCGGCGCCCTCGGTGTCCCGCACGGCGTGAGCGGGCCAGTCCTGGAACTCGGGGTCGTCCGGGTCGTGGGCGTCGCACAGGAAAATGACATTCTCGCCCTCGCCGCGGAAGCGCTGGGCGATGTTGTCGATGACAGGAACGAGGATATCCGCCCCTGGCACGCGCAACGGGGCGTCCTCGCGGACGAAGTCGTTGAGCATGTCGATGATGACGAGCGCTTTGTCAGCCATGGTGTCCCTCCTGGCTAAAAGACCCGGCGCATTGCCGGATTGGGTTTGTAGTGGCGGCCCGTCTTGGCGAAGTGGCGGAGGCGGGCTTTGTGGGTGTCGGCGGCGCGCACCACGTCGGCCGTGGCGTGGCGGCCGGGGAATATTCCGCCTATCCCGAGGGCCTCGAAAAGCCGTCCGTTCCGGTTCTCCTCCTCCACAAAGGCCCGCACCTTGTCCACGTTGCCGAAGCCGGAGGAAAGCACGATGCCCACATCCTCAAAGCCCTCGGCGTCCAACGCGTCGCGCAGGGCGCGGGCGGAAACCGTACGCACGCCGCGTCCCGCTGTGTAGTGCGCCTCTGCCTCGCGGGAGGGGCGGCCGCCCTGGGCGATGATCTCCCCGGCGGTGTCCAGGCGCACGGCGAACAGGTTCTCTCCCAGAACGCGCGCCGTGGCCAGGGCGTCGTCGATTTCCTTGCCGAATGTGTCGATGAGGGCGATGCGCGGGCTCTCCGGCTCGATGTGGCGGTCGAAGGCGGCGGTGGCCTCGGCCGTGGCGCGGGAGGGGCCCATCTCGAAGCCGAAGGCCAGGACCAGGGCGTGCGGCACCGTGCCCACCCCCTTGCTTTGTCCGGCGGCCCGCGCGCCGAAGTCGGTGGAGGCGCTGTCCCAGCCCGCCTCCTGGATGAGGGCGCGGGCAACGGCGTCGTCCTCGGAGTAGTGCCAGTGGCGCGCGCCGAAGTAGACGAGGGTCTTGTCCGGGCAAAGGTCGCGGATGGCCTTGGCGTCGTCGAGCATGGCCCCGAAGTCGATGGCCCCGCCGCCGTTGGCCCAGGAGGTCTCCCGGGAAATGGCGCCGAGGTACATGGTTTCCAGTTCGATGATGTCCTGGAGATAGGCGTGGATGTGCATGAAGGTGTCGCCGGGCTGGTAGGGCGAGCCTTCGGGCAGGGCGTCCACGTGTCCGTGGTTGCCCTTGAGGTTGGAATACGCCTCGAGCATCTCCACGGCCTCGTCCAGGCCGTGGGCGCGGCCGGGGCCGTCGCGCATGAAGACCTGCATGGTCACGTACGGGTTGATGTCCTCTTTCTTGAGGACCTCGGAAGCGTGCAGGAAATAGACGTCGGTGTGCTGTCGATGGTCGCGCGGCAGGTTGAAGGTCCTGGTCGTCACGGCTTCTCCTGGCTTGGAAGTGGTTTTTTGGATACTCTTGGAGCATACACGCCGACGCGAGGGATGCAACGGGCAGGGAGCGGGGATAGGCGGGGGAGTGAAAAAAGCACCGGCCAAGGGTTGACTGGCGGGCCTGAATCCTCTAATTACTCCCTTCTCTTTTCGCGGAGGAAAAAATCATGTTTGCGATTATCGAATCGGGCGGCAAGCAACACCGGGTCGAGGAAGGCTGGCGCTTCAACGTGGAGCGCATCCAGGCCGAGGAAGGCTCGGAGCTGGTCCTGGACAAGGTCCTCATGGTCGGCGGCGACAAGGCCGAGGTTGGCGCGCCCTATCTGGAAAAGGCCAAGGTCACCTGCGAAGTGCTGGCTCACGGACGGGGCAAGAAGTGCATCGTCTTCAAGAAGCGCCGGCGCAAAAAGTCGGCCGTCAAGAACGGCCATCGCCAGGAATTCACCACCCTCAAGGTCAAGGCCATCAGCGCCTAGGAGGCAGCCATGGCACATAAGAAAGCAGGCGGCAGCTCCCGCAACGGCCGCGACTCGCAAGGACAAAGGCGCGGCGTAAAGCGCTACGGCGGCCAGCAGGTCACAGCCGGCAATATTCTGGTGCGCCAGCTGGGCACCAGGATCCACCCCGGCGAGAACGTGGGCACCGGCCGCGATTGGACCCTCTTCGCCCTGGTGGACGGCAAGGTGCGCTACGAGAAGTACCGCCGCAACAACACCACCAAGACCCGCGTGCATATCGACCCCGTCGAAGCCTAGCCCCGCGGAATCGAATTGTTTTTCAGGCGGCCCGGCACATGCCGGGCCGCCTTTTTCGCGTGAGCGAACGCAAGGGGTGGCAAGCTTTGGGCAAGTGTGCTACGCCCCAGCCATGCACATCGCGGAAGGCGTACTCTCCCCGGTCCTGCTGGCCGCAGGCTGGGGCCTGACCGTGGCCGGCACGGCCCTGGGACTGCGGCGGCTGGACGAGGCGCGCATCATGCCCACGGCCCTGCTCACGGCCGCCTTCTTCATCGCCTCCCTGGTCCATGTGCCCATCGGCCCGGCCAACGCCCACCTCGTGCTCAACGGCCTGCTGGGGGCCATCCTCGGCTGGGCCGCCTTTCCGGCCATCCTGGCGGCGCTGGTGCTGCAGGCCGCGTTGTTCCAGTTCGGCGGGCTGGTGGTGCTGGGCGTCAACGCCGTGGACATGGCCCTGCCCGCCGTGGCCTGCTTCGCCGCCTTCCGTCCCTTTTTGCTGCGCCAGGGGAGGGCAAGGACCGCCGCCGCCTTCGCCTGCGGCTTTTTGGCCGTTGGGCTGTCCGGCTTGCTGACCGCCCTGGCCCTGGCCCTGTCCGGCGAGGCTTTCGTGCCCGCCGCCAAGGCCCTCTTCCTGGCCCACCTGCCGGTCATGGCCGTGGAAGGGCTGGTTACGGCCGCGGCCGTGGGCTACCTGGCCCGGGTGCGGCCCGGGCTGTTGCACTCCGCCACCTGACTGGAGCCGCCATGCGCCGTTCGCCAATCCTTCCCCTCGCTTTCGCGCTGCTCGTGTTTCTGGCCGCCGGAGCCCAGGCCCACCGCGTCAACGTATTCGCCTATGTGGAGGGCGAGTCCATTCACGTGTCCGGCACCTTTCCTGGCGGCGGTCCAGCCAAGGACTGCCGCGTGCTGGCCTTGGGACCAAGCGGCGCGGAACTGGCCGAAACCGCCACGGACGACAGGGGGGAGGCAGTGTTGCCCGTGCCGGACGAGGCCCGCGACGGCTCCATGGACCTGACCGTTGCGCTGGAGGCTGGGCAGGGCCACCGGGACGAATGGGTGGTCCCGGCCACCGAGATCGCTTCGGCAATGGGGGTGGAGACAACGGAAGCGGCCGCGCCCAAGGTTGAGGAAGCCGCGGAGCCTGCCAGCGGTGAGGAGATGTCCGTCAGCCGCGCGGAGTTGCGGCGCATCATCTCCGCGGAAGTCGCCGCCCAGGTGCGCCCCGTGAAGGACATGCTGGCCCGCCGCGAATCCGGGCCGGGACTGGCCGAGGTGGTCGGCGGCCTGGGCTGGATCGTGGGGCTGGCCGGAGCCTGGGTTCTCGGCGCTTCCCGCCGCAAAGGCGGGGACGGCTAGGTGCTGGAGGACCGGGCCAGCGGGGGCGATTCCCCCATCCACCGCCTGGACCCCAGGGCGCGCGTTGTCCTCGCCTTGGCCTTCACCCTGCTCATGGCTTTCTGCCAAAGCCGCGCCACGGCCCTGGCCGGATGCGTCCTGGCCCTTGGCTGGCTGCTTCTTTCCCGCCCCTCGCTTCGGACGCTCCTGCCCAGGTTGGCCGCGGCCGAAGCGTTCGTGCTCTTCCTGGTGCTCTTTACCCCCTTTTCCGTGGCGGGCGACCCCGTTTTCTCCGTGGGCCCGCTGACCGCCACCCGGCAGGGGCTGGAGCTGGCCGGGCTTCTGGGGCTCAAGGCTACGGCGGCCATCCTGGCCATGGCCGCCCTGCTGGCCACCATTCCCGCGCCGCTGCTCGGCCGGGCGCTGCAGGGGCTTGGCGCGCCCAGGCGGCTCTGCCTGCTGCTGGTCTTCGCGGCCACGCAGATTCACGCCCTGGCGCGGGAGTTCGAGCGGCTGCGCACCGCTGCCCGGGCGCGGGGATTCTCCCCCGGGACCAACCGCCACACCTACCGCACCACCGCCCACCTGGTGGGCATGGTGCTGGTGCGCGGGCTGGAGCGCGCCGAGCGGCTGGAGACGGCCATGCTCGCCCGCTGCTTCGACGGACGCTTCCGTTCTCTGCCGCGTCGGGGAATGGGCGGGGCGGACCTGCTCTTCACCTCCGCCATGCTGGCCCTGCTGGCCGGGCTGGCCGCCGTCGAGATAATCCGCTAGGAAACCGCCCATGTCCGCGCTGCTGCAACTCCGCTCCCTGACCTATCGCCACCCGCGCGCCGAAGGCCTGCTGCTGGACGGCGTGGACCTGGACCTGGAGGAGGGCGAACGGCTGGGGCTGCTGGGGGCCAACGGCTCAGGCAAGACCACCCTGCTGCACCTCATGGTGGGCCTCAAGCGCGCCGGGTCCGGCTCCGTGCTGCTACGCGGGCGGGAAATGGCCGCGGAAAAGGATTTCCGGGAGCTGCGGCGCGAGGTCAACCTGCTTTTCCAGCGCAGCGAGGACCAGCTCTTCAGCCCCACCGTGCTGGAGGACGTGGCCTTCGGGCCGCTGAACCTTGGCCTGCCCCCCCAAGAGGCAAGGGAAAGGGCGGAGGAGACCCTGGACCGGTTGGGCCTGCCGCACCTGGCCGACCGCCTCAGCCACACCCTGTCCGGCGGGGAGATGAAGCTGGCTGCCCTGGCCACCGTCCTCTCCATGCGGCCGCGCCTGCTGCTGCTGGACGAACCCAGCAACGACCTCGACCCCCGCGCCCGCGACCATCTCTTGGAGGTGCTGGGCGGGCTGGACACCGGGCTGGTGGTGGTCTCCCACGACTACGACTTCCTGGCCCGGCTGGTGGACACCTACGCCGCCCTGGAGGAAGGCCGCCTGGCCCGCCGCGAACGCCCGGCGGTGCACCATCATCCCCACGCGCATCCCCTGGGCGACCACCCGCACAGCCACGGCGACGGGACGCTCTAGCCACTCCATTCGGTCGCGCCGATTGGTTTTTTCGGCCGCTCTTTCCGACTGCATCGCCATGATTGAATTTTTATATCCCCATAGTGACACGTCAAATTGAATCGTGTAACCAGTGGTCGAACACACAGCATGGAAAAGGAGTCGGACATGCGCATCACGGTTTTCACGCTGGCCCTGGCCCTCACCCTGGCCCTGGCTGTTCCCGCCCTGGCCCACTTCGGCATGGTCATCCCCTCGGACCCCGGATTCACGGCGGGCAGCCGCACGGTGGAACTCGATCTTTCCTTCTCCCATCCCTTCGAGGGCGTGGGCATGGAACTGGTCAAGCCCGAGGCCTTTTTCGTGGAGGCGGGCGGGCAGCGCACAGACCTGCTGGACGACCTGAAGAAGGCATCGGTCATGAGCCACCCCGCCTGGCGCGCTGAGTACAGCGCCAAGCGGCCCGGCACGTACCGTTTCGTCATGGAGCCCAAGCCCTATTGGGAACCTGCCGAGGACGCCTTCATCATCCACTACACCCAGACCATCATGCCCGCCTACGGAGGCGAGTCCGGCTGGGCCGAGCCCCTGGGGCTGAAGACCGAGATCATGCCCTTGACCCGGCCCTTCGGCAATTACGCGGGCAACGTGTTCACCGGAAAGGTGCTGCTGGACGGCGAACCCGTGCCCCACGCCGAGGTGGAGGTTGAACTGTACAACCGGGGCCGCTTCGAAGCCCCCTCGGAATATCACGTCACCCAGGTGGTCACCGCGGACGGGAACGGCGTCTTCTCCTTCGCCTGCCCCGAGCCGGGCTGGTGGGGCTTCGCCGCCCTGAATACCGCGGACTACACCCTCAAGGACCCCTCCGGCGCGGACAAGCCCGTGGAGCTGGGCGCGGTGCTGTGGACCTACATGCACCCTTGGAAGTCCAAGTAGCCGCACGCAGGTACTCCCGCGCGCGAGGCCCCGTCCGCCGTTTCGGCGGGCGGGGCCTCGTTCGTTGTGCGGCCCCCCCTCGACAGCGGGGCCGGGGGCGGCTATTGTCCGGGTTTGCGAATCACAGGCCCACAAGCCGCGACATGACCACACAGTTCCATCTCCAGAGCAAGGACCTCCCCCATGCGCTTCGTTGACGAGGCATCCATCCATGTGGCCTCTGGCAACGGGGGGCACGGCTGCGTCTCCTTCCGTCGCGAGAAGTACATTCCCAAGGGCGGCCCGGACGGCGGCAACGGCGGCCGGGGCGGCGACGTCATCCTGCGGGCCGAGCCCCGCCTGCTGACCCTCTACGATCTGCGGTTGCAGCGCTCCTACCGCGCCGAGAACGGCCAGCCCGGCCAGGGCAAGCAAAAGCACGGCCGCAACGGCGAGGACCTGTACGTGGACGTGCCCGTGGGCACCATGATCTTCGAGCAGGCCGAGGACGGCTGGGAGCAGGTGGCCGACCTGACCGAGCCGGGCCAGGAGGTCGTGGTCGTCCGGGGCGGCCGGGGCGGCAAGGGCAACGAGCACTTCAAGTCCTCCACCATGCGCGCCCCCCGTTTTTCCCAGCCGGGCGAGGAAGGGGAGGAAAAGCGGCTCAAGCTGGAGTTGAAGATCATCGCCGACGTCGGATTGGTGGGGCTGCCCAACGCGGGCAAGTCCACCCTCATCTCGGCGCTCTCCCGCGCCAAGCCCAAGATCGCCGACTACCCCTTCACCACCCTCACCCCGCAGCTTGGCGTGGTGGAGGACGACCTGGGGCGGCAGATCGTGCTGGCCGACATCCCCGGCCTCATCGAGGGGGCGCACGCCGGGGCCGGGCTGGGCCACACCTTCCTGCGCCACGTGGAGCGCACCCGGCTGCTGGTCCACTTGCTTTCCTGCGAGGATATGGACCTTGAAAATCCCTTCGCAGGGTTCGACCTGGTGGACGAAGAACTGGCCCTGTTCAGCGCGGACCTGTCCGCCAAGCCGCAGATCCGCGTCATCAACAAGATAGACCTGCTGGACGACGACCGGATCGAGGCCATCCGCGCGGCCGCCCGCGAGAAGGGGCTCCCCGTGTTCCTCGTCTCCGCCCAGCGCGGGGACAACCTGGACGAGTTGCTGGCCGAGATATGGCGTCTCATCGACGAGGCGGCGGAGGAGGCATGAGCGAGATGCGCGAACGCACCGGAGAGGTTCTTTCCAACTGCAAACGGGTGGTCATCAAGGTGGGCAGCGCGGTGCTGACCACCGAGAACGGGCTGGACCTGCGGGTGGTCAACCGGCTGGCCGACCAGATTTCCGCCCTGCACGACCAGGGACTGGACGTGGTGCTTGTCACCTCCGGCGCGGTGGCCGCTGGCCGCAGGGCCACCATCCACTGCAAGGAATGCGACCCGGATGACAACCTGGCGGCGCGGCAGGCCGTCTCGGCCATAGGCCAGTCGCGGCTCATGCACGAGTACGACGAGGCCTTCCACCGCTACGGCAAGACCACCGCCCAGGTGCTGCTCACGCGTGGCGATTTCGGCGACCGCTCCCGCTTTCTCAACGCCCGCAACACCCTGCGCACCCTGCTGGACTGGCGGGCCATCCCGGTCATCAACGAGAACGACACCGTGGCCGTGGCCGAGCTGAAGTTCGGCGACAACGATGTGCTGGCGGCCATGGTCATCTCCCTCACCGAGGCCGACCTGTTCGTGAACCTCACCAGCGCGGACGGCGTGTACACCGCCAATCCGGACGAGGACCGCACGGCCAGGCCCATCAGGGCCATCGAGGACATCATGACCCTGGACATCGAAACAATGTGCCGGGGCAAGACCGGGGCGGGCTCCGGGGGCATGTACTCCAAGCTGGTCTCCGCCCGCCGGGCGGCCCAGCTGGGCGTGCCCACCCTCATCGTCTCCGGCCACACCCCCTACGCCCTGGAGCGCGCCTTCGCCAACGAGGACATGGGCACCTGGGTCCTGCCCTCGGAGCAGCCCATCGCCAAGCGCAAGTTCTGGCTGGCCTACCACAAGAAGCCCGAGGGAGAGGTCTGGATCGACCAGGGCGCGGCCGAGGCCGTGGCCGAGCGGGGCAAGAGCCTCCTGGCTGCGGGCGTGGTGCGGGTGGAGGGCGACTTCCCCGAAGGCGCGCTGGTGCGCATCCTCAATTTCCAGGGGCAGACCGTGGGCGTGGGGCTGTCAAACTACGCCAGCTCCGATCTGCAGCGGGTCATGGGGCTGAAAACCGAGCACATGGGCAAGGTGCTGGGCCCGGGCATCCACCCGGAGGCCATCCACCGCGACAACATGCTGGTGGACCCGGCCTTGTAGGGGGCCGCGAATCCCGGTTTGTTTCGAGCCGGGAGATGGGTTCGGCAAACGGTTTGGTCCTTCCTCCGTATAACGGGGGAACCGCTCCGGCTCCCCGCCTTATCCCCGCTTTCTCCCTTTGTCCCTGGCCTTCTCCCTGCTATTGTGCAGGTTGAGGAGTGTTCCATGGGCATGGACATCGATTTCGACAAGCTGCGCGAGTACAAGGGAAAGCGTGACTTCTCCAAAACCCCGGAACCCGCCGGGAAAAAAGGTGGAGAAGGCGGCGCGCCCGTATTCGTCATCCAGCAGCACGACGCCTCCCACATGCATTGGGACTTCCGCCTGGAGACCGAGAGCGGCGTCCTGGTTTCCTGGGCCGTGCCCAAAGGCCCCAGCACCGACCCCAGCAACAAGCGGCTGGCCGTTCGAACCGAGGATCACCCCCTGGAGTACGCCCGTTTCGAAGGCGTCATTCCCAAGGACGAGTACGGCGGGGGAACGGTCATCGTCTGGGACGCGGGCGAGTTCGAGAACCGCAGCGAGAAGGACGGCCGGAGCCTCTCCCTGGAAAAGGCCCTGGACAAGGGGCATGCCCGGGTTTGGCTCAAGGGGAGCAAGCTGCGCGGCGGCTACTCGCTTATTCACACCAGGATGCGCGGGGATGAGCGCAACTGGCTGTTCATCAAGGAGGACGATGAGGAGGCCGACGCCCGCCGCAACCCCGTGAGCACCGAGCCCGAGTCCGTGCTTTCCGGCCTCACCGTGAAGGAGATGGCCGAGGCCATGGCCGAGCGGGAAGGAGGCGCGTCGTGAGCCTGCCGCAGGACGTACTCGGCGAGCGGGCGGCTGGGCTGCCCCGGGCTGAAGCCGAATACCTGCCGCCCATGCTGGCCACTCTGACGCACAACCATTTCTCTTCCCCGGACTGGATTTTCGAGCGCAAGCTGGACGGCGAGCGCTGCCTTGTGGTGCGCAAGGGCGGCAAGGTGCGGCTGTACTCCCGCAACCGGAAAGAGCTCAACCGCACCTACCCGGAACTGGTTGACGCGCTACGTGCCATGCACGCCCACGGCACGCCGGACTTCGTGGCCGATGGCGAGGTGGTGGCCTTCAGCGGGCAGGTGACCAGCTTTAAGCGGCTGCAGCGGCGCATGCAGGTCAAGGACCCGGAGGAGGCCCGGTCCAGCCGTGTGGCGGTCTATCTCTATCTCTTTGACCTGCCGGTCTGCGACGGTCTGGACCTCTCCTCCCTGCCGTTGGTGGACCGCAAGAAGGTCCTCAAGGTCCTTTTGGAGTACGAGGATCCCATCCGCTACACCGCCCACCGCAACCAGGAGGGCGTGGACTACCACAGGCAGGCCTGCCGCAAGGGGTGGGAAGGCATCATCGCCAAGCGGCGTGACGCCGCCTACACGGGCAAGCGCTCGCGCGACTGGCTCAAGTTCAAGTGCGGCCGGCGGCAGGAGTTCGTTATCTGCGGTTTCACCGAGCCCGAGGGCGAGCGCGTCGGTTTCGGCGCGTTGCTGCTGGGGTATTACGACGGGGACTCACTGCGGTACGCCGGGCAGGTGGGCACCGGCTTCGACAACGAGTTCCTGCGCTCCTTCCGTGAAACACTGGCGGACATCGAGCGGGCCGAACCGCCGGTGGAAAGCGGTCAGTTGCCCAGCAAAGGGGTGCACTGGGTGGAGCCGGAATACGTGGGGGAGGTTGGCTTCACCGAATGGACCGGCAAGGGGCGGCTGCGCCACCCCAGGTTCCTCGGGCTGCGGCGCGACAAGGCGCCTCGGCAGGTTGTGCGGGAGGAGGCGTGAGCAAGCGGACCTACGGCCCCTATTCCTTCGAGGCCTCGCGCGAGGATAAGGTCCTCTACCCGGACGACGGCATCACCAAGGGCATGATCATGGACTACTACGAGGCCGTGGCCGAGGATTTGCTGCGTCACGCCGGGGGCAGGCCCCTGACCCTGCGCCGCTTTCCGGATGGCATCGACGCCTTCGGCTTCTACCAGCAGGACGCCCCGGACCATTTTCCGGACTGGATGGAGCGGGTCACGGTGGACAAGGAAGGCGGCCACGTGGACCACGTGGTGGCACGCCGCGCCGCCGACCTGGCCTTTCTGGCGGACCAGGGGACGCTGGTGCTGCACATGTGGGGCAGCCGGGCCGACGACGTGCGCCTGGCCGACCGGCTGGTCTTCGACATGGACCCGCCCGAGGGCGGAGAGTTCGGCGTGGTGCGCCGGGCCGCTGCCGACCTGCGGGAGATGCTGCGGGAAATGGGGCTGACCGGCTTTCCCATGACCACCGGCTCCAAGGGGATGCACGTGGTGGCGCCCCTGCGGCCGAGAGAGGATTTCGACGAAGTGCGCGAGGTGGCCCGCCGGGCGGCGGAACGGCTGGCCGCCCGCAAACCGGACGAGTACACCACCGAGCAGCGAAAAAAGAAGCGCGGGGGGCGGCTCTTTCTGGACTGGCTGCGCAACTCCTACGGCCACACCACCGTGGCCCCGTACTCCCTGCGTGCCAAGCCGGGCGCGCCGGTGGCCGCGCCTCTGACCTGGGAGGAGGTGGCGGCCCCGGACGTGGGCCCGCGTTCCTTCAGCTTGCGCGACGTGCCGGACCGGCTGTCGCGCCATGGCGACCCCTGGAAGGGCATGTACCGCCGCGCCGCCTCCCTGGACGGGGCGCGGAGGAGGCTGGCGGCCAAGGATTGAACGCCTCCCCGCAAGGGGGCCGACGAAAAAAGGCCGGGGAGCTTGCTCTCCGGCCTTTTCGCGGTTCATGGCGTGCGGGAGGGTTACTCCTTGCGCAGTTCGTCCATCAGGTCCATCAGTTCGGAGGATCGCTGGGCCAGGTCGGACACGGCCCGGGCGGATTCCTGCATGCCCTGGGCGGTCTCGCTGGAGATGCGGTTTATGTCCTCGACGGCCCGGTTGATCTCCTCGGAGGTGGCCGATTGCTGCTCGGCCGCGGTGGCGATGGAGGAGACCTGGGAGGCGGTGCCTTCCACGATGGAGACGATCTCGCCCAGGGCCTGGCCGGATTCTTCGGCCAACTCGGTGGACTCCACCACCGCCTTGGCCGCGCTCTGGGTGGCTTCCACCGAGGTCTCGGCCCCCTTCTGGATGGCCGCGATGGCTTCGCCCACTTCCTTGGTGGCGTTCATGGTCTTTTCCGCCAGCTTGCGGACCTCGTCGGCCACCACGGCGAAGCCGCGCCCGGCGTCGCCGGCCCTGGCCGCCTCGATGGCCGCGTTGAGCGCCAGCAGGTTGGTCTGGTCGGCTATGTCCTCGATGACCGTGATGACCTCGCCGATGGACTGGGCCTGCTCACCCAATTTATTCATGTTGCCGCGCAACCCCTCGGTCTGGTCGCGCACGCCCTCGATGGAGGTGATGACCCGCTTGACCACGTCCTCGCCGTGCTTGGCCTTGGACATGGCCTGCTCGGCGCTGCCCGAGGCCTCGGTGGCGTTGCGGGCCACCTCCAGCACGGTGGCGTTCATCTCCTCCATGGAGGAAGCGGTCTCCTGGACGCGTTCGCTTTGCTGCTCCGCGCCACGGCTGGCCTGCTCCACCTGGGAGGACAGCTCCTGGGAGGCGGAGGAAACCTGCTCGGCGATCTCTCCGGCCTGGCTGGCCACCCTGGCGATGCGTTCGTTCTGTTCGCGGATGCGCTGCTCCTGGGCGCGGATCTCGGTCAGGTCGTAGTAGGTGGTGAAAGCGCCCTGCAGCTCCCCGTCCAGGTCGTAGATGGGGGTGGATGAGACCGCCAGTTGCAGTTCCTTGCCTGCCTGGGAGGTGTAGGAGACCTCGCGTTCCTGGTGGTCCCGTTCCTTAAGCGCCTTCCTGGAGAGGGTTTCCTTGGCTGAATCGCCGTAGAGGAGTTCTCCCGCGGTCTGCCCGTAGCAGTCCTCGGCGCAGGTGTCGCGTCCCAACAGGTCCATGAGTTTCTGGTTGCCGTAGGTCACCTTCTCGTCGGGGGCCACCACCACGCAGGGCATGGGCATGCCCTCCAGGATGCCCTGGGCGAAGCCGAGGCGCTGCTTGATCTGCTCCACCATGTTGCGCACGGACTCGATGGTGCGTGAGACGGCGTCGTTGGCCTGGTAATCGATGGAGGCGGTGAAATCGCCCTCGGCCACTTTGGAAGTGTAGCTTTCAAGCTGGCGCAGCGGCTTGCTGATGACCCGCAGGATGATGAAAGCCAGCACCACGCTCAGGGCCAGCATGCCAACCGCGCCCAGAGAGGAGGCGGTGAGCATGCGCTTGTCCGCGCCGAGCAGCATGTCCTTGTCGTCCATGCCCACGGCCACGTGCCAGTCCCAGGGCTTGAAGTGGTGGACGTAGGCGGTCTTGGGCTCGCCTTTGAAAGTGTACCTGAAGAACTCGTCGTCAGCGTCCATGAACTCGTCGCCCAGGCCGACCTCGCTGGCCTTGGTGCCGACGATCTCCTCGTCGGGGTGGACCAGGAAGGTCCCGTCGCCTGCGACCGCGTACGCGTAGCCCTCGCCCTGGATGTCGGCATTGAGGATGGTGTTCTTGACCTCGGGGGTGACGATGCGGCGGCCCACATAGGCCACGCCAACGATCTTGCCGGCGATATTCGTCAGGGGTTTGTAGGCGGTAATGTACCACTGGTTCACCACGTAGGCCCGGCCGCGAAAGGTTTCGCCCTTCATAATGGTCTTAAATACCGGGCTGGATGAGGGGATGTAGGTTCCGGTTGCCCGCTCGCCGTCGAGCTTGAGCACGTTGGTGGAGACCCGGATGAGCTTGTCGTCGTGGAGTTGGAAAATGGTGGCCGTGCCGCCAACCATTTCCTGCAGCTTGTCCACGATGGACGGGTCGTACAGGGAGGAATAGCCCGCCTTGAGGGTGGGCATGGTCACTTGTTCTTTTTCGCTCGTGACCTGGTTGGTCACGGTCATGGTTTCCATGTTGTCATCGTCGGTGCGGACGATGCCGTTGGCGTCCAGGATCTGCTGCAGCAGTGCCAGGTCGGCGCTGACTTTTTCCTGGGTCAGGCTGTTCTGCCCCTCCAGGTCGCGCATGACCGACTCGGCCACGGACCTGACGGTGGTGTGGGCGAAGTTCTCAAGGGAATTCTTGGCCTGCCACAGGTTGATGGAAGTGAGGACCACGATGGTCAGCACCACCAGCCCGATGAGACCGAACACGAGTTTAGCGTTGAGTGATATGCGGTTACGCATGCTGCCCCTCCTTGTCGTT